>DASYET010000015.1:0-672461 GCA_036498815.1 Bryobacteraceae bacterium | reverse complement strand
GTCCCTCATATCCGACCTGCTTGAGTCTATCCCCCGTTCTCGGAGCAACGACGTGATCTATTTCAATCCTGCGGATCGGACGCGGGTCATTGGACTGAACGTCCTCGAATCCGTTGCTAGGGATCAGCGCTCGCTCGTTGTCTCCTCGCTTATATCAATCCTGCGAAACCTGTACCCAAACAACTGGGGGCCTCGAACGGAATACATCTTGGAGCACACGGTCTATGCCCTCCTGGAACAGAAAGAGCTCGTATCACTGGCTGCTTTGCCCAAGCTGCTCATTGATCCGCGGTATCGGAAAGAGATTGTGAAATGCGTCACTGATCCCGCCGTGCGTACCTTTTTTCAATTCTACGAAGCGCAAAACGACAGGCTCCGCGAGGAGTCCATCGCTCCCCTCTTGAACAAGGTTTCCAAGTTCACCGCCAATCCCCTTTTGCGGAGCGTCATCGGCCAGAGAACATCGAGCTTCGACTTTCGATGGGCGATGGATTCGGGCAAGGTGTTGCTGTGCGATTTGTCCAAGGGTGCGCTCGGCGAAGATGTTTCTTCTTTGCTCGGCTCCCTGGTGGTCACGAAGCTCTCGCTCGCGGCCCTATCCCGCCAAGACATACGTGAGTCAGAGCGCCGGCAACACTTCCTCTATGCGGACGAAGTCCAAAACTTCACCCATGGAGTTGATCTCCCCTCCATTCTTTCTGAAGCCAGAAAATATAAGCTCGGCTTGACCATTGGAACGCAGACTCTCACACAGCTCCCCGACGGAGCCATCGAAGCGGTCTTCGGAAACTGCGCCACGATCATTTCATTCCGCGTGAGCGGCGATGACGCCAAGGCGCTTGTCCGCGAATTCGCGGCGAGCGGTGAAGGCCCACGACTGACGGAACAGATGTTTGATGTGATCGTTCCCGCCTCGGAGTTGCAGAACTTGGCGGATTACAAGCTGTACGTTCGGACGCTTATGGGCGGGAAACCGGTTGAGCCATTTCTGGTAGATAGCTTTCCACCCTTCCCCAAGCTCGGCAATGAGAATTCTGCCGAGCGGGTCATCCGCACCAGCGGTGAACGATACGGGAGAGATCGGGCGCGGGTTGAGCGAGGGTTGGCGCGTTTTCTTGCGGCCTGAAATGTACGGGCGAAGCCCGTTGGGATCACAGGAGGAGTCCGCGCATACGAGCGAGCACTTCCTTATCGCGAGGCGTCCAGGAGCGGTGACGGGCAGGCTTGAGATAGGCGCTGATTGTTCTACCGTGAACAGTCGCTTTATTGCCTTTACTCCAGAGGGCAGTTCGTCCGCAAGTTCGCGGATCCACTCTGTGACCTTGAGCAGGCCTACGACTTTTTCGCCAATGGCCCAGAAACATAGGTTTATAGCCGTTTTCTGGTTCGTCGCCGCCCGATAGGGCGGCACTTTTGGTATTGGTTCGTAAGCGCCCCGTTGCCTGGAGCGGTTAGCTCCACCGGAAGCCGGCCAATCGGCCGTGCTGGAGGGGCGATAGCGCCGGCTCCCCTCGGATTTGGTCGTCCGATCCGGTCAGGGCGGCGACCCGAAGCGATAGCGAAGCCACAAATAGTGGAAAACCGAGGGGAGCCGGCGGTTAGCCGAGCAACGGGGCGCACACGTTTTACGCGGTAGCGTAACGGTTTTTGGCCGTTAGGCCACCTCTAGGAGTGGGGATATGACATCCCCACCCCCGTCCCCACCCGACAGTCCACCGTTTCAGATGCGACGAAGGGTAAAAGACACCGCTCTTAGCTGGGGTTGTCCTTTAAGCGCTGGTATGCCACCGGGAAGGTGTGTCGTTTCATTCAGCTGGGATCAGCCAGTCGGTTGCGGCGGAATGGATTCCCCTCCAAACTCGGAGGGGTCAAGCTGGAAGCGCTCCCCAATCTGGGGCAGCTCGCGGGTACGGAATTCCTCGAAGGAGAGGAGCGATAGCTCCTTTGCCATCTCGGATCGGACGTGGCTCTGCGCTATAGCGTCGGTGAGTTCAGGAGAGGTCTTCTCCCAGAACGCGCCCTCGTCCCCCAACTGCTCCTTCCGTACGGCAACTCGTCGCTCGAACTCCTCCTTTCGGATATCGATATTGTCTTCGAGGGCACGTGCCCGGTACTCCTTGTAAGCGACAATCATGGCGCTCTTCGCCTGGTTCACTCTCCGGCCATGATCCTCGGATTCTTCGCGGGCTTGGCGCTTGTAGCGCGTCTCGAAGTTCGCGGGCAAAGGACTCCCCTCCTGGACGAGTTTGAACAAAAGCCCTCTCCGACAGCCTTCGTTTTCCTGATCGAGTCCCAATAGTCGATATAGTCGTGGACAGCCTTCATCCGCTCTTCGGGGAGCGACCGTAAGAGCTTCATCGCAGCCGAGGGCATGACGCCGCGGATGGAAAGCTCGTCTACAAACTTAGACTCGATCTCATCCCCTTCCCCGGCTGGCGCGGCGGACACCAATGGCTCCGGCGTCGGGTCGGCAGAAACAATCGGCGACTGCGTTTCCGGCTCCGGTCGGAGCCTGCCATGTTCCGGCAGTACCTGCTCCACCGGCGACGACTCGGCGATAAGCTCGGTCGCCTGGGTCTTCTGTTCGACTCTCTTGCGTCGATCCCGATGAAACTTCGGGCCATGAAAAAAGAGGATCTTGTACGCCTTCCGGTCGCTCGTCTTTTCCACGCGCCATTTTTCCAAGTAGCCGAGCGCGGTCAGTTCATCAAGCGACGGACGAAATTGCCGGACGATGAGTGATGGATGTTTCTGAACTTGCAAAGCCAGAATCTCACAGAGTTCGTCGTACCGTTTTTCAAAGCTCCCAGCCTTATGCGATGCGAACAACCAAATCTGCAAAAGCGGGATGAGGGCTTTGGCGATGTGATTCTTCAGTTGACGATACGTGTCGAGATCGATCGGCAAAAGAAATTTTTGATTGATGTTTTCGAGTTGCCAGGATGAGAGCCACACGTAGTTCGCATCGGCGACTGTTCCATCCTCCATCTCCTTCCCTACTGATACGGCGCGATCAAAAACGCGGAAGCGATCTTTGACATGTCGCTTCTCTCCGGCTTTGTAGACAACACCATTTGAAAAGATTGTAGTCGATGTCATCACATCGAGCCACTCACTGATCTCCTTGTAATTTTTCCCGGCGTCCGTGCTGCGGTTAAGAAGCCGAATCAACTCCGCGGACTTGAACCGAATCGGATTGGTGATGCTGCCTTCGGCCTGCAGCTTGTCGGTGATGATTTGTTGAAGAGCAAGATACTTGTCTTGGTCTGCGGTTACCGGCAAGCCGAAGATTGCACTCGGAATAATTTCAGCACTGACTTCGACGCGCTTGCCATCGACCTCGCGCGTGAATCCGACACGTTTTATTTTGTGATCTTTCACGCGACGACTGGACGGCGTGAAGAATCCGAGCGACGCCAGACTCTTCTCCACTTTCGCGAAACGCATCGGCGATGTTTCGGAACTGGCCGCGAGGCCGCGCAAATTTGCATTTTGAAACACTGGCGCGATCCCTGCTTCAAAAGAATCTCCGACCCCTCCCCTATCGTCGGCACGATCACTCATTTTCGGATCGTCGAAAACGTCCGTCTCATCGCCCGCGCCGGTTTCAACTCGCGTGATCAGCCGGTCTACGATGACATCTTTTATTTCCTGGTTTTGTGTTTCCTCCATTTGTTTCAACAACAACATTGCGTTGATGCTGTTGAAAGTATATAAGAATATCTAAAAGTATTTAACACGTCGGAAATCCCCGCGTCGTCGCGGTGAGCAATGGTTTTCTGGAATCAGAGTTGCTTCTAGGTACGGTAAGTCTTGAGTCAAGGTACGGCATTTCTTGCCTTGTGGCTCGGTGGACTTTGTCTTGGGGTACGGTAAGTCTTGAGTCAAGGTACGGTGGCTTGCGTTGAGGTACGGTCATCAAATTGTTTTGCAGTACGGTGTGTTTTGATTTGGAGTACGGTCGCGCTTGTGTTGAGGTACGGTCATTTGTGTTGGGGTACGGTGCTTTCTGGGATAAGGTCGACACTCGCTTAATCCCCGGAAAACGTCTTCTTGCTGGCCGGAGAGAAGTTGCATCGTCGTGATGCGGCGGGCGCTTACCAGGGTGTGGATAACTGGTGCGGCGAATCATACTCCAACACAGTTCGGAACGTATTGACAAGACAGGGGATAGGAGTAGAGTGTCGGGCAGAAAGGAGAGGTTCTTTGCCAGATACTTTTGTCGATTTCAAAATCATAAAGGAACGCGTCTCGATAGGGGACGTGCTCGGTCATTACAACATTCGTCTTCGACGAGTGAATCAACATTCGCTTCGCGGTCGGTGTCCGCTGCCGATGCACAGCTCGGAACAGAGCACCGAAAGTTTCATCGCAGACGAAGTGAAAAACGTGTGGGCATGTCAATCACGTTCATGCGTCGAAGCGCGTGATGGAAAGAAGGGCGGAAACGTCCTCGACTTCGCTTCGATTATGGAGCGCTGCTCGATCCGCGATGCTGCGATAAAACTTCACGGATGGTTTTCATCTGCATCATCCGCGGCGGTGGGAAATGAAAACCGGAAGGGAAGTGCGGTGACGGAAAAGCTGGCGTCGAAAAAAGAGAGCGATGCTTCGGAAACCGAAATCAACAAACCACTTTCGTTCACGCTGAAAGATATCGATCACGTTCATGCGTACATGACGTCGCGGGGTATTGACGAAGCGACTGCGAAATATTTCGGTGCTGGATATTTTCCGGGTCGCGGATCAATGAGTGGACGCGTAGTCATTCCGATTCACAACGAAAGGGGAGATCTCGTCGCGTACGCGGGTCGATCCATCGATGCAACAGAACGGAAGTACAAACTTCCCGCCGGTTTCAAAAAGTCTGATGTAGTTTTCAATTTCAATCGAATCATCGGGATCGACGAAACTGTCATCGTCGTTGAAGGATTCTTCGATTGCATGAAAGTGCATCAGGCAGGCTTTCCGAATGTCGTTGCGCTGATGGGTTCGTCCCTTTCCGATGCGCAGGAAAACCTTCTCCAGCAGTTCGAAGACGTAATTCTTTTTTTCGATGGAGATCCAGCCGGCAGGGAAGGCGCACATGCAATCGGGGTTCGACTGATGTACCGATCGTTCGTCCGGGCGATCACCGTGCCGGATGGAAAGCAGCCCGATCAACTTTCTGCGGACGAGATCAATTCTCGTCTCGGTTCTTTTTTTGAATGACTGAGCCCCGCAGAAATGCGGGGTTTTCTTTTGTACATGCGCAGTGACTTCTGTCGCTTGACAGGCGAGTCGCCGTGAGTAGACTTCAGCGGAGCAGTTCCTTTCAATTTCCTAACCAGGAAAAATTCAACAAACGTGTGGAGGTTCGAATGATGAGCGAGTCTACGCTTATAGCCTATGACGGCAAAATTACTCGGCAGGAATTGGCACTCGTGCCAACGCCCGCCCGAACGGCAACTCACCAACCCATCCCGCATCACGAGGTGATAAACGCCCTCATCGAAACGCTGGGCTTCCGGCATATCGGGGTCGTGCGCGACGAATACGCAGTTGATCGCACTGGCGCAAAGATGTTCGGCCTCATGGTACTTGACCAGGGCATGCACGGTGCGAGCTTCGCACTCGGTATCAGGAACTCCCACGACAAGAGCTTCCGGCTCTCAATCACCGTCGGCTACCAGGTCTTTGTCTGCCAAAACATGGCGTTCAAAGGCGACTTCGAACCCGTTCTTGCCAAGCACAGCAAGAACTTTTCGCTTCTAAACACGCTTGCCATCGGCGTTGATTCCATCCAACGGAACTTCAAGCCGATGGTCGCAGCAGTAGACCGGTGGCGAGACACGCAGCTCACCGATGTTTCTGCGAAGCTCTTGATCTACCAAGCCTTCGTGGAAGGGGAGTTGGATGTTCCGCACAATCTTGATCGCCGAGTCCACGACCTGTACTTCAATCCGACCGTGGAAGAGTTCCAGCCGCGAACGATGTGGAGTCTATCGAATGCCTTTACGAGCGCCTTCAAGGAACTCGATCCCATCCCACAGTTCAAAGCGACTGGGAAGCTGGCCGGTTTCCTGCACGCGACCAACAGCTAACCTGCTCGCGTTGTCCATACAAGCCCCGCTTACGCGGGGCTTTATCTTTGACGAGGTCAGACCGCGGGACACTTGACGAAGAGAGGAGTAACCCCTAATGTTCATGCCATGAATGGTAATGGAAAGAACAACTTGCACTCAGCCGAAACACTAGGTTTCGTGCTGTCCGAAGGTGATCTTTCGATCCTGGAAGCTGTCCATGAATTCCGATTCCTCCGGAGGGAACATCTGAGCATGTTGCTCGGCCGGCACCCGAAACGACTTCACCGGCGACTGCTGAAGCTTATCCGGAAACGTTACCTCATCGCCATCCGGCTCCCTCAACAGAAGCACATCTATTCCATCGGGAAGGCGGGGTTGCTGGTGCTGGCCTCGCTGGGGATAGCCACTGCCAATGATCGGCTCCGCACGAGCGAACTCAAGGAACTATTTCTCAAGCACGAGATGATGATCGTGGATCACCACGTCATTCTGCGCTTGGCCGGTCAGTCCGGCGATCTTCATCTCGTTCGCTGGGAAGAGGGGAGGGCGCTCTTCGATTCCGTTCTGGCTGCGGATCGCGGAGGGTTTACAAAACTGCCCGTCCGGCCGGACGCCTTCTTCACCATTGAAGATCGACGGCGGGAGACAGGGAATAACCAATTCCATTTTTTCCTGGAGATCGACCGATCCACGATGCCGCATACGATCTTCAAGCAAAAACTGACAGCCTACAGGCATTACCGAGAGCAGGGTATCCACGCCAAGAAATACAGGATCAGGAGTTTCCGCGTACTGACCATGACGCTGACGGACGCACGGGCGCAAAACCTGTGCGACTTGGCGGCAAGCATGCTCCCCGAAGGAACGCGGAAGCATTTCTTGTTCGGCGACGCGAACCGCTGCTCTCTGCAAGATCCCAAGGCAGTCTTTGAGGAGATCTTTCTTTCCGCACGCGCGGGCCTGGTTCCATTGGTGCCGGAGCCAGAGAGTTCATTGACAAAAACCGCCTGAAGAACGACTTGGCTTCCTCGTTCCTGCCGTCTCCGGCATAATCTGCCGAGTGGAAAAGGGAACACATGACGAAGAGTTTCAGATCCACGCTGATGACGCGTACTGCTTGCGGCCATGAAGAGAGGCCGCGCCGGGATCACGAAAAAGCACCTCTTCGGTGCTTCGGTGATCGGACGGGGAGGCCAAGTCGATCTTTAGAACGTTTGGGCGCCGGAGGGGTGCCTAGCGCTTGACGGGGGACGTGGGACTGATAGGATTCAAAGGTAACAACAGATGCTTATCTAAATGTTTGAATCAGCATGCCTGAACCCGTCCACAAACAAAAAATCTACTGCTACGTCGATGAGAGCGGCCAGGACACCAAAGGGGATCTATTTCTGGTGGCCCTGGTGGTCACCGGTACGGAAAGAGATGAGCTCGTACGGGAGGCGGAGCGGATCGAACACACAAGCGGAAAGGGGATTATAAAATGGCGGAAGACTCGATTGGAACGGAAAACAGCCTACCTCCGGGCGATCCTCACTTCGCCGCAGTTCTCCGGGAAATTATTTTACGCGCGCTACACCAAGACCAAAGGTGCCTACCTTGACTTGATGGCACTCTCGGCTGCCCGCGCGATTCTTGGCAAGGCCGAACAGGAATTCTCAGCCACCGTTGTGGTGGACGGTCTCCACGAAAGCGAAGTCTGGCATTTTTCTCGTGTGCTTCGCAGTCTTCGGGTGCCGGTGCGGAAGGTCAGGGGAGTTAAGGACGAAAGCAACTCGCTCATTCGCTTGGCGGATGCGCTCGCCGGTTTTGTTCGCGATTATCTCGAAGGGGAAGAGTATGCGGCAAAGATTGATCGGACGCTTAAACTGAAGGGGAGACTGACAGAGTTACAATAAAAACCACCGTGGCCAGTGACTCGAAAGCCACTGGCCAGGGGGTGGAACAGCCTATCCCTTTCGGGAGACTCGCCATACGGACGTTGTTCGGCTGCGATTTCGATACCAGTATAGCAAGTGCTTATGAACTGTCAATGAGATCACGGTGTGCGAAGCCAGAGAAGGAGAAGGAAGGACAAGGGTGGCCAGGTCCGTGGCAAGTATCGCACGATCCTGGTTCCGGCACCTCATTGTCTGCCGAGGCCGACTGGAATAATCTTCCCTCCCCTGAGGCTTCGCTTTGATTCCCTTAAGTCGCTCGATTCAAAGCAAGGAACCCGTTGTGATAAACTGCTGAATTTGTTAGGCTATGGTGTCCGATGTGACGGCCCCAACACGATGATCACGTTCGTCCATTTGTCAGATATTCATTTTATCGATCGCGACCTCGGCAGCCAGTTTGATCTCGATCAGCAGATCAGACGCGCACTATTGGAAGATCTCGAATTGAAGCCTGCCGACGGGGTGGACTACGATGGAATACTCATCACTGGAGACATCGCATTTAGCGGAAAACAAGAAGAATACCGCAACGCACAGGCGTGGTTAAATTCGGTATTCGAGCGAACCGGAGCTGCCGCCGCCAATACGTACATGGTTCCCGGAAATCACGATGTAGATAGGTCCTTTGTAGAGCCGGACCTTCCGTTATGGGCTGCTCACGTTCAATTACGCGAGGCCAATAACCCTACGGTATGGCATGACCACGTGTACAAACAACTTGTTCGTGACCCCCAGCGGAGTCTGATGGCTCCACTTGGGGGGTACAACAGCTTCGCTCAAGGCTACGGCTGCTTTACAGGCATGGTAAAAGCATCTACCGAAGGAGAGCCGGACAAGCCCCAGCTGGCATGGCAGCGCACGTTCGAGAAGCCGCTCGACGCGAACGGACGAAGCGTTAGGCTCCATGGTCTGAACTCGGCTCTGATCTCAGACGAGGCCGATGCGCCCGCCAAGCTTCTAGTTTCGCAGTTCCAAACTTCGCATTTCGAACACACACCAGGCGTGGTCGACGTGGTCCTTTGTCACCATCCTCCAGAGTGGCTAATGGATAAAGCCGCTCTCCGCGACGCCTTACGAACTTTTGCTCCCGTGTCACTATTTGGGCACGAGCATAGCACCCGCGTAGTCGCCGATAACAAGCAAGTCCAACTCTTTGCTGGAGCGGTGCAGCCATCGCGGCGCGATCCGGGTGATTGGCTCCCTACGTACCATGTCCTTCAACTGAGTGTGGTAGCGAACGGGAACCAGTCAGATCTTCTCGTGCGCATCCACACCCGCGAATTCGATAAGCAAAATTTCAAGTTTCGCCCGCGACCTACCGAGGAAGGTCTTAGCGTGGAAGAACATAGGCTCAAACTTCCGCCGTGGCCACCAGCTCCGACAACGACTACAATTCTTGTAGAGGCAGGTGCCCCAACTGCGCTATCCTCGGTGCCAGTGAACGCACCTCCACCAGTAGAGCCGACGATGCCTACGAGAACCGAAACAGCACAGCGCGAATTGCTCGTTCATTTCTTCCGTCTCAACACGCCCGATCGTTATGCGGCAGCGAGCGAAGCAAGACTGCTCCGGGATGGTGATGATTCACTCCACCCCCAAGCGATGTGGGCTGAGGTGTTCCGTCGAGCGAGTAAAGAGGAGCATGGGTTAGCCGACTTCTGGGCTGCAGTGGCAGCAAGGACCCCGTCCTTGAAGAACGCGGAAAACCCCTTCACTTCATAATTCTATGCACCCACATCTCGTCGACTGGTTTCGAAATGTCCACATCCAATCTGATCCCAAAGTTCTTCAGAAACGTTGGGACGCAGCCGTCGGTTATGGAAAGACGCTAACCCGTGGGAACGCGTCTCGACTACTGAAGCTATTTCTTTTTTCGAGCTCCGACCCAGCGCAGGTGAAATCGTTCACGGATGAACTGCTCGTGCTTGATGCGGAATTCCCGGTTACGGGCAACGTCGAAGAACTGAGACTCATGGCTGGCGTTGTGATGGTTACATTCTTTGATAGAGGTTCCCACGAGGCTGACGCGTTCGCGCTTGGTCTTCGATGCATGTCCTTCCCCAATCGCTCCACGCAGCCCGCCCAACCAGAAATTCTTTCGGAAGCAGAGAAGTATCTGCGAGCAGAAACGGAGAGGCGACGTCCGATTGAGTTTGAAGATCCGACTCCGGGAGCAGAGAAGACGCTCGGAGCGAAATATAAGGAGGTTGAGGAGACTGAGGCCGCAGGTGATGCAGCCACAATACTTGTGGCGCGAGGTAACTATCAAAAGGCCATAGTCCGACTGATCCAGAGCAACCACACTTTGGTGACCGGCCAGATAAAACGACTAGCAGAGGAATCAGCCTTCCTTTGGTGGGTGTTGGGCGAATACAGCCCTTCACTCCAGCTCCGTTCAGCCAAACTTAATATCGTCGACTATACTCTTATCGCCGCAGCCGAAGCTGCAGAACGAACGCATATTTTGCCACCTCCGTCGTCGGCTGCCGCCTTACTCGCACGGGCACTTGCTCCTTGCGAGAAGGTAGTCAGCACGAAAGCCCTGAAGCTTGCTGATTTTCTGGCCAAGACCGACAATGCTTGGCGGGCAGAATACACCCCACAGTTGGCCCTCTCAGACTGTGCCGAATTCGTGCCGTTCGCAACCGGTCTCACAAAGGCCGAGGAGTTCCAAGATCCGGCAGCTGCAGTTAAGGTCTTGCCGAAGATCTGTCTTGGTTTGGATATGAAACACGGACTGTCTCCAGAACAAGCAGCGAATCAATTCTACACAGAGTTGGCTTTCCTGAGAGCGCTCGCCCTGCTCGGCGAGAACTAGAACTATGCCGAAATGCAAACTGCCGGAATGCCCGATCGCAAGCGGCGGCCGCTGTTTGGAAGGCCGGACAGATGACTGCCCCAATTTACTTCCCGAATCTAGCGACGCCGTGCCTGCTCCTGTACCGGCCGTAAAAGAGAAATCTGGGAAGAAGGATGAGGAGACGCTCGCACTGTTCTCTGGCCTTCCTCTAGAAATTGCGGACGCGCGGGAATTCGCCGCAAGAGGTCGCGCAATAGTGGTCGCACTCACAGGAATGACCGAGAGCGGGAAGACTTCGTTGTTGGCGCGTCTTCACCAACAGTTCCAGGCGGGCACAGTCGGCGGATACGCATTCGCGGGAAGTCGCACACTGCCCCGATTCGAGGAACTCAACTGGTTGGCGACAATCGAGAGCGGCGTGGGAGCTCCGCGAATGGAACATACTTCGCGAAAGTACGACAACAGCTTTCTGCACTTCACAGTCTTACAGTCGCACGAAGGGGCACTCCCGATTGATGTTCTTTTGAACGATATTTCGGGTGAGACCTATCCAGAAGCAATAACGGCGGAGAGTATCTGTAGACAGCTTATTTGTCTGAGTCGCGCGGATCATCTCGCCGTTGTGGTAGATGGTGCTGCAATCGCGAATCGCAGCCTGCGCCATGACCATTGTTCAAAGGCAAAGAACTTCGTTGAACGAGTTCTTCAAACGGGGCAGATCAACAAGGCAACTATTCTACACCTCATCATCACGAAACTGGACGTGCTTTCGGACCCCGCGAAGGCGGAAGAAAACACTGCTGCCGCTGCGAGACTCGAAGAAGACTTCACGAAGAACTTTCGCACCAAGGTAGCGGGAGTTCACACGTGGCGAATAGCTGCCCGTCCTCGAGATGGTACGATGCCGACCGAGGAATCCATAGCTAAGCTGTTCGCCACGTGGGTAGGATCGACAAGGAGGTACGATTCCAACCCAACTGTGCTGCCGCTCTCCTCGTCACGAGGTCGAGACTTCAATGAATTTGGGACCTAACCTCAAGAGCGTATGGAAAACGAACACAATCTTCTGATCGTAGGGCTGCCAGAGGCAGGCAAAACATCCTACATCCACGCCGTGGATGAACTCCTTCAGAATCCACCCACAGACGGTTCGTTGAAAAGCTATGGATTTGCCGATGACCGTAGCTACCTTGAACGCGATAAGAAGAAATATCGAGGTGGCGAAAGGCTCGAACACACTGAACGCAACCTCCAAGGACCTCCGCCGGAGCTGTGGTTTGAACATCCTCCGACTGGCCAAAAAGGACGTCTGTTTCTGCCAGACGTGAGCGGCGAGGTTTTCCAAGATCAATGGACAGACCGCCGATGGACCAAGTCCTTTCAAGACGCTCTCGCTAAAATTAGAGGGGCACTGCTTTTCATCAGGGCCGATACACCGGCATCCAATCAAGAACTGCTAGGCAAAATGGCGGCTTTGCCCGACGACGGGAATAGTCCACCCGTGGCATTTGACCCAAAGAAGGCTAGTGCGCAAGTGCAGCTTGTTGATGTGCTCCAATTCATCGCCCAGCGGGGGCAGGTTTCGCGGCCCCTCAAACTCTGCGTGCTGATCTCCGCATGGGACACTGTTCTCAAGCCTGCCAACCTCCAGCCCAAGACTCCTGGTCCGTTTTTGACGCGGGAGTGGCCTCTCCTTGATCAGTACTTGCGATCAAACGCTGATTGTTTTTCCTCACGCATATATGGCGTAAGTGCATTAGGGGGCACCGAGGATGAAATGGAGGCGCTTACGGCCCTACCGCCCCAAGATCGAGTAAGCATCGTCGAGGGAGACCTATCATCTAAGGAACTGACTCTTCCGCTACGTTGGCTGCTCGACCTAAGCTAAGCGTTCCATGTGGAGTATCAGTTGAAATTTCACCAAGCACTATTCGGCTACGACGGTGGCCATCATTTGCTCGGCAGCTCACTGCCGTTGTCGACTGACGTCAAACACCAGCTAGCCGTCGCAACAGACCTTTCAGGCTCAGCGCCTGTTGGCGGTTTCGACGCAAGTTTCACTGGATTACCCCTCACGGGAATCAATTATTACGCGTTGTTTTGTACGTGGCTCGCGCCGGAGATGCCTCGTCCAGGGTGTGTGTGGAGTCATGTCCTATTCATTGAGTTTGCCGATCTTGCGAATCTTGGCGAGCTCGGCGAACTGCGGTCGGCATTTCGTCATCCCTCCTCGGCAAGTGAATCTAGCGTGTATCAGTCGCAATTGACGTTTTTCTTCGATAGGAGCGTCGTTAAGACAACAGCACCCATGGAGAGATCGAGGATGAGAGAAATCCTTGCTGCGCTTTACATGACTCCCGACCAGTCTGTTGTGGCAACCACAAATGATGCTGCCCAGCTAGAGGACCTAATCTTCTCGATATGGTCCCAGCAGTGGCCTCGCTTGCGGAGAGGGTTTCGTTTTTCTAGCGGCTCCTTTGCTGATCGGGGCCGAACTGGTTCTCAATTTGACCTACAGGTGTCGCCGCTAGCAAATCAACGCGCTTGGCAGCGAAGTGCAAAATACCTTCTGCTAAACAACGAGAGTACCCCCGACAATACCAGCATCGCCCCAAAGTGGTTGCGAGATGCTGAGGAGGACTTGGTTGAACCCGATCATAAGGGTTTTCGGTCTTTCCTCCGTTCCTACGGCGCGGATGTGGACGATCCTCGGAGTGCCTTTGCCCGGCTGGGAGCCGCGTTCTATTGTTTGGAACGCGCGGAGAACGAAGATTCGATACTTCCATTCGAAACCATTGGCAGTCTGTTTCCTGAGCGTTCAGACGCGCTGACGCTAAAGAACTGGATGATCAAGAAGTTCACCAGTATCCGCGACCAAGGTTCAGTCGGTCGGTCTTTGGCGATAGTTTCATTCTTGCTTTCGTCAGAGTCCGCGGCTCCCTATGCAGCTGTCGTCCTAGATCTCTCGCAGCTGGCGAGAGAGGCGTGGCCGATCGAAAAGAAAGAGGTTTTGACCTTTCTTGCCCATCTGATTCGTCAGCCAGAAGGGCCATCAGCAATTTCTTTTGCTGTTGGGGTGGCGAACGCTATTCAACCGAACGATCTGCGGTTAATCGCCGATGAGAGGCCGGAGTTGATACCCGTCGTCATTGGACATCGTCCCGCTCTCGCCACACACGTAGAAGCGTGGGAGTTACCGACGAATACTCAATGGCGAATGTATGAGGCTCTAGACAGCCTAGCCCTAGGCAACGAGGAGTGGGGTGAAATCATGGCGGCAATGCTCATTGCCGCGACTAACGTAGCAGTGCGTGAGGCTGTTGAAAGAGCGGGAAGTTATGCGATTGAAGGTGCTCTGCGATGGCTAAGTCATAGCGTCTCGCAACAATATCTTCCTTCACAGGGATGGAGAGATGCGCTGGCCGAGGCGGCGACGAGCCGCCTACAGAACACGAATCTATTCTCGCCCACTGCGTTAGCCTTCTGCTCATGGCTTGTTCCTCCGAAAGTTGTCAGAGAGACCCTAAACGCGGCACGAAAGGATGTGCAACAGTTGGCCCGCCAAGCGCTGGAAGAATTACCTGCGCCGCTTCGGTTGCACACAGCATTCTTGGTGGTCACGCTTGGATTGCGTGCGGGGGGCAATGAAGGAATAGAACTGTTGTCGCGAGGCTTTTTCCCTGTTTACGACGCACTGGCATCGGACAACTATTCATCTGATTCGTGGCAACTGTTATCAACAGAATTGCCTCATCTTGGAATCTGGAAAGAGTGGGACCGCTGCAGGAAACTGCGAAAGGCCGTACGAAAGCAATTCTCCAGCGAAAAGCACTTGGTCGCCAGAAGATTGCTTGAGTCGGCAGCAAGCCCGGACAATTTGGCGACCGCGCGCCATCTCTTTAAAGATTTGCCGCTCTAGAATCCTCCGCTTGATGGGAGCAACCGGATCGGTCCAAGACCCCCGCGGGTGTACCAATAACGTACGTCGACGGGCCGAAAGCCGCCTACAGGAGCCCACTCAGTCCCAAGCGTTCTTCTATGTAGCCCTTTGGATTTCAGCACTTTGCTCTGGTTCTAAACATCTTCTACAGTTGGCTTAGCGGCCCTGAAAAGGCTGGCGTCGGCGGTTCGATTCCGTCCCTGGCCACCATATATTTTAAAAGACTTACAAGGATTTCCCCTCATCCAAATGTTGCCATGGAGTCCTTTTGGAGTCCAACTCCAACGCGGCTGCGTTCGGGGGTACATCAGCGGACGACTACCACGAAAAACCCTTGCGAATCTGTTCAGTGGTGCCGGTGGTGGCCATGGGGACCATTTTTTCACTTGTTGTCTCGCGAATTCGTCGTCGCGCTGATGCGGCTGATGTCCCTTCTGCGCCCGCTCCGCCAGGAGACTCCGACGGGTGCCAAAAGGCTCACGTCCAACGTAGCTACCGATAATGCTCCTTATCAGGCCCTTTAGGCGATAGGAGGGCGTCTTTTTCCGAAGCCCGTCGCGTTTTCAAACGCGTGCGCCATCTGTAGAACGTTGAAGTCTTCTTTGTAGCGGCCGACAATCTGCACGCCAACCGGAAGTCCTTCGGGCGTAAAACCGGCCGGTACCGAAGCTGCCGGGTTACCGGTTGCCGAAATGTACCAGCAGGATTTCATCCAATCGATGTAGGTGTCGAATTTAACTCCGGTGATTTCCGTTGGGTAGGGTGTGTTGACATCGAATGGCGGTAGCTGCGTGGTGGGCAGGACGAAGTACTCATATTTTTCGAGAAAAGTTTGGAAGCCGCGCCAGAGCTGGCCGTAGGCGGTCTCGGCGCGCGCGACATCCGCGCCAGTCAGTCGCAGGCCTTCCTCGATCTCACCTTTGAGTGTGTCTTTGAATGCGTCGGGGTGCTCCCGGAGCCGCGCGCCATAGCTCGCCGCCGTATTCCATGCACGCAAAATGCGAAACGAAGCTTCTGCCGGGGCAAAGTCGGGCTCTGCGAGTTCGACAATACAGCCGAGGGACTCGAAAGTCTTTCGATGCCCGTCCACCAACGTGCGCACGCGCGGGTCAAAAGGCACTCCGCCCAAGTCCCTGAACCAGGCCACACGCACACCTTTGAAACCGCGTTCGAGGGGCCGCGCGAAACGTTCTCCCGGCTCGCTGATGGAGAGAGGGGCGCGGGGATCAGATCCCGCGATGGTGCTGAGCACAAAGGCCAGGTCGGCGACGGAACGTCCCAAACATCCGGAGGTGCTGAGCGTCGACCAGGGGAATGTAGCCTTGGGGTTCGGCACACGGCCAATCGAAGGGCGGAAGCCTACCACGTTGCAGAATGCGGCGGGATTGCGCAAGGAGCCGCCGGTATCGCTGCCGTCGGCCACCGGCACGAGCCCGCAAGCTAGAGCGACCGCCGCGCCGCCGGAGGATCCGCCGCAGGTTTTGGTCAGGTCATAGGGGTTGTGGGTTGCACCGAAAACGGTGTTGAAGGTCTGCGATCCGGATCCAAATTCCGGCGTATTGGTCTTGCCGATGGTGACTGCGCCGGCGGCCTGGAGCCGATCGACGATCAGATCGTTTTGAGCGGGAATGAAATCTTTATACAGCGGCGATCCAAAGGTGGTGCGGATGCCGCGGGTTTCCACCAAGTCCTTGTGTGCGACCGGCAGCCCGTGCAGCGGCCCCAACTTCTCCCTGTGTGCCTGCATTTCATCTGCCTTGGCGGCAGCGGCCGCCGCCATCTCCGGAACCAGGGTCACGATGGCGTTGACTTTGGGGTTTACGCGCTCAATCTGCCTCAGATGTTCGACCAGCGCTTCGCGTGCCGATAGCTTCTTCGTGCGGATGAGGCGGGCCATCTCGACCGCGCTGGTGAAACAGAGGGTGGAAGCCTCGGCCTGAGCCTCCAAAGAGCCCTCCAGTAGAGGCAGAGCGGCTATGCCTGCCAGGACTTCTCGGCGAATTATACCGTTGTCGCTCATGGGGGTAAGTCTAGCAGCGCAGCGTACCCGTCCGACCAACCCAGCCCAGCTCGTGAGGCCCCAGCGAGCCGGGGTGAGTCCTTCCCCGGCCTTTCGAAGTTCCGACAGTCAGCTCCTGGAAGTTGCGAGATTCAATTGGACGCGTAGTCGGCGCCCCTTCAAGTGGCTCCGCCGCGCCCTGAGCAACGTCCGATAATGTGCGATAACGGTCCGAGCATCTAACCAGATGCTTCCAAAGATTGGGGGCATGTGGTGCAGGCCCATAGCTCCGAGGTGGTTATCCAGTGTAGAGCCATTCCGGCCGAGTGACGCGCCATCCCTACCAAGCTAAGGACCCGCAGCGCATAACCGTGACCGAGTCGCCGACTACACATCCAACGTAGTACTTCCCAGAACCCCACTTGTAGCTCAGATCTCGTTAGCCAGATTAGCAGATACAACCAACAGGCCCAGAATCAATTAGCGAATAGCGAACCTCCGGCCGATGCGGTTATACTGAGCTCAGTCCCGCGCCCACCATCCCCTTCACAAGGTGGCCCTTATGAACCAGTGGTTCGCACGACTCGTGTGTTTGGCAGTCTTTGCGACAGCTAACGCCCAAACCATCGTGACTGTCGCGGGATTTCCCTACAGTCATCGCTCGGCGGTCGATTCCATGTCCGCGCTCAATGCTCCGCTCAGCAATGTTCACAGCCTTCTGTTGGACCGCCTCACGGGACGATTGCTGTTTAGCGATCAGGCCCTATTGAACCGTCTTGAGCCCGATGGATCGCTCTTGGTCGTGGCTGGCATAGGTCGTGGCACGGACGGCGACATCGCCGATGGCACGCTCGCCAGCGGCTTGCGGATTTCTGGCTTTGACGGATTGGCGCAAGATAAGGAGGGCAATCTTTACGTGACCGATGTGTATGGCGGGCGCGTCTTCAAGATCGCTCTGGATGGGACCGTAACCACCTTCGCGGGCGGCGGAAATCTTCGGCCGGGGTTTGCCAGCGATGGCGCTGCGGCCACTGCGGCTGCGCTCAGCTCGCCCCGCGGGCTGGTGTTCGATTCTCATGGAAACCTGGATATTGCCGATGTGTTTTGCCAGTGCATCCGCCAGGTGTCGCCACTGGGAATCATTTCCACCTTGTACTCGCTTCCGCCCCCGAGCGGCTTGAAGCCCCCCGATTACTTTGAGGGACTGGCCATCGACCCGCAGGATAATCTCTACGCGGCGCACTATACGGGCCATGAGATCTTGAAGATCGGACCTGACGGCACGGCGAAAGCCATCGCGGGGACCGGCGTCGCGGGCTTCAGCGGCGACGGAGGTCCCGCTGCCGCCGCCCAATTGAGCGGCCCGAGCGGCGTCATGCTGGACGGCAACGGAAACGTCTATATCGCCGATACATTCAATCATCGTGTCCGCCGCATTACGCCCGACGGGACCATTTCCACGTTCATCGGCACCGGCCAACCCGGCTTTTCCGGAGACGGTGGACCGGCGGCAAATGCGCAGATCGACCTGCCGGCCCAAACCATCATGGACTCGGGCGGCTCCATGTATCTTGCCGACTATGGCAACTCCCGGGTGCGGCGCGTGACTCCTGACGGCACGATCACCACCATCGCCGGCAGCGGAATCCCGGATCAAAGCCCCGTCCGCTATCCTCAGGCCGGAGACGGCGGCCCGGCGCTTTCGGCGCTCATCAATGCTCCCAGCTCCTTGGTCTTCGATACTTCCGGCAATCTGTATTTCTCCGATTCCAGAAACCGCCGCGTGCGCGAAATCACGCCCGACGGCACCATCACTACCATCGCGGGCAACGGTCAGCAGGATGTTAACTACGCCGGCGGAGGGCTCGCGACGGCGGCCCCAATTGTGCCTTATTTGTTAGCATTCGATCCCTCAGGGGCCCTTTACATAATTGCCGACGGCGGAGCGCGGCTCTTCAGGCTCAACGCCGACGGTACGCTTGCGCTGATTGCCGGGGCCGGAGAAGGCACCGGCAATGTCCGATTTCAAGGGGATGGAGGACCGGCGGTAAACGCCATCTTTAACGGTATGGACGGCCTGGTTGTCGACGCGCAGGACAACATCTACATTACAGACGAGATCAATACGCGCGTGCGCAGGGTGGATGGGACAACCGGTATCGTAACCACGATCGCGGGACCCGGGCAGTCCGTCCCTGCGGTCGACTATTGGGGCGGCCTGGTGGCGGATTCACAAGGGAACCTCTACGTGGGCACGATACACGCTCAGTCGCCCGGCTACGTCCTAATCAATCGCATAAACTCCGATGGAACTTTGACGCCGATTGCCGGGAGCCACCAACAGTGCACACCGGGCGAGTTCAGCTACGATGGCGCTCAAGCAACGCAGGTCCCCTTGTGCCCTATCGGGTTCCTGAACATGGATGCACACGGAGTCCTCTATATAGGGAGCGACGACGCGATTCTGGCGATCAGTCCGGATGGATCCATCCAGCGCGTCGCGGGTAGCGCTCTCGCGGCGAGCAACTCTCCGCATAGCAATGGCGATGGAGGCCCGGCCTTAAATGCCGAAATCGGAGCCAGCGCCGTTGCCCTGGATGCGCAGGGCAACATGTTCATCGCCGACGCCTCCGGCAACCGTATTCGCGAAGTGATGAAGGCCCCCATCACTGGCGCGTTTTCCATGGCCACCCTGACCTTACACGGCACAGAGCCGCAAAGCGTGATGATCGGGACCAATGTCGCCGAGCCTTTTCCTTACGCCGTCACCATTCAAACGGACGGAAACCTGTCCTGGCTCGGGGCGAACCGCGTCACCGGACAAACCGGCGACATGCTGATTGTGTTCGCGAGTTCAAGTGGATTGCCGCCGGGGACATATCACGGAAGCGTCTCGGTTACGATGCTCGGCAGCACCGTTGCGACCCTTCCAGTTACTCTAACGTTGCCGTAGCTCTGACGATTCCACAGCCATGAGGAAGTTGGCCCAAACGGCGTTCTGAGAACTTGTGGCCGTCTCCGGCCGGATGACGCGCTATCCGTACAATGCCGCCTCATCTGAGTTCTTGGGCGAGTCCGATGAGCAGCCCTTCAGGCCCGCGGATGTAGCAGAGCCGATACGCGTCTTTATACTGGACGACTTCGCCTACGAGCTGCGCGCCACGCTTGCAGAGCCTTTCAAGAGTCTCGTCGATGTCGTCCACAGCGAACATGACGCGGAGGTAGCCTAGAGCGTTCACCGGGGCGTTGCGATGGTCCGCGACGGTACGCGGCGTCAGGAAGCGAGAAAGCTCGAGTCGGCCGTGGCCGTCCGGTGTGCGCATCATGGCGATCTCGACGCGCTGATCGCCCAATCCAGTGACACGTCCGGCCCATTCTCCTTCGATCGTGGCCCGCCCTTCTAGATCGAGGCCGAGATCGCGAAAGAAATCAATCGTCGCTCCGAGGTCATCAACGACGATTCCTACGTTGTCCATCCGTTTGAGCGCCATGTGCCCAATCTACAACGTGTCGTCTAGCCTGACGATGGACCCTCTTTGCGACGCCGAGGCACGAGCGCGACGTGGAGCCTGAGAGATCGCTCCCGAAGAGCTTACTCGGCGCGGATCACGCGCCACCCGTACAAGACTGCGCGGTTACAGAATGGCTCGCGCTTGCGTCTGAGTAGCCGGCTCCTCGTACATTGGGCATAAACGGCGTTCTGGGAAGTTCCCGACATTTCGGTCGAGTGCCGCGCCACTCGGAGAAAGGGACGCGTTCTCAAAGTCGTTAACTGTTGGTTCCAGCCTTCCCACCAACAGCCGGGATGTTTGATTTCGGTAATTCTGAACTGGCCCAGTTCAGCGGATTGCTTTCCTTGATGTCCTCGCGAGGCAGAGGTAGTGCCAATATGGCTACCGATGATGTCCATGATCGGTAGCTCCGTCAGGAGCAAGTTACCTCCGTCTGGCGGACACATTCAAGCGGAATGAAGCCTCAAACATTTCGGCGGCCTTACGATCCGGCGGCGTAACTTCCTAGAACCCGACTTATGGCCCGTGTCATCCTTATTCCGACTCTGTATGAGTAACAGGGCTCATGATCTCAGAAGCGCGGGCGATTCGGTGTATACTGATCGCCATCGAAGGGGCACATGATGGACTCCCTCGGCGATGCCGGGCTTTCGTTCTTGAGTTGGTCGTTCGGGAGGAGGAGTGATGAGATTCAGCGGTTTCGTTGCAGTGCTCCTGGTCTTTTGTATGGTCTTTTCCGCCGTTGCGCAGGACCCCGCTGCGCTCGATGCGCTCTTTCGGCAAGCCGCGGAGCGCGAGCCGAGGGATTTAGCAGGGGCGGCCCGCCTTTACGAACAGGCGGCTCGACAAGGACATGTCCCTTCCATGGTGCGGCTCGGATATTTGCGGCAGTCCGGTGAAGGTGTGCCGCAGGATCAGCCGGAAGCCTTTTCCTTGTACAGCCAGGCGGCGAAAGCGGGGGACGCGGACGGAAAATTCTTCCAGGCGATGAGCTACGCGCAAGGAGTCGGAACCAGGAAGGATCCTGTGACGGCGCGCAATTTGCTATTGCAGCCCGCGACCGATGGACACCAAGCCTCTCAATACGCGCTCGGCATCATGCTTGAGCTCGGAGAGGGCGGCCCGAAGAAGGAGGCGGCCGCGCGCCGCTGGCTCGATAAAGCATCTACAGGCCCTGATCGCGAGCTCGCGGCAAGAGCGGCCGGTCTGCGCGACAAGATCGACAAGAATATCTTCGCTCCGGATAACTCCGGTGCCGCGTTTTTGGGCCTTGCGGCCTTCATCCTGGTTGCGGGATTGCTGGCCGGCGATGGATCCGACAGCGGTATACCGGCAGGTGGCGTATCGGGTCCGGCTGGGGCGAGCGGCGCCTCGAAGGCGGCTCCGCGGCCGGCTCACTGTTACCCCGTTCCCGTTGTAGGAGTCGCCCGGACCGGGGTGCTTTATAACCAGGGCGTGGGCACCGCCATGCGTTGCGATTGACCGGAGAGTAAACATGACTCGACTTTCCCCTCTCCTTCCCTGCCTCGTCTTCCTCGGCCTGTTCTCCGGAAAGGCAGCGGAGGCGACCATCGCCGGGAATTACTCCGGCCGCTACCTCTGCCGGCAGTGGACAACGCTCCAACTGCAAATCAGCTCCTCGGGGAACGGCAAGATCTCCGGAGTCTTCACCTTTCCGATGGGGAGTGGAGTGACGGGTTCCTACTCTCTGGCAGGACAGTACGATGCCGGCAGCGGGCGCTTTCATCTCGATCCGCAACGCCGGCTCGACCGCCTCCGTGTGGACTACAACATGGTCGGAATGGAGGGCACCTTCGATGCTTCTACCCGGAAACTGACCGGAAACATTGTGTCCCCCAATTGCAGTACATTCGAGCTCACGTCGTCCGCCGCGCCCGGTGTTCCGCAGTCCTCGGCCTTACCCGCCAATACAGTGGTGTTGCCTGCTAACGTGCCTCCTGAACGTCGGCGGGCGGTGACGAATGTAACTAACTTCGCAATGAACGGCTTCGACTATTGGGACTCCGCCATGTCCGACCCAGACAAGCCCCGCGAGAGCGAGCCGATCGACGACGTGATCGACTGGCTCCGGCAACAAATGTTTTCCTGCGTGGGCACGCGCCATGTTGCCTGGGATCCCAGCGGAACGAAGGGAGCAGTCACCGACCAGATTTCCGTGCGCGAGCGCTTTGTCGTCGAATGCGACGGTAATTGCAAAGGCGTGCACTACACGCCTTTCATCGACGCCATCACGTTTCACTTCGGATTGACCCAGCCGGTTCCGGTAATGGAGATCAAAGGTGTCTGGTTTGGAGGCACCCAGTTTCGCTGGGACTTTACGCGTCCCGCGGCGGGTCCACCGCCGGACATCTATGTACATCGTTGGACGTCGAGCCCGTTCAACAGCAACGGGAACTGCCGGGCTCCCAAAGCCAACAACAAATAGGGTAAACGCCTTTACGTCAGCTGACCGCAGGGAGTGGATTGTCGGCCACTCGTACATTGGCCAGAAACGGCGTTACGGGAGTTTCAAGGTCGCGTTGGATCCCTGATGTCGCACATTATCGGCAACTTCCCAAAACCCCGCTTCGACCAATGTACGGGTGGCCGACTACCAGTCGAGTTGGATTGCGTGATCGGCAGTGGCCGTGTTTCCGTGTGAGCGCAGTCCGTCGGGCGAGTCGCGCGATTAAGCAGGAACGTACGTCAACCGAATCAAGTCATCGGCGATCAAATCGCTGGCCACCAGGTGGAGCGGCGGCCGGGGGCCCGCGAAGAATGGCTTGCCACTACCCAACACCAGGGGGCGGAGGTAGAGTCGATACTCATCGATCAGACCGGCTTCGGTCAGGCTTTGCGCCAGGACCGGTCCGGCAACCTGAATCTCGTCGACGTGGAGGCCCAGCCTCGCGTCCATCTCCTCCGGCCGATGCAGGTATCTTTTAGGTCATTGAACCTTCGTTCCATCGTCTTTAAGCTAAGGGCATGGCAACGTGGACAGCGGCGATGGTCGGCGGCCGTTTACTGAGTCGCGTTAGACCAGCTGTGGGCGCTACCGCCCTCCTGGGCCTCTTGTGCTGCGCTACCTGGGCGCAGATCGCCGCGCCGGAACCGGTGTGGACGCCGAGTTCGGGTGCCCCGGCTGGCCTGTTGACGGCACTCGAAGGGGGGCACCACGACAAATTCATCGAGCGAGCGCGTGCAGGAAACATCGATCTTGTCTTCTTCGGCGCGACAGACACTGAGATGTGGTCGTGGCCGGACAGCATCTCGGGTGGCGTGGACCGCGGCAAGCGGGTGTGGGATCAGGCCTTCGGATCGCTCAAGGCCGCGAATTTCGGCTCGCAGGGCACACATTCCGAGAGCTTGTTGTGGCGCATGCAGCACGGCGAACTGGACGGCTATGAGGCGAAGCTCGTCGTGCTGCACAGTGTCGGCGTCAAAAGCATCGGCGGAGGCCAAGTGATCGGCAACATTGGAGACCAACCGATCGGCGACCGCCAAGCTGAGTTCGTCGCCGGCTGCGCACGCCTCATCGCGGAAATCCGCGCGCGACAGCCCCAGGCGAAGATTCTGATCTTGCCGCCCTTTCCACGGGGCCGGTTGCGTCGAAAGGAGTGGCGCACGGTCGCGGATGCGAACTCCGTGGCGTACCGGAGGCTCGCCGACGATAGCACCGTCTTCTACGCCAATTTCGGCGACCGCTTTTTCCTTCCCGACAGCTCCCACAACCAGGACATGTGGACCATCCCCGGTCCTCCAAACGCGGGGATCCACGAGCCCGGGTTCAAGGTGTGGGCGGAAGAGCTTCAGCCCTGGCTAGACCGCTTCGTACGCTGAGGAAGGGTCATGAGAACCGGGTCGGGTTCCCATTCGGACGGCCGGACCGCATCGGAGACGGCAATCTTCCCGATCCTACGCGGGACCACTACTACGACGCATCGGCCTTCGCGTTCGTGCCGAAGGGGGCTGGACGATTTGGCAACGCCCGAGCTGGCATTTCGGAAGGACCCGGCACGGTGGCCATCGCTGCAGGGCTGGCCAAGACGTTCCGCGTGACTGAGGGGCTTCGGCTGCGGACCGAGGCGACGTTCACTAACCTGCCAAATCATCCCAATTTTGCGCCCCCCCATGTTCTGGTTGGAACGCCGACGTTCGGGCGCCTCATGGCGGTGGAGAGCGCTGAGAATTCGGGGAACCGCACGGGCCAGGCCGGCATTCGGTTGGAGTTCTGACGAAGAACACCGCCAGGCTTTAGGTGAAGCGCTCAATGCTCGCCCGGCCATTCGTAAAATGGCACGCAATCCCGTGATGCTGACAGCGCTCGCCGTGATGCATTGGAACGAGCGCCGTCTTCCCGAACAGCGGGCGGATCTTTACGCCTCTATCAGCACCTGGCTGGTGCGAGCGCGAGAGAGACGGCCAGGGCGCGAAAATGCCGAACGCGTTCTGACGCTGCTGGAATACCGAAGTCCACTCCACTCCCCGAGTTTCGTCTAACACCCTCCTCGAATAGAGCCATAACGGAATCACCTTCTGCGCGCGATGACGCCAATACGTGCGCCCTAAATCCCCACAGCCGCGCGGAAACAAATGATCCGGCCCAGCCGGCAAAGGAGACCTCATGAACGACAGCATCTGCTGTTCCCTCGCGACAACCCCAGAAGAGCGTAACCAGGTCTACCGGATGAGATACGCCTGCTACCGCCGGGACGAAGCTATTGAGGCGCGAGCCGACGAGAGCTTCAGCGACAGCTACGACGACATGCCAAATCATTTCAGTTTCCTTGCCCGCGCCGGGCAAGCCGAACCCTTGGGCACGGTGCGCATTAGCGTCGTGCGCCCCGAGCCCGCCTGGGAAACGGCGCCTTCGCACAAAGTCTTTGGCGACAATCCTGAGTTCCAGCGCATCGCGGGGGGAACCTTCGTGGAAGCCAGCCGCCTGTGCTTTGGCGTTCAGGCCCGACGCGACGCCCTCATGAGGGTCATTGCCTACCTCGCCGCCCTCGCCGACTTCTATCAGGCAGAATGGCTTGTGGCCTGCCCGCGCGTGGAACACTCCCAAACTTACGAGCGGTTATTTGGCTTTGTCCGCATTGCCGAGCCCCGTCAATACTTGGGCGTCAAGTTCAAGACCACCCTATTGGCAGTACCACGCGCAAAGCTAATCGAGTACACCAGCGGGACCAACTCGCGTGCGACGAAAACGATGGATGCGGCGCGCCTGGAGGCTTTCGCCCATATCGCCGCAGCCTCCCCCCTTTCTGTCGGTCACCTATAAAAAGGGGACCATGCCGCCGATTGCCCCCTGCCTAAGGGACATCTCCTTCACAATCGCCGCAGATTCAACTTGCTGTTTTCGCGAAGCCGAGTGATGAATGTCATCACCGTGAAGCACTCGCGGCAAGGAGAAAGCCACATGGCAACATTCACAATCGATTCTGAGAACAATATCGCGGCGCACGCTGGCTCGTCGGCCAACGCCGACAACTTGGAGGTGTTCGGGACTGAGAAGGAGCTGGCGAAGCTCGCCACGGACTGGCCGGCGGCCCGGCTGGTCGAGGTCTGGAATAGCTTCGCGGGCGTCACGCCCTTCGGCGACTTGAAGCCGGTAAAGAAGTTCACCAGTCGGAAGGCCGCCGTCGCCCGCATTTGTGCGGCGGTCCAGCGTTTGTCCCCCGACGCTGCGGCACAGGCGCGCGACGTCGTGCCCGCCAAGGCGAACGCGAAGAAGGCCGCGTCCAACTCCAAACGGCGCGATGCGGCGCGGAAGGGCGCGAACGCCGAGCGCAGCAACAAGAAAGCGCAGGTCATCGCGCTCATGAAGCGCGCGAAAGGCGCGACGCTGGCCGAGATCATGGAGAGCACGGGCTGGCAGAGGCACACGGTACGGGGCTTCGTGAGCATCCTGGGCAGCAAGGGCGGGGAGCGGGTCGACTCCTCGAAGAACGCCGCCGGCGAGCGCAGCTACCGCATCGCCAAGTAGCCTGTCCCGCCAGGTCTTCCGCATCCAGCGCCGCTTCCGGTTCCCGCCCGGGGCGGCGTTTCTCATTGTCCGAGCCAAACCCGCCGATGAAACATAGCTCGCCCCCTGATCCTCTGCTTACACGGACAATCGTGTTTCCTTCACAGATTCTTTTCCTAGGCTTGGTGTCCGTGGCGGCGCTCTCCTTGTATTTTGCACGTCGCTCCCGCCGCCGATGTCCGTACCTTAGTCCGCTCTGCCGATCCAGCCGACCATGCCTCCTCTGCTATCGAGACCTTTTCAAGGGCGTTCTGCCGAAGGGTGGGGCTGAGTGAGCCGCAAGGATGGCCGATGCTAAGCTTCACGCCTGCCAGGGGGGCCAGATGCGAGCAGATGATGGCAGATGGAGGCGTTTTAAAGGAACGATTAATGACCGTTCATCTTTAGGGCGTGTTTGGGACCAGTCTCCGCTCCACGCGACGTTAGCGAGCGCGGGTGATCTGATCGGCGATCGTGCGACATCCGTCAAAGCTGTCGGACGGCAGGGGTACTTACCACGGAAAGTCCTTGTGAATCACTCGAGTGGTACCCGCGGGGCCAGATTTCGTTTTCGTCTCGCGATACAAGAGGCGCGAGGGGTTCTATTATCGGAAACCACCCCATCGCCCAGCTAGAGGACTCGCGTGACGAGTCCACGCCTTTCTTGTCACGACTGAAATTGCCAACTGTTATTGAGAACGTGGTGGGTGATCGAACGATACCGCAGTGGATGGGATGTGCGGCTCCATCCGCTAGTTGGACTTCAAGATCCCGGCTTTAGCTCGCCGCGACGGTGATCTTGTGCCATGAGTGGTCCGCGGGGCAGGTCGAGGCATTCCGTCCGATGGTGAATCGGTCCGTCACTTGGGCAGCTTGGGATGAGGAGCTTCTTACTCTGGAGCTCCAAAAGATTCAGGAAGCGGAATTCGACTTGAGTCTCACCGGCTTCGACCCAGGCGAGATCGACGACCTTTTCGTGCTCGACAACGAGGAGCAAGCGAACGCAGTCACGCCACTGCCGAAGTCTCCGGTGTGACGCACCGGCGGCTTCGGGTTCTAGGTTCGCATCGCGTGCTCGGGGGCGATTGCACCGGCGCGGAGGTCATCGGGCGATTGCTGGGATGGCGTAGACCGTGGCTGATCCTCCTACGGCTTCGACCTCCATCCCCATGGACAGACCGCGCAGATTTGAAATGGCAAGGGCGCAGCGGAGCCTAGGTATAGGAAGCATCGGACGATGGACCACAACGAGACCTCGATCTCCGGCGACACCTGCGCGGACTGGTCGGAGGCGTTCTCGCTCCTTCCCGGCCTCGAAGCCGCCCACGCATGACACACGCCTCCGAAGGAACAATCGTGCTCACGAGGAGCGCTCTTGGGTCCAGCACGAACCCTGCTGTATGTGCGTAAGAAGAACGCTCCGTGGTGCGGTAAAGCCGGCGAGAATTCGGCAAATCTGGAATTCACCGTCGCCGAAGGTCATCATGGGTGGGCGCGGCAAGTTGGTCTTACGAGCCGTCGCGGAGGCGAAGCGAGTGTGTCCGCATTTGCATCGAGCTCGGTCCGAAGTGCGCCGATGTGGTGGTTAAGCGCCGGCAATTCATTCGTTTGTATTTCGTTTGCCATCCGTTTGTCATATACTCGTGAGCGTGGGTCCCGCCGATACACCCTTCGTGAATTCAAGCGTTGCGGCGGGACGCTTATTGAGAGGCGGATTCGTGCTCCTGCTGCTCGGCACGATCGCAACCGCCGCGGAGCCAGACCCTCAGATATCTTCCCGGCTCATCGCTCCCACCCTCCGGCTGGCCCGGCAGTTTCTTCTCGCTGGCAATCTCGACGCTGCCCATAAACAGGTTGAATCACTGGTGGAAGCCAACCCAGCGGATGCGCGTGCCCTGGGCCTTCTCGGAGACGTTCTGTTCCGCCAATCGAAGTTCGGGGATGCCGAGAGAGCCTATCGTCTCTCGGTCCAAACCGATCCGCACTATGCACGCGGACACTGGGGATTGGGCCGTATGGCGATGTTATGGAGCGATCCCGTTTCGGCCCGGGATCATTTCGCCTTTGCCTTCCAGCTTGATGCTCAGGACCCGGATATCGTCCTCTCGCACTCCGACTTTGTTGCGGAACCGGCCGCCAGAATCACCCTACTTCGAACCTATCTTTCCCTCGCGGACGGCACGCAAGATAGGATTCGGATCGAGGACGCCGCGGCTCGGCTTGAGATCGCCCAACATCTGGGGCAGCGCGGAGTGGCGGAACTGACCAGTCCCTATCGGCCTTACCGGCTGAAACTGGCGGGATACTTTCCGAACGGCGGCGCGCAGAGCGGCCTGCTCGTGGAGGTGAGCATCAACGGCAAGCCGATGCGGTTCCTCCTGGACAGCGGCGCGGACGGAATCTTCGTGAGCGGGGAACGAGCCCAGCGGGCGGGATTGGAAAGGATCGCGTCCGCACGAGTGGGCGGCGTGGGATCGGTTCACGACGGAAGCGCGTTCGTGGCGCTGGCTCACCAGGTTTCGATGGGCGATCTTCAACTTAAGGACTGCCTGGTGAAGGTGACGGAGCCTGGGTCCGTTCCCGACGCGGACGGCGTGATTGGCGTCAACGTTTTTGCGAACTTTATCGTGCGCATCGACCCACCGGCTCGCACCTTGGACTTAGTTCCCTTTGCGGATCGTGGAGACGCCGGTTCCGCCGCGTCCGGAGCGATCCGTGCGTACCGTGTTGGACATCTTCTCTTGGTGGATGCCTTGATGAACGGCCAGAGCGACGGATTGTTTCTGCTGGACACCGGAGCTTCTTTCAGCTCGACACCCGGTTGGGGGCTTGGTGAGACGGCAGGCTCTGCGGAGATCGAAGTTCGCGGGATGCGGGGCCAGGTGAATGGTGCGCTGCGGGCACCACCCATCCGTTTGACAATCGGCGGAAAGCAATTGATCGACGAGAAGCCCGTCAGGCTCGACCTCAGAGAAGTGAGTCGAGCCGAAGGGGTCGAAATTTCTGGAATTGCCGGTTACCCGCTATTAAGCAAGTCCGTGCTGGTGATCAACTACCGCGACGGGCTGGTGCAGTTCGACCAGGCTGGCCGTTAGCTCGACGCTACGATCCTTCCCGCTAGGCCGCCGGCCGGCCTCCCTGCCCGAACACGTACACGGCGCATCGCCGTTTTTACGAAATCATAAATTGCTACTCGGTCTTCCGGTTGAAGCCGTCATCTCATCAAACTGCAATGCGCGCCACGTACCCTTGTCGTGATCTGTTGCTTTCGTTCTTCAGGGATACCAAAAAACTATGTTCAAAAAGCTCTCTCTCTTCGCCGTTGTGTTCAACGTCGTTTTCAGCGCCGCGTTGTTAGCCCAGTCCGACCGCGGCCGCATCTCCGGACACGTGGTCGATGCCTCCGGCGCATCCGTGGTCAACGCCACGATCATCGTGGAGAACAAGACTACGGACTCCAAACGCCAAATCACCACGGGAGCGGATGGATTTTACGTGGTCGATAGCCTGCTCTCCGCCACGTACACTGTCAGCGGATCAGCGCCGGGATTCGCCGATACGGTGATCTCCAACCTTCCTCTCTCTGTCGGACAGGAGCGAACCGTGGATATCCGCCTGCAACCGGCTAGCGTGAAAGAAAGCATCACCGTCGCATCCGGCGCCCTGGCTGAGGTGGACACCTCTTCCGCCAGTATCGGCGCCAACGTGAGTTCGCGCGAGGTCTCAGACTTGCCTTTGAACGGCAGACTCATGTCTCGGCTCTACCTTCTGGTGCCGGGAGCAAGCAGCAGTTCCACGGGCACCTTCGACGATTTGCGCTTCTTTGGGCGCGCCAGCGAGCAGAACACGATCCGCTACGATGGCGTGCAGGCGGGCTCCGTGGTGGACGACAGTCCCAACAATGCGGGTGACAATGGGACTCAGTTCCGGCTCTCGCAGAGTCTCGAAAACGTGCAGGAGTTTCGCGTCGAGGCGACGACGTACTCAGCCGAATACGGGCGCGGGTCGGGCGGGCAAGTCACCTTGGTCACGAAGTCCGGCACCAACAGCCTGCACGGAGGCTTGTTCGAGTACATGCGCAACAGTTATTTCGACGCCCGGAACTACTTCAACCCGGCCGGGCTCCAACAACAGGCTCCCCTGCGCTTGAATCAATTCGGAGAATCGCTGGGCGGGGCGCTCAAGAAAGACAAGTTGTTCTTCTTCGTCAGCAACGAAAATCTTTTTCAACGCGTCTATGTGCCCTTTAGCGAAAACACCCTGAGCGCCTTTGCCCGCTCTCAGGCGGTTCCCGCGATTCAGCCCGTGCTAGCGGCCTTTCCGCTCGGCAACGCCGGTTCCACCAGCAGCCCGTACTTCGACCTGGTTCAGAAAACACTTTCCTCTTACGTCAACGAATACTTCGGCAGCGCCCGCTTCGACTATCACATCAACAACGCCAATACCTTCTATGTCCGCTACGGCCGCGAACAAGGAGCCGGGTTCGTCCCCAACGACATAAGCGGCAGCGGCAGCTTCACCCCGCAGACGGCGCAGAACGCGGTCGCCGATCTCACCACGATCATCAGCCCCAGGATGGTCAACGACCTCAAGTTCGGAATCAATCTCTACAAGGGCGGATCAATCACGCAGGGCGTGGTTGTGCCGGGCGCGAATCTCTCGAACGTGCTGGTCAGCATCGGTGGCGCGGCGCAGTCCGGTGCCACCGGCATTGTCACGCCTGCCGGCGCGGGATCCACTCCCATTACGCAAGGCATTCCCAAAACGGCGTACGAATACTCCTACATTGACAACCTGACCTGGACTCGCGGCGCGCACAACCTCAAAGCGGGTTTCGAATTCAACCCGCGCGGATACTACATCAACCAACTGGGCGGGACTGCCTACACCTTCACCAACGTCCAGAACTTCCTGGCCGATGTTCCTTCACAAGTGAACATCACCAGCACGGTCAGCGATCCGAGCATCTTCTTTCACGGAGCCACGGGCGTGCGCCACGCCCAACAGTGGTTCGTGGGAGCTTTCCTCCAAGACGAATGGAAGATCACTCCGACCTTCACGATGAACGTCGGCCTTCGGTATGACTACTTCTCGCCCCTCACGGAAGCGCGCAACATGATCGTTTCCGTGAACACTGATACCGGTGCGATCAACGCCTCGGGCTATCCGGGCTTCCGCTCCTCCAAGTTGAGCTTCGGCCCGCGCCTCGGATTGGCATGGTCCCCGGCGGCGCTGCACGGGAAGACGGTGTTCCGCGCCGGCGGAGGTTATTACTATGGTCCCGGCCAGGGAGAGGACCAATTTCAGCAGATCCTCAATGACACGGCCGCCATCCAGTTGTCTTCTGGAATTTCGTATCCCGTCAATCCGGCCGCACTGATCGCGTCCTTCAATCCCTATAGCTCCAACGCTCAGTACACTCCACGTGTATATGCCCCCGGCTATAACTTGCCCGAGAAAATTCTGTCTTACACGGCCACCATCCAACAGGCGCTTCCCGATCAGTCCGTGTTGACCATTGGATACGTCGGGAGCCAGGGCCGTAACGAATTCCAGCGCACCATCGCCAACCTCATCACCGGCGTGACGACGGACCCAACGACAGGCGCCGCGAACATCCTTCGCCAGTTCGGGAACCAGTTCGGAGAAATGGACGTGAAGACTACGTTGGGCAGTAATCACTACAACGCGTTCCAAGCGGGACTGAATCACCGGTTCGCACGAGGCCTTACCGGCAGCGTTCAATACACCTGGAGTCATAATATCGGCACCTCCGGCGGCTCGAACGAAGCCACGACGTCGGAGAACAACTACAGTTTTTCATCGCAGGTAGGGAATATCAGCTCCGATATGCGGCATGTACTGAACGCATCCGCCCTTTATCAGTTGCCGGTGGGCAAGGGGGAACGATTCAATTTGGGCACCCATGCCATCGCAGATGCGCTTCTGGGCGGCTGGGGTCTGGGCGGCAGCGTGAGCGCACACACGGGCTTGCCGATCAACGTCCTGATGCAGCGCAACAATGTGTTGTACTACAACGCAACGAACGGACTCTACACCACCAATCCCGTAACCGCCAGCGGCAAGGCTGTGTCAACGGCGGTGGTCAATGTGCCGGGCGGCGGACAATCCCGCGGTCTTCAGCGCCCCGACGTGGTTCCCGGTGTGGACCCGTATATCAGCTCTTCCAATGGCTTCTGGCTCAATCCGGCCGCCTTCTCCGTGCCGCAGGCTGGAACCTATGGAAACCTGGGATATAACGCCTTGGCCGGCCCCGGCTTCGTTCAGTTGGACACCAGCGTGGCAAAGAGATTCTCCATCGGCGAGCGCGCCCGGGTGGAATTTCGGGGCGAGATTTACAACCTCATGAACCATCCGAATTTTTCGAATCCGACCGCCAACATTGGCGGAGGATTACCGGCGAGCGCGGGCTCCGGCATTCAACCGGGACAGCCGTTCTCCGTCAAGACGGCGAGTTCGTCCTTCGGCCAGCTTAGTTCCACCGTCGGCAAATACATCAACAACGGCACCGCGCGCCAGATTCAAATCGCGCTTCGGCTCACGTTCTGACGATGGATCGCATTCGGAGAGCTGCCGGCCGACTACTTCCTTCCGAGGTATCCCGGCGCGGCAGCTTTGCGATCTGGCTTGTCTTGGCGGTTGGCTCTGCGACCTTGTCGTTGGCAGTGGCGCAGGATTTGCCCCAAGGCGAAGGGAAGAAGCTCCTCGAAGACCGGTGCGTCGGCTGCCACGGCCTGAAGCCGGTGGTCAGCCTGAAGCAGAACCAAGCTGCATGGAACGCGCTGGTCGTCAAAATGGTGGGACTCGGCGCCCGGTTGGACGACAAAGAGGTCGAGGCAACGACCGCCTATCTGGCGAAGCATTTCGGTCCGGTGAGTCCGGCTCAGGCCGCAAAGCTGGATAGTCCGGAAGAGAAGATCGCCAAAAGGTACATCGAAGGCATTTGCTCCTCCTGCCACGACGCCGGGTTGATCCGTTCTACGGAGGCGACGAAGCAGGAATGGCTTGACATCGTCACGAGAATGAACGGCCTGGATGCCGGCGTGTCCCAGCGAGACGTCGACCTTCTGGTGGATTATCTGGCCAGTAAATACGGACGCAAGAGAAATTAAGAACCCGTCCCCAAATGGCGAGCAGGCGAATGGGCCAGCGAGTTGGGAGCACCCGTCGAAGGTACCCCGATAGTCATCATGCCATGTGCCTACCTCATGCGATTGCCTTCGTCATAGAAGACAAATATACCCAGGGCGAAAGCACCCAGCGCGAACAGCTTTGTGCGTCGAAACAGCAAAGGCGCCGCCAATTTGCCGAATTCACGATGCCACCGCTATGGAAGAACCAGTAGCGCTGCGGCGGTCCCGCTGATGAGCCATCCGAGAAGCTTGAATAGGTCCGCGTACCACATTGAAGGAGCGAAGAGGACCAACGCTCCACCCGCAATCGGGCGCGACCTGTTCCGTATAGTGGGCCCGCGCCGAACTTGCAAACGACCGGAGGAGCCGTTCGGCGAGCGGCGGTTTGATCGTAATCAGCACCGCCAACCCTATTAGGAACACGTCAAATGCCACCACGACCATGCCCGAGACCACTTCCGTTGGCCCCAGCGTCGCACGTTTCCGTAAGTTGGTGAACCATGTGGATGCAGGGGTGGGCGTGCCGGCGATTGGTCCGCGAAGCCGTTGAGAACTGCGCTTGGTACCAGCACTGCTCCCGCCGCTTAAAACGACCCCCTGATGCCAAGCGGGAGTATCTGAGATCGGTTCTAGGCTAATTGTAGAGCCATCGGGCGAGCTGCCAATTGTATTGGAAATCCGCCGGGGAGACCGGGGCTTGCGAGTTGTAGATCATCAAGGGCACGTCCATTTCATGAAGCGAACCGTGGGAACGGTACTCCGGGGGAAGCGCTTCAGACTCGGACTCCAAATCGCCGAAGACAGTTTCGCGATCGCCGAGAACGACCAAATCGCCGATCCTTGAAGCCATCAAATGGTAGCGCCTTGAAGCCTCACTTCTGGTCAGAATCGCTTCTACGCCTTTGAGCCCCGCTAGCGTCTTCGATACCGCGTCGAGATCTTGCGGACGGTTGCAGTAAACCCACGAAACGCCCCCATGCCCGCGATGGTGCTTGGGGTACTTATCGCGCTCAACCGAAATGGCGATCCGGACGGGAGTTCCGCGCTGGACACAAGCTTTCTCCAGGTCCCAGCACAGCGTCTTGTGGTTCATCCCGTGATCCGCAGTCAGCAGGAACGCAGCGTCCGGAGCAGCCGCGGCCGCTTCGCCGAGAAGCTGGTCCAAGCGAGCAAGATGTTCCTTGGACTCCTTTGCCGCAGGTGGCCACGTGTGCATCGGATAATCGGTCGTGTGGATGTACAGGCAGCCGAGATCGCGGCGGCTCTTGAGCAAATCGATGGCGGCCGACATGAGCCAGTAATTGATTTCGCGGCTGTAGATGTCCGGGGCGGGACCTAGCCGCTGTACCCAATCCTGGGTGGGCGTCTCCGCCGACAGAATCAAATCGGCGCCGGGTGACAGCAGGGTTGTTGTCTTCTTCTTACACGAGAGCAGCGCGGACGCGACGCCTTGCCTCTTAGCGCGCTGAAAGAGCGTCGGCGCCAGAAGCAGATCGGCAGTCTCCATGTATTCTTCCCGGCCGATACGCTCGTCGAAGTACGAATTTCCGGTGATGCCGTGCCGTTCCGGCAGTGCACCACAACAAATTGAAGCGTTGTTGGCATTGGTGACGGAGGGCATCGTGCCCTTGACGCGACGGAAAAGACCGCGTTCCCGCCAACGCGCCAGCACGGGCATGTGGCTTTGGTCCAAGTACTCGAGCCCAAAGCCGTCGAACATCAGGACAACGGCGCGCTGCGGCACTCGCTCGGCCAAAGCCGGAGCACCGAGAAGCAAAGCTCCGGAGGCGAGAAACTCGCGTCGATTCAGGTGCTTTTTACCCAATGATCTGCGGAATCAGTTCGCCGGCGACGTCCGTCAACCGCATGTCGCGGCCATTGTAGCGATAGGTCAGCTTGGTATGTTCGATGCCGAGCAATGCCAGGATCGTGGCATGCAAGTCGTGATAGGAGATCGGCTGTTTCTCCGCCTTGTAGCCGATTTCGTCAGTGGTTCCGATCGATTGGCCGCCCTTGATGCCCGCGCCCGCCATCCAGACTGTCATGGCGCCCGGGTTGTGGTCGCGGCCCACGCCGTTCTCGGAGAGAGGCATTCGGCCGAATTCGGAGTGCCAGAGAACCAAAGTCTCATCCAGGAGGCCATGTGCCTTCAGATCCGTCAGCAACCCCGCGATGGGCAGATCCGTTTCTTTGGCATGGAGCGAATGGTTCTCCTTCATACCGGCGTGAGCGTCCCAGGTATCCCGATTCTGGGTGCCCAACCCGCCGGAAAAGAGCTGGACGAAGCGAACGCCGCGCTCCACCAAACGCCTTGCCATCAGGCATTGCTTTCCAAAGGGCGCGGTGATTTCTTCGTCCAGTCCGTACAGCTTCTTGGTGGCGTCGGACTCCCTGTTGAAATCCACGGCTTCGGGCGCGCAGCCCTGCATCCGGTAAGCGAGCTCATAGGAGGAGATCCGGCCCGCCAACTCCGAACTGCCGGGATTTCGTTCGGCGTGGATCTCATTCAACTTCGCCAGCATATCGAGTCGGAGGCGCTGCTGATCCGCAGTCACCCCGTCAGGCCGCTTCAAATCTACAATCGGGTTGTCCGCGGCTCCGAAGGGAGTCCCTTGGAACGTGGAGGGCAGAAAGCCCGATTGCCAGTTGTTGGCGGCTCCGAGAGGGCCGCCGCGGGCGTCTTGCAGCACGACGAATCCGGGCAGATTTGCATTTTCCGATCCCAAACCGTAGGTGATCCAACTTCCCATGCTGGGATAACCCATGCGCAGCTGCCCCGTCTGCATCTCGTAGGTCGATTGCACATGGTCGTCGGATCTTCCCCACACCGAATGCAGAAAGGCGATCTCGTCTACCTTCGCGCCGAGGTTCGGAAAAATCTCCGAAACATCCTTTCCGCATTGTCCGTACTTCTTGAATTTGAAAATGCCCGGCATGATCGGACCCGGCCGGCCGTCGTGGACGCGGACGTCGCCTCCTAAAACCTGGCCCGAGTATTTTTCCATCGCCGGCTTGTATTCAAAGGTCTCCATCTGACTGACCCCGCCGGTATTGAAGATGGAGATGACGGCTTTGGCCCGAGGTTTGAAATGCGGAGCCTTGGGCGCAAGTGGGTTGCCGCCGATCGGGGCCGCCACGCAGGCGTCAAGGGGCGCCTTCTGCGCAAGCAGCTTTTGGTCGAACAGCATTTGAGCGAGGGCGAGACCACCGATGCCGCCGCTGGACTGAAACAGAAAATCGCGCCGAGACCAAAAGTTTTCCATGATGGTTACCTTGTGTATAAGAATTCGCTCAGATTGAGGATGACGTTCGTAAAGTCGACAAGCGAACCGGATTGAATCATGTCGCTCGCCAAGGACAGTTCCCGCTTTGTGGGTGGCCGCGTCAGCGCGATCCGGTAGGCCAGGTCGACCTGCTTCGCGACGTCATCGCCCGCCTCCTTCTTGACCCGGTCCGCGAACAGTTGCGCCTGGTGGAGGACGAAGTCGTCGTTCATTAACTGCAGCGCCTGCGTGGGTACCGTCGAGACATACCTGGCGCCAAAGGACTGGCTCATGTCGGGCAAGTCAAAGACCTGCAGCATCGGAGAGGGAAGCGTGCGCTTTTGGTAGATATAGATGCTTCGCCGCCACACATCGGGGCCGTCGTCCTGATTGTGATAGATGCCGCGAAACAGCGTCTTAATGAAGGACTCATCGACGTGCGGGAAGATGGCCGGGCCGCCCATCGTCAAATTGATCGAACCTGCCACAGACATAATGTTGTCGCGGATGATCTCTCCCTCGAGCCTCTGAATGCGGTACCGCCACAGGTACGTGTCGTCAGGATCATTTTTCGCGCTGGCGGCGTCGTCATACTCGGATGCCATTTGATACGCTTCCGAGGTCATGATGAGCCGTTGCATGCTTTTCATGCTCCAGCCCTTGTTCATGAATTCAACAGCGAGCCAGTCGAGCAGCGCCTGGTTTGTAGGTTGCTCGCCCATTTTGCCGAAATTATCCAGCGTAGGCACGATCCCTTTTCCAAAATGGTGCTCCCACATTCGATTGACGATCACTCTCGCGGGCAGAGGATTGTCCCGTGAAACCAGCCAGTCCGCCAGCGCCAGCCGGCGTCCCGATGTCCGCCCGTCCGCGGGGGGAATCTCCGTGGGTGGATTCCCTTGCGTGAGCACGCTGAGAAAACCGGGCCTCGTTGCATACGCCTTGCTGTCCGGATCGCCGCGCATCAGGAAGTACGACGGCGGGACCTTGTAGTTTCCCTTGCCCGGTCCCAACTCGAGGAACTTCCCCGCCCCAACATACTCGAGCTCGCATTTCGGACAAGCGCCCTCGTTACGGTCTCCGTATCCCAGTTCTACGCTGCGCCAATCTCCATCGGTAACAATCGACGCCATCGGAGGGGTTTCCGGCTTTTCCGCGTTCAGCGCCGCGACCTGATCGTTCAACACTTTCTTTTTCGCCGCGTCTTCGGGACTCATAATCTTGTCCGCGGCAGCGGTCGAACGACTCGCGCCTGTCTCGAGCACTTGGATGGCGATCAACTTCTCACCCGGGGTCCGTTCGCTTTCCGGCTTCTCGACCGCGCGAATCACCTCCGCTGGATACTTCTTCCGAATCTCCTCGATCGCGAGCTTGTCGTGGTAGGGCTTGTCGATTTCGTCGATCTGATCCTTTAAAGCAGAAATCTTACCGGCGATTTCGCTCATCTTTCTCATATAGGCATCCGCTTGCTCGCGAGGCCCCAGAGGATAATCGGTTTCCACGTAACCGAAGATGGACGCTTCCATCGCGTAGTAATCCTTCTGCAGGATGGGATCGAACTTATGATCGTGACAGCGCGCACACTGAACGGTCAACCCGAGAACGCCCTTGCCAATCGCGCCTATCACATCGTCCAGGTAGTCGTAACGCCGTGCCGGATTGGCGTGTTCGTGATTCCGGACGCGGGGACCCGCGCGCAGGAATCCGGTGGCGATCAAGCTGTCATCGGTCCTGTTGGGGATTTCGTCGCCGGCAATCTGCTCCTTGATAAAGGTGTTGTACGGCTTGTCTTCATTGAAGGCTTTAATGACGTAGTCTCGATAGCGCCACAAGTTCGGCTGGTCCGTGTCATTCTCATAGCCGCTGGAATCCGCATAGCGCGCGGCATCCAGCCAGTGACGGCCCCATCTCTCGCCGTAATGCGAGGATGCGAGCAGCTTGTCGATCAATCGCTCCCACGCGCCCGGAGCCGTGTCTTTCATGTAAGCGTCGATTTCTTCGGGTGACGGAGGCAAGCCGATCAAGTCCATATAGGCCCTGCGAAGCAATGTGAGCTGGTCGGCCTTCGGTGCTGCCTTCAGACCCTTCTCCTGCCGGGCCTTCTCCAGAAAGCGGTCGATGGGGTTCGAAAACGGTCGCGCCACCACGGGAATCGGCGCCTGGACCGGCGACTTGAACGCCCAGTAATCGCCCGCGCCGGGAGGGAGCTGAACATTTTCCAACGCCGCGAATGCCTTGGCCGGGTCGGGCTGAGTCTTCGCTCCGACGGGGCCAACATCCCAGTGAGCGCCCTGATCGATCCAGGTCTTGATGGCAACGATCTGACTGTCCGTAAGTTTCGTGCCCCCCAGAGGCATCGACGGTTTATCCAGACCGGCAACCATGCGGTAGAGCCTGCTGTCTTCGGCGCGTCCCGGAACAATGGCGGACCCGCGTGCGCCACCCCGCAGCGCGTCTTCCAGTGTGCTCAGGTTGAGCCTAGAGCTCTGCATCGAGGGGCCGTGACAGTTCAAACAGTTTTGCTCCAGTATCGGCTGGATGTCTTTGGTGAAGGACACCGAGGCCTGCGCGCTGAGCGACGTCAGACCTCTGTCGAAGCTCACGATCGATAGACAGACTACAGATGCCAGAACAAGTCTCTTGGTCAAGCCACCCTCCTCACTGTACTTTTCGAGACTAAAGCTCCAGAGTGAATGCGGCGTGAACGTAGCTTGACTAATGGCTGAAGCGTGAAAAATACTTCGAGGATCAGGTTGGCCCGTTATTCACGACGCGTTCACGCATTATTCAGATCCGCGCTCTATGCTTGTCAAACGAACGGCGCGCGGCACCGGCCACGGGAAGCTTCGCGCAGTCGGCCATTTCAGAGGGAGGCTCCGGATGGGCCATCGCTTGCTTGCCTTAACTACCGTCGCCGTGACGGTGTTGACCCTGTTCTACGCGCAGAGGCCGGCGTCCGGACAGACCGCTCCGGGCGCCGCGAGCGCGGCCAAGACAGCCAATCGCTCGAACAAGGCCTGGGCGCCCCCGCGGTTGCCCGATGGTCACCCGGACTTTCAGGGATTCTGGACCAACAATACCGAAACACCGCTCGAACGGCCCAAAGGGTTGGGCGCCAAGGAATTCTACACCGACGCGGAGCTGGCGGACTTGATGAAGAAAGATCAGGGCCGCCTGGAGTTAAACCTCGAGGAGGGCCGTCCCACCGAGCGCGGTACCACAGCGGATGTGCACTACGACTATACGCAGTACGGGTTGGACCGAGGCCAAGCCAAACTCTCCTGGAACCTGCGGACCTCACTGATCGTCGGCGAGCAGGGAACCGTGCCTGAGATGCTACCCGAAGCGCGTAAAAGGAACGCGGATATCGCCGCGAAAGACCGGGGGCGGGGGTTGGAGGGCCCCGAGGACCTATCGCTGAGCTCGCGCTGCATCGTTGTACCCCAGGAGTCTGTGCCCATGCTCTCGGGCGGTTACAACAATAATCTACGGATTGTCCAGGGGGACGGAGTGGTGGCCATCCTGAACGAGATGAACCACTCGGTACGGGTCGTCCCCATGGACGGCCGCCCTCATGCGTCCACCGAATTACGCCAATTTAGAGGAGACTCCATCGGCCATTGGGAAGGCGACACGCTGGTGGTGGACTCCACCAACTTCACCGCCCGCAATCCCTTCCACGGCTCCGGCGACAAGCTGCACGTGGTGGAACGCCTAACACGTGTCGATGCGGACACGATCCTCTATCGCTTTACCGTGGACGATCCGGAGACTTGGGACCAGCCATGGACGGCGGAGACGGCTTGGTCCAAAGTGGAGGGGCCGATTTTGGAATATGCCTGCCACGAAGGTAATTATTCACTTCCCAACTCGCTGAAGGGCGCTCGCGCGGCCGAGCAGAACGCGCCGGGGAAGACAGCGGGCAAGTAGGTCAGTGCGTCAGAAAACGAGGGGATCAATGACAAGACTATCGGTTGCGGTGGCAAGTATCGGTATGTTGCTGGCGGTGGCACCGCTTTCGGCGCATCACGCGTTCTCCGCGGAGTTCGACTCAAACAAGCCGATAAAGCTGCGCGGAACGGTGACTGAATGGGAATTGGTGAATCCTCATTCCTGGATTCATCTCGACGTGAAAAACGAAAACGGGACGGTCACCAACTGGATGATCGAGGGGGGCAGCCCCAACGCGCTCCTCAGGCTCGGCTTGACCAAGAAGTCCTTGCCGGCCGGAACGGAGATCGTGGTGGAGGGTTATCAGGGCAAGGATCGCGGGAATACCGCGGTGGGCAGGAACATTACGCTTCCTGACGGGAAACGGATGCTGCTGGGCGGGTCGGTGAACGAAACCGAGCCGGACAAAAAGTGAGGAGAACGGTCTTGAAGCACTTAACGGCGCGAACTCTTTCGAGAGGCTACGCGTTCCGAGGGTTTTTGGCGATGACGGCCGCCGTGGGGTGCCTTTTCGCGATCATGATGCCGCCCTCCGGACAGGCGCAGCCTCCAGCGTTGCAGGCTCCGCGAACGAAGGACGGGCGACCGAATTTGAACGGGATTTGGCAAGCAATGAACACGGCGAACTGGGATCTCCGCGCGCACGCCGCGGCGCAGGGACCAGTGCTGTCGCTCGGCGCTCAGTTCTCCGTACCGCCGGGACCGGGAGTGATCGAAGGCGACGGTCGAATTCCGTACCTGCCGGCCGCGGCGGAGCAGCAAAAGAAGAACTTCGCCAACCGCGTAGCGCTGGACCCGGAAGTGAAGTGCTATATGGGCGGTGTGCCGCGCTCTACCTACATGCCGTATCCGTTCCAGATCATACAGTCATCGAAGGTGATTATGGTCGCCTACGAGTATGCCGGCGCCGTGCGTTCGATCAATATGGAGAGTCCGACCCAGGCTCCCGCGGACAGCTGGATGGGGTGGTCTAACGGACACTGGGAGGGCGATACGCTGGTCGTGGTTGTGACCGATCAGATGGAGAAAACATGGTTCGACCGGGCTGGCGACTTTCACAGCGATGAGCTCACTGTGACCGAACGCTATACCCCGCGCACGGCGGATACGATGATGTACGAGGCAACGATCGAGGACCCGAAAACATTCTCGCGCCCATGGAAGATCAGCATGCCTTTGTACCGCCTTGTGGAAAAGAACGCCCAGCTCTTGGAGTACAAGTGCCCCGAGTTCGCGGAAGATGTGCTGTACGGAAAGTATCGTAAGCAGCCGACGAAGTAGACGAGCGAACGGGGGATATACGGCACCGATTTCCACTCCACTCCGGTCTTCTTCCCGCTATCCCGAATTTCTGCCCGACGAGAATCGTCCGCGCGGTCTGCGCTGAGGTTCGATGGGAGACGGTGGCGTCTCGGAGAGCTGGGGCACAGTCCGCTACGGCCGCCTCGCTGAGATGCTGCTTTACGACGTCCACCGCATGTGCACGCTGACTGGGCCCACGGCCGGCTTTCTCGATCCGGAAGTGGAGCGTTGGCTGCTGGCGCGCTCGTCATCGCTGGATGTTACGCACTTGGTGCATGCGCCTAGCAATCCGTTCGGATGGACCGCCGGAAAGTGGATGGAGGGATGAGCCAACACGACCGGCCGATCGCCGAATGGCGGCGATGAAACGACGAAGTGCGTTGACAATCAGCGGCGATCTGCATGCTGTGGGAATTGGAAAGATCCTGCGAGCCGGTTCGCTCCGTCTTGACAAGAACCCGGTCACCGCAGCGCTATCGGGCCCCATCGGCACGGCGCCGGGAGCATGGCCTTCGGCCTTTCGGGGGGTCGGTTCGACGCCTCCCCAGCACCTCGACGTGAGGGAAGAGGTGCCGCCGATCGAGCAGCTTGGCTTCACTATTGCGGATTTTCTGCCGGATCGAATCCGGCTCCGGTTCTTCAAATGGGATCTTAAACCCAGTCTCTGGAAGCCATCGAAAGCCTTGACCCGTTCCATACGACTGAAATTGCCCGACCAATTTAGCAGTTTCGAAGACCGAGCAAAGCTGACGGGCGCGCTGAGCGTCACGAGCGCTGCTTTCCAGATACTGGCGATCGGGCCAGGTCACCCGAGATCATCCCACGATCATGGCGCTGCGACGTTTGTCCGCGAGGACACCTTGCAGTGAGTTTAATAGCGTTGTCCACATTCTGTCCTCGAACCCGCTGTGGCATTCAATGGGATTTGGACCCGGCGCTCTTCTCTCCAGCTCGATCAAGCTGGTTTAACGGAGTCCCCCCACCAGGTAGACGATCAGGAGAACCATCAGAATTGTGCCCAGCCCTACGCCGGCACCTCCGCCGTAACCCCAGCGGCTATGGCCGTAATAACCGCCGCCTCCACCGAGAACCAAAAGCAGAATGATCAGTAAAATCAACATGCAGATTTCTCCCTTGTTTTGCAAAATCCTGCTGCGGAGGCGAACTAGGATGTTGCGTTCTTTCCGCCGGCGACTAGCAGGACAATGCCGGCGATCAGAGATACACCGCCCAGAACGGGTGGCAATGGCACGGTATTCGTCTTGTCACGAGTGGCGTGGATCGGTCCGATGTCGACGACCTTTTCCCTGGTGGTGTAGGTAAAGCCACCCCACACAAGTCCGATCAGACCGAGTGCAACCAGGACCATGCCCAGCATCTTATTCATAAGCGGCCTCCTTCGATCCCTGTACGCGATCTACTGTCCTAAAACCTTCTCGATCTGGCCCACTTTCTTTTGGATCTTTCCCGCGGCGTTTTCATCCTGACCCTCTGCTGTCAACTTGGGTTTGTTCGCGAGCTTGCCCGCTTTTTCCTTAACGGCGCCCTTCACCTGGTGCATCGCGCCTTTGACTTGATCATTCGTGCTCGGCTTCATGGTTCTTCTCCTTTTCGTGTTCCTGGCGGAACGCTCCAAACACCATGCAATCTCGCGTCCACTCGGTGGTAGTCCGTTCATAGATTGACGGCACGCTGCTGATTCGGGATATCCTGGTTCGCGGAGAAGGATGGCTCATGCTGAGAACTTCATTGCCGCCTTGCGGCCGACGCGCACGAAAGGCATCAAGTCAATGAAGTCTCCCCTGGCTCTGTGATCATCGCCGGGTTCGTGGCGCGTGTTGTTTGGGCGCAGAGTCCGCCATCGCTGCTTCCTTCGGCTTCGTTTCCGCGCGGCAGCAGCATGCAGAGCTGGCAGAATCCGGGAATCAAGAATGTGCTCGCGAAGTGCAAGAATCCGCCGAAGCCGTTCTCGATTCCGATCGCCAACAGCGCGGCGAATGCGAACGCAGCGCCGCGGGATCCGGTTCTTCCGGCCACCACCGCTATTTCCGGAGTGCTGGCTGCGGGACAGTCCTGGAGAGTCGTTTGGTCGTGGGAAGGCAATAACGTCGACGGCCCCAGTGCAGGCGACAACGGCACGGTGTTGTTCGCAAATAATGATGCGAGCAATGTCATGCAGATGGACCCCAGGACAGGTCTCGCCAGGATCCTCTATAGCAACACGAATACGGGCGGGGCGGTCTCACGCGGCAAGAACGGGGCGTTGTTCGTGGTCGAGCGCGGGCTTGGCTCCGCCATCGAACAACTGGAGCCGCAGCGGAAGATCCTGGCAAACTCATTCCATGGGGAACCGCTGGAATGCGTGGGCGGCGTCGTTAACGATTTAACGGCCGACGCTCACGGCGGCGTCTACTTCTCCGTTACAGGTGCCACGGACAGCGGCGTGTTCTACGCGGATCCGAAGGGCACCGTCTCGCAGTATGGAAAGGACGTTCCGCAGGCCAACGGCATCATCTTTGAGCGCAGACGAGAAGATGCTCTATGTCACGAACGGCGCAACGGTGTACGTGTTCGACGTGAAGGCTGGCGGGGCGCTGGCGAATAAGCGCGAATTCGGCAAGTTGCGGGGCGGAGAAGGCGGCGACGGTTCTGCTGTCGATCAGCAGGGGCGGGTGTATATTGCAACCGGAAAATCCGTGGACATATTCGCACCGGACGGAGCGTTTGCCGGTAGCATCCCAGGCCCGCAGGGGCTGCATGGTACGTTCTTCGGCGGCCGCGACAGGAAAACGCTTTTTGGCATCGTGTTCTATGGTGCCTGGGGAACACCGAGCGCACGAAATCGCGTTATCGCGATTTCCACCATCGCGCAGGGCTACACGGGGCGAGCGAAGTAGTTTCGCGCGACTGCAAAACGTCGTTCGAAGTAGCGGAAATACGTAAAGGCTGCAGAGTTTTACCGGCCTGCGTATTTTCTGCCGCCTCTAGTGCACCCCCCTCGGCGCTGCGACCGGCTTGGCGACTCGCGGCGAGCACGCGGGCTAACTCGGCGGTTGTAAAAGGATAAGGTCGCGAGACCGAGTCTCCGATTTCACGTTCCACGCTTTTGTTAGAGCGTGCTGTTTGCCTGGGTGTTTCGGAGCGTCACCACCAATCCCAATAAAAACACTGGCTTACAAATTGCAGTATTCGCCGCGCGGCGTGTTATGAAATTGCGTATTGAAAACGCGCCGAACGTAAAGGTGCAAATCATGGCCAGTCTCTTGGACCGCTGGGAATTGAAAGCGGCAATTCTTGTTCTTGGAGCGCTCTTCTCAGGAGCGAGCCTGTTGGGCCAGGACTCCTCTGGCTGGGATCCTTTCAATCCGGATCCCTTCGGTATCCAAAGTTCGTCGGCTTCGCCCTCTGATGTGGATTCCTTATGGGAGGCTACTACAGAACCCGTCTGGGAGAAACAAATGCGGACTTGGCCCCAGCTTCCTGAGTGGCCCACGGCGGCACAGCAAATAGCCGTGTCTGGAAACGCCATGGTCTCTGCCGACGAACTTCGGCATCCTCTTTCAGGTAAAGGCCGTAAGCTGATGCAGAGGATTGTGGAAACCGTCCGGCAAGGCAACCACAAAAAAGCAATCCAGCAGTTGCTGGAAGCGGTAAATGAGCCAACGGCCAGGCCGTACGCGTACGGCATTCTCGGCCTGGAGTACCTAAGGATGAATCAGCCCTTCGAAGCGATCCCCGATCTGCAGCAAGCAATTGCGCTCATGCCGAAGTTCGCGGCGAGCCATTCGAATCTCGGTTACGCCCTGTGTCTGACGGGACAACCCCAGATGGGCTTGCAGGAGCTCGATATCGCACTTAGTCTGGATTCGACGCTGTCCCACGCCCACTTCCTCAAAGGGGCGATTCTCCTGGACGAGGGATCCCATGATGCGGAGGCGTGGGACAACCTCCAAGTGGCGCAGCGCGCCGTTCCCACGGCGCACTTGGCACTGGCTCTCTACTACGCCCGCCATGGGCAGGATGCGGCGGCTGACCAGCAGCTTAAAGACTATGCGGATCTCAACCTTGGTGTGAAGCTAGCGCAGGCCCGCAAGTGGTTACGCGAGGTTGCTGACTCTCCTTCGCCCGCACTGGCTTTGGGGCTATTGCCCAGCTATGCCAGCAAATGAAAAGGGGCCACGGATTGCTTCGCCACGTCTAGAAGCTATGAGATATCGGGTCGCATTTGCGAAACGCGTTCGCTCGGATGGTACGGATTCGGAGATGCGTCCGAGCGCCGAACTGGATCAGAACCTATCCGACGGCATTGTCGCGGAGAAGGTATTTGTCGAGCAGTTGGAGTCCGCAGCGCAACACAGCCAGGAGGTACTGGACGAAGACGATGCGTTTCTAGGAAGCGCGGCTCAAGAGGTGTGGGAGTACGACATCGTGGACACACGTAAGGGTGAGTTCGAGGCAGCTATCGCTGATTCCGATCTGGTCATCGAGTTCGACGTTATCGATCCAACCGAAACATCTGCCGATGAGGTGACAGCGCCTCTGGACAGTCGGAGTGTCTATCCGGCGGAGGGCCGGAACGGTGGGATTGAAGTCACATCATCGGGCTCGGGACAACGCGCGGGTGACGACGGTCCGGCGGGGATGCCGACCGGCGATCCGAGCGCGGGAGATCTGCATCGCGGCGAGCGCAGCGGCGTTCGCACAGCGGAGGTCTTCAAAACGACGGAGGGCAATAGCATCGACGAGCTCTCCCTCACGGATGCGGCTGATCCAAATCTAGGGCTCACAAACAGAGGCAACATTCCGGCAAAGGATTGGGCGGCGAATGCGGGCCCCACACGCAATTCCGACTGGTCGCCGCAACCGAAACCGCCCGCGTCGAAGAAAAGGGCGCCCGCGCCTCGAGCAAAAGAGAGCCGCTAAAGCCCCATGTTCCCGCATCGTCGCCTGTGCACGCTAAGTCGGAACTTTTGTCGACGAAGACTCGGCCGAACATGGCCATAACAACAACTGTTCTACTTTAGCTTTGCCCCACTCGTCGTCGTTGTAGCGGATCTGGGAGCCATCCCAAAGGTCGCAATGCGGCGAGAAGAACATCAGAATCCCCGGACCCGTATTGAGTGCAGCAAGGTCGTTTTTGCTCATGCGCTTGAAACGCTTTGGCTGCCCGAAGCGCGCTTCCAGGTACACACGCATGTCATAAACGCTGGCGATGTACCACATTTTATCCGCCCCCTGACTCGCTCTGACCTTGGGAGGCACATACGGATTCTTCAAACCATCGCAGACGTTTTTCGCGATCGGCACACCGGAGTAGTTGAGTGCCAGGCTGGTGCGAATACAGCACGTGTTGTAGTCTGAGTCGTGCTTGAAGTCCCAAAGGATCGAACCGCCCACTCGGGTGCAGACTGCTTCCCTGCTGTCTGTCGGATACTTATCCCACATGGCGGACATCGCGGGCAGGCTCATTGTTTTTGATTTCCTTTCTCGGTGTGAATCAGTCGAATCCATAGCAGACACGTCGACGGAACCCGGTCGGTGGCAGTGAGACCCTTGCGTCGCAGCTCGTCGAAGAACGGAAGTGATGCGGCCTTGTCAATCTGAACGTCCTCCACGCCGGCCACCTCGATCCGCACGCCATGACGCAGGAACACATCCTCCCATCCCTTCAAAAAGCCGCTGCGGGCAGCGTACTTTCGGACCAGGGCCTCCATGCCGCCCGACCTGGGTTTGCCCCGGACCGGATCCCATTCGCCGGAGTTGGAGGCAAGCAATACCAGGCGCGAACGCATTTCGGGAAGTTTGGACAGGCCGCCCACAAAGAGCGAATCCAAGGCGCGAAACCGTCCCGGCTCGGTCTTCTCGATCGTATCGAGGATCTGATCCGACAGGGAGAGCACTCGCTCCAGCGGAAGAGCGCAATCCGAGCGAAGTTGAGCGACGTTCCGGTTCGGGCCGCTTTCCGCCAAAGTCCAACTGAGAGCGCAATCCTTCGTCCCCGCCGCTCGAAAAACGGTTTCGTGGGTCGCCGGAAGCTCTTCCCTTTGGACCTGAGCCAGCAGCACCACGTTCAGGATGGTCAAGGCAAGCATTCTACAAATCACTCTGTTAGCTTACGCGTAATTGCGGGCGATATCCGCTCAAACTTTGTGGCTCCCCTCTGAATGAGTGGCATACCGAAGATACAGATGGTCTCCTCTTTCCTTCACACTGACAATCTCCAGCCGGGGAGCAGTTTCGGGAAGGAACTCCACACCCACGATGAGCCCCGGCCGCGGGGACTGGTCGATTCGGCCTGCCACTCTGGGCGCAATCGTGAGGAAGAGTTCGTCGATGCACCCTTCCGCTACGAAACTCCCGAACAGCGTGGGGCCGCCTTCATGGAGAAGAAGGGACACTCCGAAGTCGGTACGCAGAAGACCGAGAATCGCAGAAGGCGCGAGACTCGGGCCGGGAAGCGCCCTCACCTCCGTTGAAGCCAACGATGCCGCCCCATGGGCCCACAGAAGATCCTTCCCCAACGGAGTGGTGACGATCAGGGTTTGTAAACCCGGCGTGTGGAATACCGCTCGGGTCAGGTCAATTCTTCCGCTCCCGCTCACGACGACCTGAAGCGGCGGGGCGGTCTTCCGCAAGCCCTGAGACCGGTAGCACGCGTAAAGTTCCCGTGCGTCCGGATACACGCTCTCTGCGATAAAAAGATGTTCCGGGGCCGTCTGCTGCAGCGTGCCGGCTCCCACCATAACCGCATCGGCGGACGCCCGGAGCAGACCCATGATAAAACCGTCGGCCCGGTCGAATCCGCTCACGTCGCCACCGCCGGATTTCCCTGCGATTTCGTAGCTCACGACACCATCGGCCGTGCTGACAAAGTTACCAATCACATACGGCCGCCCGGGACGAGAGGGTGGAAAGGACAGATCTCCGCCGTAGGCGGTTTTCAATTCCTCAGGCAAGACGCACGGCGGGGATGTTTTCCCGCGGTCGAGCAACGTGTGAATGACTTCCGGCAAAGGCCTAGAAGCGGTGGTCGTCCGCGGAAGGTCCGTAAATGGCAGGAACCTGCGCCTCGTTCATTCGCAAGTATACAGTCAGCTGGCCGCGGTGATGCGCAAGGTGATTGAAGTTATCGAGAATAAATTTGTAGCGCGGATTCTCTGCCGCGACTTTGCCCCCTTCCAGCAATCTCCAGGGTGTCTCCAATTCGGCGTCGGATGCCTGAGACACGGCTTGCCGCGCCGCGGCCACGGCTTTCTCATGAGCGTTCACCAACGCTTCAGACGACTCTAGATTGCGCGATGCTCCGTTGCCCGGGCCATCTTTGGGTTTGATGTCGAGTTCATTCTGGGTCACGATCATAGAGATCCACGACGGCATGGTCGCGACCATATGCGCCAGTTGCCCTAGAGGCATGGATTTCGGATGCGGTTTCCAGCTGTTCTTACCGCTCGGTACACGTTCCAGAGCTCGGCGAGTCAGTTCTGCTTCACGATCCAATTCTTCAAGAATCAAGGATGTTAGCTTCATTTGGGTTGCCTCCATCGCGATGAGCCGCGAATTCAACTAGTTGGTCCAGGGCGATTCATCTGTTGAGTCCGATGCATTCGCGCTGCCGTGCGTTTCACTAGCGGCGTGGATCGGGAAGCCGCGAAACATCCCACCCTCCCCCGAGGGCCTCCGTCAGCAACACGCTCGCGACTAAACGCCGGCTGCGGAGCGTCACAGCGCTTCGCTGCGCGCTCAGAAGAGTAGCCTGGGAGGTGATGACGTTCAAATAGCTGGCGGTTCCCGCGCGATACTGCGCGGTGGACACATCCAAAGCACGATTCGAGGAAGCGATGGTCTCATCCACCTTGGCGGATTCTTCTTCCAGAATCCTCAGTGCCGCCAGGTTATCCTCCACTTGTTGCAAGGCAGCTAGCACGGTTTCGCGATATCCGGCGACAGTGGCATCGTAAGCAGCGCGTTCTTCCGCGACCACTCCGCGGCGCCGGCCGGCATCGAACAAGGTCTCCGCGAGTTGCGGTCCGACGGACCAGAAGCGCGCCGGCGCACTGAACAGCTTCCCCAGGGTGGAGCTTTGAAAACCTCCGTCTCCCGACAATGTCAGAGTGGGATAGAACGCCGCCATCGCGATACCGATCTGCTCGTTCGAGGCGGCGACCCGCCTCTCCGCGCTGGCGATATCCGGCCTTCGCTGGAGAAGCTCCGAAGGTGTCCCCACGGGAACGGGGGGCGGCAGAGCAGTGAGGTCCGCCACAGCAACGCTCAACTCCGATGGGGCTTTGCCGGTCAAGATCGCGATCGCATGTTCGAACTGCGCGCGCTGGACTCCCACATCCAACAGTTGCGATTGCACGTCGTAGAGCTGCGACTGGGCTTGTGCCACATCCAGGTCCGTCGCGACGCCGCCCGTCAATCGGTTTTGGGTGAGCGTAAGAAACTCTTGATACGATGCCTCCGTGCGTTTGAGAAGCTCGGCGTCGGAGTCCACTCCGTGGAGCTGGAAATAATCCTGCGCGAGTTCCGCTTGGTAAAGCAGCCGGGCGTTCTCCAAATCCGCCGCGAAAGACTGCGCCGTGGCCACACTCCCGGTGACGCCGCGGCGCACGCTGCCCCAGAGATCCGGCTCCCAGGAAACATTAAAGGGCAGACTGAAATTGGCGCGCGTTGTCGATCCAGAGGCGCTCGCTGTCGAACCCGCAGCGCTGGTTCCCGCCGCTCCAGCGGTGTTATTTCCCGCGCCGGTACGCGAGGCTCCGACACTGGGGTTTGTCCCTGCAATCGGGAAGAGCGCGGCTCTCGCGACCTGAACTTCCGCCTTGGCTTGACGATACTGTGCCTCCGCTTGCAAAACGTTTTGGTTGGAGATGCTCACCTGCTCTTCCAGTGCGTCGAGGGCCGGGTCATTGTAAATTTCCCACCACTTTCCCTTGAGGAAGGCGTCTCCGGGTTGGGACTGTTTCCATCCTTCGGCCTCGGCTTCTTTGAAATTCACCGGGGGCTGCTCTTTGAACGCCGGAGGTGCCGGAGCGGCGGGCTTCTTGTAATTCGGCCCGACGGCGCAGCCTACGCAGAACGACAGCAGCGTACAGATTGCGGCGATGAGGCGAATGTTCATTTCGTTTTCGCGGAGCTTGCCCAGTGCTGAAGACGGTCGAAGTACAAATACACCACCGGTGTGGTGTACAACGTGAGCACCTGGCTCGCGATCAATCCGCCAATGATTGTGATCCCGAGAGGCCGCCGCAGTTCAGATCCAGTGCCCGTTCCCAACGCCAGCGGCAGTGCACCCAGCAACGCGGCCATGGTGGTCATCAGAATGGGCCGGAAGCGAAGCATGCAAGCTTCGAAGATCGCGTCCCGGGAACTCTTCCCTTCATTCCGCTCCGCTGCGAGTGCGAAGTCGATCATCAGAATCGCGTTCTTCTTCACGATTCCAATCAGCAAGATGATCCCGATCATGGCAATGATCGTGAGGTCCGTCCGCGTCAACAACGCGGCGAGCAGCGCACCCACTCCGGCCGAGGGAAGAGTAGAGAGGATCGTCACAGGGTGAATGAGGCTCTCATAGAGCACGCCCAGAACCAGATAGACCGTTACCAGCGCTGCGGCTATCAGCAAAGGTTCGTTGGCCAGTGAGTCCTGGTAAGCCTGCGCCGTTCCCGCGAAGACGGTCTGGATAGTGGCCGGCAGTCCAGCCTTTTTCGCGGCCCCCTGAATGGCCGTAACCGCATCGCCCAACGCGACCCCCGGCTGCAGGTTGAAAGACAACGTGACTGCGGGAAACAGGCCTTGGTGCGTGACCGAGAGCGCCGCCACCTCCGGTGCGAAATGTGCGAAAGCGTTTAGCGGAACGGGTTGTCCGGCGGGAGAGCGCACATAGATCTGCCGCAACACGTCCGGATTCTGCCAATACTGCGGCGCCGCCTCCATCACGACGTGATATTGATTCATCGCGGTGTACATAGTGGAGACGGGACGCTGGCCGAACGCGTCGTATAGCGTGTTGTCGATCAGCTGAGGCGAAATTCCGAAGCGGGCTGCCGTCTGCCGGTCGTATTCGACGTACGTCTGGAGACCGTGATTTTCCAGGTCGCTATTCACATCCGCCAGCATGGGCAACGCGCGCATTTCCTCCAGCAGTCGGGGCGCGAAACGCGTGAGTTCCTCGATATTGTCGCCACGCATCGAAAACTGATATTCAGCGTTGCTCTGCCGCCCGCCAACGCGCAGGTCCTGTGTTGCGGATAAGTATAGGCTCGCTCCCGGGATTCGGGCCAATTGCGGACGCAACCGCCGGATGACCTGATCGGCGGGCGTTTTTCGTTCGGCCAGCGGTTTGAGCCCGATGAACATGCGTGCACTATTGGTGGCGCCCCCGCGGCCGCCCCCCGTGAATCCGATGACCGTGTCCGTCGCCGGATCCTTGCTCACGATGTTTACGAATTGCTTCAGCGTGGTGTCCATCTGCTGGAAGGACGTGTCCTGATCGGCTTGGACCGATCCGTTCAGACGGCCTGTATCCTGAAGCGGGAAGAATCCCTTGGGAACACGCACAAACAAGTAGACATTCAACGCGATGGTCCCCAGCAGCACCAGCAGCGTGATAAATGCGTGGCGCAACACAAAATCCAGCGTGCGGCCGTAGCCGTCTACCACGGCCTGAAAGCCGCGCTCCGTTGTACGGTAGAGCCAGCCCTGGGACTCTTCCTGCTTGAGAAAATAAGCGCACATGGTCGGCGTGGTGGTCAGTGAGATCACCATGGAGAGGCCGATCGCCACGGAAAGCGTCACAGAGAATTCCCGAAAGAGGCGGCCCACGATGCCGCCCATCAGCAGCAGCGGAATAAACACCGCGACCAAGGAGATGCTGATCGTCATCACGGTGAATCCGATTTCCCTAGCGCCTTTGAGAGCGGCGTCGAACGGAGTCATTCCCTGCTCGCGATACCGCGAAATGTTTTCGATCACTACAATCGCGTCATCCACCACGAAGCCGGTCGAGATCGTGAGCGCCATCAGGGACAAGTTGTCGATGTGATACCCGGCCAGATACATGATCGCGAGGGTTCCAATCATCGATACCGGCACGGCCACTCCGGGAACCAGCGTGGCCCGCACATTTCGCAGGAACAAGAAAACCACCAGAAGCACCAGTGCTACCGAGAGCGCCAGCGTGATCTCCACTTCGCGCACGGACGCACGAATCGTGATGGTTTGATCCATGGCGATGCGCATGTCGATGGCCTGCGGGAGCGAAGCGTGCAGTTGAGGAAGCGTCGCTTTGAGGCGGTCCACGGTTTGGATAATGTTGGCTCCGGGCTGGCGGAAGATAATCAACAGCACAGCTGGTTTGCCGTTGGCATAACCGGCGTTTCGAAGATCTTCGACGGAATCGACGGCCTGCCCAATATCTGAGATCCGAACCGCGCCGCCGCCGTGGTACGACACGATCAGCGGATTGTAGTCGGCGGCCTTGAAGATCTGGTCGCTGGCGCCCACTTCCCAGGTTTCAGGGCCGTTGGCAAAGTGACCTTTGGGAACGTTTGCATTCGCGTTCGCCAGGGCCGTACGCACCTGCTCCAACCCGATGCCGTACTTGTCCACCGCGCCAGGGTTCAATTCCACGCGAACCGAGGGAAGAGCGCTGCCGCCAACCACCACTTGTCCTACACCGGCGATTTGGGACAGCTTCTGCGCCATGATCGTGGAGGCGGCGTCGTACATCTGGCCTTTGTCCACCCGGTCTGATGTCAGCGCGATGATGAGAATCGGCGCGTCCGCTGGATTCACCTTGCGATATGTAGGATTGCCCGGGAGGTTGGCCGGCAGATTGCCGCGCGCCGCGTTGATCGCCGCCTGAACGTCGCGAGCGGCCGCGTCTATATCGCGGTCCAGATCGAACTGGAGAGTAATCGAAGCGGAGCCGAGCCCGCTCGACGACGTCATCTCCGTCACGCCGGCGATTCGGCCGAACTGCCTTTCCAGGGGCGTCGCTACGGACGAAGCCATTGTCTCCGGACTTGCACCCGGCAGGCTCGCGCTCACGGAGATCGTGGGAAAATCCACTTCCGGAAGCGGCGACACCGGCAGCAGCCGATACGCCACCGCGCCGGAGAGCGCCACGCCCACCGTGAGTAGTGCGGTGGCAACTGGCCGCCGGATAAATGGCTCCGAGATATTCATGGCTGTGTCGCGGGAACTGGTTCGGGCTTCTTTCCGAATCGAGCCGACAAACGGTCGAACCAGAGGTACACCACCGGAGTGGTGTAAAGTGTCAGCGCCTGGCTAAAGATCAAGCCACCGATAATGGTGATGCCGAGCGGCCGGCGCAACTCCGATCCTGTTCCGGTGCCCAGCGCCAGCGGCACTCCCGCCAGTAACGCGGCCATCGTGGTCATCATGATGGGCCGGAAACGCAGGAGGCAGGCCTGATAAATCGCTTCTTCGGCCGGTTTTCCTTCGTGGCGCTCGGCATCCAGCGCGAAGTCGATCATCATGATGGCGTTCTTCTTTACAATTCCGATCAGCAGAACAATTCCGATCAGCGCAATGACACTGAAATCGTTGCGGCAGAGCATCAGCGCCGGCAGGGCCCCGACTCCCGCCGAGGGCAGCGTCGAGAGAATCGTGAGCGGATGCACATAGCTTTCATAGAGGACCCCCAGGACGATGTACACCGTGATCACCGCGGCCAAAATCAAAATCGGCTCGTTTGCAAGCGAAGCTTGAAAGGCCTCCGCGGTTCCCTGGAACGCTCCCTGGATGCTCGCCGGCAGACCCACTTCCGCCTTCACCTTGTTCACGGCCGTTACCGCGTCTCCGAGCGAGGTGCCCGGCGCGAGGTTGAATGAAAGCGTCACCACCGGAAACTGCCCTTGATGGTTGATGGTGATCGGCGCGGGAGCCAGATCCACGTGCGAGAACGTACGCAGCGGAATCTGCTGAGCGTTCGGAAACGCGCTGTCGGAAGGGGAGGGGCTTGCGAACACGCTGGCCGCCGGAGCGGAACCCGTGCTCGTCACGATGCTGGTGGCCGCGTTTGCCGCGGTGTTGATCGGTCCGCGTGACAGCCCTGTCGATGATGATCCTCCTGTGACAACTCCGGTCGCACCCAACTGCGAGTTTGCTGGGACGCCGGTCCGTATATAAAGGTCCCGTAGATCTTGCGGATCCTTTTGAAACCCCGGAAGCAACTCCAGCACGACGTGATACTGATTCAACTGCGTAAACATCGTCGAGACCTGGCGCTGCCCGTAGGCGTCGTAGAGCGTCTGGTCGATCGCCGTCGGAGTGATTCCGAGGCGGGATGCGGTATCGCGATCGTAGACCAACCGGGCACGGAGTCCCTGATTCTGCTGGTCGCTTGCCGCGTCGCGCAGTTCCGGCAGCGATTGCAGTTTGCCGAGCATGCGCGAGGCGTAAGTGTTCAGCTCATCGTTGTTGGGATCTTCGAGAGTGTACTGAAATTCCGTCCGGCTCACGCGGTCTTCCACGCTGAGGTCCTGCACTGGCTGCATGAAGAGCGTAATTCCCGCGACTTGAGCGAGCTTGGGCTGCAAGCGACGGATCACGTCCGCCGCGCGAGCGTCGCGTTTGCTGAGCGGCTTGAGATTGATCTGGATCCTGCCACTATTCAGCGTGTTGTTGGTGCCGTCGATTCCCAGAAAGGACGACAGGCTTTCCACCGCGGGATCTTGGAGGACAATCTTCGCGAGAGCCTGCTGCCGAGCCGACATTTCTTGGAACGATACCGTCTGGGCCGCTTCCGAGACTCCCTGAATCACACCGGTGTCCTGAATCGGAAAGAAACCTTTCGGAATCTCGACGTATAGGAGGATCGTCACGACCAGCGTTCCGAGCGCGACCAACAACGTGATGTTTTGATACCGCAGCACCACCTTCAAGGTCCGGCCGTAGTAGTCGATGGTCTTCTCAAATGCAGCCTCAGACCAGCGGAAAAGGCGGCTCTGCTCCTGTTTCGGCCTGTGCCCCAGGAGCTTCGCGCACATCATCGGAGTCAGAGTCAGCGAGACCACCGCCGAGACCAGGATGGTCACGCTTAACGTCACGGCGAACTCCCGGAACAGCCGGCCTACGATATCGCCCATGAACAGCAGCGGGATCAGGACGGCAATCAGTGAAATCGTCAACGACACGATCGTAAATCCGATTTGCTGCGATCCCTTGAGGGCCGCGTCGAGCGGCTTCTCGCCCTCTTCCGTGTACCGCGTAATGTTCTCGATCATCACGATCGCGTCGTCCACTACGAAGCCGGTGGAAATCGTCAGCGCCATCAGCGTCAGATTATTGAGACTATAACCCAGCAGATACATGACGCCGAACGTTCCGATCAGGGAGAGCGGCACCGCGACGCTGGGAATCAGCGTGGCGTAGAAGTTCCTCAGGAACACAAAGATGACGATCACCACAAGAACCACCGTCAGGATCAGTTCAAACTCGACGTCCTCCACCGAGGCTCGGATCGTATTGGTGCGGTCCGTAAGCACGCGAACGTTCACGCTCTGCGGCAAGGTGGACGTGAGTTGCGGCAACAGCGCCTTCACCCGGTCGACCACAGAGATGATGTTCGCGCCGGGTTGGCGCTGAATATTGACGATTACGGCAGGGGTCTGGTCCATCCACGCGGCCTGGCGGACGTTTTCGATGTCATCCTTGATCGCGGCGACATCGGTCAGGCGTACGGGGGCTCCATTGCGGTAAGCAATGATCAATCCCGAATAGTCCGCGCTGGAAAGAAGCTGGTCGTTGGCGCCGATCTGCACCGATTGATAGCGCCCGTCGAAATTGCCTTTAGCTTGGTTCACGTTCGCCGCGGTGATGGCACTTCGAATGTCCTCCAGGTTGAGTCCATAGGAAGCGAGAAGCGTAGGGTTCGCTTGAATGCGCACGGCCGGTTTCTGGCCTCCACTGATACTCACCAATCCCACTCCCGGCAGTTGTGAGATTTTCGGCGCCAAGCGCGTGTCGGCCAGATCCTCCACAGCGGAGAGTGGCTGCGCGGTCGAGGTCAGAGCCAAGGTAAGGATCGGCGTGTCAGCAGGGTTCGTCTTGCTGTAGATCGGCGGAGCCGGGAGGTCCGGCGGCAAGAAGGTGCCCGAAGCGTTGATCGACTGCTGCACCTCCTGTTCCGCAACGTCGATGTCCAGGCTCAAGTTGAATTGCAGAGTGATCACCGAGCACCCGTCCGAACTGGTAGACGTCATTTGCTGCAAGCCGGGCACTTGGCCGAACTGCCGCTCCAAGGGGGCCGTCACAGACGAAGCCATGACGTCAGGACTGGCTCCCGGGTAGAACGTGATGACTTCGATGGTGGGATAATCCACTTCCGGTAGTGCGGAGACGGACAGTTGGCGGAAGGCGACTCCGCCAGCCAGTAGAATGCCCACCATCAACAAAGACGTGGCCACGGGCCGCAGGATAAAGATCCGCGAGGGATTCATGGCTTTTTCCCTTTAGCCCCGTTCCCTTTGGGGGCGTTCCCTCTTGCCCCGGCTGCCTGCGGTATAGCCGGCGCCTCCCCTGGGACTTGTGCGTCGACCTTGCCGCCCTCTTGAAGCTTGTCAGCGCCGGTCAATACCACGACGTTGCCGGCGTCCAGGCCAGAGGTGATTTCCGCGTCGTCGCCTTCCGTTACGCCCACAGTGACATTGCGAACGGCCACGCTGGAGTCCGGGTTCACCAGATACACAAAAGTCGAGTTGGACCCGCGCTGAAGCACCGCTGCCGGGACCAGGACCACTCCATGCTTCTCCTCCACTAAGAGCCGCGCGTTCACGAACTGGTTTGGGAACAGTTTCTGATCTTTGTTCTCGAAGGTGGCACGCATCCGGATGGTGCCAGTGGTGGGATCGATTTCGTTGTCCGGCGTGCTGAGCGTTCCTTGGGCAATCTTGTTTTGCATCTGCCGGTCATAACTGTCGACAGTCAGGTTTTGCCCGGCCTTCATCTTGGCCAGCACAGCGGGCAGTTGGTCCTCGGCGATAGTGAAGACCACCGTCGTGGGCTGCATCTGCGTGATGACGACAAGGCCCGTGGAGTCCGCGGCATGAACGATGTTGCCCGCGTCTACCAATCGCAATCCGATTCGCCCGCTGTTGGGCGCCACGATGCGGCTGTAGGTCAGGTTCAATTTTGCGCTATCGATCTGCGCCTGATCCGACTTGATGACCCCTTCATCCTGCGCGACCGTCGCCTTCTGCGTCGCCAGTTGTTGTTCCGGAACCGCCCTTTGTGCCACCAACTGCTGGTATCGTGCGAGATCCACGCGGGCATTTTCCAAGGCAGCCTGATCTTTTGCGAGTTGACCCTCGGCCTGTTCCAAAGCCACTTGAAAAGGACGCGGATCGATCTCCATCAGAAGATCGCCCTTCTGCACCATGTCGCCTTCCCGGTATTTGACGCTGATCAATTCCCCGTCGACGCGGGTCTTCACGAGGACCGTGGAAAGGGGGACTACGGTTCCCAGCCCGGTGACATATACCCCGATATTACCCCTGCGAGCGCGCGTCCCTACAACGGGGGTCGGGGCGTCTTCCCGGCCCTTCTTCCCCTTGCTGGATTCCTTGTTCCTGCCAGGAGCCTTCGCCGCCACTTCCTTGCCCGATCTCGACCAGACGAGGTAGGCGACGGCGGACAAGGTCATCAGGATGACGACCCATATGATCCATCTGGTGCGATGTGGCGGTGCGGCGCGAATGTCCGCTGTAGATGGAGCGTCGTCGGGCATGGGCTGCGCGCAATGAGGGGATAAAACGCAATCGGTCCCACTGTTTAGATGGCGAGCGGATGGTTTGCGTTGCACGCTCGCCGCTAAAAACAAATGGTCCTGCCAGATGGCAGGGCTGCTAACTATGCCGTCACGGAGGGCACACCTTGCGCCCGCGAAATTGAGATCCTGGGGAAGTGGGCAACGACAAGGTTCATCGCGTATGAATAAAGAGGGGGTACGAATGACCGCCCAGAAACCGCTTTCGTCTGACGATCTGCACACGATCGACGGATATTGGCGAGCAGCGAACTATCTCGCCGGCGCCATGATCTATCTTCGCGACAATCCGCTGCTGAAACAGCCCCTGAAAGCGGAACACATCAAGGAACGCCTGTTGGGTCACTGGGGATCGGTCCCGGGCCAGACGTTTACGTGGGTGCATTTGAACCGCCTGATCAAGAAATACGATCTAAACATGATCTATATCTCCGGCCCCGGTCACGGCGCTCCCGGAGTCCTCTCCAGCAGTTACCTGGAAGGAACGTACTCGGAGGTCTACCCCGACAAAAGTTGCGACGAAGAAGGCATGCTTAAGTTTTTCCGCCAGTTCTCGTTTCCGGGAGGCATTGGCAGTCACTGCACGCCGGAGACGCCCGGATCCATCCATGAAGGGGGGGAGCTAGGCTACAGTTTGTCCCACGGGTTTGGGGCCGCCTTTGACAATTCGGATTTGATCGTGACCGTGGTGGTGGGCGATGGCGAGGCGGAAACCGGACCCCTCGCGACGTCATGGCACTCCAACAAATTCCTGAATCCCGTCCGAGACGGTGCGGTGCTGCCCGTTCTTCACCTGAACGGATATAAGATCGCGAATCCAACGATCCTCGCACGGATTTCCACGGAAGAGCTAGAACAACTGTTTCGAGGTTACGGTTGGACTCCTTACGTAGTGGAAGGCGAAGATCCACTCGCGATGCATCAAACCATGGCCGCGACGCTGGAGCGCTGCGTTCAGGAGATTCGTGCGATCCAGGAAGAAGCCCGGCGCACGGGCTCGGCGGAGCGCCCGCGCTGGCCGATGGTCATCCTTCGCACACCGAAGGGATGGACCGGGCCGAAAGAGTTGGATGGGCACCGCATCGAGGGAACCTGGAGGTCCCATCAGGTTCCCATCCTCAATGTCATCGACAACCCCGCTCATCTTCAAGCTCTCGAAGAATGGCTACGAAGTTACAAACCTCAGGACTTGTTCGACGAGAGCGGCCGCCTTGTCCCAGAATTGAGGAGCCTAGCGCCAACAGGGATCCGCCGAATGAGCGCCAATCCTCACGCGAACGGCGGTCTTCTGCGGAAACCGCTTCGCCTGCCGGCTTTCCGCGACTACGCCGTGACGGTCGTCAAGCCGGGAGATTCCGAAGCGCCGGCCACTTACATTCTCGGCCAGTATCTTCGGGACGTGATGCGGGAAAATCCGGCCAGCTTTCGGGTATTCGGCCCGGACGAGACCGCATCCAACCGTCTTCAGGCGATTTATGAGGCCAGCAAGAAGACGTGGCTGGCTGAATTCAAGCCGGAGGATCTGGATGGCGGCGAACTCTCGCCTGATGGCCGTGTGATGGAAATGCTGAGCGAACACACGCTCGAAGGTTGGCTCGAAGGCTACCTGCTCACGGGGCGGCACGGCGTGTTCTCAACGTATGAGGCGTTCGTCCACATCATCGATTCCATGTTCAACCAGCACGCGAAATGGCTGGAGAAGAGCAAGAAGGAGATTCGCTGGCGCGCGCCGATTTCTTCCGTGAACCTTTTAATCACTTCTACGGTTTGGCGCCAGGACCATAACGGCTTCACTCACCAGGATCCCGGCTTCCTGGACCTGGTGACGAATAAGAGCCCGGAAGTCACCCGCATCTACCTGCCGCCGGACGCGAATTGTCTGCTGAGCGTCGCGGATCACTGCCTGCGCAGCACGGGCTACTTCAATGTGATCGTTGCCGATAAGCAACCTCATTTGCAGTATCTCGACATGGAGGCTGCCATCCGGCATTGCACCAAAGGCGCCGGCATTTGGGATTGGGCGAGCAACGATCAAGGGACGGAGCCCGACCTGGTGATGGCCTGCGCCGGCGACACGGCAACCATGGAATCCCTGGCCGCGGCGGCGATCCTGCGTGAACACTTTCCCGAGCTCAAGATCCGGTTCGTCAATGTGGTGGATTTATTCCGGCTGCAGCCCGCCAGTGAGCATCCCCACGGATTCACAGACCGGGACTTCGACTCCCTCTTCACGATCGACAAACCGATCATTTTCAATTTCCATGCTTACCCCTGGCTGATTCACAAGCTGGCGTACCGGCGCACGAACCACGATAATCTCCATGTCCGCGGCTACAAGGAGAAGGGGAATATCAATACCCCGCTCGAACTCGCGATCCGCAACCAGGTGGACCGTTTCAGCCTGGTAATCGACGCTATCGATCGCGTTCCGAAATTGCAGGTAGCGGGAGCGCACGTCAAGGAACAGATGAAAGATCAAATCTGCGAACACATCAGCTACGCTCACCAGCACGGCGTCGACAAAGCGGAAATCCGGAACTGGAGATGGCCTTCCTAAGCTGGCCGCATCCGCCGCCATGAACGTCCTCGTGATTAATTCGGGCAGCTCCAGTGTCAAGTTTCAGTTGATCGCCACGGACCTGGCCCGAATGAAGGCAAACACCGACACGTGCCTGTGCCGCGGGGAGGTGGAAAACTTCGGGGCGGATGCGACGGTTCGTATTGAAAACGGAAAAATGGTCAAGGAGATCCGTGCGGCACTCCAGGATGTTCGCGCCGCCCTGGACTACGTGCTTCGGTGGATCGCATCCGATCAATCGGGAATCGCGGAAATCCAAAAACTAACCGACGTGCATGCGGTCGGGCATCGCGTCGTACACGGTGGCGAGCTGTTTGTGGAGTCCTCCCTCATCAGCGAAGAAGTGCTTCGGGGAATCGAGAAGTGCGTGGATCTTGCCCCTCTCCACAATCCCCTCAACATCCAAGGCATCCTGGCGGCGCGAGAAGTTTTCGGTCAAGCGACGCCCCAGGTTGCCGTATTCGATACCGCGTTTCATCACTCCTTGCCGGAGCATGCTTATCTCTACGCCTTGCCCTACGACGTGTACCGCCGCCACGGAATTCGCCGTTACGGCTTCCACGGGACCTCCCACCGATACGTCACCCACCGCTACGGGGTCTTGCGAAACCTGAGCCCGCAGCAAATCCACGTGGTAACGCTTCATCTGGGCAACGGTTGTTCCGCCGCGGCGATTCGGGCCGGCTTGTCGGTAGACACCTCGATGGGCATGACTCCGCTCGAGGGTCTAGTGATGGGAACACGTTCCGGCGACATCGATCCCGCCCTGGTGAACTTCCTCGCTCTGAAGGAGGGGCTTTCGGCGAAAGAGGTAGACAACCTTCTCAACACGCAGTCAGGACTCCTCGGAATTTCGGGACGCACCAGCGATATGCGCGTGCTTCAGGACGCCATGCAAAAGCAAGACGACCCGCGCGCACGGCTCGCCATTGAAATGTTCTGTTACCGCGCCAGGAAGTATCTCGGCGCTTTTCTTGCGGGAATGGGAGGCGCGGATGCGGTGGTCTTCACGGGAGGGATCGGCGAGAACGCTCCGGAGATTCGCGAACGGATCTGCACCGGACTTGCGTGGGCCGGATTGACTCTGGACCGCGACAAGAACCAACAGATGTTGGGAATCGAAGGTCAGATTAGCTCAGATGGCTCCGCCCTGGCCGCTTATGTAATTCCGACCAACGAGGAACTGCTGATCGCGCGGGATACGGTGCGTTGTGTTACGGGAGAACAGGCTATTAAACGGTGATCTCGCCCCCCTCGCTGCCGGAGGCTCGACTGGATTCTTGGCGCAAAGTCCGTTCAAATAGAAGTCAGTCATGAAAATCATCATCGCGATCTCCGTTGGGCTTGCCGCTTGCGCGGCGTTCGCACTTCTGGCTCAGCCTCCCGTCACGCCGGGTGCATTTCCAGGTGGACCGAAAGGTGGAGCTCCGAAGGCGCCTCCCGCGAAGCCGGCCGGAGAAGTGCTCTTCGGTAGCGAATGCGCGACGTGCCATCTGGCAGGGGAAGCCTCGCGGGCGCCCGCTCTTGAGACATTACGACAGCTGCCGGCGGATGCCGTCCTGACCGCGCTGACGACGGGGCGGATGTCAACGCAGGCGCTGCGCCTCTCCCCCGCGGATCGAGTGGCGGTGGCCGAGTTCGTCACCGGAAAAACAGTGAGCACCGCGTCAGTAGCCCCGGGCGGACAGTGCGACACGAAATCGAAAGGCTCCGCCGACGGGCTGGGCGCCGGGCTTGGGAAGGGTTCCTGGAACGGTTGGGGCGGCACCGCTGCAGGCAACCGCTTCATCGACAACGGAGGACTCAAGGCCGCCGACGTGCCTCGGTTAAGGCTCGCCTGGGCCTTCGGATTCCCGCGGGCTTTGTCTGTGCGGACGCAGCCGACGGTCGTTGGCGACTGGTTGTTCACTGGCGGCGAGACCGGTGAGGTCTATGCGCTCGATGCGAAGTCAGGATGCATCCGTTGGACGTATCAGGCCAAGGCGGGAGTCCGCGGTGCACTCAGCGTGGCAGCGTTCAGCTCGGGAAAGTTCGGCGTATATTTCGGCGACGGGCAGGCGAATGCATACGGCCTGGACGCGGTGACCGGCAAAGAACTGTGGATCCTGAAAGTGGAAACCCATCCCAATGCGGCGGTGACCGCGGCCCCAGTGGTCTACAACGGACGAGTATATGTGCCGGTGTCGGCCGTGGGCGAAGAATCGCGCGGGCAGGATCCCACTTACGCCTGCTGTTCCTTCCGCGGAAGCATCACATCCATCGACCTACTCACCGGCGAACGGATTTGGAAGAGCTACACCATCCCGGAGGAACCCCGTCCACGCGGCAAGAGTAGCGCCGGCACGGAGCTGTTGGGTCCCGCGGGTGCGGGCGTATGGGGTGCTCCCACGCTGGATGCTAAGCGCGGCTTGCTCTATGTGGGCACGGGCAACGGCTATGCGGGACCTCCACAGAAAACGATGAACGCCGTGATCGCCATCGATTTGAAAACCGGCACGCACAAGTGGGTGCAGCAGACCATCCCGAACGATGTCTGGCTAATGCAATGCCAGAGCCAAAGTAGCGCCAAGGGCAAGCAGGTGAATCCGAATTGCCCCGACGAAGAAGGTCCTGATTTCGATTTTTCCGCCGCGCCTCTCATCACCACCACCGCAGCGGGCCGCGATCTGATCGTGATTCCTCAAAAGTCCGGCGTGATCTGGGCGCTCGATCCCGATAAAGGAGGCGAGGTCGTGTGGCAATATCGCTACGGCCAGGGCAGCGGACTCGGAGGCCAGTGGGGCGCAGCGGCCGATGGCGTGAATGCCTACATTGGAACGGGAGATGCCTTTAGCCCGAACCCGGGTGGCCTTCACGCGGTGAATCTGGAGACGGGGAAGCGCGCCTGGTCCATGCCTCCGCAACAGAAGCTCTGCGGTGCGGCGCGGGGGTGTTCGAGCGGTCAAGCCGGCGCCATCTCGGCAATCCCGGGAGCGATCTTCTCAGCTGGCGCCGACGGAGGCGTGCGTGCCTATGCGAGCTTGGACGGTGCGATCCTTTGGACGTTCGATACGAATCGTCCCTTTAAGACTGTCAACGGGGTGGAGGCGAGCGGCGGCACGATGGACGCCTCCGGAGTCGCGGTATCCGGCGGAATGGTCTACGTGAATTCAGGTTACGGCGGCGTCGTAGGACGTCCCGGCAACGTGTTGCTCGCCTTCCGGGTGGAGTAGCGATCGGGCTACAGCTGACTGATGGAAGCGGCCTCTGCCGCCAAGCCTTAAATCGCTTGCGCTTGGATCATCCGATCTTGCCGCAGGCCGCGAGCGGCCTCGATAACTCTGCGGCCGTGAAGCCGTGCACTCTCGATGGGGCTCCCCGCGTCCGCTAGATCGGGCGGGACAAGAATCAAGTCGAGCCCGTCGAGCGAGGAGCAAAGCGAGACCAGTGCCGGCTCACCCCGCCCGGTCTCCGAAGCGTCTGCTGTGAAGGCGGATCCTACTTTCCCTTGAAACTTGCCGCCGTGTTGCACGCTTTCGATGGCAGCAAGGTAGGTGGTCCATTCGGGCGAAGAGACGCCATCCCGGGCAGGCATTCCCAGGAGCAAGACATCCGCCCAGAGGAAATCAATTTCGCGAGGCGCGATGTATTCCCTTGCCATGCGAGTGCGGTTCGACCTCCACTCCGGAAGGCGGTCTACGGTTTCATCGTCTACGGCTTCGCGCAGCCAGCGGAGTCGAATATAGGAACGTGCCTGTACGGCTCCTAAAGCGGCAGCGAGTGCGAGTCTTTCCGTCGAACCGGTGCGCGAGCTGAAGGTGACCAGAGTGTTGATGTCCTGCATGATTCACGCGAGGTCGAAGAACAAGAACTCGCCGCCTTCCTGATTCCCGGTGAAGGCAAGATCGCATTCGTCGCTGATCGCGGCTCCGTCGCCTTCCGCCAGTGTTTCCCCGTTTATCGACAAGCTCCCTTGGGCGACTTGAACCCAAGCGTGGCGGCCCCGTGCGAGTTTCCGTTGAACGCTCTCCCCGGGGCCGAGCACCGCGGCATACACAAACGCGTCCTGGTGAATGCTCGCATGGTGCCCGCCCAAATCGTCGTGATTCATTCCCCAAGGCGCCGCCAGCAGCAGGAACCGGCCCCGTTTCTCCGACGGATCGAACGAGATCTGCTGATACGATGGCTCGACATCTGGAGCCGCGGGTTCAATCCATATCTGGAGGAAATGTCCCCCCTCCTGTTCTGAGGCGTTAAATTCACTGTGGATCACGCCCGTCCCCGCCGACATCGTCTGAATCGTGTTCGCACCGAAAGTCTGGATCTGCCCCATACTGTCGCGATGCGTAAGACCCCCATCGAGAACGTACGTGAGGATTTCCATGTCGCGATGGGCGTGAGCTCCGAAGCCCCTGCCCGGCGCGATACGATCGTCATTAATGACGCGCAGCGAGCGAAAACCCATATGGGCCGGATCATTGTAGCTTGCAAAAGAAAACGTGTAGTAGCTGTTGATCCAGCCCAAATCGGCATGGCCCCTCTCGGCACTCCGGCGAACCAGGATCATCCTCCGCGTCTCCTCTAGGCATGTTACCCCGTCCGCTCCGCCGGCGTTTTAGTGCGGGCTGAAGAACCGGCTTTCCCGGCTCCGGAGACCATCGGATCCGGCCTTGTCAATGCCCCGCGTCGACGCGCAGATTATTGGTCACGGAGAACAGACCACCTACGGAGTTCGCTCGCAGATTGGCAAGGTCACTATCGCCCTTATTTGCCACCACTCCTTCAAGGGTCACGTTGCCGTTCTTGACGATAATGTGAATGGAAGGGATTGCCTGGAAGGAGTAGCGGCTCAATCCTGCATCTCCGTAAATGGCGCGATACACGGCCCGGCGAATCTGATCATCCATCGAGGACACCGGCAGAACTTCGATTTGATCGTTTACCGAGGTTACGCCCTCCACGCCCTTAACCGCGGTCACCGCGTCCAGCTTGATCACGGGCTGGGTCACGGCCCCGAATAGAGTCACTTTTGTACCCTCGACGCGGTAAGAAAGGTTGTCAAAGACACCGTAGGGGCCCAGCGTGAGTAACTCGTGCCGGACCTCGCGCTCGATTCTCGACTGACCCTGTTTGGCCGAATCGTGGCTGTCCGCGGCGAATCCGGGAAGACTTACTGTAGCGAAAATAACTGTCGCCGCAACAGATGCGAACTTCTTATTCATGGTGAACCTCCAAAGTGTAGTGTTGTAATGTTGGTTAATGCTTTGACGTTCAGGTCTCCAGCCTGCTCCGTCCAATTTGGCCCGTCGCGTTAATTGAAGCAACTCAATTACCATTGAGCGCGGGGGCAACTGCGAGCCGACGGGGCCATCCTTCTTATCCGCAGGCGCAAAAAAAGCACCGTTGGTCAGGGCCGGCACATCGATCTTCCGGCCCCGATGCGGAATTGTCAGCGCCGGTGCGCAGTGGTTCCTCCGTTGGAATGCGTGCCGGAAGCGGATTCATCGTCGAGAGTCTTCAGCCACTCCTGCGCTTGCCTCTTCGCCTCTTCCCGAGCGATTCCGTACCGTTCCTGGAGCTTACCGAGCAATTCATCGCGTTGACCGGCGATGAAGTCAAGATCATCGTCCGTGAGGTTCCCCCATTTCTGCTTGACGTCGCCCTTCACCTGCATCCATTTCCCTTCGATCTGGTCCCAATTCATCTGCTGCGTCTCCTTTAACAACCGGCCGACATCCGCCGTCCTGCCACACTGCCTGCACGCCTTCCGCCATCGGTCGAGCTAGGAGGTCTTGCGAAGTGTAGCGGTGCCCTGATGAGCGACCAGAAGATCATGCATGTCGTTCGCATGCTCTTCTTCATTGGTCAGGATGCCTTCCATCATGACTCGTGTGGTGGGATCTTGATCGCCGAAGTAGCGGATGAGCTCGCGGTAGTGCTCGCAGGCGATGCGCTCGGCGATGAGATTCTCTTTGATCATCTCCACAAGATTCTCCCCCTCCACGTATTGCGAGGCGGACCGCATCGCCAGCCCTTCTGGATTGAAATTGGGAGTTCCACCAAGTTGATTGATTCGCTCCGCCACCGCAAGCATGTGCGCCTGTTCCTCCTTGGCGTGCGCATCGAACTCTTTCCGGATGCTCTCGCTCGACAGTCCCGTTGCGGAGACCGCGTTCATGGTGTAGCGAAGTACGCAAACGATTTCGGTGGCGAGAACGGCCTGGAGAATCTCGATCGCCTGCTTCACGTCGCCGCGATAGGCAGGGGTTACCGCTCCGTCGTCAATGCTGGCTTGAGCGCGAGCCCGCAGCTCTTTGACGTCCGTGATAAAGGGCTGGTCACGTTTCATACTATCCTTCCTTACATAAGCGCAGTGGCGGCGCACGGCCTTGTCCTTAACGCCGCTCGCCGGCGGCGCGCTGCACCGCCGGCGAGCGTTATCGCTATCCCCTAGGCTCAAGCGTTACCATCGGAATCCGAACGAAACCGGGATGTAGTCGGTGTGGAAGTTTCCCATGAAGATGCGGTTGTAGCGCGCCTCGGCAAAGACTTTCCCATGCCATTTCGTGCCGAGCGCCACACCTGCTCCCACGTCGACCCCCGGCTTCACCACGGAGGAACTGGCCAGGACTTGATTCACGGGAATGAGCGCGGAGTAGAATCCGAAGAACGGATCGAATCCGGTGACGCTCTGTACGGTGGGTTGCGTAAAGACCTGTTCGCGACGATAGAGTCCTCCGCCGCCGGTGACGTACATGTCGAAGTGACTCCGCGGAGTCAGGTGAATGATCGGATCCAAGGTGGCCGAGAATACGTGCAGGCCTCCATCCGGAAATCCAATATTGTTCAGTGTGGCGGAGTTGATGCCGAAGGAATTGTACCCGACATCGATCATCAGACCAGCGTAGGACCCAAAATTCACCCCCGCCCCCGCCCCGATGTTCCAGCCTTCGTTCAGGTGCCTTCCCGTGTTCCCGACCGGTTGGGTGAAGCCACCTCCGATACTAAATGCAAATCGGGGCGCTTCCTGAGCGTTCGATATTGAAGCTGCCATTAAAATGAGCGATCCTGCCAAAGCAAAGTGTTTCATAAGCCTCCGCGGATTAGAGCGGGGAACGAAAGAAATGTTTCAGACCCAGGGCTCCACAGTGGCGTCTCGATTGCAGACAGAGCTGCCAGGAAAGGCAGGTTATGAATCAATCACAATTCGCCCCGATTTACTGCGTTATTGCGGCTGCGATCGGTTTGGCTGGCTGCTCAAGCCATGCGACAGCGCCGGATGTTTCGAAGAGTGTGCGGTCCGCGTTGGATCAGGCTGGTTTAAAAGATGTATCCGAGAGCGACGATCTCGACAAAGCAGTCATCACGCTGGGGGGACACGTTCCTGCCGACGCAGATAAAGCTCAAGCGGAAACAATTACAAGACAGTATGCGGCGGGCCAAGTGGTATCCAACCAAATTCAGGTGCTGCCTGCGGGTGTGGAAGGCGACGCCAAGAAGATCGACTCCGATATCGACAAAGGCATTGAAAATAACCTGGACGCGGCCCTCATCCAGGACGGCTCCAAAGGGGATGTCAAGTCTAGCGTCAAGAACGGCGTGGTAGTTCTCAAGGGCACGGTCACTTCACAGGGTCGACGAAGCAGAGTGGAGGCTCTCGCCGCAGGGATTCCCCATGTACAGCAAGTAGTGAACGAGCTTCAAGTTAAGGATCAACCCGCGACCTCCACGCGGTAACCGGGCTTGCGCAAATCCTGCATCCACGGAGCAAGACTTGCTTTCGCGGGTCTGCGTGGCGGACCGTCCGCGAAGGCAACTAGCTGGGAAGTCAATAGTTCCCGGCATTGGTATTCAACCTGCCATGCCACCTCCGTGAAAGAACGGCAGACAACGAGGAGTGGAGCACCGAGATGACGACAGAGGGTTACGCGCAAGCATACGAAAGAGGGTTCAACCTGACGGTGCGGTTTCTGCTTTCGCGCGGGGTGCAGCGGGACCTCGCGCGCGAAGCGGCCCAGGCCGCCTGGGTGAAAGGTTGGGAGCGGCTGGCGCAGTTGCGTGACGATAACTTCGTAGTCACTTGGGTGAATACGATTGCGCTCAACGTTCATCGCCGCCTGATCCGGAAAGAGACGCGTGCGGGAGCGGCCCGGCAGCATGAAAAGACCGTCGACATCGACGTGGCCGCCATCGATGTCGCCAGAATCCTGACATTCTGCCGCCCCTCCGATCGCGTGATTTTAGAGCAGCAGTATCTCAATGGAGTCAGCACCCATGAGATCGCGACGGCTCATGGCGTCACCGAGACCGCGATCCGCATTCGCCTCCTGAGGGCCAGGCGCGACGCCCGTCTCCAAGTGCAGCGACGCACTGCCCCATGCCCGATAGACAGCGGATTGAAACCGCTCGGTGTTGACGCAGCTTGAATGTGGGATTTTCGGAGTGCGCAGATTCTGCACGGCGCGGTCCAAAAGATTCCCGCCGTGGCCAGGACGCAATCACCAAACTTATTGAAACGCCAAGGGTTTCAGCTTGGCAGTTAGCTTGCCTAACTATTTCGTGAACAGACTGGAGAAACAACATGCTGGGCTGGACGATTCTTTTCGCGCTAATGGCATTGCCGGGAGTGGCGGCCACCGTTGGCGGATATCCCGCGGCAATCTCACTGAAAACAGCGAGCGTCGTGTTTTCGCTGCTTTTTTTCGTGTCGGTGCTGACGCAGATGGTGCGGAGCAAGGCCCATTGATCGAACGACCGGGCATTGCATGAGGACACATCCTCAGTGCTCGATCCTCGCGTTCTTTCCCGCCGGCGAGGGCGATCCGCAAGCAGCGTATCAAGCAGTTCGCGAGGGTCGCAAAGGGAGACCGTATCTCTTTCCTTCCGCGAGTTCCCCGCCCAAAGGGCGGCCGATCGAGCGGTTCTCCGCGCTTAGGTTTGACGACGAAGTCCTGCTCTCGGTTGAAGCTCAACTTTCTGACGTCGAGGGGATTGTAAAACGCTTGCAGACGGAGGGATCCCCCGCGGTATTCGTCCTGGACGAAAATCCCGCGGAAGAGAGCCCCAATCTCGCGGATACGTCTATCTTCGCGCGATTGGACCAGAACGCGGTGGCCCTCGACGTGGCGCATCGCGATTTGGCGGAAGCTGTTCGACTCGGACATGCGCTCACTGCGGCGGGCGAGTGGATGCTGGATAACGCATATCTGGTGCGCACGCAGATTGCCGAGATCCGGCGCGACCTCCCTCGCCGCTATGTTCGGGATCTGTCCGCCCTCGCTCCCGGTTATGCCCGCGCTAAGGAACTCGTGGCGCGCGTCGACCACTCTGTCAATGCAGACAATATTTCGGATTGGCTTCGCGAATGCCAAACTGGCCACCCGTTGACGATCGCGGAGCTGTGGCTCTTTCCCTTGCTGCTCAGAATTGCTCTGGTCGATGCCCTGCGAGTCCTCGCCTCCCGGATCAGCCGCGCGCAACAATTCCGCGAGGCCGCTTGCCTATGGGCAAACCGGCTCGCAGCGGGATGCCGCCGCGGGCCGGACTTGCTCGCACACATTCTGAAACGGATGGAGTCCGAATCCATTTCGCGAGAACCCTATTTCTTGACGTCCCTGGTGGAGCAGCTTCACGACGAGGACGACGTCCTGGCGCCGCTTCAGGCTTGGATGGAGCAGCGGCTGAACATACCCCTTTCCGAGTTGGTGCGGAACGAACACACACAGGAGGCGGCCGAACGGGTTTCCACCGCCAATGCTTTTGGCAGTCTCCGGGTACTCCCTCGAATCGACTTCACCAAGATCTTCGAGGCCGTGAGCCTGGTCGAACATGCCCTGCGCGCCGATCCCGCGTATGCACTCAGCGATTTCACGACACGCGACCAGTGCCGCCGAGTTGTGGAACGAATCTCCCGTCACAGTGATCTGACGGAACTCGAAGTGGCTCAGCGCGCGGTGAGCCTCGCGGCTCAAGCGAAAGACGAGCGCACACGTCACACCGCGTATTATCTTCTCGCGGACGGCGTCGAGCAGCTCGAAGGGGAAACCAGGACCCGAGTACCATCCAAGGTCAGGTTCATTCGCGGGCTGCGCGCGCGCGCGACTGGCGCGTACATTGGGAGCGTCGGGCTGTTGACGATTTCCTTCCTCTCCGTTTCCCTTGCTCTCGGCTGGGAGGCGGGAGTGCGTGAGCCGCTCATGCTGGCAGTGCTGGGCGCTTTGGCGTTGTTCCCGCTCAGCGAACTCTCGCTTCAAATCGTGAACGCGTTGGTCATTTCCCTGATGCCCCCCGAGCCGCTCCCGAAGATGGATTTCCGGGACGGGATTCCACGGGAGCACGCAACCCTCGTGGTTGTGCCCATGATGCTTTCGAACTTGAAGGTAGTAACCCAGGAAGTTGAGAAACTGGAGGTTCGCTTTCTTGCCAACCGCGAGCCGAACCTCTCCTTTGCCCTGCTTTCCGATTTCAACGACTCTCCAGAGCCTACGCTTCCTAGTGACGAGGAATTGCTCCAGGCCGCCAAAGACGGGATCGCGGCACTCAACGTCCGGTATCCGGAGCGGCGGTTCTTACTGTTTCAGCGAGATCGAATGTGGTCTCCCAGCGAGCGGCTGTGGATCGGCCGCGAGAGAAAACGCGGCAAGATCGAGGATCTCAATCAATTCCTATGCGGCGGCGGTTCGGCGGAGATACTCGCGGAAGGCCGACTCGCGCTGCCCACCCGGTACGTCATTACTTTGGATGCCGACACACAGTTACCGTCCGGCACCGCGCGGCGCATGGTGGAGACGATCTCACATCCGTTGAATCGCGTGGAAATCGATGAGAGAACGCAAACCCGGCGGCGCGGATACGCGATCATCCAGCCGCGCGTGAGTATCGGCCTCCCGGGCGCGACCGCAACACGATTCACACGGGTGTTCGCGGATACCGCGGGCACCGATCCCTACTGCCGTACGGTATCGGATGCTCAACAGGATCTGTTCGGCGAGGCGATCTTTCACGGAAAAGCAATTTACGACGTACAGGCGTTCCGCACCGTCTTAGAAACTCGCTTCCCCGCCGAGACGCTGCTCAGTCATGACCTCATCGAAGGTGCGCATACAGGAGTCGGGCTGGCGAGCGATATCGAATTGTTCGAGAACCTCCCGCGCGATTACGCCAGCTTTAGCAAACGGCAGCACCGCTGGATTCGCGGCGACTGGCAGATCGCACCGTGGATCTTCTCTCGTGTCCCTTCGGCCAACGGCGGACTCGAAGCGAATCCCCTGAGCTTCATGAATCGTTGGCGCATACTGGACAACTTGAGGCGGAGTCTGGTTCCGATCGCTTCCCTGCTGTTATTGCTCTTTGGGTGGCTGATCTCCGCCGCGCCGGGGATCTGGAGCCTTGTCGTGGGGCTGGCCGTGGCGATTCCCGCGATGGCTCCCCTGATCGACCGGTTTGCACGGCGGCTTCAAGGCTCCATGCACAACTGGCAGGGCGCGCCGGATGATTTAGAGCGAGCCGCGGTTCTAATCGCATTCTTGCCGCATCAGGCGTGGCTGTCGCTGCATGCGATTGCCAGCGTCGCCTACCGCCGCAACATCAGCCATCGCCATCTTCTCGAATGGCAGCCTGCCGAGCAAGCGGACTCGCATCGCAGGCGCAGCGAGGATTCCACGTTACGCCAGATGTTGGCGATCAGCGGAGTCTCCCTTGTGCTGATGGCAATCTTGCACGCACGAGGCGCCTTCGCCCCGACTTCTGCCTTCTTGGCATTGTGGGTGATTTCGCCGCTGATTTTGCTCTGGCTGGCGCGGGCGGTAGTGGAGACCCCCGGCGGGGTTCTCGACCGCACCGATATTCTGTTTCTTCGACGCCTGGCTCGCCGAACGTGGCGGTACTTCGACGATCTAGTCAATGCGGAGTCGAACTGGTTGCCTCCCGATAATTCACAGCTCGCGCTGCGCTTGGAAGTAGCCGCCCGAACGTCTCCCACCAACATTGGGCTGTGGCTTTCCGCCGCGCTCGCAGCAGCCGACTTCGGATATCTGACCCTGCCAGATCTCTTGAAACGCTGCGGACAAACGCTGGCGACGCTGCAAGGATTGGAACGCTATGAAGGGCATCTCCTGAATTGGTACGACACCAAGACTCTGCAACCGCTGATGCCGCGTTACGTGTCGACGGTAGACAGCGGAAATTTACTAGCGTCGCTGTGGGTCTTCGAAAAGGGATGCCAGGATCATCTTCACGCCCCCTTGCTGGGAACGGTGTGCCTCAAGGGCTTGTCGGATACTCTGTCCGCGCTCCGCGAGGCGGGCGGAAGAGACCCCTCGCTGGCGATGGCCATCCACGCTTTAAGGCCGCTGTTACGGGGACACGCGGAGGGTCATCTGCTGGTGGGTCGTCTCCGCGTCGCCAGCAATCCGATGCAGCAACTGCAGAGCTTGGCGCACCGGCAGGAAGCCGGAGACGAACGTACGTATTGGATCTCGCGGCTGAGCCAGGAACTCACCGCCTGGATTGAAATCGTCGATCGCTACCTGCCGTGGATCGAGACCCTGACGCATCCGCCAGATTCCTTCCTCCAGCAACTGGGCAACGACGTGGTGAAACTCAGGCGGACCGCGCTGCTGAGAATCCCGTCACTGCAAAGTTTGGCGAAGGGGAACTCGCCGGGAATCAGTGCCATTCTCGCCTGGAGGGGAAGGTCCGGAGTCCGGCCGGAGATCTGCGCATGGCTCGATCAATTGGCCGGCGAGTACGAAAAGGCCCAGAAAGCTGCCCACGATTCCGTACGGCAGTTTGACGAGCTTTGCACCGAGGTCCGCACTCTTGCGGGCGGTATCAATATGCGGTTCCTCTACGATCCGAATCGCCGCCTCTTCGGGATTGGCTACGCGGTCGGCGGCCCGGTGGAATTCACCAGCCACTATGATTTGCTGGCCAGCGAATGCCGGTTGGCGAGCCTGGTGTCGATCGCCAAGGGCGACGTGCCGGTGGAGCACTGGTTCGCGTTAAGCCGTCCTCAGGTATCCGCCAGTGGCGGACGTGCGCTGCTCTCCTGGAGCGGAACCATGTTTGAGTACTTGATGCCGCTCCTGTTCATGCGGGCATTCAGCAATTCCTTGCTGGACCACGCCTGCAGGGAAGCTGTTCGGCTTCAGATCCGATACGGCAGAGACAAAGACGTTCCGTGGGGCGTTTCCGAAGCCGCCTACAGCGCGCTCGATACGCATCAGATTTATCAATATCGCGCATTCGGAATCCCGGCCCTGGCATTGAAACCGGCTCTCGAAGACGATCTTGTCGTCGCGCCTTACGCCTCCATGCTGGCGCTGACCGTCGATTCGAAGGAGGCGATCGATAACCTTCGCCGTTTGCAGAGCCTGGAACTGGACGGGCCGATGGGCTTCTATGAATCGATTGACTACAGCCGCGAAAGCGATCAAAGCCGGGAGCGCGGTGTCACGATCTACGCCTACATGGCGCATCACCAGGCGATGAGCCTGCTGGCGCTCGACGATGTCCTGCACGCCGAAGTGATGCGCCACCGTTTTCACGCCGACGTTCGGATTCGCGCTGTAGAATCGCTGCTCTACGAGCGTGCGCCCTCGTCGTTCGTTCCCGCGGGAGAAGTAGAGACGGTTGTGATTCCCGCCCGTTCCTCGGACTCGGAAGAGCCGGCGGAACGCACGTGGACCGAGACGACCGCAGTTCCGCGCGTTCACCTTCAAGGCAATGGCGGCTACTCGCTGATGGTAACGAACGCCGGCGGCGGGTACTCCCGGTGGAACGGGTTTGACCTGACCCGCTGGCGTTCCGACGCGACCCGCGACGGATGGGGAAGCTTTCTCTATATCCGCGACAGTCAATCGGAGATCGTCTGGTCGGCTTCGGCTCAACCCGTCGGCGGCAAGACCGGAAGCAGTTCCGTGAGCTTCTCCGCCGACCACGCGCAGTTTCGCCGACGCGCGTTTGAGATTGAGACGGTTCTGGACGTAGCGGTCGCTCCCGACGACGATGTGGAGTTGAGACGGCTCACCGTTACGAATCGCTCCGGGCGAAGCCGCCGTCTGGAGTTCACCAGTTACCTGGAGTTGGCGCTTGCGCCCCATCGGGCCGACGCCTTCCATCCTGCGTTCGCGAAGATGTTCGTGGAAACAGAGCATCCGGCGGAGGATATTCTGTTGGCCCGTCACCGTCTCCGTTCTCCTGAAGATCCCCCCGTGTGGGCCGCCCATCTCCTGGTGGGACATACGGGTCCCCTTCAATACGAGACTGACCGTGCGATGTTTCTAGGCCGCGGTGGGGACACGTCGGCTCCCACGGCGCTGGGCCGGAACTTAAGTGGCACCATCGGGGCTGTACTAGACCCGATCTTTAGTCTGCGCTGCCGGGCGGCGCTCCCGCCGCGTCAGCGCCTGGAGCTGGTTTTCGTCACGCTGGCCGCGTCTTCACGCGAAGGCGCGTTAGCACTGGCCGACAAATACCGGAGGCAGGAGCAAGTCTCGCGAGAATTCGAGATGGCCTGGACTCGAACTCAACTGGAATTCCGTTACCTGGGCATCGGCCCAGCCAGCGCGCATCGGTTTCAGGAGCTCGCCAGCCACCTGCTGTATCCGAATTGGCGGATGCGGCCTCATGGAGACAAGTTGTCCCGCAACCGTCTGGGGCAGGCCGCCCTGTGGACCTTCGGAATCTCGGGCGACTTGCCGATGCTGCTGGTCACTGCGTCGGAGCCTCGTCACTTATCGTTGATTCGCGAAGTTCTGTTGGCGCACACCTATTGGAGGCTGCGCGGTTTCTTGGCGGACTTGATCATCCTGAATCAGGAAGCTCCCGGCTATGACCGTCCCTTCCACCAGCAACTTCTCCGGCAAGTAGAAGCGCGTTCCCCGGAAGCCGGGTTCGACAAGCCGGGCGGGGTGTTCTTGCGGGACTGGCACTCCCTCGCGGAAGAGCACCGCGATCTTTTACTGGAGGCATCCAGCGTCGTGATTCACGGCGGGCGCGGATCTTTGCAGCAGCAGCTCGCCGTAACGGGCGAGGTCCAACCGCCGCCCGCGTTCGTTCCGTCGGGAGGCAGCCAGGAAGTGCCATCAGTCCCGCTTCCTTTCCTTGAACTGCCCTACTTCAATGGCCTGGGCGGACTCACCGCCGATGGCCGCGAGTATGCAACCTATCTGAAACCGGGCAGTCAAACGCCGGCGCCCTGGGCGAACATCATGGCGAGTCCGGGTTTCGGCGCATTGGTGACGGAAAGTGGTCTCGGCTTCACCTGGAACGGGAACAGCCAGACCAATCGATTGACGCCTTGGCACAACGACCCGGTAAGCGATCCGCAATCGGAGGCAATCTACATCCGCGACGAAGAGAGCGGGGCCTTATGGACCCCCACACCGTTACCCATCCGCGAGCAGGACGCGTATCGGGCACGGCACGGCCAGGGTTATACCGTGTTCGAACACAACAGTCATGCCGTCGGCCAGGAGCTTACGGTCTTCGTTCCCGTTGAGACCAATGGCAGCGGCGATCCCGTCAAGATCTATCGTCTGCGTTTGCGCAATGACTCGGGGCGGACTCGCCGGCTGAGCATCACGTTCTATGCGGAATGGGTTCTGGGAGGCACCCGCGAGGACGAACAACTTCACGTCCAGACGTCCAGGGACCACATCAGCGACGCTCTGATCGCCACACAGCAATGGACCGGCAGCTATACATCGCGAATTGCCTTTGCCGCGGCTACACCGAAAGCGGGTTCCTTTTCGGGGGATCGAACGCAATTCTTAGGGAGAAACGGTTCGCCGCGAAAGCCTGCCGGGCTCTCGCGGGCCCGCCTGGACAACCGTGTGGGTGCCGGTCTCGATCCTGCCGCAATTCTGCAGGTCGCGCTCTCCGTATCTCCGGGCGAGCAAAGCGAAGTGGTGTTTCTGCTCGGCGAGACGGATACAGTCGAATCCATGCGGGAGTTAGTCGGACGCTATCGAAACCCGGAGCAGGTGGAGCGCTCTCTGAACACATTGAAGGGCTGGTGGGATTCGAGACTGGGATCCTTGCAAGTACGCACACCGATTCTCTCGACGAACTTCCTCCTCAATCGTTGGCTGCCGTACCAGACTTTGAGTTGCCGGTTCTGGGGACGGTCCGGACTCTATCAATCGAGTGGCGCCTTCGGGTTTCGGGATCAGCTTCAAGACTGTTTGGGTCTGCTCTACATGGCGCCCGAACTCGTGCGTGCCCATATCCTCACCGCGGCGGCGCGCCAGTTCCCCGAGGGAGACGTCCAACACTGGTGGCATCCGGAGACGGGCGTGGGCGTACGCTCCCGCTGCTCTGACGACATGCTTTGGCTACCCTTCGTCGTGGCGCACTACGTGGAGGTGACGGAAGATGCGTCCATTTTCCAAGAAGAGATTCCGTTCATCGAGGGCGATCCGCTCAAAAACTCGGAGGATGAGCGGGTATTCACACCCACCATCTCGACACAGACCGCGTCTCTATGGGAGCATTGCCGGAGAGCGTTAGAACGAGCCTGGCAGCTGGGCCCGCAGGGCCTGCCTTTGATCGGCACCGGAGACTGGAACGACGGGCTCAATCGCGTCGGCATCCAGGGGCGCGGAGAAAGCGTGTGGCTGGGCTGGTTCTTGTGCTCCGTACTTCAGTCATGGGCGCGTCTGGCCGAGACTCGGAGTCCGGAACACGCCGTCGCATGGAGGGAACGAGCCGGGCAACTTGCCAACACGATGGATCGGGTTGCTTGGGATGGCGAATGGTTTTTGCGGGCCTTCTTCGATGATGGGACGCCCTTGGGATCCCGGGTGAACAAGGAAGCCCGTATCGACTCTATCGCGCAATCCTGGGCCGTGATCTGCGGAGCGGCGGACCCCCTTCGGGCGCGGCGCGCCATGGAGTCCGCGCAGCGTGAGCTGGTGAAAGACCGCGACCGGCTGGTCTTGCTGTTTACACCGCCCTTCGATCATTCCGAACCGCATCCCGGTTACATCATGGGTTATCCGCCAGGGGTGCGGGAAAATGGAGGGCAGTACACGCACGGATCGCTCTGGATGGCGTCCGCATGGGCTCGGCTAGGAGAAGGCGAAGCCGCTGTCCATCTATTGAACCTGATGAATCCCGTGGAAAGCAGCCGCGATCCGCAAGCAGTGGAACGTTTTCGCGGTGAGCCTTATGTCTCGGCTGCGGACGTCTCTTCCAGTCCGGGGCGGGCGGGACGCGCCGGATGGACCTGGTACACAGGCTCTGCCGCCTGGATGTATCGAATCTGGATTGAAGACGTACTAGGATTCCAACTTCGGGGCGACCGGTTGGCGATGACGCCCGTAATTCCGGAAGACTGGCCCGGGTTCGAGATCGCCTACCGGTACCGCACATCAGCGTACGAGATATCGGTCCGCCGGCGGCCCGGGAATGAGGGCCGTCTCATGGAACTGGACGGCCGGGAGTTCGGAAGTAACTCGGTCCCGCTCGTCGACGATGGGGCGATCCACAAAGTAACGGTCTGGATCCCGACCCGCCGGTTGGCGATTTCTGCAGGTGAACCGCCAGGCGGATCAGCTGAGGCATCGGAGTCGAGCATGCTGCGGGTGTGAGGTTCAGGAAGGATACTTCAAAAAAAGGCAGGCCGAGTAAGAGGAGGAGAATCTCCCACTCGGCCTGCCGTCGCCAGGGATCCGGCGATTAATACTGCGATACCGGTTGATTCCGCGCCGGGTAATCGGCGCTCGCCTCGCCTGTCGAGGAGACATCTTCGGCATGCGTTTGGTTCAGGATTGCTTTTGCCCGGTCAACCTCGTCCGATGTATCGCAGTGAACCGAGAGGAGGATACCGCCCTGCTTGATCCAGCCCTCATATCTCTTCGCTTCATACTCGGGAATCCCCATTCCAGCCAACGCGCCGATGAAGCCACCGACGGCTCCGCCCACGCCCAATCCAGCCAGCGCACTCATCAGGGGTCCCGCCGCAAGCAACGGACCGACTCCCGGAATCGCCAGCGCGCCCATTCCCGCCAGCAACCCAAGAGTTCCGCCGATGGCGCCGCCCGCCGTGACGCCCGCCGTGGTTCCTTCGGGCGCTTTCGTGTTCTTCTCGTGCGCGAACTCCTTCGTGCTTTGGCTGTCCGGCAACAGAACGGAAATGTCGTCGTTCGTGAACCGGCTCGCCATCAGGCGAGAGACAGCCGTTTCCGCCTCGCCCACCGTCTTGTAAATGCCGAATACGGCCTTGTTCTTGCTTTCCATAGGTACTCTCCTTTTGATTTCCTGCTGCTCCTCCGTGTTACCCTGTCCTGCGGGAATCAGTCGCCTTATGGGTTTTCATTGAAGTGGCTTTCTTATGAGGCGTATTCCCCGACGTCCCGACCCGGCCATCTCCATCCTGCTGCTCCTCCGATCCCTCTTCGCTCGCCATGGCTGAAGCGAGGATCTCATCGGCAACGTTCGATAGAGTCTCGTCAGCCGCCTTCTCCTCCTCCAGAGTTTGGCTCAGCAGTTCCGCGACCTCGTCGAGTTCCAGCGCCTTCGCCCAAGCGATCAACGTGCCATAGCCCGCGATCTCGTAGTGCTCCACCTTTTGGGCTGCGCAGATAATGGCGGAGTCCGTCAAGGATTCTGCCCCGCTCTCTTTGGCTGCTTGCCCAGCCTCCTGGATGAGGCCTTGCATCGCGGCGCAGGACTTGCTCTTGGGCCGTTCGCCGAGCAACTCAAACGCGCGCTCCAACCGTTGCACGTGTTCTTGCGTTTGCTCCAGATGCTTTTCGAAGGCCTCGCTAAGGCCCGGCGCGGAAGAGGCCTTCACCACCTTCGGCAAAGCCTTCACCAATTGTTTCTCGGCGTCGTAGAGATCCCTCATCTCATCTACCAAGAGTTCCCGGATTGATTCCATGAAGATATTTCCTTTGCGGAACGGGTCGTTCCGACGGTTAGATCCGGCGAGGCATCTTGTGTTTCTAGCGCAGGCGGGCCGATTCAGGCGGATCAAAAGCTTCAGATAGCACGTCCGAAGGTCTGGCACTTCGATTGCACTGAGCTGCCCGTCGGGCTGGCCTGCCGGCGAAAGCGTCAGTCGGAGTGGTTGACGGTGAGAATCCATGACCTCAGAAGTTTCCCGCGACCACATCGAGTCTGGTTGCTCTGAAAACAGCGATGCGAAAGAAGCCCAATGGTTTCTGGACCGTCTAGTGCACGATCTAAGGTCTGCCCAACGGGCAGTGCAGATTTCGGCTGAAATGCTGAGCCTCCGTCCGGCGTCGCTTGACGGCCAATTTCGGCAGACCGTCCGCCAGATGGAGGACGGCATCAAACGGATGGATGCAATTTTAGCAGCGGTCAGTAATTATTCCCTAAGCCTGCTGCCCTCCCGCTACTTGCTGGGCCCTGTGTCAGCAGCACTCGCCCTCCGTCTTGCCTCGGCGAACCTGCGCGGGGAGATTCGCGAGAATGATGCCACCGTCGTCTCCGACCTGCTTCCCGAAGTTTGGGGCGACCGGGACCAACTGGTCAACTTGTTCCGCCATCTGATTTCCAACTCGCTGAGGTATCGCGGCACTCCCCCGCCCCGCATCGAGGTGCGGGTGGAGCGATCCGAAGGCCACTGGCTCTTTTCAATCAAGGACAACGGCATCGGCATCGATTCGAAGTACTGGGAAGACATATTTAAGCCGTTTTGCCGGTTGCATGGAACACAAACCCCCGGCGCGGGCTTAGGTTTGGCGATCTGCCGGAAGATCCTGGATGCGCATCACGGCACGATATGGCTGGAATCGATTGCGGGCTCCGGAACGACAACTTTTTTCACCCTCCCGATCCGCCCGGATCTGGCGGACAACGAATCCACAGGAGAAATTGGATAACCGCATGTCCACACCTACAATAGGCCGGGTCCTCATCGTTGATGACGATGAGCAAGACCGGACCAACCTCGCAGAGCTGGTCTCTCAAATGGGATACACCGCGGAATGCGCCGAGGATGGGCAGGACGCCCTGGAGAAGATCGGCACGAAGGGTGTCGACGTCATCCTGACCGACTTGATGATGCCACGAATGGACGGGTTTCAGCTCCTGCGCACCCTGTTGAACCGGGGCGATCTCACGCCCGCCATTGTCTTGACTGGATTCGGCAACATTGATCAGGCCGTCTCCATTGTCCATGACCTGCACGCTTTTTGGTTCCTCGAAAAACCGGCCCAAGCAGCCGTGCTGGGAACGCTGCTGGAACGCGCGGTGAGCCATCAGAATCTGGTGAAGGAAACCGAGCGGCTCCAGCGCCAGCTTAGTTACCAGGGATTTCTGGGCGACATGGTGGGGACTTCCGGCTCGATGCAGCAGATTTTTTCCCACATTCAGCAGATCGCCCGAAGTTCAGCTTCGGTGTTGATCGGCGGAGAGAGCGGCACGGGCAAGGAGTTAGTGGCAGCCGCGATCCACAAGTTGAGTCCTCGTGCCGGAAAACCGTTTGTGGCGGTGAATTGCGCCGCTCTTCCGGAATCGTTGATTGAGAGCGAGCTATTCGGCCATGAAAAGGGCGCATTCACGGGTGCGTCGATCAGTCATGCCGGATGTTTTGAGCAGGCGCATCAGGGAACATTACTGCTGGACGAAATCGGAGAGATGCCCCCGCCGATGCAGGCGAAACTGCTGCGCGTGCTGGAGGAGTCGATGGTACGGCGTCTGGGATCCACCCGAGAGGTAGCCATCGATGTCCGCGTCCTGGCGGCGACCAATCGTCCTCTGGACGAATCCCTGAAGGGGAAATATCTTCGGGAGGATCTCTATTACAGGCTCAATGTCTTCCAAATCGCTCTGCCGCCGTTGCGTGATCGCAAGGAGGATATCGCACCGATCTCGGAGGCGATTATCCGCGATCTCAATCGTAAACACGACTGCCAGATTTCCGAGATCCATCCCCTGACGATGGAGCGCCTGGTCGGCCATTCCTGGCCGGGCAACGTGAGAGAATTGCGAAATATTTTGGAGCGGGCCGTAATCGTCGCCCGAAAGGGCGCGATCCTTCCCTCGCATCTTCCCAGCACTTTCGGCCTTCCTTTGGCGCACCGCCATTCCGCCTCGCCCGCGGCGCCCCAGGCCGACGAGAACGCGGTTATGATGGCGCCGGGAAAGCCGTTAAGTGCGATGGAAAAGACCTACATCCAAATGACGCTAAAAAGCACGGACAACAACAAGAAGCGGGCTGCCAAGATCTTGGGAATCAGCATTCGAACCTTGCACAACCGGCTGGCGGAATTTGCGGCAGAGGAGGGCCGGACCGATGACCGGCAAAGCCGCACGGCGAGCGCGACGCCGTCGATCGCAGCGCCCTGAGACAGGAGGCCTGAAAGGAATGGGACATGGCCGCCTTAGCTCACACCGAATGTAAACACGAGACGGAGCTGCAGCGTCTCAGGACGCTGTATCAGCTCCTGGAGTCCTTGATGGAGGCCTCCAGCGTCTTGGACGTCTACGAAACGGCACTGACCAGTCTCCTCGAAGCGACCAATGCGGATCGCGCGGCGATTCTGATGTTCGACGACGACGGTATGATGCGGTTCAAGGCCTGGCGTGGTCTCTCCAGCGAGTACCGGCAGGCCGTCACCGGCCACACCCCCTGGACGCGAGGCGCCAGGAACGTCCAGCCCGTCCTGGTACCGGATGCGCTACGCGAGAAGGATCTTCATCCCTTCCACGAGGCCCTCGCCCGCGAGAAGATTGGCGCGGTAGGGTTCATACCTCTCGCTCTGGCCGATGGCGTTTTCGGCAATCTGATGCTGTATTACGCGGAGCCACACGAATACGAACAGGACGAGGTTGCGATCGCACAGGCCATCGCGGGACACGTCGCCATCGCAGCAGAACGGGCTCACGGAGAACGGGAGCGGGCCAGAAGCGAGCAGCGCCTCCAGGCCATTTTGGACAATTCGACCACGGTGATCTTCATGAAGGACGGGCATGGTCGCTTTCTTCTCATCAATCGCCGCTTCGAGGAATTGTTCCATCTCACCCAAGCTCAGGTAGTGGGCCAAACCGACTACGCGATCTTCCCGCCCGAGGTGGCGGATCAACTGACTCGAAATGACCGTAAAATGCTCACTTCCGGCAGACCGCTGTCCGTGGAGGAACGTATCCCCCAGGCGGACGGCGTCCACACCTATCTCTCGGTCAAGTTCCCGATGGAAGGAGTAGACGGCGCTCCAGCCGGAATCTGCGGGATCGCCACAGACATCACCGACCGGAAGCGGCTGGAGATCGCCAGCCGCCGGCTGGCGGCGATTGTGGAAACCTCCGAAGATGCGATCGTCTCAGAAGATCTGGACGGCAACATCGCCAACTGGAACAAGGGCGCGGAGCGTATCTTTGGATACACCGCGGAGGAGGCGATCGGCAAATCTATCAGCATGCTGGCTCCGCCCGGGCGTCGCGAGCAGACGGCTGAAGTTCTCCGTCGGGTGGAAGAGGGGATTCGGGTTGATCCCTGTGAGACCTCGCGAATGAGAAAAGACGGGCGGATGATCGATGTCGCCCTTACCATTTCGCCGGTGCTGGACGACTCCGGACGAATCGTCGGGGCGTCTGAAATCGCCCGCGATATCACGGCCCGGAAGCGGTCCGAGGAAGAGCGCGCTTCCCTGCTCCTGCGCGAACAAGAAGCGCGAAAGACGGCCGAATTGCTGAATCTCATGGGACCACGGCTTCTGGCGGAACTGAATCCGGAAAAGCTCGTGCAGGCCGTGACCGATATCGCCACGCTCCTGACCGGCGCCCGGTTTGGAGCGTTCTTCCGCGCGGCGGAGGACGCGACCAAAGACGCCGGTTGTCCCTATGCCCTTTCTGGCATGTCACCAGAAGAGTTCGCGGAATACCGGATCTCCGAGATTCCCGTTCCCCTCGACATAGGGACCATTCGGTCCGACGACATCTCTCAGGATGGCCGCCTCACCCAAAGCCGGGAGCCCCCCGACCTCGCCCCCTCTCTGCGAAGTTATCTTCGAGTGGCCGTGGAATCCCGCTCGGGAGAATCGCTAGGGGCCCTGGTGTTCGGTCACTCGTCTCCCGCCCGGTTCACGGAGACCCACGAAGCGATCCTCGCGGGCATCGCAGCCCACGCGGCGATCGCGATGGATAACGCCCGGCTCTTCGAACAGGCTGGCTGGATACAAACGGAGTTGAAGCGGTCCAATCAGGAGTTGCGGCGCGCCAACCAGGACCTGGAAACGTTCGCCTATTCCGCCAGTCACGATTTACTGGAGCCGCTTCGCACGATCGCTCTCTCGGCGGAGGTGCTGGAACGAGACATCGGGCCGACTCTTCGGCCCGGGGAATCGGCATTTCTCAAAAGAATCATGACGGCCGCGCACGGCATGAATTCCCTGCTCGAAGACCTTCTCGCCTATATTCGCATCGCTAAATCCGCCGACGGACCTCCTCCTCAAGTGAGTTCGGCGGACACGCTTGATCGGGTCCTGGAATCATTGGACCGTATCGCGAGCGAGTCCGGCCTCACGGTGACAAGAGGCGATCTCCCGGTGGTCCTGATGCACGAAACCCAGCTCGTCCAAATCCTTCAAAACCTGATTACCAATTCCGTAAAATATCGCGGAAAGGAGTCTCCCCGTGTACATGTTTCAGCCGCTCAGTACGATGCCTGGACGGTCTTCTCCGTATCTGACAATGGGATCGGCATCGATCCGCAATACGCCGAGCAGATCTTCGGGCTCTTCAAGCGCTTGCATAGCCGCGACCGATACCCAGGAAGCGGGATCGGACTGGCGATCTGCGAACGCATCGTGGAGCAGTACGGCGGCCGTATCTGGCTTAAGAAATCAGCGCCTCACGCTGGTTCCACATTCTGCTTCTCTGTTCCTGCCTCTCGAAGACGAGAAACAGGCGGCAGCATCGGAGAGAGCAAGCACGCGCCAGCCAGTGAAAATCCTCCTCCTGGAGGACAATGAAGCGGACATTTTCGTCATTCGTGAAGTTCTGAGTCAATGCGGAATCACGTTTCAGTTGCATGTGGCCCGGGACGGCGAAGAGGCGCTCTCGTATTTGGCGGATTTGGTTCGGTCAGGGGCGCCGCTTCCGGATCTATTCCTTTTGGACCTCAACGTTCCGAAGACCCCCGGGCTCGACGTTCTCACGCAAATCCGTTATCGCTACGGCTGCTCTCCGAGCCGGATCGTAGTGGTCACATCCTCCGATTCTCCCGCCGATCGAAGAGCGGTGTCCGCCTTGGGCGCGCAGGCCTACTTCCGCAAACCCTCCAACCTGGCCGAATACCTCAACCTGTCGCGCGTCGTCATCGAGATACTCCGAGGAAGGCAGGACAGAGGAGAGCAGGACTAATGATAAACAGGGAAGGCGAATCGAGGTCCCCATGGAGGCGGCTCTTGGAAAGGCCGCATTCCGGTGGGCATTTCGCGCAGCTCTACCAGTCCGATGGGGAGCTCACGGAAAATGTGGGCAGCTATGTTGCCGAAGGTTTGCGAGGCGGCGAGGCGGCAGTGTTGATCGCCACTCCGGAGCACTTGGAATTGTTCTCCCACCGGTTGGGCCGGCTGGGATTCGAAACACCATCGCTCCTCGCCAGCGGCCGCCTCATCTTCTGCGACGCCGCCGGGACGCTTTCCCGGTTCATGCGGCGAAGATGGCCGGACGCGCATCTTTTCGAAGCCACGGTGAAAAGAGTCATCGGGCACAGGAAGGGACTCCAGCCGGGCTACGGGCTCCGGGCATATGGAGAAATGGTGGGAATCCTCTGGAAAACCCGCCAATTCGCGGCTGCGGCTCGTCTGGAACAATTGTGGAACAGGCTCTTGGGGAAATCCTGCTTCAGTCTGAACTGCGCGTATGACATCGATGTTTTCGGGACGGACCTTCCCCTCGCCTCGTTGGACCATGTGCTCTGTACCCATTCCCACCTGATCCCTGCCCAATCGAATCGCCACCTTGAAGTTGCGCTTCGAAGGCCGATGGATGAAATTCTCGGGCCTGATTCTGACGCGTACCGTCTCCTGAGGGGCGCCTCCTATCCTTCGTCCGGCACCGTCATGCCGGACTCGACAGCGACCGTCTTATGGCTCCGGAACCATATGCCTGCCAACGCCAGAGAGATTCTCCAGCGCTCGCGGTATTACTATGAATTGCAGAAGCTGGCCAGCGCGGTGGGGGGGAATTCCACATGTCTGTGAGAATTCTAGTGGTCGAGGATGACGCATCCGACGTCTATTTTCTACGCCGGGCGCTCGAAAACTTGGAAGAGGATTTCGTTCTCGAAATCCTGGCCGACGGAGAACGGGCTCTTCAATTCATTCAGAATCAGAGGAAGGGGGAAAAACACCCTTGCGTCATCGTGCTGGACTTGCACCTTCCCCGACATGACGGATTGGAAGTGCTTCGTGCCCTCCGGGAAGAACCGGTCCTCAGTCACATCCACGTCGTGGTCACCACGACAATCGCGAGCCCCCCCGAAGAAGCGGAGCTTCGAAGGATGGGAGCCGACTACTGGCAAAAACCACGACACCTTTCGGAATTTGAAGAGTTGGCCACGCGCCTGATCGAAATTTGTAAAGACTTGCAAGTGGCGTAGTCTCGCGGCAATTCACCGAGTTCGCAAGGTACTTCCGAATCACTCCAGCCCGGCCTGTCGCAAGAAGTCTCCCGCCACTTGCGCGACGGGCCGGTGCTGAGCGTCCACCTGGAAGTTGAGGTTCTGCATTTTCTGATTCGTGAACTTGCCGGACAGTTCGAGCAGCGCCTCGCGTAAACCGAGGGTCTCGCGCAGGGAATCCTGCCGGGCAGCGATGCACACCTGATAGGGCGGAAACACGTGCCGGTCGTCGCCCAAAACCTGAAGGTCCATTTTGGAGAGCATTCCGTCAGTGGCGTTCGCGGCAATCATCGTCACCTGCCCCTGCTCCAGCGCTTTGTACAACAGCCCTAGGTCCATGGTCTTAGGTTTACCCTGCCAGCGCAGGCCGTAGGCTTTTTCGAGAGCGGCCAATCCGTCCGCGCGCTGCTCGAACTCGTAGCCGACACCGAGAGTCCACGGCGCCGACGCCTTCGATGCGTCGGTCAGCGTCTCTACGTGGTGGGCGCGCGCTTCAGGTCCGTTCACGACCATGGCGAAGCTGTCGTCGATACCGAGTGGATCCAGCCACTCGATTTGAAATTTCTGGAGATACTCGGCATGCACTCGCGCGAATACTGCCGGGGGATCGGTGTCGAGCGGGTCCTTGAGGACCGCGGCCAGTGCGGTTCCGGTGTATTCGGGATAGAGATCGATTTGACGGCTGAGGAGCGCTTGATGCGCGAGCAACGTGCCGCCCAGGTTCAGGTCACGCTCCACATTCCGGTGCAGACGATGCTCCAAATGCTGGGCGATGATCTCGCCGAGCACCACTTGTTCGGTGAAATTCTTCGAGCCTACGCGGATCGCCGGTTGCGAGGCGTGCCTCGCGCAGCTGCATAGAGTCAGAAGCGCCGCTATGCCGGCGAAAGTCTTTTTTCCAGCCATCCCAATCCTCCGTCCGCAAGCAGTGCGATCACGGCAGCCGGTATCGCTCCGGCAAGAATTTGAGCGGTATCCACGGAGGCGACACCGCGAAAAATAAACACTCCGAGTCCCCCACCTCCGATGGCAGCGGCGATGGTCGCGGTACCGATGGTGGTCACCGTGGCCACTCGAATTCCCGCGATGATCGTGCGGGCGGCGAGAGGAAGCTGGACTTGGCGCAGAAGCTGGCCGTCCGTCATCCCCATAGCGATCGCGGAGTCGCACACGGCCGGATCGACGCTGACGATTCCGACAAACGTATTTCTAAGGATAGGGAGCAGCGCGTACAAAACGAGCGCCACGATCACGGTCCTTGGACCGATTCCTCCGATGAAGGGGATGGGGATGAGAAATCCGAACAAAGCAAGACTGGGGACGGTCTGCACGACGCTCGATAACCCGAGAACCCAGCGCTGCAATCCGGTGCGCCGCGCCACCAGGATGCCGAGGGGCACACCGAGCAAGATGGCGATCGCGACAGAGATTCCGACCAGCGAGAGATGCTCCCCGGTGAGATGAATAATGTCGCTGGTGAGATCGGAACGCATATACCTCCGGGGAGACCTACAGACACGCCAGGAAGGCGCGCGCTTCCTCCGTTTGCGCGTGAGGAAAGTCAGCCGGCGTGGAGACGGCCTCCACGGAACCGCCGGCCAGCAAGGCGATTCTGCTTCCCAGCCGTACCGCTTCCCGAACGTCGTGCGTGATGAACAGGGACGTCTTCCCGAACTCGCGCTGCAATTCGAGGAACTGCTGTTGTAATTCCCATCGCGTTACCGGATCGAGCGCACCGAAGGGCTCGTCAAAGAGGAGGATCGGAGGATCGGCGGCCAGGGCCCGCGCCACGCCCACCCTTTGGCGCTGTCCGCCGGAAAGCTGCCTCGGGTACCGGCTCCGGAATTCGGCGGCGGGCATTCCGACCTTGTGCAGGAGTTGATCCACGCGGCGCTCGATGTCGCTTTCGGTCCAGCCTTCAAGCCGCGGCACCAAGCCGACGTTGCGAGCCACCGTGAAGTGCGGGAACAGGCCGACATCCTGGATCACGTATCCCATGCGGCGCTTCAATTTTATGGGGTCCCATTCGCGCGTAGATCGACCTTCCACAAGGACCTGACCTTCGGTCGGGAACAGAGTTCCGTTGGTCAGCTTAAGCGCCGTCGTCTTGCCCGAACCGCTTCGCCCCAGGAGCACCAAAGTCTCACCGGTCTCGATGCTGAGATTGACTCCAGAGAGAATCCGCCTGTCCGCGACTTCGTAGGAGACATCGCGGAATTCGATCAGGGGCATGGCTGCATTATTCCACGTTCCTCACCGTCAGCAGGGTCTCGGCGAAGGGCCACTCCTTATCGATCCACTGGCCGGTACACTCAAATCCTGCGGCCTCCGTCATAAGCGCCACCTCGGCCAGCGAATATTTGTGACTGTTCTCCGTCCAAATCGTTTCGCCTTCTTCGAAGGCGGCGACGAAGTTCGCCCTGCGGATCTCCACCGTTTGGCTCCGCTTAGACCGCAGGTGCATCTCGACGCTTCGCGTTTCGGAGTTGAAGCGCGCCACGTGCTGGAACTGGGTGAGATCGAAGCATCCTTCCAACTCCCGATTGATGCGGGCCAGCAGATTCAGGTCGAAGGCAGCCGTTACGCCCAAGGGATCGTCGTACGCCTCGATCAGCTGAGTAAGCGGCTTTTCCAGATCGGTCCCCAGCAGCAGCGCGTCGCCCGGTTTCAGGATCCGGCGGACATCCACCAGGAAATCCCGATCGGCGGGAGCGCTGAAGTTCCCAATGGTGCTGCCCAGGAACAGCACCAGGATACGCTCACCTTCACGCCTGCGTGCGGAAACCTCACGCAGCCCATCCAGATATTCGCGCTCCAGGCCCACGATTCCTATCGAATCAATGTCCGCCAGCTCTCGCCGGCACACATCCAGGGCGGTGGGAGAGATTTCGATCGGGAAGTAGAACGTCCGCCGGCGCCGCGAGATCGCTTCCAAAATCCAGCGCGTTTTCTTCCCACTGCCGCTACCCAATTCGCACACGATCACATCGCCGGGGACTCGGCGGACAATGTCACCGGCATGACCGCGGAGTAAGCGCTCATCGGCGCGGGTCAACCCGTACTCCGGCAACTCCGCGATGACATCGAAAAGCCGCGAGCCGAGCGTATCGTAGAGGTATTTCGACGGGAGCTCTTTCTGGCGCGGCCGGACGAGACCTTCCCGAACATCTGTTGCGAACTCGAGGGCAGGGTCGGCGAGAATCGTGTTGGTAGGCATGAAGAGTCCTTGAGCGGAAGATTTACCGGGCGCACCGGAATCCGGCGTAGACGTTTTGATAGTGCGGCTGAAACCAGTTGCGGAAGGAACGGCGGAGCATGCATCGCTCCGTGCGTGGCGAACCGCCTTTGAGCACAAAATGCAGGCCATCAAAGAAATTCTTGGAGTAGCCTTCATAGAACGGAAACGCCTGAAAACCAGGGAACGGTTCGAAGACGGTCGCGGTCCATTCCCAGCCGTTCGCCAGCAAGCCTTCGACGCCAAACGCGCTGGCTCCGGCGGGGAAAGCCTTCACCGGCGAGGGATCCCAACGAGCTCCGTTGAAGTAGCCATGGCGCGCCTCGGGTAGATCGGAGCCCCAGGGAAATTCACGCTCCACATTTTCAGGGGAACCGTACGCGGCGCGATGCCACTCGGCTTCCGTGGGCAACCGCTTTCCCGACCATGCCGCATACGCGCTCGCCTCGGCGTGACTCACGTAGACCGGGGCATCGAGCGGCAAAGGACTCGCCTCGAACATGCCGCGATAGTGCCACGCACCACTGATGCGGGTCCAAAACAGCGGCGCTTCGATTTGCTCCCGCGTTTTCCAGTCCCACCCTTGCGGAGTCCACAAGCCTTGCTGCCGATAACCGCCCGCTTCCATGAAGTTGAGGTATTCGCCGTGGGTGACTTTGTAGCGATCAATACGGAAGCCAGGCACATCGCAGACGAGAGCGTCGTATTCGTTGTCCCATCCGAAGCCCGCGGGGTCCGTCCGCGCGATCCCAAGAGTCACGCGGCCGCCGGGGATTTCGATCATCTCTGCCCGCACCGCATCGAACACGAGGGTCGCCACCTGGGCCTCCGGTAGCTTCCGGTCGAACGCAAGTTGGTGGAGCATGTATGCCAGAGTCTCGGCGTGCATGAGCCGGTGCTCCACGGCGACATGCAGAAGAGTGGGAGATAACTCCTCCGCGGTGGCGAGCCCCGCGTCAAGAGTCGCGCGAACCCGGCTGCGATAGGCCTCGACTCTTGGCCGCGCGGGCCAATCTGAGGGTCGATCCGACGGCAGACCGCCATCTACCGGATCGATTCCGAACGCAAAGAGACGATCGAACTCGGGATCGAAAACCTTCACCCCCGGGATCCGGGGCTGAAGAAGGTTCCAATCGAACGCCTCCAGATGCCCCATGTAAAAAACGATTCGATGCCGTTCGGGGATCGGACGGTCGTAGAGTGCGTTCGCACGCACCAGATCGAACAGGCGATCCGTCTGCAACCGGGCCTCTGCGAGGCGATCCAGGAGTTTGTAGCGAACCTCAACATCTTCAGATGCAGCGAGCACGGATTCTCCTCTCTACTAAGCAACCAGCGGCTTGAGTTCACCCAACATCGTCGGGATGAGCTCGGAGACCGTTGGATGAATGTGGACAGCGCGTTGAATCACCGTATAAGGCGCCTTGGCATACATCACGTCCACGATGCAGTGGACCGCTTCATCGCCTCCGGTCCCCAAAAGAGCGGCGCCCAGGATTTCACGGGTCTCGGCGTCCACCACGATCTTCATGAAGCCCTGCGATTCCCCTTTTTCCACGGCCCGCCCGACCTTAGTCATGGGCCGTTTTCCGATCAGCGCCTTACGGCCGCTTTGAAGAACCTCCGCTTCCGTCATCCCCACCCGGCCGAGCGGTGGATCGACAAACAGCCCGTAGACGGGAATCCGATCGCTCACGCGCCGCGGGTCGTTGTCCAACAGGTTGCCTGCCACGATCTCAAAATCGTTATAGGAGGTATGCGTGAATCCACCTTTCCCGTTGCAATCGCCCATGGCCCAGATGCCTTCGACGTTGGTACGCAGTTGATCGTCCACCTGGACGTAGCCGCGGGAATCGGTAACAACACTGGCTTTGTCCAAACCCAGGTCATCCGTGTTCGGTCGCCTTCCGATTGCGAGCAGAACATGCGAGCCTGCTACCTGCTGAACTTGGCCGGCGCTCTCGATGCTGACCCCGATCCCGGTCCCTTGCCGGGCCACGCGCTGGACCTTCGCGTTCGTGCGAATGTCGACACCCTCCAGTTCCAGGATCTCGCGGATCGCGTCGGAGACATCCGGATCCTCGCGTGGAATCAGACGCGATCCTTGCTCCAGAATCGTGACCTCGCTGCCAAAGCGCCGGAACATCTGCCCGAATTCCAAACCAATGTAGCTTCCGCCCACGATCACAAGATGCCGCGGCAGGTAGTCGACTTCCATCATGGAGCTGTTCGTCAGATACGGGACCTGGTCAAGCCCCGGAATGGGCGGCACCACCGCGCGGCAACCAACGTTGAGGAAGATCCGGTTCGCAGACAGTCTGTCGGCGCCGACGCTGACTTCGTGAGGCCCCTGAAAACGTGCGTGGCCCTGAAAGACCGTGCAATTGACCATATGTTTCAAGGAGAACTCCACACCGGAATTCGATATCCCTGAGACTTGATCCTTGCGTTGCTTCACCCGTTTCATGTCGACGCTGACCCCGCCGTCGATCACGACGCCAAAATCGGCGGCCCGGCGCGCCATATGCGCAGCGTAAGCGCTTGCGACCATTGTCTTGGTGGGAATGCATCCGGTGTTGACGCAGGTCCCTCCGAAGCGGCCGCGTTCCACCACGGCGACCTTCATCCCCGCTGCCGTCAAACGGGCCGCCAACGGGGGGCCCGCCTGGCCCGTGCCGATAATAATCGCGTCGAATGAGTAGTTCATCGGGACGCCACCTTCCTATAGATGCGGACACCAAGCCTCTTGAACCAGGAAATTCGTGACGATTTACTCGGCGAGAACCCTATGGGCAAATTGAACCGCCATGGACCCTTCTCCCACCGCGGAGGCCACTCGTTTCACGCTTCCGGAGCGTATGTCGCCCACGGCGAATACTCCGGGAAGATTGGTTTCCAGCAGATACGGAGGACGGCGCTCGAGCGGCCAGTCCGATCCCAGGTCCGCGCCCGTCCTGATGAACTGTTTGTCGTCCAACTTCAGGCATCCGTCCAGCCAGGCGGTGTTGGGAAAAGCGCCCGTCATCAGAAACAGGTGCTGGATGTTGCGGGTCTCGGTCTCCCCGGTTTGAGTCTGCCGCCATCGGACACGTTCCAGATGGGCCTCGCCCTCTAACGCCTCCACCTCCGTGTAGGGGTGGAACGTAATTTCGGAGCAGGCTTCGATGCGCGAAATCAGGTATTTCGACATGGTGTCTTCCAGTCCGCCGCGACGCACCAATAGGTGCACCTGCTTGGCGTGCGCCGACAGGAACATCGCGGCCTGGCCGGCGGAGTTCCCTCCTCCGACAATCACCACCTCTGCATTGCTGCAAAGTTGGGCCTCCACGTTGGTCGCGCCATAATAGATGCCGGCTCCCTCAAACTGTGAGATGTTGGCCAGAGGCAGCCTGCGATATTGTGCGCCCGCAGCCACCACGACACTGCGAGCCTGGATAGAATTTCCATCGTCCAGCTCGACGGTATAAGGAGGCCGGGCGCATTTCAGCGATCGAGCGGACCGGGCGACGGCGATGTGTGCTCCAAACTTCTCCGCCTGCACGAAAGCCCGGCTCCCGAGCTCTTGGCCCGAGATCCCATTAGGGAAACCGAGGTAATTCTCAATGCGGGAACTACATCCCGCTTGTCCGCCGGGCGCCGTGCTCTCCACCACCAGGACCTTCAGCCCTTCCGATGCTCCGTAGACCGCCGCCGCCAGACCGCTGGGCCCCGCTCCCACCACGATCAGGTCGTAAATGCCAGCCTCGTCAATTCCCGTATTCAATCCGAAACATTCCGCCGCCTCCGCGTTCGTCGGATTCCGAAGCACCAGTTCGCCGCGGCAGACCAGAACCGGGATGTCCTCGACGCCCAGCGCGAATTGATCCAGGATGGTCTGAAAGTCGGGGTCGCGCTCCACATCAATGTAGGTGTGCGGATGGCCGTTTCGGGTAAGGAAGCCGCGGAGACGCAACGTGTCCCCGGAATGGCTGGACCCGATCAACAACGCGTCGCCGGCAGAGTGGGCGATGAGATATGTTCGGCGCAGCAGGAACGCTCGCAGGAAGATATCACCCAGGGTCGGATCGGTTTGAAAAAGCCGGCGCACGCTCTGCCGGCCGATTTCGAGGATCAAACTCGCTTCGCGCGTCCGGCATCGGACCAGGCTGCGCCTTCCGGAAAGCTGATTCACCTCCCCGGTGAACATTCCGCGCGTGAGCACCCTCGCCGAGGATTCGTTGCGCGAAATACCGGTGATTTCGACGCTGCCTTCAAGCACGACGAAGATGCCGTGCGCTGAGTCGCCCTGATCGTAAAGGATCGCCCCCGCTTCGGCTTGACCTTGTTGCCCGAACTCCGCCAAGTGCGCGAGCTGTGCATCATCCAGCGTCGGGAACATCTGCTGTTCTTGTTCGGTCTCCGGCATGGTTGAGGCACCTACTGCACGACCACTTCGTCGATGTAACACCAAATCCAATCCTCGCCCGGCTCGAGCGATCGTACCAGAGGGTGATGAACGGCGTGGAAATGTTTGGTGGCGTGCTTGTTTTTGGAGGAGTCACAACAACCCACTTGTCCGCACGTAAGGCACAGACGAAGGTGCACCCAGGTGTCGCCAGTCTTCAAGCACTCCTCGCAACCGTTGGTTTTTTGCGCAACCTTGTGGATCTGGTGCAGGTGGGTGCAAGCGGGCATGCGCGTCTCCAGTCTCTTTCAGTGTAGCCGCAGAGCCTGGATCTCAGGCAATACTCCCGCATGTCGTTTCCTCGCCGCGAGCGAAACCGGGACGGACTCGAATGACTAAGAGGTTAGGCCGTGGTCGATCGCATATTTCACCAACTCGGCCGTAGTATGCGCGCCGAGCCGTTGCATAATACTGGTCTTGTGAAATTGCGCGGTCTTCACGGCAATGTGGAGGTGACTTGCAATTTGCTTCGCGGATTTACCCGCCGCCACCAAACTCAGTACTTCACGCTGCCGCGAGGTCAATTGGGGAGCCGGAGCTAACAGTGATGACAGGGCATCTTTGGCGATGGACGAACTCACGTATGCATTTCCGCTCAGCACTTCCCACATCGCTGCGATGAGCTCCGCCGCCGCCGATCGCTTCAGCACAAAACCGGAGGCGCCGACGCGAAATCCTTCCCGCACCATGGCTGGCTGGGCATGCATCGTGATCAGAATCACTTTGCAATGCGGCGCGATCTTGAGAAGCTCGCGGGTGGTTTCCATTCCGGTAAGTTCCGGCATGGACACGTCGATCAGGGCCAGATCGGGCGGGGTCCGCGCCGCGATTTCGAGCAAGGCTCGCCCGCTATCGGCTTTGCCTACCACCTCGAATTCTTCGGCGACGAGTTTGGCGAGGCCTTCGGCCATCAAGAGATGGTCGTCGGCGATCGCCACGGCGGGACGTTTCGGCGCTTCGTCGCGACTTGGTGATTGAGCGGGCGATGGCATGGCGGCTCCAGCAACTCTCTTTTTCTCTAAGTCCCGGGGAACCGGGTCCCGTGGCCGCCCATCGGTCAGGGTCGATGAGCAGCTTCCGGCCTTCCCAGCTCCCCAGGGGGGCGTGACGCGCCTCCAGCGGCCGCATAACCGTCCGCGGCAGGGTTTTGTCCCGCATGGGCCGACACGTCACGTTTCTTTTGCCTCAAGTTTCCGCCCCGATGGGCGTGCACCTGGGAGGGCGCCCTCAGGGACCGCTAGGCGAAAGACGCGCGGCCCCTGCCAAAGGAATGGGGGACAGGACTGTCGAGGTCTCTGCTCCGTCGCGCATGGCTTCGACAGGCACGGAGACGGTGATCCGGGTTCCCTCGCCGGGGCTGGACCAGATCTCGCAACGCCCGCCCAGCAGGTGGACGCGTTCGCGAAGGGACGTCAGCCCGAGGCCGAAGCGCACGCCTTTCCGCGTCAGATCGAATCCGCATCCGGCGTCCTCGATCACCACGCGGATACAGTGACGCGACCCCATCAGCAGTACGGACGCCTTTTCGGCGTGCGCATGCTTGGCGATATTGTGAAGGGCTTCCTGCACGACCCGGTAGAGACACAACGACTCATTTGCCGACGCCTGGAAGATTCCGCGCTGGAAGAATGTAATCTCACACCCTCGCATTCGAGTGCACTCTTCGCACAGGAACTCGATCGCGGGCGCAAGCCCTAGCGTGTCCAACAGCGCGGGGTGGAGCCCGTAACAGATGCGATGCAGATCGTCAGTGAGGCTGGCCACCATCGATCGCAGGGCCTGCAGTTCCGAGCCCAACCTGCCTTCGGGGGCGGATGCTTGCGTCATCCGTTCCAACTGAATCTCGAGTATGCCGAGCCTCTGCAGGAGATCATCGTGAATCTCCCTCGATATCCGCTTGCGCTCCAGTTCCTGAGCGGTCAACAGATAGGATGTGAGTCCGCGGAGCCGGTCTACTTCATCACGAGCAGCCTCCGCTGGGCGGGGCGCCTCCTTCAAAGCAGTTTGCCTCATTTGGTGTCGATTCCTCCGACGACGCAGTGGTATAAGCAAGCCTTCCTCCAATGAGGTGGCGGAGGGGATCGACGGACGAGGTGCAAGTAAAATCAGTAGCTTATCGACAATTTACTGTTAGATACTGGGGTGAAAGAAAAGGCAAACTATGGAACGAAGTGGAATGGGGGTTCCACTTAGGCGGTACTAGGGTTCCTATCTTACTACCACACCTTCCGGTGCGAGAACATATTGACACATTTATGGTATGGAGGAAACTAGGAAATGAACGTACCGGTACCTGGTTGTTTTACTAGCGGGGACTGACTCGGGCAGCAAGGGCGGTGGGTGTTGGAGAGCGGCGGGACGCCTGGCCGGGGGCGACCAGTTGCCACTTCCTCAGCTTGTTGAGCAAGGTTTTATAGCAGATATTCAACTTGCCCGCCGCGCGCTTTCGATTCCAATTCACTTCCTCTAGAGTCCGTAGGACCAGTTCCAGTTCGGTGCGCTCTGCGGCCTGCGCGGAGAGATGGAGAAGTGAGGAGGAGCGGGCGGGGAGCAGGTCTTCGGGAGCTCCCGCTCTCTGAAGCTCCGCCAGGGCTTGCGGGACGTCAGGGAGAATGAGAAACCGACGGACGAGGTTCTCCAGTTGACGAACATTGCCGGGCCAGGAGAAGTTCTCGAACGCCTCGGCCAGTTCCTCCGGCAACTGCAAGATGTCGCTGGTGTATTTGTCGCGGTACTTATCCAAAAATTGCTGCGCTAGCGGCCGAATATCCTCACGGCGCTCGCGCAGAGGCGGGATCTCGATCGTGATGACATTCAGACGGAAGTAGAGATCCTCGCGGAAGGTTCCGGCGGCAACCATCCGGTGCAGGGGCTTGTTGGTCGCCGCGAGCACCCGTGCCTCGGACCGCTGGGTGACCGTTCCCCCGAGGCGGGAATATTCGCCATCTTGAAGCACGTGGAGGAGTTTGGCTTGCAGTTGCGGACCCATTTCCGCGATCTCGTCGAACATGATCGTCCCGCGTCCCGCGAGTTCGATCTTGCCAGGCTTCTCCCGGGAAGCTCCGGTGAACGCGCCGCGCTCGTGACCGAACAATTCCGACTCCAGCAGATCTGAGGGGAGTGCCGCGCAATTCACCCGGACAAAAGGGTCGGCGCGGCCGGATTGCCGGTGGATATACCGGGAGAGCACTTCCTTGCCCACGCCCGATTCACCCAGAATGAGCACCGGCACGTCCGCTTGCGCCACCTGATCGCCGATCGCTTTGATCCGGACCATGGCTTTGTTTTCCGAATCCCATGCCGTGGCCGGAGGTTGCTCCTCGACAGACGTTGCGTCACCATTCAAATTCAGACCCAGCACCTGCCCGATCGAGATCTTCAACTCCAACCGGTTCAATGGTTTCAATAAATAATCCGATGCTCCTAAGCGCATGGCTTTCACGGCAATCGACACGTCGCGGACCCCGGACAGGGCGATCGCCGGGATACGGCGATGCAATTCTTCCAATCGCTCGAGAACCTCAAGACCACCGACCCGAGGCATCCGTATGTCCAGGATCAACAGCGACGGAGTCTCTCCTTTGGCCAAGGTACGCAGCAACGGCTCGCCGGAATCGAAGCATTGGGGAGCAAAGCCCTCCGCACACAGGAATTCCCTGAGGTAATCCTGGGTGGTCTCATCGTCGTCGGCCACCCAGACGATCGGCCGGTCACCTGACATGACGGATTTGAAAGCATGTTGGTAGCCAGATTCGGGGGGCCGCCTAACCGTCGTCACTTCTGCACTTTGCGTCGTTGTTCGCCTTCCCTGTGCCCCCGAACTTATGCGCAAGTTTTGGCATGTCACTCGGAAGTTTGTGCCGACTCGCCTTGCGTAGAATCATAACGGCCTGGTGACAGGATTCCTGCCGGGTCCGCCGCAGACTTAATAGCCCCCAGAAATTTCCCATAGGAGCCCCGGGCGTCCATCTGGCGCATAGACTGGATCCCCAGTCGGTAAGGCACATAATTCTTCCTCGCGAGCTGATCCTGCAGCTCGTCGTAGCAGAACAGGGCCCGCTGATCTTCGCCGGGCGTATCGCGATCGTAGGTGATGGAGACCACGCAGATTAAAGCGCGGTCTGTGATCAGCGTGATGGAGAGCATCGGCTCGAAACCGTGGCGAAGAAGGATTTCAGACGCAAGCGTCGCCAGGGCTTTGGCGTGACCGCCTTCCGCAGGAGCCACCGGGGCGCACCACAGCAGTCCACAGCCGTCCCGATCAGGGTCCATCGTCGAGGGCGGGCGCGTTCGCTTCCGCCAATAGGTGCTGGCGAGCGGCTGTGATGTGGGCTCGCCCTTCATCAAACCGTACACCGGGCGGACCAGTTCCAGTGCACGGCTCAAATCCCAGCGGCTGACCAAGCTGAACAGGCCGGAGAAGCGCGAAGCCAGCGCCAGCCTACGATCGTCCAGGAACTGCAGGCGATTGACCTTGTCGGAGAGCTCGCGGCGCAGCAAGCGGCGAGCTTCGGCGACCTGCGCTCGCGTCCCGTACAGTCCCCCGGAGCCGTTCCACGCTCCAAAATTCAAGCGTTGCCGGAAGGCTCGCATTTGTTCGGGTTGGAGCGGCGTCGCCTCGTTGGTTTCCTTCCAAGGATATTGTTGGAGCCCGCCCAGAACTTTGTAGTCGTTCGCGATGTGCATGGCGCTGCGCAGAGTGCCGCCCATCCGCAAACGGCGCAGAGAGTCGATGATTCCCGGCAGGGCATCCTCCCTGTCGCAGCGAAAGAAGAACGCTTGAAAATACTCCGGAGCCGGCATCAGCCAGAATGTCATGCGCGTCACCACACCGAGGTTCGATTGCGCGAACAGACCGTCCAGGCTGGGACCCAGACCCCAGCGGTACACCGGAGCCGATGCCGAGTGCGGAAAACGCGCGCCCCCGGTCTCCAGCACTTCTCCATTCCCCAAGACGACCTCGAACCCGCACACATTGCCGAAGTGATCGCCGTACGGGGTGTGGCCGAAGCCGCGTTCGAGAGTGTTGCCGATCAAGCTGCATTCCGGGCTCGACCCGGTTCCATCCATCCACAGGCGGGACTTGCGCAGCCGGAGAAACTCGATCAGCTGTTTTTGCGTGACGCCCGGCTCCAATGTGACGTAGCCGAGTTCCTCGTGAAAATCGACAATGCGGTTCATCCGGCTGAGATCCAGCAGGACACAGCCGTCGGACGCGGGGACGCCTGAACCATAGCCCCAGTTCTTTCCGCTGCTCACCGGATAGACGGGAATCCGAAAACGCGAGGCGATACAAAGAAGGCGCTGGACCTGCTCGCGATCAGCGGGTCGGAGAATTGCAGGGACGTGGCGATCGATCGCGAAGGTCGCGGTGGATGCGGCCTGGAGCCGGCTGGCCTCGGTGATCAAATGATCGCTCCCGAGAATCGCCGTCCACTCCCTTACGGCAGCCTGTTCAAGCATGTGGGACCGAACTCTCCTCCAGATGCGGCGGAAACATGAACGCACCCGGACCTCTTGCGGCCCCTGACTGCCGAAACGTCTCTATTGTACTGCGTGGACCAAGGCGCGTCCAAGTCCGAAACTCGCGGACGCCGGCGCTGCTGCCGGCAGTTCCCGCTGGATCACAACGCTGGTTTGCAGATAGCCGCACAACTCGTTCACCCAACTTTCAAACCGCGGGTTGAGCTCGGTCGAATCGAAGCGAAGCACTTCCATATCGCAGGAGTATTGCGGATCGTAGTAAGACGGCAACTCCACCGCGCGGTTTCGTAGGGGTCGTCCGCCGATCCGGCGCAAGATTGCCGCGGAGCAGTGCCGGACGGTGGCCGTTGTGATGCCGATGCAGCCACCGAGAACCCGCGCCAGACTATAGGCGCCCAGCGCGATGCGCAACGCCTCACGCGTATTTCGCGCCGCTGGATCGAGTGCCCAGCCGCCCACCTCAACGAAGGAAATTCCGCGAGCCTTGGCCTGGCGGACCTCCGCGTCGATGGCCGCGCGTAGAGCCAGACCCCAATCTCCGGAGCGGGACAACGCCGCGCTCCGCACGCCCAGTTGTGCAAACGCAACCGTGTTCGGGTGGGCCAAGTAACGGGCACAGCCACGAACCTCTCCGGTGGAACTCAGCGACAGCAGATGCCACGCCCGCATGTCGTCGGGGTGCCGATGCGATCCATCCGCGCATATGTCCGCCGGCCGGATCGCGCCATCCTCCAAATAGAGCTTCGCCCGCAAGCGCTGCATGCCGCGCAGTAACTGCTCATGCCTCCACGAACTGACTTCCGTTTTGGCGAAACTGCTCGGCACGAACGCACCTTGAGGAGCAAGCAATACCAGCCGACCCTGAGATACATCTGAATGGGGCACGAGGGTCATCTTTTAGCTTTCTCCTCACATCGATTCGTCGATGTACTTCTTGGATCGGCGTTTACGGCGGCCTTCGTGAGTCAGTACGCCCCCTATTCAAACGCCTCTTGTGCCGTAACCAAATCGGCGAACCTCCTGAGAAGAATGCAAGGCGTGCCAGTAATTTTCCCAGGTGGTTCGCGGGCAGCATTCCGAGTATCGACGTACCGGAATGGTTGGCAAAATCGAACTCGAGAGCCGGGTCAAGATCCGGCCTTTGCTAACGAAAGAAGGAGGATCGCATGACTTTCAGTATTCGGAGCCTTCGGAGGGGGAGCACCCTACCCGCACTTGCGGCGATGGTGTTGCTACCTGCGCTGGCCTCCGCCACGCCTATTTTCGGGACCTTCGGGATTTCCGGCCCTGGCGTCCTGGTGTTTCAAAACACGGGAGCAGACTTCATCCGGTTTTGCACTCAGGCGGACACGACTTGCTCCGGGGCCGCCACGGCTACCGGCGACTTCGGAGTCAGCGGACCGGGATCGAACACTTTCTCGGTACTGACGAACGCGGACGTGGGAACGATCCTGAACGTCACCGACCATACGCCGCCGGCGTCGCCGTATACCTATTTGCCGCCGGGAGCAGCGGTATCGATCGACAATTATCTGGTCGTAACGGGACATCCGACGTGGGATTTCACAGCGACTCTCCTCGAACTCGCAACGTGCACCACGACCGCCACGCAGCAGTGCGTCGGACCGTTTCAGTTGAATGCGAGCAACGGCAACGTGTCGGTGACGATGAATGTGCTCGGCACGATTACCAACACGGCCGATAACTCGAAATCGACGTTTGACGCCATCCTCACTGGCCAGTACGCGAACACCGACATTGCTACCGTAACAGCGAATGCTCAGACTCCGGGCGGCGTGTTCTCGAACTCCTGGTCCGGCACGATCATCGCCTCGGCAGCCTCAGTTCCTGAGCCGAGCACGGCTTCCATGGTCGGCATCGGGTTCGGCCTCGTGGCGCTTGGCATGTTCCGCCGCCGGAACAAAGCCAGAACGTAGTTTCCTCCGCGCCAAGTCACCGACTTGCGCTTTCTTAAGCGACCGAAGGAGCCTCGCCTCGGGGTTTTTTCGGTCGCTTTTTTCTTTTGGGAACCCCCTTCTCCTGGAACTGAAATTGCTGTAACGTTATGGGAGATAGGGTTTTTCGTGAGTTCCGGCCATCATCTTTGCCTTGACATGCTCCCGTTAAAGACGGTCCCGCCGGCCTTTTCCGAGTGTGCCATCCTCCTGGAAGTATGGGATTCCGGAGGACTTATGCAAACGGTCAAGGAAATCCCCGAAGGCACGATCGTGGATTTAGCGGCTCCTGGCGGCTCGGTGCGAGGGTGTGTCAATTCCTGCACAAGTGATGACTTTGGGTACCTCGTGGAGATCTCGATAGACCCCGCCTCGCCCTGGTTTCCGGCGAGCTATCACCCGCCCTACATTCAGCCGAACGATGCAGCGTAGGTCCGACAGGCCGGCGTAATGACCGGGATGCGTCGCAATTCCGCCTGAATCTGCTCAACCCACACGCGATAACGGGGATTGGGAGCCCAGGAGTGGAAGCGAAGTAACTCCATGCGGCAGTCGTATTGGGGGTCGTAGTACGTCGGCAAAGGCGAGCCGTTCGATTCCAGAGAGCGACCTCCGATCCGCCTCAAGATAGAAGCGGAGCAATGGCGCTCCGTGACGGTGCTGAGCCCTATGGCCCCGCCCCACTCCTCGCAGATTGCGAAGCTGGCCAGCGCCATCCGAAGGGCCTCGACGGTCCCTCGGATCTCCTTGCTGAGTGCCCATCCCCCGGCCTCCACAATCCCATGGGCCTGTTGTTCCGCCATGGCGACCTCGGCATGGAGAGCCGTTTCCACTTCCTGCGCCCATTGAGGCGAGCGGGCAAGAGCGGAACGAAGTACCGTTAACTCTCGAATGCCGCGACCGGCGGAATGAAGAGAATACCGCATGCAGCCACAGATGCGGTGAAAGCTGTCCAGCACCAAAAGATGCCAGCTCTTCTCGTCAATCGGGTCAGCATGACGCCCATCGGTGAGTTGAGAGGCTTGGATCGCTCCGTCCTCCAGGTACACCTTGCCGCGAAAGGCTTGGGCTTCGAAAAGTAAATCTTTATAGCGAGCGGGGTCGCTTTGAATCCCGGAAAAAGATGCTGGAGGAGCGCTCTGCACGGGCGCCAGCAACAGCATGTCTCTGGATGAGCTTGAAACAAGCTTCATCCGTCAAACATGCGTTCCTTCCTGCCAATCTCCGCGAAGACAAAATGGGAACAACGATTGAAGTTGGGGCTTAACATCCGGTCCATTTAGTAGTACCACAGCTTGGGGTACTATTTCAAGATTTAAAATCGAGGAGCAGGTTCGATCACCGTACGCCTTGGGAGCAACGCTGGCGGAAGTCTTCGCGGGCTTGCGGAGAGAGTTCGTGCAGCAGGACCAGGAAGGCGGCATTCGTCCAGCCGAAGCCGATCTCATTGGTTCCGTATCCGAAATGCAGGCCTGCGGCGAGGTCTGAACGGGCGGCTACGACGTCGTACTTCTCTCGGATCGTACCGTGTTCCGTGAAGTCGCGAAGGACCATGGCGAGAAACTTGGCGCTGATGCGATCGGCGTCGCCGTGGAAGCCATAGCGCCTCAGCCCCTCGTTCGCGATCAAGTGCAGTGGTGCCCATCCGAAGGGGGCGTCCCATTGATCGCCGGACTGCCAGGTACTGGTTTGAAGGCCTCCGGCCCGCTCAAACTCGGGAAGATGGGAGACGACGCGGGCCGCGCGATCTGGCGAGGCGATGCCGGTCCACAGTGGATAAAAGGCCGTGAGCATGGGGTAGTTGGAGCGGCGCTGATGCACGAAGTCGTAATCGAAATAGAGGCCGGCCTTTTCGTCCCACATGAGGCGGTTGATGGCTTCCGCCCGGCGTTCCGCGCGTGCAGCCCATACGGCGGAGAGGGCGGGCTGCCGCACGGTGGAATGAATACTCGCAAGATCCTGTTCCATCCTGTAGAGCAGACAGTTCAGATCGACGGGGTTGTAGTCCAGGATAGCCACGCTGAAGGGCCCAAAGCGGCTGGAGGGATCCAGCCCGGATTCCCGCATCGCGCGGTCCGCGCGATAGAAAGCCGGCGTCAGGCGGTCATGATCGCGATCGTAGAACCGCGAAACGTCGTACGCGGTTACGGTGTGCGTCCGGTAGTACTGGCGGACCCGGACGTAGTCATTCCGTCCTTCGTTATCGTTCTCACTGGCGAGAACTTCGGGAGCCGGGGTGTCTTCTCCACCTTCATAGCGCGAGAGTTCGGTCGACGGCGTCAGATGCGGCTCACGCGTCCAGTAGTCGTAATACTTTTCTAGCGCGGGCAGGGTTCCCTTCAGCCATGCTTCATCTCCGGTACGGTGGAATACTTCGAGAACCATCTGTGTCAGGAAAGGAGGCTGGGACCGGCTGAGATAGTAGGTCCGGTTCGCGTTGAGCACTTTGCCGTAATGCTCCACTTCGAAGACCAGGTTGTCCGTCATGTTCTTGGCGAGCGTCAACCGGCCGTCCTGGAGCAGTCCCCGCAGGATGAAGTAACTATCCCAACCATACATTTCATTGAAGCGGCCGCCGGGAACCACGTACGGGTGAGGCAGGTAAAGCAAACCTGGTTTCACATCTTCGACGCCTTCCGGAAGAGGGAGGACAGAGACCAGACGGATCTCCGACGGCGTGAGTTGCCTTTGGAGGAGCGACGCGATTTTCGCCGCAGGCAGGTCGCGGGGGACGTAGACGATCACGTTCCCAGTCTTCGCAACCTTGTCATCAGACGCGGCTTTGAGCGGAGAGGTATTGGCCCGGCGCAGTGCGGTCCACGTCTGGGAAATGAACCCTTCGATCCGCAGAAGAGGACCGCAATCGGGTGCATTGGCTGCCATCATGGAAACGGTTCCTGCGAAGACGATCGTGGTCAGGAGTGTACTGCGAACTCCCACGCTTAAGAGAGGACAGGTGCGCGCCGGATGTTTCGAATTCGAGGGGAACGCGGCTGGGCTATACGGGCCGTCGCACAAAGGACCGCACCAAAAGCTTGCGCGCGCGATGATGCCGCGTCTTCACCGTCGCGGTGGTTATTGCCAAGCGCCGGGCCGTCTCCCCAACGCTAAGCTCGCTCAAATCGCGCAGTTCGATGACGAGCCTGTACTTCTCCGGCAGCGCAGCCACCGCGCCCCTCAAGCGGTCGAGTTCCTGGCGCCTTTGAAACAGCATATGGGGGGAGCCCGAAAGATCCGTGAGTTTCGCGGTGACATATCCCCATATCGTTTCACGGGAATGCGAAACCTGCCGCCGGCGTATCAGCGAAACCTCGTTCCACACGATCGCGCTAAGCCAGGTTTTGAAGCTGGCCTGGCGGCGGAACTTGCTCAAATGCCGGAAGGCCCGCAGGACGGATTGCTGCACGGCATCCTCTGCCTCCCATGGGTTTCGAAGACGAGCCTGGGCATAACGGTTCAACAATGCCAAATGGGGCTGTACCAGATCGCCAAATGCGTCGTAGCGGCCTTGCAGCGTCCGGTCAATGAGCACACTCTCCCAGTCTTCGGGTTCAGTACCGGCAGGCTCTAGAAAAGACAACGTTTCCGGCGGCATAGTGCGCGCGCAGACAAACTTCATAAGTGTGCTCCCGCCCAAGGGTGGATGTCCCTCGTGCAGTTCGGCTGCCAAACAGGTTTCGAGCTCCGCAGGCCGAATCAGCTAAAATCGGCAAAACCGGGCGGCCTAACCCGAAAGTAATATTTGCGGGGTTGTGCGAATCCTGCACAGGCTGACTTGGCCATTTGGCATACTTGGAGGCGCTCCGAGGACGGAATAGGACCGGAAGACGGCAAACACTATGGCAAACAACCTAGGCAAAATGCCTGTAAACCATTGGACTTCAAAGTGCATTGTCTCGCCCCGTCGAAAGTCCTGCGTGCTACATCTGCCCGCAGACAACCTTCCAGGCAGATGAAATGAACCCATACAACTCCAGCCCCCGCCAGTCGAGAGAGTGCAAGAAAGGTAACACGGACACTCCCGAGGACGGTCCTCGGGAACGCTTGCATATGGTACTGGTCGAGGACAACCCTGCCGACGAACTCGTCATCCGGGACTGTGTGGCGCAGCGGTTTCCCGACGCCGTCCTGTCGGTGCAAAAAGATGGAGAACGGATGATGCGTTGGATCGACATGATCGAGACCGAGTACGCACCTCTTCCCAACGTGATTCTGCTCGACCTCAATCTGCCCCGATTCACCGGAGAGCAAGTCTTGGAGCGGCTGCACTCGCTTCCCAAATTTCAAGGCATCCCGGTGGTGATCGTGACCTCATCGGACGCGCCCTCCGATCGCACCGCGACGGCGCGGCTAGGCGCGGCCGTTTACTTCCGCAAACCCGCCGACTACGACGACTTTCTTAAATTGGGAGAGGTGATCCACTCCGTCTTATATCCCTCCGTCAGCGCGAGCGCCCAGATTTGACCGGCACTGTCCTTTGACAGGTTTCGTTTCGGCCAGGTTACAAAGCGCAAGAAAGCAGTCTCGAAAATCCTGTTTCGTCCTGTAGAATAAATTCTATAGAATGGCTGCTATGTCCTCCTCGCGCGCCCAAGCCAGGATTCTCTTGGTAGACGATAATGACCGTGAGCGCACGGAGCTCGCGGACGCTATTGCCACGCTGGGCTACGCTCCGGTCATGGCCGAAAACGGTGAGGAAGCCCTCGAGAAGCTCGGTTCGGGGAAAGTCGACGCGATCGTCACCGACATGATGATGCCTCGGATGGACGGATTCCGTCTTCTGAAGGCCCTGGCGGACCGCAGTGATTATACGCCAGCGGTAGTGCTCACCGGGTTTGGGAAGATTCGCGAGGCGCTCTCCGCCATGCACGATCTGGGAGCGTTCTGGTTCCTTGAAAAGCCGGCCAAGCGCGAAGTTCTGGGGCCCTTGCTGGAACGCGCGATCCGGCAGAAGAAGCTGCTCGACGAGACGCAGCGCCTGCAGCGCCAACTGAGTCACAAAGGCGTCTTGGGGGATTTAGTCGGCACATCTGAGCCTATCCGCCGGGTGTTCTCCCTCATTCAACAGGTGGCACCCACAACCGCCTCCGTTCTGATCACCGGGGAAAGCGGTACCGGGAAGGAGCGGGTGGCCGCCGCCATTCATCGTTTGAGTTCCCGAGCCACGGGACCCTTCGTCGCGATCAATTGCGCCGCGCTTCCTGAGGGTTTGATGGAGAGCGAGCTCTTCGGGCATGAGAAGGGAGCTTTCACTGGCGCGGTCGGCAGGCAACCGGGGTGCTTCGAACAAGCGCACCAGGGGACGCTGCTGTTAGATGAAATCGCGGAGATGCCGCTCGCTTCGCAATCAAGGTTCCTGCGGGTGTTGGAGAACTCAAGGGTCCGCCGTTTAGGGTCGACCTCGGAAGTGGAGGTGGACGTTCGGGTCTTGGCCGCCACAAATCGCCCGGTGCAGGAAGCGGTTGGCACTAAGTTGCTGCGAGAAGACCTGTACTACCGGCTGAACGCGTTCCAGATTCACATTCCACCTCTGCGGCAGCGGAAGGAGGACATTCCTCCGTTGGTAGAGGCTCTGCTTCTTCACCTGAACGAACGCCACAGCTGCCGGATCGTGGATCTGGACCGGGAAGCAATGGGGCTGCTGATGGAGCACTCGTGGCCGGGGAACATTCGGGAGCTCCGCAATGTCATCGAGTGGAGCGTGATCACGGTTCGAGAGGGCACGGTCTCAGCGAGTCAGCTGCGCCCCGGCTTTCGAGGCCAGGAGAGCCCCTCCCTCCTCCCAGGACTGACCCCGCGCAAGCCGCCCTCATCGGAGTTACCCTCCCTCACCTTTGAAGCGGGGAGGCCCCTCCACCAACTGGAGGCAGAGTACATTCGTTATACCCTTAAGCAGACCGGAAATAACAAGCGGAAGACCGCGTCGATCCTGGGAATCAGCCTTCGAACTCTCTACGCGCGGCTGGCGGAATCCTCCGCGACGGGGGAGAAATCCGCGGAGGACGCTTCGGCCCAAGCGTCGGCGGGTTAATGGAGCAGGCCACTCCTCTTCCCTATCGGATCCTGTTGATCGAGGATGCGGAGCCGGATGTGTTCCTGGTCCGCGAAGCGCTGGAGTCCCATCGACTGCACGTGGATCTGTGCGTCCTCGAAGACGGGGAGAAGGCTGTCGACTATATTGACAGGTTGGAGCAAAACGGCGCCGCAGCGCCGCACCTGTGTCTGTTGGATCTGAATCTTCCCCGCAAGAGCGGTGACCAGGTGCTGGAGCGCTTAAGGCAGAGTGCGCGATGGAAAGACGTGCCGGTGGTCATCTTGACCTCTTCGGACTCTCCTCGGGACAAGGCGAAGGCTTCCCACTATCAGGTGACAGAGTACTTCCGGAAACCGTCGCGTCTCGAAGATTTCATGAAGCTGGGAGCCTTGGTATCGCGGCTTCTCAAGAGTTTGCCAGCCCAGGATTAGCCGCCGCTCATCTCAAGGCAAAGCGAAATGTGGAACCGGAATCGGGCCGGGACTCCGCCCAGATTCTTCCGCGGTGCCTCGCTACAATCCTTCGTGCCAGGGGCAACCCCAGGCCGCTTCCCGGATATCGCTTTCCGTTCAAGCGCTCGAAGGGCTTGAAGATCAGTTCCGCGTAGGTGGGATCGAAGCCCTGGCCATTGTCCACGACCGAAACCACCCAATCCCGTCTCACCCGCGCCGCAGTGACATGCACGCGCGGTGCCGGGACAGCTCGGAATTTGCATGCGTTGTCAATCAGGATGCGAAACACGCTCGCAAGGGACTCGAAATCGGCGGTGATCACGGGAAGAACGTCATAGGTCACCTGACCGCCGCATTCGTTCAGACGCTGGGAGACCTGCCGTCGCGCCTCTTGCAATGCAGATTCCAGGCTGACCTCACATAACTCCAACTCCCGAATTTCTTCCAGCCAGTAGTCCTCGATATCGCGAATCAGATTTTCCACGCGGTCCACGCCGGCGTGAATATAATCGACGCATTGCGCCCGGCGGTCGGTTTTCTCGGCGTCCGGAATCGCCGCCAGAAACTGGGCGTGGGCACGGATGGCGCGGAGAGGCTCGCGCAAATCGTGAGCAGCCGTCGAGACGAAGTCCCGAACCGATTTCGACGCAAGATCCGCAGCCGCGGCTCCGTTTTGCTGTTTCGATCGGGTCATATTCAAAGCGGCTCACCTTGCCCGGTCTCCTCGGGAAGTGTGAAGTAGAACGCCGACCCTTCTCCCGGTGTCGACTCTACGCCGATTCGTCCTCCATAACTCTCCACGATACGCTGGCAAATCGCCAGACCGATCCCCGTGCCCGGATTAGCGCCTCCGTGCAGCCGCTTAAACAAGCCGAAGATCTGTTGGACGTATTCGGATTTGATCCCAATGCCATTGTCCCGCACGGCGAAGTGCCAAGCCGCATCGCGATGCTCCGCGTCGATTTGGATTCGGGCCGGCTCCTCCCGGCGGTACTTAATCGCATTTCCGATGAGGTTTTGAAACAACTGGACCAGCCTGACTTCGTGCGCATGCACTCTCGGCAAATCGGTCCAAGTAATTATCGCGCCGCTGGAATCGATAGAGGCCTGGAGATTCAACAGCACCTGCCGCAGAACATCCGAACACGTCACGGGCCCCGCAGGGCCTTCTCCGGGCGTTCCGACCTGAGAGTACGCCAGGAGATTTTTGAGCAGCATCTCCATACGCTGCGCCCCGTTCACCAAAAAGGTGAGATACTGCTGCGCCTGGTCGTCCAGCTGGCCGGAGTACTTCCTTTGCAACATCTGGCTGTAAAGGGAAACCAATCTTAAGGGTTCCTGCAAGTCGTGGCTCGCGGCATAGGCGAACTGGTTCAGATCGTCGTTGGACTTGCGCAGGGCCTTATTGGAAGCGACCAATTCCGCGGTTCGTTCGGCAACACGCTGCTCCAGCCTGGTGTTCAGTTCGCGAATCTGCTCGTGAGCTTTTCTTCGCTCCGTCACGTCCCGCACCGCGGAGATCAGGAGAAGCCCCTCCTCGGTCTGAAGAGGGCTTACACTGATCTCGGCCGCCAAGCTTGCCGCGTCCTTCCGCACCGCGCGGAGTTCGGCGGGCACACTGGAACCGGATCGTCCACTCCACTCCGGGACCAACATGCAAATATTCTGACCGATGAGTTCGCTTCTCGGAAACCCGAACAGCGTCTCCGCCTGGGAGTTGACCAGGCTGATCTTACCATCTTCGGAGCTGATGATCATCGCGTCCGGCGCGCCTTCCAGCAGGGAGCGGAATTTCTGTTCGGCTTTCCCCAAAACCTCCGTCTGGCGCCGCAGCAACTCGGTATTCCGGCTGAGTTGCACGAAGACGCTGACTTTCGAGCGCAGGATTTCCGGCACGATGGGCTTGAATAAAAAGTCCACCGCGCCCAAATCGTATCCCCGAAATAAATGCTCATCACTGCGATAGCCCGTAAGAAAGATGATCGGCGTGTGGCGCGAGCGCTTCCGCGCACGAATCATCTCCGCGGTCTGAAACCCGTCCATGATGGGCATCTTGACATCCAGAAGAATCGCCGCAAAATCGCTCTCCAGCAGGTGCCGCAGAGCATCCGGGCCGGATCGCGCCAGAACTAACTCCTCCCCCAGGCCCTGCAACGATGCCTCAAGGGAGACCAGATTATCCGGGGAATCATCCACCAGCAGAATCTTCACGCGTCCCGGAGCCTGCGCGGACCGCATCGAACTATCGGTAGCCAGCGACGTTGCTTCCAAAATTTATACTCCCGGAGCCGCCAGTTGCGACAGCTCGGACTCATTTCCGATCCATACGCGGAGGACCGAAAACAGTTGCTCCAGGTCAACCGGCTTGGTGATGTAGTCAGAGGCGCCGGCTTCAATGCACTTGGCCCGGTCCCCCTTCATGGCTTTAGCAGTGAGGGCAATAATGGGGAGAGTTCGGAATCTCGGGATTTCGCGGACCGCGCGCATCGTTTCATACCCGTCCATTTCCGGCATCATGATATCCATGAGGACGAGGTCGATGTTGGGGTTTGTCTCCAGGAGTTCGATGCCGGCCCGGCCGTTTTCGGCGTGAACGACATTGAGGTGATTGCTCTCGAGCAAGCTGGTAAGCGCGAAAATGTTGCGGATGTCGTCGTCCACGACGAGGACCGTGCGGCCACACAGGACCGCGTCCGTTTCACGGAGCTGCTCCAGGGTGGTGCGCTGCCCTTGCGTGAGATCCGATTCGGCCCGGTGGAGGAGCAAGACCGATTCATCCAACAGGCGATCCAGAATTTGCACGCGCCGGATCACGCTATTGCGGGATAAGCGGAGCAGGTCCCGCCCTTCCTCGACGCTCATGCTCCGGGTGTCCAGCACGAGCATCGGAGGAACCCGCGGACTCAGGGCTGCCTGAAACTCCTCAATCAGACGACTGGCGACTCCGTCCGCGGGCGCCAATTCCAGAGCGATTCCATCGAGACGCGTCTGCCGGGCGATGCTGAGTGCTTCTTCAGTCGTCTCCGGTGCGAGGATTTCCAGATCCGGCGCCGCGAGCAGATCATGGATGCTGCGGCGGTGCTGGCGGTCGGACGAGACCAGCAGCAGTTTCTTGACGCGCAACTCCGCGGAGTCTTCGATGATCGAGAACGCTTCCGCTAGAGAATCGGTGGCGACCGCCTTCTCGAGATAAGTCATCGCGCCCAGAGCGAGACCCCGGCGGCGATTTTCATCGCCGGAGATCACGTGCACCGGGATGTGACGGGTGCGAGGATCGTGCTTCAAGCGATCTAGAATAGTCCAACCCGCGGCGTCGGGAAGGCCGATGTCCAGCGTGATCGCTCCGGGTTTGAATTCGCGAGAGAGGCTGAGGGCGGTGCTGCCCCGGAGCGCGACGATGGCTTTTAGCCCGCGATCGTGGGCGAGGTCCACCAGGATGCGGCCAAAGGTGGGATCGTCCTCCACGATCAGCAGCACCTTGTCGCCTTCCTGCACCAGATTGCGATCGTCGTCAAAAACCATTTCTTCGTTCAACTCCGGCCCGTCCATGGGCGAGGTAAGGATCATATCCACCTCTGATTCCGCCGCGGCGGCGACCTCGTTCATCAAGACCGGGGTCATCATGAGCGCTTCACTCTTCGGCGGCTGCACCGGCACGCGGTAGGTTTGCGGGAGGTAAAGCGTGAAGGTGCTGCCGGCCTCCGGCACGCTGTGCAGGCGAATTTCGCCGCCGAGGAGCCGCGCGAGTTCGCGACTAATGGAGAGACCCAATCCCGTGCCGCCATATTTGCGGCTGGTGGTTCCGTCGGCTTGCTGGAACGCCTCAAAGATGATGCGCTGTTTGTCCGCGCGGATGCCGATTCCGGTGTCGACGACGGAAAACGAGATGACCGACTTGGTTACCGAGAGGACGGAGTGGTTAGGACTCCATCCGCTGGTGGCAAGGTCGATATTCAGCCGCACCGAGCCCTGCTCCGTGAACTTAAGTGCGTTCGAGAGGAGGTTCTTGAGCACCTGCTGGAGGCGCTTCGCGTCCGTGTGGATCATCTCTTGGGAGAGAGCATCGCCCAGTTCGATACGGAAGTCCAACCCCTTGCCTTCCGCGACATGGCGGAAAGTCTTGGAGCAGTAATCCTGAATTTCGGCGAAGCGAACAGCCCCGATCTCGACGTCCATCTTCCCGGACTCGATCTTGCTGAGATCGAGGATGTCGCTGATGAGAGCGAGCAGGTCGGTTCCGGAGGTGTAGATCGTTTCGGCGAATTTGACTTGCTTGGGCGTGAGGTTCTTGTCCGAGTTCTCAGACAGCATCCGAGCGAGAATGAGCAGATTATTGAGCGGCGTCCGGAGTTCGTGGCTCATGTTGGCCAGAAATTCGCTCTTGTATTTGGAGGTGAGAGCAAGCTGCTCGGCTTTCTCCTCGAGGGCTTTCTTGGCCTGTTCGACTTCGCGGTTCTTCGCTTCGACCTCCGTCTTTTGTTCGGCGAGAAGCTGTGCCTTTTCTTCCAACTCTTCGTTGGTGGTTTGGAGTTGCAGCTGCTGGCTCTGGAGTTCTTCGGCCAGCGCCTGGCTCTGTTGCAAGAGCTGCTCGGTCCGCATCGTCGCGGCGATGGTATTGAGCACGATACCGATGGACTGAGTGAGCTGATCGAGGAACGCAAGGTGAACTTCGCTGAAGTGACTGAAGGAGGCGAGCTCGATGGCGGCCTTCACGTCGCCTTCGAAGAGTACCGGGAGAACAACGATACTGAGCGGCGTGGTGCTGCCGAGGCTGGAGTTGATGCGGATGTAGTCGCCCGGCACCTCAGTGACGACAATCCGTTCCTTTTCGAGTGCGCACTGACCGACCAAGCCTTGGCCGATCTTGAATTTCTTGGGCAGGCCGTCTCGCTCATCGATGGCGTAGCCCGTTAGCAAGGTCAGGACCGGAGAGCCCTCTACTTCATCAGCCATGTAGAACGTACCCTGCTGGGCTCCCACCAGAGGTGTGAGCTCAGAAAGCAGCAACTGGGCCACGGCGAGAAGATCTCGCTGGCCCTGCATCATGCCGGTGAACTTGGCGATATTGGTTTTGAGCCAATCCTGGTTATTGTTCTTGCGGGTCGTGGCGGCGAGATTGAGAATCATCTCATTGATATTGTCTTTGAGTGCCGCGACTTCGCCCAACGCTTCTACGGCGATGGATCGCGTGAGATCGCCCTGCGTCACGGCCGTGGCCACCTCAGCGATAGCCCGGACTTGAGTGGTGAGATTGGCCGCGAGCTGGTTCACGTTGTCGGTGAGATCGCGCCAAATGCCGGCGGCTCCCGGCACGCGCGCCTGCCCGCCGAGTTTCCCTTCGATGCCCACTTCGCGGGCCACGGTGGTGACCTGATCGGCGAAGGTGGCCAGGGTATCGATCATGCCGTTGATGGTGTCGGCAAGCTCCGCGATTTCACCTTTCGTTTCGAGAACGAGTTTTCGTTTGAGGTCGCCATTCGCAACGGCGGTCACGACTTTGGCGATACCGCGGACCTGCGTGGTCAAGTTCGCGGCCATGAAGTTGACGTTGTCGGTGAGATCCTTCCAGGTGCCACCGACGCCCTTCACTTCCGCCTGGCCGCCGAGTTTGCCGTCCGTGCCCACCTCGCGGGCGACACGCGTGACTTCGGAAGCGAAAGAGTTCAACTGATCCACCATGGTGTTGATGGTGTTCTTCAGCTCGAGGATTTCACCTCGGACGTCCACCGTGATTTTGCGGGAGAGGTTGCCGTTTGCCACCGCGGTCGTGACCTGCGCGATGTTGCGAACCTGTGCGGTGAGGTTGCCGGCCATGGAGTTGACCGAGTCGGTAAGATCCTTCCAGGTTCCCGCGACGCCTCGCACTTCGGCCTGGCCGCCGAGCTTACCTTCGGTACCGACTTCGCGCGCCACGCGCGTCACTTCGGAGGCGAAGGAACTGAGCTGGTCCACCATCGTATTGATGGTGTTCTTGAGTTCGAGAATTTCGCCGCGGACGTCCACAGTAATCTTGCGGGAGAGATCGCCGCGCGCGACGGCAGTGGTGACTTCGGCGATGTTGCGGACCTGGTTGGTCAGGTTGCCGGCCATGAAGTTGACGTTGTCCGTGAGGTCTTTCCAGGTTCCAGCGACACCCTTCACTTCGGCCTGGCCGCCGAGCTTGCCTTCGGTTCCGACCTCACGGGCGACGCGCGTGACCTCCGACGCGAAAGAACTCAGCTGGTCCACCATCGTATTGATCGTGTTCTTCAGCTCGAGAATTTCGCCACGCGCGTCTACCGTGATCTTGGTGGTTAAATCGCCTCGCGCCACGGCTGTAGTGACGCCGGCGATGTTGCGGACCTGATTCGTAAGGTTGCTGCCCATGGAGTTGACGGAGTCCGTCAAATCCTTCCAGGTTCCGGCGACTCCGCGGACGTCGGCCTGGCCGCCGAGCTTCCCTTCCGTACCCACTTCGCGGGCGACGCGAGTGACTTCGGAGGCGAAGGCGTTTAGCTGGTCCACCATGGTGTTGATGGTGTTCTTGAGCTCCAGAATCTCGCCGCGGGCGTCGACTGTGATTTTGGTGGAAAGGTCGCCTTTCGCGACGGCGGTCGTAACCTGCGCGATGTTGCGGACCTGCGAAGTAAGGTTTCCCCCCATGAAGTTGACCGAATCGGTGAGATCCTTCCACACGCCGCCCACCCCCCGCACTTCGGCCTGTCCCCCGAGCTTGCCCTCGGTACCGACTTCGCGGGCCACGCGGGTCACCTCGGAAGCGAAGGCGTTCAACTGGTCCACCATGGTGTTGATGGTGTTCTTGAGCTCCAGAATTTCGCCGCGGACGTCCACGGTGATTTTCCGCGAAAGGTCGCCCTTGGCGACGGCCGTAGTAACCTCGGCGATGTTGCGAACTTGAGAGGTCAGGTTGCCGGCCATGAAGTTGACGGAATCGGTTAAGTCCTTCCACGTCCCGGCGACGCCTTTCACATCGGCCTGGCCGCCGAGCTTGCCGTCCGTACCGACTTCACGGGCGACGCGGGTGACTTCTCCGGCGAACGCGTTCAACTGATCCACCATCGTGTTGATCGTGTTCTTCAGTTCCAGAATCTCGCCGCGGGCGTCGACGGTGATTTTCGTGGAGAGGTCGCCCTTCGCGACCGCAGTGGTCACTTGCGCAATGTTCCGGACTTGCGAGGTAAGATTGCCGCCCATGGAGTTGACGGAATCGGTGAGATCCTTCCACACGCCGCCGACGCCGCGGACTTCCGCTTGTCCGCCCAGCTTGCCCTCGGTTCCGACTTCGCGCGCTACGCGCGTCACTTCGCCGGCGAAGGCGTTGAGCTGATCCACCATGGTGTTGATGGTGTTCTTCAGCTCCAAAATCTCGCCGCGAACGTCCACCGTGATTTTGCGGGAAAGGTCACCGGAGGCTACGGCAGTAGTGACTTCGGCGATGTTCCGGACCTGCGCCGTCAGGTTGCCGGCCATGGAATTGACCGAATCCGTGAGATCCTTCCAGACTCCGCCGACGCCTTTTACCTGAGCCTGTCCGCCGAGCTTGCCGTCGGTACCGACTTCGCGCGCCACGCGGGTCACTTCTGAAGCGAAGGAATTGAGCTGGTCCACCATGGTGTTGATGGTGTTCTTCAGCTCCAGAATTTCGCCCCGAACGTCCACGGTGATTTTGGTCGACAAGTCACCCCTTGCGACGGCCGTCGTCACGCCCGCGATGTTGCGGACCTGATTGGTCAAGTTGCCGGCCATGGAGTTTACGGAATCGGTAAGGTCCTTCCAGACTCCGCCGACACCCTTCACTTGAGCCTGGCCGCCCAACTTACCTTCGGTGCCGACTTCACGCGCCACGCGGGTGACTTCGGAGGCGAAGGAGTTGAGCTGGTCCACCATCGTGTTGATGGTGTTCTTTAGCTCCAGAATTTCGCCGCGAGCGTCGACGGTGATTTTTGTCGACAAGTCCCCCTTGGCGACGGCAGTGGTGACACCGGCGATGTTGCGAACCTGATTGGTAAGATTGCCGGCCATCGAGTTGACGCTTTCCGTGAGATCGCGCCAGGTTCCGGCGACGCCCTCCACCTTCGCTTGTCCGCCGAGCTTGCCTTCCGTCCCGACTTCGCGGGCCACGCGCGTCACTTCCGACGCGAAAGAGCTAAGCTGGTCCACCATGGTGTTGATGGTGTCCTTGAGTTCCAGGATTTCGCCGCGCACGGTCACGGTGATTTTGCGGGAGAGGTCGCCTCGAGCGACGGCAGTGGTAACTTCGGCGATGTTACGGACTTGGGCGGTCAGGTTGCCCGCCATGGAGTTCACCGAATCGGTAAGATCCTTCCAGGTTCCAGCGACTCCGGGCACGTCGGCCTCACCGCCCAGCAGACCTTCGGTACCGACTTCGCGGGCCACGCGCGTCACTTCGGCCGCAAAGGAACTGAGCTGGTCCACCATGGTGTTGATGGTGTTCTTGAGCTGAAGAATTTCGCCGCGCGCGTCTACGGTGATGCGGGTGGATAAATCGCCTTTCGCCACAGCGGTCGTGACCTCGGCGATGTTGCGGACTTGACTAGTGAGATTGCCCGCCATTGAGTTGACGGAATCGGTGAGGTCCTTCCACACACCGGCGACACCCTTCACTTCGGCTTGGCCGCCCAGGCGCCCATCAGTGCCGACTTCGCGAGCCACGCGTGTCACTTCGGCTGCGAAGGAACTGAGCTGATCCACCATGATGTTGACGGTATTCTTGAGCTCCAGAATTTCGCCTCGCGCGTCGACGGTGATTTTGGTGGTCAGATCGCCCTTGGCCACGGCGGTGGTCACTCCTGCAATGTTGCGGACCTGATCGGTCAGGTTGCTGGCCATGGAATTCACGCTTTCGGTGAGATCCTTCCATGTACCCGCAACACCGGTGACGACAGCCTGGCCGCCAAGCTTGCCCTCCGAGCCGACTTCGCGGGCGACGCGCGTCACTTCGGAGGCGAAGGAGTTGAGCTGATCCACCATGGTGTTCACGACCCGGGCCGTATGGAGGAACTCTCCGCGGAGCGGTCGGCCATCCACCTCAAGCGACATGGTTTGGGAGAGATCCCCCTTGGCCACCGCGCCGATGACGCGCGCCACCTCGGTAGAGGGCTGGACCAGATCACCGATCAGGCTGTTCACGGACTCAATACAGTCCGACCAAGCCCCACCCGCCGATCCGATGGAAGCGCGCTGGGAAATCTTACCGGCCTTTCCCACAGAGCGGCTGATCCGATCGAACTCCTGGGCCATCCTCTGATTGAGTTCGAGGACGTCGTTGAGAGCGTCTGCGATCTTGCCATTCATGCCGGTCCAGTCTACTGGCATCCGTGCCGAAAAGTCGCCCTTCCGGAAGGCGGTCAGGGTCTTCAACAAGATGGTGGATTCGTTGGCCGCGCTGGACTTACGCGTGCTTGACACGGCTTGCGCTGCTTTCATAGGTCTGCTCCCGACGGATCTTTGGCCGACTCGTTTGTCTTCCAAGAACCATTTAGAGTGCTGGTCTCACCCGGGGGTTACAAGAATTTTGCCAGCAAGAATACCTGTCTTGCGGCCGGGACATCGAACAAGTTTGGCCACGAAAATGCAGAGTCTCGTGGAGGAGAATGAAGGAAGGTAACGGGCGGCGGCCCGACGCACAGCCAAGGGGACCCATTGAGATCCTCCTCATTGAAGACCATGACGCGGAAGCGCTCCTGATCAAAGAGATCCTCGAAGAGTTGCCCCTGCCCTTGCACGTTCGAATTGCCCGGGACGGAATGGAGGCGCTGTTGATGATCGCCAACGGCGCGAGGCTTCCGGGCTTGATTATCGTCGACCTCAATCTTCCCTACATCTCAGGCCACGGCGTGATCGAACAATTCCACCCGAAAGACGTGCCGGTGATTGCGTTTACCTCCTCTCAAAAGGAGTCGGACCGCAAGCTCGCGCTCGAACTTGGGGCACGCGATTATGTCCAGAAACCGATGGACCTCGCCTCCTACACGGAGGCCGTGCGAGGAATCGTGCGACGATGGGCGCCCCGCGCTCCCGGCCAGGATGCCCCTAGTCAGGCCCGGCAGGCATCTTAGCCCCCGGGTCGTCGTTGGCAAATCTTACAGGGTGGCGGCAAATCCCGCAATCACTCCGGCTGGCCTACTCGGACCTGAGCGCCTCAACGGGATTTACTGTAGTGGCTCGCCGGGCGGGAACATAGCTCGCTAGCGCCGCAGCCGCCAAGAGAAACACGGGAACTATCGCGTAAGTCGCAGGATCAAGAGGGGTTACTCCGAAGAGCAACGAGGACATCAGTCGCGTCAGTCCCGCAGCCGCCACCATCCCAAGCGCCGCGCCGATCCCCGCCAGCACTAGGCCTTGGCGCACGAACATGTGCCGAAGCTCCCTGGCCTGCGCGCCCAGAGCCACGCGAATGCCGATTTCCCGCGTCCGTTGCGAGACGGCGTAGGCGATTACCCCGTAAAGCCCCACAACACCCAGCAGGAGCGCCATTCCCCCGGCCAGCGCCAGCATCACCAGCGTGAAAGAGGTGCGAGCCATGGACTGATCGTAAAGGTCCTTGAGTGTCCGGATCCGGAACACCGGCAGGTTCGGGGCGACCGACCAAATCGCCTGCCGCGCTTCGGTCAGAAAGCTCTCCGTGGCGGCACGTTTGGTCCGGACCAGGAATACGGCGAAGCGGCTGACGGTCACCGGATCGTCACCGAAGCTCTCCATCATCGCGGGCCAGTAGGCAAATGCAGGCGCCTTCGCCTGTACACCGCTGTCATAGACATCGGCAACCACGCCCACGATCTCCCTCCAGGGATCTTCCCTATATCCTTGCCGGACTCGTTTACCGATGGCGGCGCTCGCACTGCCCCACGTCTCGCGCGCCAAATTTTGGGAAACGATGGCGACGTGGCGTTTGTCATAGAGGTCCGTCCAGGTGAAGTCGCGCCCGGCGATCAGAGGGGTCCCGGCAGTCTTGAAGAACCCGGGTGAGACATTGCGGAACTGCCGGACAGGCGGCGCCTGTCCCGTGCCGTAGTTCTTGTCTTCCACGTAGAGTGTGTTCGAGCTGGTGAACCCTTCTAAGGGTGCGTCGCTCGCCATGGCGGCCGCTGTGACGCCCGGAATGGCCGCCAGTTTGTCCAGCATCTGGTTCTGCATGCGCATGACTTGCTCGGGTTCTTTCACTTGCCCGGGATAAATCAAAATGCGAAGCAGTTGGACTTCTTCCGGCTGCGTAAATCCCGGATCGACACTCCGCAAGAACTGGAACGTTCGAATCATCAGCCCCGCGCCGACCAGGAGCAGCAGCGCCAATCCCACCTGGGCTACCACCAGCGTGTTGCGCGCACGATGGTGTTCGCGCCCCTGGCTGAAGCTTCTTCCGACGCCGCGAAGCGCGGTTGCCACATCAGGAGCTGCGTACTTCAGGACCGGGATCAGCCCGAACAAGAGCCCGGACAGCAGAGAAACAGCCAATGCGAAACCGAACACCAGTGGATCGATTCCGATATCATTCAGCCGGGGCAGCGTTTCCGGCCCTTTTGTGACCAGAACGCGGAGCGCTCCGTAGGTAAGGCCTAATCCAAGGGCACCCCCCAAGAGACCCAACACGGCGCTTTCGAGCAACATTTCACGCGCGATGGATCTCCAGCCGGCGCCCAGCGCAGCCCGAATCGCCATCTCATGCTGCCGGCTCTCGGCACGCACCAGCAGCAGGCTCGCCACATTCGCGCAGGCGATCAACAATACCAGCCCGATTGTTCCCATCAGAACCCACAAAACGGTCCCTACATCGCCCACCACTTCCTCTTTGTAAGGCCGGAGTTTCGGGCCGAAGCTTGCATTCTGAAACACCGCGAGGTTGTACCCGGGGGGCGGGGGCCAAGCCTTCAGCCAAATCCCGAGCATACGCGCCAGATCCGCGTTGGCTTGCGAAAGAGTGACGCCGGGCTTGAGCCGGGCGATGCCCTGGTAACCGAATCCTCCCAGGTACATTCCTTTGCGATCGAATTGCAACGGCACGATCACATCGGGATTGTTTTTGAAATCAAAGCCAGCTGGCATTACGCCGATCACGGTGCGCGGCCGGGTATCTACGGTCAGGGTCCGTCCCACTACGGACGGGTCGCCTCCAAACCGCCGCTGCCAGTAGCCGTAATTCAGGATGATCGTTTCCGGAGAGCCGGGGGTGTCGTCGGTTTGGGAAAACCATCGTCCGTACTTGGGCTGGACGCCCAATGCTTGAAGCGTGCCATAGGTAACGGAGAGCGCAGGAACCACATCCGGCTCGGCGAGGCCGGTTATGGTTGACCCGCTGACTTGGTAGACCCCGAAGTCCTGAAACGTCCGGCTCTCCTCGCGGTAGGTGAAGTAGTTTGAAGGCGAGCAGGAGAGCGCGTCGCCAATGCCCTTCAGCCCCGGCGCACTGTGCCAGACTCCGACCAGCGATTCGGCCTGGGGGTACGGTAAGGGCTTGATCAGGACTCCCTCCACCACGCTGAAAATCGCGGTGGTCGCTCCGATGCCTAACGCGAGCGTAACCAACGCGATGGCCGTGAACATCGGAGTGCGTTTCAATCGACGCAGAACGTGCTTGAGTGGTCTCACAGGAATCCCTCCGCAGACACGATGTGCCTTGGAAATCGAAAGTGCAAGAAATCGCCTTCCGGGAAACCAAGCACCTTCTCGACCAGAGTGCAAGACACTGATCTGGTTGATCTTGTTGATACCGCGTCCGGCGCAAGTGTCCCCTTGCGGGACGCGAAACGTTCGATTCCGGGCGATTCGCGCGGGGGGCTGGATAGGCAAGGTGCTCTCCCGCCAGCAAAGTTGATATTATCGGAACAAACCGAGAGGAAGCCCATGGCCCAACAAAGTACGTCAGCCTCCGAACGCCGTTCTTTCTTGACTCGTCTTCATGCGGGAGCAGCGTCTCTCGCAGCACTGGCGATGGGCGGAGTCGCGATGGCCCAGGTTAAGACTTCGCCTGTGGCGCGGTGGGAGCCTGCCAGTCACGACAAGGACGACTGGATGGACCAGATCCCGGGCAAGCACAGAATGGTATTCGGACACCACCACCCTGAGCGGTTTTCGGGACGCTCTCCTATGGGCGGGCAATTACATCCTGGCAAATCACAATGAGTACGCCCTCGAAGACAAAGATCTGGCCGTGATCGTGGTGGCGCGCCACATCTCCACCTCGTACGGATTTAATAGCGCCATGTGGGCCAAGTACGGAGCAACGCTGGCGGGCGAACCCTCTGGGGATGCCAAGTCTACGGAGCCCCCGAAAGCGAATCCTACCGCGGCAACGCTCGCCACCCTTACCGGGCAAGGCGTTCAGTTCGCCGTGTGTTCGATGGCGACGCGGAGGCTCGCGGGCATGATCGCGCGTTCGACGGGCGGGAATACAGACGCTGTTTTCGCAGAGCTGAGCGCGAATCTGATCGCCAACGCCCGGTTGGTACCCGCGGGAATCGTCGCCGTTAATCGCGCGCAGGAGCGCGGCTATTCGCTGGCGGCCGCTTAATTTTTGAGGACCAGGAGATCGAACATGAAGGGAACCTTTCTACCGTTTGCTATCGCCATCATCGGTATGACCGTCGCGGTGGCGCAATCGCAAGTCAAGAAAACGACCATTCCAGGGGTCACGAACTTTGCACAGGTAGAGACCACGGTCGCGTGCGGGGGCGCCGCGACACCGGAATCCCTGGCCTCGATCAAAAAGATGGGCTTCGCCTCCGTCATCAACCTGAGGTTGGCCGACGAAAAGGGGGCCGACATCGATGCGGAGGCGGCAGCAGCCAAGGCGGCCGGCATCAATTTCGTTCACCTCCCGTTGAGCGGAAGTGCTCCGGACCCCGCCGTGGCCGACCGGTTCCTCAAGGTCATCACGGAGCCCGGGAATCAACCGGCCTTTATCCATTGCGCGAGCGGAAACCGGGCGGCGGCGATGTGGTTCATCAAACGAGCGTTGGTGGACAAGTGGGACAACGATCGCGCGTGGGAGGAAGCTTCGCAACTCGGCTCGATCAGCCCGGTAATGAAGGCTTTCGCTTTGGATTATGTCCAGGCGCATAAGAAATAGAAACAGTAAAGTCTTTCCTGGCGACACGGGTCTCGCGAGCACTGGGAAATCCGCCTTTTCATGATATAGTTCGCGGGCCCACTCCAATGCTGATGAGGAATCAATCGATGATCAAGTCGTTCGGTATCTTGTTCTGCAGTGTACTCTCGTTTTACATGGCAATCTCGTCCAGCCCAACCGCGCTCGCTGACGATGCCGTCGCCCCGGTGGGGCTCAATCGGGACAAGATGGCGGGCCTCGGCCTGACGGCGATTCCGCCCGACGCCTATAAGGACATCCTCGAAGCAGGCCAGTTGAATATGCGAGTGGCGACGCTCTTCAGCGGGAAGGAACTAACAGTCGAAGTCTTCGAATGCACTCCCGCGAAGACGAATCATCGCAAACGTCCCACCGACAGCGATGAATTCGTCCAGGTGCAGAGCGGCAAGCTGATTCTTACTGAGCCTAACGGCACGGTTCACGAATACCGGCCGGGCGATTCGCTGGTGCTGCCGGCCGGTTACACCGGCACGTGGGAGATGCAAGGAAACTACCGGGAACTCGCGATTGTGGCTCAGAAGAAAAAGTAGCGCTAGCGCCCGGACAATAGCTTTACGATGTCGCTACGGTCCTTGCGGCTCGCTTTCGCGGCCTCAATCGGAGTGAGTCCGCGGGCGTTCTTGGCCGCGATGTCCGCACCATGCGCCACCAGGTAACGAGCCACCTCAACCCCTTCGCGTCCATTGATCGCAACATGCAGGGGAGTATCGCCGTTATTGCCGGGAGCGTTAATGTTCAGTCCTTGATCCAGGCAAAGTTGGATGGCGGCGATCGCATCCTCCGGTGTGCCGCGATCCTTGGTGGGAACGGCCATATTGCCGTCCCGGTAGCCGAGGCCGGCCGCGAGCATCAGGGCGTTGTTGCCGTTCTTCATCACCGCCTTGGCGTCCGCGCCGTGGGCCAGCAATAACTTCATTACAGGAACGTCGGCGGCTTTCGAAGCTCGATGAAACGGGGTGGCTCCGACTCCGAGCGCACCGTCGCCATCGGTGTGAGCTCGCTGAAATTGCACAGCGGTGAGGGCGGCGTTCGGATGGGCGCCGCGCTTGAGCAGCATTTCAATCAGCTCCAACGCGGTCACCTTGGACGGCGCGGGATTCTCGGGGCGGCCGAACATCCAGGGCAGCGAATGCATGTCCACGGCAGCGAACAGCGCGGCCATGCCTGTGGTGTCGGCGAGGTTGGGATCGGCCCCGTGATCCAGCAGCAGAGCGGCAAAATCGTAGTGGTAGTTGATGATTGCGAGAACCAGAGCCGTGGCGCCATCCGGATCGGCGGCGTTGACCTGGGCTCCGCGTTCGATCAATATCGCGCCCGCCTTCATCGCCCCGTCACGAGCGGCGTACATGAGCGGTGTCCATTCTCCAAGAGAGAGCCGCGTCAGCCCAGCATTGCGGCGCGCGAACTGTGCCGAAGCAGAGCGTGTATCGACTCCCACTCCGGCGTCGAGCAGTGCGGTGACGGCGTCCGCATGGTCCGCGTCCGTAGCCCAGATGAGCGCCGTTTCTCCGTAGAATCCGTCGCGAGCCTCAGCGCGCGCATCCTTCTTGAGCAGAGCCTGGAGGACCGCCACGTTGCCCGTGCGCGCCGCGGTCATCAGCACCGTTTCGCCCTCCGGCAGCGCATGGTTCACATCGGCTCCGGCGGCGATCAGAGCTTGGACGATCTCCAAATTCCCCTGCTCCACGGCTAAAGTGAGAGGAGTCACTCCGTACCGGTTGGCGGCATCGCAGGGGACGTGCTGCGCGAGCATCTGGCGCACCGCCGCCACATCCTGGCGGCGCACGGCGTAGTGCAAGGGCGTGGTGCCGTCCGGGTCGTTAGCCCGAAGCGCGCAACTGAGCAGCGAGAGGCCGAGCAGCCAGGTCGCTTTAGAGCGAGATAACGCCATCGCTGTTGCCCAGATGTTCCAGGTTCACACCGAACTTTTGCGCGACCCCCAGCCACAGATTGGCCACCGGAGTTTTCGGACTCTGTAAGAGATGCCGATGCCCCGTGCCCGCCCATCCGCCTACCGCTACGAGCGGCAACGGGTCCGTCGCGTGCGCATTGCCGTCGCCCATTCCACCGCCATAGAAGATCAACGAATGGTCGAGCAGGGTGCCGTCGCCATCGGGAGTGTTCTTCATCTTCTCGACGAACTTCGCGAACTGCTGGGCGTGATAAAGATTGATCTTCGCGTTCTGAGTCTTCTTCACGGGATCGTTCCCGTGATGGGAGATAGTGTGGTGCGGTTCATCCACATCGATCTGCGGATAGGTGCGCTGGCTCGCCTCGCGCGAGAGCATAAAGGTCACGACGCGAGTGATATCGGCCTGGTAGGCGGCTAACTGCAACTCGAACATCAGAGCGGCGTGCTCCTCGAAACTCTCCGGGATGCCCGCCGGCGCGTCCATCGCCACGGCCGCTTCCCCGGTCTTCTTCTGCATACGGGCAATCCGCTGTTCCAACTCGCGGATATTCCCGAGGTAGTCGTCCAAACGGGCATTGTCGCGCGGTCCGATGCGTAATTTTAGCCGCACTACGTCGCCCGCGACGCTGTCCAGAATGCTGCGATCCTCCGCCTGACGCTCCTGCCGTTGGGCGCTCGTCCCGGTCCGGCCGAACATGCGTCCAAAAGCGACGCGGGGATTGATCTCCATCGGCACCGGCGTGGTGGGCGATGCCCAGCACAGAGTATTCATGTAGGTGCAGCTGAAACCGGGAGTGCAGCCGCCGATATACCCGGTGAAGTCTTCAGTGGCGAATTCCAGGGACGGGAAGGCCGTGTCATTCCCGATCTGGCGGGCGATCAACTGGTCGATGGTGGGCCCGGCCAGCACATCCTCGGCCTCAGTCTTCTTCGCGTACACGCCGGTGAGCCATCCGGCTGCCGCTACGGCGTGATCTCCAATTGTGGTGCCCGCGCGAGCGAGATTTCCGATCACGACCAACTGATCGCGATAGGGCTCGAGCGGCGCCAGCGTCGGCGTGAATTCAAAACTCGCGCCAGTAGTCTTGGGAATCCAGCGGTCCATGATGGCGCCGTTTGGGAAGTACACGAAGCCAAGACGCTTCGGTGCGCTGGGAGCGGCAGACGCCGCGGGCGCCATCGCGTCTAGCACGGGAAGCGCGATCGCCGTCGAAATTCCCTTGAGCAACGTGCGGCGCGAAAGCGATTTCTTGGTAATGAACATGGCGGCTCCGATCCCGTTACTCAGGCTTCTTCCTCATTTGAAAAGGCACGCTGCGGACAACTCCCATTATCAGGGACCGCAGCCGGTAATTGTCTGGCGCGGCATCGCGCACAATGCGGCGAATGGCGGGCATGTCCGAGGGTTCCAGGCCGCGCCCCAGGGCGTAGATCATCAGCTTCTCGGTGACGGTGCTCGCGAAGATTTCAGGCCTCGCGAGGATGGCATTTCGCACACTCACGACGCCTTTGACGTCCGTGCCGTCGGCCAGCTTGCCACTCGCATCGATCGGTGTGCCGGAGTCCTCGGTTCTCCAGGTGCCGACTGCGTCGTAATTCTCCAGTGCGAACCCGATCGGGTCCATAACCTTGTGACAACTCGCGCAAATGGGATTGGCCCGATGCAACTCCATCCGAGCGCGGAGCGACTTGGGCAACGCACCCTCCGCGTTATCCGTCAAAGCGGGCACGTCCGGAGGAGGAGGCGGCGGCGGTGCGCCGAGGAGATTCTCGAGAATCCACTTGCCGCGGACCACCGGCGATGTGCGGTCGGCGTGCGAGGTGACGGTAAGGATGCTGCCGTGGCCCAGGATTCCTTTGCGTTCCTCTTGGGTCACCGGAACTCGCCGGAAGTTGCTGCCGTAGACGCCGGAGACACCGTAGTGCTGCGCCAGCCGCTCGTTCAGAAACGTATAGTCCGCGCGTAACAAGTCGAGAACACTGCGGTCCTCCGAGAGCAGGCTGGCGAACAGCATCTCAGTCTCTTGTCGAAAGCCTTGCCGGAGGTTATCGTCAAAATCGGGAAAGATCGCCGAGTTCGGGCGCACGTTCTTCAAGTTACGGAGTTGCAACCACTGGCCTGCGAAATTCGCGACGAAGCGCTCGCTCTTCGGGTCCGCGAGCATGCGCTTCACGGTTGCGTCGAGAACTGCAGTTTTCGTCAGGTCACCGTGCACCGCCGCATTCAGCAGGGCATCATCCGGAATGCTGGACCAAAGAAAGAACGAGAGCCGCGAGGCCAGTTCCACCGCGTCAATGGGATGCACGGCGCCTGGACGAACGTTGTCCGGACTAGTCTCCGTCCGAAACAGGAACGCGGGACTCGCCAGCATGCGCCGGAGCGCCATCTGCATTCCACCATCGGGCCCGCGCTTCGCCTTGCCCCGTTCATAAAATTCGCGGAGAGCGCTCAGATCGGCGCTCGTTACAGGACGGCGGTAGGCCCGCCGGGCCAAGACTTCGAGTGAAGGGAGATCGGTCGCCAGATGCGCCACCGGCTTGCCCCCGTTGCGTGCTGCACTATATGGACCCAGAATCGTGATTGCTTCGAGGTGGGGCCTTCCGGAAGCTTCAAACGTATCCACCGAACTCCTCACGAACGGCTGCAAACGCAAGGTCCCGACGCCCCGCTTCTGGACGAAAGTCGCGGTCACGGTGTGCCGGCCCGCGGTCACGGGCACACGAATGCGAAACCGCGCGTCGATCTCATCGGAACCGTCGGTGGGATTGCGCATCTTCGCCAGATCGTCGGGGCCGCCGACCTCGCGCAGAAAGACGCGTTGGCCGTCGATGGAGAGCTCCAGTTGATGCGGCCGCTCGATGCCGCGCATAATCTCCAGATTATTACGGAAGAGGCTGAGCCGGAACTCATACTCGGCATCGAGCGGAAACGTATGCTCCAGGGACATGCCGCCCACCGTTCCGAAGGGCAACCCCTCGATGTGCTGATCCTGCGAAAGATCCTGGCGCGTACGATAGGTCTCTGAAGCCGCCTGCGTGTCCGGATCGCCGAGCGCGAGCGCGCTGATACGGTCGGCCGCCGCCAGATAGCGCTCCAGCAGGACCGGCGAAATGCTCAGAACCTCCGCATTGTTGTCGAAGCCGAAAGCGGAATCATCGGGCGGAAGGAGTTCGGCGACATCCACCTTCAAACCCAGCAGATCCTCTATCACGCTGGCATACTCGGTGCGGTTCAGCCGATGCAGGAGAGGCGAACCAGGCTTGGGATTCGCCTCTGCGGCTTGATCCAGCCGTCCCTCGAGCCAACTGGTCAGACGGTTGTAAGTGGCCTCATCGGGACGCGGGGAACCTACCGGAGGCATCGTTCGCATCCGCAGCTTCCGGACGACTTTCTCGCCGACCGCGCTATCTTCGCCGAGTCTCGCCGGAAGCAATACCAATCCGGCGGTGCGAGCACGCTCGTTGTGGCAGCCGGTGCAGTAGCTTGTTACCGTTTCCTGCACACCTTGGGTAGCTCTGGCAGGGGCGGACGGGACTTGTGCGAACAGTGCCGCACTGGCCGCTACAAATGCGATCCCCAAACAGTTTCCTGCCACTTTGCCATCTTACACGTTCATCGCCGGTTCACGGCGAAGACGCGTAGGATGGGCAGAAGCTATTTCATGTGTTTCAGAGACTGCTCATTCTCCAGGCAGATCTCATCGAGCAATTCCGTATCGGCGATCAGACGTTCCTTGATCATCACCGTCCAGGGCTTCGTGTAAGCCTTGGGGTCGTCAACGGTGACTTCGATTTCGAGGTGCCCCAGATCCGGGCGCTTAATCAGCTCCCGCACTTTGGCCGACTCCGTCAGGACGCTGCCATTCCAATCGATCCACGTATCGTTCTGGAATCCGTTGGTGTCGATTACCAACGTGTCGCCGGACCATTTCGCGGACGAGTATCCCTGCAAGGAAGGGTTGGGGTCTTGAGGCAGAGGCCTACCGTCCATGAACACTTGGCGGTAACCAGCATTCCATTCGTTCAGCATCACAAGAAGACCAGGAACTTGGACGAACTTCAACAAGTGCGGCATTCCGTAGGCCCGAAGAAACGTATCGGGGAAGCACTTAATGTGTGGATCGTCTTTCGCATTGTTGGCCGTGCGTTGCTTGACTATGGGCACCAGCCACGGTTGGTACGGCAGCCCTCCTTTGAGTTCGACGCCGAGATTGATCATTCGTCGTGATGTGGTGGCATCATGGGGATTCGGCACGACGTTCGGCCGGCGCGGGTCGACTTCGTCGCTGGTCCAGACTCCGGAAAAGTCCGGCTTGCCATCCGCTGTTCGAGGTGTGGTGGCGGACATGTCCACATTGCCGTCAGCTTTTCTCGGCAAGCCCGCCGTCGGGTACCTGACCCACTGCGCAGCCAGTTGCGTCGAGGCAAGGGGAGTGCCCAGAATGACGAGAACAACAGGGACCAAAGGGTTTGCGTGCCGTCGAAATAAAGAGACCATCGCGTCAAGAATACAACACGGGCCGGTTCGTCTGGTGTAGACGAGAATGATAGAATCCGGCGATGAGGTCAAAGCTCCTTCTGCTCGCGGCCGCGGCCGCGACTGCGTTCGCTCAGAGCGCCCTGGTCAACAACGTCGGAAACTTCATTCATGACGTCGCGGACTTGGAACGCTCCGTCCACTTCTATCACGATGTAGTGGGCATGGACCTGCCGCGTCCGATGGGCGACTGGCAGACGACCGACGGCATCTTGAAAATGTACGACGCCGAAGGAGCTAAGTTCCGGGTCGCCGGCACGCAAATTCCGAACTCGCCGATGCGGGTTGAACTGGTGGAGTTCCAGGGCGTGGAGCACAAGCCCGTCCACCGGCCATGGGGCGCGCCTGGAACTTCCATACTAATGCTCACGGTCGCCGATCTTGGCCCTGTGCAGGATCGAATCAAGGCATCCGGCACGCCGGTCGCCGTGGGATTGAAGTCGGCGTGTGATGGGCGGGGGCTGGTCATGCAAGATCCGGATGGGTTCGCGGTGATGGTCGTGGAACGCAAGGGATCCGATCCGGCAGCCAAAAGCAATTTTACGGCGTTGAAGTTCGGTTATCTGGTGAGCGGGGGTGCCATCGCGAAGGGACCGTTCGCCGCACTGGGCATGTCGGCGCAACCGCGCAAGAGCTCCTGTAAGCCGGTCGAAGAGGTTCTCTTGAATGGCGGCTCGATCTCCACCGTGACTCTTCCCGGGGGATTCGAGATTTGGCTGGCGCACAGCAAGTCTAAGGGATCGAGCCTAGGCGTTCGCCCGCGAGATCCGGGGGCGGCCGTGCTGCGGCTTGCGGTCGCGGATGTGGATAAAGCAGTGGAGGCTTTGCGAGGAGCCCAGATTCATGTGGTCTCCGTGGGCGGCGCTATTCAGACATTGCCTCCCGGGGGACTGCGGGCCGCCATCCTGCAGGCTCCCGACGATTTACTGATTCAAGTGGTCAAATAGAATCTGGATGAATCTTCGCTTACTCGCCATGACTGCGGCGTTCGCGGCTCTGTGCGTACCCTTCCTCGACAGCCAGTCCACAGGGGAGAAGGATGCCGAGAAGCAGTCCGCACTGGCGGGCAAGTACTGCGTCACATGCCACAACAACCGGCTGAAGACGGGCGGCATGACGCTGGAAGCTCTGGACCTGCGACATCCCGGTGCCGCAAGTGATGCTGAGCTCGAGACCTGGGAGAAGATGGTGCGGAAGGTGCGGGTTGGCATGATGCCTCCGCCCGGAGCGCCGAGTCCCACGGAAGCGGAGCGGGGTGCCTTCGTGGCATGGTTGGAGAGCGAACTGGATCATGCGGCGGCGGAGCGGCCCCATCCGGGAAACGTGGGCGTGCACCGGATGAATCGAGCCGAGTACGCAAACGCGATCCGCGATCTTCTGGACTTGAACATCGACGCCGCGACTCTGCTTCCGCCCGACGATTCGGCATTCGGCTTCGATACCATTGCGGAAACGCTAGGAGCCTCACCGGCGCTGGTGGAGCAATACTTGAGCGCAGCGGGAAAGATCGCGGCTCTGGCGGTGGGCGATCCGGGTGCGGGTCCGGCGGCTGAGGTGATCCGGGTCCGCCAGGATGAGTCGCAGAATGTTCCGATCGACAGGCTGCCCGTCGGTACGGAGGGTGGAGTCCGGGCTCACGCCACGCTTCCCTTGGACGGAGAGTACCGGCTCGACATCAAGTACATGATTTCGAACTTGGGCGCGATGAAGGGTCTCGAAATGGAGCATGACGTCGAAATCGCTATTGACGGGCAGCGTGTGCATTTCGCGACCATTGGCGGACCTGCCGATTTCGCCGCGTTGATGCGCAATATCACCGAGGCGCAGCAAGCCGTGGAGGCGCGGAGTTCGACTCGCGTGCCGCTTACCGCCGGACCGCACGACATCAGTGCGGCGTTCGTTTATCGAGGGACGCTGGAAAGCTCGGTTCGCTTGCAACCCTTCGTTCGCAGCTCGCAGGACAACCTCGACGCGACGGGGCATCCGCACATCGAGACACTGACGATTACGGGACCCTTCCACCCGACAGGAGCGGCCGACACGCCCAGCCGCCGCAAGATTTTCGTGTGCTCGCCCAAGGCGGGACCAGCATCGAAAGACGACGCCGACACGACGTGCGCACGTACTATCCTTTCCCAACTCGTGCACCGCGCCTACCGCGGGACGGATACCCACCAAGACCTGGATCATTTGATGGAATTCTTTGCCCTGGGCCGCGCACAACGCGGATTTGAGGGAGGGATTCAATCCGCGTTAGAGCGGACGCTGGCGAGCCCGAAGTTCACCTTCCGCGTGGAGCGCGATCCCGCGAACAGCAAGGCCGGGGACGTGCACCGTTTGTCCGAGGTTGAATTGGCCTCCCGCCTTTCTTTCTTCTTATGGAGCAGCATCCCTGACAACACCCTGCTGGACCTTGCGGCGCACGGCGAATTATCAAAGCCGGGTGTGCTCGAAGCGCAGGTTCGGCGGATGCTGGCCGACCCGCGTGCGGGCGCGCTGACCCAGAACTTCGCGGGGCAGTGGCTGTATCTGAGAAACCTGGAGGGAATGGTGCCCAACTCCTCCGGTTTCCCCGATTTCGACGACAACTTGCGGCAGGCTTTTCGCCGCGAAACGGAGTTATTCTTTGAGAGCGTGGTCCACGAAGACCGCAATGTGCTCGACCTGATGACCGCGAACTATACGTTCTTGAACGAACGCCTCGCGCGTCATTACCGAGTCCCGTACGTCTACGGGAGCCACTTCCGCCGCGTCACGTTGCAAGATGAGACACGCTGGGGGCTCCTCGGAAAAGGCAGCACATTAATGGTGTCTTCCCATACGGACCGTACGTCACCGGTAGTGCGAGGGAAGTGGGTGTTGGAGAATCTGCTCGGCACGCCTCCGCCGGCTCCGCCCTTGGTGGTTCCTCCCCTGAACGAGAGCAATCAGCGAGAAGGCCGCGTCCTGACGATGCGGGAGCGGATGGAAGAGCACCGAGCCAATCCGGCATGCGCGGGATGCCATAAGCTGATGGATCCGATCGGGCTGTCGCTGGAGAACTTCGATGCCGTCGGCGCGTGGCGCGACCATGAAAGCGGAGGCGCGAGTGCACTCATCGATCCGAGGGGCACACTACTCGATGGGACGGCGATCCGCGGACCGGTGGAGTTGCGAAAAGCGCTGGTCAAGAAGCCGGAAATCTTCGTCAGCACGCTTACGGAGAAGCTGATGATCTACGCGTTGGGGCGGGGCTTGAGCGCGCACGATATGCCCGAGGTCCGGCAGATCGTCCGCGAGGCGTCGAAACAAGATTACCGTTTCTCGCAATTGATTCTCGGCGTGGTCCGAAGCAGACCGTTCCAGTGGCGCGAGCGACCCAGTAGCGACGCGGGCAGAATTGCGGCAAAGTAACTGTATGGGGTGCGGAGCATGACATTTCTAACCAAGAAGTCGATCTCAAGAAGGCGGCTTCTGTGCGGGGTCGGCGCGGGGCTCGCGCTGCCGCTGCTGGATTCGATGATCCCCGCCTCCACCGCCTTGGCCGCCACGGCGGCGGTTCCTCCGAGGCGGTTTGGCGCCGTGTTCGTGCCGCATGGCGAACGCCCCGGCTACTGGAATCCGAAGAAAGTCGGCGCGGATTTCGAGTTGTCGCCCATTCTGGAGCCGCTCGCGGATTTCCGTGATGATTTGACCGTGGTGTCCGAGTTATGCGATCCGGTGGACGGGCACGCTGTCACCGTTGCCGCCTGGCTGAGCGGCTCGATTCCCAAACGTACGGTGGCCGAAGACGTGTACGCCGGGATCACCATCGACCAAGTTATCGCGGCGAAGATCGGCCGGGAAACGGTATTCCCCTCGCTTGAGGTCGCGACCGAGGATTTTACCGGCTACATCGGCGGTTGCGATCCCGCCTACGCGTGCGCCTACATCAACACGCTGAGCTGGAAGTCGCCGACCCAGCCGCTGCCGATGGAGATCAATCCACGAGTATTATTCGAGCGGATGTTCGGCAGGCCGGGCACAGCCGAACAGCGTTTGGCTCGCATGAAGACCGGGAGCAGCATTCTGGATTCCATTCAAGACGATGTGAAAGAGTTGCAACTCGACTTGGGTGCGCACGACCGGACGCGGCTGAGCGATTATCTGGATCACGTCCGCGAAACGGAGGCTCGCATTCAGCGCGCGGAGAAACGGTCGGCCACCAGCGTCCGAATCCCCGACGCCCCGATCGGAATTCCGGATTCGTTTCCCGAACACATCGCACTGCAGTTCGAGTTGATCGCCCTCGCCTACATGACCGATCTGACGCGCGTGTTCACCTTCATGCTGAGCCGCGACGTAACGCAGCGGACGTATCCTGAAATCGGCATCACAGAGCCGCACCACGCCCTCTCGCATCACAGCGGCGATGAGGAGAAGAAGAAGCTGCTGGTCAAGCTGAACCAGTACCACGTCTCGATGTTCGAGAAATTCCTCAAGCTGCTGCGCGAGACGCCCGAAGGCGATGGCACCCTGCTCGACAACTCGATGATCATGTTCGGGAGCGGTATGAGCGAGAGCCAGGTACATTCTCGCCTGGATATTCCGACGCTGCTAGTCGGGGGCTTCCAGAAACGCGGAAGCCGCCACATACAGGCGGCCAAGGAAACGCCGATTGCGAACTTCCTCCTGTCTCTTGCCCGATACTACGGAATCGAGATGGAGCGCCTGGGGATCAGCACCGGCACGGTATCCCTGACGTGAGGACCGCCCCGCGGATCGTCGCTGCATTTCTGCTCGGCTACGGAGCGCTGCAAGCAGCCGATCTCGCCGATGCAGCCCAGCGGGGCAGTTGGTCCGAGGTTCGTTCGCTGCTCGCCAAACACTCGGACGTCAACGCGGCCCAGCCCGACGGCATGACCGCGTTGCATTGGGCCGTTCAAGCGAATGAGGAGGATGCCGTCGACGGCTTACTGAAAGCCGGAGCGAACGCAAATGCGGCGAATCGATACGGTATCACGCCGTTGTGGCTGGCGGCGACCAATGGCAGCGGGCCGGTGACGCAAGCACTGCTTCACGCGAAGGCCAACGTCAACGCAGCCCAGCCGCACGGGGAGACGGCGCTCATGGCTGCGGCCCGCACGGGGGAACCGGCAACCGTCCGCCTCCTGCTTGCTGCGGGTGCGGACCCAAATGTTGCCGAAACTTCCCAGGGCGAGACCGCGCTCATGTGGGCGGCGGCGGAGAATCATCCTGAAGCGATCCACGCGCTCCTTGCGGGCGGGGCCGATCCCAATCGTCACTCGAAGGGCCTGGATCTCGCGCCTATGAACTGGATGCAAGTCGGCATGGTGTCGACGATCCTGCCGCGGGGCGGCTTCACGGCCCTCATGTACGCGGCGCGCCAGAACGCTCAGGATGCCGTACGCGCGCTCGCGGACGGCGGGGCCGATCTTGACGCAAAGGACCCGGATGGCACCGCCGCGCTCACCTTCGCAATTATCAACCAGCATTATGACCTGGCGGCTGTGCTGATCGAGCGCGGCGCGAATCCGAATGTCGCGGACAATACTGGAATGACCTCCGTCTATGCCGCCGTCGATATGAATTCGTTCCGAAGCGATATTGGCAGGCCATCGCGAGTATTGGCGGACAAGCTGAGCGCACTGGACGTCCTGAAGCTGGAGTTCCAACATAAGGGCGATCCGGACGCACGCCTGAAAAAGCCGATTATCGGACGTCATCACGGATTCGGTGACAATTCACTGGGGGAAGGCGCGACGGCACTGATGCGTGCGGCTAAAAGCACCGACATCGAGGCGATGCAAGTGCTGCTCGATGATGGGGCGAACCCATCGCTCGGAATGACGAAAGCCTCGAATACGATGCTGATCCTGGCCGGAACGCGCGGGGGACCGGACGCGGTGAAGAAGGTCGCCACCGGGCTGCGTCTCCTGATTCAGCACGGAGCGGATGTGAATGCGGCGGATGCTCGCGGGGACCGGCCGATACACGTCGCGGCCCAGCAGGGGCTCAACGACGTGGTGAAACTGCTTGTGGAACTCGGCGCGAATCCTCAGGCGATGAATGGCGCAGGGAGGACGGCCCTCGATCTGGTGACCGCGCCCGGACGCAACCATCACGACGATACAGCAACCCTGCTTCAAGAACTCGCTTCCGGGAGCGCTGCAAAATAAGACCAGGGCGGGTGGACCGTTCCGCCGCAACATAGCGCCGTCAGCGAAGAAACGCCTCGGGCAGTCCGCCGTCCACCGGGATCACATGCCCGGTAGTCTTGGCACTCTCGGTACTCAGGAGCCAGCAAATCGCGTTGGCGCAATCCGAGGGGAGGATCGGAAGTCGAGTGATAGTACGCCTCGCATAGAATTCCGCTAGTTTTTCGCGAAGTGATTCCGCCGGTTCGGAATCCTCGAACTCTATCCCGTATTTTCGCAGTGAGCCCATGACGCGATCTCGTGGGAACATAGCCGATCCCGCAATTACTGTCGCGGGAGCGATCCCGTTCACACGGATCAGCGGCCCGAGTCCCATCGCAAGTTCGCGGATGAGATGACTGACCGCGGCTTTGCTGGTGTCGTAAGGCTCGCTGCCATGCTTCGGCACTACGGCGTTGGCTGAACTAGTGAACACGATGGAAGCGGGCAGACCCTGAGGCTTCAGAATTTTGGCGGCTTCGTCCGCCAGAACAAAGTTACCGGTGACGTTGACCTGCAAGGCTTGTGCCCAGACGCTTTCCGCAGGCGTCTCGGGCGCCGGAGTGGGATAAATCGCCGCGGTATTGACGATCGCATCCACGCCGCCGAAGTGCAGTACTGCCTCCCGGAGCGCCAATGAGATACTCTCCCGCGACGCGAGATCCAACGCACAGGCCTGTGTCATTTCCAAGGAAATAAGAGCACCGGACTCCTGCGCGACGGCTTTCGCGGCGATGTGGTTGTGGTCGGCGACGACGACGTGGCCGCCTTTGCGAGCAATCTGGAGCGCCACTTCACGTCCGATGCCGCTGCCTCCGCCGGCAACGAGAACTACCTTGCGACTGAACTCCCGATCGGGGGGCATCCGCTGGAGCTTGGCTTCTTCGAGCGCCCAATACTCGATGCGAAACGCTTCCGAGCGCGGCAGGGCGACATAGTTGTGGAAGCTGGAGAACTGCCGCGCCTGCTCCGCATGCCGGGCCTGCGGGAGTACGCTCGCGTTGTCCGTTGCGGTTTCCTCCAGCGCGTTCGCGCCCGCCATGACATGGATCGCATTGACGAAAAACTCAGCAGTGATGCGAGCCTCGCGCTTGTCCTTCCCAAAACCAAAGATGCCGACGCCGGAGATCACGACCACGGAAGGATTCGTGTCGCGCAGTTTTGGCGAGTCGGGAAGCGCGTTCTCGTCGTAATACGTCGCGTAGGCGCTGCGATAGGCGGCGATGCGCGACGCAATGAGTTGTTCAAGCTGGGGCAATCCGTTCGAGGCCGGATTCCAGGGAATGAACATGGGGCAGATGCGTGTGCGCAGGAAGTGATCGGGACAACTGGTGCCTAGCGAGCAAAGCTGCTCGGCCCATTGTGAGTTGGCGAACGCCAGCGCATCCGGGGAGTGTTCGTAATGTGCGATCACGCGGCGGTTAGACGACACGGCTCCGCGGAGATAGGGAAGAACGGCCGCAGCCGCGGTTTCCCGGTCGGTGGCTGAGTCCGCGGCCGCGCCGCCGAACAGAGGCGCGCGCAAACGCGTCCGGTGCTCGTCGATGAACTGGCCCATCTGATCGATTGTCCGAATGCTGCTTGCGTAGCAGCCCTCCTGGCTCTCGCCCCAGGTGAACAGTCCATGACTCCCGAGCAGAATTCCATCGCAACCCGGATTCTCCTCGACGGCCCGCCGGAGCATCATCCCTAGTTCGAATCCAGGGCGCTGCCAGGGTAGCCAGACCATCCGCCGCCGGTAACGCTGATTGAACTCGTCCAGTTTCTGTTGGCCGTTGGCGCTCGCAGCAAGCGCGATACACCAGTCCGGATGCAAATGATCCACGTGAGGGAAGGGCAGATATGCATGCAGTGGAGTATCGATCGAAGCGGCCACGCGGTTTTCGCCAAAGGCGCAGAGAGGATAGTACGCCACCATCTCGTCCTCGTGCGCCTCGCCGCGATATCGCGCGATGAGTTGTTCCAGCTTCTCCAGATAGAGCACCGCGAAACCCGCGGTCTTGATCGAACGCAAATCTCCGCCGCTCCCCTTCACGGCCAAGACTCTCCTGGGTGTTCCGGAGAGGGGGTCGGATAATTCGAACTTCGAGCTGGTATTACCACCGCCGAAGTTTGTGATCCGGAGGTCGGCGCCCAAAAGGTTGGAGCGGTATTGCAGCAAGTCCAGGGGCTCACTGTGCAAGGATGCAGCTTTAGCCCGGTCCCACAGGTTCTGGAGCAACTTCGTCTCGATGGTCACAGTCTCACGCACGGGCATCTCCTATATGATCTCGAAAACGCGGGTAGTATGTATCCCAGCGATCTGTCTCGCATGGCTCAAAGGTCTCGGTAGCGAAGGATTGCTCGACGATTTGGCGGCCTTCGGCCAGCGTTGACACAGCCCCGGTAGCAAGCATCTGCATGACGATGTTTCCAAGGGCCGTGGCTTCCGTGGGGCCGGCGATCACGACGCGGCCAGTCGCGTCGGCGGTGAGCTGGTTCAAAAGGCGATTTTTCGATCCACCACCGATGACGCGGATCTGCTCGAAGCGGACCCCGGCCAGATGCTCCAGCGATTCCAGCACGGCGCGGTATTTGAACGCGAGGCTTTCCAGGATCGCGCGTGTGAATTCCGCGGGTGTCGAAGGTGGAGGCTGACCAGTCTGGCGGCAGTACTCGGCCAAAGCGGCGGGCATGTGTGGGGGATTCAAGAAGCGCGGATCATCCGGATCGAAGAGCGAACGAAAGGAGGGGCTGTCTTGAGCCCGAATGAACAGTTCGCTGTAATCGTACTCGCAGCCCTCTGCCGTCCAAGCTCTCCGGCACGATTGCAAAAGCCACAGCCCTGCGATGTTCTTCAGCAGCCGAGTCGTGCCGCACACGCCGCCTTCATTGGTAAAGTTCAAGTCGCGAGCCAGTGGCGTAACGACCGGGCCGGAAAGTTCCGCGCCAAGGAGGGACCAGGTACCGGAGCTCAGAAACGCAGTCTTCCCGGTGAGTGAAATCGCGGCGACCGCGGATCCGGTGTCGTGACACGCAGGCGCGATCACGGGAATACGCGTGTTCTTCAGCCAGCCGATCGAGGTTCCCGGTTCGACGATCGGAAGTAGGAGACGGGCCGGCAGACCAAGGGCGTCCAGCAGATCCGTCGCCCAGACGCGAGAATTCGCGTCGATGAGCTGCGTGGTGGTGGCGTTGGTGTACTCGGATACCAGCTTGCCCGTGAGCCAATAGTTCAACAGATCGGGAATGGTCGCCAATGCCGCGGCATTCTGAATGGACGCTGGTGTCAGCTCGCACGCCGCGTACAGCTGGAAGAGCGTATTGAACGGCAGAAACTGTATCCCCGTGATCGAGTAGATCGTCTCCTGCGGGACACGGGCGAAGACCGCCTCCATCATTCCTTCCGTGCGCCTATCGCGGTAATGATAGGGATCTTCTACCAGCTCGCCGCGATGATCCAGAAGCGCGTAGTCAACACCCCACGTGTCGACACCGACACTCATCAACTCGGCGGCGTTAACGTTCTCAAGGCCGCGCTCCATTTCCCGCCAGACTGCCCGAATATCCCAGCGCAGCGAGCCATCCTTGTGCACCGGCCGATTGGAGAACCGGTGAATCTCGGTCAAATCAAGGACACCGTCTCGAAAACGCCCTAAGATGGCGCGGCCGCTCTCCGCTCCCAGATCGAACGCTAGATATTTGGCATCCATTCGCTAAGATCCGTGAATCTAGAAATTCAACTGATCAACATTCGCCTTATTAATGATCAGCGGTGTGCCCAAAACAATTTCGCTGCCCCGCACTTCTCGTGTTCCCAGACGCCCAGCTTGGAGCGATTTCGCGTCGCTCGCGATTTTATGCTCGGCTAGCAGCGCACCGGAGTAGACGGTGAGATATCCGAGGTCGTTTGTGCTCCACAGAACGATCGACGGCACGATGCCTTCGTGGATGTAAGGCTTGCAGATATTCGGGAGCGACAGCCCGATCACGCTGACATCCTTCCGTCCCATCTGGCGCATCGCCTCGGCGGCGCCGGGAACCGCTGGGGCCGAAATCGCCATCAGCAGCTTCACCGCAGGGAAAACTCTCACGATGGTCTGGGTTTCGGCGAAAGCTTTGTCTCGATCGTCATCACTCGGACGGATGACGGCCAGCTTGAGGTCCGGGTACTTTTCTGCCAGACGCTGGCGGATGAATTTGATCCATTCATTTTGATTGGCGGCGCTCAGCGCGCCCGTGACGATGGCGAACTCGCCACTCCCGTGGAGCAGACGTGCCGCTTCGTCCGTCAGCGTCTCCCCGATAGCCTGCGCCGTCGCCTGGTTCACAAAGAAATCTCGCGCGTCCGGCGCAGCGTCCGCATCCCAGGTCAACACCCGAATGCCATGGTCGCGCGCCTTGCGAAGAACAGTCGAAATGGCGGCTTGATTCTCCACCGCTACCGCGATCACGTCCACCTGGCGCGTAATCCAACTCTCGACGATCTCATTCTGCTTCGCCGCGTCCAGGCTGGTGGGGCCGTCCCAGATCAAGTCAACTCCGAGTTCGCGGGCAGCCTCTTCGGCGCCCTTTCGGCAGCTAACGAAATAGGGGTCGCCCTTGGCTTTCGGCATCATCGCGATCACAACCCGATGCCGCGCGGAATCGACGGGTGCGCCTCCGGTGGGAACCGACGCGGACCGGAGAGAATGCACCAGCCACACGTTCGTACCGGCGACGATCAACGCCGCCGCCAGGATGACGCCGCACAAGACCGCAACTTGGCTATTCCGCATGGGAATATTTTCCTCCGTCTGAACGTTCCGGCCTGCTCGCCCCCGGAACCGATCGATGCCGATGGTGCTGACCAGCAGCAACCCCGTAAGCACGCCGGTAAATTCGGAGGGTAGCGCCGCCAAGTGTAATCCATTTTGCAACACCGTAAGCGAAAGTATCCCGAGGAGCGTCCCGCCGATGGTTCCGCGTCCTCCGAACACAGAGGTACCGCCGAGCACGACCGCCGTGATCGCGTCGAGCTCATACCCCGTGCCCGCGTCGGACTTTGCCTGTCCCAGGTGCGCCACATAGACCAGCGCAGCGACACTCGAAACCAAACCCGAGAGCAGGTACACCAACCCGATTCGCTTCGCCACCGGAATTCCCGCGTAGCGCGCACCCTCGCCCGCAAATCCAATGGCGTAGAGGGCTCGCCCCACTTGAGACCGGTGGAGCAAAAGGTAATATCCTACGAGCACGAGGAGAAACACCGAGAATTGAGCGGGTACGATGCGCCAAAAATACCCTTGGCCCAGAGAGAGCAGGAACGGTGGAAATCCGCTAAAGCTTGTCGCTCCGTGAGTGATGCCTTCCGCGATCCCGCGAAACAAAGAGAACGTACCCAAAGTCACGATCAACGCCGGAATGCGAAAACGCGCGATGAGGATCGCGTTCAGACCGCCGCCCAGGTAGCCCACGAACAACGCCAGGAACGCCGCAGCGGCCAACGGGATGTGCCGCTCCTGCCAGGCCGCTCCGAATATGACGGCGGCCAGACCCATCATCGATCCCACCGAGAGATCGATTCCGCCAGAAACCATGATTGGCGTCAGCGCCATTGCCACAAGGCCCACTTCGACGCCGGCTCGGATGATCTCCAGGAAATTTCCCCAACTGAGAAAGTTCTCGGCGAGGGCGGAGAAAACCACCGTTTCTGCCAGTAGTGCGAGGAACAAAATCCACTCGCCGTTAGGAAACCAGCGCCTAAGCAGGGGTGTAGCCAAGCCGGCCTCTTCCCGCCCGCCACTTCGCCGGCCACGCTTCTGCTCCCACGGCCCCCAAAATGATGGCTCCCTGTATGGCTTTCTCCCAATACGCGCTGACCCCCAGGAACGTCAGGACAGGGCCGATCGCCCCGAGCAGCACGACACCGAGTAGCGTTCCCACAATAGTCCCCCGTCCGCCACGGATCTCCGCGCCTCCCACAACAACGGCAGCGATTACTTTCATCTCCATCCCCAGCCCCGCATTGCTGGGGATTTGGTTGAACCGGGCCGCATTGAGCAGCGCGGCACCGCCGGTAAGAGCACCCGCAGCCCCGAAGACCCAAAACGTCACGCGCCGGGCGTCGATACCCGCTAAGTAGGCCGCGTCGGGGTTTGATCCTACCGCGTACACCGCTCGTCCTGCGGCGAGGTTCCGCAAACACCATGCAGTGCCCGCCAGCAAGGCCACCGCAATACTGACGGTAACTCCCTCGGATGCTTCCAGACTAAGACCAAACCACTGGAAGTTGCGGGGAAGATCCTCCACCCACGCGCCTTCCGTTGTCCACCGGAGTCCGTCGCGAAGAGCGACCATGGCGGCGAGCGTGACCACGATCGAGGGAATCCGAACGTATGCGACCAGCGCTCCATTGATCGCGCCAAGGATTGCCCCCACCAAAAGAACGGCCAGCCCGACCGCAATCAGGGGAAGTCCAGTCTTCGCCAGCAAGCCAGCGGCTACGCCGCAGATGGCGAACTGCGATCCTACGGAAATGTCGATTTGGCCGGTGAGGATCACCAGCGTCATGCCGAGCGCTGTAATCAATGCCGGCATGTTTGCCATTAGCACATCGCGTTGGTTGGAGAGCGTGAAGAATCCAGGAGCGGCGAAGGCCGCGATGACGGCAAGCGCTGCGATGGCGAGCGCGACGGACTTTTCTCTTCGATAGCGTGACGGCATTTACTGGTGCCCTAGAGCCAAGGAGAGAATCCTCTGTGGAGTGGCATCCTGCCGCGCGAGCACGCCGCGGATGCATCCCGATTGCATCACCGCAATGCGGTCAGTCATGCCGAGAATCTCTGGAATTTCAGATGAGATCAGAACAATTGCCATGCCTCGCTCCGCCAGTTCCACCATCAATTTGTGGATCTCCCGTTTGGATGCGATGTCCACTCCTTGCGTCGGTTCATCCAGGATGAGGATCGACGGGTTGGTAGCCAACCATCGCGCCAGCGCTACCTTCTGCTGATTGCCGCCGGAAAGGACGGCTACCTCTGATTCGATCGATTCGGCCTTGATCCGCAACTGGCCCATGTATCGTTGCGCGAGGTCGTTCTCGATCCGGCGGTCCACCAGACCTCGCCGCGACACGGCGGAAAGATCGGCAAGGCTGACGTTCGAGGAAATGGGCATCTCCATGACGATACCGTGCCGCCTGCGGTCTTCGGGCACATAGGCGATGCCGTGTTCGATGGCCTGCGATGGCAACCCGATCCGCACCGGTTTTCCGTGGACTAGAATCTCTCCGGTATGGGCGGGCCTGAGGCCAAAGATCGTTTCCGCCAGTTCGGTTCGCCCCGCCCCCACCAATCCCGCGATGCCGAGAATCTCGCCCTTCCGCACGTGCACTGAGATGTCACGAAGCCCTGCCGAGCCATTCGAGAGCCGCCGCAACTCCAGAGCGATCTCCCCGATGGGGACTTGCTTCTTCGGAAATACCGCCGATATTTCACGACCGACCATCCAGTGGATGATTTCGTCGCGGTTCACTTGCTCCGTGCGCCGCGTGACCACCGTTTTTCCGTCACGAAGTACAGTGATACGATCGGCGATAGCGAAGATTTCCTCCATCCGGTGGGAAATATATACGATGCCCGCGCCGTCGCCGCGGAACACTTGGATTGCACGAAACAGCCGCTCAACCTCGGGCTGGGTGAGGGAAGATGTGGGCTCGTCCATGATTAGAATCCTCGCCTTTGCTCCGATCGCTTTCGCGATTTCCACCAACTGCTGTTCCGGCATACTGAGCGACCGTGCGGGCGTTTCGGGATCAATGGCCGCACCAGCGCGATCAAGCAACTCTTGTGCACGCGCCCTTCGTGCACGCCAGTCGACGCTCCGCCACATCCCTCCGGTCTCCAGAGCCAAAGCGATATTCTCCGAGACGCTGAGATCCGGGAAAAGGGAAGGTTGTTGATAGATCGCCACGACCCCCAATTCCTTCGCAAGCCGGGGATGGTTCTGCAAAACGTCGCGGCCCGCCACTTGTAGGGATCCCGCGTCGAGCGGCACCGCGCCGGTGATAATCTTGATCAGCGTCGACTTGCCCGCGCCGTTTTCGCCCACAAGCGCGTGAACTTCGCCAAGCTCCAACTCGAAGTTGGCCGCTTGAAGCGCCCGCACTCCGGAGAAAGTCTTGGCGATCCCCTTCGCACGTAGCAGAAGCTCAGGCATCGAATCCAAACCATCATACGCAATATGCTTCAATTACAGGTTGATGCCAGACAAGGCCGATTCCGTGTTTCAGTCGCTGGACGCTTTTCGCATTGAGCTGCCGTCCTGGGGCTTCGCCAATACGGGGACACGCTTCGGCAAGTTTCTGCAACCGGCAGCCGCCTTCACGCTCGAGGAAAAGTTTAGCGATGCCGGACAGGTGCATCGCTGGACAGGAGTGTGTCCGTCGCTCGCGCTACACGTGGCCTGGGATCTGCCTCGCGGTGTCGGCGATGTTGCAAGAGTCGATGCCATCGCGGCGGCGTACGGGTTGCGAGCAGGCTCTATTAATCCGAACACGTTCCAGGACCAGATCTACAAGCACGGATCGCTCGGCAATCCCGATCCGGCGGTCCGGAAACACGCGCTGGACCACATCCTGGAGAGCATCGAGCTCGGGAAGCGGCTCGGCAGCCGCGACCTTTCGCTGTGGTTCGCCGATGGATCGAATTACCCCGGAACGCAGAACATCCGCCACCGAAAGCAGTGGCTCGCGGAGGCGCTGAAGACCGCCCATCACCATCTAGGAGAAGACCAGCGGATGTTGGTGGAGTACAAACCCTTTGAACCAGCCTTCTATCACACAGACATCGCCGACTGGGGCATGGCGCTGATTCACGCGCAGTCCGCCGGCCCGAAGGCAAAGGTGCTGGTGGATACCGGGCACCACTACCAAGCCCAGAACATTGAGCAAATCGTCTCGTGGCTGCTGGATCTCGACATGCTGGGCGCCTTCCATTTCAACGACCGGCGTTATGCGGATGATGACCTGACGCTAGGCTCCATCGATCCCTACCAAGTCTTTCGCATTTTTCATGAGACCCAGCACTTCGAGTGGGAAACAGGCAAGCGTGTGGATCTTGCCTACATGATCGATCAGAGTCACAACCTTAAAGGTAAAATCGAGGCCATGATTCAGACCGTGTCAACCGCGCGGGAACTCTTCGCGAAGGCAGCTCTGGTGGATCACGAGAAGCTCGCCGGCTGTCAAGCGAAGTGCGAGCTGATCGACGCGGAAACCTGTTTGAAGGATGCCTTCGCCACGGATGTCCGTCCCATGATTCGCGAGTGGGCGCGGTCTAAAGGCCTGCCTGCCGACCCGATGGAGGCATTTCGCGAGAGCGGATACCTGGAAAGCATCACGGCGGAGCGCGGACAGAGGCAAACAACCTCCGATTCGAGCTACGCGTAACCCGCGATAGCATTTCGATACGCGATTGAGGTGCTACAATCCGTCCTCCTGCGCGGCACATTCGACGGGCGGCACCGTCGTTTTCGCGCCCGGCGTGTACATTACGGCGCCCTCTTTTCTGAAGGTCAGAATCCAGCTTCGGATGGCTCAGGGTGTGCGGACGCGCGGCATCACTGGGTTACCGGGTCACTGAACGGAACAACTTCCCACTGGCCTGTTCTCGAGGACGTGAGAACTGAGTCCGTCACGTAGTCCGTAGCCAAACCATCGCGGAACGTCGGCGAGATGTCACGGCCTTCGCCGAGAGATTGTAAAAAATCCGCAAACTGATGAATGAACGTGTGCTCGTAGCCGATCTGCAGGCCAGGCACCCACCAATGTTTCATGTAGGGATGATCGCTGTCGGTCACGTGAATACTACGCCAGCCGCGCAGGCGGCCTTCGTCGCGATGATCGAAGAACTGAATCCGGTGCAAATCGTGAAGGTCCCAGCTAGCGGAGGCATGCTCCCCATTGATTTCCAGCGTGTAGAGTGCCTTGTGGCCCCGCGCGTAACGAGTCGCCTCAAATGTAGCGAGAGATCCGTTGCGGAACCGGCCCAGGAAGGCGCTCGCATCGTCGATGTGAACAGGCTCGCTGCGTCCCGTCAAGTTGTGCTTGCGCTGTTTGATGAAGGTTTCCGTCATTGCTGTCACTTTCGCAAGCGGACCGTTCAACCACAGAGCCGTATCGATGCAATGAGCCAGGAGGTCGCCCGTGACGCCGCTGCCGGCGACGGCGGCGTCTAGGCGCCATACCCCCTCGCCCCCTTGTGGCAGATCCTCAGAAATCGTCCAATCCTGGAGGAATTTCGCACGGTAGTGAAAGATCCGGCCGAAGCGCCCTTCGTCGATCAGGTGCTTCAACAGAACTACAGCTGGGACGCGACGGTAGTTATACCAGACCATGTTGCGTACACCTGCGTCCTCCACCGCCTGCACCATCGATTCGGATTCGGCTGCGCTGCGTCCCAAAGGCTTCTCACAGAGCACGATCTTGCCCGCTCGCGCGGCCTCGATGGCGACCTCGGCATGCGTGTCATTGGGACTGGCGATATCCACGAGGTCGATGTCCGCGCGTTGCACCAGCGCTCGCCAGTCGGACTCGGTTGATTCGTACCCCCAGTTCTCCGCAAATCCCCGGACGCGTTCGGCGTTGCGCGCGCATACGGCCTTCAGGACCGGCTGGAAATCCGTTTTGAAAAACCGGTTCGCCTGGAGGAATGCGTTGGAATGAGCGCGTCCCATGAAGCCGTAGCCCACCAACCCGATGTTCAGAAGTTTTTTCGCCACTATTCCCAACCGTGCGCGTTGCGAACCGCAATCAGCGTGCCTAGAACCTTTCGCCACGTCGCCGGATCCGTCATCACGGAGTTGGGAAACATGCAGCCGTCCCAACAGATGTGCTGAAACGCGCGCGTCACCGAGCCGCGATCGTCGCGCAACCAAACTCCCGCGTCTCGCACGATATCCAGCTTGCCTTTGGGATCGTCGGGAAGACAGTGCCGACCGGTCTTGTCGTGGGAACCCGATCCCTTGACCGTGGCATCGTTCTGCGCCACGTGGAAATCGATAGTCCAGGGGCGCAACGCGGCGGCCATCGCGCGAAGTGCGGTGTCCAAAACATCCCGATCGGACCAATCGAAACCTTCCGGCAGGATGCGGTCCTCCGGAGCGTTGCAGCCCAGCGTGAACAGAAGCGTATGCGCCATGTCCGCCTGAAATCCCAGCGTCTTCGGGCGATTCACGGCTTCGAACAATTCGGCCATCCGCTTCCAGCTATGCATCCCGCCCCAGCAAATTTCGCCTTCCGCCGCGAGCCGTTCGCCGTAATCCTCCGCAATCTCGCACGCCTGGCGGAATGTGTCCACAACGCGCTTCGTATTCTCCGCGGGATTCCTCGCCCACTCGGCGGGACTCGCGGCTGAATCAATGCGCACGATCCCGTACTCGCGAATGCCCAGAGCGCGAAGTCTTCTCCCGATTCGGCACGCCTTTCGCACTTGCGTCAGGAACCGCTGGCGATCTTCCTCGCTCCCCATCGCAGAGCCGCCTCCAGTCGGCGGCCATACCGGAGCCACCAACGAACCAGCCTTCAGGTTTCGCCTCGTCAGGTTTTCCGCTAGTTGCTTCAGATCGTCATCGTTCGAATCGATATCGGTATGCGGCAAGGAAAGGAACAGATCGACACCATCGAATCGGACGCCGTCGACTTCGGCTGCCGTCGTCAGATCGAGCATCGTATCGAGATCGATGATCGGTTCCGCCTCGGGACCTTTGCCCACCAGCCCGGGCCACATCGCGTTGTGTATTGCCGGGAACTTATGCACGTTTCAACGGAGCCTCCGGATTCCCCGGACCAAAATGCTTCAAGATCACCAACGGATCCGAGTCACTTGAGTTCTGGATGTGCACGCCCTGCTTGGCCGAATCGGCTGTCACGAAGAACTCATCCTGGGTCATCTGCCCGAACCGGATCATCGTCGGCGCGGACGCTGTGTGCCTTCCGATCATCCCGTGACCTTGCGAAACGAGTACACCGTAGGCTTCGCGATCATCGACAGTCACACTGCGGCCCGGCAACACCATCAACTCCTTGGCGGAGTAGTGACGGGTTCCATACGTAATCCACAGTTCGCGGTACCCCGCAGCGTCCATCTCGGGGATCGACTTCACAGGGAGAGGGAAGACTTTGTTGCTTTTTCCGAACTCGGGATTTACGTTTGCGTCCCAATCCAGCATGCCGATCAGGTAGTCAAGATCGTGATGGTACTCTGGCAGCACATCCTTCGTCATCAGGATCCAGTCGACGATGCGGCCTTCCACCAATGACTGGAACATTGCGAAAACATCGCTCGCGACCTGAGGTTCGTACGTCACCAGCGACCCAGGCGCGTGTAAGATGCCGGGATCGATCTGCCACCCCGCTCCGACTTCCAGACGGTACGCCCGGGAGTGATTCAAGATGCCGTTGTCGCCTTTGTTCCAGCTTTCCAAGCAGCGGCGAACATCCTCTTTCGTGGTTCCGGGTTCGAGACCCATGAAGGTGTACGGGAAGTTGTTTTCGATTTGGTTGTACTGGGGCGGAAAATAGTAGGCCTCCGGCTTTCCCTTGAATCCCACCTTGCGGGCGAACTCGTCGCTCTGATGCATGTGATGGGGAATCGGCCCCATGTTATCGAAAAACTTGCATAGGACGTTCCAGCCGCGTTCGCGATTCATCGCTTCGGCACCGAGAAGCGCGTCGCCCGCAATCTGCATCGCGTCCTTCAAGAGAAATCGCTTCCCATTTTCTGTGCGAATAAAACTGAGGCCTTCGAATTCAGTCGTCAGAGGACCGTTGGCCGCCTTCGTCGTCGAGGAGAACCAGCGCTCATTAATGCCGCCGCGATGTCCGCCGAACGCGTACAAATCGTCAGGATGAAGTCGCAACCTCCTCCCCGGAATCATGAAGGAGCGGGGCACCCAACACGGCTCCAGCCGGAGGATCCCGTCGCCGACCGCAAGAGCGTCGCGAATCAAGGAAGGGTCTGTCATTTTGATGGGCGGGACGCCTTAGCCCGGCGTCATCCTGATCGATTCTACTCCAGTGCGGCACGGCCCCGAACGCGCAGGCAGATGCGGGCTCCATCAATTCAGTTGATTGATCCCATCAAGAGGCCGAGAGAGACCTGCTTTGCCCAAGTCTGCGCTACAATCACTTTCCAGGTTCCGAGTCCAAGGAGACAGAGTGAAACTTCCATTTCTCAAATCAATCGTGCCGATATTGGGCGCGGGGCTGATCGCCAGCGCCGTGCTGGGCATGGCTCAAGCGCCAGCGCAGCCTCCGAGGCTCGGCACGGAGTTCGGAATCTCGGCATTTGAGCGGGAATGCACCAAGTGCCACGGGAACGCCGCGGTGGATCGCGCTCCCAGCCCTGCCGCGATCCGGCAAATGCCTCCCGAGCGTATTTACACCGCGATCACCACCGGAATCATGCAGAGCCAGGCAGCCAATCTGACCGATGAGCAGAAGCGCCGGCTCGCCGAGTATATGGGCGGACGGCCTCTGGGAAGCGCGGCTCAGGCGGATGCGAGTCAGATGCCGAACCGGTGCGCCGCCGGAACCGCTCTTCCCGATCCAGCCAAGGGCCCCTCGTGGAACGGTTGGGGAGTTGACGCGCACAACACACGATTTCAAAGCGCGGAAGCCGCCGGGCTACCGGTCGCCCAAGTCCCCAATCTGAAGCTGAGATGGGCATTCGGGTTCCCGCTCGGCGTCTCGGCGTTTGGGCAGCCTTCTGTCGCCTCGGGCCGCGTGTTCGTCGGCTCGGATATAGGTTACGTTTATTCGCTCGATACGAAGACCGGCTGCGTACATTGGTCATACCAGGCGAAAGCCGGCATTCGGACAGCGATTACAATTGGACCGATCGGCGCAGGGAACGCATCACGCTACGCGGTCTACTTTGGCGACATGCAGGCGAACGTGTATGCCTTGGACGCGGCTTCCGGCACTCTACTCTGGACGAAACGCGCGGAAGACCATTTCGCCGCCCGCATCACGGCGGCTCCGACCCTCTATGAAGGCCGGCTCTACGTGCCTGTCTCGACCTCAGAAGGTTTTTCCGCCTCCGTCCCCGACTACCCCTGCTGCACGTTTCGAGGAAGTGTGTCCGCTTTCAACGCTACGACAGGCGACCAGATCTGGAAGACCTACACGATCCCGGAGTCGAAACCGACCAGGAAGAATTCCCTAGGCACCCAACTGTTTGGTCCTTCCGGAGTGGCAGTGTGGAATTCCCCCACGGTCGACGCCAAGCGGCGAGCTCTCTATTTCGGAACGGGCGATTCCGCCACCGAACCCGCACCGGAGACCTCTGACTCCATCATGGCGGTTGATCTGGACACCGGAAAAGTGCGCTGGGTGTTCCAGGCAGAGCCGAACGACGCGACGCTCGGTGGATGTGGCGGAAACGCCAAGAATCGCAGTGAGGCTTGCCCGGAGCATCCCGGTCCCGATTGGGACTTCGGAGCGTCGCCCATTTTGAAGACTCTTGCCAACGGCCGCGATCTTCTGCTGGCCCCGAACAAGAGCGGCATCATCTTTGCCTTGGACCCGGATCGCGAGGGCGCCGTAGTGTGGAAAACGAACTTAGCAGAGAGGGAAGGTTCTCGCGCCACGAATCTGGTTTGGGGCGGGTCGGCTGACCAGCGGAATCTCTATGTGGGCTTGGCCAGCGGCGCCATCTCCGCGGTCCAGTTCTCTACTGGTGAGAAGGTCTGGACCACGAAGCTAACGGCACCGGGAAGCCGCGAATCGAATGTCGCGGCGAGCAGTGCCATTCCAGGCGCGGTCTTCATCGGAGGAACGGACGGCAAACTTCACGCCCTAAATTCAGCCGACGGCAAAGAGCTCTGGAGTTTTGATACGGCCCAGGAGTTCAAGACCGTGAATCAGGTGCCTGCCCATGGCGGATCCATCGGTTCCATCGGACCGACGATCGCGGGAGGCATGGTGTTCATCGGTTCCGGCTACAGCGTGGCATCGGGAACTCCCGGCAACGTGCTCTTGGCCTTCTCGGCACAATAGTCGTCCACGCGCCGGGGCGCCCGACGCAGTATTCTAGTCGCCATGCAGGCTGGGTTGGCTGAATTCGTAAAGAGCACGCTGCTGATCATTGGCGCGCTCTTCCCGATCGTCAACCCGCTCGGCAATGTTCCCATCTTCCTGACGCTGACGAGGGACTTCTCGAACGACACGCGCACCGTGCTCGCCCGCAAAATTGCGCTGAACGGATTTGCGCTGCTGGTGGCCTCCCTTCTCATCGGGACCAATATCCTGGCCTTCTTTGGGATCTCCCTGCCGGTTGTCCAGGTGGGAGGAGGAATGGTGGTGATCGCCACCGCGTGGAGTCTATTGAACCGCAGAGACGAGATGGACAGCCGGCAGGAGCAGAAGCATTCCACCAGCGCTTCTGACCTCTCCCGCCGCGCGTTTTATCCGTTGACGCTGCCCCTCACCGTGGGTCCAGGCTCGATCTCAGTGGCGATCACCTTGGGAGCAAATCGGCCTCAAGGGAGTGAGCCCCACTGGTCTTACTTGACGGCGGCAATCCTGGGGGCACTTCTAGTGGCGATCACCATCTACCTCAGTTCTCGGTTTGCGCAATCGCTGGCCCGTGTGCTCGGCGAGACCGCGATGAACGTCGCCATCCGGCTATCGTCCTTCATCCTCCTGTGCATTGGCGTCCAGATCTGCTGGAATGGGGCCAGCACACTTTTGCATTCGGCACTGGCGCGCCCTTGAGACAGCAGGCTCACCGACAATGAACGGTCAGACTGAGCCGCATATACTGAGGAGACGACCATACCCGGACGGAGATTAACCTTGACAGAGCAACGACAGCATGTTTTGGTGTGGGTGGCCCCACAATTCCTCCAGTCAACGGGTATCCTCCGGCTTCTCAAGGAGGCCGAGTTTTTGTCTCTTCCCGAAGGGGAGTGGGAGAAATTCGTGACGGCCGCCGAAGAGGCCGGTGGTTTTGCGCTCGGCGGAAGACTGGTGGAATCCAACCATGGAGCCGGTGTCTGGATCTCTCCCCTGAACGAGCACGGGCTGGAGCTGATGATTCCCTGGCCGTTCGTGCGAAGCCTTGTCACCGCTCAGGATCCGCAGTCTCCAAAAATGTTCGGCCTGATGGCGGAACTGGCTCACGAACCCGTTCAAGCCAACGGAACGGTGCGAGCACCCGGCATCGTCGAGACACAATCCCGCGAGAAGAGGTAACGATCGAACTACTCGGCCTTGTCTTGCAACGGCGACTTATCCCACGCCAGACCCTTCGCCTCGGTTCCGGCCACCGAGTACAGCGCTCCAGGCGCGTTGCGAGTCTTCTGAAACTCCTCCAGCGTCTGGCCGCGCATGGCCGCGTAAATATGCAGGTTGGAGACTCCCACCACCGCTCCCAGCTTTTCCAGCATGAAGAAGATAACGCCGTAGTGAATCATGGCTCGCCAATCCAAACGCCGTACCATATCGCACTCCTCCGGCGTAAGCTTGCTCTCTTCAAATGCAGCTTGCTGGTCTGCGAGGAACCGTTGCCGGTGCTCCGAGTCCGTCAGGCTGTGCAAGAATTTATTGAGTCGGTATGCCTTCACGCTCATTTCGAGCGTAAACGGGTACGTACCTTCAAGGTTCTCTATGCCTGCGAGTTGGCGCCCCATGTGTCGCCGGTGAGCTTCGATTTCCTGTGACACGGGCGCGGAGGCTTGATTCTCATAGATCGCCGTAGCCAGGCCCGTCATGGTCGGCAAATAATAACTCTGGTGGACTTTCTTGACGTTTGCCGAGAGCGCGCCGCGCATGATCAGCCATGCGATCACCTCGGCGCCCTCCAGTCCGCCAAGCCGGGCATAGTCGGCATGGGTGAGTTGGGTCAGCTTGACCGGATCTTTCTCGATGAGGTCCAGGAATTGGAGGTCCCACTCGGAGTTATTGAATCCTGCCCGTTCCCCATGGACTTGGTGGGACAAGCCTCCGGTGGCAACCAGGGCTACCGTGAGATCTTCTGGAAAGCTTTCGATGGCTTTGCGCAGCGACATACCGAGCTTGTAGCAGCGCAGAGCGGAGGGAATGGGGAAAAGCAGCACGCCGACCTGCAGGGGAATAATCGATCCCGGCCATTCCGGCTCATGGGGCCACAGCATCGACAAAGGGGAGAAACATCCATGATCTAGAGGACGATTTTGGAAATAGGACAAGTCGAACTCATCGGCGACCAATCCCGTGGCGATGTGATGCGCCAGCGCAGCGTGTCCCTTAACCGGAGGCAACGGACGGGCTCCGCCTCCTTCATCCGCAACCGCGTAGGAGTCTCCTACACCCAGCGTGAATTGCGAGTAGTGGTCGAAGAAAAAAGAAGTAACGTGGTCGTTGTAGGTGAGGAATAGGACGTCCGGTTTCTTCTCCGCCAGCCATTGCCGGACCGGCTGGTAGGCCTCAAAGATCGGCGCCCACACGGGGTCGTCCTGCTTTTGCCTGTCGAGAGCGAATCCGATGGTCGGCGAATGAGACGTCGCGATCGCGCCGATGATTCTGGCCATGTTTGTGTTGTCTCCTGGGAAATCATCCGAGGTTGTGCACGCGCTGGGCCATGGCAACGGTCCATCGCGACGCGCTGAAAGAAAAGGTCTTGTGAATCGATAGCTCGTGCGGCGAGGCGGCGCTGATGAGCGTTTGGGCGCAGCCACAGGGTGGTTTCGCGCCCCGGAAGCGCGGGTGCCCTTTACCGTGGACCGTAATGGAAGAGCGGACGGCCGAGTTCGAAGGCTCCCAGATCCGGAGCACGCCCCGAGAACCCATCGGTAATCGTGGGAAGCTCGACTCCAGCATCGACCGCAGCGGAACCAGCACGCGGACGAAAATCCAAGCCCTCGGGCGTGTAGATGTGCCGTGGATCATTGGGGTCCGGCTTCGACACGTTCTCGAACACGTCGTAGTCCACCAACACGCTGTGCTGCTCCTGCCCGGTCGCGGCACGGTACTCGGTCAGGGTTTGGTAGCGTCGTTGGGTCGTGGTCTGCCCAAAGGCGGCCGCCACTCCGAAGGGGGGCGAATTCCACTCGAAGGAGTCGGCTTTGTTCGGATTAGGGCGGAAGCCGTTGTAATCCGAATTCGAGTAGTTCGTATAGGTGGTGATCGCAAACACCGGATCGAAAGCCCCTTGCGCCAGGATCAGATTGTTGCGGAAGTGCTGGTTCGAAGCAGGGCCCGCACGCCCTTCGCCAATGATGGTGTTGTTGTACGTCAGGATCCCGGAGGAACCTTCTATGTACTTCAGCGACCCCGTGGGCGCGTTGTAGACCAGGTTCTGGTAGAAGTAGACTGGCCCTCCGAATACCGGCTGGACGCTAAGGGCTCCCGCAGCCGAGTCAAAACAACGGTTGCGGAACACCCGGATGTTCCGCGCACCACCGTCGGTTTCGAAGCAGTTGTCGCCCATGTTCAGAATGTCATTGCCGTAGAAGTCGATTGCCAAAGGAATACGATCCGGAATATCATTTGGAGCCCCATCCGGCGGTCCGTACGTCGCGATATCGACGCCGTCGTGCCAGTTCGCAATAGAGTTGTACGCGACTACGTGTCCTTGTCCATAGACCTTAATCGCATACTCTGATGTCAGCAGTTCGGGAAATCCCGGGAATTTGTCCCACGGGGCACCGTTCCAGCCCATCATCTTGTTAGGATCATGGCGTCCCACCAGACTGTTATCGGCTATGTAAAAATCCTTTGAGCCGGACCAGTCATCTTGAACGACGCGACCGACGTCGTACACCTTCGATCGTTTTAACGTGAACCCGCTCGCACCCGCGATGCCCTTGATCCCCAGGAGGAACGCCACGTTCGTGTTCCGAACCGTGATGCCTTCGAAGTACTGATAGCTTCCCCCCATCAGGTTGAAGAGGTTCTGGCAGCCATCTCCGTCGAAGATCACCTCTCCGTCTCCCGCGCCCTTGATTACGATCGGCTTCTCGGGGGTGCCTCTTTGAGTGAGATAGTAGGTGCCGTCGAAGACATTCCCCATCGCCAAATATCCCGGTCGAGGCGCCCCATTCATGTAGTGGAACCGGTCGCCCACATAGAGACCCGCGTGGACCAGGATCGTATCGCCCGGCTGAACGCGCGGGGGGAATGCGTTCTCGTAGTCGAAATGCGCCAAGCCCATGTAGTAGGCGGCCATCAAACCTGTAAACGCGGGTTCCTGCTTGGGCCCGGCCCATTCCACGGGATACACATGGTAAACGTGCCCGCTTGTGGCCGGCTGCGGTTCTTTTCGCGTGTGAACCGTGGCAATCTTTTCAACAGTGCCCGTTACGCCGTCCGGGTCCGAAAGAATGAAGCGGCATTCGTACTCGGTATCCGGATCAAGATTGAGAATACTGCCCGCGAACATGTTGGCGGCCGTGTAGCGGAACAGCGGATATCGCGCCGCTGCACCCGCGGCGCCAGGCCCCGGAGCCGTCCCGATTTCCTCGCGTTGAAGCCTCATTAACGGGAGCGCGGGGCGCCAATTTGCTTCTCCGCGTTTCCGGTAGGATGATTCCACCTTGGCGTTGCGATTGTCGTCGCCGCCGATCCTCCATTCGAAGCCGAGCGATACCAGGGTCGGCGGCTCGGTGGTAAATTCGCCCGCAAGCGTCGTGTTTTGGGCCGAGAGAGCGCTCCCGGAAATCAACGCGAGCGCAACGGCCAGGATCAATTTCATTTGTTCAGCGAGATCAGTTCAGCTCAGACAGCTCTTTGAACTGCCCGGTACTGTCACCGAGCCTCTCCGTCGGTACGCCAAGCTTATTGAGCAACGTCAATTGGAGGTTCGCCAGCGGTGTGTGCTCTGGATAAATGAGATGGCGGCCGCCCTTCAGCGTCCCCGCGCCTCCGCCCACGACGACTGTCGGCAGCGGACCGTGCGTATGCCGATCGCTATTGCTGATGCCCGAACCGAACAGGAGAATAACATGATCCAGCAGGGAACCATCGCCGTCCGGAGTCTTCTGCAACTTTTCCAGGTACTCGGCGAAGAGCCCGACGTGATGGCGCTGGATGCGGGTGCACTTCTCCATCTTGACCGGGTCGCCCTGGTGGTGCGTGAGAGGATGATGCGGCTCCGGCACGCCGATTTGCGGATAGGGCCGCCCCGTTTGCTCGCGGCCATACAAGAACGTAGTTACTCGAGTGAGGTCGGACTGAAACGCGAGTAGCTGCAGGTCGTACAACAGGCGGACGTGCTCCTCGAAGCTATCTGGGATGCCGGCGGGCTGATTCACATCCGGCAATTCTTTGGAACTCTGTTCCTCCGCTTTCTGAACGCGCCGCTCCACGTCCCGTAGCGCCGCCAGATAATCGTTCATCTTGCGATTGTCCGCGGTTCCGAGCTCGCGTTGAAGCTGATTCACGCGTTCGTTGACGGAGTCAAGCAGACTCCGATCTTGTTTGAGCCGTGCGCCGCGCACCCGGGCGTCCGTGCTGTCGCTCGCTCCGAACATTCGTTCGAAAAGCACGCGTGGATTGTTCTCGGCCATCAGCGGTAGAGTCGGAGTCAGCCAGGAAATCGTGCTGCTATAGGCGCAGCTGTAGCCCAAGTCGCACGACCCCAGCAGGCTGTTCTCGTCAGCCGTCATCTGGAGCGAAGATAACTGCGTGTCACGCTCGAAAGTCTTCGCGGCGATCTGATCCATGGAGACGGCGTTCTCGACGATGCTGTCCGACTTTTTCACGTGGACGCCGGTGAGATAGCTGCCGCAAGCACGGGAGTGGTCCCCGCCTCCGTCGCCCAGCGGCTCGGCCGGATCGCTGGACAAACCTGTGACGACGATTAGCTTGTCTTTGAAGGGTTCGAGTCCCTTCAAGGTAGAAGAAAGTTCGAACTGCGAGCCCGTGCCCGCAGGAAGCCACTGGTCATAGATGACCCCATTGGGATGGTAAACGACGCCGAAGCGGCGCACGGGCGCGGCAGTGGCGGCCGGCGCAAACGCCGGGATCATCGCGTCGAGCAGCGGCAGCGCAACGGCCGTGCCCACTCCCCGGAGTATGGTGCGGCGTGAAATGGACTTCTTCGTCACGAACATCTTCCCGTTCTCCTTCCGCTCAACGCCTCATTCTTGCTGAGCTCTCGCCGCGACGCGTCTCATCTGGAAAGGGGCGCTCTTCACGATGGCCTGGATGAGCGAGGACCAGCGATACCCCTCCACTGCCGCGGCCCGATCAATCTCCCGGACGGCAGGTGCATCGTAATATTCCAGCCCACGGCCCAGCGAGTAGGTCAGCAGTTTCTCGGTAACGGCTGTGGCGAATTGCGTCTTCTTTGCGACCAGGGCCTGGCGCAATTCCCGGGGTCCGTTCACCTTGGTCCCATCCAGCAACACGCCGGACGCGTCGATGGCGCGGCCCGCATCCGTGGTTCTCCACTGTCCGATGGCGTCGAAACTTTCGAGGCTGAGCCCCAGCGGGTCCATCCGAGTATGGCAGCTCGCGCACACCGCGTTGGCACGATGCAACTCCAGCATTTCGCGGACGGATAGCGGCTTGCCTTCCTTATTGCTGGACTCCAGCGTGGGTACATTGGGCGGAGGCGGAGGCATCGGCGCAGCCAGGATATTCTCCAGCAGCCATTTCCCGCGAATGGTGGGAGACGTCCGCGTCGTGTAAGATGTGACAGCAAGGACGCTCGCCTTCCCTAGCAGTCCAAACCGGTTCTCATCGGTAAGCTTCACCCGCCGGAAGTGGCTTCCGTAGATCCCGCTGATCCCGTAGTGGCGCGCCAACTGTTCGTTGAGGAAGGTCTCGTCCGACGTCAACAGGTCAAGGATGCTGTGGTCCTCTTTCAATTGAGCGTCAAGGAACATCTCTGTCTCCGTGACGAACGCAGTTCGGAGGTTGTCGTCGAACCAGGGAAATTTGGTGCTATCCGGGTTCAGCAGCCAGACGTTGCGGGTCTGGAGCCAATCGTCGAAAAAATTCTGGACAAGCGAAGCACGCGCGCGGCGATCGGCCAGCATCCGGGAGACCTGCTGCTCCAACACCGCCGGCTCATGCAACTTGCCGCGGATGGCTGCGTCGAGCAGAGTGTCGTCGGGAATGCTACTCCAAAGAGCGAACGACAATCGCGAAGCGAGTTCGACATCGGAGACACGATAGACGCTGCCCGCAGCGGCTCCCGGGGGATCGGCTTCTATGCGGAACAGGAAATCTGGACTCACTAGCACGCGCTCCAGCGCGGACCGAATTCCGTCGTCGAAATTTCCGGTCGTACGGGCGCGGGTATAGAAGCTCCGAAGCGTCTGGAGATCGTCATCCGTAGCCGAACGGCGATAGGCCCGGCGCGCCAGGTTAGACAGGATCTTCGTCGCGCACGCCGCTTCGTCCGCTTTATTCGAGGGGGTGCAAGCGAACAAAAGGCGACGGCTCGGCGAGTCGATTGGCACCTTTCCCTCATAGGGACCCCCGATCAGCAGCGCCGCAATCGCGATGGATGAGTTTCCGTTATCGGAACTCCGGCTGTACGGCGAAAGGCGGTCCGGCCCCGCGCCCTCCGGGGCCGAACCGTCTGATTTGATCATGGTCGCCATCACTTGACGAAGTCCGGCCTTCACCGGCACCCGAACCTGCAAGACTTCGTCGCCGTCGTACTGAAATGTTTTGGACGGCGATTTTTCTCCGCCAAGCGAGAACTGCGCCACGCGGACTCCGTCTACTCGGAGTTCGAATTGATTGGGCACGTTTAGGCCTCGGATGACGTTATCCCAAGCGCGTTGCAGGCGAAGCCGGAACACGTACTGTCCGTCCACGGGGAAAAAGTGTCGAGCCGCGACGCCGCCCTTGCTCCCCAGGGGGAAGTCTTCACCCATGCGCTCGGTCTGGCGCAGGTACGTAAGATCATTAGGGTTGTTCTTCATCGCGCCATAGCGGACAAAGGCCGGCGGCATGTTGGGATCGCCGATGGCGCGCCGCGAAATGGCCGCGGCCGCCGAGACATAACGATCCAAGAGTGCGGGCGGCAAGGAAAGAGCTTCGGCATTGTTCTCGAACCCGAACGCTTGTTCGTCAGGGGGCAGCGTCGCCTGAGCATCTACCTCAACGGCGAGCAAGTCCCGCACAGCGTTCGCGTATTCTGCGCGATTGAGGCGATGCAGGCTCGCCGTCCGGCCTGGATTCACGTGACTCTTCGCCGCGCGGTCGATTTCCGCTGCCAGCCAGTCGGCGACTCTGTCGTAAGTCGCGTTATCCGGGCGAGCCAGACCCGGAGGCGGCATCGCTCGGCTACGCAGCTTCACGATAACCTTTTCCCACGCCTCTGCCGAGTTAGCGACATGCTCCGAATCGGCGCGGTCCAGCAGGAGGTTCGCTGTCTTCAGTTTCTGGTTGTGGCAAGAGACACAGTACTTGTTGACGAGCCCGGCGGCGGGAGTGGCCAACGAGGCTGAAGTAGGGGTCTGAAACGCGAACGCCGCGCTTGCGAAAATCGCAAAGGAAACCGTTGCAACTCCATATAAAGTGTGGCGTGTCGTCACTTCTCGACTCTTTCCCGGCACTTATTCTGCGCCTCGCAGATGGTCCCCAAGTTCGGATCCGCGCCATGTTTGAGCAACAGGTCCACGCCTTCCTTGTTAAGGAGGACACCACCCAGCCGGTCGCCCTGTCCGTTCGCGGCGCGATAGGGAGTGACCCCGGCCTTGCTCACGGCGTTCACGTTCACTCCCAGGTCGACCATTTGCGCCAGCAACGAGTTCCAGCCGCGGTACGCGGGGCCGAACAAGGCGTTTTCGCCAAATGTCGTCTCGCCCTTCGGGTCGAGCCCCAGATCGAGCAAGAGCTTCACAGCTTCCTTCGCGTCCGCTTCCGTTACTAGCGACTCCCCAATGCCATGGTTCAGGCCGGTAGCGGCCATGATCGGGGTCGCTCTGGTCGCGGTGCCGATCTTCGGATCTGCGCCGGCGGCGAGCAGCATCCGCATCATCTCCACATCGTCGACGGAAGCGGCAAGCAGCAAAGGAGTCGCCCCCACTGTATCCGTGTAACCGGTGGCGAACGACGGCTGGCGTTTGGTCATGCGCGCGTTCACTTTGGCACCGTGGGCCAGCAAGGATTTCACCAGGCGCAGCTTGGCTTGACGATCCCGAATTCCCGACATGGCGTCGTCAAAACCGTATACCGGATTCGAGGCGAATCCTTCCCAGGTAGTCGAAGCCCAATGCAGGGGCGTGAACCCAGCCGCATCGATGTTCGGGTCGGCGCCGTGATCCAGCAGGTACTGGGCAACGTCGACCTGAGCCCGCAACGTGGCGATCAGCAAAGGGGTGTAGCCGCCAGAGGCCGTCCGGGAATTCTCCTCGACATCGGCTTGCGTAAGAACGTTGATGTCCACTCCCGCAGCCAGCAACAATTTGACGCTCTCCAGGTCCCCCACCCGGGCCGCGAAGTGAAGAGGAGTGAACCCCTGCTTCGTGTGGGCCTTGAGGTCCGCATGCGCCGCGATCAGTGCGCTCACTACATCCGGGTGACCTTCGGCGGCGGCCCACATGATCGCCGTTTGGTTCTGGGCGGGCTCTGTCGTGTTGACCGCCGCGCCGTATTCGACCAGCAGACGGACCGCGTCGGAGTTGCCGGTTTTCGCGCAGGTCATCAGCGGAGTCTCGCCCGTGGCAATCGGGGTGTTCGGCTTCGCTCCGGATTTCAGGAGGAGCCGAACAAACTCAGTACTCGCGTTGAGGCACGCTTCGGATAACGGCGTCGTCCGAAAATCATTCGCGGCATTGGCGTCGGCACCCGCCTTCAGCAGCAGTTCCGCCGAGTTCACATCGTTCGCGTGCGCCAGCCAGAGCAATGCCGTCGAGCCGTCGCTGGACCGTGCATTTACATCGACCTTCTGATCTATGAGCGCGCGAACCGCTCTTGCGTCCTGGTTTTTGGCGGCATCGAGCAACCCCGACCCGGCCGCTTCAGCCCCGGCAGCCACGCGGCCGTAGGTAAGAAGAGCGAGCAGCGGCAAGGCAAATGCTCTTGAGAAGCATCGCCTTTGATCACTACCGAACATGCCGTCCTCCTTCCTACAAATGATTCAACCCGCGGCCATTATACGGGATTTGAACGACCTCCACGGCCGGCAAGGCCCTTGCGTTCAGCGAAAGTTCGCCCGCATCCACTGGATGATTTCGTCTTGCGTCGAATTGGGTAAGCGGGTGTAGTCCCAGGGTTCCGAGACAGCCAAGTTCGCCGGCGCGCCGCGCAGGGCGTAGACGGCTCTCCCTCGCTCGGCGGCGGCTTGAACCTCGGCGGGACTGCCGTCGCGGTCCAGTTGAGGCTCCACAATCATCGTGGGCCGCGGGGCTACCGCCGCGATGAGGTCGTCGAAGTCATAAGGAATCTGCGCCTCGTGCCCCACGAAGAAGCCGAGCCGCGGCATCAAGCCCCGTTCGAGGCTGTAACGAGCCACGCCACCGGTGCCACGATCGGCGGCGTCTGTGCGCATCGGAGTGAACCCGCTGATGGAGACCAGGCCGGCGACGCGAAGATCCAGAGCCGCGGTGTAAAGCCCTACCGTTCCTCCAATGGAATAGCCGAACATGTACATGCGCTTCGAATCGATCAAACTATCTTTTTCCAGGGCATCCATCGCGGCCCGGGCGTCTTCCACCATGCGCCCCATCTGGGACCAGTGCGGATAGCGCTCGTAGAATCCGGCCGATTCCGGCATGCGGCTGCCAAACCCGCTCTGATCGTAAGCGAGCACGGCGTAACCCGCCTGCACCAGCGCCAGGATCGGATGCAGATCGTTGTGATAGACCCACATGTAGCCGAGCGAGTAACTGTAGCCGTGAAGCCAGATGACGACGGGAAGTTTCGTGTTGGGCGGAGTGTTCGCGGGGTAGTAAAGATCGCCGCGAACGTTGAACCCGAAGTTGATGCTGCGCGAAACGGTCTGGTTGCGCTGAGGGTCCAGCCAACCGAACGAATTCCCTCCGCGCTGGATCACCCAGGAGACCAAGTCAGGCGTAACCTGTCCCGGATTCGCGGCCCCCCGGCCACCCGGGGCGGCGACCTGCGGAGCCGGCGCGGCGCGCCCTCCGCGACCGGCGGGGGTGGGCATTTTAGCGGGCTCGTCGCCCAGCATCCACTCGACCGACTTGCGGATCTCAACCGCGCGTTTGTCCCAATCGGCGATCGAAGCTGGCGCGATCTTGCTGGACGCGATTTTCGGGTAGCGGCTCAGGTCCACTGTCTCCTTACTATTCGCTTTCCATTTTTCGAAATCCCAAGGGAACAGCAGCGTGTTGGCCCAGGTGCGCGAGGAGCGGCCGAACTGGATATCCAGCCAGTCGAGACATGCTTCCTGATCGTTCGCGCCGTGGAAGCCAGGAACGCGCATGATGCTGACGCGATCGGGTTGGCCCAGCAGGCTGTAAACCTTGCGCGCGGATTGGTACGCCTGCTCCATCCCGTACGTGTTCGAAACCTCATCGTTGCCGCCGTATTCGATAAGGACCGATCGCGGCGCAATGGCGGCAACCAAAAGATTGCCGTCGACGGGCAGCCGATCCTCACGTCCGGAGAAGAAGCGCAGCCTCGGGACAAACCATGTCGGGAAGGAGCGAGTTGTACTCTCAATTCCCTCGCCGAAATTCCGTTCGCCCGCAAGGCGCCAGGGCAGGATGCCTCCGACGCCGGTGCTACCGGCGATGACGGCGGAGATGCGGTCGTCGAGCGCCGCCGCGATCGCGGCCATCTTGCCATCGCGCGAGTAACCGAACATGCCGACACGCTTCATGTCCACCTGGGGCAGCGTTTCCAGATAGTCGACCAGTAAGGCAGCCGCCCAGGCGCGGCGCGGCAGCAGCGCGAAGTCGTATTTGGGATACAGGTTGTCGAGCGCTGCGGCGTCGTCCATTCCGTCATTCCCCGCGTATCCCGCCGAAATGTAGCCTCGGCGCAACAGCGACGGCCCCCAGCCGGCAAGATTCGGACTGATCAACACCGGGAACGGTCCTTTGCCGCTCGGGATCATCACCTGCACCCGCATCGTTCCTTTACTTTGCGGCCCGAATTCCAGACGAAGGTTGCGGATCAGGTAGCCGTCGCCCCGAGTCTCATCCAGCACCACCGCGCGATCCAGTTTCGGCTTCGGAGGGAACGTGCCGATATCGTACTTTTGGTATAACTGCCAGATTTCGGCCCGGCGAGCTTTCCAGTCGGCGGCGGTTTTCACGAGGCGGCCGTCGAGGAACTTGAGCGGATCGGGGAGTCCGTTGATTCGCGGCAGAGCATCGAAATCCGGAGGCAACTCGCCCGTCTTGTCGAGCCACTGCTGGAAGGGCGGGGCAGGCGGGAGGATCTTCACCAGCTTGTCGCGGTATTCCCGGCGCTCCTGCTCGCTCATAGAAGACGCGGGCGGAATTAAAGCCAGGACCATCAAGAGGAAGGGGGCGAGTCTTCTGGTCATCGTTACCTCCGTGCCACCTGACAATATGACAGATACAAGAAGAGTGCACAATAAGTGAATGCGTCTTTGGAACCGAAGTGCTCTTCGAGCAGCTCTGTTCGCCCTGGCTTGCGCTTGGCTGGCGGCATGCGGATCGCGAAGGCCCGGCGGGGCTTCGAACACGGAGATCCACTTCATCATCCCAAACACGCGAGGCGCAACGGAAGATCTCATGCTGGACCGGTTCCTGCTCGACGGTAGCGCGGTGGAGCAGAAGACCCTTCAGGTGAAAACGCTCTCGCCGGGGGTGCACGAGGTTACGGCGGAGGCCCCCGCGATCGGAGAGTGGGAGTTCGCCGTCAAGGACCTAAGCAATTACTATGGCTTCGGCGAACGCTTTGACAGGTTGGATCACGTGCATTCGGTGCTCCACAATGAGACCCGCAATACCGTGGGCGTAAAAGGCAACGACACCTACAAGCCGGTGCCGTTCTTCATGAGCTTACGCGGGTATGGCGTGTGGGTGGACACCTACAGTGACGCGGTCTTCGACTTGAACGTCAGTGACGCAACGCACATCCGCATCGGCGTGCGAGGCAAGAAGCTGCGATTCCTTCTGTTCGAGGGACCGAAGTTCCCCACCATTTTAGATCGCTTCACGGCGGCCGCGGGCCGGGCGGAATTGCCCCCGTACTGGGCGTTCGCGCCGTGGAAGGCTCGCGACTATCATCGCAATCAGCAGGAAGTGTATGAGGACATCGATCATTATCGCAAACTGGGCCTACCGGCTTCAGTGATTTTGATCGATAGTCCGTGGGCGACGAACTATAACACCTACCAATTCAATCCCAAGCAGTTCGAGAACGCTCCGGAGATGGTGAAGCACCTTCATGACGAAGGGTACAAGCTGGTGCTGTGGCACACGTCGTGGATCAACCAGGAGACCGCCGTACCGGGTGAGGACGGCTTCAAGGAGAAGCTCCCCACCGCGGCGGCGGCAAACTTCGCCGAAGCCGACCAGAATGGGTACTTTCTCCATCGCCCCGATGGATCGACCTATATCGGGCAGTGGTGGAAGGGACGCGGCGGATTGATCGACTTCACGAATCCCGACGCCAAAAAGTGGTGGCAGAGCCAAGTGGCGCAGGCGATCGACGCGGGTGCGGATGGCTTTAAAGATGACGACGCCGAGGGCAACTTCATCGGCGATGTGAAGTTCGCGAGCGGTGAAGACGTGCGTATGGCGCGGAATCGCTACGCCGTGGATTACAACCATGCGGTGGCGGAAATTCTCGCGTCGAAGAAAGGGAAAGACTGGGTCTTGTTCCAACGGAGCGGAACGACGGGATCCCACATGCTGCCCTTCTTCTGGGGCGGCGACAACGACGCGAGTTTTTCGGCGACAAACGGTTTGCCGACGGTGGTCACCGCGGGTCTCAACGCCGGGATGAGCGGCATGTCCATGTGGATGAGCGACACCGGCGGATACAACAAAACCGCCCGCCGAGATCCCGATCCAGTCTTGTTCGCACGCTGGACCGAATACTCGGCGCTCTCGCCCGGCATGGAGGTGATGAGCTCCTACAATTTCGGGCCGTGGGATTACGGCGACGAGGCGCTCCGGATTTTCCGCCAGTATTCCATACTGCATATGAGCCTCTTCCCCTACCGTTACGCGGCCGCGCAGGAATCCGCGCGAAATGGCCTGCCCCTAATGCGGTCCCTGCTCCTCATGCACCAAGACGATCCTGACGCTCGGACGGCGGAAACCGAGTATTACTTTGGACCCGATCTGCTGGTCGCGCCTGTGCTGAGCCCTGTTACGCAGCGGGCAGTATACTTACCCGAGGGCGATTGGGTCGATTACTGGTCCGGCAAGCCAGTCTCCGGCAAACAGACCATCGCCGTGGACGCTCCGCTCGATCGGCTTCCTTTATACGTGCGCAGCGGAGCGATTCTCTCGAAGATTCCGGACGACGTCATGACCCTCGTGCCGCCAGATCAGTACGCGGACACACAGGTGAAGTCGCTGGACAATCGGCGCGTATACGAGATTTATCCCGGAGCGAAGCTGGAGCCGCTCCAGGATTTCGAAGGCCGGTCGATTACACCCGGTGATGAATCGGGCACGCTCACGCTCGCCGGCCCACCTGCGCACGTTATTTTTCGATGGCGCTTTGCGGGGCCGAGTTCGGTGTCTGTCAATGGGAAGATCGTCCCGGCGGCTCGTGGAGGTGGCGGAGTGACGGTCGAGTTCGATCACACCGACAAAACGGTACTGCGCTGGCGCTAACAGCGAATCGAAACTTGCGGGGCACCGGGTAGTTGCATAGAATCGAGTCGTGGCTTACTCGAAAGTTACTTCTGGGAGCATGCTGATCGCGGCGCTCCTTTTGCCCCTTGGCGTGCACGCGCAGTGGCTCAACTACCCGGAACCCGGCGTGCCTCGCCTGAAAGACGGGAAGGTGAACCTCGCGGCTCCGGCTCCGAAAACGGCGAATGGCAAGCCCGATCTGACCGGCGTCTGGACGCATGAGCGCACCTCGCCGGCTGAGATCAAGCGTATTTTCGGCGAGCAGTTCGCCGACGAGCTGGCGGCATCGCCGATCGGCATGGAGGCGGGGACACAGCACAAATACGCGATGAACATCCTGCTGGATTTCAAGCCGGGAGAGTCTCCGCTGAGTCCGCAAGGGGAGGCCGCAATGACGAAACATGCCGCCGAACGGCGGGTCGACAATGTTTGCCACGGCGAATACGGTTGGCCAGTCGCGGGCCTGCTTTCCGAACCCTTTAAGATCCTGCAAGCGCCCAAGGAGACGATGATCCTGTACGAAGTCGACAACTTGCACCGGCAAATCTTCGCGGATGGGCGCCCGTTTCCCGCCGAGTTCGAATTCCCGGCCTATCTCGGCTATTCCACAGGCCGCTGGGAAGGCGATACGTTCGTGGTGGAGACGCGCGGATTCAATGACCGGACTCCGCTGGACGCCATGGGGCATCCCCGCAGCGAGGCCATGCAAGTCACCGAGCGGTTTCGCAGGCCCGATTTCGGGCACCTGGATGTGGAGATGACTTTCGACGATCCGCAGCTTTACACCAGGAAATTCAGCGTCAAAATCTCCCACACGTTAGTGCCGGACAACGATATCTTCGAGATGTTCTGCCAGCAGAACGAGAAGGATCGCGGCCATATGATCAAATAACATCTACGCCGATGCGGGCTCTCTTTCATCGCGGTGCGCTGGTTCTGGCCGTTGCCGCGGCGGCGCACGCCCAGCCGTCACCCGCGCTTCAGCAACTGAACTCGTACTTGAACGATATCGGCATTGCGCAAGCCGACGCGCGAGCTAAGAAGGTCGCTACGATCCACACCCGCGAGGAGGCAGACCAGCGGCAGGCTGAGGTTCGAGGGAAAATCCTGAAGCTGATCGGCGGCTTGCCGGAGCATCCGCGGCCCATTCCCGTCCAGCAGTTCGGAACCCTGAAGGGCGACGGATTCCGCGTCGAAAACATCGCCTACCAAAGCCTGCCCGAGTTTTACGTGACCGCGAACGTCTTCGTTCCCGCATCGGGAGCCGGACCGTTCCCCGCCATCGTGATCACTCCGGGGCACGGCGCGGGCAAGCAGAGCGAATTCAACTGGGGGGCAAACCTCGCGCGGGCCGGCATCGTGGCTCTCGTGCTCGATCCCATTGGACAGGGCGAACGCATGCAGCACTGGGACCCGGAGATCGCCTCCTCCAAGATCGAACGCTTGGGTGAACACGAGCATGCCAGCCTCTCGAACCTTCTCATCGGCGATCACCTGTCGCGTTATTTCATCAATGACGGGATCGCGGGCGTCGACTATTTGAGCGAGCGCAAGGATGTCGATGCGAAGCGCATCGGTGCGTTCGGCTGCTCCGGCGGCGGAACGATCACGGCGTATCTGGCGGCCCTGGATCCGAGAATCAGGGTCGCGGCATCCGCCTGCTATATCACTTCTCTCAAGGAGCTTTTCCCCACGCAAGGGCCGCAGGATGCGGAGCAAACGCTGCCTCGCTTCGCGGCCGAGGGGCTTGATTTCGCCGATTGGGTGGAACTCGCGGCGCCGCGTCCCTATGCGATTGTCTCGACCCAACAGGACATGTTTCCCTTCGCCGGAGCGCAGCAATCCTACGACGAAGCCAAGCGATTCTACGAGCTCTACGGAGCAGGCGATAAGCTTCAATGGATCACCGGCCCCGGAGGCCACGGCAATCTGGGTCCGATCTCAAATCAGATCCTGGGATTCCTCGCCAAGAACCTACAAGCAGCCGCCGCTGTTCCGGAGTATAGGCAATTCCGCCCGACCGATGCCGATGACCTGACCGCCACGCCGTCGGGACAGATTTCCATTTCGCTCAAGAGCAAGACGGTGGAGACCCTGAACCGCGAGCGCGCCCAGAGCCTCATGCGGGCGCAACGCCCCATCGATTCGAAGACGGCACTTGCGCCCGTCCAACAGCGGATCCGTCTGGAGGTTCGACAGACCGCCGCGATTACCGCGCAGGCCGCAGCGCCGCCAGCGGTGAACGTCGTGAAGGAAGAACCAAGGGACGGCTATCGAGTTCAGACGATCTTCCTCCGCAACGAACCTGGCGTCGATCTAAGTGTGATTCAGGGGATCCCGGATGGATCGGGCCTCAAGCCTGTGGTCGTGCTGATGGACGAAGTGCCTGCCGAACGAACGGCCGCAGGAGCGGACTTTGTGCGGCTGGTGAAATCGGGCCATATTGTGACGGTGTTGCAGTCGCGCGGCACACCGATCGATGCGCAAAACGGGCAATCGGCCCAATTCGCCTTGGGGCCGTACATGGCCTTGAACCTTCGGGCCATTATTGTCGGTAAGACCCTGGTCGGAATTCGCACCGATGACGTGATCGGAATCCTCAACTGGTTGTCGTCCCGGGCCGACGTCGATCGACGTTCGATCACCCTTTACGGCAAAGGCGGTCTCGGGATGGTCGCGCTGCACGCGGCGGCAGTGGACGCACGGATTACGCGAGTGATGGCAGAGAACACTTTGGTCTCCTATCGGACGGCACTCGACTCGCCGCTGCACCGGAATCTCTCGGAGATCACCATACCAGGGGTGCTCGCTCACTATGACGTCAGCGACTTGTTGGAGGCCATCGCGCCACGCGACGTCAGTCTCCTCAATCCGTCCGACGCGATCGGCCAGCCGATGCGCGCTGAGCAGGTCCGGCAGCGGCTGTTAGCAGCCTTCGATTCGGACCGGATTCTTGGATATCCAGCGCGTATCCGTCTTCTCCGGCGCGGTGCGCGCGATCCGCTCCCGATCGAGTGAATCCGATGGACCGCCGGGTGTTTCTTCAACCAGCGGTAGCCGCCGGCATCGCAGGTCAATGTATGTCCGCCTTTCCTGAACCTGATGTGCTACGCCCGGAATTTAGGACCGCGAATACGCGCTGGCAGACGGCCTACAATCGTGCCCTTGCCGTTCTCGACGCGAATATTCAGGTTCTGCCGCGTTACGACAAGCTGTACTAATCCAGGGCGCGAACTACGCCGGGATCTGGATGGAGTGCGGTCCGCACGAGGCACACGTATATCGGAAATTCCCAGCGGACGTCGCACGGAACAGTCACTCCATCTTCTTCGCCCTTCAACGGCCAGACGGACAATTCCCGGCGAACCACAAAGTCTCCGAGACCGGTTTCGGACGAATCCAGATGGTCGCGTCCCTCGCCGCGACAGCCGGCACCCGGAGACGATGAACTCCTCCATACCGCGTATCGTGCTTGCTCCGCATGGGATGACTGGCTCGTGAAGTATCGCAACACGCGTGGAACAGGGCTGGCCGAAGGATTTTGGACTTGTGATACCGGACAGGACAACAGCCCGCGATGGGCGGGCATCCCTCCACCATGTCCGGACAAAGACGCGAAGAAACATGTTCCGCTTCCAGCGTTGCCGCGGCTCTCTCCCGATCTCTCCGCTTCCGTCTACGGGGCGCGCGTGGCATTGTCCTCCATGGCAAGGGCGATCGGAAGAGCCGCTGAGGCAGATCGGTGGACGGAGCGAGCCGACCAGATCCACCGGCTGATCCTGTCGCGCCTCTATGTAAGCGAGGAGGCGGCCTTCTACGACCTCGATGCGCAAGATCATTTCATCAAGATCCGTTGTGACATTCTCAGCCGCATCTGCGGCGTGGCCGTTGCCTTCCCTGGCGCTGACGATCCACTCTTCGTCCGCCCCATTCCACGGAACTCCTGGGGCGCTGCTCAGGCCTTGACGGCACTTCGGGCAACCCGCTGGTTCGATCATTATGGACGCTCCGCAGAATGGACGCTCCGCAGAATTTGGGGTTGCTCGATTACACTTGGCGCCTCGCTGGGGTGACAGAGCAAGATGACTCGCTCGACTGGAAGGTGCGGCCCGGCCACCCCGCCGCGCAATCGCCTGTATTTCGGTTGCGAACAGACGAAGGCAAGACGGCGGAAATGAAGTACGATTCCCGCGGCGCCGAACTTCGTCTTGGATCTAGGATGATTGCCCGCGGCGAGTCCAGAATGGCCAGACTGGTCACGGATTGCTCCGGTGGCCTCAAAACATTGGTGGGCATCAGCGAGCAACCGCAGAAGGTAATCAGGCGGCTCGCCGGCATAGGCCGCAAAGGATCGTGCTAGAATCCAACGGGCACGTTGTCCTCCGAATAAGCTCAGACTTTTCGTGATCCTCCCGGAAGCGGTCATGGGGGGGCTTGCAGTGCGGGAAAAGTCGTTATAGACTTCGCCCTGTAATTGCTGTTTTCGCACCATTCCGGGACGGGGATCCTGGATCGGTGCTCTCAGGGGGTTTTTGCATGCGCTCAACGTTTGTAGCCGCTCTCCTCTTCCTCTGCGCTGCTGGCGCGTTTGCTCAAAGCGATCGCGGCACCATCACAGGAACCGTTTCCGATCCAGCCGGGGCCGTAGTCGCGGGCGCTTCCATCGTGGCTCGAAATACGGACACCGGGGTCGTGTACCCCGTCGCCGCTTCTACCACCGGCAACTATACGATTGTGCAGTTGCCCGCGGGCACCTATGAGCTTTCGGTGACAGTGCCGGGATTCAAGAAATTCATCCGGCCAGGGCTGATTGTCCAGGCCGCGCAAACGATTCGCGTCGACGCCGGCCTGGAAGTCGGAAGCGCCTCCGAATCGGTCACCGTCACGGAAGCCGCCCCGCTCCTCAAAACGGAGAGTGGTGAACTGAGCAACACCGTCGCGACCGAAACCATGGACTCGCTTCCGCTGTTGCCACTCGGCGCGAGCTCTTCCGGAATTCGGAATCCGTTCAACGCGGTGGCGCTGTTGCCCGGAGGTTTCTATCAGCCCGTGACCACCGGCTTCAGCACGGGACCCACGGTGCGCATCAATGGTGGAGTCTCCGGTTCCGAGACAGTTCTGATTGACGGCATGGACGGCACGAACATTCTGGGGCAAGGCGCCAACCAGCAGAATCAGCCGGGTATGGATTCCATCCAGGAATGGACGGTTCAAACCAGCAATTTCTCGGCGGAATTCGGCCAAGCCGGCAGCGCGGTCATGAATGTCACCATGAAATCGGGCGGCAATCAGTTCCACGGCAGCGCCTATGAATACTTCCAGAACGATATTCTCAACGCCGCGAATCCCTTCACGGCGCAGTCGGGAAGCCCGAATGAGCACATCCGGCCAGCGATCCGGAGGAACGACTACGGACTGACCCTGGGTGGTCCTGTGCGGATTCCGAAGGTGTACAACGGCCGCGATAAGACGTTCTTCTTCTTCAGCTGGGAGCAGTACCTTCAGCACCAGAACCAGTTGCCCGCCGTGATCGCCGTTCCAACCTCGGCGTATCGCACGGGCGATTTCAGCGCCGCGATTACCGCCGCAGGCAGCAAAAACCTGGGGACCGATCCCTTAGGCCGCGCGATCATCGCCAATACCATTTATGATCCGCTCACGCGGCAAACCGCGCCGAACGGTCAGGTGGTCACGACCGCGTTCTCGGGGAATAAAATTCCCACCGCGCGGCTCGACCCCGTAGCCCTGAAGGTGCAGAACCTCATGCCACAGCCGTTCTGCGTCGCGGGCGCGCCCTGCAATCCGACCGGCGGGGTCGGGAATTTCCAGAACACCGAATTCGCGAGGAGAGACACCGAGGCTCCCTCGCTGAAAATCGATCAGGTAGTCGACCCCAAGGACAAGCTGTCCTTCTTCTGGGGCCGTACGATGACGTATTGTCTGACCTGCTATGGCTTCGATGGAGCGCCCGAGCCCATCTCCGGCACCTTCGGGGGCGGCATCTATTCCCATCGCGAGCGGTTGAACTACGACCGCACGATCACACCCACCGTGCTGCTGCATATGGGAGCCGGTTACGATACCAACGACCTCGGGCGTCCCTCGGTTGTCCCGGACTACGACGCATGCGGCCAGTTAGGCTTGTGTAGCGCCGCGTTCTCGCGGCCCGCAACGTTCCCCAATTTCACAGGTCTTTCGGACAGCATCGCGGGCGGCACGAGCATCGCCGGGCCTCCTGGGCGCAACGACAACATCTATCAGATCTTCAATGCCATCACGAGTCTGACCTGGGTCAAAGGCAACCACACCTTCAAATTTGGGGGAAGCGCGGATTTCCAAGGTAGCCTGACGCTCAACAGCGCCAATCTTCAAGGCACCTATGGCTTCAGTTCTGCGCAAACGGCCATGCCTTATCTCGTGCAGACCTCCACCGGGGTCAGCACTGCCAATCTCAACGGGAACCACATCGGCTTTCCCTATGCCAGTTTCCTTTTAGGCACTCCTGACACTGCCGAGATCGATCCTACCTCCGACGTCCGTTTCGGGAAACAACAGTGGGGCTTCTATGCGCAGGACAGCTGGAAAGTGACGCGCAAGCTGACGTTGGATATCGGTCTTCGCTACGACTATTCCACCTACTATCAGGAACAGTACGGTCGAGCTGCCAATTTCGCGCCAAACCTGGCCAATCCCACTGCTGGTGGGCATCCGGGAGCGGTGACGTATCAAGCCACCTGCGGCTGCGCTTTCGCGAAGAACTACCCTTGGGGATTGGGCCCCCGATTCGGTTTTGCGTATCAGGTCATGCCCAAGACCGTCCTCCGTGGCGGCTTCGGGGTGGAATATACGGGCACCGGCGTAGCGCAAGTCTTTGGCAGCGCGAGCGGAAACGCGACGGCTGCGAATCCTCTCGGCCCGGCATCTATTCCCGGCGGCGCACTCATGACGTTGAGCCAGGGCGTAACCGTCAACGGATCTCCTCTCACGCCAGCTCAGATCGCGTGGCCGAATTTCAACCCTGGCTACTATCCCATCGCCGGAGTTCTTCCCGGCACGGGTCCGCAGTCCTACGATACGAACGCCGGCCGGCCAGCCCGGCAGTATCAATGGAGCCTCAGCGTTCAACGCGAAGTCGCGCGCGATCTGGTGGTCCAGGCGGCCTATATCGGCAACCGCGGGATCTGGTGGCCGGCGTATCTCGGTGCGGCCCTGACGAACCCCAACTACCTGAGCACCAATCTACTGAGCCATTACGGGCTCAATCTGAGCAATCCGGCCGACCTCGCCACCTTGATCTCGGCGGTCAATTCTCCGGGAGCGGGCCGGTTCCAGAATCAGATCCCGTTTGCGGGCTTCCCGTTGACCGCGTCCGTCGCCCAGTCCTTGCGGCCGTTCCCGCAGTTCAATGCCGGACTCAGCCTCATCAACCCTCCTCTGGGCGACACTTGGTACCACTCAATGCAGTTGACCGCGAATAAGAGATTCTCCCGCGGTTTCCAGTTCGACTTTGCCTTCACCTGGTCGAAATCGATGGACACTTTCGGCGGAACTCCGGACGTCCAAAACCGGAAACTGGCCCTGGGTCTCTCGTCCCTGGATCAGCCCCTGGTCACCCGTGTGGGCTTCACCTACACGACGCCGAAATGGCAGACCAATCAAGCGGTTTCCTATGCGCTCCGCGACTGGGCGTTCAATGGATTCCTGTATTACGCCAGTGGGACACCGCTTGCAGCTCCTACCGCGAACACTGCGGGATATCCAAGCAACTTGACCTCGGCGACCCTTAGCGCACTTACATTCCAGAATGGAAACCGTCAGGTCCGTACCGGGCAGGCCCTATTCCTTCAAGACCTCAACTGCCATTGCTTCGATCCCAATACGCAGTTCGTCCTGAATCCCGCGGCGTGGACCAATCCTGCGCCTGGACAGTTTGGCGGCCAGACCTACTATGGCGATTTCCGCGGCGAACGCAGGCCGGTAGAGAACCTGGCGATTGGTCGGCGATTCTCCATCCGGGAGCGGATGCACTTAAACGTACGGGCGGAGTTCAACAACATCTTTAACCGCGCGTATCTGAACAATCCCAGCTTGACAAGTCCGCAGACCGCCGCCGTGTGCAAGACGGCAACCGGAGGCAACGGCTCTTGCACACAACCAGGTCAATTGATCGTCTCGGGCTTCGGATCAATTAATACGTCAACGGTAGCGTTCTTTCCGAGAACCGGCCAACTCGTGGCGCAATTCCAGTTCTGACGCCCATCGCGGGATGCGGCCGCCCGAAAATGCGGTTTCCGGACGGCCGCTCCCGTGCCTTGCCACCCGACCCCGCTAATCGAGCGTCGCCTTCCCCGCCGGACGGGCCGCGTCGAGGTTCGGACGCTTCGAATGGAACCCGGATGCATCCTGGTAGGCTTTGGCGAGCGCCAGGATCTCGGTTTCCTTGAACGGCTGTCCGTAAAACGTCAGAGCCGCCGGTGAGCCGGATTCCAGAAATCCGTGCGGAACGCTGATCGCGGGATATCCGGCGATGTTCGCCATATTAAAATGGCGGCCCAAGGCCGGCTGCTGTCCGCCATTGCCGGTTCCACGACCGCTGCGTCCTCCCCCGCCTCCGTTCGCCGGGACTAAATACACGTCCACTTCGGCCGTCGCTTCGGCCAGATTCGCCATCATCATCGCCCGTGCTCGCTGGGCTTGAAGATACTCCACCGCGGGAATCAGCCGGCTGGTACGGAAACTGTTCGCACGCGACGGATTCGTCATCTGTTTATCGCCCCCCGTTCGAATCAACTCATCGAAGAACGCAGCGGATTCCACCCCGAAGCTGGATGCATCAACAGCGCCGTCCGGCACGCTCACTGCTACCAACTTCATCCCCAATTTGGCGATCTGCGACAACGCCGCTTCGTCAAGTGCTCTTGTGACGGGATTGCCGTTCTCCTCAAACGCGTCCTTGAGATACCCCACTCTCAGCTTCCGCACATCGAGGCGCGAGTTCCAGTTGAACGGCAATTCGGACACGCTCAAATCGAGACCGTCCGGCTTCGCGACCGCACTCATGACCATCGCGCAATCCTCTGCGTAGCGGCACAGCGGTCCCAAGCGATCTTGCGTCCAGGAAAGAGTCATCACGCCGTAGCGGCTAATTCGACCAAAAGTCGGCCTCAGCCCCGTGATACCGCACCGCGCCGACGGGCTTAGGATCGAACCGCTGGTTTCGCTGCCGATCCCGAAGGCCACGCAACCCGCCGCGGTGGCCGAGCACGGACCTGCCGACGACCCGCTCGATCCTTCCATCAGATTCCAAGGATTCTTGGTCTGACCGCCGAACCATTGGTCGCCTTGAGCCAGTTCTCCCGTGGTCAGCTTGGCAATCAACACCGCGCCCGCGTCGAGCAGCATCCGCACCACGCTCGCCTCTTCGCCGATCGTCTGCTCCTTATAAGCTCCCGATCCCCACGTGGTCTTGTACCCCTTCACCGCGATGATGTCCTTCGCACCCCACGGGACCCCGTGCAGCGGTCCTCTATACTTGCCGGCCTTGATCTCGGCATCCGCCTGCTTGGCCTCCGTCATCGCGACGTCGTCGAGAAACGTGACCACGCAATTGAGCTTTTCGTTGTAGCGATGCAGACGCGCCAGGTACATCTGCGTCAGCTCGACCGAGGTGACTTGTCGTGTTCTGATCAACTGGGACAATTGCACGACCGGCCAGAACGCCACCTCTTCGAGATTAGCGGGGCGTTTCACGCGCGGAGCGCTAAAGTGAATCGGTGCGCGGATCCGGTTCACTTTCATCCCGGGCGTAAGCGGGCTGAAGTAAAACGGAGGCGCGACATCGTTCGGGACATGCACTTTGCGCAACTCTTCATACCGCGTCAGATTCTGATTCGCGGCCTGAAGCATGGAGCGCTGATCCTCTTCGGGAAAACTGAGTCCGGAGATCGCCAGTGCGCCCGCCAGCATCGGCGGCGTGATGCGTTGTGAACCTTCCTGCTGCAATTGTGCCCACAACACGCCCGGTAACAAAGTCCCGCCCAGCCCAAGCCCCGAAAAGAAGTTCAGGAATCGCCGGCGGGACTCTTCATTTGCTAGTGCCATGATGATGATCTCCAGTGCCACCGAGCGCGTCACAAGGAGCTCGATCATCTACGAGGTTGTCTGTGATCCATTCTAGTGGAACCGCCAGACCAAAGCCTCGATAAGAATTCGTGATTGTCATCATCCAAATTTTTTGTCTTGACCCGTTCCGCATTCGCTGCGATGCTTGCTCATGGCCGTCCGGTACAAAGTCGGGAACCCGCGTGGGGAGATAGCTCTGCATGTGTTCCTCCGTTTGACGGCGATGGACGTCTGCTGCGGCCCCCCTCGGTAATCCGGCATTTCCGTTGCTTTCACACGATTCTTGAAGCAAGCTTCGGGTTTGAAGCGAGAAGGACTGGTATACATGAGGGTTCGTTCGTTTTCTCCCTGCACCGTGATTCTTGCGGCAACTCTGTCCGCGATTCATCTGTGCGCTCAGACAGCGCCCAAAATCACAACACCCAAAGAGGCGTTGGGATTCAATCTTGGCGATGACTATATGGTCGCGAACTATACGCAGCTCGAAGCGTATTGGAAGAAGCTCGCCTCCGAATCCGATCGCATGAAGCTGGTCAACATGGGCAAGACGGAGGAGGGCCGGGATCAGTGGATGGCGATCATTACGTCCCCCGCCAACCTCAAGAATCTGGATCGCTACAAGCAAATCTCCGCCCGGCTCGCCCACGCCGAAGGCCTGACCGAGGCGCAAGCTCGCCAACTCGCGAGCGAAGGGAAGGCGGTGGTTTGGGTCGACGGTGGACTCCACGCCAGTGAAACGGTCGGCTCGCAGCAACTCATGGAAATGGTTTACCAGATGGTAAGCCGCACAGATCCGGAGACGATGCGCTTCCTGAACGACACCATCCTGCTATGCGTGCAAGCGAATCCCGACGGGCAGGAGTTGGTGGCGAATTGGTATATGCGCGGCTCAGAGAAGGCGGACGCACCCCTGAAACCGGCGCAGGATCGCAACATGGGAAATCTGCCCCGTCTCTGGGCCAAGTACGTCGGCCATGACGATAATCGCGATTTTTATATGTCCAACATGAAGGAGACCACCAACATCAACCGGCAACTCTTCCTCGAGTGGTTTCCGCAGATCATGTACAACCACCATCAGACCGGACCGGCGGGCGCGGTCATTTTTATGCCCCCCTTCCGCGACCCCTTCAATTACAACTTCGATCCCTTGATCCCGCTGGGAATTGAAATGGTTGGCACCGCGATGCACAGCCGCTTGGTGGCGGAAGGCAAGGGGGGAAGCGCCATGCGGAGCGGGGCCAACTACTCTACCTGGTGGAACGGCGGCTTGCGCACCATCACTTATTTCCACAACATGATCGGCATCCTCACGGAGATCATCGGCTCGCCCACGCCCATGGAAATTCCCGTGGTTCCCGGCAAACAACTGCCGCAAGGCGACTGGCCGATGCCCGTGACGCCTGGTCCGTGGCACTATCGGCAGTCGATCGATTACGAGATCACGAACAATCGCGCCATCCTCGATCTGGCGTCGCGCTACCGCGAGACCTTCTTGTTCAACATCTGGCGTATGGGGATGAACTCGATTGAGCGCGGCAGCAAGGACTATTGGACCGTCACGCCGAAACGCATCGAGGCCTTGCAGGCTGCAGCGGCGGCGGGCGCCCCGCAAAACGGAGGCGGGCGTGGACGGGGCGGCACCGCGGCCCCCGCCACGGAACCCGCGGGTGGTGACACGGCTGCCGCGGGAGGAGGCGGTGGCGGCGGACGCAACGCGGGCGTTCCGCTGGAACTGTACACCTCCGTGTTGCACGACCCCAAAATGCGCGACCCGCGCGGCTACATTCTTCCCGCCGACCAGCCCGATTTCGCCAACGCCACCGAATTCGTGAACGCGCTCCTCAAGAACGGCATCATGTGCCTCAAATCCACTGCACCATTCCAGGTCGCGGGCAAGAGTTACCCAGCCGGTTCTTACGTCGTCAAGACCGCCCAGGCGTTTCGCCCCCATGTCATGGACATGTTCGAGCCGCAGGATCACCCTAACGATTTCGCATATCCCGGCGGGCCTCCCAACCGGCCATACGACATCACGGGCTGGACTCTGGCTCTACAGATGGGCGTGAAATTCGACCGCATCCTCGACGGTTTCGATGGCCCGTTCGCGAAGATTGCCGGCGTGCTGCCGCCGCCCGCGAGTTCCATCAGCGGCCCGCCGGCCCCGGCGGGATACCTCATCAGCCACGAGATCAACAATTCCTTCATCCTGATCAACCGCCTGCTCCAAGCGGGCGGCCAAGTCTACTGGTTGAAGAAGGAACAGACCGTGGACAGCACCAGCTTCGCGCCCGGCGCAATCTGGGTTCCCGCATCAAGTGCCGTGCGGCCCGTGATCGAGAAAGCCTCGAAGGACCTGGGAATTCCCGTCCTCGCTTTGGCCAAAGCACCTGCCGGCGATTCGTTGAAGCTCAATCCCATCCGCATCGGCCTCTTCGACTCCTATGGCGGCAGCATCCCGTCAGGGTGGACGCGCTGGTTATTCGAGCAGTACGAAATGCCGTTCCAACTGGTCTACCCTTCCACGCTGGACGCGGGCGATTTGAAGAATAAGTTTGACGTGCTGGTATTCGTGTCCGGGGCACTGAACGTGGTGGGCGGGGGCGGACGAGGCGGACGCAACGGGAGCGGACGCGGAGCCAACGCTTCCGTTCCTGATGAATACAGCGCCATGCAAGGCCGCATTACGGAAGAAACCACCGTTCCTCAGCTCAAGAAATTCGTAGAATCGGGCGGGACCATTGTGACCATCGGCAGCAGCACCAATGCCGCAGCCACGGCGTTCGGCCTGCCCGTGAAGAACTACCTTACCGAAGTTGGACCGGACGGCCGCGAGCGGAATCTTCCGAACGATAAGTTCTACGTACCTGGATCGCTCCTGCGAATGAACGTGGACAACACAAACCCGCTGGCTTACGGCATGCCGAAACAAGTGGATGTCTTCTTCGACAACAGCCCCGTCTTCAAGCTGCAACCCACGGTGGAGTTGCAGCACACCTCGCCCGTGGGCTGGTTCTCCGGCAAGGAGGTTTTGGACAGCGGCTGGGTCTGGGGCCAGCAGTATCTGGACGGCGGGACTGCCGTTGCCGAGGCGACGGTGGGCGAGGGGAAAGTGGTTCTGCTCGGACCCGAGGTAAACTTCCGCGACCAGCCGCACGGTACATACAAGCTACTGTTCAACGGTCTGTACTACGGAAGCGCGAAAGCAACCGCGCTTCCGTAAGCCCACCGAATCACTTGCTGCGATACTTGAACGTCAATCTGGTTTCTTCGTCGATCACCAGCGGCCGGACGAAATGGTATGAGTTTCCGGTGCGCGGCACGTTGACAGCGATCGGCAGCACTCCGGCCACCCGTCTCTGAAGATCGGCAACATTGACGGATGCCGGCGTGGGCGGATTCACTTCGATATGGTGTGAGACTTCGTATGATCCGGCGGAAGACATCTGGACACTATGCGAAAGTTCGCCGGATTCCGTCTTGAGCAGAGTCGCTTCTGCCGTTACTGTGACCGACTCGCTGGCCGCCCCCACCTGGAGGACCACACTCACTGCCTCGCCGTGGCTGGCGTCATAGTTCATCTCCCGAACGTATTTCTTGAAACCGGGAACCTCGGAGGAGATTCGAATGCGCCCGGCCGGGATGTTCGATGCAACCCAGCGGCCCCGAGGATCCGTGAAGGTCTGGAAGATGTGCTTGGAGGCGAGATGTTCCACCGTGATCGCGGCCCCGGAGACGGACCCTCCTGCGGGGTCCGTCACAACGCCCCCAACCTGACCCGCGATGAGAGACTGTGGATAAGCTCGGGTGCCGACGGTGAGCATCGGAAGCTGCAGGTTCGAGGAATCGTTCACCGGTTCATCGGAGGCATCCACCGAAGAAGGCGGCAGCAAAGAGGCCGCGACCGGATTGCCGCCGAAATCGCCGACCTTGTAGCGCTGGGGCAGAAACACCTCCCATTCCAGGTCGCCCACGGGAATGTCCATCTTGGGAAGCACAAGCTCGGCATCGCCTTTTTTCGCGAACGGAGCCCCGGTTTGCAGGAGCACGAAACTCACCTGATAGGAATCCGCCGGGTGAAACCCGGGGCGCAAGAGCGGCACCCGGCTTCCGTCCGTCGCCTGCACCGGCTTCACCTTCTCGCCCGAGACTTCCGAGGAGAGAATCGTCGCGCCCGCGGGAAGATCGAGCTTGAGGAACGGCTGGGATTTGTTCTTGATCGTGAGTTTCACCTCGGTCAGGGAGCGGCCCTCGGTGGTAACCAACGTAGTGACGACGCCCTTCTGCGCGATCGCCGCCAGCACCTGACTCTCGGGAAAACGAACCCATTCGAGCGCGACGACGGGAACCTCCGCCGGCCGCTTCTGATACCGGAATGCGGCATGGAGCGTCGCATGGGCAAGCGACCGCAAGTACGGGCTGGTTTCCTTAACGTCCATCCGCCGCAGACCCGCGGTTTCCGTCGCAGTAAGGTCCATTGCGCCTTCGCCTTCGATCAGGACTTCCCCCGTTTCCCTTTGGGTTCCTTCGAACGTCAGAAGCGGAATGTTGGCTTTGGTGCCGCTGGTGTCTTTGGACAGAGAAATTAGGAATTGATGAGCCCGGAGCGCCGGATCGCTCACCGTGACGGTGATTCGGTTGGCCTGAACATCGCTGGTAAGCAGGGTGGGACCGGTTGCCCCCGTGAGTACGTACCCCTCCGGCGCTTCGATGCGGAACTGGGAAGGCTCGCCCTGGATGACGGTGATGTCCGCCAAAGCCGCGACCGCCAGATCACCTTCGCTGACGGAAATGAGCGTCTTGATATCGGAGAGGAAGCGCACTTCCTTGGGGACAGTGGGAGCGGCGGATGCCGCCAGCCGCGAAGCCCACCAGATGTTCGTCATTTCGCCCGGCACAAGGGTGGCTTCGATCGTGGTTTGCCCGTTTACAGATGAGCGGCTCGTGATCAGACCCGGACTGAGATTCATCTGAGTCTGATTGCCGGGGACCGTCAGTGTCATGCGAGCGGTACCCGACGCCGGAGCCGGGAAGCTGAAAGAAGCGCGTCCAGTTTCGACGTTCAGCGGAATCGCAGTTTGGAGCGCTACGGCAAAATCCCCAGGTCCGGCGAGCAGAGCGTAGTGCGTTCCGTTCGCTTGCTCAAAAGGGAGATCCTTGCCGCTCTGCTGGGCGTCAAGAACAATCATGCCGCTCAATAGCGGCACCTTGCTTTCCCCGGTGACAAGAAGTTCTCCTTCAAGCACCACCGATCCGGAGACGGAATCTCCCTTGACCTCCAGATTCAGGTCGGCGCTCTTGAGCACATGCCGGAACGGAGGACCTTCGGCTTTTTTCTGCGGCTGCCCGGCGAGATCCATCAGCTTGTTGTATTCGTCGAGTGACAGAGTCACGTTGCCGGTGGCGGGCGCCGGCACGGTTGTCTGCGCCAGGGCAACCGAAGCAACGGCGGCGATAAGAATTAGGGTCTTCATTTCACACCTCCTTTTGCATCCTTCTGGTAGCTGAGATCGATGATCGCTCCCTTGCTTTCGCTGGTGAGTTCCGAGACGAAAAACAACGACGGACCCATCGAGGGGAACGAGACGCGAAGCGGCAGAGTCTCCCCTGTCTTGCGAGTGTCGGCCCGTTCGCGGTACCGGTCGATCAATGTTTGCGTACTGGAAGGAATGCGGGTCGAATCCTGAGCTTCCACGTTGAGCCCCACCCCGGAGGAGCCGTTTCGCGTGAGCACAGAAGACGTGAGCGCTTCATAGGGCTGCACGCGGAAAGCCCCCGGATCGGCGGTCACGCGAAACAGCGGGGGATGGTAGAGAATCACGCCCGTTCTGGAAACAGGAAGGTCGAGAATGGGAAGTGCGAGAGCCGCTCGGCCTCTTGAACTCCACGCTGTGCCGGGCAAAGAGTAAAGGATCTCGACGGCAAAGGGCGGTGCTTCATCGCCGGCGCGCCCCTTTGCAAGCGGCAAGAGTAAACTGCCGCTCGGACCTTTGCCGGGACGGATGGGCCGGCCGGCCAGGGACGCGCTCCATACGGATGCCCCGGGCGGAAGAGTGACGTCCACAAAGTCCCGCTGGTTATTTCGTACCGCGAACCGCGCTTGGACCAGAGACTTGCCGTCCACTGTCAGGAGGACGCGATAGCGTGCCTCCTCGATGTTAGCTGTCAAGACGGCCTGTTGCGCATAGCGAGCCACGGTGACCACGAGCGAGCGCGGAGCATTGGATCGAATCCGAAACGCGGCGAGCGAGGGAGACTGACGATTCGCCACCGTGGGCCCGAGTTCCGCGGCGTCGGCAGGCTGTAAGCCTTCCGCCTTGCCGTCTTTGATCTCACCCGCTCCGAGAACCTCCACAGCAACACCGCCCGTTTCCCGCTCTACGTCGAGCAATCGAAGCAGCGGCACCGAGATGGGCCCGTCCCGGGGCAGACGCGCCTCCCCGACGATGGTGAACTTCGTCGAGTGTTCCACCGGATCCAGAAAATGGATCAAAAGTTCACCGTTCTTTAGATCCCAGTCCGCCACATTCGCACCGGGGATTTGGTTCACGATCAAATGGTCCGCAGCTTGGATCCTCAGCTCAGACGCGGCGCCCTGTACGACCTCGATTTCGACCTCGGCACTGAAAGAGGTGGAGTCCTCTCCTAATCCGAAAAGCTGCACCAGCGATCCTCGGAGACGCGTCGGGAGTTCGACGCGGCGTTCCTCGACCTTTCTCCGCCATGCGAACGTCAACGGCTCGCCGCCTCGGGCGTAGGCGATCCACCGGGACGTGGACTTTTCGGCGACGTATCCGCCTCCTACCTTGACGTCCACTTCCTGGGGAGGAAAGGCGATCGCCGCCCGCGTCACTCCGGATGAGCCCACGGGTAAGGAGAGATGCTCCTCACCGGCTGTGGAGGAAACGGAAAACGCAACGTTTAGTGCCAGCGTCGATCGTCCGCGTTTGGAAAGTACCGCCAGGAGTGGGGAGCCCTTTCCCGGAAGAGAAACCAGCGAGACAGGTTCAGCGCCCATCCTTGCGTCGCGAACCAGCAGGCCTTGGGGAACCGGAAGTCGGACCCAACCGTCCCTTACGACGTCGACCGTCAGGTTCGCCGTGCCCGATGCGACGGAAGCGTCGACTCGCAAATCGTAGTCGACACGAGTGAGCGTCGCCGCCGTCGATTCGGGTTCGATTTCCCGTTCAGGCGGATACGCCCGAGTGCGAAGCGCCTCGTAATCCCGGACTGAAATGGTGACCCAGCCGGGCGACCCTGCCCCATCCTGAGCAACACACAAGCTCGCAAGAAACACCCCGACCACAGCTCGATGCAACGGAGACATCGGAAATCACCCCCCTGGGAAGTACCAACAGTATTGTGATCCTGACAGTGGAGGGAGCTGAATCGCTGAGAGACCCGATCCGATGAGACGCACCATGCCGCGACCCGCGGCGAAGACACTCTGCCCCGCATTTGTTTGACCCCTCTTGCGGAAACTCGCGTTCCCGCAGTCACTCCAGTTGCGGCCAGAATACACCCAGATATTTCGAACTTCAAGAAATACTTTTCGCGCCAAAATGGAATAATTCTTTGCGAGCGGCCTCCGATTTCGTTAGTATGGCCGGTACAGGAGTACCATTGGCCACAGACTCACGAGGCGCGAGAACCTTCGACAAGTTTGGATGGGCGGGTGAGAAGCTTCTCACATACCGCTGAATCGCCAGCTGGTACCAACTCATTCCGAGCGTCCTGGCCTCAGAGAGAGCTTGATCGCTCCTCCAGTGATCGTGCTCGATGCGATAGCACGCGATAACGCCGCCCGTCCGGTCCGCGCCTCGATGGCAGTGTACAAATACGGGCCCGGTAGTCCTGTCCTCAAGCAGGTGAAGAACTTTCTCCACACTCTCGGTCGAAGGAGTTCTCATCTCCTGCATGGGGACGCTCACATACTGCATTCCCTGTGACGTCACCTCTTGCGACTCCGCGATGCCTCGCGCCCCTGGCATCTGCAGATCGACCACCGTGCGGACCCCGAGTTTGGCGAGATTCCGGAAGCCCTCCACCGTCGGCTGCGCGCCCCTGTAGACGTGATCGTCAACCTTGTGGAAGTTCGTCACGCCGGGCACTTCGCCCGTGTGAACCTCGCTGCAAGCCAGCATAAAGGGCAGAAGAAGAGCCGGCAACCACGGGAGGATTAGATCTTTGTCAAACATAGAATTCACCCGACCTTTTCTGGCACCTCCGCGGAGTCACCGAGGGCCTCCTTAACCACTTCCTTGACTGCAGTTTTCACAGCATCCTTCACGGTAGCCTCGACTTCATGAGCGCTGAGGCCCACCTCTCCCTGTTCCCGCCCCATCTCTCTGATGATCTCGTCGAGAACGGGGCCTACCGGGGGAAGCTGCTTTGTGACCGCCTTCGCCACTCTTTTGGCGACCTGTTCCGTAGGCGTGGCTTCCTTCGACCCCGCCGGCTTCGACGATGGCTCGGACAGAGCCCAGTCTTCATGGAATGTCTTGGCTACACGGCCTGAAATCTGACGGTCCCGCAGGATTACGCCAATCTCCCGCCGCTGATCCAGTTCCAATTGGCGGAGGCTCTGGCTGCCGATGAACACATGAGTTCCATCGCGGACGATGGCTCGTGCATGGAGGCGAATGTGAGGCATCCGCCGCGCCGCAATCTGCGGACTCCTCTGCATAAGCCGGCCGAGGATCTTGACGTCGACACCGGATCGGGAACGTTCTTCCAACAGGCGAATCATCGCCGGATCGCTGACCGTGGGGTCGTAGATCAGTAGTTCTTTTCGGGCGCCCGCAAGAAACGCGGCGAGTTGCTTCCGCGCATTGACCGGGCTCACTACGAAAGCCGGCGAGTTCGCCTCGTAGGGCTGCCGCTTTGTATCCGCGTCGAACAGCCTGCCCGCTTCCCGCACCAGGGCGGGATTTGTGGTGACGATCCCGAAACTGCGACTGTGCTCAATGTCGAGATAGGTAAAGTTGAAGGCGAGCAAATAGAGTTCGTTCCGGTCAATAATCATCACCTTTCCGTGATAGCGCGTCAAGTCGTCGGCCGTGCGGGCCACGGTCGCGCCGATGGCGAGAAGCCGTTGCTCCAGGCGTCGAAGAGCGGCCTGCCCCGCGCGATTCATATGGGCGATCAAGGCATGAACGAAGACGCCTCGTTTTACCGCGTTCGCCAATGCTCTTTCGAGCTCCGTGCGGTCCAGGCGGAAGACCACGATTTCGACACTGATCTTCGCTCCGTTGATCGCCTTCAAGAGTGGCGTAAGGCCATCACCAGGCTGTATCAGCAGTTTCACGCGGTTCCTCCCCGGCACACCGGACCGGATGCAATCCGACCCTGCCATTCCGGAATGCAGCTTGGCCACCATTTTGCACGTTAGTAAGCGTGCGCCTCCTTTCGAGACGCGAGATAAGTATGAACACAAAGAAGAAACTCGTGCTGCTGTGGCTGGTGGTTTCCACGGTTACCGCCACGGAGGGCGCAAAAAGACAGGGTTCTGTACAGAGAAGGAAGGTAGAAACTACCGGGAGCACGCCAGCGGTACTTTGAGAGACCCCTGGAACGGAGAATCTCGGGGTCAAACCACCTATCGGAGGGAAAATGATGAAAGCTCCTCACTACTGCCTTAGCGCCAGCGCATTCCTGCTTACAGCTGCAATGGCCGCGCAGGCTGGAGATCCAGATGTGATCATCCAGGATCACAAGAGCGGAGAGAGCTCAGGAACCGCCCGCGACTACTGGCATCGGACCTTTGGGAAGACTTCGATTCTCGCGTCTGCCGCGGGCGCGGGGATAGAGCAGGCCCGGGGAGCCCCGTCTGAGTGGGGCGGCGGAGTCGCAGGATTTGGCAAGCGGCTCGGATCGGTATTTGGCGCGCATGCGGTAAAGGCCTCGCTCCACTTCGCGATTTCCAAGGCGCTTCATGAAGAACTCAGCTACGAACCCTCGGGTCAGGATCGCTTCGGACCGCGTTTAAGATATGCGCTGCTGCGGACAGTGATCACGCGAAAGACTACGACCGGGAAGAATACACTGGCGGTGGGGGAGATCGGGGGCGTGGTAGGGAGTGCGGCGATCTCCCGGCTTTGGCAGCCCGTCCGTTTCCGGACGTTTGCCAGCGGCGCCGGTTCCGCCGGCATTTCCCTTGGCATCGATGCCGGTTTCAACGTAACCCGCGAGTTCTGGCCTGAGATCCGGCATCCGCGCCGTCGCGCTAACGCCGCGCAGCTTCCGGCTGGCCAAACTGCAACGCGCACAGCTCCGAATACAGTCCACCAGAGCGAAGCAATTCTTCATGACGGCCGCTTTGCTGAACCGCCCCATCCTGCACCACAAAAATGACGTCGGCGTTTCGAATCGTGGATAGCCGGTGGGCGATCACAATCGCTGTCTTGCCCTCCATAAGCCGGTCCAACGCTTCGAAGACTGTCTTCTCCGAGGCAGCATCTAACCCGGAGCTGGGTTCATCCAGGATGAGAATGGGGGTCTCGCGGATGACGGCACGCGCAATCGCGATGCGCTGGCGCTGCCCTCCCGATAGAGTCACACCCCGTTCACCGACCACAGTATCGTAGCCCTGTGGCATCTTCTCGATGAACTCATGCGCATTGGCGAGCTTCGCCGCCCGCAGGATCTCGGCTCGCGTCGCCTCGGGTTTTCCATACGCGATGTTATGCCAGACCGTTCCGTGGAACAGGACTGTTTCCTGGAGCACAAAACTAATCTGCCGGCGAAGCGATTTCTGCGTGAACTTGCGAACGTCCTCCCCGTCAATCAAGATTTGTCCGGAGGTCGGATCGTAGAAGCGCGGAATCAAGCTGATGATGGTGCTCTTTCCGGCGCCCGTGAGTCCCACGAGCGCGGCCGTCTGCCCCGCTTTGATCCCCAGGCTCAGATTTCGTAACACCGGCCGTTCGGAATCGTAGCTGAAGTCGACCTGGCACAGTTCGATATTCCCTTGAAAGCGCGGGGCGGGCCTGGCGCCGGGAAGATCTTTCACGTCACGCTCCGTTTCGAGAACCTCACGGATGCGCTCATAGCCCACGGCCGCCTTGGAAAATGAGTCCGTCATTTTCGAAAGCTCCTGCATCGGCTTGTACATCTTCCCTAAGTAGAGAATGAACACAACCAGAGAACCGGGCGACAGCGAACCCATCAGAACCATTCGGGCTCCAAACCAAAGGACCAGACAGGTACCGGTCGCGATGATGATCTCGACCAACGGAGCCAGCTTGGCTTTCAGGCTGCGTGCCCGCAGAGCAATCTCCACCCCTTCCAGACTTTCTTCTTCCAGGCGCTTCTGCTCATAGCTCTCTCGTGCAAAAGCCTTCACGACCCGAATCGAGGAGAGAACCTCCTCCATGACGGAAACAATCTCGCCTTCTTTCTTTCGTACCTCGCGGGACGCCCGTTTGATGCGGCGCGTATAGGAGTAAACCACCACGCAAAGAACCGGCGCCACCGACAAAGCGATCAACGTGAAACGCCAGTTGAGATAAAACATCACGCCGACCATTCCCACCAGCGTGATGGTATTAACCAGGGCTCCTAAAAGACCAGAAACCAGGAAACTCTGAATCGCGTCGATATCGCTGGTTACGCGGCTGATCAAATCTCCGGTCCGACTGTGATCGTGATAAGCGAGAGAAAGTCGCTGGATATGGAAATAAAGCGTCCGGCGCAGGTCGTGCGTCACCCATTGACTCACGCTTGTCGTAACATATTTTTCACTGTACGAGCAGATAGCGTCGAAGGCGGCGATCACCAGAACAGCGCACGCCGCGACACGAAGGACCGCAAACTTGTCTTCGCCTGCCACAGACTGAATCAATCGGTTCAGCCAGCCATGGCCACTCGTCGAACGCAAAACGTTGTCGAGCACGACCTTGAGCGGCCAAGGCTCCAGCAGGCCGGCGATCCCTTCGCCGATCACCGCCAGAAGCCCCAAGGCGAGCGCTCTCGTGTGCGGTCTCAGTAAGTCGCGGATTTGAAATGTAGGCGTAATCGTTAGCCCACGGATTCAAAATAGGTCCGCTTGCCGATCTCCACGGCGCGGGCCAGGCCCTCTTTGTGGTTCAACGCCTCTTGCTGGCCTTTTTGGAGAAGCTCTGCCGCCGTGTCGCGTAAGCTGGCCGCGGAGTCGCGCAAGGTGTTGGCCTGCCGCTTCACATAGTTTGCGCTCTTGCGCGCCTTTCTGGCCAGCAGCACCCGAGTCCGGACGCCTGATCTTGGTGCGTACAGCAGCGCCAGTCCTGCTCCAAAGCCTAGCCCCGCGGCGAAACCGAGAAAGTTGTTTTTCATAGTAGGGTGTCTCATTGAACTCTCCGCGGAAGATGAAGCAATCCATCTGCCAACGAACTCGGCACCGCAAAGAATTGACCTGATTACGCGAACGCGAATCGTAGATATCTCCGCCAGGCAAGGATTACCAGATTCACTGCAGTCTAGTCAGCCGTAGCGATACCGCATACGACCTCGTCAGCGGATCCACGGCAGGGATGATCTGCGGCTGCCAGACGTGGCGATGCGCGGCATGGTCCTCATGGGTCTGGTAAACATAGCGTCCGATGAACCATCCCATGGCGCCGCCCGCGACGATATCCGATGCGTAATGTCGCTGCGCGGCAAACCGTGCGACGCTCACCACGCCCGCCAGTCCGTAAGCCACATACGGTACGAACTTGCCGCCTTTTCGTTTGTATTCGTGCGCAATGACCGAAGCCAGAGCCCAGGATTCAATCGAGTGGCCGGAAGGAAATGAGTCACCCCCGTCAAAGAAGTGGCCCCGATCTCCTGTAGGAGAATCCGGCCGGATCCGTCCCCCAATCGGCTTCAGCACGGAGACAACAATGAGGCTGTCGACCAATGCCTCGGTACCCAGTACGCCCGTTTCCCGGGCTTGCGCATTATCGGTCAAAACTCCGACGCCATAAAACCCCGCGACCACGGGAACCAGCGTATACACGGCGCCGGTCTGCGAGATTCGGTTGCCCCAGGCGATTTGGCCGGGGCTATTCTCGAAAAGCGTCGAACTCTTGTGGTCCGTAGCAATCAGCGCGGCGGTGATAGCACCCGCGCCGACCCACCATTTGCTGTCCTGCTTGCGCATGTGGAAGGGACTGGTCCAAATCTGCTTCTGATCCAGGAGGATATTGCCGACGAGTTTCGCCCCGAGCGGCCGTATTCGCTCCGTGTCGCCCGGGTAATAAATCCTGTCCCGTGGGTCCTGCAGAGGGTTCGGCAATTCGTGACTCTCCGGCGCTGCCGGCGACTGCGAATCCGCTAAGGGATTTTCGCTCTGCGCTCGCAGAACCAGACTCGCGCCCAGTATCGCCATCGTGATGAGGAGAACCCGCGCTCCAGGCCGCTGCATCGAATTCAGAACTGCCTTCTCAATACCGCATAGAAGAAGAGTGCCGCGCTCACTCCAGCGAAAACGTAGATGAGAGACGATAACACTGTGGCGGCTGGCGCGAAACCCTCCACGGTGCCAAGTATGTTGCGCACCAGACTCATCGACAAGAGAAGAGTCAAGAGGATGGAACCACAGAACGCCAGGAGTGCCGCGTTTTTGAGAGTCATGCGATAAGCTTCCTTTCGCCAAAATTGGCCACGGACGAGCCACTTTCCCTTCTTGTCTCCCTCTTCTTTGCGAGCGCCGTGCCAGCCCGATTCCTTGGAGCTCTTAAACCGACGCCTCGAATGTGTTTTTTGCCCGGCATGCTTGTGTTCACTGCATTTGGACCTCCGCAGAGCTCATCTGCCTGTTTTTAGGCGTTTTTGATGGCCGGGCAAATCCCGGTCGCGGCGCCGAGAATGCCCCACCCGGGAAATTTTTACTTGATCTCGTCAACGATTGCATGCTAATTCATGAGCGTCCACGGCGTTGGCCCGGCGCGTGCTCCCCCATGTTTGAGGTAGTTATGGGTACTGCACGGCCATTGTGGCAACCACCGGATTCTGAATCCCCTTCGGAGCGCTTCGACCGGATCATTTCTAAGGTCAGAGATTCTACCGAGCCAGGGGCGGCGCTGCTGATCGAACATTTGGAAACTGCCCACGCCTATTTTCTGGGTGCGATGCCGGAAGAATGCATGATCAATCTCGATCTTGCCCGGCAGGCCGCCGCTACCCTCGCCGATAGGCCGCTGCAACGGGAGACTGAGAAGACGCTGGACCTTCTCTTGGCCGACGTTCACCGGCCCGTTCGCCGGTCCAGCACACACCTCGCGGGACACAATTCTTGGCGTTCTCCGGAGCTCGAACCTGCCCCCACTGCCGCCGGCCTTGAGGAATTCTTTCATGGGGCCGACTCAACCCTGGGAGTCTTCTACCCTGTTCAACATGTCGTCGCCGTTTTCCCTTCCTGGGAGCGTGCTCTCGCGGGGCAGCGCGTACTCCGCGGGGCCGGATTGCGGGCCGGCGATGTCCTGGCGGTCCCGGGTCCAGAACTCGCCTTATTCCTCGCCGACCGCCGCGCAAAAAGCGGTTTACTGGCCCATCTGGTTACCGAAGTTTCGCGGTTCCTGGACACAGAGGCCGTACTTGTCGAGCATTACTCACAGTGGGGCCGCCAGGGTTCGGGCTTCCTCATCGCCTACGCTCCCACGGAGGCCAGCATGAATGAACTTCCCCAACTGCTGAAGCCGCTCCGCCCCACGGCGGTGCATGGATTCCTGAGCGGCTCCATCCGTCACCTGATCGGACGGCCCTAACTACCGGGCAGCCGGTAATTCAAAACGTTACCCCACAATCCAAACGCCTTCAACAAGTACACACATACGAAAACCACAACCACCACGTTGAGAATCGATTTGATACTGCCTGCCATGGGAACGTATGTGTTGACCAGCCAAAGCAGCATCCCGACAACAATCAACGTGAGAACAACATAAACGAGGGGCATCTGTTCCTCCTATATATCCACGAAGGAAGGCTGCACTCAGCATGCCATTACTGAAGTCGTGGATATCAGGAAAGTCACCGGCAGGGCTGCACTCCCTTTCGCAAGAAATGCCCGCGATCTGGAGTAAAAACTACCATTGCCTTCAGGGAACGCCGCAGATCGACATCATTCTAAGCCGCTTAGCGGTCATGGCACGCCAGATGCGCAGATAAGGTTAGAAGTGAACTCATGTGGGCCCCTCTCACCGCCGTCGTGGTCGCCTCGGCCTTCCCGATGGGACTGCGGGGGCTCGGGCTCTGGAGAGACAGCGCGTTAGCAGCGACCGTCATCTCCGCAATTGAATGGTTCGGCGAACTCGGCATCTTCTGCTCCAAACTGGTGCGGGCAGTTATGACTCGGCCGTTCGAAGCTCGGGAGTTGTTTCGTCAGATGGACGCGATGGGAGCTCAATCCCTGCCGCTTGTGTCGCTCGCCGGCGCGGCGACCGGCGTGGTGCTGTCTCTTCAAACTCGAGACAGCCTCACCCGATTCGGCGGGAAGTCCCTCCTGCCCGCGGTCGTGGTTTTTTCTCTGATCAAGGAGACCGGCCCGATCATCACCGGATTGGTTCTCAGTGGCCGCGTCGGCGCGGGTATCGGTGCGGAGTTGGGCTCCATGAAAGTTACCGAACAGATCGATGCCATGGAAGCCTCAGCGGTCGACCCGCACAAGTTTCTGGTGGCAACCCGAGTGCTTGCCTGCATTCTGACTCTGCCTTTGCTCACTTTGGCCGCGGACTTTTGCGGCATCTTCATGGGATGGGTGACCAGCACTCTAACCGAACCGATCTCCCTCCATTTATTTCTGCACAACGGCTTCAAGAATGTGGCCTTCGGAGATTTCCTTCCTCCGACTTTTAAGACCGCCGTATTCGGGCTCATTATCGGGGTCATCGCCTGCTTTCAAGGGATGCGGACGCGAGGCGGCACCGAAGGCGTGGGCCGCGCCGCCACAAGTTCCGTGGTTCTTTCGTCGCTGTTCCTGATTCTTGCAGACGTGGTACTGGTGCGGCTGATTCTAGTCGTGTTCTCGTCATGAGGCTACTTATGAAATCGCGCAAAGAAGAACCTGCGGAACCCGCCGTCGTGATCAAGGGCTTACGAAAGCGATTCGGGCGCCAAGTGGTGCTGGGTGGGATCGATCTCGCCGTAATGCCCGGAGAAACAATGGCAGTCCTCGGTCGAAGCGGGACCGGCAAGAGCGTCCTCCTGAAACTGCTGATCCGCCTCCAGGAGCCCGACTCCGGCTCCATCTTAATCCAAGGTCAGGAAATCTGCAGCCTCGGATTCCGAGAGTTGAATGAAGTCAGAAAGAAGATCGGATTTTTGTTCCAACAAGCCGCGCTGTACGATTCGCTGACCGTGGAGGATAATGTTGCGTTCCCGCTGGTGCGCCACAGTCAGTTGTCCGACGAGGAGCGTCGCCGCCGCGTCCGCGAACTGTTGTCGAGCGTCGGCATGGACAAGGATCTGAAGAAGTTGCCTTCCGAAATCTCCGGCGGTATGCAAAAGCGGGTCGGACTCGCGCGGGCGCTGGCTTTAAACCCCGAGATCCTGCTTTTCGACGAACCGACTGCCGGCCTTGACCCCATTACTGCCAGTGAGATTGACAGCTTGATTTCGAAGTTGAAGGCGGAACGCAAGATCACCTCTATCGTGGTGACGCACGACATCCATGGAGCCCGGTCATTTGCGGATCGCGTGGTGGTCTTGAACGACGGACGGATCTTAACCACCGGGACATTTGCGGAATTGCAGAAGAGCTCGGATCCACTCATCACCCGTTTCTTGAGTGAGGCTGCCTAGGGAGAACATCACCATGAGCAAAGAATTGCGGCTCGGGGCATTTATCGTTGTCACACTTTCCTTCCTGGCCGTTGGAGTGTTTTTAATCGGGAATCGGGAGTCTCTGTTTCGCTCCACCTATCGCGTGAAGGCCGATTTTCCCAATGTGGCCGGCCTAAACGTCGGCGCGGACGTCAGAGTCGGGGGGATCCGCGAAGGCACAGTGAGAAGCGTCAACTTGCCCGCTCATCCCGGCCAGGCGGTGACCGTCGTGGTCGATCTGGAACGGCAGACCCGAGGCATTCTCAAGAAGGATTCTGTCGCCGCGATCCGCTCCGAGGGGCTCCTGGGCGATAAATATGTGGAGATTACTTTTGGATCGGAAGAAGCCGCTCCTTTGAAGGATGGCGATGCCATCTCAAGCCAACCGCCCTTCGACATCTCCGATCTGATCGATAAAACCAATCAGATCCTCGACAGCGCCACGGCCACGGCGCAGAAGGCCGAGTCTGTCGCCACGAAAATCGATGAGGGCCAAGGCACTCTTGGCGCGCTCGTCAACGATAAAACCATCTACCGAAAAGCCACCGCCGGCGTGACCTCGCTGCAGGAGGATATGGAAGCGCTGAAACACAATTTCCTGGTTCGCGGCTTCTTCCGGAATCGCGGCTATGAGGATTCGGCAGACCTTACCAAATACCAACTCTCGAAGCTACCGCAAGGTCCCTATTTGAGGAGCTTTGTCTACGATTCAAAACAGATTTTCGACAAGACGGATTCCGCCAAACTCAAGAATCAAAAAGCTCTGAAGGAAGTCGGAGATTTTCTGGAAGCGAAACGCTTTGGACTTGCCGTCGTTGTCGCATCGGCGGGCATGAAGGGCGATTCGGAGAAGGAGCGTCAACTCACCGAAGCGCAATCGATGGTGGTCCGGAATTACCTGGCCGACAATTTCCGCACCGATGACACCCGCATAAAGACGATCGGCCTCGGCAAGACAACCGAAGAAGGAAACAAGATGGAAATCATCGTTTATCCAGAGACGCAGAAGGAGAACCAGAAATGAACAAGCTTTCCACGGCAATCGCGTTGACCGCATTTATCCCGTGCATGCTGCTGGCGCAGGATAAGGGACGGGGCCCTCAGGGCGGCGCCCATGGCGTTGGAGGGGGGCACGCTCCGGCGCACGGCCCCGCTCCGGCACGTCCCGCGCCGGCTCGTAACGCTCCGGCAGGCCGTCCCGCCCCCACGCCCGCCCCGCAACAACATGGCGGCGCGCCGGAGCAGCGGCACTTCGCCGATCAACCAGGGCATCCCCAGGCTCCGCACGTCCATGCCGACGACCGATGGGTCGGACATGATTCCGGCCGCAACGATCCCCATTTCCACATGGACCGCCCCTTTGAGCACGGTCGTTTTACGGGAGGTTTTGGGCCCAAGCATTTGTTCCGCCTTGCCGGCGGCAATCGCGAGCGCTTTTGGTTTAACGGTTTCTATTTCAGCGTGGCCCCGTACGACTTCCCTTACGTCGACGATTGGCTGTGGGACAGTGACCCGATCTATATTTACGAAGATCCCGATCACGACGGCTGGTACCTCGCCTACAACTCGCGGCTCGGAACCTACGTTCACGTCGAGTATATGGGCAACAGCTAAATCAGGCCCGCACGTACTTGTTAAACCAGTCGATGGTGCGCTGCCAGGCGAGGTCGGCGGCCGGCTTGTTGTAGCGTTCGGGCGTAGCATCGCAATTGAAGCCATGGACGGCGCCGGGGTAAATATAGCCTTCGTGCGGAACATTCGCCGCCGTGAGAGCCATATCGTATGCGGGCCACGTCCCCGCGAGGCGTGTATCGAGCGCGCCGTGATGAACCAGAATGGCGGCCTTGATCTTCGCAATATCGCCCGCGGCGGGCACGGAACCATAAAACGGCGCGGCGGCTGCGATATCGGCTCCCAGTCGGAATGCGAGCGTATTGGCGATGCCGCCGCCGTAGCAGAAACCGGTTGCACCGATTTTCCCCGTGCAGTCCGAGCGCGATTTCAGCCATGTCGCGGCCGCCACCATGTCCTCGGTCATTTTCTTTCCGTCGACCTTGTTAAACATCTGACCGCCGCGATAATCGTCGCCAGGAAAACCGCCGAGGGAGGTGAGTCCGTCCGGCGCAAACGCCATGAAGTTCGCCAGGGCGAACCGCCGGGCGATGTCCTCGATGTGGGGATTTAAACCCCGGTTCTCGTGCACCACGATGATCCCCGGCAATTTCGACGGCATCTCGCTCCGAGTATCGGCGCTCACAGGCCGTACGAGATATCCCTTGATGCTTCCGTTGCCTTGCGGTGAGGGAACGGTCTCGTAGGTGGCTTTGATCCGGTCATCGGTCTTGGACACCTGTTGGCCCTCTGCGTAATTCGGCATCAGCGCTTCCATCAACGCCGCCGCCGTCAGGCCACCTACGGCGAATCGCTTCACGCCATCCATGAACGCCCGGCGGCTGATCACGCCGTGGATAAAGAGGTTATAGAGTTCTACTGCCTCACTGGGCAGCTTCGGTTTGATTGGTTCCATTGACTGACTCCTTCTCCCGGGGCATCCTTCGCAATCCGCTTCGTGGCCTCAGGGTTGTGATCTGACCAATTCTATACCAGTAAGGCACCGGATTCGAAGGTGAATCCGCGTCCGTGTGGAACGGCAGTAGTAATTCGGTGCTCTAACCCATATGTCTCCGCTCGCGCCAGCGGGGCGTTCCTCGGCCTGCTGGAGCGAGGGCACGATTTATGAAAGTATCGAAGCTTCTGAGGCTTGTCCTAATCCTGAGCTTGGGGCCCATGAGCCTGCTCGCCAACGATCTCAAGCCCCCGCTGGACCCTTCCGCAGAACAAACAGGCGTGGACTGGCCAAGCCTTTTAGGACAGTCCGGAGTCTTCCTGGGGATTGAACACAGCTTCCGTTGGGTCACCGAAGACGGCACCCGGCATCCGCACAAGCCGTTTTTCGACGGCTACGTGGATTCCCTGAACAACCTCCACGGCTGGGCCGATGGGGATCCGTTCCTGGTGGATTATGTGGGCCATCCCATGCAAGGCGCGGTCACCGGCTTTCTCTTCGTCCAGAACGACCGCAGATTTCGGACGGCGGAATTCGGCAAGAACCGCCGCTACTGGAAGAGTCGGCTGCGCGCCGCGGCATACTCGTGGGCTTATAGCGAGCAATTCGAAATCGGACCGCTGAGCGAAGCCAGTATTGGCCACACGCAGGCCTTCTTTCCGCAACAAGGCTTTGTAGATCAAGTCGCCACGCCCACGATCGGCCTGGGATGGATGATCGCGGAAGACTCGCTGGACCGGTACGTGATTACGCAGATCGAAAGGCGCGTTCGCAATCCCTACATTCGCCTTCTGGTGCGGAGCGGCTTGAACCCCTCGCGCAGCATGTCGAACCTGGTGGCGGGCCGGCTTCCTTGGCATCGAGACACCCGGCCGGGTGTCAAGGAATGGCAACCGCGCCCGCGAATTCACGTGCTAGACGAAAAATCCGCTCCGCGGGCCCTTGCGCCGCTCGAATTCCTCGCGACGACCCGGATCGAACAGTACGTGGGAACGGGGGCGCGAGGCGCCTGCATCGGGGGAGGAGGCGCGGCGGCGTTCCGCCTCACCCCGCAATGGCAGATCGTAGGCGACGTCAGCGGATGCAAGCTCACCGGGTTCGGCGACAATCTAAGCGGGGATTCTCTCACCTACCTGATTGGTCCGCGCTGGACCGCGGCTCCGTTCAACCGCTGGGAACCGTACGCGCAGATTCTGGTAGGCGGACGCACGCTGACCCACGAACAAATCGACCCCGCAAAGAAAGCTCTGCTGGAAGCGGCCGCCGCGCAGCAAGGGCGCACTCTCAGCTTTCCCGATCACGCGCTCTACACCACCGATTCCGAGAGAACGGGCTTTGCTGTATCGGCTCACGCTGGCCTGGACGTAAAGCTCACCTCCGCTATCGCGATCCGGGCCGCGGACGCCGGGTACATGCACTCCTGGAACACCACCATGGACGGGATCAACTATTCCAGCACGCTACAAATCACGTCCGGGCTGATTCTCCGCTTCGGCACTTGGTGACCGGCGTTATTTTTTGGAGGACGGCTTCGAAGTCACCACCGGAAATTGTTGGTGGAGCCACTTCTCAATCGATTCCCGCTGGGTGATGGGCAGCACCCGCTGCCAACTGGTTTTCCCCGTGCGGTCGTTGTACTGCGCCATGACGTAGCCGTCCGAATTGACGACGTCGATGATCCCGCCCGGATGGGCTTGCTTAAACTGGTAGGCCCCGTTAGACTGGCCGTGGTGCGTTTGCGCCATGAACTAAGATAGCAGGTTTCAGGCTAAGTTGGGTCGCGCTGCCAGAATCGAGTCAGGACCCGCAAGTTTCGAAGCCGAGACGATTTGTTTCGTTTCGATCCACTTCGGGGCGACCTCTCGCTCTTCATCGGGCCGGCTCATGACGAAGGCAGCCACCACCACGGAGGCACGGAGCCACCAGACGCTGAAACTGCGCGTGTGCAGATCGCCCCTGGATACAGTCTGGTCGGCTAGGGATGCGTCACCCCAGAATTCATAGGAAAGGTCGAAAACGTCGGAAAAGAAATACGGGACGTGGACGAACGGCTTCCGCTCACCCATAAGCAGACGCGCGCAGTGCTGGCCTTGCGAAACGGCGTTATCCCAATGCTCGGCGCGCCGGCGCTTCTGGAACAGCACATCCTGATAGTTCGCCAGATCCCCGGCAGCCAGGATTCCCGTCGCGCTGGACTCCAGATACTCGTTCACCATCACTCCGTCAGCGACTTCAAGCGCGCTACCCGCAAGAAAATCCGTCGCCGGCCGCACGCCGATCCCCGCGACCACCATCTCGGCTTCGATGATCCGTCCGTCTCCAACAACTACGGAGCGGACCGCTCCTTCGCCGCGCAACTCTTGCACCGTCGCCCCGGGGAGAAACCGCACGCCTCGAGCCGTGTAGTACTCCTCAAAAAAGCGCGACATCTCCGGAGAGAAGAACTGCTTCCAGATCCGTTCTTCGGGAAAGAGCATCGTAACTTCGATCCCCTTCTGCGCGAGCACCGAGGCCACCTCCATGCCGATGAAACCTCCTCCGATCACAACCGCCCGCTTCACGCCTTCGGCGTGCTGACGGATGGTCTTGGAGTCATCGAGGGAACGCAGGTAGAAGACGTTGGCAAGCTCGGCTCCCGGAATTTTCAGCTTCCGCAATTGGGATCCCGTCGCCAGGATGAGCTTGTCGAATCCGAATTCCGCGGCAGGCCCGAGCGAAAGAAGTCTTCGTACGATATCGACGCCGGTGATCTGGCAGTTCAGCCGCAGCTCGATGCCGTGCTGCCGGTAAAAACCCTCGGGATTGATGAGAATGCTCTCCTCAGTATCCCGTCCGGCCAGGAACCCCTTCGACAGCGGTGGGCGTTCATACGGAACCACGTGGTCCCCGGAAAGGATGGTCAATTCGCCCGGCTTCAGGCCGAGCTCGACAAACTGCTTCGCGGCATAACCGGCCACCATTCCTCCGCCGGCGATCACGAATTTCGATGCGTCCATAGTGCGTGGCCTGCTCAAAGCATATCAGTCTCACGCTATTCTGGTCGTTTGGAGCAACGGTACTGAGGGGCAAGAAATGAAATTGGAAAGCGGAATCATCAACGTGCTCAGCCAGAATTCCGTGGACCAAACGGCACAAAAGCTGGAAGCGCTCCTTCAGGACAAGGGAGTGAAGCTGTTCGCGCGTATCGATCACAGCGGTGAGGCCGAGAAAGTCGGCATGCAAATGCGCCCCACCAAGCTCTTGATCTTCGGCAATCCCAAGGCGGGCACTCCTCTCATGATCGCGTCTCCCAGTATCGCCATCGACCTTCCTTTAGAGGCACTTGTCTGGGAGGACACGGAGGGCAAGGTCTGGATTTCTTACAATGCTGCCGGCTATCTTCAGGAACGGCACAGCCTGCCTCAGGAGCTTCTGAAGAACTTCGCCCTGCTGGAATCGCTCGCTGCCGCGGCTGCCGCGTAGCCCTTTCCCCCCTTCCGCGACCAGTATCCTAAGAATCTAGGAGGAACGATGGCTGGAAAGGCGGGAACGAAAGCGAATCCCTGGAGACTGAAGACTCCCCCAGGTACATCTGAATTCGAGGCGTATACGGACGAGGCGGCGGAGCCTCCTGCTCTTGTCGTTCAAGTGGGCTCTACGCAACTTCGTTATCACCTGCGTTGCATGGAAGACCTGCATGTGATGTTGAAGGCACACGGCGACTGGATGCTGCTGGGGAGTGCCGACGAACAAAAACCTGCCGCGGAAGGCACGGTGGAGGCTTGGGGCCGGTCGCCGAAGAATCCCGTGGGCGGCTGGTACGGACTGAAGAAAGGATTTCGCGGACGGTTCGGCATGTACGTTCCACCAGTTCTGAAAAAGCTGGGATTGGCGGAAGTGGAAGACAACCCGCGCAACAATCGCATGCGTGCGATCTAAGAGAGGAGAAAAGTGACACCTGCGCAAACTTTCAACGCAGACCAGCATAACCGCTGGAACGGAATCGACGGCGAGTACTGGACCACCCATCAGGACCAACTCGACCTGACGCTTGCCCCTGTGACGGCGCCGTTGCTCGCGTTCGCAGCGCCGCGCCCTGGATCAACCGTGATCGATGTAGGTTGCGGATGCGGTGCGACGACAATCGAACTCGCGCGCGCCGTGGGGCCCGCCGGGCGGGTCATCGGGGTCGACGTTTCAGAGCCGATGCTCGGGGTCGCGAAGCGGCGATTGCGCGAATTCCCCCGCGCCACTTGCCTCCTCGGCGACGCTGCGGAGATGCCGCTTCAGGACGTCGGGGCGGACCTCATTGTCTCGCGCTTCGGCGTGATGTTCTTCGGCGATCCCGTGGCGGCGTTTGGAAACCTGCGGACGAGTCTGGTGCCGGGAGGACGCCTTCGCTTCGCTTGCTGGCGTCCCATCCAGGAGAATCCGTGGCTCCAGATTCCTCTGCACGCCGCGTATGAACACGCTCCGCGGCTACCCAAGCCGGATCCCGAAGAGCCTGGACCGTTCGCCTTCGCCAACACCGCGCGCGTCACGCGGATTCTGACGGCAGCGGGATTCTCAGCGCCCTCCTTCACCCCGCTGGATATCCAGATGAACCTCGCCCCTACAGGCAATCTCGAAGACGCCACGCTCCAGGCCTCGTCGATGGGGCCGACGAAACGAGCCCTCGCGGATCAAAGCGATGAGACTCGCGCCGCCGCCATCGATTCGATTCGCCGTGCTCTCGCGCCGTATGGCTCCGCCGAAGGCGTGAAATTGCCGGGCGCCGTCTGGTTGGTTGCGGCAGACAACTAGCGTTTGTCGACCACCACCACGCCGCCTTTCACCACTAATTTGGTCTTCAGCCAATTCCAGTAGCCCTCGCGCGGATCTCCGTCGATCAAAATGATGTCCGCGAGCTTGCCTGCCTCCAGCGTTCCCAACTGGTCGCCCATTTGAATATAGGAGGCCGTGTTCGGACCCATCATCTTCATCAGGTCCTGCATGGAGAACATCACGTTGAGCATTTTGAGCTCATGGTCCAGTCCGGCCTTCGGATCGTAGGTGGTGTCGGTGGAGTAGCCGAGCACGACGCCGGCGTCCCACACCGTGCGCGCATTCACCGGCATATACCCGGCCTCCTCGCCCAGCCGAACCCCATCGACGATGCCCTCGGGCCACGCTTTCCCGTCGCGAAACCGCGCCTTGTTGTCATCGGCGAAAACTCCGAATACCGGAGAGCCGAAGCTCACCGTGCCTAGCACCTTCGCCCCCGCGGCAGCTACTTTCGTCGCGTCTTCTTTACTCACCCAGTCCTTATTCGGAAGATGCACCAGCAGCGGAACGCCCGCATCCACGGCGGCGATCATCGCCTTCGAGCTCACCGCGTGGACCTGGACCATGACTCCCACCTTTTTCGCCTCATCCACCACCGCGCGAAGAACCTCCAGTTCCTTGTCGCTCGGCCCCGGGAGGGGAGTGAGAGCGATTTCGCCAGTGAACTTGATTCCGAGCCCCGCCATCCTGCGGATCTCTGCCCGCGCCGCCTCCGGCGTATTATTGTTCAGCCGGATGGAGCCGGAAGGAATGATGCGCGGTCCGTTGATAACGCCTCTGTCAATGTGATCCCGCAGCGTAATGTTGCCTTCCGCCGGCCCTCCGCCGGACATCACCGTCGTGTATCCGGCTTCCAGCAGCGCCTGCATCTGCTGTTTCTCGTTGGGTCCGGTATTGATGTGCCGGTGCCCATCGATGAAACCGGGCATCGCCGTCATTCCCTTGGCATCGATCGTGCTCCCCGCCGGGTTGGAAGGCCCGCCCGCGGCTGCCGAGACGATCTTCCCCTCCCTTACCACGATCGACCCGCGCTCGATCACCGTGCCGTTCGCGATCACGATGCGCGCATTGGTGATCGTCAGGTCCTGGGCAGTCAGCGGCGCAAGCCCGCCCAGGACGGCACAAGCAAGTAAGATTGAGTTCTTCATCCCGATTCTCCTCCCGCTTCAGGCCGGAAATAAGCAGAGTCCATGATATCTCCTCTCCCTCCGTCCTCCTATAAGATCAACGCAAAACTGCCGATGAAAGACCGTGCTTTCGTTTCTGCTTCTCTTTTTCGCTCAGGACGCCGCCTCACAAGCCGACCGGATCCGCGCCGCGATGCAGCCGTCCCTGGACCTCCAACGTGCCTCGGTCCGCAAGCAAGCGGAGACCGCCGGGGTGCAGCCGGATTTGTCCCTCCCTGGAGTTCCTTCTGTACCGTGCGGCCCGGTGCCCGAGAGCGAACTCAAGCCCATGATCGACGAAGCCGCGCGCAAACACAGCCTGGACCCGTCGCTGGTCCGCGAAGTCGCTCGGGTCGAATCCGGATTCCGTCCCTGCGCGGTCTCCGTGAAGGGCGCCGAAGGCCTGATGCAATTGATGCCGGCCACGCAGGCGCTGTATCAAGTGCAGAATCCCTTCAGCGCGCAAGAAAATCTTGATGCCGGCAGCCAGTTCCTGAAACTTCTACTGGACCGCTATCATGGCGACCTCGCACTGGCCCTCAGCGCCTACAATGCAGGCCCCACGGTAGTGGACCAAGCCGGAGGCGTTCCCGAAATCCCCGCGACCCAGAACTACGTCACGGAGATTCTCCGGCAATTAGGGGCTCCGCCGGTCCAGCCGGCTCCCGCCCCCTCTCCGGCACCGAAGCCCGAAGAACCCGCCAATTAGCGGAACGCTTCACCCAGCGTTTTCAGCTGCAGTTCAAACTGCTTTAGCGCTCGCACCGGAGAAAACGAACTCACCGGGAACTCCAACGCGTGCGGCGCCCCTTGGGGAGGCGCCACCGTGAGCGCGGTCATACCCAGAGAATTTACAAAAGCGTTCGCCTGGTGGATCACCCTGCTGAGACCGACCCGGCCTCGCGAGGTGCGCTCGAGGGCCGCTGCCTGATCGGGATCGTGATGATGCGTGACTGCCCAAACAATGGCATCGCTCAGCTCCCAGCGCGAGGCTGCGAGTCCGGACAGTTCCGCGTGCGTAGCTCCCAGGATGTCCCTCTCGCATTCCAACATCGGCGAGCCGCTCACCGCAGCGACTTCCAAAGTGTGCTCGAACTCGGCGGGCAGGTTAACCGCGATCAGCACCTTGCCAATATCATGGAGCAGTCCGGCGACGAAGGTGCCTTGCGCCGACTCCATCGGAAGCTCCTCCGCCAGCAATTCCGCCAGCGTCGCCACCGCCACCGCGTGCATGTTGAAGCGGGCCACGGAGAACCCATTCGGTTTGCGTTGGCGCGTGAAGAGATTCGAAAACGACGACGCCAACGTGAACTTGCGCATGGTGCCGACTCCCACCATCGCAATGGCATGGTGAACCGTCGTGATCGGCCGTGCGCGCCCGAATGCGGCGGAATTGGCGAGGCGCAGGATCTGCCCGCACAGCACGGGATCGCGTTCTACCAACGAGGTGAGATCCGACACGCTGCACTGCGGGCGGGCCAAACGGGCCAGCAACTGGGAAGTCGCCGGCGACAGGCGAGGCAGTTTATCCATGCACTGTAACGTGCGGGACCGCATCGAAGAAAGCTGCAATACACTGCCGGACATGGCTATCTTCTATATCGCGAAAGTACGCCACGAATAGAGCGATTCTAGGAAAACCTTCGCGTGTACTACTACGGCCGCCGCGGCGGACGCGTATGCATGAGCTTGTACAGGTACGCGAGGACTTCGGCCACCGCCCGGAACAAATGCGGCGGAATCTCACGGCCCACGTCGACATGCTTGTACAGTGCCTGTGCGAGGGGCACGTTCTCGATCAGCGGCACGTTGTGTTCGAGCGCCAGTTGCCGGATCCGCGCGGCAATCAGGTTCTTGCCCTTCGCGACCACCACCGGAGTCGAGGGCGAATCGAACCGGTACCGGATCGCCACCGCGTAATGCGTTGGGTTCACGATCACCGCCGTAGCCGTCGCCACTTCCTTCATCATGCGGCGGCGAGCCAGATCGCGCCGCATACGCTTGATCTTGCCGCGGACCTGCGGGTTGCCTTCCATGTCCTTGGCTTCGTCCTTGACTTCCTGCTTGCTCATCTTCAGGTCCTTCATGAAGCGGCGCTTTTGACGGAACAGATCCACCAGTCCGAACAAGACGAAGACTGCACCGGCCTTCCACAAAAGCTGCTTGAGAGACGAAGCCACCATGGGAAGTCCCACGTCAAGGCCCGCGAACGGTAACGAAAGAAACACCTCCGCGTTCTGGCGCGCGATCAAATACACCGTGGTGCTGAACAGGATCAGCATCGCGACGGCTTGCAACAGAGCCGACGGCCCCTGCGTCGCGAGTTGCTTCACTTTCGAAACCGGGTTGAAGCGTTTGAAATCCGGCGCCATCTTGCTGAGGCTGAAGCCCAGCTTGGTCACCGCCAGATGCGCACTCAGCGAAGCGATCGTCGTGAGCCCCCCCAGCACGGCCAGAGGAAGAAAAGCATGCCGGATCATCTCGGACAGGATGCCCGGTAAGGTCTCCAGGTCGAGGTTCGCGTGAAACGCTCCCGCCAGTGAGCGGCGGAACATTTCCTTCACCCCGCTAAGCCAGCCGGGAAACCAGCTCATCGCGACGGCTAGAAATACGATGAATTGAGTGGCCGCCACCACTTCTCGCGAAGACACGAATTGCCCGTCCTGGCGGGCCTTTTCAAGCCGTCTGCCTGTGGGCTTTTCTGTCTTGTTCGAATCCGCCATGACAGGTCCGCTAGGACAGAAGTCCCTTGATCAATTGCAGAACCTGCGCGGAAGTTTGGGAGAACACCTTGGGGAAAACCAGCACCAGCCATGCCAGCAGGGTCAAGGACAGCAGCATCTTGATGGGAAACACCAGCGACATCAAATGCAGCTGCGAGTTCAGCCGGGCCAGAAGAGCCAGCGAGAGTTCCACCATGATCAGCAGCCCTAGCAGCGGCAGCACCAACCGAAGACCGGTAACGAAGATGGAGGCCCCCATTTGAATCACAGCGTTCGCCATGCTCTGTGTAAAGGCGAACTGCCCCACCGGATGCGTGTGGAGACTCTGCGCGAACACGTACAAAATCTGACGATCGAAACCAGTGGCGAAGAACAACATTCCCGCCGTCAATTGAGCCACGGTGAGCAGGACGCTCGAATCGGCGCCGGAAGTCGGATCGATGGTGGTGGCGAACGTATATCCCGCTTGCAGGCTGATGATCTGCGTGCCCATTTGGAAACCTTCGGTCAAGAACGCAGTCACCAGCCCGACCGCAACGCCCATGCCGGCTTCGGCAATAAGCCATCCCAGCAGCAACCCGAAACTGACCTGTGCCGAATCCATTTGCGGCCAACTCGAAAACAACACGAAGGTCATGAACACGGAGAGCACCACCCGAGCCGGTTCGGCGCCGGCTTTGATGCCCGGCAACGGGATAAAGGTGAACACACCGGCCATGCGTGCCAACACCAGCAGGAACGCAAAGAGGGTGCCGATGTCCAGCCGAATCGCAGCGCCCACGTTTCTAATGTCCGTATTTCGCGATATCGGTGAACACGCCTTGGGTATAGCTGATCAGGTGGTTCAGCATCCACGGCATCAGCATGATGAAGCCACCCAGGAAAACGGCTAAACGGGGAAAGGTACTAAAAGCGGAATCTTGAAGTGAGGTTGTCACCTGAATGAGATTCACCACCACGCCCACGACGAAGCCCAGTACCAGCAGCGGAGCGCTCAACCAGAAGGCGGCCATTAAGGCCTGATGAATAATGTGGACTGCAGCTTCGGGAGTCATGAATTTAATAGAAGGATTTCACCAAGGAGCCCACCACCAGATTCCATCCGTCCACCAGTACGAACAGCAGAATCTTGAAGGGAGCCGACAGCATCACGGGAGGCAATTGCATCATCCCGATGGAAACAGTGACGGAAGCGACCACCAGATCGATCACCAGGAACGGCAGGAACAACAGCGCGCCGATCTGGAAGCCGGTCTTGAGTTCGGAAAGGATGTAGGCCGGAATCAAAACCTGGAGGCCCAGGTCCGAAGGATTCCGGGGGGCCGGCGCCTTCGCTACTTCCAGGAACAGCTGGATATCTTTCTCCCGGGCAAAGCGCGCCAGGAACGTCTTTACCGGCTTCGAGCCCTCATCGAAGGCTTGGCTGGCGGTGAGCCTGCCCTGGTCCATCGGCTCCCAGGCGGTCTTATAGATCTCCTCGCCCACCGGTTGCAGAATCAGGATGGACAAGAACATCGACAAACCGATCAATACCTGATTCGACGGCGTCGACTGCGTCCCCAACGCCTGCCGCAAAAAGTGCAGCACGATGGTGATCCGCAGGAACGGCGTGATCGAGACCACAGCCGCGGGGAGCAGCACCATGAGTGTCAGGGAGAGCGCGATCTGCATCGGCAGGCTCAGTGTTGAGCCGCCGGCCACACCGATCGCGGAAAGCGGCGTGTTCGCGGCGGGTGCCGCAAACGCAGCTCCTGCACACAAGAAACCTAAAGAGAGAAGTCGCATGAAAATTAACGTTCCTGAATCGATGTCGGGGAACCCGCTGCCGATTCCAGCAGGTTGCAACCGCTCGGCGAGAGTCCGATGAGCAGCGTGCGGTCCGCCAGGCGCACCAGATGCAACGAGTGGTTGGGCGTCAGCGCCAGACGATCGATCACTTCCAGTCGCGGGCCATCCCCTCGAGTTCCGCGCCGGACCACTCCACTGGCCCATCCCTTCCGCCGCAGGAGCCACAGTCCGCCGCACAGCAGGCCGAGCACAAAAATGACCACCGCCAACTGTTGAAACATCTCCATAACGTTATTCCTGAACCGGCTTGCCGGCGAATTCCGTCATGCGCACTGCGGTCACCGCACCGATCTTCATCATTTCTCCCGCGCCGAACTTTGAGCCGCCGACGTACACGGCAACTCGGGAGCCGTCCGGATTGGAAAGCTTGATCACGCTGCCCGGCGCGAGGGAGAGGATTTCGCGCACGGGCATTGTGCATTGCCCCAATTCGGATTCCACGGCGAGGGGAAGGTCGGAATATCGGCGGATATGTTCCAAGTCGATCATGGAGCCTCAGTGGATTACTCGTTCGCTGCGGATTACGGGTTGATGGAAAGCAACATCTGATCCATCTGGCTGATCGTCGTGATCACCTTCGAGTTCGCTTCATAGCCGCGCTGGAACACAATCAGATTCGTGAACTCGGTCGCCATATCGACGTTGGAGGATTCGAGCGCTCCGCCCATGATGTTTCCGCGCTGGCCCGTGCCCGCCGCTCCCACCGAAGGCGCGATTGTCTCGGCGCCCAGCACATAATTGTTGTGACCGACGGAGACCATCGTGTCGGGATTCGCTACAGCGGCCGCCGCAAGCTGCGCGATCGTCGCCGTCTTTCCGTTGGAGTACGTTGCGACAACGTTGCCGCCCGTCTGAATGCTGACGCCCGTGACATTGGCCGCCTCCACGCCATCCTGCGTCGTGCCTGTCGAGGCCGACGGCTGCGCGATCTGCGTGATCAGCGAGTTCCCGCTCGCGCCGAACAATTGCCAGTTGACGTTGAGCGTAGCCGCACCGTCCAACAGTGCGGTACCGTTCGTGACCGGAACCACGCCAGGAGCGGCGGGGGTCAGCAGATTGCCTTGGGCATCGAACGTGACGCTACCAGTGGCCATCGTGCCGGGGGCGGCCGGCGTACCCGTTAGGTCGCTGCCCGGAATGGTCACCTTGTAGCTCCAAGCCCCGGTACCCGTATTGGTGAAAGTCGCGGTCAGGTCGTGAGTCTCGCCCAGAGAATCCACCACCTGAATCGGAGTCGAGAATGTGGCGCCGGTGGCGGCCGTCGCATCGAGGTTCGCCGTGATCGTCATGTTCGCGGTAGCCACGGGCGGCTGCGTTTGAAGCGACTGAAGCGAAATCGTAGTGGGTGCGCCCGACGCGTTGACGACTCCGTTGGCGGCGGTCCAACCCTGCACCAGAGACCCATCCGCCGTAGCCAGATCGCCGGAGGCATCGATATGGAAGCTGCCCGCGCGTGTATATTCCGTGTTGCCGGCCGCGTTCTGGATGACGAAGAACCCGTTGCCCTGGAGCGCCGCATCCAGCGGACCGTTAGTGGTCTGCACCGACCCTTGCGAGAAATTGCGGCTCGTAGTGGTACTTCCCACCCCCGCGCCGACTTGAAGCGAAGCGCTGGCCTGGTTCATCGCGTCCTCAAACAGAATGCTGCTGGACTTGAACCCTTGAGTATTCATGTTGGCAAGGTTGTCGCCCACCACGTCCAAAGCCGTGGTATTGGCAAGCAGGCCCGAAAGTGCGTTTGCGTATGAAGACATGTGATGTTCCTCTCTGGTGTGGTTTCTATTGTCCGGAGGCGGCCGTCGGCGACGTTCCGGTCTGCGAAGTTGGATCGGTTGGGGTGGTTGTGTCCAGCGTCTGGACACCTTTATTGATGTTGATCAACTGCTCCAGCGAGCTGAACTGCGCCAGCTGCGACAGGAACGTGGTGCTGTCGACGGGCTGCGTTGGATCTTGGTTCTTCAGTTGCGCCACCATCAGTTGCAGAAACGTGTTCTCATTGCCCAGGTTGGCGGCGCTGTCAGCAGCAGTACTGGAAGTGTCACCGGAGGCCGAAGCCGCGTCCGCGGCACCGTTCAGCGCGGCGTACGGATCGGTTTGCGTTGTCGTTGCGGATGTAACTGGCATATTGAATTCTCCTTCTCTTATGCGGACGCGGAACTTCCCTTACTGCCGAGCGAGGTTTCCAGCAACTCCACCCATTCCGGCTTCGCCCCGTCCTGTTCCTGCTGCTCGCGATTGCCGGAGCCCGAGTGTTGCCGCCCGGACCCTCCCTGATGCATGGACTGCTGCTGCGAATTCTGTTGTTCTGGCGAGTGCCGCGAATCGGATTGGGAGGTATCCGCACCCGGATGCCAGACCTCCGCTCGGATCCCCGCGTTGTCCATGCGGCCGACAAAATCGTTCAATCCGCCACGCAGGGCCTGTGCTGTTTCTCCGTCCGACGTCCGGACGGAAACGTGAATCTCGCCCCCACGTTCGACAAAGCGGACGTCGGCGACGCCCTCGTTCGCATCCGGAATACGAATCGTAATTTGATGCAGTGGACCCGCGGCCGCCTGCCGCGCTTCGACCAGTTCCTGGACTCGCTCCGCCGCGATGCCGTTCGCTTCCGGCGCGGCAGCCTTCACGGGAGCCTGCGTGGAAACATACGCCGCCGCGGGCTGGGGCGTTGGCCCAAGTACGGAAGGCTTCACGGCCGCGTCCGCCACCAGAGGGGAAAATTTCTTCTGCGAGGCTGACTCGCCTCCGCCGCCCGATGAATTAGAACCCGCTTGCTTTTGGCCCGTCTGCGCCTGAGCCTGTTGTGTCTGGACCTGGACATGCGATTTCGTCTCGCGCACCGCCTCGGGCACCGCGCTCGGCTGCGGGTCCTGCGTTAACTTCGCCGCAAACGCCAGATCGCCTGATTTGCTAGAGACGGCCGCGCTCGGCTGCGCCTTCGTCTCGTCTGCAACAGAGGTCGCCGAATTCGAGGTCCGCCCACCCGGCTTCTCCTCCAGATGAACATCAGACTTGCTCGCAGCCCCATCCTGGACCTCTGCCTCGGGCACAGCCTGCGACGGAAACGGCACTGCCCAGTGAACCGGCAAGGTCTCCCGCACCGGACCGGACGTCTCTACAGGAGCTGTGACATCGGTCTGCGCCTTCTCCTCTTTACTGAGGGATTTGTTGGCCGCCTTGTCTTTCGTGCTTCCCTTGGTGAAATTCCCTTTTGCGGAATTGTCTCGATCCTCGGCCGCCCGCGAAGCCGTCGTTACCGGAGAGTACTGCCGCATCACCGATAGGAAGCTGGACCCCTGCCCCGCTACCGAATCGCGTCCCTCCGACGTACTACCTTCCGCAACCGCACCCGGCGATGCGATCCGGCGCGACGGGCCGGCTAGCGCACCGGACGCTCTATGCTCCGCCCCTGTCGTCGAGCGAACCCCACCGATGTGTGCCGAAGCTGTCATGTCTGCTCCCCATGCAATGCAGATCGTAGGCCACTTTTTCAGTACTCATTTTCAGTCGGTTAGAGAACGCAGCATGTCGGCGTTCCGGCGAGTTCGTCGGGAACCTGACGAACCTGAAGGCGGGTGTCCTCTCTTCCTATCGCAAACTCCGCTGAGTTTTCTAGGGAAAGTTGATCTCACGGGTTTGGCTCCGCAAATGCATTGGAACGTTCCAAACATTTATGGATCAGATTTCCATCTCCGCGACCAGCGGGCTACAGTCCCGTATGGAAGCCTTGGATATGATGGCGAACAACCTCGCCAACGCCACCACCAGCGGCTTCAAGCTGGACCGCGAGTTCTATAGTGTCTTCTCCGCGGAAGACAACGGCGTCGTCGGAGGGAACAGCAACGCGAGTTTGCCCATGGTCCAGAAGCAGTGGACCGATTTCAGCCAGGGCGAGTTGCAGACCACCGGCAATCCTCTAGACCTCGCGCTCAACGGAAAAGGTTTCTTCGTGGTCAACAGTCCCACCGGTCCCATGTATACCCGCAACGGTGCCTTCGTGCTCTCCCCTACCGGCGCCCTCACCACCGGCGACGGCTATGCGGTCACCGGAAGTGGAGGCCAGCCGATCCAGACCGTGGACCGCGGTCCTATTGAAGTCTCCGCTGACGGCACCGTGCAACAGAACGGAACGAAAATCGCGCAAGTGCAGGTCGTCGACTTCAAGGATCCTTCGGTGCTCGTCAAGCGCGGCGGCAGCTATTTCGTCAACCCCGATCCGAAGCAGCAGCCGATTCCCGCCACCAACGTCACGGTCGAGCAGGGCAAAACGGAAGGTTCCAACGTCTCGCCGGCTGAGTCCGCCGTGCGCCTGGTGGGCGTGATGCGCCAGTTCGAGATGTTGCAGAAAGCCATCACCATGACCGCGGATATGGATAAGAAATCGCTCGAAGAGGTCGCCAAGCCCGGCGCCTGAACGTAAGGATTTAACAGTAGAAAGGATTTGAAATGATCAGAGCTCTTTACAGCGCCGCCAGCGGCATGACCGCGCAGCAGATGAACGTCGATAACATCGCGCACAATTTGGCTAACGCCAACACCGCGGGATTTAAGCAGCGCCGCGCACAATTCCAGGACCTGATGTATCAGACCATCGTTCAGCCCGGCGCGGCCGCGGGCCAGCAGTCCGTGGTCCCCACAGGTTTACAACTCGGCCTCGGCACCCGCGCCTCCTCGAACGAAATCGTCTTCACGCAAGGCAATTTTTCGCAAACGTCGAACCCCCTCGACGTCGTGATTCAAGGCAACGGATTCTTCCAGGTATTACAACCCAGCGGGACTCTCGCGTACACGCGCTCCGGCCAGTTCCATCAAAACAAGGATGGCGGACTGGTCGACTCCAACGGCAACCTGCTCCAGCCCAACATCACCCTGCCGAACAACGCTCAGTCCATTACCATCGCCACGGATGGCACGGTCAGCTACACCCTTCCCAACCAAACCGCCGCGCAGACCGCGGGACAGATTCAGTTGGCGACGTTCGCGAACCCTGCCGGCTTGAACAGTCTCGGCCAGGATCTCTATCAGCCCACCAACGCCTCCGGCGACGCCGTCACCGGCAATCCGGGCGGCCAGGAAGGGCTCGGCACTTTGCTCCAGGGTTACACCGAACAATCCAACGTCAGCGTGGTCGACGAATTCGTCAACCTGATCATTAGCCAGCGCGCTTACGAAGCCAATTCGAAGGTGGTCAAAGCCGCTGACGACATGTATCAACAAATGAATAACGTGCAGAGGTAATGTATGACGCTGCCCTTCTTCTTCGCTCTCGCGACGCCTCCCGAGGCGTGCCATTTGCTGGAGACGGAATCCGTCCTCGCCCGCGATGCCGTGCAGGAAGTCCCCGGCTTCGCGCAGCTTCCCGGCGATTTTCTGCTGGGTTATGTCGCGGCCACTGGGACCGCACGGATCTTCCGTGGAGCCGACCTTGAACGGTTAGCCAAGAATCGCGGCGTCGTCCTCACAAATCTGCCCGATATCTGTTTCGCCCGGAAAACGTTTATTCCCCAGCCGGACGCGATCCGCGCGGCGATGCAGAAGGCACTCGGAACCTCCAACGCAAATATTGAGCTCCTGGCCTCCAGCCAGAACCAAGCGCCCTTCGGAGAAGTCGTGTTCCCCCGCACAGGCGTGCAATTCCCTTCCGGCTCCGACCCGCGAGCCGAGATCGTCTGGCAAGGCCACGTCCGCTTCGGCGAAAACGGCAAATCCCCCATCTGGGCCCGCGTGCGGGTCACAGCGGCCATGACCCGTGTGGTCGCCGTCAGTGATCTTCCCGCCGGCAAGATGATCCAGAAGGATCAGGTTCGCCTGGAAAGCTGCGAGGACTCCCCTCTCGACGAAACCGCCGCACGCAATCTCGATGAGGTGATCGGCCTTCAGCCCAGGAACTCGCTCCGCGCGAACACTGCTGTCCACAAGACGCAGCTCGAACACCCCGCCGATGTCGCCGTGGGAGATCTCGTAAAGGTCGAAGTCTTCGACGGCGGCGCGCACTTGATCTTGGAAGCGCAAGCTCGCACCGCGGGCGTCGTCGGAGCCACCGTTCAAGTCCGGAATCCGTCCAGCGGCAAGGATTTCCAGGCGCGAGTCACCGGCAAGGACCGGGTGACCGTCGGCTCTCCCAGCGGAGGACGAATCCAGTGAAGACATTTTGTCTAACTCTCGTGCTTTGCGGAGCGGCCTTCGCCGCCAAAAAGCCCGACAAGAATGAGCACAAACAGATCTCGCCTCTAGATAAGTACATCCAGGAAGCATCGGTCCCTCAGGCCTCCAACGGACAGGTCGCCGAGAAGGGTTCGCTCTGGTCGCCCGCGGCCCAACTTGCCGATCTCGCCTCCGACCATCGAGCCCGTCACATCGACGACATTGTCACCATCGTCGTGCAGGAAAGTGCCTCGGCGGTAAGTACCGGCGCGACCAAAACCTCTCGATCTTCCGCCGCCACCGCGAACATCACCTCGCTGGCCGGCAAGAAGAGCGCCACGGGAGCTCTCGCGAATCTGGCCGGGTTGAACGGCTCTAACTCGCTCGACGGACAGGGCACCACCAGCCGCCAGACCCAGCTCACCACCACCATCTCGGCCCGCGTCACGCACGTGCTGGTGAATGGAAATCTGGTCATCGAAGGTACGAAGAACCTTACGGTGAACGCGGAGAACCAGGTCATCATCCTACGCGGAGTCATCCGGCCCATCGATATGGACACAACCAACACCATCACGTCCGACCGCGTCGGCCAGATGGAACTGCAGGTTAACGGCAAGGGAATCGTGAACGACGCCGTGCGCCGTCCCAACATCCTCTATCGGATGCTGCTGGGGATCTTGCCTTTTTAGGAGAGTGAATGCGAAGCTGGCTTGGATTCTTACTCATCGCGGTGGCGGCCCGAGGCGCGGAGTCGCCGCAGGGCACTCGCCTCAAGGAAATGGTGTCGCTCGAAGGCGTGCGCGATAACCAATTGATCGGATATGGATTGGTGGTCGGCTTGGCCGGGACCGGCGACCATCAACAAACCCTCTTCTCCGCCCAAAGCCTCGGCAATCTCTTGCAACAGATGGGTGTGTCCATCAATCCGGCTGTCGTCCGTGTGACCAATACCGCGGCCGTGATGGTTACCGGCACCCTGCCCGCCTTCGCCCAGCCCGGAATGCACATCGACGTCAGTGCTTCCGCCATTGGCGATGCCGCAAATCTTCAGGGCGGCATGCTCCTGCTGACCAGCCTGAAAAGCGTAGATGGCCAAGTCTACGCGATGGCCCAAGGCTCGGTCGTCACCGGAGGCTTTTCCGCGGGCAAGAGCGGCAATACCGCGACCGTAAACCACCCCACCGTCGGCCGGGTCCCCGGAGGAGCCAGCGTGGAACGCGCCGCCCCTTCCGTTACCCCGCATGGCGGCATTAAGCTCCAGTTGCGCGAACCCGATTTCACCACCGCCTCCCGCATCAGCGCGGCGATCAACAAAAAGTATGCCCCCGCCGACAAGCCTTTGGCGAAGCCGGAGAACTCCGCTCTGGTAGCCGTGAACATTCCCGCTGAGTACACCTCCCGCGAAACCGACTTCATCGCCAACCTCGAAACCATTCTGGTCGAGGCAGATCGCCCGGCGCGTGTGGTGGTCAACGAACGGACCGGCACCATTGTCATGGGCAAGGAGGTCCGCGTCTCCCCGGTGGCGATCATGCACGGTAAACTGACCATCGAGGTCCAGACCCAGGAGCAGGTCTCGCAGCCGAATCCCCTCTCGCAAGGCACCACGACCACCGTGCCTCAGGTCAGCACCGCAGCCAAAGAGGAGCCCTCGCACAGCCTGATGCTGTCCGAAGGCGCCACAGTGGAGGAATTGGTGCATGCTCTCGGCTCTATCGGATCGACCCCCCGCGACGTGATTGCGATCCTCGAAAGTCTCCGCGCGGCCGGCGCGCTCGAAGCAGAGCTGGACGTAATCTAAGGAGCCTCTATGAGTTCCGACTTAGCGTTAGGAAGCGTTCTCACTACCGGCAGCCTGCAATCCGTGTCCAGCGGTGGGAAGGATAGCCCCGAAAAGATCAAGGACGCCGCGAGCCAGTTCGAATCGCTGCTCATCGGCCAGATTCTCAAGTCCGCTCATGAAGAGGAGGGAGGCTGGCTAGGCACCGGGGACGACAAGACTGCTGAGTCCGCCATGGGCTTGGCGGACGAGTACTTCGCCCGCGCGCTCGCTTCCCGCGGTGGACTGGGCTTGGCGCAGATGGTCACCAAGGGGCTCGAAAAACCCTAAGCGCTCCAGTCCCTTGAACTTGAGGACACCGCCACCTGTCCATACGCCGCCGAGGCGTCCTGCGGAGCCTGCTCCGCTGGCTCGTAAGTCTGCTCCGCCGTAACTTCGGCGAGGTTCGATACCGACTCTCCCCGAACCTTCTCCTGAACGCCGGCCCAAGCTGCTTCGAGCGTCACCAGGATCGCCCGCGCGTCCTGGAAAGCCGCCTCGGACTGCTGGGCGTGGCCTTGCGCGATGCGCTCCAGAATATAGCCGTACAGATCCCCCAAACGCTGTACAAACGGGGCTTCCACGGACCGGTCCAGCGAAAGGGCCAGTTCGTGCACCGCTTCCTCCGCGCGGCTCACGTCACGGGACCGCGCCAAGGCGTCGCCCTCGCGGAGGTGAGTCATCGCGTTTCCGACGCTTTCAATCGCTACTTGGTACAGCCCGCGAACGACGTCCAGCGGGTCCGCGGAATGGGCCTGCGTTTCGAGATAGCCACGTGCTTGAGGAAGGGGTTGTTTGTCCTGCACAGACCGCATATCGCGAATCCCCGGCAGAAGTAGAGCTTTTCTGGTGATTTGCGGATGATCTTCGTGAGAGGTAGCCCTATTGAAAACAAGGTACTAAGGTTTTATCGCAGAGCGACGATATATACCTAGCAGCCAATAGGGCTACGTTACAAGTATTAACCCCCGTTGGTCCGGGGGAGAGTGTCGCGGGAGCAAAATGCCAAGAATCATGTGGTTACGGCCCAACGGCCGCACCGAAATCGTGTCAGATCTGGAGGAACGAACCCAACTTCGGGTTGCAGTCTCCAGCACAGGCTGGGGCAGCTGGAGGAATATCGCCCCGCGGATCCAGTTGATTCTGATTGAGTTACCCTTAGATCCGGCAGTGATCCAGGAAACTCTCTGGGAAGCGAAAAACGCCTCCACTCCTGTCCCCGTCGTCATCTACGACAAGGAAGCTGAGTTCGATGAGAGCTTGGTCTCCCCGCCGACGGCCTTCCAGCACGTGACCCGGCCCCTGACGGCGGAGGAACTCCAGGCCGTTGTATGCGGTGCCATCGAGCAAGCCTTCCAATCTCCGGCCGCTTTTCCAGCCCGCGAACCCTGGGCCGACCTGCTGATCGGCGAAAGCCGTCCCATGCGCGACCTGCATGCTCTGGTCCGCCTGGTGGGACCCCGCCAATCTACGGTTCTGATCACCGGCGAAACCGGTACCGGCAAGGAAATGGTGGCCCGGGCCATCCACATGGCCAGCCGCCGAGCCTCGGCTCGCATGGTCGCCGTCAACTGCGCCGCGATCCCGGAGAACCTGGTGGAAGCTGAGCTGTTCGGCCATGCGAAGGGCGCCTTCACCGGCGCACTGAACGATCGCGCCGGCCGCTTCGAGCAGGCCCATCGTGGAACGATCCTGCTGGATGAAATCGGCGAAATCCCGACGGGCGTCCAAGCCAAGCTGTTGCGCGTGTTGCAGGAGCGCGAGATTCAACGGGTGGGCGGCACAAGCCCCATCGCCGTCGACGCTCGCGTGATCGCCGCCTCGAACATCAACCTGGAAGCCGCGGTCGCCGAGAAGAGATTCCGCGACGATCTTTTGTACCGTCTGAACGTCGTACCCATCCGCGTGCCGGCTCTGCGCGAGCGCTCGAGCGACATTCCTCTGCTGGCCGAGCACTTCATTGGCAAGATCTGCGACCGCGAGGCTCTGGAGCGCAAGCAACTCTCCGGTCCCGCCCTCCGGCTCCTGATGAACTACGAGTGGCCGGGCAACGTGCGCCAGTTGGAACACGCCATCGAGATGGCGGTGACTCTCTCCGGCGACCGGGAACAATTGTACGCGGGCGACTTCCCGCTCCCCACCTTCCGCACGGCTCCGCAGCAGGCCCTGGCATCGGACGATCCGGGAATTCGGCTCCAAGCCGGCGCCGATAATTTCGATTCCGTGATGGCCCGCGTGGAAAAACTTCTTTTGCAAGAGGCCTTGCGCCAGTCCAACGGGAACAAGGCAAAGGCGGCAAACCTCCTGGGATTGCCCCGCACGACGCTGCTCTACAAAGTAAAAGCGCTCGAAGCCTGCACCGCGTAACCCCGTCGAAGTAAGGCCATGGCACAAGCATCAACAGCTCTCGCCCGAGCGGCAGCACCTAAAGCGGCAGCGGGGACCCCCGCGAAACCGGCCTCCACGTGGACCGACATGCTGGTCCCGGTGGCGGTCGTGGCGATCGTAATCGCGCTCATCACGCCTCTGCCAGCGATGCTGCTCGACTTCCTGATTGTCGTCGACATCATGCTGTCGGTGATCGTGATGATGGTGGCCATCTATGTCCACCGTCCCGTCGATTTCAACGTCTTCCCCACCACGCTGTTGCTGCTCACGCTCTACCGGCTGGCACTGAACATATCTTCCGCGCGCTTGATCCTGCTCAACGGCAACACCGGAACGTCCGCCGCGGGACACGTGATCGAAGCCTTCGGCAGCTTCGTGGTGGGGGGCAACTATATCATCGGGACCGTGATCTTTCTGGTCCTGATCGCCATCCAGTACGTCGTCATCAACCATGGCGCGGTCCGCATCTCGGAAGTCACGGCCCGCTTCACCTTGGACGCTCTGCCCGGCAAGCAGATGTCGATCGACGCGGATTTGAACGCCGGGCTGATCGATGAGAATGAAGCCCGCGCGCGCCGCAAGCAACTGGGTGCGGAAGCGGAGTTCTACGGCGCGATGGACGGAGCCTCGCGTTTCACCCAACGAGACGCCGTCGCCAGCATCCTGATCACCGGCATCAACATCATCGCGGGCTTCCTGATCGGCGTCTTCCAGCACGGCATGGAATTGAAACACGCCCTTGAGACTTATACGGTCCTGACGATCGGCGATGGACTCGTCACTGTAATCCCGGCCCTGATGATTTCGGTCTCGGGTGGCCTGATCGTGACCCGGACCGGTTCCGAGGACAGCCTGGGATCCGAGTTCAAGAAGCAGGTTCTGGGCAATGCGCAGCCGCTTCTGCTGGCCAGCGGGGTTCTCGTAGTACTCGCTGCGTTTCCCGGTTTGCCGACCATTCCGTTTCTTCTCCTGGGAGGGGGACTCGGGACCGTCGGCTGGCGGATGCGTCAGAAATCCGCCGTTATCGCCGCCGTTTCGACGGCGGAGGCCAAGCCGAAAGAGAATTTCGACCTGTTATTGAAGACCGAACCGCTGTCGGTGGAGGTCGGTTTAGGACTCGTAAATCTGGTGGAACGCGGCAACCAATCGCCTCTGTTGCAGCGCGTGACGGGCATCCGCCGGCAGCTTGCCACGCAGATGGGATACCTGATGCCGCCGGTCAAAGTGAAGGACAATCTCGCGCTGCGATCGCGCGAGTACACGATCCAACTTCGCGGCGTCGAGATCGCACGGTTTGAACTGCCGCAGGGCCAGGAACTCGCGATTCCCAGCGGAAATCCGAGCCGTACGATGCCCGGCAAGCCCACGCACGACCCCGCCTTCGGACTGCCCGCGTTGTGGATTCCCGCCGACCAGGCCGACGTGGCGCGGAGCAGTGGATACACCGTCGTCGATGCGGTCAGCGTCATCGCCACGCATCTCACCGAAGTGGTCCGCCGGCATGCGCATGAACTATTCACGCGGCAGGACGCCAAGGCCTTCTGTGACCGGGTCGCGCAGGAGAATCCGAAGGTGGTGGAGGATTTGGTTCCGAAATTGCTTCCACTCTCCACTATTCAGCGAGTCATTCAGAATATGTTGCGCGAACGTGTCCCCATTCGCGACGCCGCCGGGATTCTCGAAGCCCTCGGCGAAGCGGCGCAGACCAGCAAGAACCCGGTGCTGCTGACCGAGTACGTCCGGCAGTCTATCCGCCGCGCGATCGTGAAGCCGTTCATGAATGCGCAGGGCGAGTTGCCGGTGTATTTCCTGGACCCGTCTTTGGAACGCGGCATCGAAGCGGGCGTGGAACATGGAGAGCTGAACAGCGTGCTCACCATGCCTCCGGAAGGAATTCGAGAGGTATTGTCCCGGCTGGGAAAGAAGATCGACAAGGCGGACGCCGCGGTGGCGATCACCAGTTCCGGCGCGAGGCACTTCCTGCGCCAGATGGTGGAATCGGCGCTGCCGAATCTCTCCATCCTGTCGCATAGCGAGATTCCGTCCGAGCTGAAGTTACGTTCGCGGGGGGTGATCGAATGAGCGCGGGAAATGTGCTGACGAAGTCATACGTGGTGCGGTCCGTGGACGAGGCGATGGGACATGCCCGCCGGGACCTGGGTGCCGATGCGCTGCTGCTCAACAGCCGCCGCATCGCGGGCGAGAATGGGCAGCCTGGCGGATACGAAGTCGTGTTTAGCGCCCCGGCTCCGCCCGCCGCATCGCCTACTTCCGCGACGCCGCCCCGGCGTCCCTTAACCCGGAAACCGATTGCCTCCGATGAGAATCGTTCCAGCGAGTTGGAGAAACTCCACGCGCAGATCGACGAGATCCGCGCGCTACTCATGCGTTCGACGGCGGCCCGTATTTCGGTAGGCCGAACGGTCCCCGAACTCACCGACGTTTACGCTCGCCTGATCTCGTGCGAAGTGGATCACGCGCTGAGCAAAGACATTGTGGATCGCCTGGAAGCGGACATGGCTACGGATGCGTTTTTCCAGCGCCCCGGCTCCGGCCGCGAATCGGCGGCGAATCGCTGGAAATCGCTTCGCTTCGATCCGGCGCGCCTGGAAATGTTCTTGACGGCGGAGCTCCAGCGCCGCGTAAGCATCGATTCCCGTTTGCACTCTGTGGTGGCTCTGGTAGGGCCAACCGGAGCGGGAAAGACCACAAGCATTATGAAGCTGGCCGCCTCCGATATCACAGCAGGACGTCCCGTGCGGATTCTGTCGCTCGATACCTCGCGGGCCGCAGGGCAGCTGCAGCTTCAGGCGTTCGCCAGCAACCTCAAGATCCGCTTCGCGGTAGTGCCTTCGGCGCGCGATCTTCCCCGGCTGGTGGAGGAAGCGCAGGCCACCAACATCGGCCCCAAGGAATTCATTTTGATCGACACGCCGGGCTACTTCGGTCCCGATGGACGCGGAGCAGAAGCCGCGGAGGACGCTCTCGCACGTTGTCCTGAACTAGACGTCCACCTGGTGGCGCCCGGCTACATGAAGGCTAGCGACCTGCGCCTGTGCATCCAGAAGTATGGCGTCTTCCAACCGTCCAAGCTGCTGGTGACGAAGCTGGATGAAACGCAGGCCTTCGGATCGGTGTTTACGGAAGCAGCTTATGCCGGACTGCCGCTGTCGTTCCTGGCGCATGGCCCGGCAATTCCGGACCACCTCCGCCCCGCCGTACTGGACGACTTGTTGTACCTGGCCCTGGACCGCCGGAGGACACGCGCACATTGCGCATGAGGATTGAATGGCAAGTTTAAGCACCATCGCGTATTCCGAGAGCGCGGGCGATCCCGCGGCGGAGCGGGAACAGCAGATTCTGGATCACCTGCCTCAGGTGAAATGGATCGCCACCCGTATTCACGACCGCTTGCCCGAAAATACTTGCCTGGAGGATCTGATCTCCACCGGAATCGTGGGGCTGATTCATGCCATCGATAGTTTCGATCCGTCGTTTAACGTTCTGCTGAAGACGTACGCCGAACACAAGATTCGCGGCGCGATTTTGGACAGTATTCGCGGGTTGGATGGGGTGCCCCCGCATAAGCGGAAGCGGCTGAAGCAGATCCAGGCAGGGATCGCGGCTCTGGAGCAGCAACTCCAGCGTCCCCCGGAAGAGCAGGAGATTGCCGCCCATCTGGGCGTGAGCCTGCGCGAATATCAGGATTCCCTGCTCGAGCTGCGCGCCGTGAGCATCGGCAGCCTGGATGCGGCGCCGACCGACGACGATTCGCGCAACATTCTTTACTACACCGCCGACAAGGAAGAGAATTCGCCGGCCCGGATGCTGGAGCATGCCGAGTTGCAGAAGGTGATCCAGGAAGGCCTGGAGAAGATGCCGAAGGTCGAGCGGATCGTCTTGGACCTGTACTATCGCCAGGGACAGAACATCCGCGAGATTGCGCCGGTTCTGGGACTCCACATCACGAGAATCTCGCAGATCAAAGCGCAAGCAGTAATGCGTCTGAGGAATTACATTGGGCGGCGCTGGCCTACGGCCAGAGGAATGTACTAAGTGGAAAGTATGCACGAGTCAATTACAACTTTCGTCAGCCGCGTGGCGGCCGGCCTCGAGGAGCTCCTTCCGCAGGCGGGAATGGAGGGCGCAGCGGTCGCCTGGCAGCCCGAACAGCTCCAGGAATCGAACCCGGAACTGCTCTGGTGGTCCTGCATCGTGGGGGTGGATCCCGCGGGACGCATTTTCGCGGGAGCATCGCGAGAGACATGGGAAGAACTGGGCCGCGTTCATGAAGCGGCGCAAGGGAGCGCGCCGGAGAACGACTTTGCGGCTCTGATCGGTCCGCTGCGAAAGGCCGCAGTTCAGCGGTTCGGCACCGAGGTATCGGCCGCCGACGCCGAGCCCGCCGCGGAACCCGAGCGTGGCTGGTCCGCCGCACAAATAACGGTCAGCCTGCAGGATCGTTCTCTGGTGGTCCATTTGGCAGTGAATCCGGAGTTGGCGGTAGCGTTGGGAGCTCCCGCCGGAGAGGCCGCCCGGGCTTGGAACGGCCCCGCGGGGCCCATCGACATGCTGTTGCACGTGGAGTTGCCGGTGAGCGTTTCCCTCGGGCGGACCCGAATGCGGGTGAAGGACTTGTTGACCGTGACCAGCGGTTCCATCGTGGAACTGGATCAGGAACTCGATGATGAAGTGGAGATTCGAGTGAACAACTGCACCATCGCGCGAGGCCAGGTGGTCTCCGTGGACGGGAACTACGGGGTACGAATCGTGGAAATGGTGGCGGGGCGGAACGGCAAAGAGCTCCCGCGCCTGAAAGGGGTCGCATAGTGATGACACTACAAACGATCTTTCGAATGGGAACGTCGTCCTGGGGTCTTACGGGCGGCAGTCTGGCGCTGCTGGCGCTTCCGGCTTACCGGCTGGCGGCGTGGCGCTGGCGGACTCGCAAGCTGCTGGCGATCCAGCTGCGGCTGGAGATCGCCTGGCAGAACACACGGGCGGCGTTGATCGCGGCCCAGATCGCCGGCGGAAAAGTACTAAGTGAATCTGCTCAGCCAAGAACCCCACAAAGGGTTCAACAAAACCGGATTTCCTGCGATATATAGGGGGCGCATCCAGTGAAGATTCGCGAGCGTGATGCCATGAACATTCCGATGCCACAGTCGCAAAGACTCTCCGGAGCCGTTCCCACGGACCGCAAGGGCGCCGCTGCACCAAAGCGGGCCTACGCATCCTCGGGCGACGGAATCGACGTGGGAACCCAGAACGGATTGCTTGCCAGCGTGCAGGCAGCCGGCGCAGGGGACCGCGCCAGCCGGGTCGAACAATTGCGGCAACTGGTGCAATCGGGACAATATCAGGTAGACACGAAGGCGCTCAGCGAGTCCATCATCGGTTCCGCCCTCCACGGTTATTAAGCTGTTCTGGAGGGAGAGGCCATGCGTACAACGCAAAACGTAGCGGAGTCGTGCCTTGCGGCCGAAGCCAAAGTCTCGCGGGCGCAACAGACGCTCGCCGAAGACGCACGCCCGGAAACCGTGGACCAGTGTGTGGCGGAACTCGCCGAGGTGGCAGATTTGCTGCGTGGACTGACCAAGGATTCATTTGACGCCGACGCTTTCGCGATTCTTCGGGGAATCCACAATTCTGTCCAGCGGCTGAGCTTACAGATCGAGCACGCTTCCAGGCTGTGCCGGGGCTGGATCCAACGGCGGTTGGGTACCGGATACACCGCGCAGGGAGCTCCCGTACTGATGCCTCCTGAGTCGGAAACGTTGTTCGAGGCATAAAAATGGGCGGACTTTTTGGAGCCTTAAATAGCAGCTTGGACGCGATCCGGTCGATCCAGACGGCGCTGCAAGTTTCTCAGAATAACGTGGGCAACGCATCCACGCCCGGCTACGCGCGCCAGGTGGTCCCGATGGAAGCGGAGGCCTTTAATCCACAGGGCGGACTGACGGGAGGCGTCTCCACTGGACCGCTCCAGAGCACCCAGGACGAATACGTAAACCAAGCCGTACGAAGCCAGTTGGAGATGCAGGGGAACGCGTCGGCACAATCGTCGGCGCTGTCCGCGATCCAGCCTTTGTTCGATGTCTCCGGCCAGAGCGGCGTCATCGGCGCCTTGAACAACCTATTCCAGAGCTTTTCGGCCTGGAGCACTACTCCGGGAACCGCGGCCAGTCAGCAGGACGTTCTGACCAAGGCGCAGGCCTTAGCCCAGACCTTCCAATCCGCCGCGGCAAGCTTGACGCAGACTACCCGGGCGCTGAACCAGAAGATCAGTTCCACGGTGGATCAGATCAACAGCATCGCCACGGACATCCGGAAAGAAAACGTCGCGATCCAGCAGAGTTCGGCTCCGGACGCGGGCCTGGATGCCCAGTTGCACGCCTCCCTCGAATCTCTCTCGCAACTGGCGAACGTCAGCGTGTCGTTCGCCTCGGACGGTACCGCAACGGTACTGCTGGGGGGCCAGACTCCGCTAGTCCTGGGAGCGAAGCAGTACCAGATCCAGGCTAGCTTTACCGATCCGACGCCGGGCCCCAACGCCAACGCCGTGAACGACGCCCACATCCTCGATTCCAGCGGGCAGGACGTCACATCGCAAGTAACGGAGGGAAGCCTGGGTGGGTATTTAACAGTTCGCAATACTGTGCTCCCGTCACTGCAAGGGAACGGACAGCAGCAAGGCGCGCTGAACGTTCTTGCGCAGCATGTGGCGGACCGCGTGAACCAGATCCTCACCGCCGGGACCACGCCTTCGGGCGCGGCGGGGAGCGCTCTATTCACGTACAGCGCCAGCAGCCCGACCGCGATCGCGGCCACGCTGGCGCTTGACCCGAATATCGCAGCAAACAAATTGGCTCCCGTGGACGGCAGTTCCGGCAACGGAGCGGCGATGGCGCTGGCTAACCTGGGAGGCTCGACGGCGCCGGTGGATCAGATCAACGGGCAGACCATCCTGCAATTCACGTCGGCGCTGGCCACCCAAGCAGGCCAGCAAGCCTCCGACGCGCAAAACAATCAGGATCTGCACACGCAATTGTTGGCGCAAGCTCGATCCTTGCAGACGCAGATTTCGGGCGTGTCGCTGGACGCGGAAGCGGTACAGGTGATGGAGCTCCAGAAGAGCTACGAAGCGGCGGGGAAGACGGTTTCGATCATCAATAGTCTGACCGAGTCGCTGATGAACATGGTTCCGTAAGGAGGCAATTTATGCTGAACAATCTTAGCTCGGTGGGGCAACAGTTCCTGGCCAACCTGCAAGTCTTGCAGGAGCAGATGGCGCAGACCCAGGCGCAGGTGTCTTCCGGCGTGCGGATCAGCAAGCCTTCCGACGATCCCTCCGCCGTGGGCGATGTCCTGCAACTCGAGTCCGACCTGGGCCGCGTGAATCAAGTGACCGGGAATCTGACTCAGGTGCAGGGCCAAGTGAACACCGCGGAGACGGCCCTGCAAAGCGCGACGCAGTTGTTGAGCCAGGCCGATACTCTGGGCGCACAGGGGGCCAATGGCTCCTTGACCGCGGCACAAAGGGCGACGCTGGGGGATCAGGTGGGGCAGATTCTGAACCAGTTGGTGTCCGTGAGCCAGACGACCTTCGCGGGGAGTTATGTCTTTAGCGGCGATCAGGACACTTCGCCGGCATACCAGTTGGACTTGAGCAATCCCAATGGAGTGGACCGGCTGATCACCGCTCCCGCGACGCGGCTGATCCAGGATGCCACGGGAATCACCTTCGCGGCGTCCAAGACCGCCCAGGACATTTTCGATCACCGCACTCCAACGGATGCGCTGGCACCTGACAATGTCTTCGCCGCAGTCAACAGCCTGCGGGTGGCACTGCAAAACAACGACCAGCCGGGGATCACCGCCGCGTTGGGATCGCTGAAAACAGCGGAGACCTACCTGGGAACTCAACTGGCCTACTACGGCGGCGTGCAGAATCAAGTGGCCAGCGCCCTGGATATCGCGAACAAATTCCAGCTTCAGGACCAAGCGTCGTTGAGCCAGGAGAAAGATACCAACGTGGCGGAGGCCGCCGTCGCTCTCACGCAAGAACAAACCAATCTGCAAGCCGCCTTGCAAGCTCAAGCGGCCATGCCGAAGACCACGTTGTTCAGCCTGCTGTAGGAAGGTTATTCTTTCGCAGCGGATGCCGCGCCGGGCGCTCTCGTGCGAACAAGGCTGTTCAGAATCACAATATCCACGCGCCTGTTGCGCGACCGACCTTCTGGAGTGTCATTGGAAGCCTCAGGCACGTTGTCGGCGAACCCGACCACGCCGGCGCGACTCCGGTTCACATTGAATTGGGATGTCAGGATGTCCAGCATGGCAATGCTGCGGGCTGTGGACAGTTGCCAGTTACTGGGGAATTTTGCGGTATGGATCGGTTGGGAGTCGGTGTGTCCCTCGATGAGGATCGGATTGGGGACCGCGTTGACGATGCCGGCGATCTTGCTGAGAATCGGAAGCGTCGCAGGATCGAGAAAATCCCCCCCCGAGGGAAAGAAGGCGGTCTGCTTCATACTGACTACCAGTCCGCGCGGTTCCAGGCTCACTTCGATCTTGCCGTCGGCAATCTCGGACTTCAACTCGGCGTTCAAGTTCTTCATGGAAGGAAGCAACTCCATGATGTCTTCCTGCGCTTCCTTCGCCGCTTTTTGGGCACCGCCGGGACCCTTCATTTGAGCGTTCCCCTGGCCCTTGTCGTCAACCGTGCCGCCCAGAATCTTGGCGACGGACGGAGCCGCACCGGAGGACCTGCTGGGGTCGAGGGCACTTTCCACCGCCTGGGAAATCTGCCGCGCCTTGGCCTTGTCGGTTTGCGACGAGGCAAACATGACGACGAAGAACGCGAACAGGAGCGTGATGAAGTCGGCGTAGGAGACCAGCCAGCGCTCGTGATTTTCGGGAGCTTCGGGCTTTTTCTTGCGGGCCATCGGTTAGCTTCGCGCGGCGGCGGGTTCTTCCGCTCCGCTCTCCTTACCGGCCTTCTTCGAGGCCTTGGGGGCGTGGGGAAGGAACGCTTCCAGCTTCACGCGGATCAGCTTCGGATTCATGCCTTCGAGGATGCTGGCCACGCCTTCCAGCATCAGTTCCTTGGTGGTGACGTCACTGTGCATCCGAGCCTTGAGTTTATTGGCTGAAGGAAGGAACAGAAGGTTCGCAAAAGCCACGCCGTACACCGTAGCGACGAAGGCCGCCGCGATGCCGCGTCCGACTTCATCGATGTTTTCGAGATGCTGCATCACCTGCATCAGGCCCAACACAGCCCCGATGATGCCAATGGTGGGCGCGTAGCCGCCGGCGGCCTCAAATACCTTGACCGCGGATTCTTCGCGCTTCTCTCCCTGCTCCATGTCGAGCTCCATCATGTCCTTGAGCTCTTTCAGGTCCGTGCCGTCAACGGCCAGCGTGAGCGCCTTGCGCAGGAAGGGATGGTTGATTTTGGGGAGGTCCTCTTCGAGCGAGATGATGCTGCTCTTGCGCGCTTTAGTCGCGTAGGCAATGATTTCCTCAATGGCCGCCTCGGGGGCGACCACCTCTTCGAGAAAAACACTCTTCAGACCTTTGGCCGCCCGCAGAACCGCCGCTAGAGGCGAGGTCAACAGCACCGCGCCGAGAGTGCCGCCCAGGACGATAAGAGCCGCGTTTTTCTGAAGGAGCTGGGTGACTTTGCCACCATCGAGTACCAGACCGGCCAGAATCCCGCCGATCGCGACCACGATGCCGATCAGACTCGCGACATCCGGCTTGACGGACTGGAGCTTCTTGGGGCTCTTGGGCTTCTCGTCAGCCATGAATCTCTCTCATGCCGATGGCGAAGGGAATGCCCGGATTCAGGAGTGCTCTACGAAACGCGATCACTTTTTCGACGATCTCCTCGGCGGTTTCCCGCACCATCAGCTTCTGTCCGGAGGTCAGCGTGATCACGGTATCCGGAGTGATTTCAATGTGTTCAATCAGGTCCGAGTTCAGGATCAGGGGGGCGTGGTTCAATCTAGTGACCTTTATCATTCGAAACGCATCCCTTCCCGCTAGGCGAATCCGGTGCAGAGTCCATATCGCAGAAAGCGGGACGTTTTCTAATCCTATGTGGCCTAGCACGGGCTCGGGATTGTTACCCGGATGCACTAAAGCAAGAGCCTTAGTCCGCCGATTTTACAAGGGATGTCGTCCATCGGGAAACAGAGCAAGCAATCTACGCGAGGGTCTGCCCGCGCGGCGGCGGTCGATCCGCAATTGCGGAAGCTCCAGGTAGTTCACGAAGTCTTCGCCCAAGGCTTGGCCACGGCGCTCTCGGCTTTGCTTCAAACTGAGCTCCACGCTCGAGTGGGCGCGGTCGGGCTGGTGGGCGCGGGAGAATTGCAGCGATCGCTGCGAAGTCCGGATTGCATCATTGCTTTACGGCTGCATCCCCGGACGGACCGGATGCTGCTGCTAATCAGCGCCTCCACGGCATTGGCGTTGCTGGAGCTCCTGCTGGGAGGAAGCGAAGGTGTGACACCGGCACCACGGGCGCTGACGGAAATCGAGTGGAGTCTGCTGGAAGAGGTGGTCCGCGTCATCCTCCGGCCGCTGGCCGAGTCCTGGCGCGCGTTCGCGGAGATCGAATTCGAAGTCGAGTCACTGGGGAGCGATCCGACCGTGGTCCAATTTCCGCAAGGCAGCGGACCTCTGGTACGGATCCCGGTTGACCTGCTTTGGGCAGGACGGGCGGGTATCATCACGATTGCCGTTGCCGAGGAGCTCTTTGACGGGGCACCGCCGCGCACGGACCTGCCGGAGCAGAATTCGCAAGAATCGGATCGCAATTTTCGCCTGATCGAGGACGCCACTGTCGAGATGGAAGTAGTCTTGCGCGGTCCGACCTTGCCTTTCGAACAAGTGATGGCGCTCACGGCGGGGCAGGTAGTCACCTTCAACTATCCGGTGGAGCGCAATGTAGAAGCGTGTTTTAACGGAGAGGTATGGATGGCCGGCCACGTAGTGAGTTCCGGCCGGAAGCGCGCCTTCCAGGTCGATCGTCTACCGTAAGGCGTAGTCGAACGAGAAATCGCCTACCACTTGAATCCCCGCCTTTGGTGCCCGATAAGAATTCGCGGAAGCCTCGCAGCCGGCCAGATGACGCAACAACTTCAGTGCGGCGAAAAGAGCGACGTCGGTCTGGGCGATAGCGTTGCTCGCGCCGGTGCGATCCAGCCAGGTCCGCAGCGAGCATTCCACCTCCGCCACCATCTCCATCCTTTCTTCTTCCTCAAAGGAGCGTGCACCGGAAGAGGACGGGGAATCGAGAACGGCTTCCAGGCGCGAGAGGTCCGCGCTGTTCCAGGCTGCGAGCAGCACGCGGGCGCGGCGGCGGGAGTACGTCAGCGGCGATTGCATCAAATTGGTTTCCACGCAACCCATATCGGAAAGATAAGGGCGGGATCGAGTTCTTTTGGAGACAGAACTTGGGAGGGGAGCGTACCCCCCGCAAATGCGGATGCCAAAAAAAACTGAAATTCCTGGGCGGGGAAGCGACATGGATATCACCGCTGCGAGAGTCAGTCGGGTTCGGCGGCAAGCCGGAAATCTAAACTACATAAGGATGTGAAGTATGTCTCTTTCGTTCCAAACCAACGTAACCTCCTTGGTGGCTGAGAACAATCTTCAGGTGAACAGCAATTTCCAGGCGCAAACTATCACCCGTTTGACTTCCGGCTTCCGCATCAATTCTTCCGGCGACGACGCAGCTGGTCTCGCCGTAGCTAATGGGTTCCGCAGCACGGTGGCGGAGCTTCAGCAGGGTGTCCGCAACGCCAACGACGGGCAGAGCATTCTGCAAACCATCGATGGCGGCCTCAACAATATCTCCAACATTCTGGATCGTCTGAAGACCCTGGCGACGCAGTCCGCTTCGGGAACGTTCTCGGGCGACCGCAACACGCTGAACCAGGAATTCAGCACGCTGTTGGGCGAAATCAATCGCCAGGCCGCGAACATCGGTTTGGCCAGCGGTACCGGCCAGGCCAGCGTCTACAACACGTCTATCGCCGTCTACATCGGCGGCGGCGACACGCAGACGGATTCGCAGGTGAACGTCAATCTGAGCGGCTCCGCCAATACGGTGGACTCTCTGGGACTGGGCATCTCCAACGACGATGTGACCTCGGCCAGCGATGCGCAGACCGCGATCACGCACCTGGAAAGCGCCGTCAAGTCCCTGGGCCTGGTACAGGGCGCGGTCGGCGCGGGCGAGAACGCGTTGAGCTACGCCGTCAGCCTGGCGCAGTCGCAGATTACCAACGACTCCGCCGCGGAGTCTCGAATCCGCGACGCGGATATCGCGACGGAGGCGGCGAATCTGACCAAGTCCCAGGTGCTGGCGCAGTCGTCCGTGGCCGCGCTGGCGCAGGCCAACTCAGCACCGCAGGCGCTCCTGAAGCTCCTCGGGTAAACTCCGGGCTCTAACCTTTCCGCTAAACTGGGCCGATCTTAAACAGAGAACGGCCCAGTTTTATTTTTGAGCGGCACGCAGGAAGGATACTTGTGGGAAGCACAACAACGACCTTTATCCCGGGGAGTTTCAACGGCACAAGCCAATACGCCGGCAGCTTGCAGAACATGATCGATCATGAGGTCGCGATCGCTTCCATTCCCCTCCAGCAACTGTCTCAGAACCTCTCCTCCCTCCAAGCGGAGTCGAGCGAGATCGGTACGCTGCAAAGTAAGTTTGGCGCCATTCTCACCTCGATACAGAGTCTAACCTCCGCCAGCGCGGGTCAGTCGCTCGCGGCATCCACTTCCGATTCAACCATCGCCACCGTCACCCTGGATTCGAAGTCCGCGGTTTCGGCCGGCACCTATAAGGTCACCGTCGTCGATCCAGGCTCTCCCTCCACCACCCTAAGCGACTCCAGTTTGCCCACGGTCAGCGACCCGACCACGACGTCCATCAGTTCGTCCAGCAACTTTACCCTTACGGTCGGAACGTCCACTTTCACGATCAATCCCGCGCAGAATACGTTGGACGGGTTGGTGCAGGCGATCAACGCCGCTGGCGCTCCCGTCTCGGCCTCACTGGTGAACCTGGGGCCACCTTCCGCACCCAACTACCGCCTTTCCTTACAAAGCACGGCGCTTGGAGCGGTTCCGATCCAACTGAACGACGGATCGAGTGATCTGCTGAGCAGCCTGACTACCGGTTCTGCGGCAAAGTATCAGGTCAACGGACAACCTTCGACGCCGATTTCTTCCGACACCAGCACAGTTACGCTCGCGCCCGGAGTCACGGTGAACCTGCTGCAGGCGGGACAAACGACGGTCAGCATCTCGCCCTCCGCTTCGGCGGCGAGCGATGCCTTGTCCTCGTTTGTGGCGGCCTACAATGCGGCTTCCGCCGAGACGGGCGTCAATCACGGAACCGCCGGCGGAGCATTGACGGGACAGAGCCTGATCTTCGAGCTCGAACAAGGTCTACGGAATTTAACCGGATATTCCGGAGGCAGCGGCGCCGTGCAGAGTTTAGCCGACCTCGGCATCAGTTTCAACGACAGCTCCGGAACGCTCTCTTTCGATGCAAATCAGTTCGCGGGTGTCGCCGCGGCCCATCCCTCCGATGTCGCCGCGTTTCTGGGAACCGGTACCGGAAGCGGCTTTCTGGCCACCGCCACCGGTGTTCTGAACGGTTTGAACGACCCGACGACGGGATTGTTCGAAGCCGCTTCCGCGACCAATCAGGCCCAGATAAACACGGACAACGCCCAGATCATCACTACGCAGGACCGGATTACCGCCATGCAGAACAGCTTGGTCCAGCAGATGACCGCGGCCGACACGATCATCGCGCAGCTGGAATCACAAGTCTCCTACTTCACTACTTTGTTTGCGGACCAACAGAATGCCTCTAAGAACGGCGGTTGAGGGCGTGCGTGCCGCAATCGCGGCCGGCGATCACACGTCAGCGTCTTACCTGCTGGAAGATTTCCGCCGGGCGGCGGAGTGTGCCTGGAAGGAAGCTTCGCCAGATCAGCGGCAGCAGGTTGCCCGCGACGTGCACGATTTACTCCGCTGGGCCCGAGAGACCGTTCTGGCGACTCGCTCGCACCAACAGGGCAAGCTTCTGCATTTCACTCGAGCCCGTGCATATCTCGGCGCCGGCGCCGCCCGCCGCGATTGTTTGGAACTGGACGCGTAGCCCGACCGCCCGCGTCAGTTCACCGTCGGAGATCCGCCGCTAAGCGTCCGAACGGCGACGATTCTCAATCCCTCACGCTCGCAAAATCAATGCTTTAACAGTGGCAGCGGAGTTGCATCGCTTCGGCATCATGTTCCAAGGTGTCGCTGCCAACTTCGAACACTACATGACGCTGCTGAGCGCGCGTCAGAAACTGGTCGCCTCCAACCTCGCCAACGCGGACACGCCCGGCTATCGGACCGAGGACATCGATTTCCACACCGAATTCGAGCATGCCATGAGCGGGCAGAATCCCACGGTCATCGAGCCGGACGGTCTGGAAGTAAAACCCGACGGGAACAACGTCGACCTGGACCGCGAAGCCCGCCTGCTTTCGGAAAACACGATGCGGTTCGCGGTAGCCTCCAACCTGGCCCGCGCGGAGCTGAGCTCCTTGAAGGCCGCAATTCAGGAAGGAAAGTAACCAATGAGCCTGCTCTCTGCACTCTCGATCAGCGCTTCCGGAATGTCGGCGCAAAGGGCGCGCACCGAACTGCTGGTTCAGAATCTCGCCAATTCCGATACCACTCGCACGCCGGACGGCGGCCCGTACCGCCGCAAGGATGTCGTGTTCACCACCGATCCCTCGGCCGGGTCGCAATTCTCCTCGATGTTCGACAGCGCCATGGGCAACAACGGGATGGGCGTAAAGGTGGCGGGAATCGTCACCGACCCGCGTGAGCCGGAAAAGCGCTACGAGCCGGGACACCCGGACGCCGACCAGGACGGCTACGTCCTGATTCCTCGCATGAATCCAGCGGAAGACATGGTGGACCTGATGGGAGCCTCGCGCAGTTTCCAGGCAAACGTCTCCGCGGTGTCCGCGGTGAAGGACATGATTCAGAAGTCGCTGGACCTGTTCCGCTCCTAACGTGCCATGTCTCTGAAGATCTCCGGTCTCCCCATTCAGCCACCTGCGGTGACGCAGGCCCCGTCGCTCGACGACACCGCCACCGACGCTTCGTCCGGAGCGTCTTTTAAAGACGTTCTGAGCAGCACCATCAGCGGGCTTGAGCAAGCGCGTGGCGAAGCCAATCAAGGGATAGACAATTTCCTCACCGGGGAAGGCAGCGACCTTCACTCCGTCGTTCTGGCCTCACAGCGGGCCGAGTTGGAGTTCGACCTGTTCCTGCAAGTACGCAACAAGGTAGTCAATGCGTACCAGGAAGTCATGCGCATGCAGATGTAAGGAAGCGACCCAACCATGGACCAGATCAAACGACTCCTCACCACACTATCCGTACGCCAGCGCTGGACCATTCTCGTGATGGCAGTGGTCGCGGCCGGAAGCATCTACGGCCTGGCGCACTGGCAACAGGAAAGCGGATTCCGCCCGCTCTATACATCTCTTTCGCAAGAAGACGCGTCGATCGTGGTCCAGAAACTTAAGGAGAGCGGCGCGGCGTACCGTCTGGCTCCAAACGGTTCCACGATTTCGGTACAGGAAGACAGAGTTGCCGAACTCCGGCTGGAAATGGCCGCCGCCGGCGTTCCCAAGAGTGGCCGCATTGGATTCGAGATTTTCGACAAGACCAACTTCGGCATGACCGATTTCGCCGAGCACGTGAATTATCGGCGCGCGCTCGAAGGCGAGCTGGAGCGGTCCGTGATGTCAGTGTCGGAAATCGAGCAGGCGCGCGTGCATATCTCGCTGCCGCAGGAATCGGTATTCACCGAATCGAAGCAGCCCGCCAAAGCCAGCGTGCTGGTGAAGATTCGCGCCGGAGCTTCGCTGCCGGACACGGCCATGCCCGCAATCACACATCTGGTGGCCAGCGCTGTCGAGGGCCTGGTTCCGGATAATGTCTCCGTGCTCGATATGCGGGGCAATCTGCTAAACCGGCCGAAGAGGAGCACTTCACCGCAGGACGAATCCTCTGAGACCGCGCTCGAATATCGCCACAAAGTGGAGCAGGATCTGACCGCGAAGTTGGACTCCACGCTGGAACCCCTGGTGGGCGCGGGCAGATTTCGCACCGCGGTCTCGGCCGATTGCGACACGACCAGCGGAGAGCAAAGCGAAGAGAGTTATGACCCCACGCGCTCCGTGATGACCACGTCACAGAAGACCGAAGATACTTCTTCCGCGCCGGGCGTCTCTTCGAGTTCCTCGGGAGGATCTAACGCAAGTGCGGGAGGCGTGCCGGGAACCGCATCGAATATGCCGCAGGGTCCGCCGCGTCCGATCGTCGGCGCCGGCGGGACGTCGCGCAAGACCGAAAACATCACCTACCAATCAGCGCGTACGGTGAAGCACACGCTGGTGCCGCAGGGCAGCATCAAGAAGTTATCGATTTCCGTGTTGCTGGATCAGGACGTACGTTGGGACGGCACCGGGGCGAGCGCCCAACGAGTGCTGGAAGCTCCTTCACCAGAGCGGCTCAAGACCATTCACGATCTGGTCGCCGCGGCAGCGGGGTTGGATTTGGAACGCGGAGATCAGCTGATCGTGGAGAGTCTGCCCTTCGAAGCGACTTTAAATCTGGAGCCGCCGGCCGCGACGGCAGCGGCAGCAGCGGCCGCCAAGGCAACGGGGAAGAAGACTCCGCTGGAGCAGATAAAGGGCGACCCGAAGATGATGATCGGCCTCGCCGCGGGCGGAGTGTTGATTCTGAGCGCGGGCTTCTTCGCGTTCTACAAAATGGCGAAGAAGAGCGTCAAGAAGCAGGTGCAAATCCGCGCGCCCCAGGCCTTGCCCGCGCATGCAGAGCAGGCCAGGCTGGCAGCGGCACAGGATACTTGGTCGCCTTCCGCGGCTTTGGGGTCCGGTGAGGTGCCGGCCCTGGCCCAGCCGCGCGTGGAGGTACTTACCAATCAGATCCGAACCGCAGCGCAAAAAGATAGTGAAGTCTGCGTGGGCGTACTGCGCGGATGGCTGAGAGAGGAACGGATATAAATCATGGCAGCTGCGGCGATGGCGACAACGCTGACGGGATTGCAGAAGTCCGCAGTTCTATTGGTGGCGCTGGGGGATGCTGCGTCGAGTGAATTCCTGAAGCGTTTGAGCGACGAAGAAGTCCAAAAGGTGAGCGGCGCAATCGCGAGCCTTCCGCCGGTAACTCCGGCCCAAGCGGAGGCGGTGCTGGAAGAGTTCCATGCGGCCACGTCGGACGCCATGCAAGTAGGCAGAGGCGGTGTCGAATATGCGCGCCGTCTGCTCACCAGCGCCTTCGGACCGGAAGGCAGCAAGAAGCACCTCGACCGGCTACCGAACTCGACCTCGCGGGCCGGCCAGAATCTGCAGCAGATGGATCCGCCTACGCTGGCGCGCTTTGTCAAGAGCGAGCATCCGCAAACCGTGGCGCTGATCCTGTCGCATCTCAATCCGGCGCAATCGGCCGCCGTGCTCGGAGTTCTGGATGGAAACGCGCGCGCGGACCTCGCCATCCGGATCGCAAAGCTGGGCCAGATTTCCCCCGCGGTGATCGAAAGAATCTCGGATATCATCGGCCGCAAGTTAAAGTCACTGGGCGAAGTGACGCGTGAGCCGTCGGGAGGGCCGCGTGCGGTCGCAGAGATTTTTAACCAACTCGATTCGAATCTGAGTGACGAAATTCTCGCCCAGATCGGAGAGCTGAACGCGGACATCGGCGATTCGATCCGTCAGAAGATGTTCGTGTTCAATGATCTTCTGGCCGTGGATCCCTCCGGCGTGAAGGAATTGCTGGCGCGTGCGGACCGGCGTCAATTGACGATGGCGCTTAAAGGGGCGAGCGAGGACTTGCGCAAGCACTTGTTACAAGGAATGTCCCAGCGCGGCGCATCGATGTTGCTCGAAGACATGGAAGCCTTGGGGCCCGTGAAGATTCGTGACGTGGAAGCCGCGCAGCAGACGCTCATTGGCGTAGTCCGGCAACTGGAAAGCGACGGCTTGCTGAGCCGCAAGAAGGGCGGCGGAGGAGCCAGCGATGAGCAGTACATCTAGGGTTCTCCGCACGGAGGAGCTCTCGGGAGTCGCCCCCATTTGGTGGCGCGGCGGAGGAGGAGCGCCGTCCATGGCGTCTCCGCAGATCGTCCGGCCGGCGCCGCAACCCGCGGCACCCGGTGCGGATGCCGAACGTGAGCGTATCGAACGGGAAGCCTACCACCGCGGATTCTCCGAAGGGAAGGCTGTAGGCAAGGACCAGGCAACCGGGGAGCTCGCACCCGTGATGGATCGGCTGGGGCGGTCGCTCGCGTCTCTGTCCTCATTGCGGGGCCGCATCCGCAAGGACGCCGAACAGGAATTGCTGGCACTGGCCATCGCGGTGGCACGCCGAGTGGTGCATCGCGAGTTAACGCTTGACCCCGAATCGATGGGCGGACTCATCAAGGTCGCGCTGGAGAAGTTGCAAGCGCGCGAAGCATGCCGCGTTCGGGTGAATCCCGCACAGGAGGAGGCTGTTAGAGCATCGCTCGATCGTTTCTCTACGTCCCAAAAAATCGAAGTCGTGACGGATACGTCGCTCCAACCGGGCGACCTTCTCTTTGAAACGGCGCACGGAACTCTTGACGCTTCCATCGAAGCGCAGCTCCGCGAGATTGAGCGCGGATTCGCTGACCGCCTCCAAAGGTAATCGCCATGGACTCCGAAAACGATAATACAGTTTCGCTCGGTCCGTATCTGCGGGACCTGGAAGAAGTGGACATCCTGCCTTGGACCGGGCAAGTAACGGCGACTGTGGGATTGCTCATCGAATCCGCCGGCCCCGCGGCCGCGATCGGCGATTTTTGCGAGATCGACGCAGGCCAGGGACGCCGCATCCGCACGCAGGTGATCGGTTTTCGCAACGGCCGCATGCTGGCGATGCCTCTGGATGAACCGGACGGTTTGCAACTCGGCAGTAAAGTGACCGCGCGTGTGCAGGATGCGCGGCTGGCGGTGGGTCCCGGCCTACTGGGCCGCGTCTTGGACGGCTTTGGCCAGCCGATGGACGGTGGTCCGCCGGTCGAGGCCGCCGAATGGTACCCGCTGTATTCCCCCCCGCCGAATCCTCTAAAGCGCCGCCATATCACGGAGCGCCTGGTGACCGGCGTTCGCTCCATCGACAGCCTGCTTCCCTGCGGTAAAGGACAGCGTATTGGCTTATTCGGCGGCAGCGGCGTCGGAAAGAGCACCTTGCTCGGCGCGATGTCGCGAGAGAATTCCGCACAAGTGAGCGTCATCGCTTTGATCGGCGAACGTAACCGCGAAGTGATGGCGTTCCTGGAACATGAGCTCGGCGCAGAAGGCATGAAACGATCGGTCGTCGTTGTCGCGACCTCGGACCGCCCTGCCCCGTTGCGCATTCGCGCCGCCTACGTGGCTCTGGCCGCCGCGGAGTATTTCCGCGATCAAGGGGCCGACGTGCTACTGGTGATGGACTCTGTCACGCGCCTGGCCATGGCGCAACGCGAAATCGGACTGGCCGCGGGCGAACCCCCCTCCCAGAAAGGCTACACGCCTTCGGTCTTCACCATGCTTCCGAAGATCTTCGAACGCGCCGGGAGTTTCGAAAAGGGATCCATCACCGGTTTCTTCACGGTCTTAGTCGAGGGCGACGATTTCAACGAGCCCATTTGTGACGCTACGCGAGGCATTCTGGACGGACACGTGATCCTGTCACGCGATCTTGCGGCGACCGGACATTACCCGGCCATTGATGTTCTACACTCCATCAGCCGCCTGGCGACCAAGGTGTCAACCAAGGAAGAGCTCCAAGCGGCGCAGCGCGTTCGCGAGGCGATGGCGCTTTACCAACAGTCCGCCGATCTCATCCAACTGGGCGCGCACGTCCAGGGCACCAATCCGAAGCTGGACCAAAGCATTCGCATCCGGCCGCAAATCCAGGATTATCTGCGCCAGGACTCCGATAGTTTCTGCCCCCTTGAGGAAACCCGCAGCAGGCTGTTCTCCCTGGCCAAACAACTTTCATGAAATCCTTCCAATTCCCTTTACAGCGAGTGCTGGACTGGCGGACGCTCCGCATGCGTACCGAAGAAGAAAAGCTATCGTCCTTGCAGCATAGGCTCGCGGCGATTCTCCACCGCGACGCGGCGCTGACCGAGGCTGAACTGAAATCCGGCGCAAGGCTGCTGCAATTAGCGGGAATCGATGGCTCCGACCTTCGAGCCCTCGCGGCATTTCAGCTGCGAATGCGAAAAGAACGTACCGTGCTCAAAGTGGAGCGAGCACAGTGTGAAGCGCAAATTTCGGACCAGCGCCAGCGGCTGCTGAAGGCACGTCGCGACTGCCGGGCTCTCGAACAGCTCAAGGACAAGCGCAAACGCGCCTGGACGGTTCAACTGGATCGCGAGATTGAGGACACGGCGGCAGAGGCTTATTTGTCGCAATGGGCTCGCACGGAAATGGAGCGGGGACAATCATGAACATCTTCTTCCTTACTGAGACCGAAAGCGGTTGCTACAAGTGGCGCAGCGGCATTCCCGGGAAATATTTGACGCGCCGCGGCCACACAGTTCAACTCCTCGCCAAAGGCAATGCAATGTACGAAGCGCCGGACGCCATGGTGTTCTTTCGCGCGCATTTCCAGGAGGCGCTGAAGCTGGTGGAGTGGTGCCGCAAGCGCAACGTTCGTGTGATCTTCGACACGGACGACGCTCTGGATCTAGTGCCGAAGGAAAACTTGAACCACGGCTTGCTTCAACCGCGGCTGCCCATCTACGAGTTTCTGCTTCGGGAAGCCGATTTGGTCACGACCACGACGCAAACCCTTGCGAGCTACTTGCGCCGGTGGAATCCGAACGTGGCCGTCCTTCCGAACAGTGTCGATCCGGAGGAGTGGCATCCTCGACCGAGAAGCGGCGAGACCCGGATCGGCTGGAGTGGCAGCCCGACCCATTTCACGGACCTTCCGGTGGCCTTAGACGCGATTCGGGACTTACAGAAACGCTACCAGTTCAAGCTTGTGCTCCAGGGCATGTGCAAGGAATCGAGTCTGGACGAGTTACATCAGGTGCTGTGCGCGCGTTGGGGCAAACCTTATACCGAGACCCCGCTGGGGAAGTCGATCAAACATCTTCTTGCCAAGCTGGAAGGGATTCGCTACGAATTCCATCCCAACGTCCCGGTGGGTCAGCACTCCCAAATGGTCTGCGATCTGGCGCTGGACATCGGGATCGCGCCGTTGCTGGACAACAGTTTTAATCACCACAAGAGCTGCATCAAGTTTTACGAATTCGCGATGTCCGGAGCGGTCACGGTCGCGTCCCACGTCCTGCCGTATTCGACCGAAGTTCCGGTGACTGCAAAGAACAATCGCGAAGCGTGGAAAAACAAACTGGAACTGATGTTGAATTCGGATCGTGCTTCTCTCTTGCAAGAGCAGCGCGACTGGGTGATGACCCATCGCAACATCGAAAACACCGTAGAACTTTGGGAGCGGGCCTATGCGGGCGAAGGCGCCGGGTCCCTCGAACCAGCCGTGGATGCGGCATCAGTTTTGCAAGTCTAGATCACAAGAGGAGGCGTCTATGAGAGCGATCGTTACCGGCGGAGCGGGATTCATCGGATCCCGGGTCGCGGAAATTTTGGTCGAGCGCGGCCACGAAGTGCTGGTGCTCGACGATCTGTCGGGAGGCTTTGTCGAGAACGTGCCGGAGGGGGCGCGTTTCGTCGAGGCTTCTGTCAACGCGGATTTGCAACCCATTTTCGACGGCTTCCGGCCGGACTACGTTTACCACTTGGCTGCCTACGCTGCCGAAGGGCTGAGCCATCACATTCCGGTATTCAACTACACCAACAACCTCACGGGCACCGCGAACGTTCTCGCGGCGTCGTACCGGGCGGGTGCCGCGCACCTCGTCTTCACGTCCTCGATCGCGGCTTACGGCCATCCACACACAGCTGAGCCGTTCCGCGAAGAAGACTACTGCGTACCCGCGGATCCCTACGGCGTAGCCAAGCTGGCCTGCGAGAATCACATCCGCGCCTTCCGCGATTACTTCGGCCGACCGGACTTCACCATCTTCCGCCCGCACAACGTTTACGGCCCCAGCCAGAACATTTCCGATCCATTTCGCAACGTGGTGGGCATCTTCATGGCGCGCGCGCTGCGCGGCGAGGCGCTCCCTTTGTTCGGTGACGGCTCCCAGACCCGAAGTTTCTCCTACGTTCGCAGCGTGGCCTCCTGCATCGCTTCGGCGCCGTTCGTGGAAGCCGCCAAGAACGAGACTTTCAACGTCGGCGGCGACCAACCCACTTCCGTCAAGGATCTGGCTCACGCGATCGGCCGCGTGCTGGATCTTCCGGTCCAGTTGCAATTCCTGGCGGAGCGCAAAGAAGTGAAACACGCGCATTCCTCACACGAGAAGCTAAGCCGTGTGTTTGGGGCCGAGTCTGAGGATATCGCGCTGGAAGACGGTCTGCGGCTCATGGCCGAGTATGTGAAGAGCCATCCGATTCCGCCGGCCACTCCCTGCCCCAGCCCCGTGGAAATCGAGGACGGATTGCCTCCAAGCTGGAAGCACTGGATGGCTGCGCCGGTCCCGGCCAAGCAGGCCGCGTAAGACACTCGCCGCTCCCTGACGGTCGCGCAAACCGCGCGGCGATATCAGGGAGCGGTTCCTCTTTAGACTACCCGCCCCGCCCCCAAAATCTCCTGAAGTACCGGCTTCAATTCCGCGCTGCGGACCTTCGTGGTATACCGGCGCAGCGCATCCGCCCGAGCCGCACTCCCAATCCGGCGCCGCAACCCCGCGTCCAGCACCAGTTTCTCTAACGCGTCAAACCACTGGTCATTGGTCGAGCAAAGGAATCCCGTATCGCCGTTCGTAATTCCCACTCGGAAGGGCGCGATATCGGAAGCCACGGTGGGAAGCTCCATGAGCGCAGCCTCGAAGTATTTCAGCTCGCTCTTCGATTCGGTGAACTTGTGATTCAGTTCCAGCGGAGCCAGGTTAATGTCAACCATCGCGTAGCACAGCGGCACGTGATACCAAGGTACCGGAGGCACGGCCTCCACTTGACTCGCGAAGTCGCGAACCTCGGCGGGAATCTCCACGTGCCCCACGCACATCATGCGTACCTGAGGATACTTTTCCAGCAACTTCCGCAGGGGCTGGACGCACTGCGCAAAATCGTCCTTGTGCGTTTTGCTGCCGCTCACGTAGGCGATGCGAACTAACTCTGATTCTTCCCGGACGTATTCGCTGCGGACCGTCTCCGCCATATCCACGAACTTCTGGGCGGCCGCGTTGCGATGCAGGTATACTCGCTTTTCGGGAAACAGCTCCAGGATGCAATCCCGCAAGCATTCCGTGCTCACAATGGCGGAATCGCACAGCTCCAGCGTCCGGCCGGTCCGATACACGTAGTCCTGGTGCTGCTGCAACTCGCGCTTGTTCATGTAGCGCGTCACAGGACTCAGGCGGTCCGGCCGTCCATCGAAGACCAGATCGTCCGTGTCGAAAACCACGGGCTTGCCCAGAGCCTTGGCCCGCTTGATGAAGTCTTCCAGCTGCCACGAATTCTGGACGCGATGCAGCAGGAACATCTCGTAACGCTCCAGGTCGCGCTTGTAGTGGAGTTTCTCCGCTGTAGTAGAATCTGCCGTGAGCCCCAGGAACTCGAACTCTTCCAGCTTGTTGTCGCAGCGATAGCGCTGCGCGTCTCCGGGACTTCCGCTCACCATCAGGACGGTCTTTTTCGGCTCAGCCACTTCCGGAACCGGCGCGGATTCACGCCCCGCGGCGGCACGAGAAGGAGGAAGTAGATCCCCCAAAAGTGGACGGGGACGCACCAAATGTAAGCCGAGCGAGTCGTCTGTGAGCATATCCGTTTATCGGCAGTCCTCGCTAACATCTTCAGTGGATGCCGGGGCTTCCGTGCTGTAGAAGGCGTGCTGTAGTAAGCTACGCCACGGGGGATATTTGTGCCCCAATCGTCGGGAGGTGGCAGTGAAAACTCGAATACCGGTAGTGGCCGCGGTGATCGCCGCATGCGGGGTTGTCATTCTGATCGCCCAGGACCGCGCTGCCGGACCATACACTGCCGCCCAAGCCGACGCCGGACGGTCCGCGTATCAAAACAACTGCGCATCCTGCCATGCGCCGGATCTCTCCGGCCGGGAGGGTCCTCAACTGGCGGGCGCGACCTTCTTGAACCAGTGGGGCGACAAGACCGCAGGCGACCTGATCGGCTTCCTGCGCGCCACCATGCCTCCCGGCGCGAACGGCGCGCTTCCGGATCAGACCTATGTCAATCTTGCCGCGTTCCTCCTCGACGCCAATAGCGCCCGCCCCGGCAATCAGGCGCTCACCGCAGCTTCCACCGCGTCCATCCGGAGCGTGGCCTCCGGCCAGCGAGCCTCTTACCTGCAGCCCGGCGCAGCCGCTCCGCCCGCTCCGCAAACCGCGGACAAGCAAGGCCCGCAGGCACCCCGAGGCATCACGGTTTCGGGCGAGGTCAAGAACTACGTCCCGGTCAGCGATGCCATGCTGCGCAACCCCGATCCCGCCGACTGGCTGATGTTGCGTCACGACTACAAGGCCACCTATTACAGCCCTTTGAATCAGATCACCACCCAGAACGTCGGAAACCTGCAACTTGCCTGGAGTTGGGCGATGCAGGAAGGCGCCAGCAACGGGAATCAGCCCGCTCCCATCGTCCACAACGGCGTGATGTACCTGAACAACGCCGGAATGGTGCTGCAAGCCCTTAATGCGAAAACCGGCGAGCTGATCTGGGAGAATCGCTACGGCACGAATCCCACCGCCCCGGCCATGCGTGGCATCGCGATCTATGACGATAAGATCTTCGTCGCTACGGGCGAGGCTCATCTGGTGGCCTTCGACGCGCGCACGGGCAAGACCGTTTGGGACACGACCATTGGCGACCGTTCCAAGGGCGAGTTCTCCACCAGCAGCGGACCCCTCGCCGTCAACGGCCGTTTGATCCAGGGCCTGGGCCGCGACTCCTGCGCTGCGTATCGCGACGAGAAGTGCTTCATCAGCGCCTATGACGCCAAAACGGGCAAGGAGGCCTGGCGGTTCCGAACGGTTGCGCTGGAGGGCGAACCTGGAGGGGACACCTGGGGCGGACTCGCCAACACGTTCCGCGCCGGCGTCGAGACCTGGATCACCGGCAGCTACGATCCGGCCCTTAACCTGACTTACTGGGGGACAGCGCAAGCTAAGCCCTGGATGCGCGTCAGCCGAGGTTCAGGCAACGGTGCAACGCTCTACGCAAACTCCACGCTGGCGCTCAATGCCGATACCGGCAAGCTGGCTTGGTATCACAGCTACGCGCCGGGGGAAACGCTCGACCTCGACGAAGTCTTCGAGCGGGTCCTGATCGATGATCAAAGCCAGAACTACGTTTTCAGCGCCGGCAAAGCAGGCATCCTCTGGAAGTTGGATCGCAAGACCGGCAAGTATCTTGCTCACAAAGAAATGGTGTTCCAGAACGTGTACGATTCCATCGACCCGATCACCGGCCAGCCTCACTATCGCAACGATATCGTCGAGCAGCGCCTGGGAGAATGGGTCTCCGCGTGTCCGTCGACCGAGGGCGGCAAGAACTGGCCGTCAATGACTTACTATCCGCCCGGCAATCGCCTGATTATTCCGCTCAGCCAGAGCTGCCTGGACATGAACGGGCAAGCGGTTGAAAAAATCGCGGGCGGCGGCAGCGGCAATGGCGCTCTTCGCCGTTTTTTTGAGATGCCGGGGACCAACGGAAACGTCGGAAAGCTCGCCGCCTACGACATTCGCACCCTGCGCGAGATTTGGAAATATGAACAGCGCGCGCCGTTCCTCACCGGCGTCGTCTCCACCGCCGGAGGCATAGCCTTCGCCGGTGACCTGGATCGTATGTTCCGCGCCTTCGACGCCAATACCGGCCGCATCCTGTGGGAAACGCGCCTTCCCGCCGTCGTGCAGGGGTTCCCGCTTACGTTTACGGTGGGCGGCAAGCAGTTCGTCGGCGTCACCACCGCCAACGGCGGAGGCAGTCCCCGCAACGTCCCCGCCGTGGTCGCGTCAGAACTTCGTTATCCGGCGACGGGGAATGGCTTGTATGTTTTTGCGCTGCCGGACCGCCGCTAGCTCCGCGAGACATCATTGTTGGACCCCATCAAAACTCTTTATGGGTTCAATGATTGACTCCTCGAACGAAGGGCCGGATAATCCAACTTACCGGCAAAGTGCGCCGGAAGCTGTTCCCTGTCTGTTTCGACCTGCGTCCAACCTCGCAGGCCCACTGCATGTGCCAGTGAAGCCGTAAATCCCGGCGAGCCTGTCTCTCGCAACCCCAAACGTTCAAGGAGTTGTGAATGAAGATGAAGAATGGTTCGCTCCGGCTCATCCCTGTCGCATTAGGCCTTCTTGCCGCCGCCGTGGGGGTTTTCGCACAATCCAGTAGCCTGTTACGCGGCACCGTCACCGATCCCAATGCGGCCGTGGTCGCGGAAGCCACCGTGACCCTGACGAACGCCGAAACCGGCTTCAAGCGTCAGGTTCTGACCAGCCCCACAGGCGAGTATCAATTCCTTCAAATGGTCCCCGGCACCTACAAAGTGACCGTCGAAAGGCCCGGCTTCTCTGTGCTGGCCCGCAGCGACGTTAAACTCCTGGTGAATACGCCCACGAGTCTCGATCTGCGGCTCGACCTGGAGAAGACCAACGAGACAGTGAACGTCGCGGCCGAAGCATCCGCGATTAACACCGTGGACGCCTCCGTCGGAAACGCCTTCTCGGAGGATCAAGTCCGGCAGCTCCCGCTTCAGACCCGGAATGTGGTGGAGTTGCTCAGTCTCCAGCCCGGCGTCACATCCACCGGCGAAGTCTTGGGAGCCCGGCGCGATCAGAACAACATCACGCTCGATGGCGTGGACGTGAACGATAACCAGAACGCCGGCCTGGTATCGCAGAATGCTTCGGTAGGCGCTACCTTCCAGGGCGTGAACGGAAACAACAACAACGTAAATTCCGGTTTCAACGCGGTACTGCCCATTCCACTCGATTCGGTGCAGGAATTCCGCGTCACGGTCGGCGGAGAGGGCGTCGATCAAGGCCGCTCCTCCGGCGGACAAGTGACCCTCATCACCAAAAGTGGAACAAATCAGCTCCACGGATCGCTGTATGAGTACAACCGCAACACCGCGACCTCCGCCAATACGTGGTTTAACAACGCCTCGGGCGTGCCGGTCCAGCAATTGGTCCGCAATCAATTCGGCGCGTCGGTAGGCGGACCCATCAAGAAGGATCGAATCTTTTACTTCGTCAATTGGGAACAGCGGAAGGATGCGAGCAGCATGGCCCAGGTTCGCAACGTGCCTTCAGAATCGCTCAAGCAGGGATTCTTAAACGTGCAACTCGCCGACGGCTCGGTGCAGACCCTCTCTCCGACGGAGCTGAAGCAGATTGACCCGCTGGGCATCGGACTGAACGCCGGATACCGAAAAATCCTGAACCAATACCCGGTGTCGAACGATCCCGCCTTCGGTCAGGACGGCGGCCTCAACTTCGCGGGCTATCGCTTCAACGCTCCGGATCATCTGAGCAACATGGCCTGGGTGGCCAAGACGGATATTAAGCTCGATAACGGGGGCAAACACATGCTCAGCTTGCGCGGCACTCTCGCCGACAACACACAGGATCAGATTCTGGCGCAGTTTCCCGGGCAGTCTCCGTCCTCCACCGAGCGGGATAACAGCAAGGGAATCTCGGCTCGTTACACCGCGGTCATCACGCCGAGCCTGATCAACTCCTTCAACTACGGGCTGACGCGGCTGGGCCAAGGCTTCTCCGGCGTGACAGGAATCGGCTTCGAACTCACATCCATCGATCCGCTCCAGAACTACGAAGGCGCCCGTCCCCGGTCGCGCGTGAACCCGCTCCATAATTTCGTGGACGATTTCACTTGGACTAAGGGCAAGCACACCATCACGATGGGCGCGAATCTCCGCTTCAACCGGAACGATCTGGCGTTGTACACCAACTCTTTCCCCCTGTACAAGTACGGTGCGACGGAACTCTACGGCCTCGGGGCGGATATCGACTCTTCCATAACTTCTTATCTTTCCAACAAGCTGGGCGACCCGAACCTCGCGCTCGCAAACGCGTCGGCGGTGACGAATGCCTCGGCAGCTCTCCTTGGCGTTTTGAACGACGCATTTGTGAACTACCAATACAGCAAGACGGGCCAGATCCTGCCGCAGGGCACCGGACAGCGGCGATCCTTCATCGAGCATTCTTACGCCGCTTACATCGGCGACGCCTATCGCATCACCCATGAGTTGACGCTCAACTTCGGTGTCCGCTATGAGAATTTCCGGCCGCCTTACGAAGCCAACGGCCTTCAAGTGGCGCCCACCGTTCCGTTGCAGCAGTTCTTTGCCGACCGCAATGGCGGGCAGACGCTCGGCATTCCCGCCAACCAGTTGCCGACCTTCACGCAAAGCTGGGCCCTGAACGGTCCGGCGAATGGGAAGCCCTCCTGGTGGAGCCCTGATAACGCCAACTTGGCTCCGCGCTTCTCGCTTGCGTATGCACCGGCGGATCGCGCGGGCTGGACCGGCAAGATTTTCGGTAAGAGCGGGGCATTCCGAGTAGGCGGTGCGCTTGCGTACGACCAGTTCGGGAACGATCTGGTCACGCAGTACGATCAGTTTGGCTCCATAGGCCTGGACGACAAGATCAATTTTCCGATCGCCTATAACTTCGGCACCTCTCCGCGCTACAACGGAGCGTTCCCTGCCCTGCCCAGCCCCACCCCTGGCGGCTTCCCGTTCACCCCGGCGCCTATCGCGGGAATCTCTGGCGACTTCGTAGGCATTTCGTCCGACCTGAAAACGCCGTACTCGATCATGCTCAACGCCAGCTTCTCGCGCGAGCTTCCGGGCAAACTAACCCTGGAGGTCGGCTACATGGGCCGGCTGTCGCGGAGGCTCTTGATGCAGGGCGACGTGTTCACACCGCTCGAACTCTACAAAGATCCGAAGTCCGGCGTCACTTGGCAGCAGAACGCCCAAACCGTCTACAACTTGGAGAACTCACTCGCTCAGAAAATGGGCGTGCCGTACAATTCGCCCTCGGTCGCCGCCGCGGTGGCTGCGAATCCGAACTTAGTCCCGAACCTGCCGTTTGTGAACGACCTGTGGCCCGGCTATGCGAATTCCTACATCCCGGGCAGCGCATCGGCCAACTACTTCTACAGCGTCTATGGAGTCTTCGGCGGCAGCTTCTTGGACAGCCTCCACGCCGCGGACCGCATCGCGGGCAATGGCGACTACGCGACGACAGCGGGGACCACGCGCTGCCTTAGCGTGCCCGGCTGCTATACGTTCTTCTCGCAACAAGGCAGTTCCATGCCGATGTGGATGAACGCCGGACAGGCCGAGTATCACGGAGTAACCGTTTCCGTTCGCCGCCGCTTCGCCAACGGGTTCCAGTTCGACTTCAACTACACGTTGTCGCATTCGATCGACAACGGTTCGGCGGCGGAATCCGGCGCGGGTGAGCAGGGCGCTTCCGTGCAGGACATCTTCAACATGGGCGGATTCCGAGGCTCCTCCGATTTCGACATCCGCAACAACCTCAACGCCAACTTCATGTTCGCGTTGCCGGTGGGCAAGGGCAAGATGCTCTTGAAGAATGCCCCTGGCTGGCTGGATGAGGTGGTCGGCGGCTGGCAGGTTTCCAGTATCTGGCGGTATAGCACTCCGCTGCCGAGCGCAGTGGCGGGTGATCTGGCGTACAACTCGAATTACTGGTTGAGCTCGCTCGCGGTAGTGAACGCGCCGATCCAGACCGGCGGCGTCCACATCGACGATCAGGGCATTCCCAGCATCTTCGGCAGCATCAACGCGGCCGGCAACTTTCAGGACCAACAGCCGGAAGGCACAGGTACTCGCGCGGCGGTTCGTTTGGCTCCGATTTTCAACGCGGACTTCGCGCTGGCCAAGACGTTCCGCTTGCCGAAAGAAGGGATGCACCTCCAGTTCCGGGCGGAGGCGTTCAACGCGCTCAATCATCCGAATTTCACGAATCCCAGCTTGAACTTACAGTCTCCGCTGACCTTCGGCGAATTCCAGGGAACCTTGCCGCCGCGCTCGATGCAGTTCGCGCTCCGGTTCGAGTTCTAAGGCGGTGGCGAGGCGAACTTTGCGCAGAGCAACGCCCGCGCGCTTCGCACGAATTTGGCCTGTTCCGCCTGGAGATCGCGGGCTCGGAAGGCCGATTTCGCGATGCGGATCCAGCGTGAAGCCACTGATTCGCAAGGATTCGGAAGGGGCTGATCGTCTCGCGAGGACCAGTATCTCGGCGCCGTTATCGCTCGACGACTCACCGGCGATTTGCCGGTCCACTCGATAGCCCGCAGCCTCCATGATGGCGCTCGCTTCATGCTGCATACGAGAGGCAGGGGCCGGTGCGAAGGGGCCGGTGCGGAGCCACTCGCCTTATATGTGGTTCGCGACGCGCGGGGTTCCCGCCAGCGTTCAGCCCATGGCCGGGACGGCTTCGGCGAACGGGGGTCGAGAGGCGTTCTCGAGGCGCCGGACCAGGCGCGGGATCTCTTCCTCCTGGCAATTCTCCGCGACCTGAAGGTCGAGCATCTCGCGTGAGCCCTGCTCGGGCGAATCCTTGGCGAGCACGACGACCCGCGTGCCGAGATGCAGCGCCTCGTGCGTGTTGTGCGTCACGAAAATAACTGTGGTCCCCGTCGCGCGCCACAACTCACGCAGCAGAGTCTGCATCTCCCGCCGGGTGCCGGGGTCGAGCGCGCTGAAGGCCTCGTCCATCAGAAGAATGCGGGGCCGCGTCATTAAAGCTTGTGCGATCGCGACGCGCTGTTGCATGCCTCCGGAGAGTTGCTCCGGGTACTTGCCGGCATCGGTCACGCGGAGACCCACCCGGCGCAGGTAGTCGAGCGCTTCCTCGCGAAACTCGCGGCGGCGACGGTAGAACTGGGGCGTGAATCGCTTCAGCAGTCCGAACTGGCTGACCTCGACGCCAAAGGTGATGTTGTCGAGCACGGTCTTATCGGGGAACAGCGAATACTTCTGCGGCACGTAGCCACGGGTGCGATCGGGTTGGAGCAGTTCCTGGCCGTCCACCAGGAGGCGTCCGCGTGTCGGATGCTCGGAGCCGAGGATCAAGCGTAGCAGCGTCGATTTGCCGCAGCCGGTTTGACCCAGCAGGCAGACGAACTCGCCCTCCTCAATCTGAAGGTTGATGCCTTCCAGAATCGGACGGGAGGCGTACGATACGCAAACGTTTTGGGCTTGAATCAGAGACATACGTCACGCTTCCTTAAACCACGGATGCAGCCAACGATTTACCAGACGCATGCTGAGATCGACCAGGAACAGCAGCAGCGCAACCCAGAGCACGTAGGGAATGATCACGTCCATCCCCATGTGCCGGCGGAGCAGAGCGATGCGGTAGGCCAGACCATCGGTCGAGGCGATCATTTCTCCCGCGAAGAGGAACAGCATGACCGCCTTTAGGTTGAGACGGATACTGTTCAGCACGCGCGGCCAGATCTGTTTCATCACCACGCGGTAGGCGACGTCGAAATCCCCCGCTCCGAGCGAGAATGCTTTGACGATCTGCTCCTTCGGCACGCCGCGGGTCAGATTGAAGGTGTCCAGAATGATGGTGGGCGTTACACCGATGACGATCAGCATGATCTTCGAAAGCTCGTCGATGCCGAACGCGATAAACAGAATCGGAAGCAGCGAGAGCGCCACAATCTTGTCGAAGAACAGGACGAACCGCAGAAAGAATGCTCCCACAAAGGGGAACAGCCCCATATGCAGGCCCAGCATGACGGCAGGCAGCAGCAGAGCCATACTGAAAAGGAAGCGGCGCGAAGTGGCTTTGGTATCCTTCCACAACATGCTAGCGGAGAACTTCTGAACGAGGGAACTGGCCTCGGGCGTGTCCTCGTCTTCTTCGGCCGGCTTCAGCGCCGCATCGCGCATGCTGTGGACCATCTGGACCAGCGTGGGCGTCACTCGATCTTCAGGATTCGCCGCGTGCCTCTGCTCCGCCGTATAGATATACCCGGAGATGCCAACGGCAAACAGAATCCAGGAAAGGATCACCGCCCAAGAGCGGCTGGGCTGTGCGTGGATCAGTTGAAATCCAGCGGACATCGCGATCCCTCCCTCTAAAGCTTGCCCTGCGCGGCAAGCTGCATATAACTCACATCGAAGCGGAGACGCACACGATCCGGCTTGCCCTGAATAGAGCCGTCCGAATAGCGGATACCGACATCATCCACGGACTTCGTCCCCACGCCGAGCAATCCATGATCGAAGACGAATTGACGGACCAGTTCCATGGTTTTCTTGAGCCCGGCCGAAGCGCCGAACTCGGCGGCGGACTGCGCGGCGTAGAACAGCTTGGTGGTGCTGAGTTGCTCCTTATACGACTCCAGCGTGTCGGAGGAACCTTCGGCAATCCCCGTAAGGACTTTGTCCGTGGCCGCGCCCGGAGTGGCCATCGACGCCATCATTTCGTACCAAGCGCCCGCGAGCGCCTTGGCGAAACGCTGACCGGAGCCGTCGGGGCGATCGAGAACCTCGGTCCGCACGACCGTGAGATCCAGAATCTCACCGGGAATCTGCGAGGAGTTGAACAGCGAAGTGATCCCCTTTTGCTTGGCGATCTGCGAGACCATCGGCTTCCACGTGACCACGCCTCCGACGTTCGCGCCATTCAAAAACGCACCGGCGATATCGGAATCCGAGGTGTTGACCAACTGCACTTTCTTGATGTTGTCGCGCTGGCCGTTGAGGGTCATAGCGCGGTCGAAGAGATATTCTGAAACGGTCTTCTGCACCAGCAGCACGCGCTTGCCCGGCAGCGTCTGGAGCGTCAGGCCGCCGCGCACCAGGAGCGCATCGTTGCCGTTCGAATAGTCGCCGACGATGATGCTGGTAGTGGGGACTCCGGAGGCGGCGGGCATGTCCAGAGCCTCCATATTGGTCATGGTGCAGGCGTCGATGTTCTTCGCGACAAACGCATCGAGCGAGGGCGCGTAATCGAAGCGCTGAGCCTTAATGGTGATGTTGTATTTGTCCGCCCACTTGCGCAGGATTCCAGCTTTCGCCATGTAGTAGTAAGGCGTCCAGCCGGCGTAGACGGACCAACCTACCGTGAACGTGGGCTTCTGGGCAGAAAGACTCAGACTGAAAAGAAGAAGGGTTAAGATGAGCCGTCGCATTATGTTCCGCGTATTCCGCTGCCCGACGTTGGCAACTTTGGGGTCAACCTTTGGGTTAACCCGGGGCTCAGAGGCGTACGCGGCCGACTGGCGATCTGTATATGAGTTTATCATGCGCCTCCTGATTTCAGATAGCCGCGCCATCCGCCGAACTGTGTAATTTCGCGGGCTCCTTCGAGCGCGGCGGGCTCGCAGAGAAAACATTTCACCGATTCGCCGTTTTCTAGCGTCACGGTGCCGATTGTCAGCGGGGGAGGCACCGCGGCGACAAATCTGCCAAACTGGTCCTCCGGCATGGCCCAGACTTCGAGCTCGATTCCGGAGCCTTGGAAGCGGTCGTCGCGAAACAGACCGGGCTTCGCTGGCGTAGTCCCGGAGAGCGCGTAGAAACGATAGCCCGCGGCGGTCCGCACGGTTCTTTGGAGTCGAGCGCCGTGGTCTTTAAGTTGCCAATTGAGGGGCTGGCCAGAGAGATGGGCTCCGGCGACCGCAATATCGATACAACCCGGAGGCGGTTTCACGCTCAACGCGGGCTCGTCAAGCAGCTTCGCCGCAAGTGCCAAAAGTGCTTGATCCGAGAATGCTTCTCCGATGAGCGACACGCCGAAGGGGAGCCCATTAGCGCGAAATCCCGCAGGCACGGCGACGGCGGCAAGGTCCAGAAGATTAACGAAGTTGGTGTAGTAGCCGAGATTCGTGTTGAGCTTGATCGGGTCGACTGCGATCTGTTTGTGTGTGTAGATCGTGCCCGTAGTGGGCAACAGCAGCACGTCGATTTTCGCCCATTCGGCATCAGTGGCGCGGCGAAGTTCCCGCAGGCGGTACTCGGCGAGGAATCCGTCGACAGCCGTATAGCGCGTCGCTCCGGAGACAATTTGGCGCACCACCGGGTCCATGTCGGTACCGTGGTCCGGGATGAAGTCGCGGAGGGCGGCCAGACGTTCGGCCACCCAAGGACCGGAGTACAACAAATCGGCCGCGGCGCGGAAAACCGAAAAGTCGATCTCGACCCTGTGCCCGCCCAGCGACTGCAGGCGAGAGGCCGCGGCTTCGAAAAGCGTTGCGGCCCCGGAATCGTCGAAGAATTCCAACTGATCCGCGTGCGGGACCCCAAAGCAAAACGCGGAGCCCAGCCAGGGCGAGGCGCCTTCGCCGGGCCGTGGAGTTCGCGAAAACGGGTCTGAGGCATCGAAGCCGCTCGCCACCGACCAGACCTCTTTGGCATCTCCACAGGTGTGCGCGAAGATCGAAACGCAATCGAGCGAGCGGCAAGCGGGAACCACCCCGGTGGTGCTGAGCAGTCCTTTGGTCGGCTTCACGCCGATCAAGTTGTTAAAGGCCGCAGGCACCCGTCCGGAGCCCGCGGTGTCCGTGCCTAAGGAAAACGCCACTAGCTCGCTCGCCACGGCGACGGCGGATCCGGAACTCGATCCGCCGGAAATATATTCTTCGCCGAAGACGCTGGAGCACGCGCCGTGCGGTGAGCGTGTGCCCACCAGACCGGTGGCGAACTGATCGAGGTTGGTCTTGCCGACGAGAATCGCGCCAGCGTCGAGCAGCCGCGTCACGACCGTTGCCGACGTCGCGGGCGAGTACGCGAAGGCGGGACAGCCTGCTGTAGTCGGCATACCTTCCACGTCGATGTTGTCTTTCACCGCGAAGGGGATGCCATAAAGCGGAAGCGCCCGCGCGTCCTCCCCCTCGGTCAGTGCGCGGGCGCGCGCGATCGCCTGTTCCCGCGGCACCAGGGAAATCCAAACGGGTGCAAGCGGAGCCGCCTCGATGCGGTCGTAGATCGACGCCACGAGCTCGACGGGCGTCCGTCCGGCGGCGTACTGCTTTCGCAGGATGGCGATGTTCATGCGCCCACCTCCGGCCGGATCGCGACCAGGTATTGGCCCGCAGGCACCAGCGATCCCGCGGAGCAGTTCAGCCTCTCCACCACTCCTGCGCTCGGCGCGGCGACGACGATCTCCATCTTCATGGCTTCCAAGATGACCAGTTTCTGCCCCGCCTCGACGTGCTGGCCCGGCTCCACGGCAATGCTCCAGACGTTCGCGGTCACCGGGGAGTACACCGGCCGGCAGCCGTCGGGAACCGCATCGGCCACCGGAGGCTTCACGTCGTCGTTTGTTTCGACGAAGGCCGCCTGTCCCGCCGCGGCCCAGCGCTCCCGCTCTTCGGCGAACGCGGCCTGCTGGCGGCAGCGGAATTTGGCCGCCTCGGGTTCAATCGAACGGAGGAACGAATGGTAGTTCGCCAGTTTGAAATTTACCGGCTCGATTCGCAAGGGGTAGCGGCCCAACGGGAAGTCCTGCCGCATCTCCAGTAACTCATCCGCGCTCACTGGATAGAAGCGAATCTGATCGAAGAAACGCAGCAACCAGGGCGTTCCCGGCTCAAACTCCGCCGTGGATTTCCAGCTATTCCACATCTGCACGGTGCGTCCGACGAACTGATATCCGCCCGGGCCCTCCATGCCGTACACGCACAAGTACGCACCTCCGATGCCGACGGCGTTTTCGGGCGTCCAGGTCCGCGCGGGATTGTATTTCGTCGTCACTAAACGGTGCCGGGGATCAACCGGCGTCGCCACGGGTGCGCCCAGATACACGTCGCCCAGACCGAGCACCAGATAATTGGCGTCGAACACAATGCGGTGGACTTCGTCCACGGAGCCCAGCCCGTTGATGCGGCGAATGAATTCGATATTACTGGGGCACCACGGCGCATCAACCCGCACCGACTGCATATATTTGGAGATCGCCAGCTGCGTCGCCGGGTCGTCCCAGGAGAGCGGCAGGTGGACGATGCGCGACTCCACCTCGATGTCGTCGAGATCGGGAATGCGGCGGTCGCATGTGTCGAGCGCATCGAGCAGAGCATCGCGCGTCAGGCGCCGCGAGTCATAGTGGAGATGGAGCGACCGCACCCCGGGCGTGACGTCGATCATCCCCTTCAGCCCCATGCTCCGCAGCTCTTTTTCGAGGGCATGCACTCGGAAGCGCAGATTCAGGTCGAGCACGTTGTCTCCGTATTCGACCAACAGGTACTTGTCGCCGTCGGCCCGGAGCGCCACACCGGTACCCCTGCGGAGCACCGGGCTTGATCGCACCGGCACCGGTTCCATCGCGGGCAGCGTCCCGGAGAGCGTCTCGATGCAGGCATCCAACTCGCGTTCCATCCGCTCCGCCGTTTCCTGCGACATGGCAACGAAGCGCACCGCATCCCCCGGCTTCAACTGCCCCAGCTTCCACAACTCGGCCTGCACGATAGTGGCAGGGCACACGAAACCGCCAAGGCTGGGGCCATCCGGCCCCAGAATGACCGGCATGTCACCCGTGAAATCCACCGTGCCCACGGCGTACGCGTTGTCGTGGATGTTCGAAGGGTGCAGGCCCGCCTCGCCGCCGTCCTTGCGCGCCCACTCCGGCTTAGGGCCGATCAAGCGGGTGCCCGTGCGGTCCGAATTGTAGTGAACTTTCCAATCCGTAGCAAAGAATGTCTCGATGTCCGATGACGTGAAGAAGTCGGGCGCACCGTGCGGTCCGTAGAGGACTCCGATCTCCCACCGGCGGCCGTATTTCGGAAGCAGCGCCGGCGGCAACTCATGCCCGGAGGCACGTTCCGGAGCGCCGTTCAGATGCAGCACATCACCCGTCCGCAGCGTTCGGCCGGCATGGCCGCCGAATTTGCCCAGGATAAAGGTACTGCGGCTTCCCAGATATTCCGGCAAATCGAAGCCTCCGCCGACAGCCAGATATGCGCGGCTTCCGGCGCCTTGTGCCGAGTCGAACTCGACCACCGATCCCGCCGGCACAGTAACCGAACGCCAGGACGGAAGGGCCGCGCCGTTCAAGCGAGCGGAGAAATCCGCGCCCGTAACGGCGACGACCGTCTCGCGCGTGAACCGCAGGCTTGGGCCGGTAACGGTGATCTCCAACCCCGCGGTCCCTTCGGGATTTCCTACCAGACGATTCGCCAAACGAAACGCCAGATGATCCATCGGGCCTGACGGAGGCACGCCCACGTGCCAATATCCCCGCCGTCCCGGATAATCCTGCACCGTAGTCTGCGTCCCGGGCGCGATCACGTCTACTGCATTCACGGCCGCTTGGAAACTCCCCAGGAACGCCGTCGTCATGCGCCCCGACGCAAAAACTTCCTGCGCCGTCACCTGCCGCAGGTAGCGCAGGTTAGTCTCGATCCCCGCGACGCGGCACTGATCGAGCGCGCTGCGCAGCTTGGCGATGGCCTGCGCGCGCGTCTCCCCGCGCACGATAATCTTGGCGAGCATCGGATCGTAGTACGGAGTGACTTCAGAGCCCGATTCCACCCACGTCTCGACGCGCGCATCGCCAGGCCACGCCACTTCCGCCAGCCGTCCCGCGCAGGGCTGAAAGTTTTTCGACGCGTCTTCGGCATAGATGCGAGCCTGGATCGACGCTCCCCGACGCCGGAGCTGTGCCTGGGCGAAGAAATCCGTCTCTCCGGCCGCCAGGCGGACCATCCATTCCACCAGGTCGATTCCGGTTACTTCCTCCGTCACACCGTGCTCCACTTGCAGACGCGTGTTGACCTCCAGGAAGTAGAACAACCCCGACTCGTCGTCGTAGATGAACTCCACCGTCCCGGCGGATCGATAGCGAACTGCCTGCCCCAGGCGCACGGCGGAGTCGAACAAGCGCTCCCGAATCTCGTCCGTAAGCCCGGGAGCGGGCGTTTCCTCCAGGACTTTCTGGTGACGCCGCTGCGCGGAACAATCGCGCTCACCCAGGGCCTTCACGGTTCCGCGGCCGTCGCCGAAGAGCTGGACTTCGATGTGCCTCGCCCGCATCACAGCTTTCTCGAGGAACACCCCGGCATCACCGAAGTTCGCGCGCCCCAAGCGAGTGACCGCGTCGAAGGACTCCGCCAACTCCTGTTCGGACCGGCACAGCCGCATCCCGATGCCACCGCCCCCGGCGGTGCTCTTCAGCATCACGGGAAGACCGATGCTGCGCGCCTCCGCCAGCGCTTCGTCTGGGCCGGCAAGCAAGCCCGTTCCAGGAAGGAGCGGCACCTTCGTCTCCGATGCGATCAGGCGCGAGGTGTGCTTCAATCCGAACGTCCGCATTTGCTCCGGCGTAGGCCCGATAAAGGCGAGCCCCGCCGCTTCGCATGCCTCCGCGAAGCCCGCATTCTCGCTTAGGAATCCATAGCCGGGATGAATCGCCTCCGCTCCCGTTTCACGCGCGGCGGCGAGAATCGCAGAAATGGAGAGATAACTTTGCGCGGCGGGAGGCGGCCCGATCAGGATCGCTTCGTCCGCCTGTTCCACGTGCAGCGACCCGCGATCCGCTTCCGAATAAACAGCAATCGGAGAAACGCCCATACGCCGGAGGGTGCGGACAACGCGGCAGGCGATCGCGCCGCGATTCGCGATGAGGACTTTGCGAAACATAGGAACGCAGGAGAAGAACTACTCTCCCGCTGCCTCCCAGATCAACACCTGGATCGGCGTCGGATTGTACGCGTTGCACGGGTTGTTCAGCTGAGGGCAATTACTGATCAGCACCAGCACATCCATCTCCGCGCGAACTTCCACGTACTTACCGGGCTCCGAGATACCGTCCTCGAACGTCAGCTTACCTTCCGGCGTCACGGGAACGTTCATGAAGAAGTTGATGTTGCTCGCGATATCGCGCTTCTCCAGAATCCGGCCAGGACGCTGCTGGTCCCACTCCAGGATTGCTTTCAAGAAGCTGTTGCGGCAAGCGTGCATATGGCGTTTCGCCAAGGCGTAGCGAACCATGTTGCTCTCTGTCGCGCAGGCGCCGCCCAGAGTGTCGTGACGGCCGCAAGTGTCCGCGACGATGGTCGCGAGCGCGTTCCCTCCGGAGGAGATCAGCCGCGTTCCGGTCGTCAGATAGAGATTCGCCTGCGCCCGAATGGTGTCCTGCGCGCTATAGCGATCCGCGTAATCGTGAGCGTTGTAAAACAAGGTGTCGACCGCCTGGTTCCCTTGGAGATCGACAATCCTGAGGTACTGTCCTTTACGGACCTCGTGAATCCATGGCTCGCCCGCCGGGACCTCGGCGGAATAGGTGGCGTGCGCCGCTTCCAGCTTGCTGGGAGTAAGTTTCATGAATTGGCTCCCTTATTGGAAATAACGCTCAGTCAGAATGAAGCCACGCTCGTTTTCCGGACACGACAGGCGGCAAACATCATCCGGTGCCGCCGGCGGAACGCGCCGGATTACGAGCCGCACCGGTTTCGGCTTGTAGCCCGGCTCCGGATCCAGCGGATGCTGGCATGTGTTGATGACCGTCAGGACGTTCATCTCTGCACGGAGTTCAACCCGCGCACCAGCCCGGGAGTTGTCCGGATGAAAAGTCATGGCTCCATCTTGGGACACATCCACCCGGCTGAAGAAGTTCACGTTGGGGGTTAAGTCTCGCGGACCGAGCCCCCATTTGCCGAGTTCAACAAGGAAACTGTCGCGCGCGTTCCGGTGGAACGCGTTACGATGCTCCTGATAGCGCGCCTCACCGTATTTCTTCGTTACCAGCTGAGCGTCGGACGCGCCGCCGATCGGATCGTGCCACCCGATGCTATCTTCCGTCACCGAACACAGCACGCGCCCCATGTCGGAATACAAAGCGGACCCTTTCGTGAGGCGCGCGATGTGCTGCGCCTTGAGCGTGTCCGGCATGTTGTACCGCTCGGTGGGGCATTCGAAGTTATAAAAGATCGCTCCCGCGTTGGCCCCACCTTCGGTATCGACGATGCGCAACGCCGTACCGCGCTTCAGCACGTGCGACCAAGTCGCGCCCGGCTGAATCACTTCCTCCCACAATGTGTCTTGAGACACTTAGCCCTCCCTCACTTAAACCAAGTCAGTTCAAGGAAACCGCGGATTTTCTTACCGCTGGGAAGGAGGGCCGCAGCAAACGTCCATCGCGGTCAGGCGCAGAAACACGCGCAGCGCCATCTGCGCTCGCACACTTCGCATTCTGTAGCCGCTGAACACAAGCCCAGTATGCGGCTGATTCGCAAGCCACTCAAGACAAAAAATTGGATGGACGCCATAAGGGAATCTTCTCTAGAGGAATTGGCGCTGATTTGCGTCCCGGCCCCGGCGTCAACCTCAGGACCTAACGATGCCGGCCGCCTCCGCCGCCACCACCATGTCCGCCGCCACCACCATGTCCGCCGCCACCGGAAAAGGAACGAGCACCGCCCCCGCCTCCGCCGAAGGACCGCGGCGCAGGCGCCGATCGTGGCGCCGAAAAGCTTTGGCGCGGGGCATTGAACGATCGCGGCGCGGAGAAATTCTGTCCGCGCGGCGAAGACTGAGGCGCGACGCCTCGGCTCGTCTGTGGAGCGAAATTGCGACTCGCCTGCGGCTGGCTTCGAGAGTTGGGGGCAGAGCTGAACTTCGGTGCAGAACTGAATCCGCGACCATTCTGAGACGGTGCCCGCGCCCCCTGCGAGGCGAAACCTGCCCCGCGGTTGACATTGAGATTCCCCGCCCTATTGGCGCCGCCGGTCCGATTGTCACCGTTAAACGTCCGCCATCCGCTCCCGGAAGTGCTGCGGGTGCTCCCGGCGCTGGTGCGGCCCGCGTTTACTTGCCCCCCGCGATTCGCGCCGGCGAACTGGCCTCCGCCCGTCCGGCCGCTATTCGCCGCGCCGCCGACTCGACCGCCTCCATTGAATCGCGTCGAATTAAATCGAGTCGCTACCGTCCGATTCGGGTACGGAACTCCCATTCTGTGACCAGGGTCGTGCGCCCAAGCGGTGCGTCCCCCCACTCCAAATCCTCCCAGCCGTCCCCCGAATCCGCCGCGGAATCCATAATGGCCGAAGAATGCTGTGTTGACGAACAAGCCGCCGCCGAACCATCCGCAGTTCCAACCCCAGCCGCCCCAGCCTCCCCAACCAGGAAACAGGCTGCCGATGTAGATGCCCGGACCATAGCCGAACCCGTATCCATAATCCGGGGGATACCATAAATCCGGGTAAGCGCCCCAGGCCGGCGGACCCCAAACGTATTCGGGCTGGTAGACCGGCACGTAGATCACCTGCGGGTCCGCCGGCTGGATCTCGATCGCGCTCCGCCCGTCCTCGGTAGCAGTCGAAACCACGTCCTGCGGCGAGGACGACAACTTGCCGTTGGCCCGCGCCCGCGCGCGCATTCTCTGCACGGCGCTCATCACATCGGACTGCTGCGCGAGAAACGCATTCCCCAGATCGGTGGTCCACTGGATGTCGTTGCTGAGCAGATTCAGCGCGTCGGGGAAGGCCACCAGCGCCTGGACGCTCGGGTCCCAATTCATTTGCTTGGCGGCATCCACCAGTTGCGCTCCACGAAGATTATTCTGCGTGGTCAGCCATTGGTGAGCTTCGACGATCTCCAGCGGATACGTGCTCGCCGCCAGCACCTGCCCGAGCAACGGATCGGGATACAGGGCGACGGGTGCAACCAGATTGTCCAGTTGATTCGGCGAGAACTGCGCCGCCTGGGTCGGTGGCGGGTTCGGCGGCGGCGCCTGCCCGAAGCTAAGAGAGAACGGCAGCACGAGAGCAAATAAAACTGCGGCTGCCTTCCGAGTGTACGATCCGGCGCTGTTTTCCATGTTGCGCCTCCACTTCTTGGACGCGCCGGGCCCCATGGGGGAATCCGGTATTTTGGTACTCGCCAGCCCGGTAGAGAACAACGTTTCCCTTTTCTTCCCTGCCGAGCTACTGCACCGGCATCGAAGCCTTGCCGTCCAAAACGAACGTGAGAAGTTTCGGCCGGATCGGAGATTGCGAGCCGCCGCCGAAACCACTGCCCGCCGCGCCTTGTCCACCCATCAGCGTGATGTACTGCTTGCCGTCCAGCATGTATGTCATCGGCGGACCCATCGCGCCCCTGAGATCGGTCTGGATCTCTAGCAGCTTCTCGCCCTTGTCGGCGCTGTAGGCGCGAAGTTGGCCCGTAGGCACCACCTGGATCACCAGGTTTCCGGCCGTAGTCACCGTTCCCCCACTCGATCCTCCTCCGCCCTGCACCGTCCAGCGAGCCTTGCCCGCCACGGGATCCCAAGCGACCAAAGTGTTCCCCGTGCCCGTGGGCCCGATCGACGGAGGTGGCGATTTCGGTGTGGCCGGCTTCGCCGGGGCCACGCGAGGCGCAGCAGCCGCTGCGGCAGCAGCCGCCGTCGCAACTTCACCACCCGGAGCCGCCGCTGCAGGCGCGCCTCCACGACCGCCGCGTCCCCCGCGTGCCGGAGCGTTCGGGTTTGCGAAGACAATCCCCAAATTCAACTGTCCTGGCTTCAGCTCAAAGTTGCGATCCGTTGCATAGCTGAACGAGATTCCCGAAGAACTCGGAATGTAGACCAACCCCGTGGCCGGATTGAACGACATCGGCGCCCAGTTGTGCGCGCCGCCCGGACCCGGCATCACCACGGCGGCATGATCGCCGTCGTAGTAAGCGTCTTCGTTCACAATCGGCCGGCCCGTGGCCTCATCCAGCCCCTTGGCCCAGGTCACCTGCACGAACGGCTGCCCGGAGATGAATTTGCCTGTCAACCGGTCCAGCACGTAAAAGAATCCGTTCTTGTTCGCCTGCATAATCACCTTGCGAGACTGGCCTTTAATGGTCATGTCCGCCAGGATCACTTGCGCCACACTGTCGTAATCCCACGAATCGCCCGGCACCATCTGGAAATGCCACTTGTACTCGCCCGTATCGGCCTTCAGCGCGACGATCGAGCACACGTACAAATTATCTTTGCCCTTGGCGTTGCGGAGGTCCGCCGGCCACGGTCCGGCGTTCCCGGTTCCGAAATAGACAAGGTCGGCGTCGGGATCGTATGCAATCGAGTCCCACACGGTGCCTCCGCCGCCCATCTTGGTCGATGCCGGGTCCCACGTCGCCGCCGCCTTGCGTAGCGCCTCCGTCTCCGGTGGTTTCGAAAGATCGCCGGGAACCGTGTAAAACTTCCAGGCTTGTTTCCCCGTGTTCGCATCATACGCCGCGATATAACCGCGCACCGGATATTCGGCTCCGCTCACGCCGATCAACACCCGTCCCCGCACGATGCGAGGCGCCATCGTCAGCGTATAGTTGTCCTGCGTGTAGGCGACGCGCGATTCCCACACCGGCTTGCCCGTCGCCTCATCCAGCGCCACCAGCCGTCCGTCGATCACGGGAACATAAATCTTGCCCTCGTAAATCGCCAGCCCGCGATTCACCACGCCACAGCACACCTTGGGCGCTGTGGTGGCCTGGTTGACTTCCGGGTCCCAACGCCATTTCTCTTTGCCCGTGCGAGCGTCAAGCGCGAACACGATGCTCCAGTTGGTCACGCTGTACATCACGCCGTTCGACACCAACGGGGTCGCCTCCTGCGTTCCGCCGCCCGCTCCCACGTCGTATGACCAGGTCAGCCCCAGCCGGCCGATATTCGTCGCGTCGAGCTGCTTCAACGGACTGAAGCGAGTCTCGCCAGGATTGAGTCCATATGTCAGCCACTCCTCGCCCGTTTTGCCCGCGTTTCGGATAGTGGCGTCGTCTACTCTGCGGGGCTGCTGGGCCACGGCGGTTTTCACCATCCAGGCCACGCTGAGCAAGCCCAATCCTGTCAATAGTAAGGTCGTTTTATGTGTGCGCATTTTTAGAAAAGAAGGCCGTTTCCCAGTATACTGGCGGCCGTCAGGCAGGGAGCGCGCGCGCAGTGCGACTCCGGTGCAGCGCGGGATCGATCGCCGCCGCCATTTGCTTCACATCGAATCCGCCCCCCAGGAAACGGCTGATTTCCTCAGCCGTCGCGAGCGGATCGGAAACCGCGCGGCGATATTCCACCGTCAACAATTGCGTCAACGGCCGTTGCGGCAGCATCGCCTTCACGCGACCGATCGACCGCGCAAATTCGTCCGCCAGCATCCGCCGGCGTTCCGGTGTCGCGGCGGGCACCTCCCGACAACGGCGGGCTAGCATGCGCTCTTGCGAGTCGAGAATCTCTTCAAGGTCGCGTTCGCAAAGAATCACCCGGCAGGGCAGCCCTGGCGGCAGCGCCCTAAGCAGCGGGGCCACGATCTTGATCGCTTTTCCCCGCTCTTCCCGCAGAAACGTGGAATCTTTCAGCAGACTCTTCACGGCCTCCAACTCAAAATAGCCACGCGGATTGTCTTCGTCCGCCTCCCGCCGTCCGTCGCTGAGGACGTTCATCCCGCCGGCTACCAGCATCTGCATCAACAAGGAGGTGCCCGAACGCGGCAAGCCCGTCACGACCACAAGAGACTCCGCGAGCGGCGGCATCTCCGCGGCCGGCACCGCCAGTGAAGCCACTTGGTCGACGGCGGGCGTGTCTCTTTCCGGCAACGGACGCGGCATTCGGCGGCTCCGCATGCGGCGAGCCAGACGGCGATGCTCGCGCGCGGACGGGGCATCCTCCAAATGGTTCTCCAGAATCGCGGCCAAACGGTCGTGCGCTTCGGGGAAATTGGGATTGAACGAAATCGCCGCGCGGAATGCCCCCGCCGCTCGTGGGTATTTCCTCAACCCGGTTAATGCCTGCCCCAGCAGAAAATGCGCCGTCGGAGAATGGTGAACCCTCTGCAACGCATCAAGGGCCGCATGCGCCGCCTCATCGTAGTTCCGGCGCCGCAGCGCGATTCGGCACAGGCCAAGGTGCGCCTGCGCGTCGTCCGGATCGTTTGCCAGCGCCTGCTCGAAGACTTGCCGCGCATCGCGCCATCGGCCCAGATGCAGGTACAGGTCCGCGATTTGCGGTAATCGCTCTGGCCCAGCCGCCTGCGCGTCGATCACCCCCTGCAACGCGGTCAACGCTTCCGCATACCGCTTCTCCGCCGTCAACACTTGCGATTTCAGATAATCGGCCACGAACGGTTGATAGCGCGCCAGATTGCGCCACTGCGCGAACTGACGGCGCTCTTCCTCGGTGGCCGGATCGCCGCGCACCTCCGCGAGCTTCGTCTCTGCCTCTTCATACAGCGCCCGCCGACGGCCATCCAGATCGTCTACTATGCGCCGCATTTCCCTCATCCGTCCCAATGCCTGGCAGGAGACGAAGAGCCCCACCGCAAAACGCTGCTCATCGGGATCGGCCGCGCAAAGCTCGGTGAAAATCTCGTAGGCTTCCTGGTGCCGGCCGCCGTCCTGATACGCTTCCGCGAGATTGAACCGCAGATCGCGGATCGTCTTCGCGACCGCCATCTCGCGATTCTCATCCGGGCGCTCGATGTATCCCAGCGCGATCATTTGCTCTAACGCCTCGCGAGCGGCAACGGGATCGAGCCGCGTGCGGACCGGATGCCGGCCGTCGGCGCCGGGAACGGCGTCCCAACTCGGCAGATATTCGATGGGGGGAGGGGTTGCGAACGCCGGCGCGAGTACCTTGCCGTCCATGTCTTCGCCCACCGGCAGCCCGAACAAGGTCAGCACAGTGGGCGCAACGTCCAGCAGGGAAGCCCCGTGCAAAACTTCGCCGTTCCTAATTCCCGGTCCGCCGAGCGCGAGCACGCCGAAATCGCGATGCTCCACCGCGGGCCCTGCTGGGATGTCGGGAATCGAGGCGGGACGCAGATGATCCGGATGGAAGCCGTGATCCGACATCAGCAGGACCGTGGCCTCAGGACCCGCTTTGGCCAGCAGCGCTCCCAGCATCCGGTCATGCATCTCGTACGCTGCCGCAACCACGTTCCGGTACAAGTCGAAATCTTGCTCTGCGATCCAGGATTGCCGGGGAGGGTGATACTTCATGAAGCCATGACAGAAATGGTCGATGGCGTCGTAATAGACGGCGAAGAAATCCCAGGATTGGTTTTCGATCAGCCACTCCGCCGCAGCGTGCACGCTCATGCATTCCGCCAGTGTCCGCAGAAACATCGCCAGTCGCTTGTCCTGATCCTGGTCGATCTCGCGAGCCAGCGGAATAAAAGGCGTCACCAACTCCGGTGTCAATTGGTCCGGATGCACGCGGAGACCTGCCAGCGTTTGCGCCAGTTCCGGCGGATGCACGGCATGCGGAAGCAGAGGCCATCCTTGATCGAGCGGTCCGCCGGCGCGATGGAAATGATCCGAGACCATCACGCCGTCGATTGGCTCCGCGGGATGGCTGGGCCACCATCCGATCACCACGCTTCGCCGCGCGTTCTGCTGGAGAATGTTCCACAGCGCCTTCGATGTTCGCGAAAGATTCGTGACCGGCTGAACGCCGCGGCCGTCCGGAGTCGGCTCAGAGAAGCCGTGGACGCCGTGCTTAAAGGGCCGCTTGCCCGTGGCGATGGAAGTCCACAGCATCGGTGAGAGCGGAGGATGCAGCGTCGCGATCTGCCCGCTGGCGCCGTTCTCCACCAGCCGCCGGACATGCGGCATTCTGCCCGCGTCCATCAGGGGACGCATCACCTTCCAGTCAGCGGCGTCCCAACCTACCAGCAGAACTCGTTTCGCCGCCACTATTTTGAGGAAACGAACTTCTCGAGGAGGAAGACGAAGTGCTGCTGAGGCCGCGCCCCTCGCGGCACGGCCGTAGAAAACTTCATTTGCCGGGCGGCTTCCACCGCGGCAGAGCTGTTCGGATCGGACGGTTGCAAGGAATGCGCCTCCACCAGTTGCCCGGAAGGCGTCACCAGCCCGAACACGCACACGGTATCCACCGTTGCGCCCGCCGGAACCGGCGTCGGGCCGATCACACGCGAGATCTTCTGCGCGCTTCCCATCTCCGTTGCCGCTCCTCGCGACTTCATCTGCGCGCTGGGAGTGAACAGCCCTGCAGGCGCAGACGGATGCTCCGTCAAACTCTCGACGGCAATCTCGCTGACCATCCTGCCCCCTTCCGTCACCGTCACTTTGTGAGGTAGCACATAGTCACCGAGCCCCGGCGCGTTCGAGTAGTCGTATGCGAAATAACGTCCCGGCACCTGCGACTGCGTTTGCAACAGCCCGGACTGCGGATCCACGCATACCTCCGTCTCATCCCAACTTCGCCCGGAACTGGACGCAGCGCCACTCTTTGGATCAGAGAGCAGCACACAAGTCACCAGGATCCCGTTGAAGGTGGAGTTGGACGTTCGAATGCGACTACGGTCGATGTTCCCCGATGCGGGAATGGGATCGAAAAGAGCAGCCCGCGCTTCATGCAGACGGAGAGGAACCGTGTCCGCCGAACCCTCCCGGTAGAACCTGCCGTTGGCAGAAATCTGCGCCGTCGAAAAACCACCGGTCGCGGAAGCCGTCCAGCGGAGCCCCTGCTGCAGATCGAAAATATCCTCCATCTGCCACGCCCCGTCAAAATCCGTTTGTCCGCCCGAGTTGACGGAAAAACTCACCTTGAGATCGTAACCGACGCCCGCATTGCGTACCGAATAACGGCTCCGCGCCTGGGCCAAGAGCTGGAATGCGGCTTCGCGGCTCCCGGCGGAATCGGCCACTTGAATTTGTCCCGTAACCAATTCGAGCGGATCACCCGGCGGGGGCAGCTGATTCTGTCCAAACGAGCTCTGCCCGAGCAGCAGGGCTCCGGCCGCGGCGAACAGTGAGAATACTCCCTTTGTGGCCATAAACTTAGCTCTCCGACGTGAATCGCAACCTAGGTAGATATGCTTGGTTATGCGGAGTCTTGAAGGACCCGCCTCCTGAGCCGCCACCGGAACCGCCGCCCGATCCGCCCCCGCCGCCGGTTCCACCGCCACCTCCCGTGCCGCCACCGCCGCCGGTTCCACCACCGTAGCCCCCGCCGCCTCCTGTGCCGCCACCGGTACCGGTGTATCCCGTTCCCCCGTAGCCAGTTCCCCCGTAGCCGGTTCCTCCAAAACCAAGGGTTCCGCCCGGATAAGTACCCCCCGTGGTTCCCACAACCGGAGGATTCACCGAGCCTCCGCGCAGAGGGAACAAGACTCCCATCTGGGTGCGCATACCGCCGATTACGGCCTCAATCTTGGCGTCCACGGTGCCCAGGCCGGGGGGAACCGTGAAGTTGATCTGATACAGTCCCGCACTGGAAATCCCTACGAAGGTGGTTTTCACCTGGACGTTATTGATGTACAGGCTCAGCAGGTTGGTGACGGGCGCCGCTCCGGTGTAGAGCTTTCCCGCCGGAACGAAAGGATTGGTCGGACCGAAGCCAACTCCATAAAGCTCCACGGAATCGCCCATATGCGCGGCCATCGTGGGATACCCCAGCGAACTCCCCGTGGGACCGAGGAGATCGTAAGTCCCGCCGCCCTGCGTTCCCTTCCCGTTCAACCGCCGGATGAGGCCCGACACGTAATTCGTGCCTCGCAAATTGAACGACGGCGCGAATGGGCCGAGCGTGACGGTAGCCGTCACCTTGGCACCACCTGGTACCGTGACCACCACTGAGACCGTCCCCGTCGCCGTATCGTCCGGAGCCTGCAAGTTGATCTGCGTGGGACTCACGTACTGCAAGAATGCCGCTTTACCGTTAATTTCTACGCTGGTCCCGCCCAGCGAATTGGGGAAATCCCCATTCCAACTGAACGTTCCGGTGGCCAGGTTATTTCCGTAAATCGAAACCCATTCGCCGGGCTGAATCGTATTGGTCGAGCTGTAAAAGGGGGCCACGCCACCGGCCGAGATCGACGGGCCCGTGCTTGCGGAGCGGACTTGAGCGGCGGCGCCGTTCAGCAATCTTCGCCGCGAATCCTGCCGGGCCATCGCCAACCGAACCGTCCGAGCCAGCGGGACCCTGTGAGAACTCGCGAGCCTCTGCCGGGCGACGACGGCGCTCGCGATCGCAATCGGTTCCGCAAGCTCTCGAACGCCGCTGCTGCCGATGGTGGACGCCGAGACGCTGGTCAGCATCGCGAGGGCCGATCCCGTGACCGCCGCATACAGCGGCCAGTTGGCGGCGTTCCGTTTTATTGTCTCCCGCGACGGAGAAGAACGGAGGGTCGCAAAATACGCCTCTAAGCGGCGCTCCAGATCGAGTTTCCGAGAAGCGGCCATAAGCTCATTTAGAGTGTGCACCTTACCGAATGCCCGCGGAAATACTTCTCTTTCAGTATATTTGGCCGGGCGGAATTGGTACTGTTCCGATCGGCAGCCGAACGGGCCGGGTGGGAATCTGCCTTTCGGACGTTGAGGCCGGCTCGAAAATGAGCGTTATTTGCGCGAAGCGGCGGCGTCGAGAGGGTTGAGACCCTTCTCATAGCCAGGGTCCATCGCCGCGAAATCCGCCCGATAGCTGACCGAATTCGCCGTGGGAAAGCTGGACGGGACCTTCTGAGTCACGCGTCCGGTCGCGGCCCACTCGGTGCCGCGCTGGAACGTCACTACGAAATCCACTGAACTCAGGGCGTTGATATCGTGGCCCAACGTGGTGTGGAACACGCGCCCCTGGCCGTAGCTCAGCGTCATCAGCATCGGCTCGTCTCGGCCCGTGCCGCTATTGGCAGGATCGGAAAAAGCCGTCGCCAGAATCGTCATGTTCTTCCCCGGACCCCGCAGCCGGGCGTACAACTCATCGCCCTGGTGCATCCAGGTCTTGGGAAGACCGTTGGTGATGGGATGATCCTGTCGAACCGCGATCTGGAACGGCGTCCGCTGTCCATGGCTTCCGGCCGGGCCGGGAGCCGCGTCCGAGGATAGTTTGCCGTCCTTATAGAACCAAAACGGGCCGTCCTTTTCCGTCCGTCCGCGCCAGCCGCCCACTCCGATCATTTCATTGAACGCCGCCCAGTTCGGAAACGCGTTGTCGGACGCGTGCACGCTGACGAAACCTCCGCCGCCGCGCACGTAGTTCTCAAACGCGGCCTTCAACTCTTCGGGCCAACGTTGATCCGGCGCGTCGTAGTTCCAGACGACCACCGCGTACTTGCTGAAATCGGGTTTGAAAGCGCCGAAGTCGGCCCCCGCAGGAGGCGCGGTCACCACATCCACATGGAACAAACCGGTCTCTTCGAGCTGTTTCTGAAGCAGCGGTGTGGTCAGCTTCCATTTGTGATAGCTGCCCGCGCTTTCGCCGTCGAGCAACATGACGCGGATCGGCTCAGCCGCCCGTGATGCCCCCGCCAGCAGCAGCGCGGCACCCAGCAACGAAAGAGTCTTCTTCATCACCGGCCTCCTTTCGGCAGCGCGAACGCGTACAGCGAACTGCCTCCGCCCACCAACAGTATCTCCTGGCCATCGAGTTCATACACAATCGGACCGTTGTTCATCCTGCCGATATTCTCGTGCCACAGCGTGGTGCCGTCGCTGGTGCGGAACGCCATCGCATTGCCGGAGTTGTCGCCGCTGAAGGTGATGCCATTCTCCGTAGTCAGGACCCCGGCCGTCCCCGCTCCGTCGCCGATCGGATGGTTCCACACCATCTTCCCGGTCTTATAGTCAATGGCGCGAAGGAACGCTTTCCCCGCCACACCGTAATCCGCTCCGGCCCAGCCATAGGAGCCGTGCTCGGATTTAAAGAAGTAGATTCCATAGCCGTCCTGCGCACTCACGACGAACAATCCGGTCTTGGGATCGAAGCTCGGCGGACGGAAATTGGTGGCTCCGCTCTCGTTGGGCGCGACCAGGACTCCGTCCTTCGAAGGGAACTTCGCGGGATCGGGAATCGGGTGCCCTTCGGCATCGATGCCCTTGGCCCAGTTGACGGTAGCGAAGGGCACGGTCAGCAGGCTCTTGCCATTCGTGCGGTCCAGCACGAAGAAGTATCCGTTCCGTGAGGCTTGCATCAGCATCTTGCGAGGCTGCCCATTGAAATTCGCATCCGCCAGCACCGGGACTTCGTTCGCGTCCCAATCGTGCGTATCATGCGGCGATGCCTGGAAACCCCACTTAAGCTTCCCCGTATCGGGATTGATGGCCACGATGCTGCACGTCCACGGATTATTCCCCGGCCGGACATTTCCATTCAGAACTGGGGTCGGATTGCCCGTCCCGACAAACACCAAGTTAAGATCGGGGTCGTACGTTCCGGTGGTCCACATCTGCCCTCCGGTGGCTCCGCCGCTTTTGGGTTCGGTGGCGCCCGGAGGAGGTGTGCTGTAAAAGATCCACTGCGTCTTGCCCGTATCCGCGTCCACCGATTTCAACTGTCCCGGCAAGTTGTCGAAATCTCCGGAAACGCCCACCATCACGTGATTCCCCACAATCAGCGGAGCGTTGGTGGACCAGTATCCTTTTTTCGAATCCGCGATCATGACGTTCCACTTCACCGTGCCGTCCTTGGCGTTCAAGGCGATCAAGTGACAGTCCGGGGTCGTCAAGTACACCGTATCCTTGTAAATCGCCGCGCCGCGGTGCCCGATGTGGAATGCGTTATTGGGAGGATTCTGGTAATGCCACAGCTCCTTCGCCGTGCGAGCATCGACGGCCCAGATGTTATCCGGAGTCGTCACGTAAAGGACCCCGTTCGCCAGAATCGGCGAAGCCTTGATGGCCTGATTTTGGCCCGTCTTGAAGGTCCACACCTGCTGGAGTTTGCCAACGTTGTCTGGAGTGATCTCAGCGAGCGTCGTATGCCTCTGGCCGGAGTACCCGCCGTGGAAATTCAGCCAGCTATCTGCAGGCGGATGCAGCAAGGCTTTGGGGTCGACGCCTTGACCTGAAACTAGAGCGCCAATTCCGATTCCGAGACTCAACAGAGCGCGCACGTTCGTCCTCATTTCAGTGTGTCCAAATACGCGTAGACGTTGTGCATGTCCGCGTCCGTATATTTTCCCAGCGCATCGAAGTGGGCCGACATCGGGTCAGCGATTTTGAATTTCACGGCACTCTTTTGGTACGTCTGGCGAGCTCCAGCGGAATCGAGAACTACCAGGCTGAACTCGTCTTCACTCGCGAGTTCCGCCACAGAGGTTTGTCCCGAAGCCAGCGTCAATGTCACCTTCGGCCGAGGCGGTGCAGGCCGCCCACCACTGGGATACAGCATCCGCTGCATTAGCGCCAACCCTTGATATCGAGTCGCGATGCCCGCGAGATCTCCTGTGCCCGAATGGCACCCCGCGCATCCGCCCTTGCCATCGAAATAGCGGAGCCCCGCCGCGGCATCACCCGTACCAAGATCCGCCGGCTCCACGCTGCGGCGTCCCCCGCTTACCGATTCAGACTTGGTCTTTTGATCGTGAACGAACGCAACAATGGCCCCGAGATCCGAGTCGTTCAAGTTGAACGCGGGCATTCCCTGATCGGGACGTCCTTTGCGAACCAGAGGCCCGATCTTATCCCCGCGCAAGTCTTCCGCCACTAAGTCGGAGCGCGTCAGGTCCGGGCCAGTCTCTCCGCCCGCAGCGTCGCGCCCATGACAAAATCCGCACTGCGCCGTGAATTTCTGCTCGCCGGCCTTGACTTGCTCTGCCGGATAACTCTGCGGAGTGGCGGTCTTTACAACCGGCTGCGAGGCCGGACTTTGTGCCGGGTCCCGCGGCGGTCCCTTCGGCGCCCCTTTGCCCTTCGCCCCGGCCTTGGTTTGGCCGGCGGGCGGCGTCGCGGGCCCTTGCGCGATGACAATTCCCGCAGCGATCAGGGCCGCTAAAAAAATAAAGACGGTGTTTCGCATCCTTGAGCAATACTGGCGAAATCCGCAGCGAAATGCAACTCGACCAATCCCCCGGACTTACAGTTCCAACTTGCCCTGGAACTCCATCTCTTCCAGGTTGAAAGGTTGATCCACCACGATCCTGCCGATTTGGGCGCTGAAATCGACCCGGCCGTCTTTCTTGCCGATCTCGGCGGAAGTAGGAAATACGTAGATAATGACCAGACCCTCTTCGCGCCGGAACACCTCTACGCTATAAGGCTTCACGTCCTTCTTTCCCTGGCGCCGCAAGACGGCGTCCCTCTTCAACGGCTCCCCCAACGTCTTCGGATCGCCCTTGAAGAACGGCCCCGGTACTCCGTAGACCGCGATACTGTATCCGTCGCTCGGCAGTTCCGGCTCGATGCCGTCGGACTTCAGCTCCGCCATCCGAACGGGAAGAGCCGTCTCCCAGCGGATATGCAGAGTCAGCACCTGGCCCGTTGTCCGGACACTCCCGTTCGGTCCATCCGCGGAGCCAGGAGCACCCGCCTGTCTGAGTTTGCCGTTGATCCCGTCGAACCCGACTCCGTGGTCCATGCCGGTTTTACCCGTCGCCCTCCGCTCACCCACGGCATCCGGACGCGCAATCGCCGCGGTTGTGGCCTTAGTCCACGGAGAATCCTCCAGAATCTGCCGGACGTCGTCTTTGGTCCACTGGGCAATCGGCTTTCCCTGCCAGGACGAACCCGCCGCCAGGATCAGAACGCCGGCGAGCGGAAGCGTACCCAGCAAGCCCACACGATTCCTACGGTTTGTGTACATCTGGTTTGTGTACATCGGCAAACTCTCAGTCGCGTCCTTATTCTAGCAACGGAGCCTGGATCTCGAATCGTCCCACGGATTCCACTTGACAAACAAGTGACCTTGGCCAATACTGGCGGGCAGGGAGGTCCACTTGAATGTCCAGTGAAGCCCGGCGTTGGTTCGCCAAATTCGTCAGCCTGTTCGGACGCGGCCGCGCTGAACGCGACCTCTCGCGAGAAATCGACGCACACTTGGCATTGCTGCAAGAGGACTTCGAACGCGGCGGACTCTCTACCGCAGAAGCCGCACTGGCTGCCCGCCGCGCCTACGGCGGTGTCGAACAAACCAAAGAGCTGCACCGCGCCGAGCGCTCCCACATCTGGCTGGAGCAATTCCTTCAGGACTTGCACCACTCCACGCGGGCTCTTTTGCGGACTCCTGGCTTCACGCTGCTCGCCGTCATGGCTCTAGGACTCGGCATCGGCGTCAACACCGCCCTCTTCACCGCGTATAACGCCGTCGCGTTGAAACCGTTGCCCGTGGCCGATCCAGACCACGTCGTGCGATTCGAGCGCTGGGTACAAAGCCGCAGCAAAGGCCTGTCTCAATACGGGTTCTCGTATCGCGAGTACATCTACAGCCTCTCGCACACCGACCAATTCTCGAGCCTGGTGGCCGCCAGCTGGACCTTCTCCGCACTCGCGGCACCCAGCTCCACAACCACCGAGCGGCGCATGGGACAACTGGTCTCTGCGAATTACTTTGCGGATCTCGGCATCCCTCTGCGCATCGGCCGCGGCTTCCTTCCCCAGGAGGACCGGACTCCGGGCGGCAATCCTGTGGCGGTGATCAGTTCCCGCTACTGGCAGCGCGGCTTCGGCAACGATCCCTCGATCCTCGGCCATTCCCTCAAGTTGAACGGCACCGCTTTCACCGTGATCGGCGTCACGCCCGAGGATTTCACCGGCACTACGGTGGAGGTCGCCCTTCCGGATTTCTGGGCTCCGCTTTCGATGCAGGCGCAACTGGTGCCGGGACAGAATTGGCTGAACAGTCCCCAGCAGCAGAACCTGCAAATCTTCGCAAGGTTGAAACCTTTGTCGTTTCGCCCTTCGGCCCAGGCTCAGGCCGATCTCGCCGTGCGGCAGTTAGCGGCGACCTACATCGATCCGGATCCGACCACCTCCGTCACTTTGCAGCGCACCACCTACTTCCCGAACACCGACGATATCCGCTTCCGGGCGCTGGTCGGAGGCGTGATGCTCCTGGTCGGCCTGGTGCTCCTGGTGGCCTGCGCGAACGTCGGAAACATGCTGTTGGCCCGCGGCGCGTCGCGGCAATGCGAGATCAGCACCCGCATGGCGCTCGGGGCCAGCCGTGCCCGAGTCCTCCGTCAACTCCTTTCGGAAAGTATCCTGCTTGCCCTCCTCGGCGGAGCCGCCGGCTTGTCGCTCTCCGTGTGGTCCACTAAATTGCTCAGCCTGGCTCTCCAGCGCTTGCCATGGACCATCGGTGGTGACCTTTCCACCGTCAATCTGGCTCCCGACGGACGGGTTTTACTCTATGTCCTCGGAATCGCGATCGCCTCCGGGATTCTCTTCGGTCTATCCCCCGCGTTGCGATCCACCCGCCGCGACCTGACGGCCGCCCTCAAAGACAATGGCACATCTTTTGGAAATCTATCCCGTTCCAACCTGCGGAGCGTCTTTGTGGCTGCGCAAGTCGCCGTCTCCGCGCTGCTCCTCGCGACGGCGGGACTCCTGTCCCGCGGTGTAGTCCGATCGCAGGCCGCCGACCCCGGGTTTGAGACCCGCAGGGTTTTCACCGTAGCCGCCCTCTTCGGCGGCTCGGGAGACGATCCCGCGAAGACCTCTGCGAGCCGCCTTCTCCTGCGGGACAAACTCCGGGAGCTTCCCGAACTCGCCTCCGTTTCCCTGGGAGCCGTCCCTCTCAGCGGCACCTGGACCCCGCCCGTCGTCGTGGGCAACTCCCGCGCCCAGATGCTCACGAGCTACGCCTCCGACGGATACTTCGAAACGTTGCAGATCCCGCTGCGGCGCGGCCGCGTCTTCTCGGCGAGGGAAAGCCTTCGCGGAGATCGTCTCGCGGTCATCACCGAATCCACCGCGCGCAACCTCTGGCCCACCGAAGACGCCCTGGGGAAGATTTTTTCCATCGATATCGACTGGCACGGCACGCTGGTGCCGTTTGAAGTGATCGGAATCGTAAAGGATGTACGCTTCTCCAACCTTACGCGGCCCGATCCGGGGCACATCTTCCTGACCGCCGGGTTTGATCCGCAGGGCCGGCGCCAGGAGATCCTCGCTCGCATTCAAGGCGATCGCAACCGAGCCCTCTCCGCGATCGCCGCCGTCGTGGAGAGGTCCGACAAAAATCTGCTTCCCGGTCTGGAGTTGCTCAACCTGGATGAAGGCGCGGTTGAACTTCAGCGCACCATGTCCCGGACATTCGCGGTGCTCGCGGCGATTCTCGCGGCCTTGGCGGTGGCGCTCGCGGGCCTCGGGATCTACGGCGTCATCGCGTACCTGGTCAGCCAGCGGACCCGCGAAATCGGGATCAGAATGGCGTTGGGAGCCAATTCCGCCGCGGTGTGGAAGGATGTGATCTTGCAAGGCCTGCGCCCGGTGGTTGTGGGGATGCTCTCGGGACTCACCGCCGCAGCAGTCCTCTCCGCGCTGCTCCACCAGACGTTGATCTTTCCCGGCTCGATGGACTTCCTCTACGGCGTTCCCTTCTACGATCCTGCGACCTTCTCGATCCTGGCGGGCTTTATTCTGGCGGTTGCCGGTCTCGCCAGCGCGGTTCCGGCATTTCGCGCGCTGCGAGTAGACCCTGCGGTAGCGCTGCGCTACGAATGAGCCAGCGAGACCCCTCAAAAAACTTCGGCGGAAGCAGCCGAAGCCGCCCCCGCCGAAGTACTACCCACTTCCGTTGTCGCGAGGCTTTTAGAACTCCAGCCGGAGCGCCAATTGCAGAACTCGAGGATCTCCACTGGTGCTGGTGATCTCGCCAAACGTGGTCGGCGCCGCGATACTCAGCGTCGGGTTGTTGAAGTTGGGATGGTTCAGCAGGTTGTATCCTTCTCCACGGAGTTGGAGCCGCATCCCTTCCTTGGGCAGCCGGAAGAACTTGCTGACCGCCAAGTCATCGTTGAAGAAGTGAGGTCCACGAACCACGCCGCGGATACCCACGGTGCCCACATAGCCCGCCACGAAGTTGCTTACCGCACTCGTGTTCTTGAAGAGATTCGGAATCCCGTTCTGGTCGAACGTGAATCCATTCGCCGGCACCGAAGCGCCGGGCAGGACGTCGCAAAGGGCGGAGTTGAGATAGTTCACGTTGTAGACGCCGCCGGCGGTGCAGTTGATCGGCGTGCCCGTCCGGAACGAATATAGCGTGCTGACTTCCCAGCCGCCTACAAATTCATCCAGCCACGTCGGCATGGAGCCGAACAGGGCCTTGCCCTTGCCGATGGGAATGTCCACCACGGCGTTGGCCGAGATGGAATGGCGGATGTCGAAATCCGACGGCCCGCGATAGGCGTTCGGATGGAATGCATCCTGGAGGGCCGCGCCTCCGCTCGTCTCCGAGCTCGACCCGTTGTCGATGCCATGCGACCAGGTGTAGTTGAAGTCGTATCCCCAACCGTGGCTGACCGCGCGCCGGAGAACCACCGTCATCGCGTGATACGAGCTCTTACCCGCATTCACGTACGACGTCAGTCCCGAGTTTTGCAACGGGAAGAACGTATTGCAACCGAAGACTGAGTCGCAGGTGCCGTCCTTCAGCCGGACACGGTCCATGTCGTTGATGGTGTCCGTATAGCTGCCGGCGTAATTGCCATACGCATCGTAGAAGAAGTTCGCCGTGGCATTGCCGGTGATGTATTGGTTCTTGGCTTTGCCAAACATGTTCTCAAAGAACGGCTGACTGCCCACCAAGCTCGGATTCGCCTTCACCATGGCAGCAGTGATTCCGGAGTCGAACATTTTTCCCAGGATCGTTCCCGCCTGGCTCAGCGTTTGCCCGGACACCGGGTCCTTGAAGTTCATCAGCGGTTGGCCGAAGTCCTGCTGTACGATGCCCCGATGGCTCAGGCGGCCGGCATAGCCGACTTCCAGGCTCATATGCTTCGCCAGCGGCTTGGCGTAGTTGGCCGTCAGCAGGTATTCGTAAGGCGCCTTCAGATCGGAGGACACGCCGACGAATCGGGTGAAGCCGCCCTGGATCACGGGAGGCGTGAACGGGAACGCGCCGCTGGCCGGAGCGACCAGCGTCGGGTATCCACTACCCGTGTAGCGGAAGCCGCTGGTGAAGTTGGTGTTGACCGGCTGGGCGACGGCCGTCGCCAGACCCGGAGAACCCGTGGTCGAGAAGCCCTGCGCCATCGCATTGCCGTAGTTGTCAAAGATCAGGCCGGCACCGGCGCGAAGCACGCTACCCTTACCCATGATCTTCTCGAGCATCGATCCGGATTCGGGCGAGTACGCCACAGCGATTCGCGGCGCAAGATCTTTCTTGTCCAGCGGGTAATAGCCCGGCGCATTGTTCACCGGACCGCCGATTTTGTAGCTGACCATCGAAGTCGGGAGCACCGAATTCGGAATCCCGTAGAGCTGCGCTCCGTTGCGTTCCGCGAAGTACTCGCTCAAAGACGTCTGCGGAATCACCTCAACGCCGTTCTGCTCGTACGGAACCCCATACAGCGAATAGCGCAACCCCGCCGTGAGAGTCAAGTTCGGCTTCATCTTGAAGACGTCCTGAACGTAGAACTCCGGAGACTTCGAAGCGAAGTCGCGGGTGATGGGATTGCCGAACGGGATCGCCTGGCCGTTGATCCCGAAATTGTACGTTGCCCCGTAACTATTGAGGAGCGCGAACAACGTGCCGAAGGCGTTGGTGACGTTGGTGGTGGACGCCAAAGCGACGCTAGCTCCGTAGGTGGGCTGCAAGTACGACGTGACATCGCCGGTGATGTCCGCGCCTAGGCCGAGCAACGTGTTGCGGCTGAAGCTGTAGCTGGGCAGGTTATTGTACGCGAGCCGGTCGTTCTCGTTAAATCGGTAGTCGAATCCAGCCTGGATCGTATGGCGACCCTTGGTCCACGTCAAATCGTCGGTGATGTCGTGGGTGGGCGAAATGCGGGCCGAAGGACGCGTCGTCGGGATCAGCGTCGTCAGTCCGATGCTCGGAACAACGTTCTGGTTCCCGGTCGAAGCCTGGCCGAGGCGCGTGTAACCGTAGTTGACGACGTTCACGATGTTCGGGGAGAGAACCGCGGTGTACCGGACAGCCACGCCGCGCGAGTTATCCAGCGACTGCTGCGACGGCGCGTAACCGGGCAGAATCGCCAGACCTGCGGTCGGAGTTTGAGACGCGCCGTTCAGTGTTCCGCGCACCATAACGGTGTGCTTTCCGGCCGAGTCAATGTTGTAATCCATGCGAGCGACTTCGGCGTGATTGTTCAGTACGCTGGGGGCATTGAACAACAGCTGATTCAGGTTGAGGCCCTTGTCGGCTGCTCCTAGAGGATTGTTACCGGCAGGATACTGCTGCATCAGGTTCATCACATATGAATTGGCACCGAGGTGCAGCGGGTCGATCGCCATAATATCCGCCGGGCTCAGCGACACTGTTTGGCCGCTCTTCAGCAGCACTTTGATGATGCCTTGCTTAAAACTATCCGACGGAACGGTGGCAGTCTTGCTCGCCGCGCTGCGATCTTTGCGCGCTTCCCAATTGAAGAAGAAGAACAGCTTGTTCTTGAGGATCGGTCCGCCAATCGAGGTGCCGTACTGGTTCCGGATCAGCGCCGGACGGGGCACGCCCGCGCGGTTGCTGAACCAGTCGTTCGCCTCGAACAACGTGTTGCGATTAAATTCGTAGAGCGAGCCGTGGAAAGCGTTCGAACCGCTTTTGGTGACAATGGACACCTGGCCGCCCGCCGCGTGTCCGAGGTCGGCGCCTTGCCCCGCGATGGTGGTCCGGAATTCCTGCACCGAGTCCAGCGGAATGGGCAGCACCGCGTTGAAGCCGTTTGCGCCCTGGTTGTCGTTGACGTCGGCGCCGTCCAGTTTCACGTTGTTCTGATCCGGCCGCGCGCCCAGCACCTGGCCGGTGGAACTGACACCCGGCTCGACGCTCAGCAGCGCCACCACATTTCGGGTTTGCAGCGGCAACTCCTTCACCTGTGTTTCGGTAAACGGATTGCCGACAGTCGCGTCCGTCGTGTTGATCTGCACCACCTCAGCGGTGACGTTCACGACGTCCGTCGTCTGGCCGAGCGCCAGTTCAAGGTTCAAGGTGAGCGGCTCGTTCACCTGTAGCGTTACCTCGGTTGTCTTGGTGGTGAAACCGGGACTCTGGACCTCCAGTTTGTAAGTCCCGGGAGGCATTTGCAGGAAGTTGTAACTGCCGCTCTCATTGGCCACACTCTTTCGAGCCGCAGTTGTGCTCGTATTGGTGATAGTAAGAATGGCGGTAGGAATTGCTCCACCTTGGGGATCGGTCACGACCCCCTGTAGGGAACTCGTTTGAGCGGCCAGAGGCACGCTCAGCAGTCCGGCGAATAGCGCTGACACAAACGCTAATTTCATCATCGTTGAAACTCCTTTGTATGCGGGGTTGTGGACAGTGAGACGAGGGTAAAACTTTGTCTCTTACAAGGAGAACGCGATGTAAACGGCTACGGAAAGAGTCCCGACCCAGGGACGCCAACCTCTATTTCGCTAGGATAGGAGAAGAACACAAGCGAGTCAAATAGAAATGTCCTATCGGACTTATAATGCCGGTACGTAAATACCTACAATAATATGTATATACGCCGAACGGGAGACACTTGCACTGGCCTCTACAAACAAAAAGACGCAGCCCCGCCCAGGAAGGAGGGGCCGCGTCAATACCGCAGAAATCTTGTCTCTTACGCCACTAAGTCGTGGAGAACGTTACCCGCGACATCCGTCAGGCGGAAATCTCTTCCGCTGTACCGGTACGTTAGCTTCTTATGATCGATGCCCATGAGGTAGAGGATCGTCGCGTGGACATCGTGCACGTGCGCCGGCTTCTCCACCGCCTTGAAGCCGAAGTCGTCGGTGGCTCCGTAGATCGTGCCGCCCTTCACCGCTCCGCCCGCAAGCCACATCGTAAACCCGAAGGGATTGTGGTCACGGCCGCGCTTCACACCGGCCCCGCCGCCGCCACCCACTTCGCGCACCGGAGTCCGTCCGAATTCCGATCCGCACACGATCAGCGTGTCCTTCCAGAGCCCGCGCTGCTTCAAATCCTTGATCAAGCCTGCGAACGCCTGGTCGGAATTCTTGGCATTGGTCTTGTGCGCCATGATGTCGGCGTGCGCGTCCCAGGGATCGCCCTTCGAGTAATAGACCTGTACCATCCGGACGCCCTTTTCCGCGAGTCGAGCCGCCGTGAGAACCCCGCGAGCCACCGGGCCCGGTCCATACAGATCCAGCGTCGCTTGCGATTCCTTCCGTACATCGAAAACTTCCGGCGCATCAGTCTGCATCCGGTAGGCAGTCTCCATCGATTTGATGACCGCTTCCACCTGCGCGTCCGATCCCGTCGCTTCCTCGCGCATGCCTTCGATCTTCTGGAGCAAGTCCAGCTCACGCCGCTGTTCGGTCAACGTGAACTTCGGATTATTCACGTAATTTACCAGCTTTTTCGGATCGAAATTCTTCTCGATGACGACTTTCTTGACTTTCTCCTTGCCGTCCTTGTCCTTTTCCATGGTCTCCGCGGGCATATCTTCCGCGGCCATGTCGTCGCTGCCATCCGCGGCTCCGGCTTGGACGCGATTCGAAATATAGGTTCCCTGGTGAATCGCGGGAAGAAATCCATTGCTCCACAGGGGAGGCCCGACCGTGGTCGGAATATCCGGACACAGCACCACGTAGCCAGGAAGATTTTGATTCTCGGTCCCCAGCCCGTAGGTGATCCAGGCTCCCATCGAAGGGCGGCCAGCCTGGTTGGCGCCGGTGTTCATCATGAGGCACGAGGGCTCATGATTCGGGATCTCCGTATACACCGACCGGATCCAGCAGATGTCGTCCGCCACCTCGCCCAAGTGCGGCCAGAGCTCACTAACGTCCATTCCACACTGGCCGTACTTCTTGAACTTGAATGGCGACTTCATCAGCTCGCCCGTGCGCCGCTCGGTCTTGATCTGCCCGCCGGGAAGCGGCTGGCCATCGTACTTTTCCAGCGCCGGCTTGGGATCGAACGAGTCGATCGTCGAGCACCCTCCGTTCATGAACAGAAAGATCACTCGCTTGACGCGCTGCGGATAGTCCAGCTTCCCGGTCAGAATCCCGCTGCCATCCGGCGTCGAAACACCGGCGCGCAGCAGGGACTGGCTCAGAGAGCTCGCAAAAGCCATCATGCCGAAACCATTGCCGACACGGCGCAGAGCCTCTCGGCGAGTCACGGGGTTAGAAGGTTTGTGGTCAAACATGTTTGAAGTCCTTAGTTAATAAACAGGAATTCTGTGGAGCTGAGAAGAATTTTGGTATACCGGCCCCACGCCGTGGGATCGTACTTCACCTCGACCGGAGCGCCGGGACGATTGCCCCGCCGTCCGCCCATGCCCGGAACACCGTCCATCATTCCCATCCCCATCCCTGCGTTGTCGTCTGCGGGCGCCGCATTGGCGTTTGCCGCTCCTCCGCCCGCTGCATCCGGGGCCACGGGTACATCGGGCAAAGCTCCACCGGCGGCCTCCGGTTTCGCTACGGGCGCCTCACCGTTCGAAGCCTCCTTCGCCGCCATCGTCTTCGCCTTCGGAGTTTTCTCCGCAGGCGCCTCAGTGGCTGCGCTGCCGGTGATTACTCCGGAACCCGCAGGTTCCGCCGGAGCCGTCGCGGGCGCAGGCGCCGCGCCGCTTCCGCCACCTGCCCCACCGCCGCGCCCGCGGCGTCCGCCCTGTCCGGCACCCGCGGCAGGCGGCTTATTCTTGTTCTCTTCGTATTCCTTCAGCGGCTCCGTGTGCAGATAATCCAGTCCCAGCTTGACCTCCGCTTCGCTCGGCTCGCGATTGTATGCCAGCTGGTACGCTTTACGAATCCGCGCCCGGTTGTCCGGCTCGCTCGCGACCCTCTTGGCAAACTCCTCGGCTTCGATCTGCATGAAGTCACTATTCATCAGGAACAAGCGCTGCAACGGCACTGTCGTCGTGAAGCGCTTCTCCGCGCTGATGTTCGGCGACGGGAAGTCGAAGGTCTGCAAGTAGGTGTCCAGCTTGTAGCGGCTCACCTTGCCGTAAACGGTGCGGCGGGTGTAAGCAGGCGTCAGATCCTCTGACGGTCCGCCGACCGCATCATCCAGATTCCCGGCCACAGTCAATACCGAATCGCGCAACTCTTCTGCGTCCAACCGGCGGCGATTGAAGCGCCAGTAGGAACGATTGCCGGAATCTTTCGCGTAACTCGCTTCGTCATTCTGAGTCGACAGTTGATAAACCGAACTCAGCATGATCTCGCGGTGCAGCTTTTTGATGGACATGCCATCTTTCACGAACGTACTCGCCAGATACTCCAGCAGCTCCGGATTCGACGGGCGCTCACCCATCTGCCCGAAGTTGCTCGGCGTGTCCACGATTCCGGTATCGAAGTGCCCCTTCCAAATCCGATTGACGATGACGCGCATCGCGAGCGGCTGCTTCAGGATGTCCTGCGCCAGTTCTAGCCGGCCACTCCCCTGTGTCATCGGCTTGGGATCGCCGTCCGAGAACACGCTCAGGAAGTGCCGCGGGACTTCCTCGCCAAGATTCTCCGGATTGCCGCGCAGCGCCAACTGGATGTTCGTCGGCGTCTCGGAATCCTTCACGCCGTGAATGAACGGATAGTGCGGATCCAGCTTCTTCCGTGCCGCGTCTACATCGTCCTGCATGGTCTTCAACCGGGCCTGAGCTTCGGGTCCGATACGAGTCTGCAAGCCCCAGCCGCGGAACAGCAGCACGCCCGGATTTCCTTGCCGCCCTCCGGCCGCTGCCATGGCATTCGGATCTTCGTCGTCCTTCAATTCGCGCTGGAAGATCTCCGTATAGAAGTTGCTCTGCTCTTCCGGCAGGCCCATCAGCCGCAGCCACGAACCCGGATTGAAATCCCTGTTTGAGACGAAGTTGCTCGGCTTGTCCGTGCGCTTCTTTGGCTTCGTTCCTTCCATATCTTTATCCGCGATCACTTTGTTTTGCGCGTCCAGATCGTTCTTCGCCAGCATCACGGTGACGGCTTCTTCCTGGAACTTCTCCGCCAGCTTCTTGGCCTCGTCCGGAGTCCCGCCCTTCTTGATCATGGCCTGCCATTCCACCTTGTTCTTGTACTTGTCGGTGGGCTTGCCCATGTATTTGACCCAGCGCTCCAGCAACTCGTAATCGAGCTTGCGGGATTCCACCACTTGCGCAGCGTCCTTCTTCGTCTTGCCGGTCACGTCGTAGACACCTTGCAGGTAGTTCGAAATCTGCAACACCAGTACACGGGAGAGCTCAGTCCCCTGGTTATTCTGCTCTTCCTGGAGCACCTTCTGCTTCATGTCCAGGTCTTCTTCCATCTTGCTGAACTCGTCCACGATCTTCTTCGGCGCGGTCGGATACTCCTCGTAAACGGTGTTGTAGAAGATGCCCGCCAGCGCATAGTAATCGGTCTGCGGGATCGGATCGTACTTGTGGTCGTGGCACCGCGCGCACGCCACCGTCAACCCGAGGAAACCGCGTGTCACCGCGTCCACACGGTCGTGCCTTTCATCCGCGCGGGTCACTTCGTTCGATCCGTTGTCGTAATACCACGGACCCAGGCCAAGGAACCCGGTTCCCGGCAGCATCTTGTAGCGGACCTTCGGATCCATCAAATCGCCCGCCAGCTGCGCCATCACGAACTGGTCGTACGGCATGTCGTCGTTCATCGCCTGAATCACCCAGTCGCGATACGCGTACGCATTGGGATACGGCCGGTAGCCCTTCGGATTCGGATTCAAGCTGCGATAATCGTCTTCGCCGTAGCGCGCGACGTCGAGCCAAACGCGACCCCAGCGTTCGCCGTAATGGGGAGACGCCAGGAGCCGGTCCACCACCTTGGCGAACGCGTCGGGAGAATTGTCCTTCTCAAACGCCGCCGTTTCTTCCGGCGTCGGGGGCAAACCCGTGAGATCCAGCGTGGCGCGGCGAATCAAGTCATGCTTGTTCGCGGCGGGCATCGGCTTCATTCCCTGCTTTTCCAGGTTCGCCAGAACATACTTATCAACGTTCGTCTTTGCCCACTTCGGATCCTTGACCGCGGGGGCCGGGGGCGTCGAAAGCGGCAACATAGACCAGAACTGTTTCCTCTCGGGAGTAATCACGTATTTGGCTTTGGCGGTGGCCGAAGTCACCGGCGCATCCTTCGGCCATGTGGCTCCGGCCTTCACCCATGCCGTAAGATCCGCCACCTCGGAATCCTTCAGCTTGCCGCCCAGCGGCATCTGGATGTCCGGCCGGGTTTGCCGCACCGCCGTAATCAGCAGGCTCTTCTCCGGATCGCCCGGAACCAGCGCGGAGCCGTGATCGCCGCCCTTCACGAGCCCTTCCAGGCTGTCTACGTGCAGACCTCCGAGCCCCGATTCGGCATGGCAGGAATAGCAGTTGCTCGAAAGCAATGGGCGGATCTTATTCTCGAAGAAATCCGAAGATGCGGCATCTGGCGTCTGAGCGGAAAGAGTCATCGCCGCAGAGCCAACGGCAATTATCAAGAGTGTCGTGCGTCTCAAAACTTCACCTCCGGCCTAAGCCCGAAAAAAGAGAACTGTTTGGAATGAAACCCAGGGACAGGAGGGGTGAATCAGGAGGGCGCTACAGGAGCCTGGGGCTTACCGGGCCAGGTCCGACACTTGCGGGATGACTTCCGGACAACAGGCGGGAGTCACTTGCTAAAGTACCGCGTAAGGTTCGTGCAAGTCAAGCGCAAACTCGCTCGACTCTCCGCAAGCCCCATAAAAATCGGTATCGTGCGCATAAAAACTTACGATCAGTTTCCTCTAGCGCAGCGCCGCACAAGAACGTATACTGGGAACGTCTCGGCGGCTCTGTAGCCGCTCGATCCACGCCTCGCGGTAATGCGCGTCTTTCCGGGAAACCTCCCGTAAGATCGCGCTCACTGTTCTGCTGAGGCCCCGCGACGAACGCAAGCCTGCGTTGAGTCCAAAGCTGTTCCTCTCTCCCACGTCGGGCCACTTCTCTTTAATTTCAGCAGGACGAAAAGAGTGCTTATGCGTATCCTTATAGCCGCTGGTTTCTGCCTCTTCGGAGCCGCCGCGATCGCCGCCCCTCCGCCGACGGCCAAAACGAAATCCGACAAAAATGTTCCGCCCGCGCCGGTCGCCCCGAAGACGGGAATCAAGACCCCGGGCATCCAGATTTCCTTCGATAGCCTGAAAGCCGAGGCCGAGATTCCCGTGGAATCCCCCGGCTGGATGACCGTGGCGGACTCCGTCTACGTCCCCAGCTCCACGAAGGACCTGCTCGCTCGCATCGATCTTAAGACCAACAAACCGGGCACGCCCATCGCGGATCTCAAGAAGCCCTGCTCTGGATCGATCGTCGCGTTCGGCAGTCTATGGATTCCCAACTGCGGTAGCCAGACCATCACTCGCTTCGACACCAAAGCCAACAAGATCACTGCGACTCTTGCCGTGGGCGCCGGCGATTCCACCCTCGGCCTCGCCGCGACCTCGGATAGCGTGTGGGCCTTCACCGATAACAAAACCACCCTCTCCCGCATTGACCCCCTTCAAAACCTGGTGGTCGGCGAGCTCCGCCTTCCCGCGGGATGCAACATGCTGGCATCCGGCGAGTCCTCACTCTGGGTCACCTGCCCCACGGAGAAGCGAATCCTCCGCATCAATCCCGTCACGAACCTCGTCGATCAGCGCATCGAAGTCTCTGCCGGGGCACGCAGCCTCGCTTTCGGCGCGGGCTCTGTCTGGGTCCTGTGCGACAAGGATGGCAAGATCGACCGCATCGATCCCAAAACCAACAAAGTCATCAAGACCATCGACCTCGCCGTCCCCAACGCGGGTGGCAACCTGGCCTACGGCGAAGGATTCCTCTGGGTGACGCAAGCTGGCTTCCCGCTCACCCGCATTGACACGACCAATGAAAAGGAACGCGTGGTTCAACAGTTCTGGGGCGAAGGCGGAGGACTCCTCTCCGTCAGCACCGGCGCCATCTGGCTCGCCAATCCCGCCAAGGGCACCGTCGAGCGTTTCGATCCGAAGCGCATCGTCGCGACCCTGGCCGAATAGAGCCCTACAAAGGACCCCCTCATGCGACCCAACCACATCCTTCTCTCGCTCACCGCCGCCGCGCTCCCGCTCGCGCTCCTGCTCGCTCAGGACCCCGCACCCAGCGGAGTTCCCGCGCCCGATCAGCAAAAGAAGCAGCGCCCCAAACGCCCGCCCAAACCCGGAGTCGCCACCCCCGGCGTCCGCCGCGAGATGTCCTCTATAACTCCGGACGCCATCTTCAAAGCGGAAGGCACACCGGACTGGCAAGTGACGACCGAAGATGCCGAGTGGGTTTCCAACGGACCCAAGAACACCGTCCACCGCATGGACGTCAAGACCAACACCGTCACTGCCGTGATCACCGTCGGCAAGCGGCCCTGCGCGGGACTCGCCGCCGGATTCGGCAGCGTCTGGGTCCCCAGTTGTGGCGATAAAACCGTCTCGCGCATCGACACGAAAACCAACACCGTCGTCGCGACCGTTCCCGTCGGACCTTCCGCGAGCGAAGGCGGCATCGCGGCGAGCCCCGAGGCCGTCTGGCTCGTTACCGATGCGAAAGGCGTCCTCTCGAAAATCGACCCCTCCACGAACACCGTGACCGCCGAAGTCCCCGTGCTCCCCAACTCGGCCGGCGTCACTTACGGAGAAGGCGCGGTCTGGGTCACCACTCCGGAAGCCAACATGCTCACCGGCGTCGACCCCAAAACCGCGAAAGTGATCTTCTCGGTCCCCGTCGGCCCTGGCCCGCGCTTCGTCACCTCTGGAGCCGGCTCTGTCTGGACCCTCAACCAGGGCGACGGCACCGTCAGCCGGGTGGATGCGAAAACCGGCAAGCTCATCACCAATATTGAAGTCGGAGTCCCCGGCACCGGCGGCGAGATCGCTTTCGGCGAAGGCCACGTCTGGGCCACCGTCTTTGAGATTCCCATCAGCGAGATCGACCCCTCCACCAACACCGTAGTCAAACAGTGGTTCGGCCCGGGCGGCGATTCCATTCGAGTCGCCCACGGCTCGGTTTGGCTCTCGAATCTACGCGACGGCAACGTCTGGAGGTTCAGTCCGAAGCAGCCCTAAACCGGACCCCCAAAACCCGCCTCGCACCGCCGATTTCGCGCCCGCCTCATCGCATGCCCGACTTGTGTATAATGAGTCCGGGCTTGCGCCATGTCTGCGCGTTTACCGGCAACCGTGTGTTGCCTACTTAGTTTCGGCCTCGCTGCCGTCCGGGCGGAACCCGTCCCTCCCCCGAGTCGTGAAGTGGTCGTGTACCTCACGACGCTCCCCCATCAACCCCTTCAACCGATTCAGGAAATGCAGCGCGAAGTCAACACGCTCCTGCAGTCCGCCGGATACCGCGTCGATTGGCGCCAGAAAGGCGAGTCCAGCCAAAGCGTCGAGGGCGCTTCTGTGGCGGTGCTCCAACTCCGCGGCGTCTGCCAGGTGCCGGAGAACCCCGGGGCCGTCGAACCTCTCACCAAGAACGTGAGCCTCGCCTCCAGCGCGGTGGTCGACGGTGAAGTGCTCCCCTTCAGCTGGCTGGAGTGCGAAACGCTCACCAAGATGCTCTCGCCATTCCTCGCCCTCGAGCCCGGCGCCAAGCGCGATTTCCTTTATGGCCGGGCCATGGGCCGCCTCGTCGCCCACGAATTCTTACACGTCCTCGCCAACTCTCGCGAGCACGATCATGCCGGCGTCGGCAAGCCCTCCTTCAGCGCAAGGGACGTTCTCTCCGAACGCTTTCAATTCGAGAGCGCCTCCTTGCTCCGCACCGCTGCCGACGGATCCCTTGATCCCGACCTGGACACCGAAGACGCCGCGCGTCGCTAACGGCGGCCCGCTAGCTGCTCTCCTTCCCCATCTCCTCGAACAGAATCACCGCTTCCGCGAGTTCTTTCATCGGCTTCCGCAATTTCCGGCTCTGGTCCCGCAGCATCAGATACGCTTCCTCCTCGGTCAGGCTCATCTTGCGTTGCAGAATCCCTTTCGCCCGCTCCAGTACCTTCCGAGTCTCCAACTCCCTCTTGAACTCGATCGTCTCTTCCAGCAGCCGGCTATTCTCTTCCGCCAGTAGGCTCTTCGCCACCGCCAGCCCCAATTGCTCGCCCACGAACTTCAGCCGCCCGATCTCCCAATCGCTGTGCTGATGCGGCTCGCGATGGTGCACGTTCACCACGCCCACCAGATCCCCGCCACTCACCAGCGGCACCGAGAGAAATGCCTGGTATGTGTCTTCGATCAAGCCCTGGAACGGGATAAACCGCGAATCCTTCGAAGCGTTCGACGACAGAGCGACCACCTCCTGATGCTGCGCCACCCACCCCGTCACGCCCTGCCCCATCTTCATGCGGACATTGCCCAGCGCCGCCGAATGCGGCACCTGCGAAGCGCGCAACACCAGCTCATTCGATGCCCGATCAAGCAAATACACCAGGCACGCATCGCACGCCGTCGCCTGGATCGTGAACCCAATCACCTCGCCCAGCATCTCGTCCAGCGATAACTTCGAGCTGATGATCGAGCTGATCCGGTGCAGCAGCAGCACTTCGGACTCGGCGGGCATCACGTCCCGCTCGGTGCGTGGCAAATCGGCAAAACAGTCTTTTCCCATGGAATCCTTCCTTCGCGTTTCAGACCTTCCATCCGCCGGCGGAAGGGCAAAGGAGGACCACAGCAAACATCCATCGCCGTCAGGCGAAGAAACACGCGGAGAGAAATGTGCCCGCGCGGGTTCGCGAGCGGATATTTACTGGTAGTCTCGTCCACTCCGCGGTCGGTGTCCTGGCCCGCAGCGGCAGCACTCCACCCGATGCCGTACTTCCAGGATTCTTGCCGGGGAGACTTTGGTCCGGTCAGGCGCATGCGCCCTCCTTCTTTGCTCCACACTTCACGCTAAGCAATTAAGAAAAGAAGGGAGACACCGGGGGACCGCAGCAGACGTCCATCGCAGTCAGTCGGAGGAACACGTGGAGCGAAATGATCGCCCGCGGATTCCCTGCCGTGTACTGAATGGCCATGGTCCAGTATGGCAACGAATCCCCACAGGCTCAAGACAAAAGATTTGGATAGACGCAATCAGGAATTGTTATGGAACGTCTCGCCGTAACGGCGCGGAGAGACGAAACACAACCGAAACATCCCCGCTGCCCGCTCCCCCTTCGAAAAACGTCCCAGATGTATACTAATGGCAGTCGGAATTGAGTCTGGATTCCGATATTATTCCTTCGTGGAGGTACGGCGTCCATGAAACGCTTGGTACTGACATTCGCCACTACGGCACTGCTGCTGACCGGCGCCGCTCTCCTCGGCCACGCCTCCGGTGCCTTCGACCAACGCCTCTCCCCCGACCGGCAAATCGTCCAGACACTGAACCGACTCACTTTCGGCGCACGGCCCGGCGATGTCGAAGAAGTCCACCGCGTCGGCGTCGCGAAATGGATTCAACTCCAGCTTCATCCCGACCAGATTGCGGAAAACCCGGTTCTCGACGCGAAGCTGAAGCCCCTCGAATCCCTGCGGATGAATCTGCCCGAGCTCGTGAAGGATTACACACCGCAAAACAATGTCAACATGATGATCCAGCAGATCATCCAGCCGCTGAACGCCCTTCTTTCCAATGACGACATGCGCAAGGTGCAGATCGGCACCGCCGAAGAACGCACCGCCGTCCTCAAGGCTCTCGATCCCGACAAGCGCCGCCAAGTCCTCGCGACTCTATCCCCTGCCGTGCTGGAACACACGCCCGAGTTTAAGAAGGAAGGCGAAGAAGCTCGCAAGGTGCGCGACGAGGAGGTGCAGAAGGAGAACCGCCGCCGCAATCCGCAGCTTGCCGATCTCCTCAACCCCGATCAGATCGCGGTCGCCCGCTCCGGCAATCGCGAGCAGATCGAAGCTCTCTTCGCCTACCTCGATCCCGACAAGCGCGCTCAGGTCGCCGGTCTTCTTCCTCAGACTGCTCTCGCCTCCATTCCTGAGTTGCGCCGCGCGGGACAGTTCCGCCGCGCCCCTCGCCAGGTCGCGAGTGAAGATCTCAAAGAAGCCAAGATTTTTCGCGCCGTCTACTCCAACCGCCAGCTTGAAGAAGTGCTGGTCGACTTCTGGTACAACCACTTCAACGTGGACCAGGACAAGAATGTAGCCCAAGTCCAGAACCTCGTCCACCTGCTGATCGGCAGCTATGAGCGCGACGCTATTCGCCCCCACGTCCTCGGGAAATTCAAGGATCTGTTGCTGGCCACGTCGCGCCATCCCGCCATGCTTTATTACCTGGATAACTGGGAATCCATGGCGCCCGACTCGTTCAACGTCGGACCCTTCGCTCCCCGCCGCGGCACTGTGAACGGCGTAGCGAACTCCCTGATCCCCGCGTTCGGGCTCCAGCAAGCCCGCGGCCTTAACGAAAACTACGGGCGCGAAGTGATGGAACTCCACACCCTTGGCGTCAAAGGCGGCTACACGCAGGAGGACGTCATCAATGTCGCGCGCTGCTTCACCGGCTGGACCGTCCGCGATCCCGAAAACCCGGAGTTCGTTTTCGCGCCCTTTATGCACGACTTCGGCGAGAAGACTGTGCTGGGCCACAAGATCGCAGCGGGCGGCGGAGAGCAGGACGGTCTGCAAGTCATCGACATCCTGGCGCACCATCCCTCCACCGCGAAGTTCATCTCCCGCGAGCTCGCCCAGCGCTTCGTCGCCGACGATCCTCCGCAGGCCCTGGTCGACCGCATGGCCCAAACCTTCACCAAGACCGACGGCGATCTGCGTGCCGTCCTCGACACACTGTTTACCTCACCCGAGTTTCTTTCCGAAGGAGCGTGGCAGTCCAAGGTGAAATCCCCCTTTGAGATGGTGGTCAGTGCCGTCCGTGCCCTGGGCAGCGATGCCAGCGACGCCTACACTTTGGTCCAGAAGGTTTCCGATCTGGGCGAGCCGCTCTACAACAAGTTGGAGCCCACCGGCTATGCCAACACCGGAGAAGGCTGGCTCAGCACCGTCGGCGTAATGGGCCGGATGAACTTTTCCGCCGCGCTCGCCTCGGGCCTGGTCCCGGGCGTGAAGCTGGACCCAGCTCGCCTCGCCGGAAAAGATGAGCCTTCCATTGCCCGGGATCTTTTGGGGCGTGATCCCTCTCCTCAAACCCAGGCCGCCCTCGAAGCCGGCCTCGGCGGCAAGGACAAGGCTCCGCCCTTCATCGCATCGTTAGTGCTCGGTTCACCGGATTTCCAGAGGAGGTGACAGGAACCATGTTGTCGCGGCGAATCTTTTTGCGAAACTCGTCTTTGGTCATGGCGGGGATGGGCGCCTTCCCCTCCTGGCTCGCGCGCGCAGCTTCCGCCGACGGCAAGAAGCGCAAAACCCTGGTCGTGATCTTCCAACGCGGCGCAGCCGACGGCCTCAACATTGTCGCCCCCTTCGCGGAGAAGCGCTACCGCGAGTTGCGGCCGACTCTCGGGATTGCCCCGCCCGCAGGACCAGCCCCGACGAATGTAAACAATGCCATCAACGTTGCCTTGAACGGGCAAGCCATCGACCTCGACGGAAAGTTTGCCCTGAACGGAGCGATGCAGCCTCTCAAGGCCCTCTGGGACAAGCAGCAGTTTGCGATCGTTGAAGCCACCGGCTCGCCCGATTCCTCGCGCTCGCACTTCGACGCCCAGGATTATATGGAGTCCGGCACTTCCGGCAAAACCCTCGGCGACGGCTGGCTCAATCGCGCCCTCCCCGACCCCGGCCCGGACGCCTCTCCGCTCCGCGCCGTTTCCATGGGAAACCAGGTCTCGCGAACCCTGCGCGGAGCCCACGAAGCCATCGCCCTCGGCGATTCCCAGCAATTCAACATGGGCAACCAGGACGCCTCGTCCATCCTCGAAAGCATGTACGCCGCGACTCCCGACGCCTCCCTCGGCCGCACCGGAAAAGACGCCTTCGAGGCGATGAAAGTGATCCAGTCCATCAACCGCAGCCCCTACACGCCCCAAAACGGAGCCCAACCCCAATACGCCCAAGGCGGCGAGCTCGGCCGTAACCTCCAACAGCTTGCAAAACTCATCAAGGCAGAGGCCGGAATTCAGGCCGCTTTCGCCGAAATCGGCGGCTGGGATGTTCATCAGAATGAGACCGCGCAAATGGCGAACTTGCTGCGGCAATTCTCCAGCGCGATGGCCGCGTTTTGCACTGATATGGGGGACAAGATGGAAGATATCGTTCTGGTCACCATGTCGGAATTCGGGCGGACGGCCGAAGAAAACGGGAACGCGGGCACCGATCATGGGCACGGAAGTTTGATGATGGTGTTAGGTGGTCCGGTGAAAGGCGGCAAGGTTTACGGCCAGTGGCCGGGGCTGGAAAAGGAACAGCTCTTCGAAGGACGCGACCTCGCCGTGACGACGGATTTCCGGTCGGTGTTGAGTGAGTTGATTCGCGGGCATCTCGGGCAAAGCGACTTGGGTCCGGTGTTTCCGGGATTCAAGCCAAGCGATCCGCTCGGGCTGTTGCGCACCTAGAGTTAAAGTAAGAGCGCATCGATGCGATTGGCATGCACGCCATCTTCGCTCTGCGACCACGCGAAGGCGGTGAAGCGCCCGTCCTGCGAAGCAACCAGCGCCAGGGCGTCGCGTTGATCGTGCACGAACTGCGCGGCGGACAAGTGCCGCGTGCCTCCGAACTGCGCGGGTTCGGCGATCACCGGAGTTCCCCCTTCAATCGGCTCGGTGACGATCACCTGAGCCACAATCGGTGAGCCTTTGCGGCGGATGATCTTGGCACCGAACGCCCTTAACTCATAGTCGGCAGTGATCACGGTCGCTCCATCGACGGCGGTCAGTCCGGCGATCACATCCACGGCTCGCGCGAGCGCGTCTTCCCAGCGGCGGCTCGGTTTGGCTCCGACGTCTTTCCGCATAATCTTGGCGAGGCCGGAGAACGCGGGCTCGATTGAGTACGTGACGGGCTGGAGAATGGATTCCGTCCAGTTCTCCGAGCCCGCGGGAACCACCAGCAGCGTACCGCCCCGGCCGTGCGCGCGCATCGATACCGCGAGTTGGAGCAGGACGTTCACGGTGGCATCCGCGGTGAACTGATAGTCGGGACGCGTGGCGGCGTCCGGGTCGATGATCTTGACCTCGTCGCCTTGCAGCACGGCGATGTTGATGAATTTTCCGGATTCCTCGGCCGGGCTGCGCTTCACCACGACCAGGCCGGGTTGGAGCACCTCCAGCACCACGCAGAAGCGCGGCAGTGTCCGGGTGATGCCCCAGGCTCGTAACTCGGAATGCTGATGATAAACGCCGAGGTGCAGGCCGGAGCGCTCCACCGCGGCCGCCAGCTTGGTGAGGTCCTTGGGCTCCAGGGAATGCGAAGCGGCGAACGCGACGGCATCCATCACTTCCGCCGGCGCAACGAAGGCCAACGAGACGCGGGGGACATAGCCCTCCTCGCGGCGGAGACTGGTCCAGAAGGCGGCATCGATTAACGCCGCGAGCGTCGGGAGATCCGGCAGAGTGGCGACCCGCCCCGATTCCGGCACGACAGAATGCTTCGCCAGATGGCGATGAATGCGAGCAGCCGCTGATTGCGCGGGAGCGTACGTCGGCTGGATCACCGTGACTTCAGCTTACCGTACGGCAGCTTGACCGTCGGCCTACTTTACGGCGGAAAGGCCCTCGCTCATCTCGATCAAGGTCCCGAAGGGATCCTGGAACACGGCGAAACCGGCGTTCATGGCTTCATTCTTGCCACGGTAGGGGCTGTCGAGCTTGATGCCTGCGTCTTCCAACTTCTTGACGAACGCGTCCAGTCCGACGACTTCGAGACCGATGCGATCGAATGCGCGGCCCTTCGAGGGAGCGACGGGCGTCTTGGCCTGCTCAAAGATGATGCGGGAGCCGGGGATGTCGGCGACCATTTCGCCGTTGTGCTTCACCATCTCCGCGCCGAAGATCTTCGCGTACCAGGCCTGCGCCTCGGCGACGTTAGGGACCATCATCTTGATCGTGTCCGCGACGATGGGCGCGGCTTGCGACTTGTCTTCGGTGATCCGAACCTTGATCTTGTCGGGCGACATCACGTATACCTGTTTGCCGGTCCCGCCGGGAAGCGGTTTAATGCCGGCGTCTGCCCAGTTGGCGAGGGATCCTTTGAGATCCTTCACCGAGAAGCCAATAAAATCGAGCGACGATCCTTCGCTTCCGAGCAACTCAGCGGGAGGAGCCGGAGGAGTCACGGGAGCAGCCTTCGGGGCTCCTTTCTGTCCGCCGCCTCCGCCCCCGTTGGCGATACTGAGAATGAGGACTCCGGGGAACATGTTCAGGTTTAGCCGTCCGGCGAACTGTACCGGCTTCGCACCCAGCGCCTGCCAGAACTTGTTGGCTGCATCCACGTCCTTGGCACGCAGCACGTCATGACCGGCAGAAATGCCTGCCTTATTCGGCGCGGGAAGCTGCGCGGCGAGGGGGAGCGCAACCAGACAAAGGGCAGCAAGAAATCGTGGTTTCATAGGACTCCGCCGATCATATCACGCGGAATCTTGATACGGACGGACCCATTGATCCGGTCTTCGATGCGATCGCTCAACGCGGCGATGTGACGGGAGCTGGAAGCCACAGGCCATGCATGTCTGCCGTCAGGCCTTGAGCGCTGCCATCACATACTCGGGCTTCAGCGGCAATCGACGAACCGCTTGCCCGGTAGCGTCGAACAGCGCGGCGGCGATGGCGGGAGCGGCGAGAGCGTTAGCCGCTTCCGAGCCTCCGCCGTAGGCTCCGACGTCGGGACGGTTCACCAGTACTACCTTCACCTCGGGGATATCGGCCATCTTGAGAATCGGGTACGTATTCCAATCGCGCGTGGTGATGCCGCTTTCGTCGAACTGGAGCTCTTCGTAGAGAGCGTGGCTGATGCCCATCATGGTGCCGCCTTCCACCTGCCGCTTGAGTTGCATGGGATTGACGACGATGCCGGGGTCGACCGCGATGGTCATCTTCTCCACCGTGACGACGCCCGTGGAGGGGTTGACGGCAACCTGGCTGACGCAGGCCCAGTAAGTAGCGGAGCGGAACATGACCGACACGCCTTGGCCGCGCATCACAGCGGTGCCCGTCGCGGCCGCCTTCGCGTGGGGCGCGGGGCGCGTTTCCCAGCCCGAGGCTTCGCGGACCGCTTTCAACACACCGATGACGCGATCTTCCTTCGTGTGGTTTAGCCGGAACTGAATCGCATCGGCACCCGCAAGAGCGGCGGCTTCACTCACGGCAAGTTCACGAGGATAGTTCTGCTGGAACTGGCCGGGCGTGCGCATGCTGTGATCGCGAAGGCCAACGGTCAGCGGCGAACTCTTCTGTCCGACCTGGAACGTGCCATAGCCCTGCTCCAGGAGCGTGACGACGCCGTCGTAAATCCAGGGGTCCTGCGGATCGTTCACCGTGGAACCGACGAAGACTCCGTTCTCATTGGGAGCGGGCATGGTGGGAAGCCCCGCGAGCACCGCGCCGATGGGACGGTCATCCTGCATGGCCGGCATGTAATGATCCACCTGGTAAGCCGCCATCTTGCCGTTGGCATCGATGCCGATTTGCACGTCGGAGATCGCAGCGGGAGATTGCGTGGACCATTGGAAATCTTCCGGGCGCATCCATTGGACGCGGACCGGCTTGCCGACGGCTTTGGAAAGAATCACGGCTTCGTCTTCGGCTCCGGCGTTGCCGCCGTTGGAGCGTCCGTAGTGGCCGGGTCCGGAGAAGGTGCGGACGACGATGTTATCCGGCGTGGTGCTGAGCATCTGCGCCAGTTCGCCGCGCAGCGCCTGCGGATTCTGGTTGTGGGTGTAGACCCAGACGGTGCCGTCGGGGCGTGCGTCGGCCATCGCCATGGTGGGTCCCATAGGCGAGTGCTTCATGTAAGGAAGCTGATACGCGGCCTTGAGCTTCTTGGGCGCGGAGGCGATCACGGGCGCGGGATCGCCCTTGGATTTCTCGCTCTTCGTGACCTTGGTGGTCTTCCAATCGGCGTCGCGTTTCAGGTAATCGAAGAGTCGAGCGTGGCCGGGGAGCCCCTTCCAATCTTTCCACTTGGTGGCGGCGGCCACTTGCTGCGCGGCTTTGATGGCTTCCCACTCGGTGGGTGCTACCACTCCGACTAGGTTTCCTTTCACGACGACCTGCGCGTTGGGGAATTTGGTTTTGTCGACCGTGCCGGCGGAAATCAGCGTGGAACCGAGGCTCTTCGGGTGCACCATGCGCGCGTGAAGCATTCCGGGAAGCTTGACATCGGTGGCCCAGGTTTCCTTCGCAGCGACTTTGGACGCGGTGACGGAGTTCCGGAAGCTTTGGCCGACGACGGTGTACTGGCTGATGGGCTTCATGGGCGGATTGCCGTCCACGGTGAGACCCATGAGGCTGGTGAGGTCGCCCTTCACGGGGATAGTGAGTTTGAGTTGCTGGCCTTTGACCAGATCGCCGTAGGAGATGGTCTTGCCGCCGCCGGAGACGATGCCGTCCTTCACGGAAATCTGGTTCTTGGGAACGCGGAGTTGCTGCGACGCGAGATCGAGCAGCGCCTGATACGTGTAGGCCGCGGCTTTGCGGATGTTGGGCATGCCGCTGCCCAGGAAATCGAAAGCTCCGCTACCGTCGGGCGTGCGGTCCGTGTCTCCGGCGATCACGGTGGTGATTGCCTCGAACTTCGCACGGAGTTCCTCGGCCACAATCTGGCGATAGGCGGTAAACGTCGTGCTCTGGCCGAAGTCGCTCTTGCCGGTGCGGATCAGGATGGTGTTGTCGGGATGGATCTCAATCCACGATTCCGGAAGCGAGGCGTCGAGCGAATTCTTAGTAGCAGCTTGGGCGGAGTTCTTCAGTGCTTCGGCTCCAAGGAAGCCGAAGCCCACGACGAGCGCGCCTCCGGTTTTGACGAAGCCCCGGCGGGAGAGCGCGGCTCCAAAGACAGTGGTTTGAGTTTTCGTGTCGCTCATGTTATCGCTCCTGACTCAAGCTCTGGCCTTCGCCATCATGGTGGCGGCGAGTTGCACGGCCTGAATGATTGCGGTGTAGCTTCCGCAGCGGCAGAGGTGCGCGGAAGGTCCGGACGTGGTGAACGCCGCTTTGATCTCCGGAACCGTAGGCGAGGCGTTGTGCTCCAGCAGTTCCGTAGCCTTGATCATCATGCCGTTTTGGCAGAAGCCGCAGAGGGGTGTTTGCTGATCGATCCACGCTTCCTGCACCGGATGCAGCGTCTTCTCCCCGTCGGCTTTCGAGAGTCCCTTCTGCTGCGCCCAGCGACCCGGGAGTCCTTCGAGCGTGGTAACTTCCTTGCCGATCGCGGCGGTGAGAGTGGTGGTGCAGGAGCGGATCTCCTTGCCGTCGAGCAGAACGGAGCAAGCTCCGCATTGGGCGAGTCCACAGCCGAATTGCGGACCGGAGAGTTCCAGATCGTTGCGCAGAACGTAAAGCAGTGGCGTGTCGGTGGGCGCTTGCACGTCGCGCCGGACCCCGTTGACGGTGATGGTGGCCATGAAAGAACTCCTTTCAGGAAGGTACTACCAAATTGGCTTCAGTTTATCAGAGGCTCCGGGTGCTGTTGCGCGGACGAATGATGGCATATCCTATGAGGAACGCTATGATCCGAACATTCAAAATGAGGCTGGGGATTGCGCCGGTCGCGGCGATGCTGTTGATGGCGGTGACGGCGCACGCGCAGTGGGAACCGTATCCGTGGAAGCACGTGCCGCGGACGCCGGATGGCAAGATCGACATGAACGCTCCCGCGCAGAAAACGTCGTACGGCAAGCCGGATCTTTCGGGGTTCTGGATTCCCGAGAATCTCACCAAGCATCTGTTGAATCTGGCGGCGGATCTGGGGCCGGAGGGGCCTCCGCTGACGCCGTGGGCCCAGGGTGTGCTGAATCAGCGGATCGCGACAGAGGGGAAGGATCATCCGGGCGTGTCGTGCCTGCCTTCAGGGATTCCGGAGAAGGACAACATTCCGGACGGGCTGAAAGTGGTGCAGACCGAAGACCTGACCATCGTGCTGCATGAATCGCGCACGATTTACCGGCAGATTTTTACCGACGGGCGCCCGCTGCCGAAGGATCCGCAGCCGACATGGATGGGATACTCGATCGGCCATTGGGACAAGGACACGTTCGTCGTGGAGACCATCGGTCAAAACGGGAAGACGTGGCTCGATATGCGCGGACTGCCCGGCACCGAGAAACTGAAGGTGACCGAGCGCTTCTCGCGGCCGAGAATTGGGCATATGGACATCGATGTGACGATCGACGATTCGGTCGCTTACACGAAGCCGTGGAACGTGAGGCTCCAGTGGCGGCTGTTACCGGATACGGATTTGATCGAGAGCATCTGCGAAGAGAATAACCGCGACCCAGCGCATATGGTCGGCAAGTAGGCTCGAACGTCGGCTACTCGATGCTGAACGCGAGCAGCACGTTGCCGGGGAGCCCGTTTCCGGCGCCGAGCCCCGGATAGCCGGAGCCTGCGAACACCATGCCACCCGCGACCGTGGGTCCCGCGGCGACCATCGATCCACCTTTCGCAGGAACTCCGTTGACGGTTTTGTAGTCCTGCACGGTGTTGTATTCCCACAGCACGCGGCCGCCGTCGGTCGCCAGGGCGCGCAGGACTCCGTCCCATCCGCCGGAGAAGACCGCTCCGGGAATCGCGGAAAGCGATCCTTCATTGCCGGGAAGCCTGCTTACCGCGGGAGCGGGATCGATCTTGGTGAACCAGCGGCGCTCGCCGTTGTTGAGTTGGAGGGCGACGATGCCGCCGCTGTGGAGCCCGAAATAGACTTGCGTGTCATCGGCGGCTCCGCCCCAAATGATTTGTCCGGTGGCGCCGGCGGGGACGTTGCCGGTGGGCGCTTTCCAGACGACGGCCCCGTTGTTATCGGGATCGTGCGCCCACACGATGCCGCTTTTCTGCCCCGCGATGAGCACCCGCTTGCCGCCAGGGAGTTCCTTGAGAATCGGCGGCGCGCCGAAGTCGTGGTCGGGGCCCATGTCCTTCGGGCAGTTTTCGGGGCGTTTGGCGGGATCTTCGGGGCATCCGACGAGCCAGGCGTCTCCGGCGAGATCCTGCACCTGCCAGAGCACTTTGCCGGTGGCGAGATCGAGAGCCATGAGCCCATCCGAGGATTTCGCCGCGGGGGACGTGTAGGCGTCGCCGGTGCCGATGTACAGGGCCTTACGCTTGGGATCGATGGTGGGCGAGTTCCACACGCCTGACCCCGAGGGTCCCCAAAGTTCGGTGCCGACGGAGTTCTTCCGCACGACCTTGGGCTTCTCGGGAATCGTGTATGTCTTCCAGATCTGCTTGCCGGTGGCGGTGTCGAGCGCGATCACGCTGCCTCGGAACGTGCAACACGGATAGTGCGGCTGCGCGGCGGAACCTTCGTCGGCCGAAGCCACGGGAACGTAGAGGCGATTCTCGTAGACTTTCGGCGCGCCGGTGAGGCGCACGAGAGGATGATCCTCCACTTGCACCGTCCACAGTTTCGCTCCGGTGCGGGCGTTTACGGCGTAGACGTTGCCCTTGAGGTCGCCGAAGAAGGCCGCGGAATCGCCGCCCTTGATCGGCGCGACATTGACAGCGGTGCGGACGGCTGCTTCCGCGAGGTAGGACCAATACACGCAGCCCGTGCTCGCGTTCAGCGAATAGACATAGCCGCTATCGGCGGTGACAAAGACTCGTCCCTCGACGACCGTCGGCTGCCCGTAGACATGAGTTGCGCCGGGGAGTCCGAAGGACCACTTCAGCTTCAACCGGGGAACGTCGGCGGCGGCTATCTTCGCGTTCGCGGCCGATTGAAAACGCGCGTTGGTGCCGTCCGCGCTCCAACCGTTCCAGGAAGGGCTCGAATTGAGATCGCCCAGCGGAGGATTTTCAATGCAGTGATTCTGCATGCGCGCGGCGTCGCCGGCTTCCGCCGCCCCGAGCTTGCGCAAACCGCCCAGAAACTCCGCGAGCCGCCGCTTCTGTGCATCGTCGAGGCTCTGCGCGCGATCCTTCATCGAGCCGGTGGTCATCGAAGCATAGATCGCTTCAGTGGTCAGCTTGGCGATGGCTCTCCGGTCCGGAGCTTTGGCGGCCGCGCCAGTTTCATGACACGAAGCGCAGTTCTGATCGAAGAGCGCGTCGGTTCGCTGCGCACACGCGATTCCGGCAAACAATGCAAGCCCGAGCAGAGTTCTCATCGCGCGGGAGGAGCGCCGCCACGACCGCCGCGCCCCGGAGCGCCGCCGCCTCGGCCACCACCAGCGGGCTGCGGGACAGGGGTTCCGGCGATGCCGCCCTTCGAGGCGATCAAGTCCGCGGCTTCTTGACGAACTTCGCCCCGGCCGTTCGCGGCGCCGCGGCCCATCGCGTAGTCCAGCGGAGTCATCCCGCGCGAGTCCGCGAGTTTCAGGTCCGCGCCTTTGTCGACAAGGTACGCGATGACTTTCGTCCAACCCCACTGCGCCGCGCCGTCCAGGGGAACTTGTTGCTGACGCCCGGCCCGGTCATTCACCTTCGCTCCGTGTTGGAGCAGGATTTCCATCGACTCCAGCGCGTGATCCTGAATATCGAGCGCGCGGTAATTGCCTCGCGAATCGCGCTCGCCGGACCCGAGGCCGGAGACCGCGAGGATCGGGACCATGCCCTGGCTGTTCGGCAAGTCGATCAGCGCGCCGTGTTCCAGCAGTAATTTGATGGAAGCCGCATCTTGTGCTTTCGCGGCACGCAGCAGCGGCGTGGTGCCAATGCCGAGCATCCCGTCCAGACCGCGGTCATTGCCGGTGGCGCGGTACGGAATCGCCAGCTTCAGTTGCGGATTCGGATTCGCGCCCTTGTCCAGCAACATACGGACGATGTCGATCGGCAGCGTCTCGTCGATCGACGGCTGATCCGGCCGTCCACCGTGCGGCAGCGTGTTGTAATCCACGGCGAGATAAAGCGGCGTGCGGCCCCACCAATCCCAGCGGTCCACGTTCGCGCCCTTTTCCAGCAGGAATTTCGAGAGATCGAAATGCGCGTTGAACAGCGAAGAGATCAGCGGTGTGACGCCTTCCGGGTCGGCAAAGTCAACTTTCGCGCCGTGTTCTACCAGGGCCTTCGCGCAATCCAAGCAGCCTTCGCGGGCCGCGAACAGCATCGCGGTCATGCCGCCGGGCGACCGGGGCTGCGCGCGCGGCTCGGCGCTGACCAGCGGCGTCATCAAATCCACCGTCGATTTTGCATCCGGAATCGCGCCGCTGGCGAGCAACTGCCGCACCATCGCACCCTGGCTCGACGCCGCGGCCCACATCAGAGGAGTCTGCTCTTTCTGCGCTTCTTTCACGTTCGGATTCGCGCCTTTATCCAGCAGCAGCTTTGCCGCCGCGACATTCGCGGTCCGCGCGATCAGCATCAACGGGGTCTGCCCGTCCGGTCCGGCAGCGTTCGGATCGGCTCCCGCGTCGAGCAGCGATTTGATGATTTCCGTGTTGGCGTTGAACGCCGCTTCCGCGAGTGGCGTGGAGCCCAGCTTGTTGCGAACCTTCGGGTCCGCGCCCGCTTTCAGCAACCGCGCGACCAGATCCTGGTCATTCAAGTTCGCGGCCCACAACAGAGGCGTGGAGCCGTCTGCCTCGGCCGAGTTCACGCCGGCCTTCTTTGCGATCATCTCGATCGCGACGGCGCGCTGTCCCGATTTGATGGCTTCCGCGAGCGACGGGACGCTGAGGGAATCGGCGGCGAACAAAGACGCCGACGTGAGGGCCGCAACCAGGAAAGTTTTCATCGCGAACCTAGACCTCCGGGAACTTCGCCGTGCTGTCGCCGAGCTTGTCTTGCGGGATGCCCACGCGATCCAGCATGGTCAACAGGACGTTCGAAAGCGGCGTGTGCTCGGCCGGAACGATGTGCTGGCCGCCCTTCACCGTCTTCCACCCGCCCACCAGCGAAGTCGGCAGAGGGTAATGATTGTGCGCATTGCTGTTGCTCATGTTGCTGCCGTAGAGGAACATTGAATGGTCCAGCATGGTGCCGTCGCCATCCGGCATCTTGGCCAGCTTGTCGAGAAACTTCGCGAACACCTGCGTGTGATACGCCTGGACTTTTGTCAGACGCTCCATCTTGGCGTGTTCGTTGTTGTGATGCGAGAGCGGATGGAACGCATCCGGTACGCCGATGTGGGTGTAGGTCTGGCCGCTGACCTCCGCGGCCATCATGAAGGAGAAGACTCGCGTCATGTTGGCCTGGTACGCCAGCGCCACCAGATCGAACAGCAGATTGATGTGCTGATCGATGGGCAGAATTGCTTCGCCCGGCGCGTTCGGAATTTCTACCTTCGAGAGATCCCGAGCCTCCATCTTCTCGATGCGCCGCTCCATTTCGCGGACAGTTTCGAAATAGTCAGAGAGCGCGGCCTTGTCCGAAGGGCCGACCACACGCTCCAGATCCTTGATCTCGTCGCCGACCATATCGAGCACGGAGGCGTATTGTTTCGAAAGCCTCGCGCGCTCCGCCGCGTTATCGCCCTGGCCGAAGAAGCGGATGAACAGCTTGCGCGGATTGGTCTCCATCGGCAGGGGAGTGGTGGGCGTGCGGAAAGAAATGGTACTCGCGTAGGAACATCCGTAATCGCGATCGCAGAAGCCGCCGCCGCCGCGATTGTCTGTGGCGACCTCGAGCGAGGGCATCGGCGTATCCTGGCCGATGTGCTGCGCCGCGATCTGGTCCGCCGTGGTTCCGCCGTGCGGATCCTGACTCAGTGCGGGCCGCGTGCAGGAGAGCCACGTTCCCGGAGACAGCGCATGCACGGGGCCGACGGCCGCGGGATTATCGATGTTGCTGAACACTGTGGTCATCGACTTGTACTTGTCGAGAGGCTTGAGGATGTCGCCAAACTCGCCCATCGCGCCGACGCCAGTGGGCGTCCAGTGCGCCTGCACCGCGCCGTGCGGGAAGTAGATGAAGCCCAGGTGAGGCGTCGCCCTGGCCGCGGTCTGCGCCAGAGCGGTGCGCGCCGGAATCATCGCGTCGATCAGCGGGAGCGCGAGGCTGGTGCCTACTCCGCGGAGAACCGTGCGGCGCGTGAGGTGTTTTTTCGTGATGAACATGGGCTTGCTCTCCTAGCCTTCTGCTTTCGCTATTTCGAGGCGACTTCCGTAGCCGCCGGCTCAACCTTGCTGGACTGGAACGCCGGCGCGGAAATGATCCCCATCACAAGGGATGAGAATTTGTAGTTCTCGCGCTTGGCGTCCTTCACAATCTTGCGAACCGTGGGCATGTCGTACGCTTCCATGCCACGGCCCAGCGCGTACATCATCATCTTCTCGGTAAACGTTTGCGCGAACTGCTCCGGCCGAGCCAGCAGCGCCTTGCGAAGATCCGAGGGACCATTCACCGCCGTGCCGTCCACCAGCTTTCCGCTGGTGTCGATCTTGGTGCGCGTAAACCGGTCGATGGTACGGAACGAGGCCACTGTGTCGAAGTTTTCGAGCGAGAACCCCAGCGGATCCATCACGCCGTGGCACGCATTGCATGTCGGGTTCGCGCGATGCGTTTCCATAATCACGCGGATGGTTTTCGGCTTTTCGCCCTCTTTGTTCTCCTTGAACGCTTCCACGTTGGGCGGAGGGGGCGAAGGCGGCGTGCCCAGCAGATTTTCCAGAATGTAGGCTCCGCGCAACACCGGCGACGTGCGGTTCGGATACGCCGTCACCATCAGGATCGCGCCCTTGCCCAACAATCCATAGCGATTCTGGTCGGTCAACGTGACGCGGCGGAACTGGTCGCCGCGAATGTTGTCCACGCCATAGTGCGCGGCCAGCCGCTCATTCACGAACGTATAGTTGGCGCTGAGCAGATCCACCACGCTGCGATCTTCGTGGAAGACGCTGTCGAGGAACATCTCCATTTCGCGCCGGAACGCGGCGCGCAGCGCTTCATCGAAGCCCGGATAGACGTACGGATCCGGATCCAGCTTGTCGATGTCGCGAATCTTCAACCATTCGAACGCGAAGTTGGTGGTCAGCGTCTTCGAACGCGGGTCGGCCAGCAGGCGCCGCACTTGCTGCTCCAGTACCTTGGGATCGCTCAGCTTGCCCTGTTCACCGGCGGCGAGAAGCTCGTCGTCGGGCCCGGTACTCCACAGGAAGAACGACAGTCGCGATGCCAGTTCCAGCCCGGTCAATTTATAGATACTGCCGGGCCTCGCGGTGGCCGGAGGCAACTCCACCCGGGCCAGGAACTTCACGCTGGACATCATCGCCACCAGCGCGCCTTCAATCCCCGCGTCAAACGTGCCGAGTTTGCGGCCTTCCGCGTAGAACTGCATCAGCGGCGCAAGGTCCTTGTCGGTCACCGGACGCCGGTAGGCCCGCCGCGCCAGATTCGCCAGGATGCGCGACGCACACGACGCTTCTTCCTTGGCGTCCGGAGGCCGGCACACGAAGATACGAGCCCGGCTGGGCGTCTCCACGGGAGTTCCCGCCGGACTGAACGGACCGTCGACCGTGAGGCTCGCCTGAGCGCCGCCTCGGCCGCCACTCGTCGAACCGGTGTTCGCGGTGCCCGTGCTGTTGTAGCCCGTCCCCGCCAGACCCGGAGCGAATCCTTGCAAGGCACCCTCGTTCTCCACGAAACTGCGGGCCGCGTTCGCCGCGACGATCGCGTGGTAGCCCGCACTCAGATGCGTGCGCCCCTTGGAGTCCACCGGCTTGCCGTCGACGGTGAACACAGCCGGATTCCCCGTCGCCCGAATCTCGTAATCGCCTTCATAGGGGAACAGCACGCGCGCGGTGATTCCCCCGCGGGCTCCCGGCGGCAGCGGCACGCTCGCGTCGAGGCCCCGCAGAGTGGACTTCACTTCGCTTCCCGTAAACGGCGTTCCGATTGCTTTCTTCACGACAGCTCGCGCAGCCAGCAGGTACTGATCCAGGAACGAAGGCGATACTTTGAGCGCACTCGCAATGTTGTCGAACCCGTCGCTGATGTCGTCCGTGGGCAGCAGCGCACCCGCATCGATGTCGACGCCGAAGATATCGTGCGCGGCGTTCGCGTATTCGGCGCGGTTCAACCTGTGAATCCGCACGCTGCCCGGATTCGGATTCGCGGCTCCCGCTTTGTCGAGCGAGTCTTCCAGATAGGTAGCGAACGCGTTCACCTCCGCCGCGGGAGGCCGGGCGGCGGCTCCCGGCGGCGGCATCATCCCCCCGCGCAATTTACGAATCGCGCGCTCCCAGGTGAGGGGATCTTTTTCAGGATGCGCGACGTCGAGAACGTCCAGTTCCAGCTTCGCCGTCTTCAGCCGCTGATTGTGGCACCCGACGCAGTAGCGGTCGAGCAGAGCGCGGTTCGGATTCGTGGACGGCGCGGCCTGCGCGTGGAGCAACCCGGCTGCTGCCGCCAGGAGCAGGACAATTCTCGATAAGTTACTCACTATGAAACACTTTCGGTGATCATTATACATGGAATCGTTATACGATTCCGCCCAGTTCGCGCACGTGGGCCCACAGTCCGCGGTAGGCCGTAAACAGGAACTGATCCTGGTCTCCGGAGAGCTGGCCTTCGAATTCCTTGACCGCTTTGGCGTCGATCATATCCTGCGCGCCTTTGCCGCTTTTCATCAACTTCACCAGTTGGTCGCGGACCTTCGTCAGGATGTCGAGATTCGCCTGAACCTGCGCCTTGTTCATCACGGGGCCGGTGGCGGGGAGGATCTTCGTCGTGTCGTTGGCCAGGCGCAGAACGGTGCGATGCGCCTCCTGCATTCCGCCGATCCAGCCTCCAGTGGTGAAGTCGAGAATCGGCAGCCTTCCCGGCTGGATCACATCGCCCACCGCGAGGACGTTCGATTGAGGAAAGTGCACGTAGATGTCTCCATCGGTGTGGGCCATCGCCATCAAGCCGTATTCCACGGGCTCGGCGCCGAAGGTGGTCTTCGCCGTGGTGTAGAACGTCTCAGTAGGGTGCGCGGCTTTCGCGCGAGGCGGGTAGATCTTCTTTTCCCAGTCGTGGATGATCTCCTGCGTCATCCAGAGTTGCGTGCTCACGTGCGAGACCAGCTTCGCACCGGACTTCGCCATGGCATCGTTGCCTCCAGTGGATTCCAGATGCCAGTGTGTGTTGAAAACTTTCGTGACGGGACCGGTGAGCTTCAGCACGTCCTGAGCATGCGCGGCGTCGCCGCAGTCTACCAGGAGACTGCCGCCGTCGCCTTTCACCGCCAGGATGTTATTCCCCGCCCCGGAGATGAGCGTCATGGTGTCGGTTAGCTTTGTCGCCGACGGACCCGATTGGCTGTAGGCCGTTCGAGCCACACTCAGCGCCGCGGCGCCCGCCGCGAGAGTGTAGAGAAAATCACGCCGTCGGGGTTCCATCACGTGCGGTTTCATCACGGTGAATATTGTAGCCGATTAACAGCTCCCGCAACTCTCGCAGCACGCCCCGCAACAACTCTCGCAGCACGCCCCGCAACAGCACTCGCCGCACGCCCCGCAACAGCACTCGCCGCAGCCGTCGGAGCATGCCTCGCACAGGCAGCCCTTGCAGCAGCCCCCAGGCGTCGGCATGTTTCCGCCGGCCTGGGTATCGGGAACCGCCTGCTGCGGATTGTACCCACGCGCACCCGCCGGCGGATACGGCGGCCCCTGCGGAGGACCTTGAGGTGGGCCGCCGCCAGGGGGAGGACCTTGCGGTGGACCAGGGGGACTTCCTGCCGATGCGAAAACACTGCCGAGAGCCATCAGGTTCATCGGGAGCCCCAGGCATTGCCGCCAGGACTCTGCCCTTCGCGCATGATGCGGAAACAGGAACGCGAGCACACTCACGGAGGCCAGCATCGCCGCGCCCTTCAGCAGACCAGCATGTTCGCGGCTCTTCATCGATCGCGCGAACGCCACCGCCCCACGTAGCCGCTCCTGTATGGAGCCTTTGCGGCAACACGTTTCCACGACTGGCAGCGAGAGTCCCAGCTTCCGGTACACGTTGGTTCGCAATCTCTCTGCCAAGACCGGCGAAAGCTTGCCCTCGATCTCCCGGGCCGTCGACAAAATCTCCTGCCGGACATCGACCTCCGGAAATGCCGCCGCCGCGTTGAACGCCCCCGAGCGGGCGTCGCGCTCCCGATCCTCGTAAGCATCCAGCAGGTAGATCAGATACCCGAACTTTGTGCCGGTCTCGAGCATCGGCGCGACAGCCTCCGGCAGCCCGCAAATCCGCGCTCCTTCCGAAAACGCCAGCCCTGTCGCGGTCACTGTCGGCTCCGCGACGTGCGCCAACGACTGCGGACTCCGCTCCCGAGCGCTCTGCGTGCCCAGCGAAGCCTCCATCACGTCGAGAGGAAACTTCCACGCCCGCAGCTTCGCGGACGCCTTCCGGTACGCCGGAGAAAGATACCGAGCCGCCACTTTCCATCGCAGACTGCCCGAATCGGCCACATGGTCCTGGATTTGAAAATGCCCCAGCACCACTGTGAGCGTCGCCGCATACTCCAGCGCCAACGGCGTCTCTCCGCGGGGCAGATTCAAACAATTGAAGGACCGGTGCGCCGGCGTCCACTCCGGCTCGCCCGTCTGCTCCATCAGGAGCTCCGCCAGAAACACCAGATCGTGATTCAGCGTCCAGCGCGCCCGCTGTCCGTACAACGAACCGAGAGTCTTGCAAGTGCCGCAATAAGGGAGCCGCGGCGCGCGCCGCATCAGTCCAAACATGAGGTCCATTCTAGCGCCCACGGCCTGATGTATACTTGCGCAGGAGTTCACCATGCGCCCTCTTCTCACCGCTCTTTTCTTCAGCTTCGGAGGATCGGCTCTGGTCCTCGCCGCGATCGATCAGCCCGTTAAACTTGACACCGGCCTGGTCTCCGGCGCGCCCGGCAAGAACACCGGCGTTCACGTCTTCAAAGGCATCCCCTACGCCGCGCCGCCCGTGGGCGACTTGCGTTGGAAGCCGCCTCAGCCCGCCGCCAAATGGGAAGGCGTCCGCGCCGGTGATCAGTTCGGAAACTCGTGCATGCAAGGCGGCGCGGGCGGAGGTCGCGGAGCCAAAGGCGGCGGAAAAGGACCGGCGCCCAAAGGCGGAGGCGCTCCGAAGGGCGGCGGCGCAGCCCGCGGACCCGGGGGTCCGGCCGGACCCGCCAACAGCGAAGACTGTCTCTTCCTCAACGTCTGGACCGCCGCGAAATCGCCGTCCGAAAAACGGCCGGTGATGGTCTGGCTCCATCCCGGCGGCTACACCAGCGGCTCCGGCTCCGCGCCGGGCACCGACGGCGAGAACCTCGCGCTCAAGGGAGCCGTGCTCGTCACCATCAACTACCGCCTCGGCATCTTCGGCTTCTTCGCCCATCCGGAGCTCACTCAGGAATCGTCCCACCACGCTTCCGGCAACTACGCCTTCCTCGATCAACAGGCCGCGCTCGCGTGGGTCAAGAAGAACATCGCCGGATTCGGCGGCGATCCGAATCGAGTGCTGGTCTTTGGAGACTCCGCCGGTTCCACCAGCATCGGCAACCTCGTGGCATCGCCTCTTTCGAAGGGCCTCTTCCAACGAGCTCTCGGCGAGAGCGGAGCCTGGCTCGGCCTCGGCATCGCCGCCGTGCCCAAATTGGCCGCCGCTGAACAAGCCGGCGTCCGCACCGCCGAAGGAATGGGCGCGAAGACACTCGCGGAACTGCGCGCCAAACCCGCAGCCGAGACCCTCGCCGCCGGAGGACGCACCGGACCCGTGGTCGACGGCTGGTTCCTCCCCGACGATCCCGCCAACATCTACGCGCAGGGCAAGCAGAACGACGTTCCTCTGCTCCTCGGCTCGAATAAAGACGAGGCGACCTTCTTCCAAGGCCCCACCACTGCGGCGATGTTCACGCAATCTTCCCAGATGCGCTACGGCGATCTCGCCGACGCGTTCCTCAAGCTCTACCCGGCCCCCACCGACGAGCAAGCCACGGTGTCTTCCTTCGCGGCGTTCCGCGATCAGCTCGGCTTCGTCATGCGCAATTGGGCCGCCTCTCAAACCAAAACCGGCAAGTCGAAAGCCTACGTTTACTACTTCACGCATGAGCCCCCGATTGCCGGCGGCAATCCCCCAGCCCGCGACGTCGTCACCGAGCGCCAGCAAGGCGCCACCCATGGCTCCGAAGCCGCCTATGTCTTCGAGAATCTCCCCGGCAACCGCCCGTGGACCGATCTCGACCGTAAGCTCTCCGACACAATCTCGTCCTATTGGGTAAACTTCGCCGCCACCGGCGACCCCAACGGTAAGGGCCTGCCCAAGTGGCCGGCCTTCGAGGAGAAGAAGAACCAGCGTCTGGTCCTCGGCGACACCATCCAGCCCGGCGACGATCTCACCAAAGATCAAATCTCGCTCTATCAGCAGTACTTCGATCGCGTACGCCAGCGGTAATGGCTTCCGTCACGTCTCCGCCCCGCGCCCAGCTCGCCTTTCGAGTGGGCGTCGTGGGACACCGGCCTGACCGCCTGAAAGACGCGGATCCCGAGATCCTGGGAAACCTCATCCACGAGATTCTGGAGACCGTCCAGAAACATGTGAACACTTTCGCGTCCTCCGCAGAAGCCCCCAAATTCTACTCGCCCCAAACCCCGCTTCTTCGCGCGATCACCCCGCTCGCGGAGGGAACCGACCGGCTCTTCGCGGACAAGGCGCTGGACCTTCACTACCAAATCTGCTGTCCCATGCCCTTCGCGCAAGCCGAGTACGAAAAGGATTTTAGCCCGGCCAATGCGCTGGAGGACCACTCCCTGGAACGCTTTCACGCGATCCTGAAACGCGCCCGGGAAGAAACCGCGCTCGCGACCTTCGAGTTGGATGGTGATCGCGAGCAAGTAGGCGATGCCTATGGCGCGGCGGGGCGAATCGTGCTCAACCAGTCCGACCTCTTGGTCGTCGTCTGGGACGGCGGCTTACCGAAAGGAGGAGGCGGCACCGTGCAAACGCTCAAGGAAGCGGTCCGGCACGGTGTACCGGTGCTTTGGATCGACGCCGTTCAGCCCCATCCTTGGCAAGTGCTGTCGCGCGAGGACGATTTGAAGGGCGTCGAAGGACAGACTCGATACACGCCCAACCCGGGGACTCTCACGCTCTCGCTCGAACTTGAGAGCATCGTGAACCAGGAAATCGCCGCGCCTCCCGCCCAAGAGAAAGACGCGGTCGGCCCGGCGGATTATTTCGGAGAGCTCAAGCCTTCTGCCCCCTGGGCTGTGCTTTGGAAGTTTTTTCGCGACGCAGTGGGTTCCGGCAAATTCAAGAAACCTTCGATCGCGGTCGAGGATTTTGAGACGGCAGTGGCCGGGGAATGGCCCGTAGGGGCCGCCGATCAGGTCCCCAAAAACGTGGCCGAGTGGACCAATCGCTACCTTCGGCCGCATTACGCCTGGGCCGATAAACTGGCCGACCTGTACGCCGATGCCTACCGGAGCACCTACGTGTTCATCTATCTCGCCGCGGCCGCCGCGGTGTTTTTGGCATTGCTGCCGATGGCATCCAATTGGCTGCAGCAAGCTCCGGTCCGCCGCACGCTCTGCACGCTGGGTGAGCTTGCGATCCTGCTCACCATCAGCATTCTCTTGCTTCGCGAGAAGAACAATAAATGGCACAAACGCTGGATCGCCTACCGCCTTGCCGCGGAAATGCTGCGCCAGCTTCGATGCCTGGTTCCTCTGGGAGGTGGCAGGCCCCTCGGCCGCGCCCCGGCCCACCTGGCCACGTATGGCGATCCCAAGCGTACCTGGATTTACTGGCATCTCCGCGGCGTGGCCCGTGAGATCGGCATCCCCAGCGGCGTGGTGAACCCGGCATACGCGGCGAATTGCCTGAGCGATCTTGCCCAGGCTGCCGGAACGGAGCGAACCGGCCAGCTGGGTTTTCACTTGGCGAACAGCGTGAGATCGAAGAACATCGCTCACCGGCTCCATGAAACAGCGGAGAAGCTATTCTGGATCACTGTGGGCTGCATCGTAATTCACCTGATCCCGGACCTCCTTGAGATCGCAGGTTGCCGCGTGGCCTTGCCTGAGGCTCTCGACCGGTGGCTGATTCTAGCGTGCGCTACGTTTCCCGCCATCGCCTCCGCGCTGGCCGGCATCAACAACCAAAGCGACTTCGCGCGCATCGCACGGCAGTCCCACGCAATGGCCGAGGCCTTCAAGAATCTGAACCGCCAGATCACGGTTCTAACCGCCCCGAAGGAGCCGGCGCAACCCCCGCTCAAGCTCGCCGACGTCACACCGTTAGCAACGCAAATGACTCAGTTGATGGTCGATGAAGTTCTCGACTGGCGCGTCGTGTTCATGGAACGGCCTCCCATCGACGCGTAAGCGATTACTTGGCCGTCGCCGGAGCCGCCCTCCCGGCGCCCGCCGCACGCACGGTAATCGTCGTGTCCGGCATCGCGGTCTTCTCCGGATGGGCCTTAATGGCGATAAAAGCCTCGTTCAATTCGATCACGTGCGCGCGAGAGAGCTCCAGCGAATGCTCCTCGGGCTGATACGTCGACCCTCGCGGATAGTCCAGGTATGACGTTTTGGTCTGCTCGATATGCGTTCCCAACACGTGCGCAATCGGATGGTCCCCGACGAAATCCGCGAGCCTCTGCGCGCTGGCCGCCGAGCCCGGAAAATCGGACGCGGAAAGCCGCCCCGGATACAGGCTGTCTCCCGTCAGCAGATTCCCCGTCAGCCGGTCGTACAGAGTGATGCTCGCGTCATTGTGCCCCGGAATCGGGATCACGTCGAGGACCCTTCCGCCCAAGTCGATCTTGCCGATGTCGGTAGGCCACGTCGCGATCCCGGCGGCCTTCGAAATCTCCGCGGGCGTCGGCGCGATGAACTGGACTTCCGGCATCGCCTGAAACTGCTTGTCGCCCGCAATGTGATCGCCGTGGCCATGCGAATGAATCACGACCAGTTGCGGCGGCATGCGGTTATTCTTCTTGGCCCACTTCGCAATCAGGTCCATCACAAACGGAGCCGTCTGTACTTCGCCCGCTCCCGTGTCCTCCAAAAGAACCTTGTCCTGCCCGAAGATCAGATACAAGAACGGTTTCTCAAAATGGATGCAGCCGGACTCGCGCAAGATGTAGAAATTCTCGTTGTACTCATGCACCTGCCAGTCCGGCACCGTGAGGCAATTAGGACCTCCGGTCTTCCACCCCGCCGGAAGCGTTCCCGCCACTAGTCCCAAGCCCGTCCCCGCCTGCTCAGATTGCACGTTGCCGATGCGCGGCACAATCGAGAAATCCGGCAGCACCACGTCGTGCGGCTTCGCTCCCATCTTCGCGAATGCATCGTTCAACTCCAGCACGTGGGCACGAGTGAGCGCGAGGGCATGCTCCTCGGGCTGATACTGCGTGCCGCGTTTGTAGTCCATGTACGGCGTCGCGGACTGCTCGATGTGCGTCCCAAATACATGCGCGATCGGATGACTCATCGCGAAACCGGCCAGCCTCTTCGCGCTGGCCGCATACGTCGGAATCGCCGCCTCCGGAACATACAGGCGACCGGGATACAGACTGTCGCCCGTCAGCAGATTCCCCGTGACCCGGTCGTAGAGCGCGATGCTCGCGTCCTGATGCCCCGGAATCGGAATTACGTCGAGGATCCTCTGGCCCAGATTGATTTTTCCGATATCCGTCGGCCATGCCCCGATTCCCGCCGCCTTCTGCAACTCCTCCGGAGTCGCGGCGATGAACTGCACGTTCGGCTGTCCCTGGAATTGCTTGTCTCCCGCCGTGTGGTCCCCGTGCCCGTGCGAATGAATCACCACCAGCGAGACGGGCGCGTGATTCTTTTTCTTCGCCCACTTCGCCATCAAATCCGTCACAATCGGAGCCGTCTGCACCGTCCGCCCCGCGCCCGTATCCTCCAGCAGAGCCTTCTCCTGGCCGAAGATCAAATACAAGAACGGCTTCTCATAATTGGTGCACCCGGATTCCCGCAGAATGTAGAAGTCTTCGTTGTACTCATGCACCTGCCAGTCCGGCACAGACACACAATCCGGCCCGCCCGTCTTCCACGCTCCCGGCACCACGCCCGGCTGAAGGCCCGCGCCATCCGGTTCCGACGCCAAACCCGCCGCCGCGCACAATAAACTCGCCGTCACGACGATTCCCGCCCGCACATTCATAAGTGGCCTCTTCTTGAAAATCGGATTTCGATAACAAGCGGCATCACGAGAACCGCGGCTGCACTTGACCGGATGCAGGAGGAAGGAAACGAGGGAAACAGACGGGGGAAAATTTCGCTCGAGCGTTGAGCGACCTGAGGAAATGATACGGCCCAGGAGCCGGTAGAGTCAAGACGTCATTTCGACGTCTTCACCAGTTTACGCAACGGCTCCGGCAGCTTGCGAAAATCCGCCGCGCTGATCCGCGCGGGCGAAATCGGCTCTGGACCGTTCTCCTTCAGCGACGCCGTGCCCTCCGCGCTCAACAACAGTTGTAGAAACTTGAGCGCGTTCTCGCGATTCGGGGCATCCTTCATCAAAGTGATGCCCCAAGCCACGCGCGCTCCCGGCACTGGAATCGTGCGCGCGCTCCGCGGAGTCCCTAGCCCGGGCAACACCACCACCGCGTTTTGCCGATAGTAAGCGTCCTTGGTCTCGTCGGACATGTTAATTTCCGCCGGCAAATCCACGTAGCGGTAATCGGAATTGGTCTTGGCCGTCGCCCGAGCATTGTGCTCATACGTGAATTGAAAATCCAGCTGCTTGCCCAACGTCAGGCTCGACGAAGCCGGCCCGGGCACCACCACGTGCCCCAGCAGATTGTTATAAAGGTTCGGAACCTTGTAAAACGCCTCCGCCAGCTGGAAAATCATCGGCACGCGATACGCCCCCGGATCGAGAAATGGATTCCCGCCCCCGATCGCCACTCCCGGCATGGTCAGGATCTCGTACCACTTCGCCGCCGCTTTCGGAATCGCGGCGCCGCCCGGTTCCGCGATCGCCGGCAGCTTCTTCGCCGCCAGTCCGCTGGGCGAATACGCCAACACCATCCGTCCGTGCGCGAACACAATATTGAAGTCGGCATACCCGGCGGGTTTCATGAACAGATCGATGTCGAGATAATCCGCCGGAGCGTACAGGTCGCACGCCTGTCCGCCCGCCGTAATCTGACGTCCCGCGTCCACGCTGCCCATGGGGAAATCTTTCACTTGAATTCCCGTCTGGCACGTGAAGGACGCTATGAGCGGCGCGAACGCCCGCGTCAAACTCCCCGCGCGGTAGATAATCAGCTGCTGGCTCGACGGAGCCACGCACTTCGGAGTCTGCGCCATCGCCGCGGTTACCAATGTGAAAGCCAACAGAAGCAGTTTCATGTTAGAAGTCGTACCGCATGGATGCCGTGAACAGCCTCGGCTCTCCCAAGTGTCCCAAATAGCTGCCCGTACTTTGCCCGGTGATGCTGCCCGGACCCAGCGTCGACCAGTAATGAACGTTGGTCGCATTGTTCGCCGTCACGCGCCACGTGGTCTGCTTCCCTCGGATCTTGGTCGTGTACCGCACCCCGAAGTCGAACGTATTGAATTGCGGCGTGTACGCGCTGTTGATGTCGTCAATGGGCCGGCGTCCCACATGCTGCCAGTCGAAATTGAAGAACGCGCCTTCGATCTTCGGCAAACGATACTCCGCCAGAATATTCGACTTGTAATCCGGAATGCCCACGAAGTTGCGATCGTTCGTCGCCGCGACTCCCGTTTCCGTCAGCTTCGGATTCAAAATCGAGATGCCGCCCGTCACCATCAAACTCGGGAAGATCCTGCCGGACACCGTCGCCTCCGCGCCGTAGTTCACCTGGTTTCCCGTGATCCGGAACGCGTCGCAGTTCGGAGTGCCGGATTGCACCCCGCACACCGGGTCCACCACACCGGTGGCGTAATTCGCGAAGGGCCTCTCCACGCGGAACAGCGCCGCCGCGAAGTTCACTTTGCGAATGCGGAGCTTGTATCCGATCTCGCCTTCCTTGCTGCGATACGGAGGGAGTGCCCGGCTCGCGTTCACGATCACGATGCTGCCACTGTTCGCCGCCGCCACGTCCGGCGCCTGGATGCTGTCCGCGAACGTCCCGTAAATCGTCATGTCCGCCCGAGGCTTAAACATGATACTGGCCGATGGGCTCACGCCCTGATTCACGTAGCCTCCCGGCACGCTGGTCTTCCGGTAGCCCGTGGCGGCCGAATCCGTGTAGCTGTCGGTCCAAGTCCAATCCTGGCTCGCCGCCACACGGATCAGCCAGCGCGGCGACAGCGTGATGCTGTCGCTGAAACTGAGGCCCTGCTGCCGGATAATGCTGGACCCGTAAATCCCGTTCGTCGGGTTGGTTTGCGTGTAAGAAAAGATCCCCTGTGGTGGAGCCAGATCGATCAGCGGATTGTCGATGTTCGCCTGGCAGGTTCCGTTCGCGGTGCACAGAGCCGTCTTCGCAGGACTCGTCACCGGCGAGTACGATGCAAACCGGTAGCCCGTGCTCCCGATCACAATTTCATGGCGAATCCTGCCCGTCGAGAAGTGTCCCGTCAGGTACGCCAGATCGCTGTCGACATGGAACCGCGGCGCGAGCGAGGAGAAGCTGTTCGCCAGGTAAGACTTGTAGTCGCCCGTGTTGTTCAGCAGTTGGTTCACCGCCGTGTTGATGTTGCGATCCGAGAGCTGGTTCAGTGCTCCCACCACCAGGTGCCAGTTCTGGCTGAAGTCATGCTTCACGCGCAACTCTCCGATCTCCGAAGTAAGATCCACGCCGGAAAACGATTGCCCGTAGCCCGCCCGCGTGGGATCGGGCGCGTTTTCCGGCAGCAGGATGCTCTTGGAGCCCGGCGTCGACAGCGGAGTCGTCGTCGGAGCGTAGGAGAACCAACCCGGATATCCGTGCTGGAACAAGTTGTAGTAGCTGAAGTTCCCCTCGATAATCGTGTGCGCCGTGGGCCGCACATCCGCCGCCACGGCCGCCAGCTGCCGCCGTAACTGGCTGCCTGTAACGTAGCCCGCCCCGTCCGCCAGCAGCATGTTGGTCCGATAGCCGAAGATCTTTCTCGGGCCGACGCGCCCTCCGATATCCGTGTGGATGGTGCCGACGCTCGCACCTTCGTACCCGAGCTCAATTTCGCGGAACGGTTCTTCGGTGGGACGCTTCGTATCGAAGTTGAACATCCCGGAAGGGTTTGCCGGACCATAGAGAGCGCCTGCGAGTCCCGTAACCGCCTCCACCTGCTCATACTCTTCGAGCGCCGACGGCGTCGTCACCGCGATCCCCATACCGTCCTTGCGGTCATTCTGCATATTGCTACCCTGCATCCCGCGCGTTTCCGGACGCAGTACCTCGGGACCCTGCATTTCCTGGAAAGACACCAGCGGCAGGTACTTCGCCGCCTCTTTGAAATTCCTCGACTGCGTGTCGTCGATCAACTGCCGCGAAATCACGTTCACGGAATAAGGCAAATCCAGGATCGGCGTGTCGCCCATCGGCCCCCCGGTCTCGACGTTGTCGACCCGGTACGCATTCTCGACGCCAGCCGATACGTTCACCGTCTGCGAATTGGCCGATACCTCCAGAGCAACGTCGAACGTCACCGTCTGCCCCGCTGCCACCTTCAGGTCCGGACTGACCGCCGGCTTGAACCCGTTCGCGTTCACCTCAACCTCATAGTCCCCCGCCGTGAGCGTCGAGAACGTGTACGATCCTTGACCTGAAGTCGTCGTTGTCGCCTTGGCCTTCGATTGCTTGTTGGTCAGGACCACCTGTGAACCGGAAACCAGCCCCTGCGTGGGATCTTTCACGGTGCCCGTGATCTGGCCGGCATTCTGAGCAAACGCCGGGAGGGCTAGCAATACAAGATATGTAAGTGAGTGCATATGTCCTTGAAGCGATTCCGCTATTATTAAGAATAAATAGCGGGGTGACGTTATGGGAATATGATATTTACAGCCTATATGATCCACATCGAAATCGAACCGGTCTGGCGCTTCAAACGCGGGGAGTCCGCTGAGTCCATCCTGGTGATGCTGGACTTCCTGAACGAGATCCGCGTCACGGGCAAGATCGGTCGCGCCGCTGCACGTGCCGGGGTCTCCTACCGGCACGCCTGGAATCTGATCGAGAAGTGGTCTGATTTCTTCGAGGTACCGCTCGTCGACCGGAAGCAGGGCCGTGGCACCAGCCTCACCGCGTTCGGCGGAAAACTTGTCTGGGCAGGCCAGCGGCTCCAAGCCCGGCTCGGTCCTCAACTCCAGAACCTCTCCCAGGAACTGGAAACCGAGATCAACCAGTTGCTGCCGCACGGACCCTCCGTCATCCGCGTGCATGCCAGCCATGGATTCGCGGTCTCAAAACTCCGTGAGTTGCTCAGCCGGGAAGTGGACCTCGCCATCGACTTGCGCTACGTCAGCAATCAGACCTCGCTCGCGTCTTTGGCCCATGACGGCTGCGATCTTGCGGGAATGCACCTTCCGCAAGGCGAACTCCGCAAAATCAGCATCGCCACCAGCCAGCCCTGGCTGCGCCCCAGTGTCCACCGCGTGGTTGGCCTGGTCACGCGCGAAATGGGCCTGATGGTCAAGCGCGGAAATCCTCTCGGAATCACCTCACTCGAACAGTTGGCGAGTTCTCCCGTCCGCTTTATCAATCGCGATCCCGATTCAGGAACGCGGCTGCTGTTCGATCAACTCCTCGCCCAGCAAAATCTGGACGGATCGCACATCAACGGGTATGAGCAAGTGGAGTTCACCCACGCTGCCGTGGCGGCTTACGTCGCGAGCGACATGGCCGACGTGAGCTTCGGCGTCGAGGCGGCGGCCCGCCAGTTCGACCTCGACTTCGTGCGGCTGGTGACGGAGGATTACTTCTTCGTCTGCCGCAAACAGTTCCTGGAGTTGGAATCGATGAAACGAGTACTGGCGATCATGCGCGGCGAGGAATTTCAGAAGGCAATTTCCCGGCTGCCTGGGTACCTTTGTAAGGACGCCGGCGTGGTGAAGACCGTAGCGGCGGCCTTCGAGCGGTCGGGGTAATCGACGCTCAGTACGGGTTCACCGAAAGAGTCTTTTGCTCCAGGTCGCACCCTTCCGGCTTGGGCGATTTCGCGAGGAGCGCCGTCAATTCCGGCCTTGCGGCCTCGACGTCCGCGCGAAAAGCCGGAGAAGCGTTCTGGGCCGCGAAGACGGAGGACGCGGTCATCCAACCGGCCTCCACGGCACTGGCGTTATGAACTCCGCAGACCACGCGGCTCTGGCCAAAAGCGCGGGCCCGCGCCAGGAGGGTCGTCGTTTCATCCGGCACCAGTTCGGAGAGGACCAATCCCACTTCCCAGCTCGCCGCCGTGTGTCCGGAGGGATAGTCGGGATTCCGCTCCAGCGCGGCCCTTCCCGCGGGCGAGACGCATACCTTCGCGTCCTCCACTTGAAACGGACGCTTGTGCTGGTAGGCTTGCTTTACCGTGTTGGCCGCGGAAGCCGCATCCGCCATCGCACGCGTGACCAACTCCGTCGTCTTGGGAGCATTGGCGCGCGTCAGCGTGATCCCTAGCGAACAGCTAAATGCTTTATACAGCCCGGCCAAAGTGACGTTATCATCCGCTTGCGCGAGGGCCCACCGCGGAGAGCCTTCCATCGACCGCGTTGCATGGAAAATCGCCATGTCGGCCGTAAACCGCGGATCTCCGGCAGCCGGCGCGGGAGGCACAATGCGGAGCACCTCCGGCATCTCCGCCTTGCCCAGATATCCGCCGAGGCGAGGAGCGCTCTGGCACCAAAGCAAGCCCGTAACGGCAAGAGCCGTTACAAAGATCCCGATTCGCATTCGTTCCTCGTCCTCGCAACCCCTACCGCAGCGGCAGTGGTTCACGTTCCGGCAGGAGGACTCCGCCGCCGAAGCTCAACCGCGACGGCTCCGGGCCACCCTTGGTGATTTTTACGGCGCAGTACTTGAACTCCGGGATCTTGCCGAACGGATCCAGCGCCGGGTTAGTCAGCATGTTGGCGGCGGCTTCGTAGTAGCAGAAGGCCACGAATACGGACCCCGGCGCGATACCGTCGTCGACACGCGCATAGAGGGAAATCTTCCCGCGCCGCGAGGCGATGGTCACGGTTCCGCCGGGCTCGACGCCCAGCTTTGCAAGATCCAGCGGATGGAGGGACGCCACTGGCTCCGGCTCGATCGAATCGAGCGCCGCTGCGCGCCGGGTCATCGACCCGGTATGCCAGTGTTCCAACATGCGTCCGGTCATCAGCACCATCGGATACTCGGCATCGGGCCGCTCTGCGGCGGAGATCAAGTCGGCGGGAACGAACTTCGCACGGCCGGACTCGGTGGGGAAGTTCTCGATAAAGATCACCGGATCGCCGGGATCACCTTCCTTCACACACGGATAGGTGACCGAAGATTCGCGTTCGAGCCGGTCCCAGGTGATGCCCGCGATGGAATCCATGCACTTCCGCATCTCGTTGAACACTTCGCTGGGGTGGTGGTAATACCAGTCGACGCCGATGCGGCGCGCGAGTTCGTTCAGAAGCCAGAAATCCTCGCGGGCGTCGCCGGGAGGCTCGATCGCTTTGCGGCCGAGTTGCACCATGCGATCCGTATTGGTGACCGTGCCGACCTTCTCCGGCCACGCGGTGGCGGCCAGCACGACATCGGCGAGATAGGCGGTCTCCGTGAGGAAGATGTCCTGGACCACCAGATGGTCCAGCTTTGCCATCGCTTCGCGGGCGTGGTCAACGTCGGGATCGGACATGGCGGGATTCTCGCCCATGACGAACATGCCGCGGATCTCGCGTTTCTTGGCCGCGTTGATGGTTTCGACCACGGTGAGCCCCGTGACGCTGTCGAGCGGCATTCCCCACAGCTTCTCAAACCGCTCTTGCGCAGCCGGCGTCGTGACGCGCTGATAATCGGGGTAGAACATGGGGATCAGGCCCGCGTCGGAGGCCCCCTGTACGTTGTTTTGTCCGCGCAGCGGGTGGAGTCCGGAGCCCGGCTTGCCGATCTGCCCGGTGGCCAGTGTCAGGGCGATCAGGCAGCGAGCGTTGTCCGTGCCATGCACGTGCTGCGAAATTCCCATGCCCCAAAGGATGATGGAGGCTTTCGATGTCGCGTAGAGGCGGGCCACTTCGCGAATGGTCTTCGCGTCAACGCCGCAGATGGGCGCCATGTCTTCCGGCGAGAACTTCTTGACGTTCTCCGCCAGCGCTTCGTAACCCGAGGTGCGATCACGAACGAAGGCTTCGTCGACCAGGCCCTCTTCGACGATGGTGTACAGCATCGCGTTCAGCAGCGCGACGTCCGTATCGGACTTGAACTGGAGATTGTAAGTAGCGTGGCGGGCGAGATCCCCGCGGCGCGGGTCGGCCACGATGAGCTTCGCGCCGTTCTTCGCGGCGTTCTTGATCCAGGTGGCGGCCACGGGATGGTTCACCGTAGGATTCGCACCGATCAGGAAGATCACTTCCGCGTTGACCACATCGCGAACCTGGTTCGACACGGCTCCGGAGTTGATGCCTTCGATCAGAGCCGCGACGCTCGAAGCGTGGCAAAGACGCGTGCAGTGATCCACGTTGTTGGACCCGAATCCGGTGCGGACCAGTTTCTGGAAGAGATACGCCTCTTCATTGGTGCACTTGGCCGAGCCAAAGCCGGCGAGCGCGCGCTTCCCGTGGGTGTCGCGAATCTCGCGGAATCCCTTGGCCGCGACGTCCAGGGCTTCTTCCCACGTGGCCTCGCGGAACACCTGCTGCCAGTTTTCCGGATCGACCACGAAGTCCTTGGTCTTGGGGACGCCCGGTTTGCGGATCAGCGGCTTGGTGAGACGATGCTTGTGCTGGACGTAATCGAAACCGTAGCGGCCCTTCACGCAGAGGCGGCTGGAGTTCGCCGGACCATCCTTGCCCTGCACGTACAGCAGAGTGTTGCCCTTGATGTTGTAGGTAAGCTGGCAGCCGACGCCGCAATAGGGGCACACCGAATCCACTTGCTTATCCGGAACCACCTTGCCGACCTCGCGGGCGGGCATCAGCGCGCCGGTGGGGCAGGCTTGCACGCACTCGCCGCAGGCGACGCAAGTGGAGTTTCCCATCGCGTCGTCGAGATCGAACACGATCTTCGAATGGCTGCCGCGGTTCGCGTACCCGATTACATCGTTGACCTGCTCTTCCCGGCATGCCCGAACGCAGCGCTTGCACTGGATGCAGGCGTCCAGGTTCACCGCCATGGCGGGATGCGAAAGGTCCGCCACCGGCTGATGCCGCGAAGCAAAGCGCGGCTTGCCCACCGAAAGCTTCTTGGCCCACTGATCCAGCTCCGAGTTCAGCGTGTACGCGGTTTCCGGAATGTCGGAAAGCAGCAACTCGATCGACATCTTCTGGCTGGTGCGCGCGCGAGGGCTATCGGTGGTGACCTCCATCCCTTCCTTCGGATAGCGGCAGCAGGAGGGCGCGAGCACGCGCTCACCCTTGATCTCCACCATACAGGTACGGCAGTTGCCGTCGGCTCGCATGCCTTCCATGTAGCAGAGGCGCGGAATCTCCACGCCTTGCTGGTCGGCGATTTCGAGGATGGTCTGATCCGGAGCGCAGGAGACAGGTTTTCCGTTGAGGCTGAACGTGATGGGCTTGGCGGCCGGGTGGGTGCCGTTCTTGCCGTTCAAGGCGGAGGGAGGCGGCGCGGCGGTCTCGATTAGTGCAGCGTTCTTTTCGGACATTATTCGACTTCCCCCGGAAAATATTTTAAGACAGTGAGCGCCGGATTCGGCGCGGCTTGACCGAGGCCGCAGATGGACGCGTCCACCATGGCCTGCGAGAGTTCCTTGAGCAGCGGAGCGTCCCATTTCTTCTGCTCCATTAACTGGAGCGCCTTAACAGTGCCGACCCGACAGGGCGTGCACTGTCCGCAGGATTCATCCGCGAAAAACTTCATCAGATTGCGCGCGGTGCCGGCCGCCGTATCGTGATTCGAGAAAATCACAATCGCCGCGGAGCCGATGAAGCAGCCATACTCGTTCAGCGTGTCGAAGTCCAGCGGAATGTCGGCTTTCGAAGCGGGCAGAATGCCGCCCGACGCACCGCCCGGCAAGTAGCCATACAGCGCGTGGCCGTCCAGCATACCTCCGCAATACTCGTCGATCAGTTCCTGCAAAGTAATCCCCGCCGGAGCCAGATGGACGCCCGGCTTCTTGACGCGTCCGCTCACGGAGAAGGACCGCAGCCCCTTGCGCCCGTGGCGCCCATGACCCGAGAACCACGCGGGGCCTTTCTCCAGGATGTCGCGCACCCAGTGCAGCGTCTCCATGTTGTGTTCCAGCGTGGGCCGCCCGAACAAGCCGACCTGCGCCACATACGGAGGCCGCAGCCGGGGTTCGCCGCGCTTGCCCTCGATGGATTCGATCATCGACGACTCTTCCCCGCAGATGTACGCCCCCGCGCCGCGCCTCAACTGAATCGGCGGGATCGCGCACGGCGGATTTGCTTGAAGAGCTGCGATCTCGCGCTCCAGAATCTCGCGGCATCCGTGATATTCGTCTCGAAGGTAGATGTAAATCGCGTCGATGCCCACGGCCCAGGCCGCGATCAACGCGCCTTCCAGGAAACGGTGCGGATCGCGCTCCAAATAGTACCGGTCTTTGAACGTCCCCGGCTCGCCCTCGTCGATGTTGATCGCCATCAATCGCGGAGCAGGCTCCGCCGAAACCAGCTTCCACTTGCGGCCGGACGGGAAGCCCGCTCCGCCCAGTCCGCGGAGCCCGGAATCTTCCATCGTGGAAATAACGTCGGTTCGGCTCTTCTCGCCCGCCGTGCAGGCGGCAGCCAGCGCGTATCCTCCGGCGGCTTTGTAGGCGGCGTAGTCGATGTGCCCTGGCGTGACCGCGGCGTTCGAGGCCGGATGCTTCACGTTCCCCGCCTGAACTTCCTTCACGACCAGATCCGAAGTCGCAAGCGGAATCGGATTCTGACCGACGACGGCCACCGGAGCCGTCTCGCACCGCCCTACGCAAGGAGCATGCAACACCCGCACGCCAGCCCCCAGGATTCCCGGCAGTTTCGCCAGCAATTCCTGCGAACCAGCCAGTTCGCAGGCAATCGAATCGCACACGCGGACGGTGATCGCCGGAGGCGCGGCCTCGCCTTCCTTGATCACGTCGAAGTGGTGATAAAACGTCGCCACTTCATACACTTCCGCCATCGCCATCTTCATCTCGTCCGCCAGCGCCACGATGTGCGCGGCGGCCAGGCAGCCGTAGCGATCCTGAATTTTGTGCAGATGCTCGATCAGCAGGTCCCGGCGGCGCGGAGCGTCTCCCAGAAGCGCTCGAACCTCCTCGCGAGCCTGCTCGTCAACCCGGCGCCCCTTGGGGGTCGAGCGAACGCGGCCCTGGCCGCCGCCCTTCCTCTTTTTATTCGGGGTCGATTCAGGCGTAATTAGGGAGCCGGAATTGCTCATCGGACTCCATCGGGCGACAGGGGGATTCGGCGCGTGTGCATGGTGTTTCGGGGTTTTCGGGAGGCCGCGCCCAGCGGGCGGAGGCCCACTCTCATGCTATCATTTTTCCAGGAGTCCGCTTCACAAATCGGGGAAAGCGGCAATCGCAGCGCACCCTATGCATGTTGAGTTTTTCGGCGTTCCACGCCAGCGAGCCGGCACCTCCCAACTGGAAGTGCAGGCAGACACGCTGGGGCACCTCCTAGGGACTTTGGCGGCGCAAATCCCTTCCCTACGCGAACTGATCGACGCGGACCGGCTCCACTCCTCCTTTGTCGCCAATTTGAACGGCGGCCAGTTCGTCACGGACCCCGAAACTCCCCTGCGCCAGGACGACCACGTGCTCATTCTCTCGGCCGATGCGGGGGGATAGCATGAGCTTCGGTTACCACGGCCGCTATCTTCGCATCGATGTTTCCACCGGCTCGGCGGACGCCATTCCCCTGCCCGAGGCCACGCTGCGCCAATACCTGGGCGGCAGCGGCCTGGGCGTGAAACTCTTGCTCGACGAGGGCGCCGCCGGCATGGACCCGCTCGCGCCAGAGGCTCCGCTAGTGTTCGCTTTCAGCCCTCTTGTCGGAAGCCCGCTGACCACTTCGGCGAAGTTCGCGGTGGTCAGCAAGAGTCCCCTGACGGAGCGGATCAATGACTCGCTCGCCAGCAGCGGTTTCGCTATCGCCGGCAAGGGCTGCGGCTACGACGCGATCATGATCGTCGGACGCGCGGCGGAGCTTTCGGTGGTCATCATCGATGACGCGGGCGTGCGCCTGGAATCCGCGGGGGAGCATCGCGGAAAAACCTGTCGCGAGACGGAACTCGCCCTCAAGACCCGGCTGGGTGCGTCGTATCGTGTCGCCTCCGTCGGCCCTGCGGGGGAAAATCGCGTCCGCTACGCCACCATCTCCCACGACGGCCGTCACGCCGGACGCGGAGGCAGCGGCGCGGTCCTGGGAGCCAAGAACATCAAGGCCGTCGCGGTCCGTGGGACGCAGCGCGTCGCATGGGCGCATCCCAAGGAACTCACCGAGCTGAGCCGCGCTCTTTCGAAGCGCTCCTTCGGCCCCGCCACCGCGAAGTATCGGGAGCTCGGCACCGCCACGAATCTACTGACTTTCAACCGCTTTGGCGCGCTGCCCACCCGAAACTTCCAGACCGGCAGCTTCGAGGAAGCGGCGAACATCTCGCCCGAGGAGATGAGCACCACGCACACGAAGACTCGCAAGAGTTGCATGGCGTGCACCATCGGCTGCGAGCACATCTATTCCAAGGGCGGCAAGGGTGTGCGCGTCGAGTACGAGAGCCTCTTCGCGCTCGGCTCCTTGTGCGGCGTCGGCGATGCGGACGCCGTTCTCCGAGCCTCCCAGCGTTGCGACGAGCTCGGCCTCGACACCATCAGCACCGGCGGCACCATCGCGTTCGCGATGGAGTGCGTCGAGCGCGGCTGGCTCCATGAGCCCTGGCTCCAATTCGGCAGCGGCGAGGCCATGTTCCGCGCCATCGAAATGATCGGCGCACGCGAGGGCCTGGGCGATTTGCTGGCCGAAGGCAGCCGCCGCGCCGCACAAGCCATCGGACACAACAGCATCGCCATCGCGCCGCAAGTGAAGGGCCTGGAGATTCCCGGCTACGAGCCGCGAGCCCTCCAAACCATGGCGCTCGGCTTTGCGGTAGGCGCTCGCGGCGCGGACCACAACCGCAGCGGCGCCTACGAAGTCGACTTCTCCGATAAAGTCGACCGTCGCAACGTCACGCTCGACGCCGTCCGCCACGCCATCGAGACCGAAGACAAAGCCGCGCTGATGGATTCCATGATCGTGTGCAAATTCCTCCGCGGAGTCTTCGAAGATTTCCACGAGGAGACCGCGGAGATGCTGCGCGATGTCACCGGCTGGGACATCGACGCGAGTGAAATGCGCGAAATCGCCCGCCACATCGTCGCCGCCAAGCGCCGCTTCAATCTGCTGGCCGGCTGGACTCCCGCCGAAGACACTCTGCCCGAGCGCTTTCTGAACACTCCGCTGCCCAACGATCCGGAGGCCTCTCTCAGCCGCGAACGCCTGGACGGACTGGTGGCGGAATACCATCGCCAGCGCGGCTGGTAGCGGGTTTCCCGGCGAACACTTTGATCGACGAGCCGATCAGGATCACGCCCAGCAGCGCCTTCAACAGACTCACTGGCGCGAGCGACGCGAGCAACCCGCCCAGAATGCCGCCGGCAACGGCCCCCAGCCCCATCGGCAGAATCACCCGGCGGGCGATCTCGCGATCCGCCAGCGCCCCCGCGCGGAAGTGGCGCACGAAGCCTGTCAGAACGGTGGGAATGCTCACCATCTGACCCAGAGAACCCGCCGCTTTCATGGGAGCGCCAAAGCCCAGAACCAGCGTCGGGATAATGATCTCGCCGCCCGCCACCCCGAGCAGTCCGCTGATCGCGCCGATCGCAAATCCTAACGGGAGCCCGGTGACGATGCGCAGCGCGGCGGCCCGCGGCAGGATACCCAGCGGAGCGAACGCAACGATCGACTCCACCATCATCACCAGCCCCAGTGCCAAGAGCAGCGCGAACACCGCCCGCTTCAGCGCGACCGGGGACAATCGCCGCAGCCAGCTCACTCCCGCGTAGGAACCCAGCGCGGCGCCCAGCCCCAACGCGGATGTTTCGCGCAGAAACGGAATCAGACTCGCGGTCTTCAGCGTGTAAAGCCTCGTCGGCAGCGCGGCGAGCAGCGTGATCAGGCTCACCGCCAGATTCACCGGGATCGCCGTCCGCAGAGGCAGTCGCAGAGTCCCGGCCAGATACGGCAGTCTCAATTCGGCGCCGCCCAAACCGACCAAGCCTCCGGCGACGCCTACAATAAATCCGACGACTCCGTTTAGGACAACATGATCATCCGCGCGGTTCGCTTGGCTCATCGTTCCCCAGGCAGTCCCGCGTCGGCCAGCGCGGCCAAATAATCTTCTCGCGTATTCAAATTCCGCAGGGTGCGCTGTTCCGGATCCACCGCCACCATCTCCTCCGGTTTGACACGGCGTGTACGCACCGCGTCGAACAGAAACACCGGCCGTAAACGATCCTGTTCCAGCAGTGCTTCGATATGCGGCAGGACGGAACGCCGGTACACCGCGGACAAGGGATGCGGGAAGCCGTCGATCTCCATGACCGCGATGTCGTGCTCGCCCAGCAATTCGATCATCCGCGCGGCGAACGCCGGTTCCAGCAATGGCACGTCGCAACTGGTCACGTACGCCGCCTCCACCGAAGTAGGCAGCGCCGACAACCCCGCGCGCAATCCTTCAAGCGGACCCTTCGCTTCCCGCTCATCCCGCGTGACGATCACGTGCCCGGGCAATTCCGGCAACACCTGATCCCGCGCGGCCACCGCCACGATGGGAGAAACCACCGTCGCCAGCAGCCGCACCACACGTTGCAACATCGTCTCGGGACCGAACGGCAATGTCGCCTTCGGAGCGCCCATGCGCGTCGACTTCCCGCCGCACAACACGATCCCACCCGCCGTCACGGCTTCATCCCCAAACGGGCCAGCGCCTCTCGCGTGGATGCCTGTTGCAGCAGCGCCCGAAATGCAACCACCCCCGGCCGCCCCGCGCGCGATTTCGGCGCCGCGAAATCGTAATGCTCCGGCTGCACGGGCAGAAACCCGAGCCCCGCGCTTCGGGCAATCGTGTCCAGCGTCATGCCCCAGTCCGCACGCCCCTGCACCACCGCCGCCGCGACAGCATTGTGATTCCGAGGCTGGACCGCGTACCCATGCGGCCTGGCACCCTTGAGCATCCGATCGATCAGCGCGCGCGTCCCGCTCCCCTGGTTTCGATTCACCATCACGCACGTAGCATCTTTCATCGCGCTGGCGATCGCGTCCTGCGCCGTGCGGCCTTCGAAGCGTTGATCGCCATGCCGGTACACGATTCCCTGCAGCCGCCCATAGCCCGAAATCAGCTCCAGCGCCGGTGTCAAAAACGGCCGGTTGTACTCGTTCGTCTTTGGATCCAGCAGATGAATCCCCGCGACATCGCACTCGCCTCGCTTCGCCGCCTCCAGCCCGGCCGTGCTTCCCACCGCGAGAAATTTCGACCGCACGCCTTGCCGTTGCAACTCACCCAGCAAATAGTCGAGCGCGACGCAGTGGCTCCCGATCACCACCAGCTCCGCCAGTTGCAAATCGCGCCCCAGCAATTGCACGTTCACCACCGTGCCCGCCTCGACGATTTCCTCATGCCGGCCGATGGTCGCGAATCCGTCCGCACGGCTGAACGTCGTGACGCTCCCCGAGCCCTGCCCCATCGGATACGCCGCCAGCGCCGTCCCCGATGCTTCGTCCGCCGACTCCACCAGCCCCACCAATAGGTATTCCGTCCGCCCGATCTCGCTATTCACCTTCACCGCCAGCCTGGCGGGCACAACCGTTCGCTCCTCCGCGCTCAACCCGGCCAGCATCCGGATCACCGGCGCCACGAATTCGTGGAACGTGAAAATCGCCGACGTGGGAAATCCCGGCAGCACCACCACCGCGCGCCGCCCCGTCGCCGCCAGGCAGATCGGCTTGCCCGGCTTGAGCGCGACGCCATGCGCGACAATGCCCGGGTCCTTCAGTTCCGCCACCACGCGGTACGATACGTCGCCCGCGCCCTTACTGGTGCCCCCCGAAAGCAGCACCATATCCGCGTATCCCAGGGCGTCCCGCAACCGTGAGCGCAAGGCCTCGATGTCGTCCTGCACGATGCCCAACCGCTTCGGCTCGCCGCCCAGCTCACGCACCGCGTCGGCCAGTACCTGCGCGTTCGAATCGTAAACCTTCGCGGGCTGCATCGGCTCACCCGGCGCAATGATCTCGTCACCGGTCGAAAGAATCGCCACCACGGGTTTGCGCCATACATTCACATGCGCCACGCCGATCGCCGCCAGCACCCCGGTATCGCGGCTGGTCAACAGTCGGCCGCGGCGCAGCACCGTCTCGCCCGCCGTGATATCCGTACCCGCGAACGAGATCCCGCCGCCCGGCGACACGGCCCGCGCGATCCGCAGCTCATGCCCCTGCGCCTCGGCATACTCCACCATCACCACCGCGTCGGCCCCACGAGGCACCATCCCGCCCGTCGCGATCAGCGCGGCTTTGCCCGATGCGATTGCCGTCGAAGGAATCACGCCGGTGTGAATTTCTTCGTCCACCAACTGAACCCTTCGCGGGACCTCCTCGGACGCCCCGAACGTGTCCTCCGCCACCACCGCGAATCCATCCACGTTGGAGCGATCGAATGACGGCACGTCCACGGGCGACACGACGTGCGCCGCCAGCACCCGCCCCAGCGCTGCTTCCAACGGAACCCGCTCGATGTCGCGCGGCGCAAGATCCAGCACGGCGCGGAAACGCCGCTCCGCCTCATCGCGGTCCAGTACTTGGAGGAACTGTTCCTGCTCAGACATAGAGCCGCTCACGCATACAGCCAGACCTCCACTTCCGCACCCGCCGGAAACCCCTCGCTGTCATCGCTCACGATCACGAATCCATCCGCGCGCGTGGTGGAGGACAACAGCGACGCCCCCGCGACCGCCAGCGGCTCCACCGCTCCGCCCGCGATCTTGACCCGAGCGTAATCCAGCCGTCCAATCGGCGAGCTGATCTTACGATTCAACTTCCCGCGCACGGAACGATACGGCCAGTCCTTGCCTCGTCCTCCCAGCGCGCGAATCGCCCGGCCCGCGAAAAAGTCATACGCACACAGGCTCGACACCGGATTCCCGGGCAGCAAAAATACCAGCCGGTGCCCGATGCGCCCCATGCCCGTGGGACTGCTCGGCCGCATCGCGATGCCATGCACGGCGAGCTCCCCGTGCTCGGCCACCAGCATGGGAGCATGATCCTCGATCCCCACGCTGGAGCCCCCGGACACGATGACGATGTCGGCGTCCGCTTCGAGCGCCGCGAGAATCGTACCGCGGTCGTCTCGCAGCAGGCCGGGAAATTCGACCACGCCTCCATCGCGCTCGATCAACGCCGCCAGCATCGGACCGTTCGCGTCGGCGATGTGAAAATCCCGGGGCGCGGCGCCGGAAGGCAGCAGCTCATTTCCCGTAATCGCGAGCCGCACCCGCGGCCGGCGCACCACCCGCGCCTCACCGTGGCCGATGGAGCTCAGCACTCCCAGATCCTGCGGCCGGAGCACGCGTCCGGACTCCAGCAGAGCGGTTCCTCGCGTGATGTCCTCTCCGCACTTGCCGACATTTTTCTCGGGTGAGACGGCCGCCAGCGCGCTGATGTGCGTCGCATCGTCGGCGTCCACCCATTCCGCGGGCAGAACGCCGTCGGCGCCATGAGGCATCGGCGCGCCGGTCATCACGCGCACCGCTTCGCCCGCTCTCACCGTACCTTCGAACGGAGTCCCCGGCATCGAATCGCCGATCACCATCAAAGGCAGGCGATTGTAAGCCGTCGCGCCCTCGGTGCTGGTCGCGATCACGGCATAACCATCCATCGTGGCGCGGTCGAATGCGGGCACGTCCACCGTGCTGACCACGGACTCCGTCAGCACCCGCCCCGCGGCGGACCGCAGCGGAACGACTTCCCCGCTCAGCGGCAAAAGCTGTGCGTCCAGCCACGCGAGCGCCGCTTCCACCGTGTGACGCTGCGCGAAGCCGCGCATCCGCACGTCGCCGGAGGCTGCTCTACTGGAGTTCTGCATGCGGATTCGGACTCTCGGTTCATGTTAACGCACGAGCACCGAGCGCCCTTCCCGCGGCGATGCGCCGTTACTTTGCGGCTCGATTTTGCGTTGAGGTATGCCCGATGAACTTGTCGGCCCAGGGGATGAAGTACTTCCAATTGGGGCCGTCCGTGTGGCCGCCGTCGTGCTGCCGCCAAGCGAGCTGGCCGTCCATCAGCGCCACGTTCACATCCGGCATCTTCTCCGTATGGTAGTTGTCGGAACGCCCTAAATCCTTCGCGCCCAGCAGACGGAACACTGGTTGCGCCGCGATGGCCGCCATGAAGCTGCCCTGGTGGTCCAGCCATTTCGCGTCGCCCTTTTCCGGCACCCCGTAGCTGACGAACGTCAGCCGCGGCGCGCACAGGGCGATCAGTTCGTGAGCGTCCACCGGCAGATCGCCCGGAGTCTTGCTGCCGAACGTTGCCTCCGAAGCGCCATACTTCAGGAAATTTCCCGCCATCCAGTGATACTCGCCGGACCCGGTGAGGTTCTCCACCGCCTCGCCCCAGTTGCGGCGATGCAGCTTTGCGCCGCCCTCGCCCGAGGAGCCGATCAGCACCACGGCGAAGCGCGTATCGAACGCCATCGTCACCAGTGCGGCTTTCCCGTAGCGGGAAACGCCTTCGATGCCCACATGCTTGGCGTCGACGGTCTTGTCGGTTTCCAAATAGTCCAGTCCACGCGATGCGCCCCAGCCCCACGCGCGCAACGCGCCCCAATCGTCCGGCTTCCGGGCCTGCCCCTTATTCACCAAGCCGATCACGCCCTTGGTCAAGCCTGCGCCGTTATCCGCCTGGACGCTGGTCGGATTGATCGAAGCATAGCCCCAGCCGTCCGCAATCAGTTGCACCGTTGACGGAGGATCCGCGCCCGGCACCGGAGCCCTCGGAGGCCCGCCCTTGCCGCCTGCCGGAGCCGCTCCGGGGAGCGCGCCGCCGCCGAACATCATCATCACGGGTACCGGCTTCTTCGCGTCCGCCGGCGTCACCAAAATCATCTGGATGTCGACCGAAATCGCCGGGAAACTCGCGTTATCGACGTGTCCTACCAGCTGCCGTCCCACCACGGGAACCTCGCCGACTTTGTCGGTCACGGTCTTCGTCACCGTCCAGGTCACTTTCGGAGCGTTCTTCGGAACGCGCCCCAGTACCTCGCGATCGAAGTCTTCGATGATCTCCGGCCGCCGCTGGTCGTACCACATTTTGGACGACGTGACCTTCTTGCCGTTCTTCAGCGTCAGAACATCCGGCAAATTCGGGTACGGGTTCGCCGTGGACTCATCGTAGTTGGCGTGATTCGGCGCCGTCTCCGTGCCGCTCGGCCCCGGCCGCAGCGCCTTGATGCCAAGCTGGTCCATCATATTCTGATGATCCTGCGCGGCGGTCCAATTCAGAGGCTCCTGGGCAAACCCAATCGCTGTCAGGCCAGCAAAAACGAGCAATGCTGGCGATCGCATGGGACGATTCATAAACGGCCCCTCCCGCTATTGTTTTTTCGCCGCTCCGCCTTCGGTGTCGACGTAATGCTGGAGATCCTTCTCGCCTTCGACGCAGGCGAACTCCATCAACTCGAAACCCGCTTGCCGGTTCCGGCGGAGCCCGAAAGAGATCGTCCAAGGGCGAGTATACACTTTCGGATCGGTGATGGTGGCCTGGTAGGTGATGTTGTCGGCGTCTACCGGAGTGTAGCGCTCCACCACGTGGATTTCGTCACTATGGAAGTTGCCGGACATGTCAAACCAGGTCTTGTCGTTCTGATTCGCCACGTCCACCACCAGAGTGTCGCCCTCCCAGTGGCCCACCGAATCGCCCTGGTAGGTCTTAATGTTCGACGAGGAGTGCGGACGTCCGCTGAGGTCGATGATGCGGTACGCGTGGAACGCTTCAAAGAAAATCACCACGTACCCGGTAGGCTGGAAAATCTGAAATCCGAACGGAGCGTACATTTGGCGCGGCACGCCGGCCAGAGTGCAGTGCGCCTCCGGGTCCTGGAACATGTGATGCTCCATCAGGTCGTTTTTCTTCGCCAGCGCCGATGGCTGGTAGGGAATCTTGTTATCGGCGGGATCGATGATCACGCCTTTTCCCGCGGGAATCTCGAACTGCGCCACGGGATGATCTTCGATATCGTAGGCGGCCGCGAAGTTCGCGGCATCCCACATGCCTTGGAAGTCGGGCTTGCCCTCAGGAGTACGCGTGAACGGACCTGCCGGCGCGGCGGCACGTCCTCCGCGCCCACCGCCCCGCCCGCCCGCCGCCGGAGGAGCCTGAGCAAATGCCACCGACGCCATCAGAAACGCCAAACCCGCGCAAGCCGCTCTCATTTGGCGTTCCCCCCGCGTGATTCTTCCAGATAAACGTGGCACTCGTATTCGAACAGCTGCGCATTCTTCTCGGTATGGCGATAGAGCGGCATGCTGATCTTCCACGGCGCCGTGTAAACCTTCGGATCGGTAATCGTGGCCTCGTACTGAATCGTATCCGGACCGGTGCGCGTGAACCGCTCCACCACTTTCATTTGCTCGCTGTGGAAGTCTCCGGAGAGGTCCAGCCAGGTCTGGTCGTTGTTGTCCGCGACGTCCACCACCAGAGTGTCGCCCTCCCAACGCGCGCGAGAATCGCCCATCCAGAAGTCGATGTCGTCCAGATGCTTGGTTCCGTTCAGGAAGATGGTCCGGTCGGTGTGGTCGTACTCGTAAGCGATCGCGACGAACTTCGCCGTCTGGAAGATCTGGAACGGGAACGGCATGTAGTTAATACGCGGAACCCCCGCCAGGAAGCACTTTCCTACGGGATCGGCCTTCGTCCGGTTCTTGAAGTTCTCCTGGCGCTTCTGCGCGGCCCACGGCTGGTACGGAATTTTCCCGTCCGCAGGATCGACGATGACGCTCGCGCCCGCCGCAATGCCCATCGCCGCGCCGTGCGCTTCAAGACCCGCCGCCGCAGTCGCCCGAGCTTGCCAGATGCCCTGAAGATCGGGCGCCCCATCCGCCGTGCGAGGAGCCTTATACCCGTTGGATTGCCCTGCTGCGCCGAGGGCTGAAATCAACAGGACGGCGGTGAGACTGACGCGGCCCGTCATTTCTTGTCGCCGGATTTGTCGGCGGAGGGCGCGCCATCCGTATTCGCCCCAGCCAGCATCCGCTTGCCATCCGGACCGGTTACTGAGCGTGCGCTCATCGTGGCCGACTTATCCTTCGCCCGGAAGCCTTCCACCGTAACTTCATCGCCCTTCTTCAAGCTACTGCGCCGCCACCCCTGCCGGTACAAAGTGTTCGGAGGCGCCGTTTCGCAGGTCCACGCGGTCACTTTGCCGTCCGCATCTTTCACTTCGATATGGAGCCAGGAGTGTGGATTCACCCACTCCATCTCCACCACCGTCCCCTTCAATGTCACGGGAGCGGCGGAATCGTATTCCGCCGCGAACGAATGGTGGGCCCATGCAGGAATGGCGCTCATCGCAGCCGCCATCCCCAGGCCGAGAACAACTTCGAATTTTTTCATACAACCCTCTACGCAGCCGTCGCGGTTTCGGGCACCTGAATGGGTTCGAGCTCCGCCATGATCTCCGCGGTCCGGTCCGAGAACCAGGGGGGCAGGTGCAGCTTGGTCCCCAGCTCTTCGGGCTTTTCGTCCTTCTCAAAGCCGCCGGGAACGTTGCAGCAGCTTTCGATCAGGATGCCGCCCGGGCAGCGGCAGTACATGGAGTGGAAGTAGAAACGGTCTTTGATCTCAGAGGCGTCGGTATAGCCGAGCTCCTCGTAAATTGCTTTCTGATCCGCCAGCGCCTGGTCATCGGCGCCCCAGAGCGCGATGTGGTGCACCGTCCCTGCTCCGAAGGTCCAGCTGCCCGCGGCCCGATCCGGCTCGTGGATCAGAGTGATGGTCTTGTTCGCGCCGCCGGTGCCGGTCTCGTATTTGTGATAGGCGCCGTCCTGTCCGGTCTTGTGGAAGCCCAGCGCCTCTGTGAAGAACCGCTCCGTCTCTTCGATTTCGCGCACGGAAAGCACCGCGCCGTGGAAACCGTGAACTGCAACGTCCGCCCCAACGTCCGGCGTGGTCCAGCCTTCGCGCTTGTCGTCCTTGTCTTCAATCACCTCGTAGGCAAGACCCGCGGGGTGGTTGAAGCGAATGAACTTTTGTCCGAATCGCTCCGCCATCGGAGACTGCTCCACCTTGTGGCGCTTAAGCTGATCCTGCCAGAACGACAGCGTTCCCGGAGTCACCGTAAAGCTCGTCGACCGGACCTGTCCCGAGCCCTGCCGGCCAGCCTTGCGGCCATACGGGAAGGTGGTCATAACCGAGCCCGGCTCGATGTTCTTGTTCGAATAGTAAAGATGGTAGATGGGAATCTTCCCATCCATCAGTACCGTCTGTTTCGCCATCCGCAAGCCCAGGACTTGCGTGAAGAACAGCACGTCTTCTTGCGCGCCGCCCGCGCAGGCAGTGATGTGGTGATAACCAGTTAAGGGATACTTCATTCTCAAACCTCCAAAAAAAGGATCCGTGTTCGTATTCCGTATCCCTAGCATCGCCGCGAGTGCGCCGCGCCGCGAATTAGGATACCGTCTGCGAACGTCACGGGGAAGGCCAGTCTAACAATACCATGTATCAATACAATTGATACCCTGCTCACGACGCCATGAAGAGGTCCGCCATCAGGGACCGCAACCACCGGCTGGCGGGGTCCTGACTGTAACGCTCGTGCCAATGCTGCATGATCTGGTAGCAGGGGATCTCGAACGGCACGGGAACCGTTTTGATGGTTCCGGCGCTGGAGAAATGCTTGCCCAACTGCTCCGGCAGGATCGCGATATAGTCGCTGCTCGCGATAATGGAAACGATGCCCAGGAAACTGGGCACGGTCAACCCCACCTTCCGCCGGATGCGCTTGCCCTCGATCGCTTTTTCTACGACTCCATGGCCGGTTCCGCACGTCGCGATGGCCAAGTGCCCTTCGGTTTCGAATTGCTTAACCGTGAGCGCGCCGTCGATCCGCGGATGATCCTTGCGGACCGCACACACGAACTTTTCCTTGAACAACCGCTGCTGACAGAAGCCCGCACCCATCGGGAGGAAGAAGCCCACCGCCAGGTCGAGTTCTCCCGATTCCAGCAGCTTGGGCGTTTCCGTCGAAATCCGGTCCAGCTTGACGCAGACCGAGGGCGCCACGGAGCGGATCCGGCGCATCAATTTGGGCAGCAGCGTCACTTGCGCGATATCCGTCGAATGGATCCGGAACAAGCGGTCTGAGCTGTTCGGATCGAAGACCACCTGATGCCCTAGCGCCGATTGGAGCAGGTGTTCCGCCTTCTCCAGCATATTGATCAACGCCACGGCGTGAGGCGTGGGCTCCATCCCGGCAGACGTGCGGACAAACAAAGGATCGTTGAAATGCTTGCGCAGCTTCGCCAGACTCATGCTGATGGCGGACTGGCTAAGTTCCAGCCGTTCTGCGGCTTGGGAGACACTGCGGGTTCGGTGGAGCTCTCCGATGACAGCCAGGAGCTTTAAATCGATGTTTGTCAGAAGCCCTTCCCTGCCCGGGCCTGCCGCAAAAATGCATGCAATCCGGAGTTCTGTCTGGTATTGTAATTCCATAGCTCAAGCGTGTCAATGCGCGGATCGTCTTTCCCCTGCGTTCTCCGCCTGTTCTCGCAAAGAATTCTTAAAGGCGGCCGCGCCCGTCGATGATTTTGCATGCAGAGCCGGATCGGAAAAGGGGCGCGTGTACAATATTTGGTATCGGAGACGCAGATGAATCCCAAAGAACGGACCATCAGCCCGGTGCGGCGCGGCCCGGAGGACCTGAACTCCTCACAATCCGCCCGCGCGACGCTGTTGCTGCGGGAAATGGTGGTGGACGGTCATTTCCTCCCCGGCGAGCGGATCAAAGAGATTCCCTTGGCCGCGAAGCTGTCGGTCTCACGAATCCCTCTGCGGCTCGCGCTGGAACGCCTGGCCCATGAGGGCCTGCTGGACGTCCGCCCCACCCGCGGATTCGTGGTGCAGCAGTTCTCCACCGTCGATATTTACGATTCCATCGAGCTCCGGGGTTCTCTCGAAGGGACCGCCGCTCGTCTCGCCGCGCAGCGCCTCCGCGATCCCGCCGATTTACGCACTCTGCGTGAGCTGACGGCGGAGATGGACGGGTTATTTCGCCGGAACGAACTAAGCTTGGCCGGCTTCACCAGCTACATCGACTTGAATGCGAGATTTCACACGGCCTTGCTGGAACTCTCCCGCAGCCGGATTCTCCAGCGCGCGGTCAAGCAGGTCTGCTCCCTTCCCTTCGCCTCACCCAGTGCTTTCCTGTTGAAGCAGCAGGCATCGCCCTCCTCCCACGACTTGTTTCTGATCGCCCTGGACCATCACCGCAGCATCCTGGACGCGATCGCGAACCGCGAAGGAATGCGCGCGGAAGCGCTCGCCCGCGAGCATGCCCGCCTGGCGCGGAGGAATCTGGATCAGGCCTTGGGAAACCACGAATTGATGAAGACGGTCCGCGGCTCCAAACTAATCGAGCTGTGAAAAACCCCGCCGTCCCGGAGTGAACTGCCACTCAGGACGGCGGGGTTTTGGTTTAGGTTGAGGTTCTTAGAACGTGAACCGGACGACCGCTTGACCCGATCGCGGCTGATCTCCGGCGCCATTCAGGTAGCTGACATAGCCGAATCCGCCCGAGAGCGCTCCCGCTGCCGGGCCACCTTGATAAAACGCACTGGTGTTCGCCTGGGGCGTCGTGGGGAAGGAAAGAGTGGGCTGACTATAGAAGTGGCGATTAAAGATGTTTTGGAATTCGCCGCGGACACTGAGGTTATATTTCCCCTCTTTGCCGAAGCGGAAGTTCCGGGCGAAGCTCATCGCTTCCGAAGGCTGCCGCTGCCAGCGGAAGTTGTTGTAGTAGTAGGAGCTTGTGCCGAAGGTCCCGGCAGGAGCATCCACCCAGGCTGCGGGATTCAACACCAGTTGCTTGGTCGGATCGAAGTGAGAGTTCGGATCCACCGTGATCAGATTCTTGTTCCCATTCACCAGATTCCAGGGAGTCGCACCGCCCGGGTAAGCCCCGGATCCGCCGGACCGATCCAACTGAGCCTCGATACCGTTGAGCGAGCTGGGTGCAGCAAGCAGTCCGCCGCTCTGATACCGCAGAACCGCGCCCAACTGCCAGTCTTTCACGACCTGCGCGATGATCTTGTTGTTCGTGAAGCGAGGCCTCGGCACGGTGTAGGTACCGGAGAACACCAACTGATTCGGCCGGCTGTAAGGCGAGAGCCCCTTGCTTAGAGCCGGATTGTAGTTGTCGCTGATGTTGGCGCCGCTTCCGATGGCACCCGCGGCATAAGTGGCGGAATTGTTGGCGCCCAGGCTAAGTTCCTTGCTGTAGGTATAGGAGCCCTGCGCCGTGAGTCCGTGCGAATAGCGCTTGGTCATCTTCACCTGAAGCGAGTCATACCAGGTGTCGCCCAGCGGCGGTCCCAGGAACGGCGGGACGCCGCCCCACTGCGGGTGAGGACGAAGAGCTTGTTCCACGGTTTGGGTCACGGGATATCCGGGATAGGCCGGCGTGCCGAAACCACGTTGGATGGCCGTAGCGGAGCCAATTTGACTGGCTAAGAGCGTCCGGTCCGCCGCGTTGGCGATGCTCAAAGGAGTGCCCGTTGAGTCCTTGAAATGCGACAGGTCCGTGATATTCAGCGCATTGTTCGGTACGATGTCCAACCCCGGGGCCATGATCCATGCGTCGCGGTTGCCCACATAGCTGGCTTCCACCACCAAGTTGCTGCCCAACTCGCGTTGCAGGCCCACGCTCCAGGTGAAGACACGCGGCGGCCGAGAGTCTTTGTCAAAGGTGAGGAACGGGGTCGAGGGCGCATAGCAGGTCGCGTTGGCCGTAAAGGGACAGACCGTCCGGATAGGATATTGGTTAGGGTCCAGGTTGGGGAAACTCAGTGTGGGATTGCCCACCGTGTTGCCAGCCTTGTACGGATTTCCGCCCGCCAGCGTCATCGCCGCGATGCCATAGCCGGGAGCGTTGATCTGATTGAAGGCCACCACGTTGAGCGACAACTGAGAGTTGTTCGAGGCAGTCCCGTACTGGACGCCCGCGCCTCCGCGGAATACCGTCTTTCGATTGATTTGGTACGCGATCCCCAGCCGCGGTCCGTACGCGAAGGGATAGTTGTGCGAGAAGGCGCAGTTACAATGGCCCGGTCCGTTGCCCTCAAAGATCGTCGTGCCGGTCCGCCCGATGTTGGTGTTCAATCCGTTGAAGGACGCGTTCAACATGCGGCCGTACTGCTCCGTCAGGTACGTCTGGTAGTCGTAGCGCAGACCGTAGTCGAGTGTCAGCTTCCGAGTCACTTTCCAGCTATCTTGCGCATACAGGCCGATGGAATGATTCCCCAGCTTGATCGTTCCTGCCGGCGCCACCGTGAAGTTGTCGACTTGGCCTAAGAGGAAACTGGCGTAGCCAAATCCGCTGGTGTTGACGAGCCCGACGGCCTGAGCTCCTTGCCAGGTGTCGGAGGTCTCATTACCGGAGAAATTGAGGAAGCCGTTCGAATGGAAGGTGGATGCCGTGATCAAACCGTCGATCCCCAGTTCCCCGCCGAATTTGAAGTTATGGTTGGACTTGACCCACGTCAGACTGGTATTGCCGGTGGTCTTCTCTTCATACTCCTTGCCATACGAGGCGGCGGAGCCAAAGCCGAAAATGGGGCCGCCGCCGCTCGCTCCAAACAATCCGCTGATATACGGAAAGTTGTTGTTGTAGAATCCCATGGACGATGCGGGAAGCACACTGGAGTCGGTGGTTGAATACGGATAAACCGTGTGAAGGTACCCGGCGCCAAAGTGCAGGAGCAGAGTCGGCCGGAGGGTCTCGTCATAGTTGACGCGAAGCGTGTTCGAGGTAGTGTTGGTGGGTTGCACGCCCGTGATCGCGTTGCTGGCGTCCTTTGAGCCGCCTAAGCTGAGGCCGTTGTAGTTCGGCGCGGTTTCGTGCACCTGCGAGAAGTATCCGGAGATCTTCCGTGTGGCGCTCAGAGAATGGTCGAGCTTGAACGACCAATTCAGAGTGTGTGTGGGATTCGAGTAATTCGGAATCAGATAGTTATTGAAGAGACCGGCGCTTGGAAGGTTCGGCTGCGGCAAAAGAGACTGAATCTTCAGCGCCAGCGGGTCCAGCCGGTTGGCCGGAATCTGCCCGTTCGGGAACAGATTGTTCACCGGCCCCGTCGCCGTCTGCTGCGCGGTCAGCGGATCGTAAACTCCGTATTGAGGAATGGGACGGCCGAGGCCATCCTTCACCAGCACACCCGATTGAGTCGCATACGTTAACCCGCCCAGGGCCGGGCACGCGGCGGAAAGGACGGTGCAGGTGGGAGTCGTGCCCATGTTAGTGGTAACACCAAGAGAATTCACAAAGGGCGCGCCAAAGTTTCCCGACTGATACGCCGGCGTAGGCACCGTGTACAAAGCGTTCGAGGTGGACGTAGTCACCAGGAACTGTTCCAGGTTGAAAAAGAAGAAGCTCTTGTTTTTGCCGTCGTACACCTTTGGGATATTGATGGGACCGCCGATCGTGAAACCCCAGTCGTTCTGGCGAACCCGGTTCCGGACGTGTTGGCCGCATTGCAGACTGTTGGTCACGCACCGGTCCGTATAGGGCAAGCCCGCATTCAAGGCTTCATTCCGCATGTAATCGTAAACGCTGCCATGATACTGATTGGTGCCGGATTTCATGGTGAAATTGAAATATCCACCCGCCGCCTGACCAAACTCAGCCGCAAAATTGCTGGTTTGGATTTGGACTTCCTGGACGGCGTCCATCCCGGCTTGGGTAAGGGAAGACCACTGGGCAAAGAGTCCGTTGGAACTGTCCTGGCCCTCGATGCGGATCGCTTCGCTGTTGGCCGGCAGCCCATTCACACGAAGTACGGTGTCTTGCGAGTACTGCACGCCCGGCAGAAGATTGACCACCTGCATCGGATCGCGCAGGCCGTTGCCGAGTCCCAGGCCGCCAATGGTCAGCACCGGAAGTTCGTCCGCCTCCGCAGATGTTACGGTGTGGCTTATTTCGCCGCTCTCTGTCTTGAGGAGAGGCGCAACGTCGCTCACCGTAATGACTTCCGTGTTGTTTCCCACTTGCAGGTTGACGTCCTGGCGGGTATCCACCGCCACATCGACGTGCAGATTCTGGCGAACGAACGTTTTGAAACCGGTGACGGTTACGGTGAGCGTGTAATCACCCGTCGGCAAATTCGCCAGGATGTAGTTTCCTGAGGATGACGTGCCCCCACTGAAGATCGCACCCGTGGCTTGATTCTTTAGGTCGATCTTGGCATTCGGCACGACGGCGCCTGCCGGATCGGCGATTGTACCCGTAATCGAACCGCGATCGGTTTGCCCCCATACCGACACGGCCATAAATGCACACAGGAACACACAAAGTTTCTGCATACCCGCTCCCCTGATTAAATTTAACGCCCCAACCCGGAAGCCGACCCTTTCCGAGATCCCGAGAAGTATATTTGCTCGTGCCGTGGGAGTCCATGGAAATAAATTGATAGCTGTCACGCCTAAAATTGATACTGGTATTTAAGGGGAGCGGGAAGGAATTCTTGGGGGAAAAAGAGGAGGGCTAACAGGCCCTCGCAGCAGAGAACGAACCGCTAGACAGCTCATTCTCTGCTCCGAAGGAGACGGTAATATTCTGCTATTTGCCGACGAGGTGCTGCACGTCGCGGTTGTTTTCCTGGCAAATGTACTCGATCAATTCACCGTTGAGCATGGTGGGGTGGGTGGTGAACGTCCAGTCCTTGGAGTAGGCGCCCGGATCGTGAATGGTGTGGACGATCTCGAGGTGGCCCATGTCGGGGCGGCGGAACTGCTCCGTCACCACCATGTCATTGGTGTGCGGATGGCCGGCTTCATCGAGCCACGTCTTGTCGGTCTGGCCGACGGTCTCCACCACGAGCGTGTCGTTGTCGATCCATTTTCCCGTGGAGTCGCCCAGCCAGGTTTCCACGGCTTGGGGATCGTGCTTGCGGCCGTCGAGGAAGATCTTGCGCCAAACGTGAGCGCCGCCTTCGTAGATGATCACGAGCTCTTTCTCATTCTGAATCATGGACCACGGGTAGGGGGTGGTGCTCATGCGGGGAACGCCGGGAGGCAGACAGAGAGCTTCCGGGTCGTCCTTAGAGATCGTCGCAGCGCGATCCATATAGAGCTTTTCAGCCCAGGGCAGCATCGGCGGCTCATTGCCCACGCCCGCTTTATTTGCATTGCCCAGACCCGTTCCTGCAAGATTGACGTTCTGGCCGATCGCGTTGGGGGCCCAATTACCGGTGAAATCCACCTTGCCATCCGCCATTCTTGGCGCGGGACCGGTAGGAGGCTGATATCCGCCTCGTCCCCCTCCACGTCCGCCTCCGCGGCCAGCGCCGCGGCCAGCGCCTTGACCGGCAGCTCCGGGCGCGGCAGCTCCGGCGGGAGCGGCAGGCGGCGGGGCCTGTTGGGCAACAGCAACACCCGCGATCAAGGCGAGAGTTGAAAACATGCGGAACGTGTACTTACTCACAAAGCCTCCTCAGGCAACTCGAACGGGAGGAACATCCTGGGAACCCGCCAGCAACTCCTTCAAAGGATAAAGCAGGCTGCCGATGCGTTCGGCACGGAAAGGCGCAAGAGTCCTCAAACAGCTAAGGATAGCTTCCAGCACGATCACCCGTCGATGGCGAACTATTGATAGAACCTATCATCATGCGTGATGCTTTTAGTGTAACCTGGCGCCAACTTGAATACGGCCCCGGCTGCGCCGCGAGCCTCCGCGAGCGTTTCCTAGCTCGCCTCCGTGCCCCGAGCGGCCTGTTTTGGAATAACGCGTGCCCGATCAATCAATTCGGATGATTCCGGAAATCAGGCTCGGGCCATCGACTCATGAAAACAATTCGTTTACCCTGATCGACAAGTGCGAACCTTGAAGCACGCTTCTCCTACAGAATTAGTTTTCGCGCCGCCAGAATTGGTTACCGCGCCGCCAGAACTAGTTTCCCGGCTGCGGAACCCGGGCGAATCCGTGCGCTGGAAGACCAGCAGACGGCGGTGGCTGGGACCTCGCGAAGGCTGGCTTGCTTTGATCGCGATGACCGACGAAGCGACCGGGCAAACGCTCGCGCGGCTGACCCGCGAGGATTCCGTGCAGGAGAATCTCCACACCCTCCGGGCTTATGTCACCAAGTGGGGGCGGCCGTTGCGGATTCAAACCGATCGTTCCACCCTCTACGGGCGGCAGATTCAGCGCGCGCTCGCCGAGTTGGCGATCGAGTGGGTTCCGGCGGAATCCCCCCGCGTCTCCGGGCAGGCGGCGCTCTTTTTCAAAGATGTCCGCCAACATTTTCCGGACGAATTGAGTTCGGCCCGGGTCCGCAGTTTTGAAAAGGCGGCGCGTCATTTCGACTCCGTGTATTTGCCGCAGTGGCATGAGACACTGGCCGAGCCGGAGGGCGCGGATTGCCACCGTCCCCTGCTGGCGGAACACGACCTCGAATCGATCTTCAGCATGGTCGAGCTTCGGCAGTTCTTTGAGGACTCCACCATTCGCTTCCATCGGGCGCGCTACCGGGTGGTGGGGCTTCCGGCGTCTGCCGAGGTTGCCGGGGGCGAGATTCAGATCGAGAGCCGGGCTGACGGGAAAGTGCTCGCGCGCTGGAACGAGAAGCATCTCCCCCTGATGCGAGTGGAGAAGACGGAGACGCCCATCCGCAAGAATCCGCCGTCGACGCCTCGCAAGGCGCGCTCCTGGAACCGGTCCTGGATGAACGGCTTCTTCGATCGCTCGACGGCTCCGATTTGGAAGCTCTCCCGCTAGGCCGAATTAGTTCTTCGGGCCGCTCACTTTTTGACCGCCGCGCTCTGTAGGAGCGTGCGGATCTCGACCAAATCGGCTGGGTTGGCGCCGCCGCCTCGGCCTCCGGCTCCCCCTGCTCCCGCGCCACGGCCTCCGGCGGCAGGAGCGCCCGCCCCTCGCGCCCCGCCCGCGCCTCCGGCGGCGTTGCCGGCTCCCACCAGATCTACGGGTTTCTTCCCGTTGGCGTCGAGAAGCCCAGGGTTGGCTCCCTTGTCGAGCAGGAATTTCACCATGTCCAGCCTGCCGGACTGCGCAGCCTCATGGAGCGCCGACGCGCCTTCCCGATCCGCCGGGGGATGGTAGGAAATCCGCATGGAGTAGGTCCGCGTGCCGGTGACCTGAGCATTCACGTCGGCTCCGTGTTGAAGCAACGCATCCATGACCGTCAGATTCGCGCCGCCACGGCCTCCCCCGCCTACCCCGGCGGCAACCAGGAAAGAGGTGAAGCCCATCGTATCGATGTTGGGATTCGCGCCTTTGGCCAGCAGGGCCTGAATCACTTCCATGTCGTTGCTCTGGACCGCCCGGTACAGAGGCGTGCAACCGGTGCTGAGTTGAGTTTCACTGAAGCGGCCGCTGTTGCCGCCGCGGCTGGGGCGATGCATGTTGAGCTCCGGATTGACCGGAACGTTCGCCGCGAGCAGCGCATTGATGATCTCCATGCTGGAGACTCGCGGACCCGCCCCACGAGCCGGAGCCGGGGCGGCGGCGCGAGCCCCACGGCCACCGCCGGGGGCCGTTGCTTCTTTGCGCTCCACCGCGATGTACAGAGCGGTGCGTCCCCACCAATCCCAAACGCCGGGATTCGCGCCGCGGTCGAGCAGCAGCTTGGCGACATCGTTGTGTTCGTTATCGAGGGCCAGCATCAAAGGCGTCACGCCTTCGGGCGTGGGCAGGTTGATGTCGACGCCGGCCTTGAGCAGCGCGTCCACGCAGTCAGAGCACCCGTCGCGCGCCGCGTACATCATCGCGGTCAAACCGCCAACGGGACGATATTGCCCGCGCGGTTCCGAGGAAAGCTGATTGGGCCAGTCACTGAAGAGCGCGCGAGGCTTCGGGTTAGCGTCTTTGGACAGAAGCAGCTTGACCATCTCGCCCGCGTTCTGGGAGGCCGCCGCGGCGTACATGAGGGGTGTCTGATTGTGGAAATGTTCGACGACGTTGACGTTGGCTCCGGCTTTGATCAGCAGATCGACCAGCCGCAGATTGCCCGCTTTGATCGCGAGCATCAGCGCGGTTTCGCCATCCTCATTGGGACTTTCATGGCTCGCGCCGGCATCGAGCAGTGTTTTGACCATGCGGGCGTCGGCCAGTTTGACGGCCTCGGCGAGCGGCGTGGAGCCGAAATCGTTAGTGACATCAACCTTGGCTTTTTTGGCGATGAGCGCATCTAGGAGTTCGTAGTCGACGCGAAAGACCGCCCAGTGGACGGGACGCGTCCCATCGGGCTGGGCTTCATTCACGTCGGCTCCGGCGCGGATCTTTTCGAGCGCGGCTTTGCGATTGCCGGTCTGGATGAGCGTCGCCAGGGAGACGGGTGTGGGTTGAGCCCAAAGGGCCAGGGTGGCGAGAAGAAAGGTGAGGAGAAGGAAGCGGGGGGAAGAAGAGTGAGACGGCGTTTTCATCGAGTTTGTCACGCGGGCTCCAGCAACCTTTGGCGCACCGGGTCGCCATCTTGTTCTAGCACAAGATGGTGGAGAATTACAGGGCGGGAGTCCGGCATCAGCGCCGAGGCGGGACATCCCGGCAAAAAGACGATATCGTGTAGACTTGGCGCTCAGGGAGGTGTTCATGAAACGTTGGTTAAGCGGAGCCGGACTAGCCCTTTTGGTGTGGGCGCCGGCGGTGGCCCATGCCCAGATTCTGGTTGCTGGAGAAGGGCCCGTGGTGTACGGGCACCATCATTTGAATACCACCAACATGGCCGCCCAGAAGAAGTTTTTTGTGGACACGCTGGGCGGCACCGTTGCCACAATCGGCTCAGGGGACCGCCGGCAGGAGATCGTCAAATTTCCGAATGTCCTGATCTTTTTCCGTCCGATGCAGGCCCCGACCGGCGGCTCCATCGGCACGACCGTGAATCACATCGGCTTCTCCGTTCCCGATCTCAAGCCGGTGGTCGCGAAGATCAAGGCGAACGGGTTCAAAATGATCACCGCCGATTCCGTGGCCGCGAACGTGAAGGTGACCGACGACATCGCCGCGGCCAGTCCGACGACAAACCTCGCGTTTGTGCTCGGACCGGAGGATGTGAAAGTGGAGCTCGTCGAAGTGAAATCGCAGAAGATTCCGATTCAACTGAATCACGTTCACTTTTTCGGCCAGATGAACACCGAGATGCAGGCATGGTACGCCAAGACCTTCGGCGCGAAGATGCTTCCCGCCAATCCGGCGTCCGTATTTGTGCAGGATCAATTGCCGGGCGTGGCCCTGAGCTTTAGTCCTTCGCCGACCCCCGTGGTGGGCACGACGGGCCGTGCCATCGATCATATCGGCTTCGAAATCAAGAACCTGGAAGCGTTCACGAAGAAGCTGGAAGCGCAGGGGATCAAGCTGGATCGTCCGTACACTAAGATCCCGGAGCTGGGCATCGCGATCGCGTTTATCAAAGATCCGTGGGGAACGAATATCGAGATGAGCGAAGGGCTCGCCGACATCAAGTAGGATGACGTGAAATGAAGACAGCCATTTTTATCTTGGCGTTGGTATCGTGCGTGCCCGCAGCTCTTGCCCAACTCATCAGCCATGCGGACGCGCCGGTCCGCGTCGGCCACTATCACCTGAACGTCACCAGTATCGACGCGCACAAGAAGTTCTGGGTAGACACGCTGGGCGGGAAAGCGATGAAGCTCGGCGGCATCGATGTCATCGAATTTCCCGACGCGTTTCTCTTTCTGCGCGTGCAGAAGCCGTCGGGCCCCACGCGCGGCTCCGCGTTCGATCACATCGGCTTTGCCGTCCCCGACGTGCCCGCGATGGCGATGAAGCTCGCGGCCGCGGGGTATCAAGAGACCACCTCGCGCGAGCCGAAACCCGGTGAGCCGCCGCCCGCGGCCTCGGGCACGTCGGCCGTGTATGGACGCTTCGCGTATTTTCTCGGCCCCGACGGTGTAAAAATCGAGCTCGTGACCAGCGATCAAAAAGGCGCGGCGCCGATCGTGGCCCATCACATTCACTTCATCAACAAACAGTACGTCGAAATGCAGCAGTGGTACATGAAGGCGTTCGATGCGACTCTGCGAACCGGACAAACCGACTTCTTCATTGGCGCGGACCTGCCGGGCGTCGGCTACAGCCTCAACTTCTTCCGGTGGGAAGGCGACCAGTCCATCACTCACGTCCCGACGGCGGGCCGCGTGGTCGATCACGTGGGCTTTGAAGTGAAGAATCTGGAAGCGTTCTGCAAGGCGCTCGAAGCCAAGGGCATCAAACTGGTTCGGCCTTACAAGAAGAGCGACCCCGCGATGAATAATATCGCCACCGCGACCATCGTCGACCCTTGGGGAGTCTCCATCGAACTCACCGAAGGCTTGGATAAGATCAACTGACGTCCCTGCGGAAACGCTCGCCCACGCCCGACGGCTCGCGCTAGTTCAGTTCTCCGACGGCTTCTCGATGTGGTCGACCACAAGGACACTGACCTCGCCTTTGGTTTTTTCCAGCCTGAGCCCGAGCTCCTCCTGAATTGCTTCCGCCAAGGGGGGGCTCGGAGGAGCATTCGGGTCGAGCTTCCGGTCGTCCGGCAGATAAAGGACGTTCAGATCGTAGGTTCCGGTGAGTCCGGTGCGGTCCGCCACGGGCGCTTGCAATCCACCTCTTAACGAGGAGACGATGGCTTCCATCGTTACCGCATGACAGATCAGGTGCGCTCCTTCCGCCCAGAGCGTGGTGCCGCACGTCCCGGAGCGCGTGCTAAAAGTCCTGCCCTCGATCGTGACAGTCATGTCTCCGGTACGCGCGGGCGTGAGTTTCGACTTGCCCTTGGCGATCACAAGTTCATATTGGGGCATGGATCTCGATTCATGGTGGACCTTCAGCTTGAAGCGGTCTTCCAGCAGCGACTGGAACATCAGTCGAATTTGATCGTCGGTCGCATTTGCTCCCGCTCGCGCCTCGATGTCGAACCAGTTCCAGCCCTCGGGGAAGGGGACATATCCCGCAATTTGGAAACTCGCGGTGAGGTTGTAGGCGTAGAAGATCAGGCTGGCCGGCTGGGTATTGTGCATCGTGACCAGGTCGCCGGAGCGGCGCGGACCGCGCATGTCACTGGGGCCGTTGGTGGTGTTCCGCTTTACCGACGCGACCTCAAACTCCAGTTTGGAAGGCGACTGGCTCAGTGAGGCGCAGGGCAGCAGCAGTGCTGCCGCGAAGCCGGCAAGCAGGTTCCGTGCTTCAAATTTTCTGGCTTGCATAGGGGCGAAATCCGTCCTTCAGATCATATAGCAGCCGTGGGCTCGGGAAAAGCGGTTCTCTCCATGCGCCAATGCTACGCTTTCAGGCGTGGGAACTGTAACCATCGTTCGCGGCACGCTGGCCTCGCCGGAGGCGGGCCGTCTGATCGAAGCGCTGAATGCGGAACTCCTGGCGGTATATCCGGAGCCGGGCGCCACGCACTTCTCGCTGAGCGAGGCGCAGGTGCTGGGAAGCGAAGGGGCTTTCCTGGTGGCATATCTCGATGACGTGGCGGTGGGCTGCGGTGCCGTGCGGCGGCTGGACCGGAACACCGCCGAACTCAAGCGGATGTATGTGGACCCGGCAGTCCGCAGCCGGGGTGTCGGACGGGCGCTGGTGGAAGCGCTGGAGCGGGAGGCGCTCGCAATCGGCGTGACCAGGATGGTGCTGGAAACCGGGGCACGGCTCGCGCGCGCGATCAAACTGTACGAGGGGATGGGGTATGCGCCGATTCCGTTGTATGGCGAATATCTCTCCTCGCCGAAGACCAGCTGGTGTCTCGGCAAGACGCTGGGGTAAATCGCTATTTCGCCATCCGAAAGCAGGACCGTTTAGGTCTTATATTTACCGTTCAGCTCTACATGCAACTGATTTGCTGATTTACGTTGACAGGCATTGAATCCCACCCTAAACTTTACAAGTAGGATTCATAAGGCTTTATCGGCATAATTGCAAATCGGGAGCGCGTCGATGCGGCGCGGCAGTTGTCGGAGATTGCAAACCGGTTGCAAGATGCTGAAGTAAAAACAAATCCCCACGGATCACTTTTGGCGAAGCACCGTGGGGATCTGTACATCGACAACCCGGAAGGCTGGCGACCCCATTATTCTAGGGCCGCCGGTCACGGTTATTCAAGGAGAATCACCATGGCTGTGCTTCAGAAGAGTTCTGCGTGGAGGCTCGGGCTGCTCCTGCCGGCATTGCTGGCGGCCCAACTCGCTGCTGCCCAATCCGCGGCGGGGATGCGAGGCAGGGTGCTCGATCCGAGCCTGGCTCCGATCGCGGGAGCGAAGGTCCAAACCGGAGGCGAGCCGGGGATTCCGGCGGTCTCCGTGAAAACGGATGGAGCCGGGGATTTTTCTCTGACGCTCAACCCCGGGAGCTACACGCTCACGATTGAGGCGGCCGGGTTCCAGACCGCCCACGCGGCGGTGAGCGTTCCTGGCAAAGATCATCCCGACAAAGATCATCCCGAGATGGCCCAGTTGCGCCGCGATTTCACTTTGGCGGTGGCGCCCTCACGCTACGCCGTGACGGTGTTGGACACGGGAGATTATCGCGTGCCCGCAGTCAGCAGCGCGAGCAAGACGCTGACGCCGCTGATCGACATCCCGCAATCGATTACGGTGATCCCGCAGGAGCAGATTCGGGATCAGCAGCTTTTGAGCATCGCCGACGTGGTCAACTATGTGCCGGGTGTTTCCTCGCACCAGGGCGAGAACAATCGCGACCAGGTGATTATCCGCGGCAACAACACGTCCGCGGATTTCTTTGTCGACGGCGTGCGCGATGACGTGCAGTATTATCGCGACCTGTACAATCTCGACCGGATCGAGGTGCTGAAGGGATCGAACGCCATGGAGTTCGGGCGCGGCGGCGGCGGAGGCGTGATCAACCAGGTGACTAAGGAAGCCGGGTTCATGCCGCTGCGGCAGTTCCTTCTCTCGGGCGGTTCCTTCAGCGACCGGCGGTTCATCGCGGATCTGGATCAACCTCTGAACAATCACATCGCGGTGCGGCTGAACGGCATGTACGAAGGCTCAGACAGCTTTCGTAAGTACGTCAACATGAATCGCGAGGGGATCAATCCCACCATCACCATCGCGCCGGACTCGAAGACCAAGATCACCCTGGGCTATGAGTATTTGCATGACCAGCGTGTGGCGGATCGCGGCGTGACGTCCTTCCTGGGGCGACCGGCGAACGTGGACCCTTCGACGTACTACGGGAATCCCTACAGCAGCGATGTCCATGCCGACGTGAATATCGGGACCGCGACGTTCGAGCGGCAGATCGGCCGTTTCAAAGTCCGCAACCATACGCTGGTGGGCGCTTACGATCGCGGGTATCAAAACTACGTTCCGGGCGCGGCCACCGCGGACGGGACGCAGGTGAGCCTGAGCGCGTACAATAACGCGACCCGCCGCAAGAACATTTTCAATCAGACCGACGTGACGTATGAGGCGTCCACGGGGCGCATCCGGCATACGTTGCTGGCCGGCATCGAAATCGGGCGGCAGCTTACGGATAATTTCCGCAACACCGGATACTTCAATAACACGGCGACGTCGATTCTGGTGCCGTTCTACGAACCGACGATCACTTCGCATTCGACGTTCCGGCAGAGTGCCACCGATGCGGACAATCATTTGAAGACGAACTTAGGCGCCGCGTATGTGCAGGATCAGATGGAGCTCTCGCGGCACTGGCAGGTGATCGCGGGAGTGCGGTTCGATCACTTCGACCTTGAATATCACGACAACCGGGCGGGCACGGACCTGCGGCGGATCGACAATCTGGTTTCGCCGCGCACAGGACTGGTGTACAAGCCGGCGGCCAAGCTGTCGGTCTACGGGAGCTACAGCGTGTCCTACCTGCCGAGTTCGGGCGATCAGTTCTCCTCGCTCACGACGATTACGCAGCAGGTAAAACCGGAGCATTTCAACAACTACGAGGGCGGCGTGAAGTGGGACATCCGGCCGTCGCTATCCTTTACGGCCGCGCTGTACCGGCTGGACCGGACGAACACCAGATCGACCGATCCGAACGATCCGACGCGCATCATCCAGACCGGGAGCCAGCGCACGAACGGGTTCGAGGCCGGCCTCGCGGGCAGCATCACGCGCCTGTGGAAGATTTCGGGCGGCTATAGTTACCAGGACGCGTTCGTCACCAGCGCGACCACTTCGGCAAAAGCCGGGGCGCAGGTGGGCGAAGTACCGCATCACACGCTGTCGTTATGGAACAACTACCAGTTCCTGCCGAAGCTGGGGGGAGGGCTGGGCATCCTCCACCGCACCGATATGTTTGTCGCCGTGGATAACGCGGTGGTTCTTCCCGGATACACGCGTGCGGATGCGGCGGTGTATGTTCCTCTGGGCGAGCACATGCGCTTGCAGGCGAATATCGAGAATCTGTTCGGCGCGAAGTATTATATCAACGCGGATAGCAACACGAATATTTCGCCCGGATCGCCGCGAGGGGTCCGGTTCGCGCTGACGACGCGGTTCTGAGCGTCCGGCAGGGCCGTCCGGCTCCCTATTTTGCTTTGTCCTTCCCGTTTCCGGGCGCGGGAAGGACCTGCCCGTCGGGGAGCTTGATGGAGACGAAGAGCGCCCCGGGGTCGCCGCTGATGAGGGGGTTCCCCATGACGGTGGCCTGATCGCCCTTCTTGACGGAGGTCCGCTTGAACCCCTGCCGGGCAAGATAAGCGGGCGCGGTCATTTCGACGTGCCAGGTGACGACTTTGCCGTCTTTACCGGGCACGTCGATATCGATGGAGGAGTGCGGATTTTCCCAGCGGAACTCCTGAATGGTGCCGGTGAGCGCGACAGTCTGCTTGCGGTCGAAGCCGGTCATGGAATGGTGCGCTTCAGCAGGGGTCGCTCCCACCCAGAAGCCTGCCGCGCACACGGTCGCGATGAATAATGCCTTCATGAAAATTGTCCTCTCTGGTATTCGGGCCGTGCCTATTGCACGTTCTGCTTGGGTCCGGTGCTGAGCAGATGCTCGTTCAGATCCGGCAGACAGGTCGCTTCGGTAATTTCCTGATCGTCGACGCGGCGCCAGCGCTTGGTCCACTTCCATTCGCCCTCCCAGCTCTTGGGATCGGTCATCGCGTATTCGATTTCGAGGGTGGAGCCCTGGTTGATGAGCTTGATGCGTTCGATGACGTGGAGCGCGTCGCTGGCAGGAACGCCGTTATCGATCCAGTGGTGATTGTCGACGAACTCCGTGGTGTCCACCACCAGCGTGTCGTTCTCCCAGTGGCCGATGGATTCGCCGTTGAAGCTGGGGATGACGATGTCCGGATCGGTATGCTTGCGGCCGTCGAGATAGATGATCCGCACGCTGTTCATGAAGCCGCTGATCATATAGATGACCGTCGGCTTCTGGATCATGGCGATGGGCCAGACGCGGGTCATGATGATGGGGAGCCCGGCGGGCCAGCAATGGCCGATGTCGTCACGATAGACCTTGCCCTCGGCGGCGGCCTTCTTGGACGCGTCGTATTCCTTCTGCGCCGAGGGCGTGAGCTTGAAGCCCGGAGGCGGAGCGAATTGCCACGGGTTGTTCTGGCCCCCGCCGTGGAGCCAGGTTCCGGTAAGGTCGAACGGAGCCTTGGGGCGGGCTTTGTTGATCGCCTCCGGTGCGAGGGCCCCGACAGCGACGCCCTTTTCGTTGAGAGGCGCCAGAGATTGCGCGGATACGACGGGCGCGGCGAGAAGGATCGCGGCGGCGGTCCAGAGGAATGGTTGGTTCATACTGTTGTCCTTATGTTTACTTACCCGAGCCGCCGAGTCGCATGCGAACGACGCCTTTTTCGTCGACATACTCGCGATTGTTTTCGCAGACGAATTCGACCATCTCGTAATCGGGAACCAGGGCGTAGACCAGCGTGTAGGTGACCGGCTTTTCGAGCACCTTGGGGTCTTCAATCGTGATTTGATCGTGGAGAGTTTTGGCGCTGGGACGGCGGATGCGCTCCGTGATGCGCATGTCATCGCTGTGAGGCATGCCCTGATAGCCCTTGACGTTGGGCTTGACGCCGATGGTGTCGACCACCAGCGTGTCGCCTTCCCAGCGTCCCACGGAATGGCCGTAGTAGCCGGGCGAAACATCGTCGAAAGAAATTTGTGTCTTGCCGAGATAGATGCGGCGGACCTCGCTGAAGGCTTCCGCGACGATGGTGACTTGCTTCGGGGTTTGGATCAACTCCATCGGGTAGACGGCCACTTGCATCATGGTCGGCATTCCGTAGGGGGAGCAGAGGGAGCCCGGAGCGGCCAGTTGTTCGCCTCGCGCGGTGGCCGCACGTTCCAGGGCTCGACGGGCTTCGTAGGGCTCCTTGTAAGGGGCTTTCAAAAGGATCGGGGTGGGAGGCGCGGGCGCGCCGGGACCGGTGGCCCGGGAGGGGCTCCAGACGCCGGAGAGGTCCGGCTGCGTTTGCGCGAGCGAGCTTTGCGCCAGCGCCGTCAGGCCGAACAGAAGAAGCGCGGCGGTTTTCGTCGGGATATTGTTGCGCGGCATGCTATTGCTTGGCGGGTCCACGGCCGGGTCCGTTGCCCAGCTTGCGGCCATCGGGAAGATTGGCTTGGACCAGGAGGCCGCCAGGGTCGCCGTTCTTAAGTGGATTCAAAACGACGGTGACCTTGTCGCCTGTTTTGAGGGTGGTGTGCTTCCAGCCGCCGGGCTGGAGGATGCTGGGACTGCCCATTTCCACGCTCCAGTGCTTGACGCCGCCGGAATCGTTGGGGACATCCATTTCGATGTAGGAGTGCGGATTGGTCCACTGGAAATCGGTGACGGTGCCGACGAGTGTGGTGGTCTTGGACGAGTCGAACATGGCGAAGGAGTGATGCGCAAGAGCGGGCATCACGGACAGCAGAAGGCCGAGCGCGAGGGCGCTGGCGGTGTGGAGGCGCATGGATGACTCCTCGAAAGAGATTCGAATTCGCTCTCGCGATGCTACTCCGCGGGAGTGTCGAAGTCAACGGAGGGTCGTGCCGCGAGGGCCGCAACCGGATATAATCCGCGAAGGAGAATCGCTATGCGCCTTCCGTCTTTGTATGCCCCGATTTTGCGAGTCGCGTTCTTGGGTGTCGCGATGACCGGGGCGGCGCTCGTCGCTCGCGGGCAGGCGCCCGCTCCCCAGACCAAGCAGGCTCCCGATCCGCGCAGCCTGGTGCTGGTGGGCGACCGGTTCAAGCCGCTGAAGTACGACGACATGACGCCGGAGCAGAAGACCATGATCGATCATCTTCTCGCCGGGGAGCGTGGGGGCGCGAACGGCCCGTTCAACGTGCTGCTGCGAAGTCCGGAAGTGGGCGATCTGGGACAGCAGTTCGGGGGCGCGATGCGGTTCCGGACCGTACTGCCGCGGAACGTCTCCGAGGTGATCATCATCATGACCGGGCGCTACTGGATGGCGCAGTATGAGTGGAACTCCCACAAGAACGCCGCGCTACAAAACGGAGTGCCGGCGGCGATCGTGGACGCAATCGCTTCGGGAGAGCGTCCTACGGGGATGCCGCCGGAGATGGAGGTTGCCTACAATCTGATCGACGAATTGTGGACCACCCATCAAGTGACTGACGCGACGTTCCAAGCCGCCAAGGATCGCTACGGCGACAAGGGAGTTTTCGATATCGTCGGCTTGAGCGGCTGGTATGGCATGGTTTCGATGCTGCTCAATGTGGACCGGTATCCGATGCCTGCGGGAGTACCGCCGGGGCTGCAGCCGCTGGAGAATCCTCTGCCCGCGGTGGCGAAGGGATTCGCGACCACGGTTCCAGGGTTGTTGGCGCCGGCCGAGGTGAAATCGTCCGCGAACGGGAAGGCGTTCACCCTATTGGGGGATCGCTTCAAGCCGATGCCGTATGAGCAGATGACGCCCGAGCAGAAGAAAATGACCGACATCGCCGTGTCGCAGCGGGGCACGGGCGGGAGTTTCAATATCAGCATTCGGGACACGGACGGCGGGCGGATCTTCTTCGACCTGGGTGATCGGGTGCGGTTCCATATGTCCGTTCCGGACCGGTTGAAGGAGTTGGCGATCACGCTGACGGCTCGCTACTGGGCATCGCAGTACGAGTGGAACGCGCATCATCGGGCGGCAGTGCAGGCCGGGTTGAGCGAGGAAAAGGTGAAGGCGATCGCGGAGGGGCGGCGTCCGCCGGGGATGGCGGCGGATGAGGAGGCGGTTTACAACTTCATCACGGATCTGTTCAAGACGAAGCAGGTGAGCGATGCTACGTTCGCGGCTCTGAAGAATGCGGTTGGAGAGCGCGGCGTGGTGGATTTGGTCGTTACCGCGGGCTACTACCAGGCGGTCTCGATGTTCATGAACGTCGATCGTCTGCCGGTAAGTACGGGTCAGGTCGTGGAGTTGAAGTACCTGGCGAATCCGCTGCCGTGAGTCGGGCACGGCGAGGCGAAGTTAACCAACGATAGAGATTATTTCATGAATCAAGCGAGGGTCTACGAGGTATTCGTGTTCATCGCTGTTGGCTGCGTGGCTCGAGAGTAGTTTGAGGTCGGCCACGATCACATCTGGGGTCGCCTCGGCCTTCAAGACCACGCCTGGGCCTTGCCCCAATGGCGATCTTCGCCTTGCGAACATCTCTGCTGTCTTAAGATTCGCCGTCCATGCAATCCCGTACTTCCGCTCCCGATATCGAGCCTCCAGTTCGCCTCTGTACAGTGTGACCGATGGCCCTTGGTAGGGCTCGAGGAAGCGCTTCAAGGCGTCGATGAATTCGGGCAAGTTGTCGCGAAGTCCCATTGGTATAGACGAAAGACCATGCTCAATCCAAAACGAAACTAGAATCTGTGCGTGTCGTTCTGTCGGTCGATTCAGGTTCAAGTGGCGTGTTGCTTGAGTCCAGCAATCGAGACGATCCAAGGCTTGAACCGCAGCGGTCAACCCTTGAGCATCCTGTCGGAACAGATATCGTTTGAAACGAGCTATGGCTTCGCTCTCGGTCCATTGGTCATCGTTAAGCTTACGCGCTCGTCTGCGCTTCGCTGGCGGAACTTGGATGAGCGGTCCGTCGCGTTTTGAGCCGTCGGCACCCACAATCACGATCTTATAGCTGGGCCGAAGTTCTGATTTCGGCATGGTGCCATCGGGAATACAGTTCCGCTGCCTGAAGTTACCACATACCGACGAGACTTAGATGCGCCTACTGTCGTCTGCGCGCGAATATCTCAACGCCTTTTCTTTGCCGCTGCGGCAATGCCGGCGGCTCGGAGCGCCGCGATCCGGCTGATGAGCTTCACCGGAACCGGTTGGGTGAGGGTGAAATGGATGGTCCCCTTGCGGAGTTCGTAGGCCTGGAGTTCCTGTTCCAGTTGGGCGAAGAACGTACCTGAGGCGGCGAAGAGCGAGTAGTGGTTCTTGAATGCGGCGAAGTAGAGCATCGGCTTGCCGTAAAGCTTGTAGCCGGGCATGCGGTAGCCGACGACCTCGACGGCTTCCGGGACTGCCTTCCGGATCGCGGCGCGGACTTGTTGGAGCTTCGGACGCACGGCGGGGGGCTGGGCGGCGATGTAAGCATCGACCGTTGCGGGAACGATTGGCTTCATAGGGTCAAGCTTCCTACGCTCATTCTAGGGGGAGGGAAAGGTCCCCGCGCTTACGCTTGGGGCTGCATTAAGCGCTGAAATCGGTCATACTGCCTTAGAAGGGATTCTCCTCTTGAACAAGTTCAACATCAAGGCCATCTTGGCCGCTGGCTCCATCGCCTCACTCTCATTCGTATACACCGCTACCGCGCAGCAGCAGCCGCGCGCGGTAAACGCCGCGATCCTCAAGACCGCCGGCACCGCCAAGGACGCCGAGCCGGGAACATGGCTCACCTATGGCCACAGCATGACCGAACAGCGCTATAGCGAGCTGAAGCAAATCGACGCGACCAACGTCGGCAAGCTGGGTCTGGCATGGTCGTCTCCGGTGAGCCAGCCGGGAAGCCGGGGCGGCACCGAAGGCACTCCGCTGATGTGGAACAACACGATCTATCAATCGATGGATAACAGCCTTGTGTACGCGCTCGATGCTCGCACAGGCGAGCAGAAGTGGATGTACGACGCGAAGAACGATCCGGCCACCGCGAGCCATCTGTGCTGCGGGGCGCATAATCGCGGACTGGCGATTTACGAGGGCAAGATCATCCTCGCCTCCAACGATGCGCGCCTCATCGCGCTGGATGCCACGACGGGCAAGGAGCTGTGGCAGAACAAGGTCGCGGACATCAACAAGTATTATTCGTTCACCATCGCGCCGCGGATCGCCGGAGACAAGATCATCGTGGGCGTGGGCGGCGGCGAGTACTTCATTCGCGGGTTCTTCGCGGCGTACAGCCTGAAGGACGGATCGCTCATTTGGAAGTTCAACACGGTTCCTCCGGCTCCCGGACAACCGATGGAGGACAAGGATCAAGAGAAGGCGTCCAAGACCTGGGTCGGCGACTGGGCGAAGTATGGCGGCGGCGCGTCCGTGTGGGATGGGCTGGTGTACGATCCCGACACCAACATGGTTTTCGCCGGGACGGGTAATCCGGAGCCGTGGCCGGAAGAGATGCGCGGCATCCCGAAAGCGGAGTTCGGCAAGTGGGACAACCTCTATACCTGCTCCATCGTCGCCGTGGATGCCAACACGGGCAAGCTGAAGTGGTATTACCAGACGGTGCCGGGCGACGCGTGGGACCTGGATTCGGTGGGCGGCTTCATCATGGCCGACATCCAGATCGACGGCAGAGCTCGCAAGGTGATCATGCAGGCTCCCAAGAGCGGCGTGTTCTACATCCTGGACCGCACCAACGGACAGTTCATCTCGGCGGAGCCGTTCGTGCCGGTGAACTGGGTGACGGGCTTCGATAAGAAGAACAACGGCCGGCCGATCATCAACAAGGATGCGTATTACGATCAGACGAATTCGGTGGTGATTTATCCGGGCGGCGGCGGGGCGCATAATTGGGCTCCGATGTCCTTCAATCCGAACACTGGATTGGTTTACCTGCCCTACAGCGCGGGGACCTATACGTTCAACGCGGCGAAGGAACCAGATCCGCGGGCGGGAGGCGGCGCGCATGGGCTGGGTCGCGCAGGACAGGATAAGAAGACGACTCCGATGCCGATCTGGGGTCCCGACCAGGCCACGCTGGGTCGCGGGGGACTGCAGGCTCGCGATGCGAAGACGAACCAGATCAAATGGGTCAAGCCGGGTCGCGGCACCGGTTCCACCGGCGGCACGCTGACCACGGCGAGCAACCTGGTGTTCCAGACGGCGGGCACAACTCTGTACGCTTACAAAGCGGATACGGGCGAAGAATTGCTCTCGCTGCCGTATAACCTGGGCGGCGGAGCTCCCCCGATCACCTATATGGTGGACGGCACGCAGTACGTCGGATTCTCCACCGGCACGCAGTTCATGGCGATGAAGGTAGGCGGGACGGCGAAGATGCCGGATGCTCCGCCGCCTCCGGCTTTCGGGCGTGGCGGTGGCCGCGGTGGCGCGAAGGGTGGACCTCCCCCGCCGCCTCCTCCGCCTCCGCCAGCCGACGGGCTGCACGGCGCGGACGGGAAGTAGGTTTCAAGTTCGGTAATGTGGCAAGGGGAGCGCGGCTTCGGTCGCGCCCTTTTCTTTATGGAGATCGAAGCGATTCGCAACAGAGACACTCCCTCCGAGGCAGTTGACTATCGGAGCGCAGTTGTCGTGGCGTGTGTCCTATGTGGTTTGCTGACCATTGTCAGCCTGTGCGTTCCCGTTGGGATCGCCCCTGACCCGGGTTGGGGCTGGCTGGAGTGGCGAACCCTCGTAAACAGCGGACCGGTTAATACCATCGTGGCTCCTGATCCAACAGACATTTCCAAGGATCGCTCCGAGTTTATGACTTGGTGGAGTCCCGGACAACATTTGATTCCCGGCGTGTTCATTGCCCTCGGTCTTTCGATCGGCTCCGCCCTATCAGTAACCGCTGGCGTTTCGCTGCTGAGCTGTCTTATCGGCTGGATTCGTGTATTCAAACGCTTCCGTGTCAGTTCTAAGGCGGCCACCTTCGCGGTAGTGCTTTTAACTATTTTTCGATATTCGACGCTACCCTTCGGAATTTACAACGGAGGGGAAATACTGTTGCAGGGTGTTACACCGTGGCTGATTCTGGCCGGCTGCAATGTGCCCGCCGGAACCGGCTTTCGATCGGCGTTCTATGCTGGGCTCGCGCTCCTCGGCGGCTTTTTCGCAAAGCTAACAGGCGTCCTGGTCGGCGGGGCCGCGCTCGGCGCGGGGGTAATCGTGGCTCTGACGCGCCTTCGACGCGTGACGAACGGCATGGCGGCGGGCGCCGCTGGAGCGCTTGCTAGTGCTGGATTGTTGAACGCGGTGTGGTTTTCCCGCGGAATCACACCCGCAAGTGGGACCGGCTGGTCATTTGGAACCACCCGGTTCGTGTTCGCGTTCGCTGCGCCCTGGGGTGCGGGGGTTAGCTGGATGGACATGCTCGCCTGGCTTTTTTTGAATCCTCAGAGACCGATTTTTCGGGATTCCGCCGTCATTGTATGGCTGCTGATACCTGCGGCTATCTTTTTCACGGCGGTCCTTTTTTTGGGCGCGCGGCAGGTTGATGGGCGGTTAGAACTACGCGAGCTCGTTAGGTTCACGCTCTGCTTCTATGCGATTTGTGCTGCGACGATGGCGGTTCTTTACAGTCACGGTGGATCGATCAGCTTGGACGAGCGGCATCTGCGCTCCGCGGGTACGCTGATCTTCGTATGTGCGATCGCCGTGGCCGACCGTTTGCCTCGGAGAAGTATGCTCCGTCTTGCGGTGGCGGCTTTCTGCACTTTGATGTCGTTGTACGGTCTTTCCTCGTTCGTGAATCGCGTGAGGATGGCACGTCCTCACGAAGTTGACAGTTATAGCCGAACTCGTCAAGTCATTGTCGACCGGGACGCCCTCGAGTATGCGCGAGCGGCGTTTGCGCGTGAGAAACGGGATGCTCTTTTTGTCCTCCCCTCGCCAGATGTCGCTGCTGCGCTCCCCCCTCAAGCCCGGATTCTCTCCACATTTATGGACTTTGCGAGTGAAACGACCGTGGCTTCGGCGCGGAGAACTGCCGGGAGGGTACCTGGGCACGTTTATGTCTTGATGCAGACTCAGGAAGCGCAGAGCGCCCTCGCGATTTCTCTGTTGAACGGCTTCGCGGACTATCCCCCGAATACTTGGGAGCGCCACCAATTCGGTTCCACCACAGTTTGGGTTCAACCGGCTACGGTTCCGGGCTATCAACGGCCTTAACGAGATAAAATAGGCAGCCGTGAAGCGGACAATACTTTTCTTTATCGGTCTTACCGTGGCGAGTACGTCGGATTCTCCACCGGCACGCAGTTCACGGCGATGAAGGTAGGCGGGACGGCGAAGATGCCGGATGCTCCGCCGCCTCCGGCTTTCGGGCGTGGCGGTGGCCGCGGTGGCGCGAAGGGTGGACCTCCCCCGCCGCTCGGTGTCCGTTCGACGCTATCAATCACCAGAACGTCAACCAGGAGCTTCACGGGAGCGGCCTTGAGGCCGAGCTGCTTTTCGAGCGCGGGAAAGAGCGTCGCGGTCTTCTCTTTTTCAGAGATGACTACTTTCTCGAACGAAGGCGGCTGACCGGGCGGAGTCGGCGGAGGCAGCGACGACGGGCGATTCCAGGTGAAGTCGATTTCGTAGTAACCGGCGAGGCCCGTTTTGTCCAACAGCGGCCTGCCGAGGTCCGTGCCGAGGGATGCCGTGAACTGAGCCATCGAGATCACGCCGGTGAATCGCCATCCGTTCGGACCCTGGAAGATCGTATAGCGGTTGCGCTCCCGCTGTTCGAAGGGATCGCCGGGAATCTGGGCAGGATCGAACGTAGAGTGGCGGAGCTTCGCCCCGTCCGGCGAGGCAGTCAATTCGTAGCCCGGCAGGTTCCGGCTCACCCAGTGCGTGCGCAGCGCAAGTTGGTCCTCCAGCAGACGCTGAAGCATGCCCTGAAGTTCGGTGTCGGTGGTGTGTTCCGGGAAGGTTGCCGAAATGGAGTAGAGCCCTTGCTTTAACTCGGCGAGCCGCTCCGGCCATTCCATCCGGTAGTTGGGTAAATTGTAGGCCTGTCTTACCAGGCTATCCAGAAAAACATAGTCATACGCGATCCGTGCCGGATCTCTTCGGAGTGAGGTGGGGGGGAACTGCCGCGACTCCAGTTTCACCAGATGAATCGTCGCGACGTCGAACTCTCTCCGTGCGTCCCGGCTCTGCGCCAGGCACAGAAAGCTGACGGTGAGAAGCGTAAATCCTCGGAACGCGCCCGCGCTTTTCATTTAAAACGAAGAATATCTCCGCGACAACCTCAAAGTCAATAAGCCTCAGAGTCAATACGAAATGAGGCGCCCTCTTCGCGCAGATTGCCGTCAGCCGCTTCTGTGGCACGCCCTGCGATAGAATGGGCAGCCGTGAAGCGGACAATTATCTTTCTTATCGGGCTTTCTCTGGCGAGCACCGCGTTCGGGGCGGATGCCTGCGATCGGGCTTGCATGCGCGGATTCCTCACGACGTATCTGGATGCGCTGGTGGCGCACAAGCCGTCCGCGGTGCCGGTGGCGGCAAACGTCAAGTTCACCGAAGACAACGTGCAGAGGAAGCTCGGGGAGGGTCTGTGGCAGACGGCGACGAAGCTGCGCGGGTTCCGGCAGGATGTGCTCGATGTACGCCAGAGCACAGCCGCGTCGCTGGTAGTGGTGGAAGAGGGGAGCATGCCCGCGCTGTTCACCGTTCGGCTGAAGATCGCGGATCGGAAGATCAGCGAGATCGAGACCATGGTGGTGCGAACCCAGGCGGAGGGGATGATTTTCCAGATTGACGCGATTCAGACGCCGAGCAAAGCGATGAATCTGGAGCCGCCCGCGGGTCAGAAGAACACAAGAGAAGAGGCCATCGCGGTGGCGGTGAAGTATCCGGGCGGATTGAAGGTGGGAAGCTTTGTCACCTCCGGCGCGGAATTCGCTCCGGACGCTTACCGGTTCGAGAACGGGCGTCTGATGGCGGGCCCGGGGTGCACCTTCATCGCCGGGTGCGACAACATCAAAGGGCAGAGGCTGCCGACGCTCGCCGGAATCAAGTATCGCGAGCCGATTGTGGATGAGGAGCAAGGCATTGTCCTGCTGCGGATGAACTTCGGCCCCGGTTCGGTGCGCGGGCCGGATCCGGTGCTGGTGCCGTGGGAGATTTTCAAGGTCTACGACGGGCAGATCCATGCGGTGGAGGCGTTCATGAAGGTGTTCCCGGCGAGCATGGGAACGGGCTGGGATTAACGGCCGGCGCGCTCGTCGGGAATTACGACGGGCTCAACGAATTCCAGGCCAAGGTGGAAATTGTCGCCCTTCTGGACGCAACAGAAGATCTTCCAGAGGGAGAAATCGCCCTGGAGGTGAAGCTGCACCACAGTACCCACCAGGATTTGCCGCTTGGTCCGAATCATGATCCCGTTCGCGGAGCATTCCGTTACCTGCGCACGCGTGGGCGGTCCCGCGGATGTCACCGGATCCAGAGCTTTGACCTTGGCGGTACTGCCCACGCTGATCTTCGGGAAACCTGGCACCCGATTGTCGCGGGCAGGGGGAGGCCTCACAGTCATCTTAGGAATTATAAGCCAGAATGCCGAATTAACTTCTTCTTTTTCTTCTTAGTACACAGCGGCCGGCGGTACGGGCCTTGCATTTAAGCCACGCTCCGATAAACTTTCTCCTATGGCTGCCGCATTTACTGACGTTTTCGCCGCCCTGAAGCCGGTCCTGACGAAGCATGGGACCCGTTTGGCGGTGAAGACGGACACGGCGACCAAGTACGCCGTAGTGGGCAAGACCGCTTCGCCCTTCCCTCAACACAAAGGGCACCCGCTTGAGTTCGGCTCCGTAGTCGTGGGCAAGGCATACGTCAGCCTTCATCTCATGCCGATTTACATGAACGAGCCGCTCCAGGCCAGCATCTCGGCCGAATTGAAGAAACGCATGCAGGGCAAGAGCTGCTTCAACTTCAAGACCGTCCCGGAGCCGGTACTGGTCGACGAACTCAATCGATTAACTGAGGCGGCATTCCAGCAGTGGAACGAGAAAAAGTGGCTCTGAGCACCCTCGCTTACGGCGCCGCGCAGTGGAAGTTGGCCGCTTCGTCCACACTGCCTTGGCCGGAGTAGCGGGCTACTTGCGGATAGGGACAGAGCGGACGCGTGCGCACAGGCTGGTTGTTCACCACGCGCGTGGCGATAATCGAATCCGGAGCTTTGCCCTTTTCGACCCAGTTGATCATGGCAGTCACGGAATCTTGGCGGTCCGGGCCGATGCCTCCGCCGCAATGGCCCATGCCGGGCACCATGAAGAGCCGGAAAAATTGCGCGGTGTCCGGGCCATTTTTCGCGACGGCCTGCTCGTAATAGTGCACGCCAGCCAGGGGCTGGAGGATGGGGTCCGCCCAACCATAGGTCATCAGCAGCTTGCCGCCGTGCTTGCGGAATTTCGATAAATCCGTATCCTTGGCGTCGGCCTTCTTGCTCCAGTTATCCAGCAGGTGCGTGTCGGTATCGAAGTTGAAAGTCTTGTAATCGTAGTCTGGCTTAGGCGGCGTGAACACCAGGTAGCGCATGGTATTCTCCGCGAGGTTGAAATCGGCGGGTTTGGCGTCGGGCTGCGTCGCCACGATGACATTGAGCCAGCCGCTGCCGGTGCCTCCGCCGAATCCGCCGGAGGTGACAGCTTCACTGCCGGGCATGTAGCCGGGATAGAACGGCTTGCCGTTGCTCATCGGACCGCCGTAAACCTTGGCGACCGCTTCGGCTTGGGCCGGAGTGAGGCAATCGGCACGGTCGGCTCCCGCGGCGCAGGCCGGGACATCTCGGGCAGGATCGAAATTGCACTTGCGGGGATCGTCGATCAGATTGTCCTTGAGGCCGTCGAGGGCGTCGCACTTGGCCATGACTTTATCGCCGACCATGGCGAGCTTCGCGGGGGTCACCGGAGCGGCGCTCAGCGCCTTCTGGTTCCACATCGCCCCGATGGTGAATCCGGTTTGATCCACCCAAGGCGCATTCGCGACGATGCCGTCGAAATCGTCCGGGAAGCGCTCGGCTTCGAGCAGCCCCTGGCGACCGCCGTTCGAGCAGGAGTTCCAGTAAGAACGCGAAATCGGTGCGCCGTAGTAATCCTTCGTAATGGCCTTGGTGGTGATGGCAGTGAGGTGGACGGCTCGCCAGGCGTAATCGATCGCCTTCTGCGGATTGCTCATCACAAAAGTGCCGCCGGGTTCCTTGCGGGAGTCATGGCCGGTGTTGGTTTGCGCGAACGCGAAACCGAGTTGGAGCGCTTCGTTGCGCTGGGAGACCCGGCCGGGGTCGTCCATCGCTTCGCCAGCGTGGCCGCCATTGCCGATCATATAAAAGCGTCCATTCCATTTCGCGGGAAGGCTGACTTCGAAGGCGATTTCGGGGCTGAGGAGCCCGGTGACGCGGCAGTGAGCGGGGACATTGGCGGCGGCAGGCATGGACGCAGCCTTGATGGTAGCGATGTCTTTGGTTTTGAATTTACCGAGGTCGTCACAGGATTTCTTGGGGGCGGCGTTGGCTTCGGCGTAATCGACCAGAGCGGACTTGCGGTCCGCGAAGGCTTGCGCATGGGCCGGGATGGCCGACAGGGCTGCGGTCAGGACCGCGGCCGCGAGCGTCGCAAGGGATTGGGATGACATAGAGATCTCCACTCCAGACAGTGTACGTGAAGTTCCGACTCTTGACACCCAGCCTCAAGTGTTTGATGCTGGTTGGACACCCCCGCAGTCGCAACGGAGATCCACGTTTATTCTATGAATCCGCAAATGGCTCGTCCTCAGAAGAAAGGTCCTCCGGGCGGAGGCTTGTTCGCGCTCCTGCAGCCGTACCGGCCGCTGGTGGCGATGCTCGCGGTGTTGACCATCCTGGGCAACGGGCTCAGCTTGGTGGTGCCAAAGCTGATCTCCAACGCGATCGACGCGTACACGCAGAATACGTTCGTGCTTACGCCGGTGGTGACGCGGTTTTTCGTGGTGGCGTTCCTGGTGTTTGCGCTCTCCTATTTCCAGAGCATCGCGCAGACCTACGCGTCCGAAAAAGTCGCGCGGGATCTGCGGACCAAGCTCGCGGTGAAGGTTTCACAGCAATCGTTCAGTTCCGTCGAAAAGCTTACTCCGGCGAAATTGCTGACGAACCTCACGTCGGACGTCGATGGGGTGAAACTATTTGTGTCGCAGGCGGTGGCGACGATCATCGCGTCAATCTTCCTGATTATCGGGGCCAGCATTATGCTGCTGACCATCAACTGGAAGCTGGGATTGAGCGTGCTGGGAGTGGTTCCGGTGGTGGGCGGAACGTTCTTCTTTGCGCTGCGGAAGGTGCGGGCGCTGTTTAAGAAGGCGCAGGAGGCGGTTGACTGGCTGAATCGCGTGATCAATGAAAGCATTCTGGGCGCGATGCTGATCCGAATTTTGAACTCGGAAGATTTAGAGTACCGGAAGTTCAAATCCGCGAACGCGGAGGCGAGGGACATTGGGTTGGGGATCCTGCGGGTGATGTCAGGCATGATTCCGGCGATCACGCTGGCGGTGAATCTGGCGATGATCATCATTCTGCTGATGGGCGGGCGGTTTGTGATCTACGGCGGCATGACGCTGGGTGATTTCGCGGCGTTCAACACGTACCTGACAATTTTGATTTTCCCGATCATCCTGCTGGGTTTCATGAGCAACGTCATGGCGCAGGCGGGCGCTTCCTACATGCGGCTGAGCGTGGTGCTGATGGCTCCGGAAGATAAGCAGAGCGGCACGCTGCAACATGCCCTGCAAGGGAACATCGCGATGAACGGCGTCTCGCTGACCTTGGGCGAGAAGGAAGTGCTGAAGAACGTTTCCTTCTCCGCGAAGCCGGGAACCAAAACGGCGATCATCGGTCCGACCGCGGCGGGCAAGACGCAGATGCTGTACGTAATGATCGGACTGCTGCAGCCTTCCGCGGGAACCGTGACGTTCGACGGAGAATCGCTGGATGCTTACAACAAGGATGCTCTGCATCGCCAGGTGGGGTTCGTTTTTCAGGACAGCATCCTGTTCAACCTGACTCTTCGCGAGAACCTGGCGTTCAGCGAGGCGGCTACCGAAGAGGATTTAAATCGGGCCATTGCGGCGGCCGAGCTTGATGAGTTTATCGGCACGCTGCCGCAGGGGCTGGACACGATGGTCTCCGAGCGGGGCAGCAGCTTGTCGGGCGGGCAGAAGCAGCGCGTGATGCTGGCGAGAGCGCTGGCGCTGAATCCGAAAGTTCTGCTGCTGGACGATTTCACGGCACGCGTGGATACCAACACGGAGCGGGCGATTCTCAAAAATATACAGGACCGGTATCCCGGGATCACGTTAATCTCCGTCACGCAGAAGATCGCGTCGGTGGAGAATTACGACCAGATCATTCTGTTGATGGAAGGTGAAGTCCTGGCGATGGGGACGCATAACCACTTGATGGAAACCTCGCCGGAGTACGTTCAGATTTACGATTCGCAGCGGAGCACGAACCTCTATGAAGTACAAGCTTGAGAACAAGCCGTTCGCGAAAAGCTCCCTGCGCACGGGGCTGAAGCGGCTCTCGCCGTTCCTGGCGGAGGAGCGGACTCACATCGTCGTGGCGGTGGTCGCCATGCTGATCAGTTCCGGCGCGACACTGGTGGCTCCCATGATTATCGGGCGCGCAATCGATATCTACGTGAGATCCAAGGACACGCACGGACTGCTGATGTCCGCGGCAGCGCTTTTGGGCGTGTACCTGGTGGGGATCATGGGCAGCTACACGCAGATCCTGACGATGGGCGGCGTGGGCCGGCGGGTGCTCTACGAGGTGCGTAACGCGCTGTTCACCAAGCTCCAGAGTTTGCCGCTGGCCTTCTTTAACGACAACAAAGCCGGCGATTTGATCTCGCGTGTGAATAATGATACCGACAAGCTGAACCAGTTCGTAGGGCAGGGGCTAATGCAGTTCGTCGGAAACCTGTTCCTCATGTCGGGCGTGGCCGTGTTCGTGTTGTCGCTGCACGTGCGGATGGGCATCGCGGCGCTGCTGCCGGCGTTCGGCGTGCTGATCGTCACGAAGGTGACTTCGGATTGGGTGAAGAACAAAAACCTGAAGAGTCTGCAAAGCCTGGGCGGGTTGAGTTCGGAGATTCAGGAGAGCCTGCACAACTTCAAAGTGATTGTGGCGTTCCACCGAATGGATTACTTTCAGCGGAAGTTCAAAGCCGCGAACGACGTGAACTACGGAGCGTCCGTATCCGCCGGGTTCGCGAACAATATTTTCATGCCGCTCTACGGATTCTCGAACCATGTGGCGCAGTTGCTGGTGGTGGCGTACGGAATCACGCTGATCGGCGCGGGGCAGCTAACCGTGGGCCTGCTAGTCGGCTTCCTGCTCTACGTGAATTATTTCTACGGTCCGATGCGGCAGCTGGCGACAGTATGGTCGTCATTCCAGTTGGCGCTGGCGGCTCTCGACCGGATTTCGGAGATGCTCACGTTGGAATCGAACATGCCCGTGCTTGCGTCTTCCGCGAAGGCCGATTCGGATTTCGCACTGGAGTTTCGCAACGTTCATTTCACGTATTCCGGCGGGAAGGAAGTGCTGCGGAACGTGAGCCTGGCGCTGGAAAAGGGGCGATCCTATGCGCTGGTGGGCCCGACCGGCGGCGGAAAAACAACGACGGCATCATTGATGTCCCGGCTCTACGATCCGAATGAAGGGTCCGTGTTCTTGGGCGGGCGCGATATTCGATCCATCGATCCCGGCGACAGGGCTCGCAAGGTCGGCGTGATTCCGCAGGAGCCGTTTCTGTTTACCGGAACCGTGCGCGAGAACATCGTCTACGGAAACGAGGAGTTCGCAGGGCATTCGACAGAGCAACTGACCGACGTCCTGCAAAAATCGGATCTCTCGAGTTTGCTCTCGCGCTTCCCGGAAGGCCTCGACACCAAGATCGCCAGCAGCGGCAACAGCATCAGCCTGGGCCAGAAGCAGCTGATCGCGTTCATGCGCGCCACGCTGCGGAAACCGGAGCTACTCATCCTAGATGAAGCCACCGCGAATATCGACACCGTTACGGAGCAGTTGCTCGAAGAAATTTTAAAGAAGCTCCCGGCGGAGACAACGAAGGTGATCATCGCGCATCGGTTGAACACGATCGACAATGTCGATCAGATTTTCTTCGTGAACTCCGGCGAGGTCACACTCGCCGGGTCGATGGAGCATGCGCTGGACATGCTGCTCCATGAGAAGCGGGCCAGCTAGTCGTTCTTCTCTTTAGACAGGGCGCGGAGTTTCATGCGGTCGATTTTGTTGGTCCCGGTGCGCGGGAGGGAGTCGACGAAAGTTACCTCCACCGGGCGCTTGTATTTCACCAGGTTTTCTTTGCAATAAGCGAAGAACGCTTCTTCGCTCAGTTCCTCTCCGGGCTTCACGGCGACATACGCGATGACGACTTCGCCTAAGCGCTCGTCGGGCTTGCCTACGGTGGCCGCTTCGCGGATCGCCGGGTGGTTGAACAGAACTTCGTCGATCTCGCGCGGGTAGACGTTGTAGCCTCCGACGATGACCATCTCCTTCTTCCGGTCCACCAGGAACAGGAAGCCGTCCGGATCGACGTACCCGATGTCGCCCGTGTACATGTAGCCGTCGCGCAGAGCGTAGGCAGTCTCCTCCGGCTTATTGCGATAGCCCAGCATCATCTGCGGGCCGCGGACTCGGACTTCGCCCGCTTCTCCCATCGGCAGGATGCGGGTTCCGGCTTCCAAATCGACCACTTCGACTTGTGTTTCCGGCACCGGATTGCCGACAGACATGAGCTTTCGTTCGCCATCGTAACGATTAAGGCAGAACGGCGCGCCTTCCGACATGCCCCAGCCTTCGAGCAAAGGACACCCGGTGCGGCGAAGCCATTCGTGATGCAGATCCTCCGGGCACGGCGCGCCGCCGGACGGACAGTACTTGAGCGCGGAGAGATCCACCTTATCGAACCAGGGACTGTTGAGTAGGCCGATGTAGATGGGCGCGGGTCCGCCGGCAAAAACGGTGACGCGATGCTCGGCGAGAGCCTTCACGACCTCGTCGGGATCGTACTTCGGGATCATGACGAGCGTTCCCGCTGTGAAGATCGGAACCCATGTGGCGTAGGTCAGGCCCCAGATGTGGAACATCGGCGCGACGTTGAGGAACACGCCTTCGCCAAACGGGATCGGCCACACGGTGACGTGCTGAATCAAGCCCCACATCAGACCGCGATGCGTGTGATCCACGCCTTTGGGCACCCCCGTCGAGCCGCCGGTGAAGATAGAAAGCGCCAGATCGTCGGCCTTCGGCATCTTGGAAGGACGCGCGTCAAGGCTCGCGTCGGAAGTCCACTGCGGAAGGGACGCGCCCGTGTTATCGATGCTCAGAACATGAGCGATCCCGAGCTTTTCGGCAATGGCTCCGGCTTTTTCGCGCGTGGTTTGGTCGCAAACGATGGCTTGTGCGCCGAAGCCGTCTAGCACCTTGCAGACTTCCGGAACATGAAAGAACGGATTCACGGGAGCGGCCTGCGCCCCGACGCTCATGACCGCCATCATCGCGATATCCATCTCGATGGAGTTGGGCATCAGGACGACAATGGGTCCGGGCTCCAGCTTGAGAGAGGCAAGCAGTGCCGCAACGCCATTGGTGGCACGGCCGAAGTCGCGATAGTTGAGGGAGCGCCCCTGGAAGATGACGGCGACGCGGTCGGGCTGCGCTTCCACCGCGTGCCAGAACATGTGGATCAGGCTCTCGTGGAAGATCAAGCTCGGGTCGATGCCGGTTTTCGGGCCGATAATCGACGGTGGCTTGGGATCTCTCGGGTTCATCGCGAATCGCTCCTCGAAGGAAAGTACACGGCTCCCCTCGGTGACGCTTGGGGCTGCATCGGCCGTCCTGTTCCTCCCCGTTAGTTTCGCATGGCGGCTGGAAGCATCGTCGGGCAAAACCATCGAGTTTCGAGGAGGCAAATTCGCGACAATGGTCGGGATGACTTTCACGCGACGGACGCTTCTGAAAACGGCCGCGGGCTTTCCTGCGCTGCTGACGCTGCCCGCTTCGATACGGGCGGCGGAATACGATCTGGTGATCCGCAACGGGCGGGTGATCGACCCGGCCCAGAATATCGATCGCCTGGCGGACGTTGCCATTCGCGGAGGAAAGATCGAGGCCATCCGGCCGAACATTCCAGCGGATGCGGCGGCGGCGTCGATGGAAGCTCGCGGGATGCTGGTGGTGCCGGGCCTGATCGACATTCACGTGCATTGCCGCGATGCGACGTTGCAGCCTCCGGAGATCATGTCCACCGGCGTAACCACCATGGTGGATGCGGGCTCGCGCGGGGCGGACAACTTCGGCCAGATTGTCGACATCGCGAAGGGCGCGCCGAACCGGATGCGGATGATGATCAACATCAGCAGGCTGGGGAACAACCCGAATCCCGAGCCTCGGCGGGCGGAGTTTCTGGATGGCGTGGAACTGGCCGATGTCGCGAAGGCGCGTGCGGCGATCGAGAAAAACCGGCAGTGGATCGTCGGGATGAAAGCGCGGCTTTCGCAGAACATCGCGGCGAATCACGATCTGGAAGTGCTGCGGCTGGCGGTGGAGGCGGCCACGCCGTCGGGCATCCCGATCATGATCCACGTGGGGGACACATTCTCTCCGCTGCCGGAGATCCTCAAATTGCTGCGGCCGGGCGATATCGTGACGCATTTGTACGCTCCGCCTCCGCATGGGATTCAAGATGACAAAGGACGCATTCTGCCGGAAGTCCGGGCGGCGCGGAAGCGAGGCGTTCGGTTCGACTTCGGCAACGGACGCAACGAACACTGGACCTGGGCCGTGGCGCAGAGCGGTCTCGCGCAAGGGTTTCCTCCGGACACCATTTCGACAGATCTCGAAGTAGTGGGCCGGAAGGAGCAGGTGTTCGATCTGCCCACGGTAATGTCGAAATTCTTGACGCTGGGGATGCCGCTGAATCAGGTGATCGCTTCGGTGACGTCGCATGCGGCGCAAACCTTCAAGGAATTTCGAGATCTCGGCACGCTCAAGAAGGGCGCAGCCGCGGATGTCACGGTACTCGAATTGGCGAAGGGAAATTTTGACTTCGTGGATAACTACAAAGGCGCCAGAACCGGGATGCAGAAGCTGGTCACGCGCGGAGTGGTGGTGGCGGGCAAGCGGGTGGGCTGAGGAGCGTGGTGTGTTAGCGTGGAAGACCGGTAAACAACCTGGTTGAGGTGATTCCCGATGATGCTGCGTTTAAGAACTACCGTGAGCTTGGGGCTGGTCGCGGCGACTCTATGTGTGGCGGCGATACTTTGGGCGGCACCGTCGGTGTTTCCCACCGGTACAACGATCTACGATCCGGCAAAGACGTGGAACGGATACACCGTACTTTCTCCGCTGGGCACGCAGGCCGCGCTGGTGATCGACATGAACGGAAACGTCGTGAAGCGGTGGGAGGGAATGAACAGCTCCGCCGGCGGCCCAGTGAGAATTTTACCCGGCGGCGTGGTGGTGGGCGCGGCGGGCGCGAATCCGCCGCGGCAGGAATCGCTCGAATTGACGGAGCGGGATTTCGACGGCAAGGTGCTCTGGCGCTTCGATCATAACCAGGAGATCGTTCCGCGCGATGCGGGCCCGAACGGAAACAAAGTGTGGTCCGCGCGCCAGCATCATGACTGGCAACGTGACGATTTTCCTGCCGGATATTATTCGCCGGGCGTGACGCCGGCGCGAGAGGGCGTGAAGACCCTGATCCTGACCCACACGAATCATGTCGTGACGAAAGTGGCCCCGACGGCGACGTTGGAGGATGACCGCTTGATGGAGATCTCGTGGGACGGGAAAATCCTGTGGGAGTGGACCGCCAGCGACCACATTGACGACTTCCATTTCAGCAAAGAGGCGCGCGAGTCGATCGCCGGAGCGTCCAGCGCGAATGCGGCGCGTGGCTCCTTTGACTGGCTGCACTTGAACGCGGCGGCGTACATAGGTCCGAATCACTGGTACGACGACGGCGACAAGAGGTTCGCGCCGGAGAACATCGTAATAAGCAGCCGTGAGGCTTCGCTGGTGGCGATCGTGGCGCGAGACGGGTCGATCGTGTGGCAGATGGGGCCGGACTTCAGCGCGTCGCCGGAGCTGAAGGCCCTCCGCCAGATCGTAGGACAGCACAACGCGCACTTCATTCCAAAGGATCTGCCGGGAGCGGGCAACCTGATGGTGTTCGACAACGGCGGGGCGAGCGGCTACGGATCGCCGACGTCGCTGGCGCCGAACGGCTCGGGAATTTTCGCGCGGCCAACCTCGCGAGTGTTGGAGATCGATCCCGTGAGCCTAAAACTGGTATGGTCGTATACCGCGCCCGCATTTTTCGCGACCAACATCAGCGGCGCGCAGCGCCTTGCGAATCAGAACACGCTGATTACGGAGGGTCCGGATGGCCGGGTGTTCGAGGTGACCAAGGAAGGGACCATCGTTTGGGAATACGTGTTCCCGCTCTTTGCCGGAGCCGGCGCCCGCCCGACGAACTCCGTATACCGGGCTTACCGTCTGCCTTACGAGTGGATCCCGCAGTTGGCCCGGCCCGTGGAAAAGGCGGTGACGCCCCCGGCAGCAGCTCAATTCCGCGTGCCTTAGCAGGTTTCCCGTGCAAGCCGCGCCCATGACGCGGCCTGCACAGGAACCGTTCTTCGACCTAGAATTCAAGCCGCAGCGCCATCTGCAACACGCGAGGCGTGCTCGCGGAGCTGCTGATCTCCCCGAAAGTGGAGCTTCCGAAAACCGCGGGAGCTCCCGTCGTCGTAGTGCCGGGCAACTGCGTGATGCTCAACGAAGGCGTCTGGAAAATCTGCTTGTTCAGCACGTTGTACGCTTCCGCCCGGAACTGCAGCCGCATTCCCTCCTTCGGAAGACGGAAGGACTTGCTGAGCGAGAGATCCGCATTCCAGAACGGCAGCCCCCGCAGCAGGCCGTTGTATCCCGTAATGCCCGGATTACCCGGAACGAAGTCCGCGCCGACGTTGGTGTTGGTAAAGAGGCTCGGAATGCCCAGTTGATCGAAGCTCAGGCTGGGCTGCGGCAGCGCCACTCCCGGATACGGGATGCAGAGCGACGAAGAGTGGTAGTTCACGTTGAACTGGCCGGACGAGCTACAGTTCAGCGGCAGCCCGCTGCGGAAAGTATACAGCGAGCTGATCTGCCAGCCTCCGATGGCTTCGTCCACCCACATCGGAACGCTGGTAAGCAGAGCCTTGCCTTTGCCCACTGGGAGTTCGAATACCACGTTCGCGGTAATCTGGTGCCGCGCATCGAAGCTGGAGGGCCCCATCGAGGACCGCGGATCGAAGGCGTTCTGCAACGATCCGACGCTCGATTCGCCGCCGGAGCCGTTGTCGATAGAGTGCGACAGGGTGTAGTTGAAATCGAAGCCCCAGTCCCGCGTGACCGCTCGGCGCAAGGAAACCGTCATCGCATGGTACGCTCCGTGTCCGGCGTTCGAGTAGGCGATGACGCCGGAGTTCTGCGTCGCGAAGAAGGTGTTGCATCCGAAGACGGAGATGCACCCCCCGTTGGCTTTGCGTACGCGATCGAAATCGTTCAACGTGTCCGTCCAGCTTCCCGAATAATTCTGGAAGACATCATAGAACAGGTTCGCGGAGGCGCTACCGGGAATGTAAAGATTCTTGGCGCCAGGGAACATGTTTTCGACGAAGGGTTCAACCGGAATCAGCCCCGGATTCGCTTTTACCTGCGCCGGCGTGAGACCCGTGTTGTGAAGACCCGCCAGAATCGTGCCGGCATCCGCGAAGCTCTGGCCCGATTTCGGGTCCACGAAGTTCGTCAGCTGTTGGCCGAAGTCCTGCTTCAGGAGCTCGCGATGCGACAGGCGCCCCGCGTAGCCGACTTCGATGGTCATGTGCTTCGGAAGCGGGCGCGCGTAGTTGAAGTTGAGCAGCTCTTCGTAGGGCGCCTTCAAATCGCTGGCGACGCCGGTGAACGACGTGAATCCGCCTTGGATCAGCGGAGGCGTGTAAGGAAAAGCTCCGCCGCTCGGCGGAGTGAGGGCGGGATAAGCGCTGCCGCTGTAACGCAGTCCTGTGGAGTAGTTGGTGTTTACCGGCTGATTCACCGCGGTCGCCAAGCCGGGCGAGCCGCCGCTCGCAAACGCCGCCGCCATTGCATTGCCGTAATTGTCGAACACGATGCCCGCGCCCGCGCGCAGAACGCTGTCTTTCCCCAGGAATCGCTCCAGCGTGCCCTTGGGTGAATAGGCCACGCCGATGCGCGGCGCGAAGTTGTTATAGCTGGTCGGATAGTATCCCGCGCCGTGATTCACCGGTCCGCCGATCACATAAGTAATGTTGGCCGTGGGCAACGCGAAGTTGGGAATCCCGTATTTCGCCGCGCCGTTGCGGTCCGCGAAGTACTGGCTCAACGAAGTCTGCGGAACTACTTCCACGCCGTTCGCTTCATACGGCACTCCAAAAATCGAATAGCGCAAGCCGCCGGTGATGGTGAGGTTGGGCTGCGCCTTCCACGCATCCTGGACGTAGAACTCCGGCGAGTTGGAGATGAAGGCTCGCGTGATTGGCGTGCCGAAAGGAATGGGCTGGCCGTTAATCCCGTAGTTGTAGGTCGCGCTGGCGTTGTTCAGCAATCCGAAGATCGCCCCGAACGCGCTGGTGACGTTGCTGTTGGAGGCCAGGGCCGCGCTCGGGATCGTCTTCTGGATGTAGCCGACCACGTCAGCGTCGATATCCGCCCCCAGTCCCAGCAGCGTGCCGGAGCTGAAGCTATAACCCGGCTCGTTGTTCTGAGAGAGGGTGGTGTTCCGGGCCTGATGCCAGTTCGCGCCGAACTGAATCGTGTGGCGGCCGTGCACCCAGGTCATGTCGTCGGTCAGATTTGGCGTCGGCGCGATCCGCGAGCTGCCGCGGTTCGTGCTGCCCAGCGTCGTAAACCCGAAGCTCGGGATCACGTTCAAGGTTCCGGTGCTGGATGTGCCCAGCCGCGTGTAGCCGAAGTTGAGCGCGTTCACGATCTTCGGCGTAATCACGTACGTGTAGCGCGCCGATAAGCCGCGCGAATTGTCCAGACTCACCGATGTGGGCGACTGCCCCGGGAACTGCTCCAGACCACTGGTCTGCGACGCGCCGTTCAGCGTGCCGCGCACCGAGATGGTTTGCTTGTCGCTCAAGTTGTAATCCAGCTTGCCCACTTGCGCGTGATTGTTCAGCACGTTCGGAGCGTTGAACAGCAAAGTGTTAAAGTTCAACCCTTTGTCCGACGCGCCCAGCGGGTTGTTGCCATGCGGATACTGCTGCATCAAATTCAGGATGTACGGATTCCACCCGATCCCCAGTGGATCCAGCGCCTGCACATCGGAAGGACTCAGTGGCACCGTCTGGCCGCTCTTCAACAAGATCTTCACAATGCCCTGGCGGAAGCTGTCGCTGGGAACCGTGGCCGTCTTGGCCGTCTGGCTGCGATCCTTGCGGGCTTCGAAGTTGTAAAAGAAAAATAGCTTGTTCTTCAGGATCGGCCCACCGAGTGAGCCGCCGTACTGATTCCGGATCAGCACCGGACGCGCCACGCCGGCTCGATTGCTGAACCAGTCGTTCGCTTCGAAATCCGTGTTCCGGTTGTATTCGTAGACCGAGCCGTGGAACGAATTCGAGCCGCTCTTGGTCACAATCGCCACCTGTCCGCCGGACGTGTGACCTTGATCCGCGCCCTGGCCGGCGATGGTGGTCCGGAACTCCTGCACCGAATCGAGGGGAATGGGCAGCACCGCGTTAAATCCATCCGAACCCCGGTTATCATTGACGTCCGCGCCGTCCAGGACCACGTTGTTTTGATCCGGACGCGCGCCCAGCACTTGTCCCGTCGCGCTGACGCCGGGCTCCAGACTCAAGAGCGCCACCACGTTGCGAGTCTGCAAAGGAAGCTCGTTCACCTGTTTCTCCGTAAACGGATTTCCCACCGTCGCATTCTCCGTGTTCACCGCGGTGGTCTCCGCCATCACGTTGACGACGTCGCTGGTCTTGCCCAGATCCATTTGAAGATCCAGCGTGGACGGCGCGTTGACCTGCAGCGTCACATTGCTGGTCTTGGTGCTGAAGCCGGGGCTCTGCACCTCCAGCTTGTAGGGACCGGGAAGAACTTGCAGGAATCCGTAGGCTCCGGATTCGTCGGAGATCGTTTTGCGCGCGGCGGATGTCTCCGTATTCGTGATGGTGACGATCGCCGAGGAGATGGCCGCGCCCTGCGGATCTTTCACCACCCCTTGTAGCGAACTGGTCTGAGCGGCCACAGGCAATATGACCGCAAGAAATAACATTGCGAACCGAATCATCTGCACTTCTCCTTGAAATGGATTGTCTTAATGAACGAAAGATGGCCAGACGAGACGGGAGCCGACCTAACCAACGGGGCTCATACTGGGAAAAGCGAGAGGCCGACAAGGCCTAGGAAAGGAAGTTGCCTCAGTATAGGCGAGGACTTATTTAGCGTCAAGTCAAAATTCTTTATCGACCTTATTTCTCCACCACCCCTGATTTCCGCGTCACCGTAGTCTGATGCCGTTCGATATCTTCGGAGAGAATCACCGCTTCGGCAAGATCGAGCATGGGCTTGTGACTCTGGCGGCTCTGCTCCCGCAAGCGCAGATAAGCTTCCTGGTCGGACATGTCCAGGCGGTGCTGAAGAATCCCTTTCGCGCGCTCCACCAGGCGGCGCGATTTTAGCTCACGCTTGGCCTCCGACAGTTCCTTGGTCAGGCGGGCTCGCTCTTCGCGCCATGACGCCACCGTGATAGCCGCCCCCAGCAGCTCCGCGGCAAACACCACCGTACCGATCTCCTGCCGCGTATGCGCGTGCGCCTGCTGGTGATGCAGCGTCAGGACCCCCACGGCCTCTCCTCCGCTGCGGGCCGGCACCGCCAGGCAGGCCTGATAATCGGGATCTTCCTTGAATCTTTTGAACCGCTGGTCGAGGGCGGAGCGCGGAGACAATGCCACCACGGAGTTGTGGGACATCACCCACCGCGCCACGTCGTCTGCGATCCGCAGGCGGCGATGAATTCCTAGCGTCTCACCGTCAGAGGCTTCGGACGCGCCCCGCAAAGCGATCTCCCGCTTGGCCAAGTCGTGAAGATAGACGAAGCACGCATCGGCCGCCATCGCCCGCGCCAGAAGTCCGATCACTTCTCTGATAATTCCGTCTAAACTGAGCCTCGAACTGACAATACTTCCGATCCGGAAGAGCACTGAGATTTCATATTCCAGGGAGACCATTTCCACGCGAGTCCGCCTCTCTCAAAACTTGAGCGACTTCCACGGGGAAAACTTCTTGACGAACTTTGCGGGGTTCGCATCGATTCAGCTTGGAATTCGTCTATCTTCCGCCCTCCGAATCCGGCAGAGCGTTCCAGGCCGCCATCGGGATGTCCACGCCGGGGAAGGCCACCTTGGCGAACGGCCATTCGGTCTTAATCCATTGGCGAACCTTCTCGGTGAGCGCCGGCTCCAGTCCTTCCTTCATGCCACGCTCCGTCATCATGAAACGAACCGTGGCGTCGTAGCCCTGCTTCTTGCTCGGGTTCACATAGACGCAAGCAACCTCTTCCGTTCCATCCGGCGTCAGGATGCCATAAGCGAAGGACGTCAGGTGCTGGAACTCCCAGCGGTGGCGCTTCAGCTCGCCGTAGTCCTCGCCCGTCGTGCTCCGATTGCCTCCCGACCTCCCCGGAACATGCTGGAGGGCGCCGTAATCCTGCGTGAGAATCTCCGGCTCCAGAATATTCCACGTGTAGTCTCCGATCGAGGGCGGCGGAGGAACCATGAACTTGTCGGGAACAAAAGTGGCCTTTCCCGTGGCATAAGCAACCGAGGTGGTCGGCGATGCAACCACCAGTTCCGGAGAACACACGCCGGATTTCGCGGCGCACACCGAGTAGTGAATCCAGCGCGGCTCAGTGGACCCAAGCGTAGCCGACCATACGTCGCCCGCGGATGTGAAGGCGCTTTGCGCTTCCTTCCCGTTAAGGATCGTCTTCAGCGTGAAGCTCGATCCCAGCGCCGGATTCAGCACCTTCATACGAAATGTCGCGGGCTCGCCCGGGACGAACATCGCGAGGTCTTCCACCAGAACGTCCGGCTTGCCGTCTCCGTCGAGATCGGCTTTTTGGGCATCGTCGATCCAGCGATGCGGCGCCGCTGAAACAACCTTGGCCGCCAGGAATCGCCACACTTTTCCCTCGCGCCCATTCGAGAGCCACACGTACCCGAGGCCCACCCGCATCGCGTCGCCTCCAGGTCCAACCAGTTGCGAAGTGACCGTGTTGCTCGCCGGATCGATCCGCGTAACCGGAATCGACTTTTGCGTCACCCACAGCGCCCCTTCCCCCGCCGCGATGTCTCCGCCGGTCCCCGGAACCCCGGCGTCGATCGTCGCAACCACCTTCATCGTGCGCGGATCGATCTTCGAAACCGTGCCCGTGCCTTGATTGAGAGTCCACACGTATCCTTCGCCCACCGCCATAAAGCGAGGATTCTTGTCGACCGGAATTTCCGCGATCACCGCATTCGTGGCCGGATGAATCACGCTCACCACGCTCTTCGCCGTGCTCGAAACCCACACCAGGTTGTAGCCGTAAACGGCGGTGAACGAATCCGGAGGCACAGTGATAGAGGCGATGATCTTGTTGGTCGCGGGATCGATGCGCGACACTACGCCCTTCGGATCGCTGGGCATCCACGCCGAGCCCGCGCCGAACGCGATCCCGCCTTCGCTGTTCGCCGGACCCACCGGCACCTTCGAAACCACTTCATTTGTCTTGAGGTCGATGCGGGAGATGTTGTGATCCTCACAACTGGGCGACCACAGTGTGCCCGCGGCGATGGCGAATCCGGAGCAGGGCTTCTTCACCGGGATCGCGGCCACCACCTTGTCGGAGCGCGGATCCAGCCGGAAGACCGTGTCGGTGCCGCGGCTGTTCGTATACACCGCATCGTCCGTGATCGCCAGCCAGTCGGGACCTCCCTTCACCCCGTTGGCCTCGATGCGATATTGCGCGTCCGGAATCAGGTACGACATCGGCGCCTGCACCCCCGGGATGCCTGGCTTCGGCGGTGCAGGAGCTCGCGCGGGTTGCTGCTGCGCGGAGAGAATTCCCGCGCACACGGCCAGCGCCGGTCCCAGCAGGCTACGCGATGATGTCATGGATCACCTCCCCCGCGGTGTCCGTGAGGCGGAAATCGCGGCCGCTATAGCGATACGTCAGTTTCGTGTGATCGATCCCCAGCAGATACAGAATCGTGGCGTGCAAGTCGTGCACGTGGACTTTCTTGTCCACCGCTTTGTAGCCGAAATCGTCCGTGGCCCCGTGCGTGATGCCGCCTTTGATGCCGCCGCCCGCCAGCCACAGCGAGAACCCATAGTGATTGTGATCGCGGCCGTTGACCACCCCGTCGCCGACCGATTCGTTGGCCGTCTGAATCGCCGGCGTGCGGCCGAACTCCGTCCCGCCGATCACCAGCGTGTCTTCCAGCATGCCGCGCTGCTTCAGATCCTTCACCACCGCCGCGAACGGCTGGTCGGAATCCTTCGCCAGCCGGCGATAAGTCATGATGTCCGCGTGCGCGTCCCACGGATCGCCCTTGCTGTAGTAAACCTGCGTCATGCGGACACCTTTCTCCGCCAGCCGCACAGCCATCAGACAACCCAGCGCCGTGCTGCCCGGCCCGTACATCTCCTGGATCGCCTTGCTCTCCTTCGTGACGTCGAACACGTCCGGAGCTTCGGTCTGCATCTGGAACGCAGTCTCCATGTTCTTGATGGAGGCGTCCATTTGAGAATCCTTCTCGCCGAGCTTCGCCATGTTCATTTCATTCAGCCCGCGCAGAAAATCCACGTCGCGCCGCTGAATCGCCTCGTTGATATTGGCGTTGGAAACATTCGGAATCACGCGCGCGGCCTTGAAAGGTTCGTCTTCCACCCATTCATTTTTTACGTAGGTACCTTGGTAGATGGCCGGAAGAAACGCCGAGCTCCACAGCGGACTTCCGATCGTAATGGGCTGCGAAGGCACCAGCACCACATATCCCGGCAGATTCCGATTCTGGATTCCCAGCCCGTAAGTGATCCACGAACCCATCGACGGCCTGCCGATGACGTTCGCCCCGGTGTTCATGAGCGTGATGCTCGGCTCATGATTCGGAATGTCGGCGTACATGGAGTTGATCACGCACAGCTCTTCGGAGACACCCCCGACGTGAGGCCATAGCTCGCTCACCATCGTGTCCGCCTTGCCGTAGCGATTGAACTTGAACGGCGACTTCATCAGATTGCCCGTCTTACGCTGCGTCAGGATCGCGCCTCCGGGCATCGGCTGGCCGTCGTACTTCTCCAGCATCGGTTTGTAATCGAAGGTGTCCACATGCGACATGCCTCCGTTCATGAAAAGAAAAATCACACGCTTCGCGCGAGGCTTGAAATGCAACTGCGGCAGCGCGCCGGGGATTCCCTCCTCCGTCTCCGCGGCCTGCATTGAATTGTTCACCATGCTGGAGAGCGCGACCAGCCCCATGCCCCCGCCCAATTGGGAGAGAGCCTGCCTGCGCGTCAGCGGAATTGGTTTATGGTTGCAAGACATAATCTTTTCTCCTTAGTTCAGATACAGAAACTCATTCGAGCTAAGCAGAGCCCAGCACAGCGCCTCGAGCGGAGCTTCGCCCTTCGGCGCCTTCTTGGATTTCGCCGCCGGCTCCGGCTTCTCGGCCCCCTCGGCCACCAGCACCGTGTTCGTACCGGTGCCGGACCCGCGTGCGGACATCGCGGGGGCTGCGGGCGATTGCAAGAGTTTCAAGCAATACGCCAGTTCATCGGCCGACGGATCGCGCTGATACGCGATCTCGAACGCCTTTTTCACTTGAGCGGCCTCGTCGCCCGCATCTTTCACGCGAGCCGCCAACGCGGTCGCCTGCTCATGCACGAAATCGTTGTTCAGGAAGAACAGGCGCTGCAGCGCCACGTTAGTGGTGTAGCGCTTCTCCGCCGAAAGAGTCGGCGTCGGCAGATCGAACAACACCTGGAAATCGTTCGGGAACACGCGACTGATTCTGCCGTACATGCCGCGCCGCGTCATCTTCGATTCCAGCTCCTCCGATGGCCCGCCGATCTTGCTCAGGTCGAGCTTCGATGAGGCGGAGAGCAGTCCGTCCCAAATGCCCTCGGCCTCCAGCCGGCGGCGGTTGGCGCGCCAGTAGAAACGATTATCGGCGTCCTTCGCGATATTGGTATCCTGTGGCGCGGAACTCAGTTGATACGTCCGCGACATCACAATCTCCTTCGTCAGTTTCTTCCATGACATGCCGTCCGCCAGGAAGCGGCTGGTCAGGAAATCCAGCAGTTCGGGATTCGAAGGCCGGTCCCCCGCGAACCCGAAGTTGTTCGGAGTCTCCACCAGACCCGTGCCCATGTTCCAGCGCCAGATCCGGTTCGCGATCACGCGCATCGCCAGAGGCTGCTTCAACACGTCCTCCGCGAACTCCATGCGGCCGCTGCCTTGCTTGAACGGTGTGGGCTCACCATTGGAAAAGATCGTCAGGAAGCCGCGCGGCGCGTCCTCGCCAAACGTGTAAGGATCGCCACGGAGAAAGACTTTGAGGTCCGTCGCCTCTTTGTTGTCGGCAAGTCCCGGCGCGAAGGGATACTCCTTCGGCATCGCCTTCTTGAAGGCCTCGTTATCGGCCTTCACTTTGTCGATATAGTTGGCGAACTCGGGACTCAGCCGGCGTTGCAGCGCGTAGTCGGTGATCTTCAGAAGCCCCGGCTTCCTCTGTTCATCCGGATTCTGGCTGGGCACCTCCGGCACGTCGTTCTCGAACATGTCCTTGAACAAGTACGACGCTTCCCGATTCATCGCCTTGAGATCGATCTGATGAGCGTTCAGCTTACGCTTGATCCCGTTCGGCATCGGATCGAATTTCTCTTCGCCCTCCTTCAGCTTGGCCAGCGTAGCCTGATCCTCTTCCTTGATCTTGGTGTGCTCTTTGTCGACTCCCACTGCCGTCAGATAAAACTTGTGCGCCAGCGTGGACGCCTCATCGGCTGACCCGCCGGAGGCCACCATCTTTTGCCAGTCCACCAGGTACGAATAATTGATCGGCTTCTTCTTCAGGAACGCGATCCAACGCGTCAGGATTTCCGGATCCACTTTCTCTTGATCCGCGATCGTCTCAATCGTATTGCCCTTCTTCGAGCCGAACTTCCACGCCGCCACCATGTACTTCTCGCTCTGCGAAAAAAGCACCCGAGCCGTCAGTTCACTCAACTGATCCTGAAAATCCTTCAGCTGCTTGTCGCGGTCATCCAGTTCTTTCTTCTTCGATTCGTATTCCTCCACGACGTCTTTGCCCACCAGCGGATACGCGTGATAGCTGGTGCTGGCGAACATGCCCGCGATGCGGTAGTAATCCTTCTGCGGAATCGGATCGTACTTGTGATCGTGGCAGCGCGCGCAGCCGACCGTAAGACCCAGCAGAGCCTTGGTGGTGGCGTCGGTCTTGTCGTGCCACTCTTCGGCGCGCTCAATCGGCGGAGGATTATCGTTGAACTGCCACACGCCCAGCCCGTTCATCCCCAGCGCCGGAATCATCTTGTCGCGGACTTTCTCATCCATCAAATCCGCCGCCAGTTGCGCCTTCACCATCGTGTCGTAAGGCATGTCGGAGTTCAGCGATTGAATCAGCCAGTCGCGATACACATACCCGAACTGATACTTCTCCTCGTGCATGTTCTTCTGCGCGATGCGGTAGTCGTCCTCCGCGAAGCGCACCACGTCCAGCCAGTGCCGCGCCCACATCTCGCCATAGTGCGGAGACGCCAGTAAACGATCCACCAATTTCTCGTAAGCGTTGGGAGACTTGTCATTCTCGAACGCCGTCACCTCCTCGAACGTCGGCGTCAATCCCGTGAGATCGTTGCTAAGCCGCCGGATCAGCGTGCGCCGGTCCGCTGTCGGCGAGGGCTTCATGCCCTCCTGTTCCAGCTTCGCCAGCACGAACCGGTCGATATCGCTGAGCGGCCACGCGGCGTCCTTCACCTTCGGCACCGCCGTCTTCGCCAGCGCTTGGAAGGACCAGAACTGCTTCTGATCCGGACGAATGTTGTAGCCCACCGTAGGCAGCGCCACGGGCCACGCGGCTCCGTCGTTGATCCACGTGGTGAGATCCTTCACCTGTGCTTCGGTCAACCGGCCGTTCTTCGGCATCTTCAGCTCGCCCGCCTGCCTCACCGCGGAGATCAGCAGGCTCTTCTCCGCATCGCCCGGCACCACCGCGGGACCGGACTTGCCGCCCTTCAGCAATCCTTCGCGCGAATCCAGCCGCAAGCCGCCCATCTGCGAGTTCGTGTGGCACGCGAAACACGATTGCGCCAGCATCGGGCGAATCCGATTCTCAAAGAAGTCTTTCTGATCTTGCGTGGGCGCGGCCGTCTGCGCCAGCAGTGTGAAAGAAAAACAGGGAAGCGCAATGAGCAAAGCTTTCATGGTCCTCATCTCCTTAGTTGCCGTGTGGAAACAGTGCTCCGCCCTCGAAAGGGCGCACGGATCCACCGGCTGCCGTTACTGCCTCGCGGAGACGTCGAAGTGACGCGGCTCCGTCGGTATCGGCGACAAGGCCAGTTGAAATAATCCAGGGTTGCGAAATGACGGGAAGTGCGTTTACATCACGCCAAGAAAACTGCCGACTCAGGCATCGAAACTACGTACGCCGGTGTCATGGCCAAGTTGCCTTGGCTTACGCTCGCATTTGGAAACCGTTCGAAATGCGCTGGGCTATCCCCAGGAAAGCTTGAGGCAGTGTAGCACGGAAGTTTTCGAGCGAGCAATAGAAAAATTACTTGCGGGTCTCGTTCGGCAGCCGGAACGCCATAAACTCAGCCTGATTCTTGCCGTTGATGTTCCCGCCCACTGCGATCACGATGTACTGGACCCCATTGACCATGTACGTCATCGGACCGCCCGTCGCCTGCGCCGGCATGTACACGCCGCCCAGGTCTTTGCCCGTGGCTTTATCGTAAGCGTGCAGCAGCGCGCCCACGCGTCCGTCCGGCAACGTGGCCGTGCCCTTCTCCCCGGCGACCACCAGCGTCTTGGTCACCAGAGTAATCGCCGCGCCGCCGCGCCCGGTCTTCGGAATGTTCACGCCCTTCAAGGCAGGGTTGTTGCGCACATTATCTGGAGTGTCGCCGTGCGGAACATGCCACAGGATCGTCCCCGTTTTCAGATCGATCGCCGAGATCTGCGAATACGGCGGCTTCACCAGCGGCAGACCCTTCACCGTCAACGTTCCCTGCACGCCCGGCGCTCGTCCTGAAATATAGCCGACATCGGATCGATCCCCCGAAGGCACTAATCCCATGCTCAGAATGCTTCGGCCGGAGCCGACATACACAACTCCCGTTTCCGGATCGATGGAACCGCCCATCCAGTTGGAGCCGGAAAGCGACGACACCAGCGTCCCCCACGGACCTTCCGTCTTGCTCACCGTCGGCGGCGTGAAGATCGGACCCATCTTGTAGTGCTTCACGATCTCCAGAGCTTCCTTGTGCAACTCCGGCGTGAAATCGATCAGCACGCTTTCATCGACGTTCTGATTCTCATACGCCGGCGGAGCCGTCGGAAACGGCTGCGTCGGCGCATACCATTCGCCCGGAACATCGCCCTTCTCTACCGGACGCTCTTCAATCGGCCACACCGGCTCGCCCGTTTCGCGATTCAGCACATACAGGAACGCCTGCTTGCTCGGCTGTGCCACCACCTTCACGCGCTTTCCCTTGATCGGAACATCCGCCAGGATCGGAGGCGACGGATTGTCGTGATCCCAGATGCCGTGGTGCACGAACTGGTAATGCCACTTGCGCTGCCCGGTTTCCAGATCCACGGCCACCAGGCTCTCGCCGAACAGGTTGTTGCCCGGACGCGGACCGCCATAGAAATCGCCCGTGGGCTCCTCCACGCCGATGTACGCCACTCCCGCCGGCTCATCGATGGAAATCTCGCCCCATGCGCCGGTGTTCCCGGTGTAGGACCACGAATCGTTCAGCCACGAATCCAAGCCGAACTCGCCCGGCTTCGGAACCGTATGGAAAATCCATTTCCGTTTTCCCGTGCGAACATCGTAGCCCCGGACGTATCCCTTCACATTGGTCTTGCTGGTGGGCACGCCGCCGGGTTTGTGCGCGGCTCCCACCACGATGGTGTTCCTGCCGATCGCCGGCGTCGAATGAATGCCGATCTCGCTGCTCATCGGATCGATCGCCTGATCGTCATCCTCTTTAAGGTCCACCGCGCCGTTCACGCCAAAGCTCGGAATGCGAAGACCCGTCTTCGCGTTGAGCTCGATCATCGAGTATCCCTGCGTGAAATACACGATCCGCTTGTCGTCGCCGTCGGCCCAGTACGCCAGCCCGCGCCCTGAAAGTCGCCGCGGCGACACTTGGGCCCGCCGCCCTTCATCTTCGCGATGCGTCCACAGAACTTCTCCGTTCGACGCGTCCAGCGCGACCACATCGCGGCGATCGCCCGCGGTCGAGTACAGCACGCCGTCGATCACCAGCGGTGTCGACTCGAGATTGGTCTCGACATTCGGCCCCAGGTTCGCCGTCGAGAACGTCCAGGCCACCTGGAGCTTCGAAAAATTGTTGGCATCGATCTGGCTCAGCGGCGAATAACGCGTGTTGGTCGGATCGCTGCCATAGCTCCGCCAGTTCACGTTCGGCTGCGTTTGCTGCGTGGTCGCGGGCGGGGCGAGGAACGCGAAAAACGCTGCCAGGCCGCACAGCGACGGCGCGAGCTTCAAGATCGGCTTCATGCGGGATGATGTCATCGTGGCTTACTCCTCAACGCGGAGATAACACGGCGGATTATATCCCATTTCAGGCCACCGTCACGCGAGGGATGCGATATCCTAGGGCTCATTGTGAAGATCCAGACCTCGAATACTTGTGGCATTCTCCTCGCGGCGGTTCTCGGTGGCGCTTTCGCCACGGCCCAGCCCAGCCTCAGCGCCGATGACCGCGCCGCCATCCAGGCCCTGATGACGCAGTACTCTCAAGCGCTGTCCGGATGCCGCGCCGCCGATTTCGCGGACCTCTTCGTGCCCTCGACCGGCGCCTTCGCCAGCGGATTTCGTGGCCGCATGGTGGGTCGCGAGCGCCTCATCGCGCTCGTCGAGAGCGAGCGCAATTGCGTCAACCCCAACACCAAGGCCGCGCCCCCGCGTCCCGGCGGAGCCTCCGGACCCACCGTAGCCCTCGATGTCACCGCGAACGGCGTCCGCGGCATCGCGAGCCTCGGCGCCACCGAATATCAGGACGAATACACGAAGACTCCCCAGGGTTGGCGCTTCACCTCCCGCACCGTCATCACCGGCCCCGAGAAAGCCGCCGGCCTCGATGCGCGCGGCATCGTCGCGATTCAACGTTTAGGCGGCCCGAATCTCGCCGACCACTATGAGCCCGATCAGAACGGCGTGCAGCGCCTCATGACCTCCGGCGTCAAAGTGACCGCCGCGGCCAATCAAGTCACCGGCCGCGCGTATCTCAAGGATGGCTCGTATGACGACCAGGTCTACGAAAAGCTCCCCTCCGGCGAGTGGCGCGTCAAATCCAGCACGCACGTCCCCGCCGCCGCGCGCTGACCAGCGGCATCACCAGTCGGAGCTCGCTCCTCCGCCACCCGAATCTCCTCCTCCGAATTGCACGTCGGGGGAATGCGGCGGTGGCGCCGGATGCGGCGGCGCCAGGCCGATCGTCATCGATGCCGCGCTCATCCAGTCCTTGTCCTTCCCGGAAAGTCTCCGCGCGGTGAAACCGTGGCGGACTCCCTCCGCACCGCCCGCCAGCCACCGTCGAAGGAATAGTGCCACCCCGATCAAGAGCGCGCCCAGCAGCATCGGATCCCACGTGTGCCTCGCCCAGCCGAGGTAAGGCTTGTTGGTGATCAGCGTCAGAACAGCCGCAACCCCGCCCGCGGCGATAACGAATCGGTCCCGAATCCGCAGCCCGCGCAGAAGCACCACGGGCGGCAGGCACCAGATCAGCACCCACGTGGTCCAGTAGAACGGCTTTGAGAAATCCGTCGGAGTCTCGAAGCCGCCCATCCAGACGAGCAGGTTCACAGGCAACAGTTGCAGGTTCGTCACCAAGTAGATTCCCAGCCACAGGAGCGCCTCAGTAATGGAAAACGTTCCGTCGAGATAGGTGAAGCGAAAGCGGGGCCGCAGCGCGATGACGGCGAGCAAAGCGGCAGTATAGACCGCCGCATCGACCACATGATGCACGGCTATCGAGGACCTCCAGTGGTCCGGCAGTCCCAACACAAAAATCATCGCGGCGAGAGACGCGTAAGCCCAGCCGAAGCGGTGCCAGAGCCACAGCGAAGCCACGACGCCCGCGGCCGGCACAAGAAAATCGATGGCATCCCGTGTGCCATAACCGTGCGAAGCGGCCATCCAGATACCCACGCAAAGGAACCCCACCGAGCACGCGGCAAGAGCCTCCTCGATTCCAAATCGATACAGCCGCGCCCTCGACACCGAGAGTTCCGCGGCCGCGTAGGACACCGCCGCGAAGATCAGCAGGAACACGCCCGTGGTTCGCGAGGCCGCCCGCGGCACAAAGACCGCGAAGAAGAGACCTGCCGCCGCGACCGCGATCAGCAGCGTGAACAGCCCCAGGACAATTCGCAGGAAGACGTTGGTGCGGCGAAGCTCGCAGGGAGTCTCCTGTTCCAGACGCTGACGTTGCGACTCCGTGAGAAAGCCTTCGCCGGCCCAATCTTTCAAAAACCCGCGGGCGCGCAGAGCCTCCTGGCTGGAATCGCTGTACGCTCTCACGCTTCCCTCCCGAACCGTCGCGCGACCAGGATCAGCATCACCAGCATCGCGGTGCCGGTAACCACGAAGTACGCCAGGGTCGCCGTGAAGTCGTCCACGTTCCGGAGCAGGATCGCACTCACGCCGATGTAGCCGTACACGGCAGCGTAAGCGACAAAGGAAAACTGCCGGCGCGCGATGCCCCACGCCAGCGATGCGGCGCAAGCCAGGACCAAACCGAGAAACCATCCCAGGTAGCCCTCGCGCTGGAACACCCCGGAAAGCAGCGCCCAGAAAAGAACGTTGGCCGCGATATTCAGATACGTGCCCAGGAAGTGAGGCTTCAGCCCCAGCCGCTGAAGCCCGGCTCCCGCCCCGCCCACGATCAGGCTGTAGACAATCGCGTATTGCCGGTACGCTTCGTCCTCGTGCGAAGGCCAACGCGAAACGGTCAGCCCGAACCATCCCGCGAGCGACGACAACGCCAGCGACAACACAAACCGGTTATCGAAACGATACGCAAGAAGAAAATACAGAACCGCCGTGGCGAGCAGATACAAATCCCACTGGCCGGAGAGCACATGAAACCGCTCCTCGATGTAGGCCAGCTCCACCGACCAAATCAGGCTCCCGAGATAGAGCATATAGTCGAAAACCAGATTCGGCGAAGGAGTCTCCGCGGCAGACCATGCGGGCGCGCGGAGGAAGCAATACCCAAAACACAAAGCCAGCAGCAACGAGAGGCCGGCGATCACCAAGACATCCCCCAACTGCTGCGACCACGTCGAGACAGTCCACCCGAGCCCGCCCACGAACGCCACAATCCCGGCGTAGAGCAGAATGTTCAGTTCCAGAAAAACGGAGAGCGGATCTCCACGAGAAAGGCCGCCCAGAAATGCGTGTTGTTCGGAAGAGAGTATCCCCGCGTCCTTCCATTGCTCCAACCGCCTAAGGATGGTCATGAGTTCATCCATCGTACATGGCCGGAGCGTACACGCCCGGGAACGCCCGCGAGAGCGCCAGCCGTTTTGACCGCCGCCGCCCGCCCCGCTAGAATCAGAAGCCGGAGACGAACATGCGACACCGAGCGATCACCCTGCTTCTCACCGGCCTTTTGGCGATCGCCTGCGAACGTCAGGCCGCCGCTCAGCCCCCCGCCGCGCCTGCGCCGCCGCGCGCACCCGGGGGCCCCGGCCGCTCTCTCACTAAAATCGCCGACAATCTCTACCGCTTTGGAAACGGCGTCTGGTTCGGCGTGTTCCTCGTCACCCCCGCGGGCATCATTCTGGTGGACCCCATCAGCACCGATCTCGCCACGTGGCTGAAGGGGGAACTCGCGCAGCGCTTCCCCGGCGTGCCCGTCCGCTACGTCATCTATAGTCACAGCCACTGGGATCACATCGAAGGCGGCGGCCTCTTCGCGGATACCGCGCAATTCATCGCGCAAGAAGGCGTGCTCAAGAACATGGACGGCCGCTATCCCCACATGCCGGGCGACATGATCGACCGCAACAACAATGGCACCTTCGAGCTCGAAGAGATCACCGCTCCCGGCACCGCCCACCCCGGAGTCTGCGGCATGCCCGGAAACTTCTTCCAGACGCACGACCGCAACCATGACGGTCACATGACCCCCGCCGAATACTACGCCGAGGTTCACCCTCCCGACATCGTCTATTCCGACCGTATGCAACTCACCCTCGGCGGCAAGACCATCGAGCTAATCTATCCCGGAAAAAATCACGCGGACGACGGAACCGTCGTGCTGTTTCCCGCCGAACGCGTGCTCTTCTCCGCGGACTTCCCGGCGGACGCCCTGGTCCGCACCTCGCTGCGCTCCCTCCCCAGCGCCTGCGGAAACTTCGACGGCCATCCTCTGGCGGACTGGATCAAGTCCTACAAAACCATCGAGGCGCTGGATTTCGACGTCCTCGCGCAAGGTCACGGCAACGTCATGTTCAAAAAGTCCGACGTCGCCGAAGACCGCCAGTTCTTTGAGGATCTGGTGGCCGCGGTCTCCGCCGGAATGGCGCAGGGCAAGAGCCTGGCGGAGTTGAAGCAAAGCATCCTGCTCGAAAAATACAAGGACTGGGGCTCTTACCAGCGCCTTCGCGAAGACGTCATCGAAGCCGCCTATCTCAATCTGAAAATCTACCGGTAGCTCTTACTTCGCCCCCACCGCCGCCAGCCCCGCGCCCGCCATCTGCCTTATCTGCGGATCGGGATCGGCTTGCGCCGCGCGGAATTCCGCCGCCGCTCGGGTCCTGTCCCCCTGGCGCGCCAGCACCGCGCCCAGATCTAGATGCGCCTTGCCGAAATCTGGCCGCAGCCGGAGCGCTTCTCTATAATGCGAAACCGCCTCGGGCACTTTGCCGTCCGCCTCCAGCAATCCGCCCAGCACCTCGTGCGCGAACGGCTGATTCGCGTCCGCTTTGAGCGACTTTTCTAAATGCGTCCGCGCATCCGCTCTCCGGTTCATCCTCGCCAGCGTGATCCCGTAGTTAAACTGATTGGACGCGCCGTCCCCCCCCCGCTCAAAATGTGAGACCGCTTCCGCCATCTCGCCGCGATTCGCCAGCAGGAACGCCAGATACGCATGCGCCTCCGGCAGCGCCGGCCGCAGACTCAAAGCCCCGCGCAATTGGACCTCCGCCTCCTGAACCTGTCCCGTCTCCGCCAGCACCGAGCCTAAATCCTTTCGAGTGTCCGCGGATTCCGGGTCGAGCTCCAGCGACTTGCGAAACGACTGGACCGCCGACGTCTTATCCCCCAGATTGGATTGCAGAAGCGCCAGGTTGTACCAATTCTCCGCATCGTTCGGATCCGCTTGGACGGACTTCTGCATCGCCTCCAGAGGCTCCTGCGACTTCCCCAACGCTCGCAACGGCTGCGCGAGCCTCGCCCACAGCAGTGCGGAACCCGGTCGCTTTTCCAGCGCCGCCCGATACGCCGCCGCCGACTCTTCCGAACGCCCCACTCTCTGTAGCGCGTCTCCCAACTCCATGGAAAACTCCGGCCGCTCCGGCTTCGCCTTCGCGATCTCCGCTTGCAGCCGAGGAATCCCCGCTTCCAGGTTGCTCTTGTGCGTCACCTGCGCCACCGCCGTGTAAAGGTCGTCCTTGTCCCCATACGGAACCACCTCGCCCTTGTATTCCAGCCCCGGATCGTGCCGCTCCGGAAACTCCGCCAGCGGATTCGCCGGCGGCCGGCGCTGGATCAAATGGTCCGTCATCACCACGTGCACCACGTCCTCCGCTCGCCGCTTCGGCATGTGGCATCCCACGCAGTTCGCCCCTGCGGGATGCCCCGGCGCGGCGGTTTCCGCCGGCGCATGGCACCGCGCGCATACCTTGTTATACAAATCGATCGCCTGCTCCCCGTGCCGGATATCGTGCGGATTGTGGCATGTCGTGCAGCCCAGCTCTCCCTTGCTCTCCAGGAAACATTTCGACTGCCGCAGCCGGTACACCGAGCTCACGATCTCGAACTTCCCCTCCCGGCCCGAGCCCGGCGCATGATCGAAGGCCAGTTGGAACGCGCTCAAAGCCTCCCCCGGACGATAGGAAAACGGCCCGCGATCGTAGCGCCGGATGACGTTCGGCAGAAACGCGCTCGTCGTTTCCAGGTGGCACTGCAGGCACACCTCCATCGCGCGATCCTTCTCCAGCCGCGACGGATTCACAATCGCCGCTCGAATCTCCTCCACCTTCGCCCCCGGCCGATTCACCGCTTGAAGATGATTGCCGCCCGGCCCGTGACATCGCTGGCAATCGATTCCCTGCGGCATCGGCTCCGCATATACCGGCTCCGCCCCCGCCTCGTCATGCCCCGCCGGAATCGACGGATAGGAGTTGTGGCAGAACATGCAGTCGTAGCCGATCTTCCTGCCCGTCGCCGGATTGCTTTCGTCCAGCCCCGGATTCAGCGCCCAACTGCCGCCCTTCTCCGCATACCAGGCCAACGGCAGCTCGATCAAGGTCCCCCGCGCCGTGCGATGCAGATACGTCCGGACGTGGTTGCCCGAGCCCATCACGAAATCGATCTTCGATTCTCCCGCGCTCTCCTCCTTGCCCCCGATTCCCTTCTGCCACCACCGCTGCACCCATCCGCCGTCCTTCGCGACGTTCTCATACCACGTCGCGGACGCGCTGTGAAAATACGGCTTAGGATTCGGAAAACTCGCGGCCGTCGGCGCGGAGAAGGATCTCGCCATGCCGCTGCCCGCATACGTTCGAGCGATCTCCGTATGACAGTCCGCGCAAATCGCGGTGTCCACGTATTCGTTCTTTGCTTGCGGCTTCGCCGCCTCGCGGTGGGAGCACGACGCCAGCGCCATCAGGAGCCCGCCTGCCAAAATCACCCAGGCTTTGCTCCGGAGCCTCATCGCACAAAGCTCATCTTAACCGTTTTCCGGAGTCCCCCGTGCGAAGACCCGGTGCCCTGAAGCGAGACGCGCTCAACCTCGGCGTGAAGGCGGCCGGTCCGCCGGGACGCCATCGCTCTTCGCCATCGCCCATCCCAGTCGAGGCGCAGGCTGCTCTCTCTTCCGCGGAAGCGCCCGTTTCCAGCCGCGCACCGCGTGCCGCTTCAGCCGCCGGTACGCCGGCAACAACGTGGTGATGCTGATCGCCGCAAGCCCCGCCAGCAGCGTGATCGTCACCATGTCCCACAACGGCCGCCGCTCCAACAGGCCCGGCCAGTCCATCGCATGCAAACCGTAATAGAACCACCGGTTCGCGCGATCCCTCTTGTCGAACTTCACCATCTGCGCCAGCGAAGGCGTGAAGTACAGCCACGTCTCATTCTCGTCGCGATAACGCACACGCAGCACCGGCAGTACGTAAGCAGGCTTGTGCCGCCCGAGTTCGAAGGAAGAAATCGTCTGGTGATAGTAATTGTCGTAATCCGTCAGCCACATGCTGTCCAGCACCGGAACATTCGGCATCGCCTCTTGCGCCGCCTGCTCCATCACATCCTTCCCGAACGACGTCAAAGCGCCCTTCTCCGGATGCCTCAAGGAAACGAACACGTGCGGATTATCCTGCGGTAAATTCACCGAGTTGATCGCGTTGTTGGTCGTCCAATGCGCGGCTTCCCCCAGCGTCGCGGGAGGCTGATACGCCAGAAAATACGGCTCCCCTCGAAACTGGATCAGCTCCACTTCCTTCGGAGCGAAGCTCCCCTCGATCCTCCTCAACGCATCGCGCACGCCTTCCACCGTGAGCACTTGCAGATTCAACGGACCGCCCGTGATTGCGCGCGCCATGTCCTTCGTCATCGTCGACCGCGGAGACACCACCGGATTCCCCATCAGGAATCCCTCGCCGTTACTCTCCACTCGCTTCGAGACATCCGTCCACCCGCGAATCGGAAACGTGCTGATCGGAATCATCCCGCTCAAGATCCAGGAAATGGAAAACAGCCCGAACAGCAGCCCCGCGTAATGATGCCACTTCATCCAACTCGAATAAGGCGTATAGGACGGAACGCCCTTGTGCCGGAAGCGAGGCTTCAGCGCCACGCGCCAGATTCCCACCCCGACCCCGGTCGCCACCATCAGCATCGCCGACCACGCCAGAAAATCCAGAAACGGCGTCCACCACGTGCGCTGCCGGAAGAAGAACAGGTTGTGCAGAACGTAGCCCGAAATCGCCAGAATGCGGCTCCTCCGGTCCGTCTTCTGAACGATGTCGTTGCTCTTTTCGGAGACGTAGTACTCCGTGCCCGCCGCATCGTTCATCGCCAGCCGGTGCAGCGGAGCGAACCCTGCCAGCGTCGGAATCCGGGTGAACTCGTCCGGACCCTCCAGATACGCGTCGTACGTCATCCGCGACGCGTACTCCGGAGCGAACTGCTTCATCCACTGGAGCGCCTGCTCCCGTCCCATTCTCGGAAGCACTTCCCCCGTGTCCGCATACACCGCGCTCCAGTTGCCGATGCTGTTCCGCGTCAGGTGGTACACGGGACGGCCGTTGTACATGGAGAGCCGTACGCGATACGGCTTGATGCCCGCTTTCGCCGCCGCCTCCGCCGGTGTCACCGTTGCCGTCGAAAAGTCGATCGCCTCCAGCCGCGCCAACCGCTCCCCGGTCGTGATCTGCGGATGCCCGTAATACATCAGGACCACTCCCGACAGCGTCCACACCAGGAACATCGCCGTAATGCCGATGCCCAGCCAGCGGTGCGAGTAAATCAGGAGCTTTCGCCAATCGAGTAGCTTGCGGATGTTCACGTCGCCTTCTCCGGACGATTTTCTGGACGGCCCCGCGCATCTTCTGCGCCCGTTCGACTACAAAGTATATCGGAGTAAGCCTCCTGGTCTGGAATCGCCGCCCCCTATTCGTTTGTCACCAAGCCAGGTTGGTCGTATGATGTGGAAGCGCCCCAACGTCGAGACGCAAGGCGTGATAAGAAAGTAGAGGCCGGGTGGGGCCCTGACGATGCGAATGAAATCCAAGAACAGCTATTCCATGATTTCGGCGGCGGCGATCGCCCTGGTGGCGGGAGCGACCCTGCTTCTGGCCCAGTGGCCGAAAAACCGCACCGCCGGTCCCCGGACCGAAACCGGTGAGCTCGACATGAAAGCGCCCGCGCCGAAAGCGGCCGACGGACACCCTGACCTCTCCGGTCTCTGGCAGCCCATGCGCGGGGGTGGCGGCGGCCGAGGCAACGCCAAAGGCAAAGGAGCACCCGTGGTCCGCGCCCCCGGCGAACCGCCCGCCGCGCAGTTCGGCGACTTGGGCGTCGGCTTCGAGAAGGGCCTTCCCTACACCGAGTGGGGCCGGAAAACCCGCGACGATCGCAAGGCCAACAACAGCAAGGATAATCCCGACGCCAACTGCCGCCCGCTCGGATTGATGCAGCTCCACACCCATCCTTTTGAGAAAAAAATTGTGCAAGGCAACGGCGCCATTGTCATCATGTACAACGCCAACAATGACGTTCGCCAGATCCTCACCAATGGCCAGGCTTTGCCCCAGGTAGGCCCCTCGCTTGCGCCCTGGTGGTACGGCTATTCGGTGGGGCAATGGGAAGGCGACACCTTGGTCGTCAACACCGTCGGATTTCGCGACGACGTCTGGCTCGACGTGAATGGCAGCCCCTTGACCAGCTCCGGGAAAATGGTGGAACGCTTCACCCGCCTCAACTTCGGCACGCTGCGAATCGACGTGACCATCGAAGATCCCAAAGCCTATACCGAACCCTTCACCGTTCGCGTCATGCAACAGCTCATGCCCGATACGGAGCTCTTCGAATCCGTGTGTGAGGACCGCGACGCCACCCACTACGTCGGCGCCTCGGAACCCGCCAAACCGGCGGACCAGAAATAATCGCCGCGGCCCCTCGGACCGGCCGCTATCATAAACTGATTTCATGCGGCGATTTTCCGTGGCCTTGTGGGCCGTCTCGTGCGCCTTCGGCTCCGATTTCGTCGGCAATCAGGCCTGCGCGCCGTGTCATGAAAACATCGTCCGCTCCTATGCGCGAACACCCATGGCGCAAAGCAGCGGCAAAGTAGGAACCGCGGACTCCCCGGAAACCTTCGACCACGCCGAATTTAGCGATGACCGCGGCGCCTTCTCCTACCGCGTTTCCCCGGATTACACGTTTCAATTCACCCAGAACGCCAAACAACCCGTCACCGGACGCCGCGCTCTCTCCTACTTCATCGGAAGCGGAGCCGCCGCGCGCACCTTCCTCCTGGAAGACTCCGGCTTCCTCTTCGAATCTCCCGTCACCTACTATCACAGCTCCGCTTCCTGGAAACCGTCACCGGGCTTCGAAAGCCTGGACTATCCGAACCTCACGCGCCCCGTCGTCCCCTCCTGCTTGCAGTGCCACGCCAGCAATCTTCAGCCGGCTACCGGGACACTCAACCGCTACACCTCCCCGCCCTTCCTCGAAAACGGAGTCTCCTGCGAACGCTGCCATGGCCCCGGCAGCGACCATATCGCCAAAGGCACCGCGATGGTCAATCCCGCCAAACTCGCGCCCGCCGCGCGCGATAGCATTTGCGCCCAGTGTCACCTATCCGGCGAAGTCCGCGTCGCGAAACCCGGCAAAGAAGACAAAGCTCTGTCGCCCGGCGGACTCCTCTCGGCGGATCTCATCGTCTTCGTCCGCGCCGGCTCGCCCTCTGACTTGCGCGTCACCAGCCACGTCGAAAACCTCGCGCAGAGCGCCTGCAAGCGCGCCAGCGGAGACAAACTCTGGTGCGCCACCTGCCACGATCCCCACACCGCTCCCGAACCCGCCCAGAAGGCCGCCTATTATCGCGGCAAATGCCTCTCCTGCCACCAGACCCAGGATTGCCGCGCGTCCCAGGAATCCCGTCAAGCCAACGGTGACAGTTGTATCGCTTGCCACATGCCCCGCGGCTCCACCACCGATATCCAACACGTCGTCTTCACGGATCATTCCATCCGCCGCAAGCCCTCGGCCGCGGGCTCCGTTCCTTCCTCTAACGCAGAGCTTGTGCCCTACGCCCCCTACACCGCCACCACGCGCGACCTGGCCGTAGCCTACGCCGTCGTCGCCCTGCGCGATCACAACGCCTCCGATCGCGGCCGCGCCTTCCCCTTGCTGAAACAGGCCGCCGAGCAAGGCTCCGCCGACGCCCTGGCGCTCGCCTACCTGGCCGAGTTTTATCGCGACGCGAACGACAATGCCCACGCCATTCCCCTCTACCAGCAAGTCTGGCGGATGGACCGGAGCCAGTACGCCGCCACCGCGGCGCTCGGCGCCTATCAAATGCAGAGCGGAAACCTCCGCGCCGCGATCCAGCTCTGGCAGGACGCTCTCCAGTTGAATCCCGCCATGACGCTGGTGCGTGTAAATCTGGCCAAAGCCCTGCTCCGCAACGGCAATCCCACCGAAGCCAAAGCGGAGCTTGAAAAAGCCCTGCAACTCAACCCCGCGTCGCCCGAAGCGCGGGATCTCCTGAGCCAGATCTCAGGAGCCGCCCGCTGAGGAAACGTTTATGAAAGTTCCGTCCACTCTGATCGCTTGCCTTGCCGGCGCGTCGTTCCTGTTAGTGCCGCCCCGCGCCTCGGCCCAGCTTCGCTTCAGCTGGAACGTTCGTCCTCTCATTCGCTACATCGAAGGCAAAGTCCTGATGGATGGTCAAAGTGTTGCGCTCGAACCCGACAACTCGTACTTGCCCGACGGCCATGTTCTGGGAACCGCGCAAGGCCGAGTCCAGACGTCTTTGGCCAGCGCCTTCCGCTCGGTGACCAACGCGTTCCTGGCGGAAAATAGCTCGTTAAAGCTGCTCTCGGGGCAACTGCCGGATCAGGCGATTGAAGTCCTTTCCGGCTCCGTCATCCTCGAATGCAGGTTCCGCGACAAAGAAGCCGGCGCAGGCGTCAGCGTCACTTTCAAGGACGTCACCATCGATCTAAGCAAGACCGGGGAGTACCGCATCGACGCCGATCTAGGCCGCCTCCGCGTCTACAGCGGCGAGGCCACCGTGACCCGCGGCGTAGGCCTTGAATGTGTGGATGAAGGGGGATGCCGCCGCGTCGTGGGTCGACAGGACGCCAACACCGTACAAGTCCACAAAGGCGAGCAGCTCAATCTGGACGAAACTCTACTCACCTCTACGTTCGACACCAAGGACACCGACGTGTTCTACCACTGGGCGCGGCATCGTCTCTCGAAGACGCCCGGCGTCCTCGGCTTCGCGCCGCCTCCGTCACCGCGCGGAATCTACTTGCCGTCCACCGAGAACGCCAGCAGCACGTTGCCGGGCATGCCGCCGAACTGGTTGTAGCCGGATTCCACGAACACCATCCCGCCAGCCACCGCGGCCCCCGTCGCATCGATCGATCCACCCCGCGCCGGCTTCCCATTCACCGTCGGAAACTCGCGCGCCGTATTAAAGTCCCAGATCACGCTGCCGTCGGCGCTCGAATACGCGCGCAGATGTCCGTCCAGAGCTCCGGAAAACACCGCTCCCGGGATCGCCGTAACCGCGGCCGATTGCGCGGGCGAGCAGATCGCCTGAGCCACCGGGCAAACCGCGGGCTTCGCACTCCACACCACCCTGCCGGACTTCAGGTCGATCGCATGCAATCCGCCGCCGCGCTTGGAATCCGGCGCCAGCCGCCTTCCGCCCGGCGCCTTCGCATCCGCGACGTTGTGGATCGCCGTATCGGAAATCGCGACATAAACCCGCTGGTTGTCCGCCGCCGATCCCCACTGGCTCCCCCCGAGCAATCCCCCCATCCCCACCCGAGTCTGCCAGAGAATCTTCCCCTCCGCATCCGGATCGATGGCATGCACCATCCCCGATTTCTGTCCGATCGTCAGCGCGCGCTTCCCGCCCGCCAACTCCACCAGAATCGGAGGCTGCCCGAAATCGGAGTCCGGTCCATCCTTGTCTGGACAGTTGGCGCGTGTCGCGGCGTTGCATGCTCCGTTATACGCGTCGCCCTGCGTGAACTGCCGCGACCACAGCAGCTTCCCCGTCTTCAGGTCGAACGCCAGCACCGCATCGCTCGTCTCCGTCACCGGATTCGAGTAGTTGTCCCCCGTCGCGACATAGAGTGCGCCCCTCTGTTCGTCGATCGTAGGCGTCGACCAGATTGCCGCTCCCGACGGACCCTGCCCCTTCCCCGTCCGCTTCGCCGCTTCCGCGATCGTGAAGCTCTGCCAGATCGTGCGGCCTGTCGCCGCATCGAGCGCCACCACGCTCCCCCGGAAGGAACAACACTCAGCGCTCGGGTCCGATACCAGCGACTCTTCAATGGAAGAGAATCCCTGATAGACCACCCCTTTATAAAACTGCGGCGACGCCGTAACGCTCGCCAGCAAATGTTCCACCGGCCGCGTCTTCCAGAGCAGCTCTCCGGACGCGGCATTCAGTCCGTACATCACCCCGCTCCGGTCTCCGAAGAAAATCGCGGGAATGCCGTTCGCCTCCCCCAGGGTGACGCCTGACCGCACACCCGCCCCCGCCTTGAAGGCCCAGTAAACGCACCCGCGGGCCGCGTCAATCGAATAGACGTCGCCCGCCAGCGTCCCCAGAAACACTCGATTCCCCGCCACCACCGGCTGCCCGCGTCCCATCGTCACCGGCCCCAGATTGAACGCCCATTTCACCTTGAGCCGAGGCACCTCCGCGGCGGTCAGCCGCGCCGCCCTCGCGTCCTGATACCGCGTATTCGTGACGCGGGGACTCCATCCGCCCCACGCCCCCTCCCCTGCCTGGAACGCTGCACTCCCGGTACAGCTTTTCTCGAACGTAGGCTTGGCTCCCGCGTCACCCGTCGGCGCGATATACACCACCAGCGAGATCAACTGCTGTGTGGATAAACCCGCGGCCTGCGTCTTCATCACACCGTTCGTCAGGGCCCCGTATACCGCCGCCGCGGTCATCTGTTGGATCGCCCCCAGCGAAGGAATCCGCCCCGTGCCTTGCGCCGCGACCCCCGCATCGTGACACGACGCGCAGCGTTCTTTGTACAGCGCCGCCCCGTCCTGTGCTCGCACAAGCCCGGTCAGTGCCAGAATCAGTAAACCCGCGTGTCGCATCGCCGCCTTTGACTTCCCCTCTTAAGATACCTTCCACGCGTCACTCCGCTTTCCATCCCCGCTCCTGCACCCCGGAGCGCCTGCATGCATGCGTTCCGATTTTGATATATGCTGTTTGGCAATATGAATGCCAGTGTTCGTGAAGTGGGGAAGGGGACTCCACGAAAGTCTCAACCCAAGGAGCCCGCGCCGAGCGGTAGTCAGCGCTCCCGCCAAAGCGGCAATCAACCCGGCAACCAGCGCTCCCTCCTGTTGTGGTTCCCCTCCGTCCTGACCCTGCTTTTCGCGAGTTTTACGCTCCTGCCGCGCGTGAGCGAAAGTCCGCGTCTCACGGCCTCTTTCTACGGAGCCACCGGCGTCCTGCTCGCCGGCCTCTGTGCTCTCTGGTGGAGCGTGTCCCGTTCCGGCCGAACCCTGGCCTACGAATTTGTTCCCCGCCGCGTGCACTGGGTCCAGATGATCATGCATTCCTCCGTCTACGCCTACTGGGGCTGGTATTGGCGCGAGGTTTATCACGAAATCCCACTTATTCTTTCTCAGGTTGTGTTTTTATACGTTTTGGACATGCTGGTCTCCTGGTCCCGCCGGGATAAATGGATTCTAGGATTCGGCCAGATTCCTATTATTCTAAGCATGAATTTGTTCCTCTGGTTCCGCGACGACTGGTTTTACTTGCAGTTCGTGATGGTTGCGCTAATTGTCTTTGGCAAGGAATACTTGCGGTGGAAGCGCGACGGCCAGAGCACCCATATCTTTAATCCCTCCGCTTTCGCTCTTTTTATCGCCTCGGTGATTCTAATTTCGACCGGAACCACGCCCATCAGCTGGGGCACGGAAATTTCCACCACATTCAATTATCCCCCCCATATGTACATGGAAATCTTCCTGCTCGGGCTGATTGTGCAGGGCCTTTTCTCAGTGACCCTGGTCACCTTGTCGGCGGCGGGCATGCTGTACGCGCTGAACGTCTTCTACACCCACACGACCGGCATGTACCAATTCATCGACTTCAACATCCACCCCGCCGTCTTCCTCGGATTGCATCTCCTCGTAACCGACCCCGCCACGTCCCCCCGGAAGAATTTCGGTAAGGTGATCTTCGGTGCGGCCTATGGAGCCAGTGTATTCGCGTTAGTCGGATGGCTGGGCAGCCTCGCGTTTTACGACAAGCTGCTCTGCGTGCCGGTACTCAATCTAACCGTCCGCGCCCTAGACCGCCTCAGCGTCGCCGTCAACGCCTGGTTCGCCCGGCAATCCTGGGCGAATCTCCGTCCTATTCACGCCCTCTCCACCTGGACCCCACAGCAGGCCAATTTCGGCTTCATGGGCATCTGGGTCGCTCTTTTTGCCTTCATGTTCGGTACCGGCTTTATCGGCGCCAAGCACCCCGGCAGCGACCCCGCCGTCTGGGAACAAGCCTGTCAAGCCGGCCACACCAAAGGCTGCCGCGTCCTCGCGCAAACCCTCGACGTCCAGTGCCAGCACAGCGTCGCCAGCGGCTGCTTCAACCTCGGAACCCTCCTCAGCGACGGCAAAAGGCTTCCGCGCGAGCCCGTCGGTGCCGGGCGGAGCTTCAAGCAGGCCTGCGACCTCGGGCTCGACAGCGGCTGCGCTAGCGTAGTCGCCATGGTACAGTCCGATGGCGACAGCGTCTTGCTCGATCCGTGTAAACGCGGCGAGGGGAAAAGCTGCTTCATGCTCGGATCGCTCTATTACGGCGGCCAGGGTGTCGCCCGGAACCTCGAATATTCGGCCATCCTCTTCCAGCAAAGCTGTACTGCCGGATTCACGCGCGGCTGCGGACAACTCGGCGAAAGCTACCTCTTCGGCGAAGGCGTTCCCACCGACATCCCCAAGGCCCGTCAGATTCTGGAAAGCGCCTGCGATGCGGGCTACGGTGCCGGATGCTTCAACGTGGGCATCATGCACCGCCAGGGGATCGCAACGCCGAAGAACGAAGCTCTCGCGCAGGCGCGCTTCCGCCAGGGCTGTAATCTCGGCTACGGTCAGGCATGTGAAGCGGCCGGGCCCAACTCCTCCGCGAAGTAGGGTCGAGGGGAGCCCGTCCATCTCACCCTCGCCGCCCCAATGCAGCCGGCCAAGGTACCAGCACAACTGCCGCCTACGCCTGGTAGAGGATACCGACCGTCGTGAACAGATCCGTAGTCCGCGCCCGTTGCTGCCGGTGTTCGGGACCCGGTCGCGAGTCCCCCGAGCACCAAAGAAAAACGCCAGCGGCAAATGTCGCTGGCGTCTTAAATTTGTGGCCTAGAAACGAAACCGACCGGTCGGGACCGAAGCCCCGCCGGCCGGCTCAAACAGGACTCAGGTTTAGAAGCTAAACCGGGCGATCAGCTGCCCACTGCGAGGCTGCGCACCGCCACCGTTAAGAGTGCCGACGCTTCCAAAACCCGCATTGTTCAGGACGCTGCCATTGTAGCTCGTGGTCGTGATCGGGATCAGCGGGTTGGCCAGTGACGGAGCCGCCAGGAAGGTGCGATTGAAGATGTTCTGGAATTCGCCCCTCACCTGAAGGTTGTACTTGCCTTCCTTGCCGATTCTGAAGTTGCGGGCAAAGCTGGCCGATTCGGCCGGCTGCCGCTGCCAGCGGTAACCGAGGAACGGCGAGGTGGTGCCCCAGGTACCCGCGGGCGCATCGGTCCAGGCGGCAGGATTCAGCACCTGGGTATGTTGCGGGTCAAAGCACTTGCAATTGGGATTGCTGATCAGGAAGTACGGCTGTCCATTGTAATTCTGGAAGTTCGTACCGCCCGCGCCAAACGCCGTGCCGCCACGATCCATCTGGGTAACCAGGTTATTCAGCGAGGTCGGATCGCCCAACAGCGCGCCGCTCTGGTAGCGGAGGACCGCGCCAAACTGCCAGTCACGCGCCACCTGCGAAACCGCCTTCATGGCGAACTTGTCGGCCTTGAATTTCGGAGTCGTGTAGCTGAACGTCACCGTCAGCGCGAGAGGCCTGACGTACTGGTTCAGTTGCTTGTTGATCCCAAAGTTGTAGATGTCCGTGCTTACGGCTTGGCCACCCAGGAAGTAGGTGCTGTCGGAGGCGGAGCCGATGACATCACCCTTCGCCCAAGTGAAGTTGCCGTTCGCCTGGAGCCCATGAGAGTACCGCTTCGTAAAGGTGACCTGCATGGAGTCATACCAAGTCTTGCCCATGGGCGGTCCAATCCAGGGTCCCAGAGCGCCCCACTGCGGAACGCCGCGGAGCGCCTGGTTCAGGAGCTGAGAGGCAGGGAAGCCCTTGTACACCGACGGAACCGTAAGGCTACCGTTCACGGGAACAAGCGCCAGGTTGGGGAAACGTTGCTGAACAGCCGCACTACTCACCTGTTGGGTAAGCAGCGCTCTGTCGGTAGCACTGTTCATGTCGATCCCGTAGACCGATTTCAGAATTGCCGGGGTCAGCGTGTTTTGCGCGACTTGGTCCATGTTGGGTGCCGGGAAGTAAGCTCCGCGGTTGCCCACGTAAGCCACTTCGATCACCATGTTCTTCATCAGCTCGCGCTGGACACTCAGGCTCCAGGTCAGAATGCGGCCCGGGCGATTGTGTGGATCGATGAAGATCGCCGGGGTAGACGGCGAACCGAGGCCGTTGTTGAAGATCGGATACTTATCCTGGTTCAAGTTGGGCCAAACCACCGGAATGTTGCCGAAGGGGTTGCCCGCCGCGTAAGCGTTGCCACCCTGCAGACCGTTGCTGACCGGATTCGTGGTGTTCTGCAACGGGCTGATGCCGTAGCCGTTCGGGTTGATCTGGTAGTAATCCGCAGCGCTGTACAAAACGCCGTTCGGCGCTTCGGCCACGTCGTATTGAACGCCGGCGCCGCCGCGAACTACCGTCTTGGTGTTGATCTGATAGGCGCCGCCGATGCGCGGGCCGAACGCGAGCGGATAGTTATGCGAGAACTGGCACTTGCAGCTCGCTCCGTACAGTACCGCGCCGGGCCGGCCCAGCGTGACGTCCTGGGTGCTGAGCGACGCGTTCTGCGTGCGTCCATACTGCTCCGTCATGTAGGTCTGGTAATCGTAGCGCAGACCGTAATCCAGAGTCAGCTTGCGAGTCGCCTTCCAGCTATCCTGGACGAACAGACCCAGCGAGTGATAGCCGAGCTTGCTCTCGGTCGGCTGATTCAGCGCCAGAACGTCGGGAAGACCCGTCAGGTAGCTGGCATAGCCGAACCCGGTCGGATTCCCGGCGCTCAGCGTCTGCGTGGCTTGCCACGGATCGGCGGTCTCGGCAGAGCCGAAGGTGAAGTTGCCGTTCGCACGCCACAGACTGGGAACCGGGTAGCCTTCTTGCGTATAGTCGCCACCGGCTTTGAAGGTGTGGTTGCCGCGGATCCAGGTCAAGCTGGTGTTGGCCGTCGGCTTTTCTTCGTACGCCGTCGCCGTGAACGTCGCGCCCACGAGGCTGGGGCCGTAACCGCCCTGCCCACCTACGAGACCCGAGATATCCGGGAAGATTTTATTCGCGGCGTAGCCCTTCAGGCCGATCGTACTCTGATCGAACGGAGGAGGAACGTGCGGTTCGGTGGTCTGCCAGTACCCGATACCCACGTGGAGAAGCAACGTCGGCCGGATGGTCTGGTCATAATTGACGCGGGTCGTATGGTTCCACTGATTGGTGTCCGTGCCGCCGAGGAACAGGGGAGAGATGCCTCCGTTCACGTTGGGCGAGAACGTGTTCAACTGCGAATAGTAGACCGACATTTTGATCGTCGGGCTGATGTTTTGATCCACCTTGAAGGACAGGTTGGTGGTGTGCTGGAACGCGTGGTAGCCCGGGATGCTGTAGTTGTTCGTGTCGCCGCCCAGGTTCGGCAGGGGCAGGTACTTCTGAACCGCCAGCGAGACCGGATCCATCGAGGTGAGCGGCATCATATTGTTCGGATACGGCGTGCGGGTGTTCTGTCCGTTGACGGACCGGGTGGAGTAGGGATCGTAAATCGTTCCCTGCACCAACGCGATACCGTTGCCCGGATCCACCGCCGGCTGACCGGATGCGGTTACCGCCGGATACTTCGTGCAAGTGCCGCCGCCGTTTGCGGTGCCACCGACGTAGGAGTTACACAGGGCCGTGCTGAAGTCGCCCCCGCGGTAAGCCAGGGTCGGGACGGTGGTCAGTCCGCTCGAGGTAAAGTTGTTCTGGCGGAATTGCTCGAAATTGGCAAAAAAGAAGGAGCGGTTCTTGCCATTGAAGACTTTGGGAATCCAAATCGGGCCGCCAAACGTGAAACCGTAGTCGTTGCGGCGAACGCGATTCCGAACGTGCTCGTGGTCGGCCGGATTCGTACGGCAGTACGCTCCGTCGTTCACGCAATGGTCCGTGAAGGGCAACCCGGCGTTCAACGCTTCATTGACGAAGTAGTCGTACGCGCTGCCATGGAACGCATTGGTGCCGGACTTCATCGTGTAATTGAAGTATCCGCCGGCCGCCTGCCCGAATTCCGCGGCGAAGTTACTGGTCTGCACCGCGACTTCCTGGATGGCGTCCACGCCGCCCTGGCTGTTCTGCTGGGCAATCTTCCAAATGTTGCTGGTCGAATCCTGTCCTTCAATGCGGATGTTCTCGCTATTGGCCGGAAGGCCGTTCACCACCACGGCCAAGCCGTTCTGGTAGGCCGTACCGGGGAGAAGGATGATCTCCTGGAGCGGATCGCGAATGTTGCCAAAAGGCCCGCCGCCACCGTTAGTGGTGAGAACCGGCAGATCGTTGACGTCGGCAGTCGTGATCGTGTGGCTGACTTCGCCGCTCTCCGTCTTCATCAAAGGCGCCACGTCCGTTACCGTGACCGTGTCCGTGACCGCACCGACATCCAGAGACACATCCTGACGAGTGTCACTGGCGGTAACAACGCTGATGTTCGAACGGACGTATTTCTTGAAGCCCGTGGCCGTGACGCTGATTTCGTACTTGCCGGCCGGGACCGGAATCACGTAGTTTCCGGTGTTGGAAGTACCACCGTGAAACACCGCGCCCGTATCCGTGTTCTTTGCATCGATGGACACATTGGGAGCCGCTGCCCCCGAGGCGTCTGTAATCGTTCCGGTAATGGTTCCGTTGCCGCCCTGGCCGAATGCGGCGAGTGCGAGCAGGAGCAGGCATGCGACAACGCTTACGCAGCGCAGCGCAAAGGTTTTGCTCTTTTCTCTTCTCTTCATTAATTCCCCTTCAATTGCGATTCAAAATGCGTGTACCACCCACCCCTTAGCGGGGCGAAGTTCTAGCGAGACTGTGTGTTACAGTAGCATGAGCGTCTGGGACGGTCAATTCGGTTTCGTTGATGTCTTAAATCAATGAAGATTATAGTTGGGCGTTCCACGCGGCTGTACAATGAACGATCCGGGCCGTAAATTGGGCTCAAAATCGGCTTTCCGCCGCCACCGAAACCGCCCTGGAAGCTGTTGATGGATTCAAAAGTGTTACGAACCGCCCTCCTCTCGACCGCCCTTGTGGCCGCTTTGGCAGGCGCGGGGGCCTGGTGGTGGATGCACCGGATATCCGCCCAGAACCCCAACGGAATCAATAGTTCCCAGACCGGAGGCCACTACGCCGATCCGGCCTCCTGCGCCGGTTGCCACGGCGCGATCGCCTCCACCTACCAGAAAACCGGCATGGGACGCTCCTTCCGGCGGGTCCGGAACGAGAAAGATATCGACTGGCCGACCCCCGGCAAGCCCTGGCATCATGAAGCCTCCGATACCTACTTCGAGATGGTCCAGCACGACGGCTCCTGGTTTCAGCGCCGCTGGCAGCTCGGGTTCGACGGTAAGCCGACCAATCTAGACGAGAAACGCGTCGACTACGTCCTCGGATCCGGCAACCATGCCAAGACCTGGCTGCATCTGACTGAAAACGGGACGCTTCAGGAATTACCTCTCGGCTGGTACGCCGAAAAGGGCGGCTTCTTTGCCATGAACCCCGGCTACGACCGGCCCGATTACGCGGGTTCCGTCCGACCCATCTATTACGAATGCATGGGTTGCCACAACGGCTATCCCAAGATTCCCGAAGGCGACCACAAGGACGTATCCCAGGCCACCTATCTCCAGCCTTTGCCGGAGGGTATCGACTGCCAGCGCTGCCACGGCCCCGGCCAGAACCACGTCGACCGCGCCACCGAAGGCGCCTCCTCCGAAGTAATCCGCGCCGCCATCGTAAACCCGGCCCGCCTGAATCCTGATCGCCAAATGGAGGTCTGCCTTCAGTGCCATCTCGAAACCTCCAACGAAAAGCTCCCTCATGCCGTCGTGCGCTTCGATCGCCTTCCTTTCTCATATGTTCCAGGCCAGCCGCTGGCCGACTATGAGTTGGTTTTCAATCGCACCCAGGGAAATCTCAACAACTTCGAAGTGGCCCAGGGTGGCTACCGGTTCCGCGAATCCCAGTGCTTCCTCAAGAGCGCCGGAAAGCTCGGCTGTATCAGTTGCCATAATCCCCACGACATCCCGCGAGGACAGCCCGCCACCGATCACTACAACCAGGTCTGCCTCGGCTGCCATCAGACCGTGACCCAGGCTTCCGCCTCCGGCCCCCATAAAGCGGACGCGAACTGCGTCGGCTGCCATATGCCCAAGCGCCGGACCGACGACGGCGTCCATATAGTAATGACGGAGCATCTGATCTCCCGCCGTCCACCCGCCGGAAATCTGCTCGCCGAAAAGCCGGAACGTGCTGAAACGCAAGAGACTTCTTACCGCGGCGAGGTGGTCCCCTACTACCCCGCCCAGCCCGCCTCCACCGAGGACAATGAGCTAACCATCGCCGTCGCCCAGGTTCGCGAACAAAGCAATCTAAAGGACGGACTCCCCCTCTTGGCCGCGCGGATCGAAAAGTACCACCCATCCCGCCCGTCCTATTATGCGGAACTCGCGGAAGGCTATATCGCCTCGGGCGATCCGGCCTCGGCCATCCGCTATTTTGAGCAGGCCTCCCAGCGCGATCCCCAATCTTCCAGCCGCTTCATCCAATGGGGCGACGCCCTGATGGCAAACGGCCAGTGGCCTCTGGCCGAGGAGAAACTACGCCGCGCCACCGAACTCAGCCCGGACGACCCTCGCGGTTGGGGCCGGCTCGGCTGGGCCATGTGGCAGCAAAATAAGGCCCTGGACGCCAAGACCACCATGGAGAAGGCGATCGCCTTAGGGCCCGAGATCGCCGAGTTGCACAACAACCTCGCCCTAATTCTTTGGGGTATGGGCGATCGGGCCTCCGCCGAAAAGGAATTCCGAGCCGCCCTCCGCATCCAGCCCGGCATCGCGGAGTGGCGCTTGAATCTCGGCCGCGCCCTCGCCTCGCAAGGCCAGCTCCCCGAAGCGCGCTTCGAAATGGAGCAAAGTCTCCGCTTGAAACCCGCCTACCCGGAAGCCCGGCTCGAATACGCCCACGTGCTGACCGATTTGAATCGCCCCGCCGACGCCGAAAAGCAGGCCAAGCTCGCGGTCGATGGCGATCCCCGCTCCACCGCCGCCCATGAATTCTGGGGAGCGCTCCTCTACGGCAAGGGCGACCTAGCCGGCGCAAAACGTGAATTGTCCGAGGCTGTCCAGCTTCAGCCCGCCAATTGGCGCGCTCAGGTGGAACTGGGAATCGTACTGGCGCGCCAGGGAGACCGGCCCGCCGCCACGCAGCATCTAACCGCCGCCGCCCAAGGCCCCGACCCCGACGCCCGCTCCGCCGCCGAACAAGCCTTGCGCACGCTCAACGGAAAATAATTCGGCGCGAGATTTCGACGCTTACAACATTTGCGGCAGCCCGCTCTCGAGCGTCCTGGCGATCCAGTCCGCCTGCGGAAGGCCGCACTCCCGAACCGCCCGGATTTCCTTGTCCACGTCATATTCGACACGCCGGATCTCCGGCTCGCCGTCACCAGAAACCTCGTCATCCAGTAGAAGATAGGCCGCCCTCCGATCCCCATCGTACGAAAGACTCACGCTTCCCGAGTTCGCCACCATCATCTCCCCGCCCGCGCCCGAAACCCGCCGCACGAACGGAGAGTGAATGTGTCCATACACAACCGCCGGCTTCCCGAGCGGAGCATACTCGGCATACAACTCCTCGTCGCTGGCCGTTTGAACGGGCGACCGCCAGGTGCTCTCCCGCCCCGCATGCACCAGCGCCACCCGGCCCTGCACAAGGGTCCGAGGCATCCGGCTCAGCCACGCGATCCTCTCCCCGCCTAACGCCTCCCGAGTCGCCGCCGCCATCTCCTCAATCGCCTCGAACATCGCCCGCAACTGCGGAACCCCGCTCGCAAACTCCGTCAGTGTCTCTGGAGCCCACAACATCTCATCCGTGTTCCCCGCCACTCCCTGCCAGCCCAAATCGCGGATCCAATCGACAATCTCCGCCGGGCTCGACCCTCCATGGGGAAGATCCCCCCCATGCAAAATCAAATCCGGCGAGGTCAACCGCAAGTCGGCCAGCACCGCCTCGAAAGCCGTCCGATTGCCGTGGATGTCTGATACAATCGCGATCCTCACCTCACCAATCTGCCATAAGTTTCGCTCCGCCCTCTTCTTCACCGACTTGATACAATGTTGGTCGGCTCTCTCGCTTCAGGGACCTCGAGGAAAACGCCCTACAGTGAAACCTAGCGACGTCCGCGACCCGGCTTACTTCCACAAAGTTGTCGATTGCCAGTGGGCCTGCCCCGCCCACACCAACGTTCCCGAATACATCCGCCTCATCGCTCAAGGCAAGTACACCGACGCCTACATGGTGAACCGGGAATCGAACGTCTTCCCCGCGATTCTCGGCCGCACCTGCGATCGCCCTTGCGAGCCCGCGTGCCGCCGCGGCCGTGTCGACGAAGTCGACCACAAGCCCGTAGCCATCTGCCGTCTCAAACGCGTCGCCGCCGACCTCAAGGGCGAGATTTCGCACCTGCTCCCGAAGATCCCCAAGGAATCGAACGGCAAGCGCATCGCTCTCATCGGTGCAGGACCCGCCTCCCTCACCGTCGCCAATGACCTCCGCCCGCTCGGCTACGAAGTTACTCTCTTCGAAAAGGGCGACAAGCCGGGCGGCCTGATGCGCACCAATATCCCCAGCTTCCGCCTTCCCGAAGCCGTGCTCGACGAGGAAGTGCGCACCATCCTCGACATGGGCGTCGACATCCGCTATAACTCGCCCGTCGAAAGCATGAAGTTGCTGATCGACTCCGAATACGACGCGATCTTCGTCGGCACCGGCGCTCCCCGCGGAAAAAATCTCGACATCCCCGGCCGCCAGGAAGCTTCCGCCAACATCCACATCGGCATCGACTGGTTGGAATCCGTCGCCTTCGGACACATCGACAAAATCGGCTCGAACGTCCTCATCATCGGCGTCGGCAACACTGCGATGGATTGCTGCCGCACCTCGCGCCGTCTCGGCGGCACCGATATCAAAGTGATGGCCCGCCGCCCGCGCGGCTACTTCAAAGCGTCACCCTGGGAACTCGACGACGCCGAGGAAGAGGGCATCGACATCGTCATCAACCATGCCCCCAAACGCTTCGTCCTCGAAAACGGCAAGCTCACCGGCATGGAGTTCGAGCGCCTGGAATGGGATGCCGCCGGCAAAAAGTCCAAGCTCATCGACACCGTCATCCTTCCCTGCGACGATGTGATTCTCGCCATCGGCCAGGAGAACGCCTTCCCCTGGATCGAGCGCGACCTCGGCATCGAATTCGACAACTGGGACATGCCCGTGGTCAACGAAGCCACCTGGGAGTGCACCCGCCCCGGCGTCTTCTTCGGAGGCGACGCCGCTTGGGGACCCAAGAACATCATCTGGGCTGTCGCCCATGGCCACGGCGCCGCGATCTCCATTCATAACCACTGCCAGGGCATTCCCTTAGCCGACCGACCGCAGCCCCGCATGAGCCTCATCTCCCAAAAGATGGGCATCAGCGAGTGGAGCTACCACAACGATTACAACCCCGCGCCGCGCCAGAAGATGAAGCACGTCGATCTGGACAAGCGCTTCGAACAGTTGAACCTGGAAGTGGAACTCGGCTTCACCAAAGACCAGTTCGTCAAAGAAGTCCAGCGCTGCCTCAACTGCGACATCCAGACCGAATTCACGCCCAAGCGCTGCATCGAGTGCGACGCCTGCATCGACGTCTGCCCCGTCCAGTGCCTCACCATCACGCGCGACGGCCCCGAAAACGAAGTGCGCCAGCGCCTCTCCGCGCCCGCCGTGAATCCCGATCAAGCTCTGTACGCTTCCGCGCCCTTGCCGCAAACCGCCCGTCTCATGTTCAAGGACGAAGATGTCTGCGTCCACTGCGGCCTCTGCGCCGAGCGTTGCCCCACCGCGGCCTGGGACATGCAAAAGTTCGACATCCTTCTTCCCTACGCAGGAACCCCATGCACGACGTCTTACGTCACGACCCCGTAACAGACAACCTGGTGAAGCCCGCCGGCGTGAACGATTTCGCGGTGAAGCTGGCCAACGTCAACGGCACCGGCTCCGCCAGCGCTAACGGCCTGCTCATGCAGGCCATCTTCCGCATGGGAATTCCCGTCACCGGCAAGAATCTCTTCCCGTCGAACATCCAGGGCCTGCCCACTTGGTATGAGATCCGCGTCAATAAAGACGGCTACGGCGCGCGCGCCCTCGATTACGACCTCATGGTCGCCATGAACTCGCAGACCTACGCGAAGGACGTCCGCGAAGTCCGCAGCGGCGGCTACCTCATGTACGATTCGTCCTGGCCCCTCGACGAATCGCTCGACCGTCAGGACATCACTTTCTTAGGCGTTCCTCTCGCCAAGATGTGCAACGAAAATTTCGCCGACCCGCGCGAGCGCATCCTGATGAAGAACATCGCCTATGCCGGATCGCTCTGCGCCGCGCTCGATATCGACATGACCGTCGTCGACGCGCTCCTCGGCGAAAAATACGGCAAGAAAAAAGCCCTGCTCGATTCCAATTACAAAGCATTGCGTCTGGGCTATGACTACGCGAAGCAAGCCTTCCCCGCCCTGCCCTTCCATCTTGAAAAGATGGACGCGAACGGCGACAAAATTCTGATCGACGGCAACACCGCCACCGCGCTCGGCTGCGTCTACGCCGGAGCCACCGTCGCCGCCTGGTATCCCATCACGCCCTCCACCTCCGTGTTGGACGCCTTCAAGAACTTCTGCGAGCACTATCGCAAAGATCCCGATACCGGGAAGAACAACTACATCATTATCCAGGCCGAAGACGAGCTCGCCGCCATCGGCATGGTGCTCGGCGCTTCCTGGAACGGCGCCCGAGCCTTCACCTCCACCTCCGGCCCCGGCATCTCTCTGATGAACGAACTCATCGGACTCGCCTACTACGCCGAAATCCCCGCCGTCATCATCGACGTCCAGCGAGTCGGCCCGTCCACCGGCATGCCCACGCGCACCCAGCAGGGCGACCTGCTCGAATGCGCTTACGCGAGCCACGGCGACACGCGCCACATCTTGCTCTTTCCCGCGAACCCCGCCGAATGCTTCGAGTTCGCCGCGAAATCCTTCGATCTCGCCGAGCGTTTCCAAACCCCTGTAATGATGCTCTCCGATCTCGACATCGGGATGAACGATTGGGTCACGCCGCGCCTCACCTGGGATGACAAATATCGCCCCGATCGCGGCCGCGTCCTCGACGCCGAGCAGCTCCAGCAAATGGCGAAGTACTTCCGCTACTCGCCCGAAGACGAAAACCACGTCGCCGCCCGCACTCTCCCCGGCGTCGATCCTAAGGCCGCCTACTTCATCCGAGGCTCCGGCCACAACAAGCTCGGAGGCTACACCGAAACTCCCGACGAGTATCAAGAGGTGATGGATCGCCTCAAGCTCAAGCACGCCGCCGCCGCGAAGTTCGTCCCCGCGCCGCAAATCCTCCACCGCGAAGGCGCGAAGTTCGGCGTCGTGACGCTCGGCGGGTGCGACCCCGCAGTGCAAGAAGCGCTCGACATCCTGGACGACCGCGGCATCCCGGCCGACTACCTGCGCATCCGCGGCTTCCCCTTCGACGACGCCGTCAAAGGCTTCCTGGAATCGCACGAATACTGCTACGTCATCGAGCAGAACCGCGACGCGCAACTGCGGGCTCTCCTACTCTTGGAAACCCCCGTCCCCAAGGACAAACTCCGTAGCGTACTCGTGTACGGCGGCTTCCCCCTGAGCGCGAGCCGCGTCGTCGATGAGATTTCGAAAGACTTGGAAAGCTGACCATGCCGTCCATCACCAAACCCATCGCCGCACACCCCAGCCTGAAGCGCAACGACCTCGGCCTCACCATCCGCGATTACGAAGGCTCCATGTCCACGCTGTGCGCCGGCTGCGGCCATGACTCCATCACCGCCGCCATCGTCCGCGCCTTCTGGGAGCTCTCCACGCCCCCCCACATGGTCGCGAAACTCAGCGGCATCGGCTGCTCCTCCAAAACCCCCACCTACTTCGTCGGCGGAGCCCATGGGTTCAACTCCGCCCACGGCCGCATGCCCGCCATCGCCACCGGAGCCGCCGCCGCGAACCGCGACCTGCTCTACATCGGCATTTCCGGCGACGGCGATTCGCTCTCCATCGGCCTCGGCCAGCTCTGCCACGCCATCCGCCGCAACGTCCGCATGCTCTACGTGATCGAAAACAACGGAGTCTACGGCCTCACCAAAGGCCAGTTCTCCGCGTCCGCCGACGTCGGCTCGAAGAGCAAGCGTGGCGAGCCGAACCGTATGAGCCCCATCGATCCCGTGAAGCTCGCCCTCAACCTCGGCGCGACCTTCGTCGCCCGCAGCTTCTCCGGCGACAAGGAACAGCTCGTCCCGATCCTCAAAGCCGCCGTCGCGCACCGAGGCTTCGCGTTGGTCGACGTAATCTCGCCCTGCGTCACCTTCAACGATCACTCCGGTTCCACCAAAAGCTACATCGAAACCCGCAAGCGCATGGTCCGCGCCACGGAAGCAGACTTCGTGCCGCCGGCGTCGGAAATCCTCGCGCACATCAGCCCCAACGGCCACACCACCGTGACCCTGCACGACGGCAGCGTCGTCCGCTTCACCCGCACCCCCGCCGACTACGACCCCACGGACCGCACCAAAGTGGCCGAGTACCTCGACGAGCACCACGCCTCCGGCGAAGTCGTCACCGGCCTGCTGTACATCGACGAATCCTCCGCCGACATGCATGAGCTCAGCAACTCCTCGGAAGTCCCCATGTCGCGCCTCCCCTACGAAGCCCTCTGCCCCGGCTCCGCCGCGCTGGATAAACTGCAGGAAGAGTACCGCTGAGGAGTCGTTACGGCTTCAGAGCGCGAAGTGCCTCAGGCAGTTGAGTAGGCAACGCTGAGTCGACGATAGCTTTCACGAGTTGGTAGACGCGGGTTGTGGCTCCTTCGGGAATATCGCCACCATCGACCGACGCGTCCAATCGCTCCGCTCTATGGCACGCCTCAACAATGGAGGGAAGGTAATGTTCGGGCCGAAGCTTGGTTTTGTTGTAGGCGCCAAGCTTGGCTCGGAGTGCCGCCACTGTGCCGGCGCAGTCCTCTAGTCCCTCGACCGATTTCTCCTCTTCGTGATGGAGGAGAAGCCAGAGCTCGAAGCAGGGCTTGCTGAGGGCAACCCGAATTCCCTTCTGTCGGGCTTCCGTGATGACTTGGACGAAACCTCCAACGTGGTTCGGTTCCGTGCAGTGATCCGTGTCGAGCACAAGCCACCGCTCGTCATCCTCGTCGTGATCAAGACCTTCCAATCGATCTAAGACGTGTCTAGCAACAGAAGTGCCGTCTACGGTAGGGACAACATGGATCTGCACTCGTGGAACTTGGAAGAAACTGAAGTACTGCTTTGGTGCGTACGTGTCGTCGCACGCTAGGATAAACAGTCGATCGTCCCGAAAGCCGCCCGTGCCTCGATCGAGCGGACGAGGCTTGCGCTGAGTCAGGCTCATTCCGGCGAGTTTTCTGTCTCTAACAGCCGATCCACGTTTCCCAAAAACGGCACGGCACCGAAGCGCCCCTGAAGATAGTGCTTGCGGATTTCATGGTCCTTCCGGACCTTAAAGTCGACCATCGAATACAGTCGAGTCGCACCGTTCGGATCCTTCTCGGCAAACCAGATCTCGTCTCGCCGGAGCAGGTCCAAATCGAGTAGATTCGACTCATGAGTCGTCACGATCAATTGCCGATTCGCGTTCGTGCATGAGTTAAGAAAGAACTGGATGAACTTCCACACCAGGAGTGGGTGCATGCTCCGGTCGATCTCATCTACAAAGTAGGTCGCATCGCGATTACGAAGATCGTAAAGAGCGGGAATCAGCTCCAATAAACGCCTTGTCCCATCGGATTCCTCGGCGATCTCAAGTGGTACCGGCGCGTTTGCGGGACCATCGTGGGCCGCTTGGACTGTAACTCGATAGTAGCGGTGCTTGTCCTGCACTCGCTCGACCAGATATTCATCCTGACCGACACTAAACACGGCAGCGCTCTCGTCTTCCATCCCCGCAAGGTCCGCGGCGAGGTTTTCTGGAAGCGTCTTACGAATGTCCTCCTCTGTAATTTCACGCTCGAGAACGTCGAGGTGATCTATCCCGGTCGAAGACGATTTTAGAAAGTCACCGGCAAACGTCCGAAGACTTTGGTCCTTCGCCAGAATCTGGGAAAGTACCCGGAGTTTTGAGTCAGGCGCGATCATAAGCAGGTCGCCTGAAAACCACATCGCAACCAGCCTCAAATCTTCCCCTAGCTCCGACGGCTGCAGATTAGCGAAGGCAGTCGCCAGGAACGACTGATTCTGCAGGCCTCCTACTGTAGCAAGAGCGACTACCTTCTCCCCGCTTGCTCTGAGCCCCTGTTTCTCAACGGTGACCTTTCCGTTCTGGTCGGTTATTCGCTCGTATATCAAGCGCTCGCGACCTTTCACCACACGGACGAGCCACTCCTCCGTCACTCGCTGGTCGTTAACCTTCAGGCCGAACCTGTACAACTTGCCGTCCGCAATAAACTGCAGATCAAAGCTAGATGGATCCTTTGCTGTTTCCCCAAGTCGAAACGCTTCGCGTCCCGTACCACCATCCTTCTTCTGCGGCTCTAGCGCCATCCTCCGTAGGTATTGAAGCGCCTTAAACAGATTCGATTTACCAGCGCCATTCGCGCCATAGATGACGGCGGTCCGAAGCACCCTCTCGTCCGAATCCGGTATCGAAGCCGTATGCTCCTGATGAGTCCCGGACAGTCGCTTACTAGCAACTAGAGAAAGGGTCTCCTCGGTGGAGAATGACCGGAAGTTGGAAACTGAAAAGGAAACGATCATTTGGCTTGCTGTGACTTAGTCACACTTATACCACCACCTAGGCTTTTAAGCAAAGGCGATAGTAGCTCAATGGCGTGATCTTATCACAACCTTCATGCGATTCATCAAATCTCGGTCACACCCAGAATCTCCTCCCGCTCCTGCTTGCTCAGCGGCTTCCCGAGCACTTCGGCAGGGACCTTCGGCCAAATCTCCCTCTCGAAGAATTCGATGATCTCGTCCTTGGACCTCCGGCCGGGTCCTTCGGCCTTCGGCGCATCAGCAAACTCGTTCTTCGTCATACCATTCATTGCCGGTCCCAATACTGCGTCCCCGGCAGCGTCTTCCCATTCGGCAGCTTCGCCGAGCTCTCAATCTTCAGCACCTTCCCGTCTTCGGAAACCTCCACCTTCGACGTGCTCGATACCTGCCCGCCGGTCTTCACCGCCGCCGTCCAATGCCGGTCGTCGATCCGGGTGATCGCCATCTTCACCGGAGCCGGAGCCCCGTTGCCCAGCGTCGCCGTCGAATCTTTTCCATCCAGCGACGTCACGAACATCTCGGTCACCGGATTGATGCCGCTCGCCGCCGTGTACGTCATCTTGTAAGTCAGCTTGTGCGTCAAGCCCGACGTAATCTGCAACATGCTCGACACCAGTGGAGTCTCCGGAGCCCGCAGTTTCCACGTGCCCACGAACAGGTCCGCGCCCCACGCCACGCTCCCCAGCGCCGCCCACGCCATCAGCAAGCGAATTCCCATAGCCCTCATTATCTCTATTGTGAGAAACGTCCCGCGCGAAAATTTTATCTGCCGCGCGCTCCATCACTTGCGTGTTTCGTTCCACGTCCACGCCAGCCCCCCGGCCCCACACTCGAAGCACGGGAGCCGGGCTCTGCTTCATCGCAACCAGGCCGCCGGGCGCGGATGAGTACTCGAGTCACCGCCGCGCTTCCGGCACTCCGCGATGGGCTGGCCGTTGAGTGCGACGGCCGTTTTCGCCCGCAGGTCGACATCAAGCGGGATCGAGGGCGCCCTTTAAAATTGATCGAAAGGAGCAAAGCGAGCGGATCAAAACTCCACCCCATCCCGAAATACGCTACAGTGACGGACGAGATGGCACTTTCTCTCCATTCCGGCAGCGCCCATTCGAAATGCGCGTCCTGCGGCACCGCGAATCGTGTACCCGCGAAGCACCTCGCCGATACCGGGCGCTGCGGATCCTGCAAAGCCGCGCTCGCGCCCGTCGATGAGCCCATCGAAGTGGACGCCGCCGCGTTCGATCAAATCGTCTCCACCGCGAAGGTTCCCGTGCTGGTCGACTTCTGGGCCGAATGGTGCGGCCCCTGCCGCATGGCCGCGCCCGAAGTGCACAAGCTCGCGCACGCCATGGCGGGCCGCGCGCTGGTGCTCAAAGTCGATACCGAAGCGCACCCCGCGCTCGCCTCCCGCTACGGCGTGCAGTCCATTCCGAACTTCATCGTGTTCCGCGGAGGTAAGGTGGCCATGCAGCGCGCCGGAGCGGCCCCGCACACCGAGATGCGCCGCTGGGTAGAATCGGTGGAGCCCCCAGCGTAACCGCGGGGAAACGAAAGGAACTCCCCTGATGCCGAAATTTCTGGTAGAAGCAACCTATAGCGCCGACGGCCATAAAGGCCTCGCGAAAGATAAAGGCTCCGGCCGCAAGGCCGCCATCACGCAAGCCGTGAAGAAGCTGGGCGGAAAACTGGAGGCGATGTATTTCTGCCTCGGTGAATTCGATGTCGTCCTGATCTGCGAGATGCCAGACCACCTCAGCGCGATGGCCATCGGCAATGCGGCCTGCGCCACTGGCCTGGCGCGCACCAAGACCACCATGCTGCTCACCGTCGCCGAAGCCGATGAGGCCCTCGGCAAAACGGTAGCGTATCGCGCTCCCGGGGCCTAACCCCGGATCAACATTTTTCCGGCTCAGGAGCCACGTATCCAGGCTCCGCGCCGGGATCGAACCCCTCTTTCATCGGCACGCCTTGCCGTACATGCATGCCGTTCTCGTCGCGCCACATCACCAGGTAGCAATGCGGGCAAAGTTGTAAATGGGCCAGGGCCGGGCCGTCCGGAGGGGAGTCGATCGGCTCCATTTCCGCGCCGCACTTCGGACACTTCAGGTCGCTGGGATCGGAGGGGGGGAGGGGCATCAGGAAAGACCCGCGCTCTCATTATGACCGAATGCGGCCACGCGCGTCGGTACACTCCGTTCTTGATATCCTAAAACGCGGTAACAGGAGACTTCATGAAATCGACAATTTTTTTTACCAGCGCTGTAGTGGCCGTGGGCGTAGTGGCGGCGTGGAGCCAGAATCCGCCGGCGGCGCCGCGAACCGGCCCCGGCGTGCAAGCCACCCAGGATGCCCGCGAACCGGATGTGTTGAAGACCTGCAAAGTTCCGCCCCCGGCGCGAGGCGGCGGTCCTCCCCGAGGGGGCGGCGGTGGAGCGAAGGGCAAGGGAGGTCCCGCGCCTGCGGCGGCAGCCGGCCCGAAGGATTACACAGTCACCGAAATCCCCGGCGTCATCGCCGCGGGACAGAAGTGGAAAGAAGTCTGGACCGTCGACGGCAATAACGCCGACGGCATCATCGGCACCAGCGATGGCGGCCTGCTCATCGCGCAGAACGACGACAGCAAAGTGATCAAGCTGGACAAGAACGGCAAAGCCTCCGTCGCCTACAGCGGCACCAACACCGGCGGCTCCGTCGCGATGAATTCCAAGGGCGCGCTGTTCCTGGTGAATCGCGGCCTCAATCCGTCGGTGGAGCAGCTCAAGCCGCAGCGCAAACCGCTGGCCACGAAATTCAATGACGATCCTCTCGATTGCATCGGCGTCGTGATGAACGACATCACCGCGGACAGCAAGGGCGGAGTCTACTTCACCATGGGCACGGTCTATCACGCCGACGCAAGCGGCAAGGTCACCAAGTACGGCGAAGGTTTGAACACCAACGGCATCATCCTGACCGCCGATGAGAAGCATGTCATCGTGACCAACGGCGCATCGCTGGTCGCCTTCGATGTGCAGGCCGATGGATCGCTCGCCAACCAGCATGAGTTCGCCAAAATGCAGGGCGGCAGCGGAGACGGTACTACTTTCGATGCGATGGGCCGGATCTATGTGACTTCGAGCACCGGCGTGCAAGTGTTCTCGCCCGATGCTAAATATCTGGGAGTGATCCCGGTTCCCCGCGGCATCATCAGCGTGGCCTTCAGCGGCAAGGATCGCAGGATGCTGTACGTAGTCTCGCGCGATGGCGCGCTGAACGAAGGACGCGGGAAGGATTGGATCCTGGGAATTCAAATGATCGCTCAGGGCGCCAAGCGCGGGAAGTAAATTACGGCCGGGGAGGTGGATCTTCTTCCACCTTCTCGACGCCGATGGTGAAGTTCGCGATCATCGCCGCGATCGCTCCCAACCCCGCTAACACGGGAGCAGCCACCGCACCCACCGTCGCCACCGTCAGAGGAATCTCGAGGAAAACGTTCCCCTTATCATCCTTCACAATGATCCGGCGAACGTTTCCCTCGCGGATGAGCTGGCCGACTTTATCGACCAGCTCTTTTCCACGAACCTTAAATTCTTCGTAGACCGTCTTGAACTCCGCCATGTTGTGATCCAGCATACCGGAGTTGCTTGTGAGGCAGGCTCCGGCCCGCCTCACAGTTTGCTTAGTCGTGCTTATACGCAGCCCACTTGTTCAGTTCCTCGAACAACGGCTTCGCCTCTACAGTGGACTTCACGTGGCCGTGCAGAATGGCTTCCTGCGTGACGTCCTTGCCATAGATCTTCGTGTTATCGTCATTGTCCGCCCGCAGAGTGGAGCCTTCGAGCGACACGCCCGCGAACACTCCGTGCGCGCGCGAATACGCCAGAATCTCGGCCTTCAGCGCGGCATCGGTCTTCGCGTCCGTGGAGCGGCCCACCGGGCCGGCCATGACAGTCGCGTCTCCGCCCACGGTGAATTTATCTTTCATCAGCCGGTTCATGCCGGATTGATTCATCACGATGAACACCAGGTCGGTTTCGCCGGCTCCGATCTGAAGCCCGAAGCTGCCGCCTTCCACGCGGATGGTGGACGGCGCGCTCCAACCCGACGCGGCATCGCGCACGCGGCACGTCAGCACGCCTTTACCGTACTGGCCGCCGACGATGAAGCCGGCGCGTTTCAGATTCGGCACAATGCCAACGCATTGCGCTTTCTCCAGCAGATCGCGCGGAATCGACTTGTCGCCCGCGTTCATGATCTCGTCCAGCACTCCGGCGGACTCACGAATACGCCGGTTGTGTTCGTCCAGCGGAGAATCCGCGAGAAGCGGAAGCGCCAGACACAGGCTCAAGAGTGCAAATCGCATACGTTGTTTCTCCTTTGATCGATGCCGTGGCATCTCGCTGGTGGAATCAATGCACTTCGCGCGCCGTACCCTTCATCTGTAGGTTTCTTATGGACTTTCGGAATCTGTCCCGCGAGTGCCCGTGAAGTTTTTACGGTATGCCGGATATTTATGCATTCGAACAAGGTGCTGGCCGAACCGGCTCGCCGCGGATGGCCAGAACGCCGCGATAGGAAAATGTGCGGTGTTCAGGAGAAGGAGGAGGGCGGGTGCCGGGGGGTTGGGGGATTTGAGGTTGGCACCCGCCGCTCTAACGGGAATGTAGCTCCAGTGTAGCGGCGAGCGACGAGGCTTCCCATACCACAGGCAGGGGAATTTTCGATCCGATTGTCTGGTAGGGAGTGGGCACTACCAGGGGTTGCCCGCGGCAAATACCGTTCGTCCGGTATTTCTCGGGAGGCGGTCCGAGGGTAAGCTCGAATTGAAAGTGTCCCCCGAAAGTCTCGGTATGTGGCGATTCCTGCAATCCCTGTTCACGGACGGCTCCGGAAACCGCGCGGCGCTTTCCTCGCGCGCCTCGTCCGCCGGCACCCTGGCCCCCGGCACGGCGTCCCCCGGCATCCCGGTGGTGGCGATGGTGGTCAACCAACCCGACCGCAACGTGCTGACCGCGGTGGGCACGCAGGAGCCGTTCGCCATCCGGTTCGCCGAATCGTACGAAGAAGCCTGTTCCCTGGCGCGGCAGTTGAGCGCTCCGGTGATTCTGGTGGATCGCGATTGGCCGGGCAGCGACTGGCGCGGGGCGGTGGAAACGTTCGCGGCGCTGCCGCATGCCGCGTGCGTCATCCTGGTTTCCGGCGTTGCCGACGATTACCTGTGGCAGGAATTGATTCGGCGCGGCGGCTACGACGTGCTGGGCAAGCCTCTGCGCCGCGAAGACGTGGCGCGAGTGTTGAAGCTCGCGTTGAGCTACTGGCAAGCCTCCACGAACCCGGCGGTGCCGCTCACGAGATAACGCCCTTCCGGACCGCGTACAAGATCAGATCCGCCAGGCTGTGCAGATTGAGCTTCTCCTGAAGATTGCGGCGATGGGTTTCGATTGTGTACGGGCTGAGATTCAAGGATTGCGCGATCTCTTTATTGGATTTGCGCTCGGCGAGGAGTTGCAGGATTTCGCGCTCTCGCGAGGTCAACAGATCGTAACTGTCCTCCGCTCCGCGCGTGCGGATGTCGCGCACGTAGTCTTCGACCAGCATCTTGCTGATCTCTTTACTGAAATACGTTTTGCCCTGATGCACCACTTTGATCGCTTCGATGAGATCGCCTTCGCCGGAATCCTTAAGCAGATAGCCCTTGGCGCCGACCTTCAGCGCGCGCAGCACGTAGCCTTCATCGGAGTGCATGCTGAGGATCACGATGGCGATGTGCGGCAGCACGGCGTTGATGCGCTGCGCCGCTTCGATGCCGCTGAGGTTGGGCATGGCGATATCGAGCACGGCGACGTCGGGCTGCGTGGCTTCGGCTTGTTCCACCGCCTGGCGCCCGTCCGCCGCTTCGGCGACGACGCTGAACTCGGGCTGGCCTTCCAGAAGAAGGCGCAGGCCGCGGCGCATCACCGTATGGTCATCCGCGAGCAGTATGCGAATCGGATTCATGTTCAGCGGGTTCATGGTTAGCAGCGCTCCGGCTGGCGCCGTCGAAGGGCCATTCCACGGCGAGAATCGTTCCACTTCCGGGCTTCGAGTGAATCTCCACGCGGCCGCCCAATTGGGCCACGCGCTCCTGGATTCCCAACAACCCCAGGCCCTTGGTCTGGCCGACTTCGAAGCCGCGGCCATCGTCCTGGATCTTCAGCACCAGCCGGTGAGGCTCCTGCTGCACGCGGATGCGCACGGTGGTGGCGTGCGAATGACGCTCGCAATTATGCAGCGCCTCCTGGACAACTCGATAGATGCAGGTTTTGTACTCGTCGGGGAGATCGTCGGAATCGAGCTCGGTGGCGATACTCACGTCCATCCCGGTGCGCTTGGACGATTCGCGGGCCTGCCACTTCAGCGCGGGGATCAGGCCCAGATCGTCGAGCATCGACGGCCGCAACAGGAGAGCCATGTTGCGGACCTCGCGGATGGTGCCTTCGACGACGGTCTTGACGCGCTCGACATCGCGGCGCAGTTGCTCCGGAGCGCGGACGGCCAGGCCCGCCGAGAGATTGTGCAAATCCACCAGCACCGCCGAGAGGGACTGGCCGACTTCATCGTGCAACTCGCGCGAGAGCGCGCGCCGCTCCGTTTCCTGCGCTTCGACCAAGCGAGCCGAAAGTTCCTTGAGCTGGCCCCGCGCGATGGCCACTTCGTTGTAGCGAAGCAGAGCCTGCCCTTCGAGCCGAAGGATCTTGCGCGTGCTGAACCACGCCATTCCCAAGCCGAGCACCAGGGCCGCCACCAGCGTCCCCAGCAGGCGGGTCTGAAAGCGCAGCAGCAGCGAGACGATCTGATCGTTTCCCGCGGTCAACTGTTCTTCGTTGATGGTGGCGATGCGGTCCGCGATGGCGAGCATACTCTGCCGCCGTGGAAACACTTCATCGCGGAGAAACGGGTAGCCAGAGGCGCGCCGTTCCGTGGCGCCCCATTTGAAAATCGGCGCGAGCGTGCCCCAGTAATCGGCGAGTTCGGTTTGCAAGGCGGAGTAATGCTGCGTTTCCGCCGGACCGGCCTGCCGCCCGTAGAGTTGCAGCGCCGCTTCCATGCGTTTCCGGACGTCTTCGAGGCTGGTGCGAAAAGACTCGGCACGGTCCGGGTCGGGCTCCAGCAAATAATCGCGGACGTAGGTGCCGGAAACGTAGACATCCGAACGGATGTCGTTCAGGACGTGATTCTGCGAGAGGTAGCGGCCGCGAATCTGTTCGTCATTTTGCCTGTAGGTGCGCAGCACACTGAGGGCGTCCACCCCGGCCGCGGCCATGATCAGCAACAAGCCGCCGAATCCGATGACCAGAGTGAGCCGCGAGCTAAAAAACACGCGGTCCGAGCTGGTTTTAGGACGAGCGGTGGCCGACATTGCCCCATGCTAACCGACGGCATGCGTTTTTAGAGCAGACTACTCGACGTATTCCGGAAAAATACCAACTTCCTGGTATGGGTGGGAACGGCGGTCCCGTCGTATTGTGAGTAACGGAGATGTCCCACCCTTCCGCGCTTTCCGCCGCCGACCTTGAAAAGCTTCGCGCCTTGGATTCCTGCATGGTTTCAAACGCCATCGAGCGGGCGGATGTCCGCCTGCGCAACGAGGGCTTCGTCTCCGGCGTGGTGAAGTGTCAGTTCCCGAACCTGGCGCCGATGGTGGGTTACGCGGTTACGGGACGTATTCGAACGGCGTCTCCGCCGATGACGCATCGCTGCTACTACGACCGCATGGACTGGTGGAATTATGTCGCGTCCGTACCGGAACCTCGCGTGATGGTTTTGCAAGATGCCGATCCGATGCCCGGCTTAGGAGCGTTCATCGGCGAGATTCATGCAAGCATCGGGCTCGCGTTGAAATGTGTGGGTTGCGTGACGAACGGCGCGGTGCGGGACCTGCCGGCGGTGGAGGAGATGGGGTTCCAGCTTTTCGCGGGATGCGTTTCGGTATCGCACGCGTACGCGCACATTATCGAATTCGGAGAGCCGGTGGAAATCGGCGGCCTCAAGATCGCGCCCGGAGATTTACTTCACGGGGACCGCCACGGTTTGCTGACGGTGCCTTTGCCGATCGCGCCCGAAATACCGGAAGTGGCATCGCGTTTGTTGAAGGAGGAACAGGAGCTGATCCGCTTCTGCCGTTCCCGCGACTTTTCGTTAGAAGAATTATCGAAGCGGATCCAGACCGCAAGCGTGTCTTGCGATCAGCCCTGGAGGTCGTAAGTGAATTCACGGTGGGTGATTTGGTGGGGCGCCATCGCGATCGGCGCCGGCTGCCTGGCTTCGTGCGGAAGCTCAGAAAAAGTGCAGGCTAACAACCCTGGCGACGCGAGCGCGAGCGCCGAGGTTTCGGTGGGCGTGACGAAGGCAGGAAAGAAGAACCTGGAGCGCACGGTAGCGCTTTCCTCAGAGCTGGTGCCGTATCAGGTGATCGACGTGTACGCGAAAGAAGCGGGCTACGTCACCGATATCAAAGTCGACTACGGATCGCGCGTGCAAGCCGGACAGGTGATGGCGACGCTGGACATTCCTGAGCTGCAATCGCAACTGGCGCAGGATGACGCCGCGATCAAGACCGCGCAGAATCAGGTGACGCATGCGCAGAACGAGCTGAATCGCTCGCAGGCGCAGTACACCGCGGTGCATCTGCAATACGATCGCCTGAACAAAGTTTCGAAAGACAAGAAGGGCCTGGTGGCGCAGCAGGAAGTGGACGACGCGCAGGGCAAGGATCTGGCGGCGGAGGCGCAAGTGGAAGCGTCCAAATCGAATCTGGACGTAATGAACAGCCAGATGGAATCGGCGGAGCGGAAGAAGGATCACGATAAGGTGCTGTTCGATTACAGCAAGATCACGGCTCCGTTCGCGGGCGTCGTGACGCAGCGGTACGCGAACCTGGGCACGCTGATGCAGGCAGGCACCAATTCCAGCACGCAGGCGATGCCGCTGGTGCGGCTTTCCGAAGACGACAAGTTCCGGTTAGTGATTCCGGTGCCGGAATCGTACGTGCGCTACATCCAGGTGGGACGGCCGGTGAGCGTGCTGGTGCCTTCGCTGAATCAGACCGTGCCGGGAATCGTGAAGCGCTTCTCCGTGGACGTGCAAGAAGACACGCGCACCATGCACACCGAGGTGGACGTGGAAAATCCCCATCGCGTGCTGGTGCCGGGGCTCTACGCGGAGGCCACCCTCACTCTGGAGCGCAAGGATCATGCGCTCACGGTGCCGCTGCAAGCGGTGAGTCAAGGCGATCAGCCTACGGTCTACGTGGTGAATTCGTCGAACAAGATTGAAGTGCGTCCGGTGCAACTCGGCATCCAGACGGCGACGGACGCGGAGGTGCTCTCCGGCGTGAAGGAAGGCGAGTCTGTCGTGGTGGGCGATCGCAGCAGCCTCAAGGCGGATCAAACCGTGCAACCCAAGATGGTGGAGCTGGCCGCGACCGAAGGCAAAGAAGAGAAAAAGTAGCGCATGTCTCGATTTTCCATTCGTAATCCATACTTCGTCGTCGTAATCTGCCTGGTGCTGGTGCTGATCGGAGTGAACAGCCTGCTGCGGATGCCGGTGGATCTTTTTCCGCCGATCAATCTTCCCGAAGTGGTGGTGGCGACGTTTTATTCCGGCATGCCGCCGCAGGACGTGGAGACCGACATCACGAATCCGCTGGAACGATTCTTCACGCTGGCGTCCGGCATCGATCATATGGAATCGCGGTCGATGCTGGGGATCAGCATGATCAAAGTGTTCTTTCAGCCCGGAACAAATGCGGACGCCGATGTTTCGCAGCTCGCGAATCTGGCGCTGGCGGATTTGAAGCGGCTGCCGCCGGGCACGCTGCCTCCGGTGGTGATGAAGATGGACGCGTCGAGTCTGCCGGTGTGCCTGGTGACGCTGAAGGGCCAGGGCTTGAGCCAGACACAGCTCCACGACATCGGCCAGTTCAACATCCGCAATCAGATTGTGGTGGTGCCGGGGTCGGCGATTCCGCCTCCGTTCGGCGGCGAGTACCGGCAGGTAATGGTGTACGTGGATCCGATCAAGCTGCTGTCGCGGCAGATGAGTCCGATGGATGTGGTGGGCGCGCTCAACAGCAGCAATCTGATTCTTCCCGCCGGCGATGTGAAGATGGGGCCGTACGATTACTACCTTTACTCAAACAGCCTGGTGGACAAGGTCGACGAGATCAACAACATTCCGATTAAGACGGTGGGCCAGCGGTCGGTGACGATCGGCGACGTGGGCGAAGCGAAAGACGCAAATCAAATCCAGTACAACGTGGTTCGGGTGGACGGGCAGCGGTCTGTGTATCTGCCGATTCTGAAGCAGGGCGGCGACACCAACACGATCAGCGTGGTGAACGGTATTCGCGAGATGCTGCCGAAGCTGCTGGATCTGCCGCAGCAACTTTCGACGGCCGTGGTTTTCGATCAATCCGCGTTCGTGAAGCAGGCGATCCACACGCTGTTGGATGAAGGGACCATCGGCCTGGTGCTCACTAGCCTGATGATTCTGATCTTCCTGGGAAGCATGCGGGCGACGCTGGCGGTGTTCCTCTCGATTCCGCTCTCCGCACTGGCGACCTTCGTGGTGCTGTACATGATGGGCAGCACCATCAACACGATGATCCTGGGCGGACTGGCACTCGCGTTCTCCCGCGTGATCGACAATTCGGTGATCTCGCTCGAAAATATTTTCCGGCATTTGGAAATGGGGGCCTCGCCGGAAGCGGCCGCGGAAGCCGGCGGGTCCGAAGTGAGTTTGCCGGTGCTGGCCGCGACGCTTACGACGGCGGTGGTGTTCTTTCCGGTGACGTTTTTGAACGGCGTGAGTAAATTCCTGTTCTCCGCGTTGGCCGTGGCGGTGGTGCTTTCGCTGTTTGCGTCTTACTTCGTGGCGATGACGGTGATCCCGCTGTTTTGCGCTCGCTATTTAAAGAAGGCTCCGCATGGGGATCACGGGCATTCCGGCGGCGGCTTCAATGGCTGGTTCAATCGCCGCTTCACGAGCCTGCTGAATGTTTACGAAAAGGCGGTGAGGGGATGTTTGCGCGTTCCGGCGGTGACGGTGCTGGTGTTGATGGGCGCGTTCGGGGCGAGCCTGCTGATTTATCCCTACCTGGGCCTCGCGTTTTTCCCGCGCACGGACGCGGGCCAGTTCACCATCACGCTGAAGGCTCCTACGGGCACGCGCATCGAATCCACGGAAGATTACGTCAGCAAAGTGGAGAATCTGATCAAGCAGACCGTCGATCCGGTGGATTTCAACATGGTGGTTTCGAACATCGGCATCGTGCCGGACTTTTCGGCGTTGTATAGCAGCAATGCCGGTCCTTACACGGCCACGGTGCAGGTGGAGTTAAAAGAGGAGCACAAGGTCAGCAGTTTCGAGTACATGGATCGCGTGCGCCGCGCGATCTCCGCCCAGTATCCGGACCTGCGCACGTTCTTTTCGAGCGGGTCAATGGTGGACGCGATCCTCAATTCCGGCATGGCGGCTCCGATCGACATCCAGGTGAGCAGCCGCAACATGGATCGCGCCTACGGCATCGCGCAGGATCTGGCGGCGCGCATTCGCAAGATGCCGGGCACGGGCGAAGTATACATTCCGCAGGATCTGAACTATCCGGCGCTGAAGCTGAATATCGACCGCGTGCACGCTTCCGAGCTGGGGTTGACCGAAAAAGAAATTGTGAACAACGTCATCACGAGTTTGAATTCGAATACGATGATCGCGCCGAATTACTGGGTGGACCACCAGACCGGCAACGATTACTTCTTGACGGTGCAGTATTACGAGAACGGCAAGCCCGCGGTACACAATATGGTGGATCTGCAGCAGATTCCGCTGCGGGGAATCGAGAGCAAGATCGACGGCGCGCACACGCCCAATCCCCCGCGCATCGATGGCGGGTCGCGGCCCATCACGGTGCTGGGGAACGTGGCGACCCTTGAGCTGGTGCAGACGCCGACGGAAGTGGATCATTATCAGATCCAGCGGATCGCCGACGTTTTCGTCACGCCGGCCGGCGAGGATCTGGGCAAGCTCTCCACGCAGATCAGCAAGTTGCTGGCTTCGGAGAAGTTTCCGAACAATGTCCGCGTCAACCTGCGCGGGATGGTGAAGGGCATGAACGAATCTTTCGTGAGCTTCGGCGAAGGACTCTCCTTAGCCGTGGTGCTGCTGTTCCTGATCCTGGTGGCGCAGTTCAAGTCCTTCAAAGATCCGCTATTGATCATGCTGGCGGTGCCGATGGGCTTCATCGGAGTGCTGGTGGTGCTGCCGCTGACGCACACCACTCTGAACGTGATGTCGCTGATGGGAGTGCTGATGCTGGTAGGCATCGCGGCGTCGAACAGCATCTTGATCGTGGAATTCGCGCACCGCTTAGAGGAGCAGGGGCAATCGGTGAAGGACGCGGTGATCACCTCATGCCGCGTGCGGTTGCGTCCCATTTTGATGACCTCGCTGGCGACCATCATCGGCATGGTGCCGATGGCGTTAAAGCTGGGCACGGGAAGCGAACAGTATGCGCCGCTGGCTCGAGCGATCATCGGAGGCCTGACCGTTTCCGTGCTGCTGACCGTATTCATCGTGCCCGCCGCGTATCTGCTGATGTACCGGAACCGGCCTCATCCGGCGACTGTATGAAGAATCTGGCTGCTTTTTTTCTGACGATTGGCGCGCCGCTTGCCCTGGCGCAGTTGCCGCCGCTGACGCTGGCGCAAGCGGAGGCGCTGGCGATCCAGAATCATCCGCAAGTGCAGGCCGCGCAGAATGAAATCAATTACGCGAATCAGGTGATCGTGGAGAATCGCTCGGCGTACTATCCGACGGTCTCAGGCGAGATCACGGCGTCGCAGAGCAACGACCTCGCGCGGATCGGCGCGGGCGACTTGTCGGCATCCCGGCTGTTCGATCGCTTCGGGCAAGGCGTGATTGTGCGGCAGTTGATCACGGATTCGGGCCGGACTTCGAATTTAGTGGCAAGTTCCCGCTTCCAAGCGCAAGCGGCGGTGCAGGATTCGCAGGCGACGCGGTCCGACGTGCTGCTGCGAGTGACTCGCGCGTACTTCGATGTGCTTCGCTCACAGGCTTTGGTGAGGGTCGCACAGCAAACCGTGTCCACGCGGCAGCAACTGGACGATCAGGTAAATGAGCTGGCGCGCAACAACTTGAAATCGCAATTCGACGCGAGCACGGCGGATGTGAATGTGTCCGACGCAAAGCTGCTGTTGTTACGCGCGCAGGATAGCGTGCAGGCGGCGCTGGCGGAACTGGGTCGAGCTCTGGGATCGGACCAGCCCGCAAATTATCAACTGGCCGATGAGCCTGCGCCGGCGGGACCTCCGGCGGGCGCCGAGGAATTGCTGATGGAGGCGTTGGGCAACCGGCCGGAGCTGGCGAGTCTGCGCTTCTCTCGCCTGGCGGCGCAGAAATTCGCCGAGGCGGAAAAGGATCTTTCGCGGCCCACGGTGAGCGCGGTGGCGGTGGGCGGGTTTTTGCCTTACATCAATACTCCGGCGACGTCGCCGATTCCCGCGGAGTACGAAGCGATCGCGGCGAACGTCCACATCCCGATTTTCAACGGCCATCTCTTCTCCGCGCGAAGGACGGCGGCGAACGAGAAGACTTTGGAATCGGAGCAGAGGCTTCGCGATGAGCAGCAGCGCATTTCCCGCGACGTTCGCGTGGCGTGGGCGGCGGCGAACGACGCGTTCCAGCGCATCGACGTGACCGCTCAATTTCTGCGCAACGCGACGCAGGCGCTGGATCTGGCGCAGGGCCGCTACGATCTGGGATTGTCTTCGATCGTAGACCTGACGCAAGCACAGTTGAGCTTGACGCAAGCGGAGATTGAGAATCTCAATGCGAAGTACGATTACCAGACGCAGTACCAAACGGTTCAATACGTCGCCGGCTTGTTGCGGTGAAGACATTTCATGAGTCGCAACGCTTGCCCCTGCGGCGCGTGGGCGTCGCGCTGGCGATTCCACCGTGCGGCATGCTGGCGCTGCTGATCTGGCAAGTAGCGTTGGGCCACACCTCGACGGTCCACAACTGGGGCACGCACCCGATGTCGAACGGGAGTGTGATCGGTTGGACCGTATTTCTGTGGATCGTGTATTTCCCCTTGATCACGGTGCGCTTGGTCACTGATGTGGGCGACGGAAAGCTGGTGGTGGCGCTGCGCGGATTCTGGCGCGTGCGGCGGGTTTCGCGCGAAGAGATTCGGTCAGCGGAGGTCATTCGCTTCGATCCGGAGCGCGATTATGGCGGGTACGGAATCCGGTCCACACGCAAGGAAAAGGCGTATCTGGCGGCGAACGATCGTGGGGTGCGGGTGACGCTGGAGGGCGGTGCGGTGATGGTTGTGGGGTCGCAACGGGCCGAAGAGTTGGCCGGGAGTTTGCGCAACTGAAGACGGCTCCGCCGAAGGAGAGAACGATGCAACTTGCCTTGGCATTGATCCTGGTGGGCCTGGTGGCGGGAGTCTTGAGCGGATTGATCGGGATCGGCGGCGGAGTGGTGGTCGTTCCCGCGCTGGTATTTCTGTTCGGGTATTCGCAGCACAGGGCGGAAGGCACGACGCTGGCCTTGTTGATTCCACCGATCGGCATTCTGGCGGTGATGCCGTATTTCAAGCAAGGGCACGTGGACGTGCGCGCGGCCGCACTGATCTGCGTGGGCTTTCTGGCGGGCGGATGGATCGGAGGGCAACTGGCGAACAGTTTGTCCAGCGTGACGTTGCAAAGGGTCTTCGCGATCGCGTTAGGCGTGATCGCGGTGCGGATGCTGTTCGGCAAGTAAGCGGCGGGCTCGCGCTTTCGCGGCTTCTTCCTCGCGATTCTTCGGCGGCGCGACGGTTTCGAGCGCGCGCAGAAGGCGTGTGGAGACTCCCGCGATTTCTTCGATGGCGGCGAGGAACGGAGCCTCATTGGCTTTCGAGGGCTTGTGAAAGCCGCTGATCTTGCGCACGAACTGGAGCGAGGCCGCGCGGATTTCGTCTTCCGTCACGGGCGGATCGAAGTTGAAGAGAGGTTTGATGCTGCGGCACATACGTCTATACCAATTCTTTTAGCACGTCGCGCTGGAAGGGCCTGAGTTCGGCGACGGCTCCGCGACGGACGGTGGCGGGCCACGCCGGGTTCACGATGAGCGATCTTCCTACGGCGATGAGATCGAATTCGCCGCGATCAAGGCGTTCGACGAGTTCGTCGATGCCGGTGACGGCGGCGGTGTCGGGCGTGGCGAAGGAGCGCGTGAATTCCTGATTCAGCGTGATGGAGCCGACGGTGATGGAGGGTTTGCCGGTGAGTTTTTTGGTCCAGCCGGCGAGGTTGAGAGCGCTGCCTGCGAACTCCGGTTCCCAGAAGCGGCGCTGCGAGCAGTGGAAGATGTCGACTCCCGCGGCGCTGAGCGGGGCGAGAAAAGCTTCGAGCTCGGCGGGCGTGGGGGCGAGGCGCGCGGTGTAATCCTGCAATTTCCATTGCGAGAAGCGGAGGCACACGGGGAATGCCGCGGAGACCCGGCTGCGGATCTCGCGAATGACTTCGACTGCGAAGCGGGTGCGCGCGACGAGATCGCCACCGTAGGCATCGGTGCGGAGATTGGTTCCTTGCCAGAAGAATTGATCGACCAGATAGCCGTGCGCGCCGTGGATCTCGACGCCGTCGAAACCCAGGCGCTCGGCGGCCGCCGCGGCTTCGCCGAAGGCACGCACGACGCGGTCGATATCCTGTTGCGTCATCGGCTCAGTGGCTGGCTGGCCGGGCTTTATCAAACCGGAGGGTCCCACGGCATCCGCGCCGAGCTTTCCGTCCGGACCGGGGACCAGGCCGCAGTGCCACAGTTGAGGGAAGATGCGTCCGCCCGCGGCGTGGACGGCTTGGAGAACGCGGCTCCAGCCGGCGAGCGATTCTTCGCCGTAGAAATGCGGCACATCGGGATAGAAGCCGGCGCCGGGAGTGACGTACGTCCCTTCGGTCATGATGAGGGCGACACCGCCTTCGGCGCGGCGGCGATAGTACGCGGCGACGTTTTCTCCGGGGACTCCGCGCGGGGATTTTCCGCGGGTCATGGGGGCCATCACGACCCGGTTCGGGAGCGTGAGGTTTTTCAGCGTGAACGGTTGGAACAATGCCGAGACAGCGGCAGCCGTGGACATGATTCCAGTCTAGCGGCCCGCGATCGCGTTTCTATTTCTTCGAAGCTTCCACGATGGCGTTCAACGCGGCGGCGTCCTTCAACTCGGCGGGCGCGGTGCTTTTGAAGGTGCGGATGTAAGCATAGATATCCTTGGCTTGTTTATCCGGCAGCGAGGCCTCGCTGAAGTTCGGCATGTTGGCGGCGGGCGTCACGGGGGCGACGTTGGCGCGTCCGCGCAAGAAGGTGAGGAACGCTTGCTCAGTGCCGAGGTTGCCCCAGCGTCCGACGAAGGGCCGGGCTCCGGTTTCGCCGTTGTAGCCGTGGCATGCGTAGCAGCCATAGGCGTAGTAGACGGCTTTTCCGTTGACGGCATTGCCGCTGACGGGGCTGGTGGGCGTGGGGACGGGCTTCGCGGGTGCGGCGTTATTCCCTCGGCCTCCGCCGCGCTGCGCGTATGACATCGTTACGGTGAGGGCGGCGAGCAGGGCCGCGATGCAAATGATTCTCTTCATCGGAGTGTCCTTATAGACGAAGCCCTAGCGAGGCTGCGTCACCACGTCGATCATGTACGGCTCGCCGCGTTTGACGGAAGCCACGCCGCGTTTCAGGGCGGCGGAAAGTTTCGTGGGGTCGGTGATGGGTCCCTCGCCCGGCATGCCGTATCCGGCGGCCATCTTCGTGTAGTCGATGAAGGGATCGCGCAGGGTGCTGCCGATTTCGGCGTGATCGCCGCGGCGTCCACGAACTCCGGCCATGTACTGCACGAACATGTACTCCTGATGCCACGCGCGATTGTTGTGCATCACGGTGAGCATCGGCAGCTTGTGGTGCACGGCGGTCCACAGGACTCCGGGGGCGTAGTTGAGATCGCCATCGGTCTGGATGTTGACCACGAAGCGTCCGCGAGCCTTCGCGGCGAGCGCCGCCCCTACCGATGCGGGAGCGCCGTAGCCCATGCCTCCCGCGCCTTGACCACCGAGGTAGCTGTACGGCTTGTTGTGATCCCACAACTGGCTGTTATGTCCGCCCGAAAAATTGCTGGGCGAGGAGAAGCACCAATCCTCATTCATGATGAGAGGCCACAGCTCCGCGTAGACGCGAGCGGTGCTGATGGGGCTGCCGTTCCATCCGGCCATTTTGGATTGAACCGCCGTGGCGACCGCGGTGACGTGGGCTTCGTGATTCGCCGTGGTGTGTTTGGCGATGCGCGCGGCAATCCGCGACTTCTGATCCGGAGTGATCTGACGCTGCACTTCGGCGATGAGCAGCGGGAGGCTGGCTTCCGCATCCGCATTCAGAGGAGCAGCCGCTGCCGCACCCTTGCCGCCGCCTTTTCCACCGCCGCGGCCGCCGCCACCTCCACGGCCACCGCCGCCTCCGCCTCCGCCTCCGCTGATGCCGCCGAAATCAATGTGGACTGTATCGCGCACCGCGGCCACCTGGCTGATGCCGGGTCCGGTGATGGACGCCTGCGCGCCCGCGGCTTCCAGGCCGAGCGTGTAATCGTACGTGGTGTCGGCACCGGGTCCGCAGAGCGCGTGACGCTGCGGGAAGCTCATGGGACCGTTGGTGGCGGTGGTGCTGGTGGAAGCTCCGACGAGCTCGGCGAGTTGGACCGCGCTCTTCACTCCTTCAGGCGTGCGCAAACGGCCGACGGCGATGCGGGGATTCTGCGCGTCGAGCAGAGCCTTCGCGATGTCGCGCGCATGGGTCGCGTCGATGGTGACGAAGGTCGGGGGCTTATAGGCGGGAATCTTGAGGTCGGGAACGTTTTCCTTTTGAACCTCGGAACTGAGGACGACCAGCGTCGGCGCCATGGGAGGCGTGATCGCTTCGTTGTAAGCGCGCTGAATGGCGACGAGGGATTCCTCGACGGTCTTGGGCTCGGCGTCCCACTTGGTGTAGCTGCGGACCATGCCTGCCATGTCGTGCGCGGTGTGGGCGGCGATGAAGTCCGGATCATTGCCCGCGATCATCAAGACCGGCGTGCGATCGTAATACGCCTGATAAATAGACATGGCGGCGTGCTGGATGCCGATGGTTCCGTGCAGCAGCGCGAGCATCGGCTTGCCTTCGGCCTTCGCGTAGCCGTGCGCCATGGTGACGGCGGATTCTTCGTGCAGAGCGGTGATGAACTCCGGCATCTTGTTCGCCGGGTTGCCGTAGTTGATGACGGATTCCTGCAAGCCTTCGAAGCTCGAGCCCGGATTCGCGGCGCAGTATTCGATGCCGAGCTGCTTCAGACACTCCACCTGGAGATCAGAGGCCGCGCGAGTGATCAACCGTGCGACCGCGGGCGGCCGAACGTTGCCGGCATCGCGAGCGAGTCCCGCTTCGGTGGGAGCCGGCGCAGCGGTGGGAGCTCCGCCTCTGCCGTTACCGCCCTTGCCGTTGCCCTGACCCTGCCCTTGCACCAAGGGAGTGGTGGTGACGATGGCGGCGGCTCCGGCTGCTCCGGCGGCGGCGCCCTTCAAAAAGCCGCGGCGACCAACGGAGGTCTTGGGTGATTTGGACATGGGGCTCTCCTCTCGGCGTGAACGTGTGGGCGTGAATCCCGAATAATGATATCAGGGTTTGGAGAGGAGTTCAGCTACAGCCGGGGCGGTAGGGAAAGGGTCATGCAGGGAGTAGTAGAGCTCGTAACTTGAGCGCGCGGGAACGGCAAGTTCGATCCGCGGGCCCAACTTACTAGCAGTTGGTCATCCTTGCAAATCCGGCACGGGATGCCACAATTGCAAGGATGATGCAGCTGCGCATTACAGGCGTGCTCCAGGAGAGGATCGCCCGATGGGATGATCGCCGTGCTGCTCTAAACCAGGCCGGAATCATCTCTGATTCCCGTTCCCTCTCCTTGAAGAATCCGAGGAGAACCCCATCGACATTCGCTTAGTAGAACAAATACTTGCGCCACTGATCGTCGCTCTTGCCGAGTAGGCGCATCAGGTGGCGGCTGGTGTGGAGACTGAACGGCCGGGGGGCGCGGGTAAGGCGCATGTTGGCTTCTTCCGGGGTTCGGTTGCCCTTGCGGTTGTTGCAAGCGTGGCAACAGGCGACCAGGTTTTCCCAGGTGGTTTCACCGGCGCGGGAGCGCGGCATGACGTGATCGAGCGTGAGTTCGCCGGTGTTGAACGTGCGCTGGCAGTATTGGCACGTGTAACGGTCCCGCATCAAAATGTTTTTACGCGAGAGCGACCGGGTCTGGTGAGGAATCCGGCGGTATTCGAGCAGGCGAATGACGCTGGGCACCTTTACGGCGTGGCGCGCCGAGTGCACCTGGCCGGAGCCATGTTCCTCCGCCGCGGCGACGCCTTTCAAGACGAGGACGAGCGCGCGGCGCGCCGCACACACATTGATCGGCTCATAGCTGGAGTTCAGCACGAGCACCGGTCGATGCAAACGTTCCTGAGCATTCCCGATCATGGCGAATCAAGCTCCTTAGCGCACAGGGCCCCGTGGCGCCCGGGTGCGCGATTTCATTACGCGACTTCTTCACGACCCGGCGGTGGCCGAGCCAGCGATTTCAAAATCCGGCACCGAACTTCTGCGATCACGCCTCGCCAACGCGAGGAAAGACACGTGCGAGGCTCCCGCTCGCTTCAACGCCCGCGCACACGCGCTGGCTGTCGCGCCGGTGGTGAGAACGTCGTCCACCAGCAGAATTCGCATTCCTTTTAAGGAAGATTTGGCCTTCACGGAGAAGGCTCCGCGCACGTTTAGTCGGCGCTGCGAACTGGTGAGCCCAGCCTGCGGAGCCGTGGCTCGCTTGCGATGGACCAGGGGGCGAACCGGCGCGTTCCAGCGGCGGCCGATTTCTTTGGCGAGCAGTTCGGACTGGTTAAAGCCGCGGTCCCATTGCCGCCACCAGTGCAAAGGCATGGGAACAATCGCATCGAAATTTGTTTCACGCGGGAGCGCGAGCGCGAGGTATTCGCCTAGCGGTTTCGCGAGGGGCTGCACGCCTTCGAACTTGAACAGGTGGATCAGCCGCCGTAGAGAGCCTTCGTAGGCTCCGAAGGAGTACACCTGATCGAACCCGTTCGCGCCGAGTCGACACAGGGCGCATTGGCCTGCTTCATCGAGAGGGGCTCGATTGACGAAGGGAGTCCGGCAAGTGGCGCAGAAAGATTCGGCGTGGAGCGGTTCCGGTTGGTGCAGGCAGCGGGAGCAGACGGGGATGCGGGAAACTTCATGGAGGGGTTCGTTGCAGAGGCGGCATTGATCGGGGAAAACAAGGTCGATCAGGCCGCAAACTACCCTTCTCACGGCGCTCACCGCGCCAGAGGGCAGGTTCGCTTTTGAAAACCAGCTTTTCTGAGGCAGAAAGGCGTGGTTTGCATTGGGCAGGCTACTCGAGAAGACCCACCTCCGTCTTACGATTCCAGTTTACACTACCTCTGTTTCAGAGATAAAACTGGCTACAAATAGAATAAGCTGAGCCGCGGAAGACCGGAGGTCTCGAGAAGTTTCCGTTCCAGGAACTGGCGTTCGAGCAGAGCAAGTTGTTCCGCGCTCATCTTGCTGCGGTAGGGTTTGAGCTGCCGGTCGAGCGATTGACGGGCTTCGAACATCGCTTCGTCCGACGCGGTGGAGCGCAGGCGGGCGATCATCTTCTCTTCGATGGCGGTGAGGCGCTGGTCGAGTTGTTCCAGGTCACCGTAGAGCGCGTCGAGATCCAGCGCTTCGAGCGACGCGGCGAGATCCTCTTGGGAGGCTTTGCGCAGAGCGGCGGCGTTGCGCGCGACGAAGGCTCGGACATCGTCAACCGGGAACGGAGGCGCGGCTTCCTTCTTCGGCGCGGGAGTGCCGTCGAGCATGGCCTGCGCTTCCGTGGCGATGGCCTGCGCGCAGAATGCGAGGGAGTTCACCATCTGCGTTCGCGCGCGGGGCGGCCGGACGCGCCACTTCGCAAACGCCGCATCGATCCCGCGCAGCACGGCTTCGAGCGGGACGCCGGAGTTTTTCCACGATTCGATCATCGCCCAATCCAGCGGAGACAGCAGGAACAAGCCCGTGCCGCGCGCGATCCGAAAGTGGTCTTCGATTTCGGTGAAGTAATTGAAGTAGTCGCCGGTCATCACTACTGGGCGGTTCACTGAGGAACGTTGCGTTCCCAAATGATGCGCAACCCTTCGAGCGTCAGATCCTCATCGTACGTTTTGACCCAGCGCGACGCCTTCACGATCATGTGTCCCTGGCCGCCGGTGGCGACCGACTTCATGTTCGGACCGAGTTCGGCGGCGAGGCGTTCCAGAATGCCGTCGATCATGCCGACGAAGCCGTAGTACAGCCCCGAGGTGAGGCTGCCGACGGTGTTGGAGCCGATGAGTTTTTCGGGCTCGCGGAAATCCACCATGGGGAGGCGGGCCGTGCGCGCGAATAATCCTGAGATGGACATGCCGATGCCGGGGCACAGCACGCCGCCCAGGAATTCACCTTTCGCGGAGACGATGTCGAAGTTGATGGTGGTGCCGAGGTCGACGACAACGACGGGTCCGCCGAATTTGTGCAGCGCGGCAACGCTATTCACGAGGCGGTCCGCGCCCACTTCGCGAGGATTGTCGTACAAGACGGGGACGCCGAGATCGATCTTGTTGTTGACGAAGATGGGCTGGCGGTGGAAGTAACGCTCCGCCATGGCTTCGAGCGGCTGATCGACTGCGGGCACGACGCTTGAGATGATGACGCCGTCGACGGCGTTCAAATCGAGCGAGGAAAGCGTGAAGAGGTTGCGGAGGAGGATGCCCCACTCGTCGGCGGTCTGTTCCTTGATGGTGCGGAGGCGCCAGCGGCCGGCGAGCCGCGCTCCGTCAAAGGCTCCGATGGTGACGTTGGTGTTGCCGACATCGAGGGCTAGGAGCATGGGCGCACACCTCCGGCGAGAATGGTGGTGTCCTGGCCGTTGTCGCGGCGGACGATGAGGAAGCCCGCGGGGTCGAGGCCGCGCGTGACGCCTTCGACGACGCCGTCGACTTGATCGACGCGCACGCGGCGGCCGACGGCGTAGCTGGAGCTCGCCTCAAACATGCGCAGAATCGCATCGGGGCCTTGCTCTTGCAGAATCGAGCAGCAGCGGTCGATGGCTTGGACCAGCGTCGCCAAAACATTTTCGCGAGTTACCGTGGCGCCCGCCAGCAGGAGCGAGGTGGCTTCGAGATCGGGCGGAAACGCGGCTTGGCTCACGTTGATGCCGATGCCGGCGATGACCGCGTCGCCATCGAGCTGGGTTAGAATCCCCGCGCACTTCAGTCCGTCGATCAAAACGTCGTTGGGCCAGCGGAGGTCCGGCGCGAGGCCGGTGAGTTGCGCGATCGCTTCCTGCACGGCGAGTCCGAGCGCTAGCGTGATCACGGGCGCGGGCTTCGCCAAACGCAAGACGATGGAGACGTAGAGTCCGGTGCCGCGCTCGGAATGCCACGAGTGTCCTTGACGGCCGATGCCCGCCGTTTGCTCATCGGCGCCGATGATGGTTCCGTGCGGACACTTGTCGCGAGCGAGCAGCGTCGCGAGGGTCATGGTGGAGTCGAGCGTATCGAACCACTCCACCGGATGTCCGGCGATGATGCCGCTGCGCGAATGACGAAGGTCGATCACAAGCCCAGCGCGGCGCGATTTTTCGCGAGCTGCGCCTCATAGCCGGCCTTTTTCTCGCGCATCCCGGCGGTGATTTTCTCGGGGGCTTTCGAGAGGAATTTTTCGTCGGTGAGTTGACGGTCGAGATTGGCGATTTGTTTTTCGAGGCCCTCGTTCTCTTTTTCGAGGCGCGCGCGGTCGATGGGGATGTTCAGTTTCAGAGCGAACGGAGATGCGTCGGTGAGGGTCAGCGTCACGTTGCCCATGCGCTCGATACCGTCTTTCAGCGCCGCGAAGACCGCGTGCTCGCCGCCCGCGTGCAACTCCGCTGTCAACGATTGGCCGCGGTCGATCTTGTTCGCTGCGCGGTCCTGCCGGATCTGCGTGACCACGCCCTGGAAGAGGTTCATCTCACGCTCCACCTGGGCATCGCACGCTTCGGCTTGTGGATACGCGGCCAGGGCGATCGATTTTCCGCCGGTTTCGAGGCGCTGCCACAGTTCTTCCGTGATGAACGGCATCAGCGGATGCAGCAGGCGCAGGGCCTTTTCGTAGATCACGTACGCGTAGCTCCAATCGGTTTCCGGCTTCTTCAGCTCTAGGTACCAATCGCAGAACTCGTCCCACCAGAAGTGATACAGAGTGTCCGCGGCTTCGTGATAGCGGTGATGTTCAAACGCGCGATTCGCGGTCTCCGCCGCGGCGTTGAAGCGGCTGGCGATCCAGCGGTCCGCCATCGACACGGCCGCGCCCGCACCGTCTCGCGGTTTACTGAATAACAAGCGAGAGGCGTTCCAGATCTTGTTCGCGAACGCTTTTTCCGCGTCGATGCGCTCTTCGCTCAGCGCGATATCGCCGCCGGGAGCCGCGCTCACCAGCAAGCCGAAGCGCACGGCATCGGTGCCGAACTTTTCGTTGATCACCAGGGGATCGATCACGTTGCCCTTGGTCTTCGACATTTTCTGCCGGTCCGCATCGCGCACCAGGCCGTGAATGTGGATCTGGCGGAACGGCACGTCGCCCATCATTTCGATGCCGAACATGATCATGCGCGCGGCCCAGAAGAAGATAATATCGAAACCGGTCACCAGCAGCGACGTGGGATAAAACGCCTGTAAGTCTAGAGTGTTGTCCGGCCATCCGAGCGTGGAAAACGGCCACAGTCCGCTTGAAAACCATGTATCGAGCACGTCGGTCTCTTGCACCAGGTTTACCGATCCGCACTTGGCGCACGCCGACGGAGTCTCACGCGCGACGGTGACTTCCTTGCAATCGCCGCAGTGCCACGCCGGAATGCGATGGCCCCACCAGAGCTGGCGCGAGATGCACCAATCGCGAATGTTGTACATCCATTCGAAGTAGGTCTTCGACCAGTTGGCGGGCACGAAGGTGATGCGGCCGTCCTCCACCGCTTTGATGGCGGGCTCGGCGAGAGGCTTCATGCTCATCCACCATTGCTTGGAAACCAGAGGCTCCACGATGGTGCGGCAACGATGGCAGCGCGCGGCATTGAGTTTGTACGGCTCGATTTTTTCCATCAGGCCGAGCGCTTCCAGCTCCGCGACGATTGCTTTGCGCGCTTCGAAGCGGTCCAGCCCGGCGAACTTTCCGGCGGCCGCCGTCATGCGAGCGTTCTCATCGATCACCTGAATGCTGGGCAGATCGTGACGGCGCCCGGCCTCGAAATCGTTGGGATCGTGCGCGGGAGTGATCTTCACGGCGCCGGAGCCGAAACCCAGCTCCGCCATCTCATCCAGCACGATGGGAATATCGCGATCCGTCAGCGGCAGGCGCACGCTCTTCAAATGCAGCTCCGCCGCGCGCGGGTCGAGCGGATTGATCGCTACCGCGGTATCGCCGAGCATGGTTTCGGGCCGCGTGGTGGCGACGACCAGCTTCGTATCGGAACCGTTCACGGGATAGACGATGTGCCACAGGTGGCCCTGGGACTCTTCGTGCTCCACTTCGAGATCGGACAGCGCGGTCTGGCAGCGAGGGCACCAGTTGACGATGTAATTGGCGCGGTAAATCAGGCCCTTTTCGTAGAGGCGCACGAAGGCTTCGCGCACGGCGCGGGAGAGGCCGGGGTCGAGCGTGAAGCGCTCGCGATCCCAATCGCAGCTCACGCCGGCGCGCTTCATCTGCTCGACGATGCGGCCGCCGTACTGCTCTTTCCACTCCCACACGCGAGCTTCGAACGCTTCGCGGCCCAAGTCGAACTTGCTGAGACCCTCTTCGGCGAGCTTCCGCTCCACCATGATCTGCGTGGCGATGCCGGCGTGATCGGTGCCCGGGAGCCACAGCGTCTTTTTTCCACACATGCGTTGCCAGCGGATCTGCGCATCGATGATGGAATGCTCGAACATGTGGCCCATGTGGAGCGATCCGGTGACGTTTGGCGGCGGAATGGCCAGCGAAAAGTAGGGTTGGCCGGGCTCGGCGGCGTTTTCCACTGACACGTGGAACAGTTTCTGGTCCACCCACCACTGCGCCCAATGCGGTTCGAACCGCTGAGGTTCGTAGACTTTCTCGATTTCCATGGGAACTCCGATTTTAACAGGCGAGGGAGACGCGCTCGACTGCACCGTTTGCGCCGCGTTTAGAATAGTGGCCATGACCCACTACGGAGCTAAAGAACTCGCGGGCGCGTTCCGCACTGTCCGAAACAACACCATCAAGATTGCCGAGGAAATCGGCGAAGAGCATTACGGATTCCGCGCCACGCCCGCCACGCGCAGCGTGCAGGAAACGCTGATCCACATTTTCCACATCCCGGATTTCCCGTATGAGATGCACGGCGTCCGGAAAGCGACCTCGCTGGCCGGATTTGATTTTATGGGCTTTATCACGCCTCGGCTGGCCGACGAAAAAGCTTCACGCTCGAAAGCGGAGGTACTGAAGATGCTGGCCGACGGGCGGGATCTTTTCGCCAACTGGCTGGAAGGACTGCCGGACGATTACTTAGGCGAGTCCTTGAACCTGCCGCCGGGTGCGCAGCCCGCCACGCGGACGCGCTTCGAGATGTTGATGAGCGTGAAGGAGCATGAGATGCACCATCGGGCGCAGCTCATGGTGATAGAGCGCATGGTGGGGCTGACGCCGCACCTTACGCGGCAGATGGAGGCGATGCGGGCGCAGATGGCCGCGCAGCAAGCTCAGGCGGCGAAGCCGTAACCGGCGCGGGAGCCGTGGCCGCCGCGACTCCCACTTCTTCCACTACTTTTAAGAACGCCACGGCGTCGATGGGCTTGGTGATGAACGCGTCCATGCCCGCGGCGATGCAGCGCTCGCGATCGCCCTTCATGGTGTGGGCGGTCAGTGCGACAATCGGGATCCGGCTCTGGCCACGTTCGGTCTCGCGCGTGCGGATGGCTTCGGTGGCTTCCAGGCCGTCCATATCCGGCATTTGCACGTCCATCAGGATCAAGTCGAAACGCCAGTCGTCCGTCAAGGAACGCTCCCAGAATGCCAGCGCATCACGGCCTGTCGCCGCCAGCGTGACTTTGTGGCCTCGTCTCTGGAGGAGCTTCGTCTCCAGGCGCTGATTGACCACGTTGTCTTCCGCCAGCAGAATATTCAACCCGGGGTGAGGATCCGCTTCCGCCGTGCCGTTGGTGGCGCGCAACAGATTTTGCAAGCTCGCGGTCTTGGATGCGCCGAGCGCCTCCGCCGCCGAGACGGCGAGGTCCACCGTGAAGTGGAAGCTGCTGCCTTTGCCTTCCTGGCTCTCCACCCAGATGCGGCCGCCCATCAGGTCGACCAGCTTGGTGCAGATCGCGAGCCCCAAGCCGGTGCCGCCGAAGCGCCGCGTGGTGGAACCGTCGGCTTGCCGGAACGCTTCGAAAATAATCTGCTGCTTCTCTTCCGGTATTCCGATGCCAGTGTCGGACACCGAGAAGTGCGCCATCAGCCGGCCATCGCCGGCGTTTTCCGAAGAGCCGGTTTCTTTTTCGACGCTGACGGTGACGCCGCCGCGAGCCGTGAACTTCAGCGCGTTGCCGATCAGGTTGATCAGGATCTGCTGCACGCGGTCCCAATCGCCCACCAGACGGTCCGGCAAATCGTCGGCGATCTTCACCAGCATCACCAGTTTCTTTTCGCCGGCGGCCACCGAGAAAATTTTAACGGTTTGGTGCACGGAGAGCCGCAGCGAGAACTCGATCGGACTGACGTCCAGCTTTCCGGCTTCGATCTTGGAGAAGTCCAGAATGTCATTGAGAATGGTCAGGAGCGAATCCGCCGACAGCCGGGCGGTTTCCATGTACTCGCGCTGCTCCTGACTCAATTCGGTGGAGAGCACCAAGTCGGTCATGCCCAGAATGCCGTTCATGGGGGTGCGGATTTCGTGGCTCATGTTCGCCAGAAACTCGCTCTTGAAGCGGCTGGCTTGCCGGGCTTCTTCGAGCAGGCGCTCGATTTCCTGCTTCTGCCGCTGCACCACCGCGTTTTCGTGTTCGGCGCGCGCCTTTTCTTCCAGCACGCGCTGCTTCTCGGTGGAAAGCTCGCGGGTGCGCTCGGTCACGGCCACTTCCAGGCGCTGGCGTTCGGCTTCCAGGCGATGGGTCCGCCTCTGCCAGATCAAGCGGCCCAGCAGGATCACCACGGCCGCGCTGACCAGCCGGAACCACCAGCTCAGGAACCAGGGCGACAGCACTTCGAAGTTGAGCCGCGCCGGTTCGGAACTCCACACGCCCTCGGCGTTGCTCGCCATGATCTCCAGCGTGTATTGCCCGGGCGAAAGCGTCGGATAGTTCAGTTCCCTGCCCCGCGTTTCCACCCAGTTCTGCTTGCCCAAGCGATAGCGGAACGTGAGGCTGGATTCCCGGACGAAAGTGAGCGCCGCGAAACTCACCTGCAATGCGTTCTCGCGATAGGGAACCTCCACCGCGGCGGACGTATCCACTTCTTTGCCGCCCAACTTCACGGACGTGAAGACCACGGGAGGCGGCACGGAAGGGACGGGGGTGGCACTGGGCTGAAAGCGCGAGATGCCACGGCTGGTGCCGACCCAGACGCTGCCGTTTCGATCCGCCAGGAACGCATTGGTGTTGGTGTCGTCCCAGATCAAGCCGTCGGAGCGCCCGTAATGGCGCCAGCGCGTGCGGTCGTAAACATCGGCGCCGTGATCGGTTCCCACCCACAGCCAGCCTCGCGAATCCAGGCCCAGGAACAAGGTCTTGTCGGAATGCAGAACGTTCGCGGTGGTGAACTGCTCCGCCTGCGTTCCCTCGCCTTCGAAGCGCAGGTGTGTGAGGCCGTAGGCGTCGGCATAACCGACCCAGACGGAGCCATCGGGATCCTCGGCTACCTGGGCCACGATGTTGTCTTTCAAACCATCGCGAGTGGTATAGCGAATCCAGCGGTTGTTGGCGAAGAGAGCGAGTCCTTGATCGCCGGCGACCCAGATCCTGCCGCGAGTATCGGCCAGAATCATGCGGAAGGCTTCGTTGGTCTGCGTCCCGGCGGGCATCACTTGCTCAAATTGCACGGCGCCGTTTTTCTTCGCACCGCGGAACAGCCCCTGACGCGTGCCGGCCCAGACGGAGCCTTCGTGGTCCACCGCCAGACTTAAAACCGGATCGCTGACAGACTCCGTAGCCAGGGTGAAGGCTCGCGTGGTGGATGTCCGCGAATCCCACTGGCGCACGTGGGAAAGATCGCCGCCCATCCACAGAGTGCCATCGGGAGCCGCCGCCAGTGCGCGGATCATATCGAGTCCCGGCACGGGCTGCTTCTTCCATTCGAGGGGTCCGGTAGGACTCTCCACCGCGTAATTCAAGCCGAACTGGGTCCCGACCCACAAACGTCCGCCGGTGTCGCGAGCCGCCGCCCACACCGATTCGCGGCTCAACCCTTCGCGCTCGCTCCATCCCTGCCACTCGTCATAGCCGAGCCATCGAGTCAAACCCGAGCCGAGCAGCCCTATCCATATAGAACCCTCGCGATCCTGCTCCACCGCGGAGATGTCGTTGGTGGTGAGGCCCTGCTCCGCGCCGATGATCTCCCAGCCGGTGGCTCCTTCGCGGGTCTTGATCTCGCGCGCCAGCCCGTGGATGGTGGGCACCAGGACTCGGCCCTGGGGGTCCAGCGCCAGCGTGGGAAACGTGTTGGTGGCGTTGGGGACTCCCGCGCGCAACTGGAACTTGTGCGAATTGGCGGGACGCACGGCGAGCGCATGCTCGCTGCGGACCCACAGATTGCCTTCCACATCCTCGCGAATCGCTTCCCAGTGATCCGGGGGCAAGCCTTCGGAAACGCCGGCGTCGAGGCCCTTGCCCCCTTCGACACGGCACAGCGCGGCGGAACCGCAGCCGTACCAGATCACGCCCTTCGAATCGACGTACACGCTGGCGGCTTCTTCTCCGGCCGGGTGACCGGCGGGTTCGGCGATGAGGGCAAAGGTCCAGGTCTGGCCGGTGCGGGTGCCGATCGCCAGGCCGTGATTGGTGGCGACATAAAGATGACCATCCGAACCGGAGGCAAGAGCTTGGCGCGCGACCACGCCTTTCGCCACGCCGAGAGGCACGGTCTCGAAGTGATCGCCCACTCGCTTGGCGAGTCCGGCGCGCGTGCCGACCCAGAGAGTACCGTCGACGGATTCATGCAGGGAGTCGATGCGGCCGGCGGGCAGTCCGTCTCCGCGCGAGTAGCCCATGAAGCGGCTGCCGTCGTAGCGGAACAGTCCGTTCTGGGTCCCCGCCCAGAGGAAGCCGGCGCGATCCTGCAACACCACTTGCACGACCTGGTTTTGCAGGCCCTCTTCTTCGCCGTAGAACTTGAAATTGTACCGCTGGGCGGAAAGCCTCGCCGGATTCATCAGCGTGGCGAGCGTGACCAGCACAGCGGCAATGGGGAGCTTGGCGCGCATTATGCTTAACCCATTCATTCGGCTGTTCTTGTGGATTCGATTAGGACCCGCGTTTGGGGCTAGTCGCCGCTTGTCCGTGTGCTAGTCTCGGGGTTTATGTCTGGACCCCGTGTGGCCGTCGTCGGCGCGGGCGCCTTCGGGCGCAATCATCTTCGCGTCATCCATCAATCCGCCAACGCAACTCTCGCCGGGGTGTTCGACCTCGACCCTGCCCGCGCGGCCGCCGAAGCGCAACCGCATGGATGCCGGGTGTTCGGAAGCTTGGAAGAGCTGGCGGGCTCGGCGGACGCGGCGGTGGTGGCAACGCCTACGGTGAGCCATGCCGATACCGGTTGCCAGCTGATGGAAGCCGGCCTGGATGTGCTGGTGGAGAAGCCGATGGCGGAAACTCCCGCTGCCGCGCGACGATTGCTGGAAACCTCCGGGCGTACCGGACGCATCTTACAAATCGGGCACCTGGAGCGATTCAACCCGGCGGTGATCGCCCTGAGCGGAGTGGTGACCAAGCCGTTATTTTTCGAAATCCACCGTTTGAGCGAGTTTTCTCCGCGCAGCCTGGACGTGGACGTGGTGCTGGACCTGATGATTCACGATATCGATATCGTATTGTCGCTGACGCGCGAGACTCCTTCGGAGGTTCGCGCCGCGGGGGTGCGGATTCTGAGCCCGAAGGTGGATATCGCGAACGTGCGGCTGCAATTCCCGGGGGGTTGCGTCGCGAATCTGACGGCCAGCCGCGTGTCGACGGAGAGGGTCCGCAAGCTGCGGCTGTTCCAACCGCATGAGTATATTTCGCTCGACTACACCCGGCGGGATGTGGCGCGGTTCCGGGTGAAGCCTCCGATGGCGATCGATTATGCGAAGCTCGCGGTGACGACGGACGAGCCGCTGAGCTTGGAACTGGAGAGCTTCTTCCATAGCATTGTCACACGGGAGCCCGCAAAGATTTCGGGAGCCGAGGGTTTGGCGGCGCTGGAAGCCGCACACGCCATTCTTGATAAAATTGAAGAGCATGGGCGCTTAGTGAATCAGGCGCTGGCTGAGAACCAATAAGGTTGAAAGAGAGTCCATGGGCCGCTCCCCTACCGTGACGCCCGCCCCGCCGCCCGTGGACCCGGATTACGAACTCAATTTCCTGCGCAACTTGCGCGAGCCGGTTTCGGCACAACGGTTATCGCGGGCGGCGATCGGTTCGATCGTGTTCCACGCGGCGGCGTTCCTGCTGTTCTGGTTTCTGCCGGAGGTGACGCCGAGTCCGCTGCCTCGACCACGGCCCGACACGAAGCAGAGGGTGGTGCTGCTGATTCCCAGGGATCTGCTGCAGCAAGATTTGCGGCAGAGCCAGATTCCGAGTCCGCGTTCCTCCGCCGCCAGCGTTCCCCGGCAGGCGGTATCGCGCCCGGAGCCGCCGCGGTTCCGTCCTCCGGCGCCGACGCCGGGGCAGAGCGGCACGCCGACGATTCTGCCGCCGGTGCTGGATGCGCCGCCGGATAACATCGCGGCAACGCCCTCGCCTACCAGCGTGCCGGCTCCGATCACGGTCCCTGGCCCGGCGCCGAAACCTAAATCTCCTTTTGAGGCGGTGGGCGGCCCACCCCCCCCTAGTCCTACAAAGGGGCCCCCTACTCCTGCCGAAGAGGCGCTTCGGAACGCCATCCGGGCCGCTGCGGGGCCGATACCGGTTCATGCGGACACTTCTCAGGACCTTAGCGGCATCGAAACGGTGACGGATACGGAAGGCGTGGACTTCACGCAATATTACGCGCAAGCCATGAGGAAGGTTAAACCGAACTGGCTCAATAGGATACCGGAGGAGGCCTTGCGGGGGCGGCGGGGCGTGGTGAAGATCGACTTCTCGATTAACCGCCAGGGGCTGGTGTACGGGCTGAAGATTGTTTCCACGTCCGGAGTGCAATCCCTGGACCTCGCGGCGGTCTCCGCAGTGACCGCTTCTTCCCCTTTCGCCTTTTTGCCGGCTGCTTATAAGAAAGACCACATCGAGATGGTTTGGACCTTTACCTATACCACCGTCCAGAAATAACTCATTTTGAAACCTAAACTTACAGTCGCGCTCCTGGTGTACGCTGCGCTGGTGGCCGGGGCTGGTTTTGCGCTGGAAGGCAATATCCGCCTTATGACTTGGTTGATTCTAGGTGTGTTCGCACTTAAGACGGTGGTCGCGTCCATCCGCCAGGACATGGACTAAGGACACGACATACCCCGACCAGGAGTTTTATTAGTCCCTTCCTAAGGTGATCCTTCGAGATACTTCAAAGGCCCTAGATCTTAAGCTTCTATTTACCGTAGTTGTCGCCGAGAGTCTGTCCCCAAACGGTCCCCGGTGTTTCATTACGGGAGGAGCAACATGCAGAAGCGGTTCCATTTTGGTACTGAGCATGGGAAGAGGCCTGGAACTACCCCCCCGGTTCGGCCCACACACAGCCACGCCTGCATAGGGCTTCTTACTGATTTCAAAAGATCTGTTGCTGAGATGGAGGTTGCCGCCGGGCTGTCCCCGTGCGAGTGGTCTGGGGCGTGCACCATACGAAGCGTCAGTCGAGAGAGCCGCACAGGAGAAATAGCCCAGCCATGATGCCCATGACGATGAAAACCAAGACCGCCGCAGCCGTACCGGTGCAGGCACTGACTTCCGCCACCGCGCCTCGCTTAGCCCCGGTGCGCCGCGCCGCCTCGGCACGGTCGACGATGGCCAAGCCGATGGGCATGGCCACCACGCTGCACGCGCCGCACTCGACTCCGACGCGCGGGCCGCTGTCGCAAGCGGCGAAGAACGCTCGGCGGGACCGGATGGTGCTGGAGCATCTGCCGCTGGTAAAGGCGATCGCCGTGCGAGTGCATGAGAATCTGCCGGTGCACGTAGATCTGGACGATCTAGTGCACGCGGGCATCCTGGGGCTGTTCGACGCCGCCAGCAAATTCAATCCCGACAAGCAGGTGGTTTTCTCCAGCTACGCCAAGCATCGTATTAAGGGCGCGATTCTGGATAGCCTCCGCCAGTTGGACTGGGCTTCGCGGGACATGCGCCGCCGCCACAAGCAAGTGGAAGCCGCGACGCGCGATCTTGCCGCGACCTTGCAGCGTACCCCGACGGAAGCCGAAGTGGCCGAGAAGCTGGGCATGGACGTGGACCGGTGGCGCACCATGATGCTGGACCTGCGCAACGTGGGTCTGGTCTCCGCCTCTACGCGCGCCAATGAGAACGACGATCTTCCGGCTCCGGATTTTCCGAGCAATCCTGAAACTCAACCGGATTCCATCTGTGCGCGGGAACAACTGCGTTCCGTGCTAACGGTGGCGATGAAGACGCTGCCGGAGCGGTATCAGAAAGTCGTGTCGCTGTACTACACGAGCGAGATGACGATGAAGGAAATCGGCGGCGTGCTGGGCATCAATGAGAGCCGCGTGTCGCAAATTCATAAGTCAGCGCTCGAGAAGATGCAGGTGGCGCTGGAAGCCAACGGGATTAAGAACAGCCAAGCGTTCTAACCGGACCCGGGACTGCGGCGCGAGGTGTGAGGGGCGCGTCGGCAGGCCGCTCCATTACTGTCGCGGCTCGGAAAAGGTTTAGTCGCGCAGGGCGGTTACCGGGTCGATGCGGGTGGCGCGGAGCGCCGGGATCCAGGCGGCCGCCAGGGCGATGCCGCTGAGGATTAACGGAGCAATCACGAAGACCAACGGGTCGCGTGGAGTTACTCCGAAGAGGAAGCCTTGCAGTAAACGCGTCAGGCCGAACGCTGCCAGGATGCCAATCGCAGCACCCGTTAGCGCGAGGCGCATGCCCTGGGACACGACCATGGTGCGGACCTCCCCCGACTGCGCCCCTAAGGCCATGCGAATGCCTATCTCGCGAGTCCTCTGCTGGACCGAGTACGCCATCAAGCCGTAAATGCCGATCGCGGCGAGAAGCAACGCCGACCCTCCGAACACGCTCATCAGCCGCATATCGAAATCAGCGCCGGAAGTGGATTGAGTAGAGATTTCGTCCATGGTGCGGATGCTCGCGACGGGGAGTCCACCGCTGGTCTGGCGGAGTTTGTTCTCGATGGCAGTGCGCAGGGAGTAAGGTTCGGGCTGCGTGCGGACCGCCCAAATCAGGGGCACGATCCGCGTGATGACTTTCGTGGCTCCGTCGGTCAGTTGCGCGAGAGGGACGTACAGCATCGGGCCGGGGTGCAGGTTCAGGCCCTGATCGTGCACATCGCTGGCGACGGCTACGATCTCGCGCGCGGGTTCCTCGAATTCGGGGCTGTAGCCGTGACCGATCAGAATTTGGTCGCCGACGGGGTCGCGGCCGGGCCAATACTGGCGGGCCATGGCTTCATTGATGATGACGACCAAGGGCGCGCTGCGATCGTCGCGGTCGGTGAACGCGCGGCCTCGGCGGAGGGGGATCTGAAAGAGGTCGAAGTATCCGGCGGAGACCATACTGAACCCGACTCGCACCGATCCGGTAGGGAGGGGATGGGTGACGCTATCGAAGGGGAGTCCGGAAAAATTCTGCAACGGTAGCGACGGGGTTACGGCGACTCCGGCGACTCCGGGTAACGCGGCGATCTCGCGCGTGGTATCGCGAAGAAGACGGGTCACGGCCGCGGTATCGGTATAGCGGGTTCCCGCGACGGACATCCGCAGTGTGAGAACGCGATGAGGATTGAAGCCGGGGTCCACGTTGCGGAGCGCGAGGAAACTTCGGATGAGCAGAGCGGAGCCGATGAGGAGCACTACGGCGAGAGCGGTCTCGCTGACGACCAGGAGACCCCGGCTGCGGCTCTGGTGGACGCTACCGCCGGTGCGTCCGCTCTCGGTCTTGAGCGGCGCGTTCAGGTCTCCGCGCGAGGCCTGCCAGGCGGGCATCAGTCCGAAGAGGAGGGCGGTGGCGAGCGAGATTGCGAGCGTAAACAGGGCGACCCGATAGTCCATGGTGACGGCGGCGCCGTTCGCTCCGATGCGAGGGATGTCGCCGGGGTGGATGGCGAGCAGCGCGCGGACGCCGCCCAGGCCCAGGGCGAGCCCCAGGGCTCCACCGGCGAGGGAGAGGACGGACGCTTCGACAAGGAGTTGGCGCAGGATGTTGCCCCGGCTGGCACCGAGTGCCGCTCGGATCGCGATTTCTCGTCTGCGGCCCGCGGCGCGGATCAGCAGCAGATTCGCGGCGTTCGCGCAGGCGATGAGGAGAACGAGGCTGACGGCCCCGGCGAGCAGGAGCAGGGAGGAGCGGACATCATTCACGAAGCTATCCCGAAGGCTCATGACGGTGAATCCGTCGCCGGGGCCGCCATATTTCGGGTAGCGGCGGTGGAACTCCGCGTAGGCGAGCTGGAGTTGAGCGTTGGCGATGGGCAGAGTGACGCCCGGCTTGAGGCGGGCGGCAGCGACAAACGTGTGGGCCTGGTCAACGCTCAGAGGGTCGATCTGCATGGGCGTCCAGATTTCGGGAGGAGGCTCCGTATCGAAACCGAAGCCGGGCGCCATGATGCCGATCACGCTGTAGGACTCACCGCCGAGGGAGATGGGTTTGCCCAGGATGGACGGGTCCGCGGCGAAGCGACGGCGCCACAGGCTGTCGCTGAGAATCGCAACGCGGGGGCCGCCGGGACGGTCTTCTTCGGCGGTGAATCCGCGACCGTGGGCGATGGGCGCGCCGAACAATCGGAAGCCCTCGACGCTGATGCGCTCTTCGGGGATCTGCTCTGGAAACTCGCCGCCGGTGAGGTTCACAGTGCCGCCGCGATAGGCGGTGACTTCTTCGAAGACGCTGGTCTGGTCGTGCCAGATATTGAACTCCGCGGGGGAGCCGCCTACGCCGGAGCTGCCGGGGCCGAGGGCGAGGCGGAACTGGACGATTCGATCGGGGTCTGGATAATCGAGAGGTTTTAGCAGAACGGCGTTGACTACCGAGAAGATGGCCGTGTTAGCGCCGATCCCCAGCGCGAGAACGGCGATCGCGGTGAGGGCGAATCCGGGAGCTTTGCGCGGCAGGCGCAGGGCGAGCTTCACGTCTCCCGCCAGAGCGTCAAAAAGTGCGTTCACAAGTCCTCCAGTAGGCTCGACGGGGGCGCTGATAAGATCATATCTATTCTCCGGCCCGTTTCATCCGATTTAGTGATATCTTCTCAACTAAGGAGGATGGGACGGATGGGCAAGAAAATCGCGCTCTTGCTGCTTTGCCCGATTCTGGCGACGGCCCAAATCCGCCTTATCAGCGCGCGCGCCGGGACGCTCCGGCTTCAGTTGGGGCGCGCGAGTGTCGACGGAAAGCCGGTTCGCGCGCTGCCCGCTCCGCACGATCCTCCGCAGTTGAATACGGGGCAGCGTCTGCACGTGAACTCCGGCCGGGTGGAGATGCGGCTGGGACCGGCGGCGGGGGTGACGCTGCTGCAAGGGTCGACGCTGCGGCTCCGCGAGAGCCATCTAGACGATGTGCAAGTGGAGCTCGAAGAAGGTTCCGCGCTGATCCGCGTGGATCAGGTGTTCAAAGGCGGACGGATTCGGGTGATGTTCGCGGGCGGCTCCGCCGAGGTGGACACGGTGGGCTGGTACCGCTTCGACGCGAACCCCGAACGGCTGCGCGTTTATCAGGGCACGGCGGAAGTCTCGCTCCAGGATGCGGTGGTGAAGGCGAAGAAGGGGCAGGCGGTGAGTCTCACGGGTAGCGCGACGGGAAGTCCCGCACTGGCTGCGTTTCATCTGAAGGATCCCGATCCTTTAGTGGATGCGGAGTTGTCCCGGGCGCGGGAGAACCAGACACGGCAGCGGCGCATGGGCGAGCTGGCGGCGATGCAGCGCGCGCGCCGGGTGATTTATGCCGACGAGCACGAGGAAATGAACCGCGACCGCGACCAGGCCACCCTGCCTCCGCCGGCGCAGACATCCGGGACGCATTAGCACGCGGAGAGCCTGCGCTAGAATCGTCTCAAGCAGGTGCCTCCCTCAACCGCCAAGCCTCTCACTGTTCGCGAGTTCTTCGGAAAGCGCGGATTGTTGTCCGAATGGCATCCGAACTACGAATTCCGCGACGGCCAGTTGCAGATGGCGGAAGCCGTCGAAAGCGCGCTGGCGGAGCGCAAGCACCTGATCGTGGAGGCGGGCACGGGCACGGGGAAGACGCTGGCGTATCTGGTGCCGGCCATTCTTTCGGGCAAGCGCGTGGTGATCTCCACCGGCACGAAAAATCTGCAAGAGCAGTTGTTCTATAAAGACGTTCCCTTCCTGGCCAAGAACCTGGGGGCGTTACGCGTCAGCTACATGAAGGGCCGGTCAAACTACGCGTGCCGACAGAAGATTTACGACGCGGAAAAGGAACCGGTGCTGGCGGGCCTGGAAGAGGTGGCGGATTTCGAGGTCATCCGGCAGTGGGAGAAGACCACCGAGACGGGCGATCGCGCGGAGATCAAGACGCTGCCGGAAAATTCGAGCGCGTGGGCGAAGTTCGACGCGCGGTCCGATTTGTGCACGGGGCAGAAGTGTCCGCAGTTCGAGCGCTGCTTCATCACCCAGATGCACCAGAGGGCGCAGCAGAGCGACATCGTGATTGTGAATCATCACCTGTTCTTCGCGGACCTGGCGGTGAAGGGCGACGAGCGCGGGGCGATTATTCCGGACTACACGGCCGTGATTTTCGATGAGGCGCATGAAGTGGAGGACGTCGCGGGGCAGTACTTCGGGGTTTCGGTATCGAGCTATCAATTCGAGGAACTGGCGCGCGACATCAGCGCGCTGGCGCATCGCAAGGATTTCGGGTCGCAGGAGCTGGATCGGGTGCTGATCACCCTGGGGGATGTTTCGGCGACGTTCCTGGCGCGGTTCGGGGTGAAGGAAGGGCGGACGGGGTTTCGGGGGCAAGACGCTTTTCTGGAACAGAACGAAGATGTGTATCGCGATGTGCTGCGGGCGCTGGAGCTGGTATCGCTGACTCTTCAGTTGCTGTCGGCGCCGCCGGACGAAGTGCTGCTGCTGATCTCGCGAACGCGGGACATGGCGCGGCGGTTGGAGTTCTGGATGGAATCGCGCGACCGGGCTTACGTGTACTGGATCGAACGGCGGGGGCGCGGGACGTTTCTGCAGGCGACGCCGATCGAGATCGCGCAGCTGCTGGACCAGAAATTGTTCGACGCGATCGACTGCGTGGTGCTGACTTCGGCGACGCTGGCGGTGGCGGGAGGGTTCGAGTATACGCAGCAGCGGCTGGGGCTGCGCAATGCGCGGACACTGGTTGTGCCGAGCCACTTCAACTACGAAAAACAGGCGCTGTTGTTCGTGCCGCAGAATCTGCCGGACGTGCGGAGTCCTGCGTTTACCGGGGCGGCGGCGGATGAGATCGTGGAGCTGCTGTATCTGAGCAAGGGCCGGGCGTTCGTGCTGTTCACAAGTTATCAGCAGATGCGGCTGGTGTACGATCGGGTGTCGCTGGAAGTGCCGTATCAGACGCTGATGCAGGGGACGGGGCCGCGGAGCGCGCTGCTGGAAGAGTTCCGGTCCACACCGAACGCGGTACTGTTCGCGACGTCCGCGTTCTGGCAGGGCGTGGACGTGCCGGGGGACCAGTTGAGCATGGTGATTATCGACAAGCTGCCGTTCGCGGTGCCGAGCGATCCGGTGGTGGAGGCTCGCATCGCGGCGATTCGCAGCGATGGAGGCGAGCCGTTTTCGAGTTATCAGGTGCCGCAGGCGGCGATTGCGCTGAAGCAGGGGTTCGGAAGGCTGATCCGGAGCCGGTCGGATCGAGGAGTGCTGGCGTTGCTGGATAATAGGATTACGAAGACGCGTTACGGGCAGATTTTCTTCGACAGCCTGCCGCCGTACCGCTTCACCGCTAAACGACAAGACGTGGAGAAATTTTTCGGTAATGTTTGAAGGGGTTTATGTTTGAAGTAAGTGTGGAACAGACTTTCGCCGCCGGCCATGCGCTGCGCAATTACAAAGGGGCGTGCGAGAACGTGCACGGCCACAATTTTAAGGTGCGCGTTACGCTGGAGGGCATCAAGCTGGATGAAGCCGGCATGCTGGTGGACTTCCTGGACGTGAAGAAGTACATGAAGGACATCATCGCGCGGCTGGATCACCAGTTTTTGAATGAGATTGCTCCGTTCGACGTGGTGAATCCGTCGGCGGAGAATATTGCCGAGTATTTTTTCCAGCAGCTCGACAAGCCGCTTAAGGAGAATCCGGTGCCGGTGGCGATTAGCGAAGTGCGGGTGTGGGAGACGGATATCCAGAGCGCGTGCTACCGGCCGTAGGAGCTCAAATCGCCAGTTTGACACCTGTCAGGCTCAGATGCCGGTCCATTGACCAGCAAATCGGGACGCCGCGGGCTGTCATGATCACCAGGCCGTGCGCGTCGGCTAGCGTCAGGGATTGATCGCTGAACTTTTGAACCACCTTCGTGGCCGATTTCAGATCGGCGGAATCGAAGGGCACGATCGTCATTGCGGGCAACGCTTCTAAGAACTGGAGAAACTGGAGCGCGCGATTTCCGTCATAGCGGCGGAGAAACCAGCCGTGGCCTTCGGCCACCACCAGTGCAGACGTGACTAGCCGCGGAGGCGCCGAAAATAGGCGCCGGAACAGCAGATGATGGCTATCCGAACGGTCCAGGAAGGCGATAAACGCGGACGTATCGACGTACGCCTCTCGGATTCGTTCAGTCTTTTTGGCCGTAGACGATTTCGTCAATGGACTGGCTCGACTTCGGATTGCCGGATTCGACGAGGCCCGCGTAGCGCATCCAGGGCGCACCGGAGTCGGCGGGCAGAGCATCCCGGATCGCACGGCGAACGAATTCCGCCACGGAGATTCCTAGCCCCTTGGCTTCTTTCCGGGCCAGGAGATACTCTCGGGATTCGAGGCTGACTTGGGTACGGATCATGTTATCACCGACTTGAACAATGATAACAGGCGGGGTCCTACTCCAGGCGGTAGTTCGGGGCTTCCTTGGTGATGATGACGTCGTGGACGTGGCTTTCGCGGAGGCCGGCGGCGCTTACTCGGACGAACTTGGCTCGCTCGTGGAGCTCGGGAATGGTCGCGCAGCCGCAGTAGCCCATGCCGGCGCGGAGGCCGCCGACGAGTTGGAAGGTGAGTTCGGAGAGGAGGCCTTTATAGGGCACACGGCCTTCGATGCCTTCGGGGACCAGTTTGCCGCTGGTATCTTGCGGATAGCGGTCCGAGCCGGCGGTCATCGCGCCCATGGAGCCCATACCGCGGTAGCTTTTGAAGGTGCGGCCCTGGAACAGAATGGTCTCGCCGGGGCTCTCTTCGGTGCCTGCGAACAGGCTACCGATCATCACGCAATCGGCGCCCGCGGCGATGGCTTTGGTGACGTCGCCTGAAAACTTGATGCCTCCGTCGGCGATCAGCGGCACGCCGGTGCCCTTGGTGGCTTTGGCGCACTCGGCGATGGCGGTGATCTGCGGGACTCCCGCGCCGCTGACTACTCGGGTGGTGCAGATGGATCCCGGGCCGATGCCGACCTTGATGCCGTCGGCGCCCAAGGAGATCAAGTCTCGCGCGGCTTCGTAGGTGGCGACGTTGCCCGCGATGAGTTGCACGTCGGGGAACGTGCGCTTCACGGCAGCCACCGCATCCATCACGCGGGTGTGGTGGCCGTGCGCGGAATCGATGGCGAGCATGTCTACTTTCTTGCTCACGAGTTCCTGGGCGCGCTCCATGAAGTCGCCACTGGAGCCGACTGCCGCCGCGACACGAAGGCGTCCCTGGGCGTCCTTGGCGGCATTCGGATATTTCAACTTTTTCTGGATGTCCTTGACGGTGATCAGACCTTTGAGGTTGTAGTGATCGTCGACCACGAGGAGCTTCTCCACGCGATGCGTGTGCAGGATTGCCTCGGCTTCTTCGAGCGTGGTGCCGACGCCTACGGTGATGAGGTTTTCCTTGGTCATCACGCTAGAGATCGGAAGATCGTAGCGAGTTTCAAACCGCAGATCGCGATTTGTCAGAATGCCCACCAGCTTGCCGTCTTTCGTCACCGGGACGCCGGAGATGCGGTAGCGCTTCATGACGTCGAGCGCGTCGGAGATTTTTTGTTCGGGGTCGACGGTGACCGGGTCCACGATCATGCCACTTTCCGAGCGCTTCACGCGGTCCACTTCTTCGGCCTGACGGTCGATCGGCATGTTGCGATGGACGATGCCGATGCCGCCCTGCTGGGCGAGCGCGATGGCGAGGTGGGACTCCGTGACCGTATCCATAGCGGCGCTAACAATGGGGATGTTCAGCCCGATTTTGCGCGTGACCCAGGTCCGCGTGTCGGTCTGCGTGGGGACGACATCGCTGCGCAACGGCATTAACAGGATGTCGTCGAATGTGAGGCCTTCGGGGATGATGTCGGGAATCATGTGGGGTATTTCCGATCATACAGCACGGGTTCGAAATGCAAACAGGCAATGTGCGCGGACCCCTGTGTTAAGTTGGTTAAGGCGGCTGTTCGCCGCTTCTCCCCATGCGATTCCTCTTACCGGCCCTCCTCTTATTCCTGGCCGGCTGCCAGTCCCAGAAGAACCCGGCGGCCGCCGGAGGTCCGCCTCCGCCCGTTCCGGTGAGCGTCGCGATGGCGGAGGAAGAGAGCGTACCCAACGAAGTGCACGTGGTGGGGACGGTTGAGGCTTCGAGCGTGATTCAGGTGAAGTCGCAGATCTCAGGGACCCTTGAAAAAGTGGACTTCGAAGAGGGTGCGGACGTGAAGGCGGGCGATCTGCTGTTCGAAATCGACAAGCGGCCTTACACGGAGGCTCTGCGGCAGGCCGAAGCGGCGCTGTCTCGCGATAACGCGAATCTCAAGCAGGCCGAGGCCAACGTGAACCGCGATCTGGCGCAATCGAAGAGCCTGGAAGCCGATGCGCAGCGGTTCGCGACGCTGGCCAAGGAAGGGATCGTCGCGCGGAATCAGAACGAACAGGCGCAGGCCGCGGCGGAGGCGAACCGGGCCTCCATTCAAGCCGACCAAGCCGCCGTTGAGGGTTTCAAGGCCGCGCAGGATAACGACCGCTCCGCGATCGATCGCGCGAAGCTGGATCTGACGTATTGTGAGATTCGCTCGACGGGCGCGGGACGGGCGGGCAATTTGCTGGTACACGCGGGGAACATTGTGACGGCAAACACCACGAATCTGGTGGTGATCAATAAGGTGGAGCCGATCTGGGTTAGCTTCGGATTGCCGGAGGAGTATTTGACCGCCGTGCGGCGGATTCATGCGCAGAGGCCGATGGCGGTAGAGGCAGCGCCGCAGGACAATTCGGCTCCCGCGGATCCTCTGCAAATAAACCATGGGACGTTGAGCGTGATCGACAACACGGTGGATACGCAGACGGGCACGATCAAGCTGAAGGCGACCTTCACCAATGCGAAGCGCACGTTGTGGCCGGGGCAGTTCGTGAACGTATCCCTCACGATGGATACGCTGGCGCACGCGGTGGTGGTGCCGTCTGAAGCGGTGCAGCCTGGACAACAGGGCCAGATGGTCTACGTGGTGAAGCAAGATCAGACGGTGGAGCCGCGCAATGTCAAAGCCGGCGCCACCCACGGAGCTAAAGTAGTAATTGAGAAGGGAATCGCCGTGGGCGAGACCGTGGTCACCGACGGCCAGCTGCGTTTATTCCCGGGAGCCCGCATCGAGCCGACACCGGCTTCGAAAATTGACTCCCAGAAGCTGTAAGGTGCATCAGTAACTCATGCATTTCTCCGGCCTGTTCATCCGCCGACCCGTCATGACCGCTCTGGTCACGCTGGCGATCCTGCTGTTTGGCATCGTCGGATACCGGGCGCTTCCCGTGGCCGCGCTGCCAAGCGTGGATTATCCGACGATTCAGGTGAGCGCGGCGCTGCCGGGCGCGAATCCCGAGACGATGGCGTCCGCGGTGGCGACTCCGCTCGAGCGGCAGTTTTCCACCATTGCGGGCGTGGAGTCTATGAGCTCCAGCAACACGCAGGGCGGCACCAGCATCACGCTGCAATTCGCGCTGGATCGCAACATCGATGCGGCGGCGCAGGACGTGCAAGCGGCAATTTCCAAGGCGGGAGGGCAGCTTCCCGCGGACATGCCGCGTCCGCCGACGTATCAGAAGGTGAATCCGTCCGACAATCCGGTGCTGTTTCTCGCGCTGAGCTCGGACACGCTGCCGCTTTATACGGTGGATGAGTACGCGGAGAATCTGCTTTCGCAGCGGATTTCGATGGTGAGCGGCGTTTCGCAGGTGTTCACGTATGGCGCGCAGAAGTACGCGGTGCGGGTGCGCGTGAATCCGGACGATCTCACGGCGCGCGGCATCGCGCTGAGCGACATCACGACGGCGGTGCAGCAGAACAACGTGAATCTGCCTACGGGCAAGCTGTACGGACCGAAGCAGAACTTCATGGTGCAGACGCACGGACAGTTGACCAGCGCCTCCGCGTACAAGCCGCTGATTGTGGCGTATCGCAACAATCTTCCGGTGCGCCTGGAACAAGTGGCCGTGGTGGAAGACAGCGTCGAAACCGATAAATCCGTCGCGTGGCTGAACGATCAACGCGGCATCATCCTGGCCATCCGCCGCCAGCCCGGCACGAATACCGTGGATGTGGTGAACGGCATCCGGTCACTGCTGGACGACTTCCGGCGTGAGATTCCGCCGGCGCTGAAGCTGGAAGTGGTGCATGACGCGTCGGAGGCGATCAAGAATTCCATCAACGACGTGAAGTACACGCTGGTGCTGACCATTTGCCTGGTGGTGATGGTGATCTTCCTGTTCCTGCGGAACCTGAGCGCGACGCTGATTCCGGGGGTCGCGGTGCCGCTTTCCATCATGGGGACTTTCTCCGTGATGTATCTGCTGGGCTATAGCGTGAACATCCTCTCACTGATGGCGCTGACGCTTTCCGTGGGGTTCGTGGTGGACGATGCCATCGTGATGCTGGAAAACATCATGCGCTATCGCGAAATGGGGCGTCCGCCGATGCAGGCGGCCATGCTGGCCTCGCGCGAAATCGGATTCACGATTGTTTCGATGACCATTTCTCTGGTGGCGGTGTTTATCCCGGTGCTGTTCATGGGCGGCATCGTGGGGCGGCTGCTGCACGAATTTTCGGTCACGATCGTGGTGGCGATTTTGATTTCGGGATTCATCTCGCTGACGTTGACGCCGATGCTGGGGAGCCGCTTCCTGAAGTATCAGCCGGAGGACCGGCACGGGCGCATGTACCGGACTCTGGAGAGCGGGTTCAACGCGATTACTCACGTGTACGACGTGACGCTGCAATCCGCGCTGCGGCATTCCTTCGTGACGCTGCTGGTGGCGGTGGCGATGCTGGGGGGCACGGTCTATCTCTTCATCACTATTCCGACGGGATTCATTCCGAGCCAGGACACGGGGTTCATCCAGGGCGCTACGCTGGCATCGCAGGACATTTCGTTTGAGAATTTGGCGAAGCACCAGCGGGCGGTCGGCGATATTTTGGAGCACGACCCGAACCTGCGTTCGATGGGAGCTTTCGCGGGCGACAGCAACCAGGGGTTCATCTTCGCGATGATGAAGCCGCGTCCGCCGCGAAAGCTCACCGTGGACGAAGTGATGATGGAACTGCGGCCGAAGCTGGCGAAGGTGCCGGGCGTGATGGTGTTCCTGCAGAATCCTCCGCCGATCACGATTAACGGACAGAACACGAACAGCGTCTACCAGATGACGCTGCAGAGCTCAAATCTGCAGGAGATTTATACCTGGGCACCGAAGCTGCTGGGCGAGATGCGGACGCTGCCGGGATTCCTGGACGTAACGAGCGATCTGCAAATCCAGAGCCCGCAACTGGATGTGGATATCGACCGCGACCGCGCGCAATCGCTGGGGGTGAGCGCGCTACAGATTCAGGACGTGCTTTTTAGCGCGTTCGGCGCGCGGCAGGCGTCGACGATTTTCACGCCGTCGAATCAGTACGCGGTGATCGTGGAAGTGGCGCCGCAGTTCCAGCAGAAGCCAGACTCGCTTTCGAAGCTGTACGTGCGGTCGTCCGCGGGAAATTTGGTCCCGCTGGACACGTTGGTTAAAGTGAAGCGCGGGGTGGGGCCGCTGTCGGTCAATCACTACGGGCAGTTACCGTCGGTGACGGTGTCGTTCAACCTTGCGCCGGGTTTCTCGCTGGGACAGGCGGCGGATCGGCTGGATAACGTCGTGCTCGGGATGCACATGCCGCAGACCATCAGCGTCGGATTCCAGGGCACGGTGAAGGCATTCCAGGAATCGTTCCGCGGTTTGTCGATCCTGCTGCTGGTGGCGATCCTGGTGATCTACATCGTGCTGGGAATTTTGTACGAAAGCTTCATTCACCCGATCACGATTCTGTCGGGGCTTCCGTCGGCGGTGTTCGGAGCGCTGCTGACGCTGGTGATTTTCCACAAGGAGCTTGATCTGTATGGCTTCGTCGGGCTCATCATGCTGTTCGGTGTGGTGAAGAAGAACGCGATCATGATGATCGACTTCGCGCTCGAGGCGCAGCGCACGGATCACATGAATCCGCGCGACGCGATTTATCGGGGATGCCTGCTGCGGTTCCGGCCGATCATGATGACGACGATGGCGGCGCTGCTGGGGACGCTGCCGATCGCGCTGGGGTACGGCGAAGGCGCGGAGGCGCGGCAGCCGCTGGGGCTCGCGGTGGTGGGCGGGTTGGTGGTGTCGCAGTTGTTGACGCTGTACATCACGCCGGTGATTTACCTGTATATGGAGAAACTGCAAGGGCACATGCGGACTCCTAAGAGCGGGCAGGCGGCGCCGGATCCGGCACTCACGCACGCTTAGGTCTCACAGGCTGAAAGCTGTGCGACTTGCGGCGATGGGCCGCTCCATTACTGTCGCGGCTCGGAAAAGCTACGGCGCGGTGCGGAAAGGCCACGGCGCGGTGCGGCTCGGAAAAGCTACGGCGCTAGGCCGGGGTACATGATGCCGGCGATGGTGGTCGGATACCACTGAAATTGTCCGACGGAGCCCGAGAATCCGCCACCGAAGTCGAAGCCGGTGATGAGATCGAGGTACACGTTCTCTCCCAGTCCGGCGAGAATCAGAAAATTGTCGGTCCACGGCCCGGCACCGACGGTGGTGAACTGCGCGAAGGGGGTTCCGAAGTTGCTCACCTGGCGCGGATTCTCCACTTGGAACTTGTTCCAGGGGCCCTTGCCGCTGATGGTGGCGGGGGTTCCCGCGCCCACTCCAGCGCCCGCGTACTTGTATTTCACCGATAAGTAATTCACCGGATCGTACATCTCGAAGAACAACGCATCGCCCACGAGCACCTCTCCCCCGCTGACGGATCCTGTCATGCGGATGTAGAACACGGTGGTCTTCGGCGTCGGCGGCGGGTCGGGGGGAAACACGGGGTCCACCGGGAACTGGGGCGGGTCGACGGGCGAGAACGCGCGGGCGAGCTCGTTCAGCTTGCGGATGGTGATCCCGTTAGGGTCCACGCGGCCGTCCTGGTAGCGCGCGGGGACGTTCTTCCGCTGGAACGTGATGATCGCCTTCTGTAGTTCTGGCGAGACGGTGTTGGGGCCGGCGGGATTGGGAATGATGTAATCCGGGCCGCCGTCCTCCGGCACGACGCGCATCAGCAGGTCGCGTACGGTTTGCTGATCGCGCATGGAGTTCAGAGCGGGTTGCTTGCCGACGGCCGATCCAATCGATTTCGTTGCCACGAAGTCCCCTCCTCGACGGTGTCTCTTTCAATCAGGTACGCGTGAACGGGGGGATTTTTGGGTCGTGACCCGAATCCTTTTGGCGCGTCGAGGGAACTAGTGGGTGGAGAATGACAGACCGGGACTTCCGCGACGCGTATCAGGGGCACAAAGACGTCGTCTACCGTTTCGCGTACCGGATGACCGGATCGGGGGTGGCGGCGGAGGATCTGGTGCAGGATTGCTTCATGGCACTGTGGCGAAAACCCGAAGCTTACGATCCGCGCCGGGGGGCGCTGCGAGCCTTTCTGCTGGGCATCGTGCGGAACCTCGCACTCAAGCGCTGGAGAGCCGAGCGGCCGCACGAGCCGCTCGATGGTGAAGGTTTCTGCAGCCCACCGCTCGATTTAGTAGGGCAGCAACGAGCCGACGCCGTGAAGCAGGCTGTCCTGCTGCTACCTCCGCTGCAACGCGAGGCGCTGATTCTGGCGGAGTATGAGGACCTCTCGCTCGACGAAATCGTCCAGGCCACCGGGGCCGAGTTAGCGGCCGTGAAATCGCGGCTGCACCGGGGCCGCCAAAACCTCCGCAAGATCTTAGAACCGCTTCTGGAAGGAGCCGCCCATGGAACCAAATGATCCGAAACTCCGCGAGCTGCTGCGCGAATGGCAGACTCCGGCGATGCCTGCCGATCTCGACCAGCGGGTGTTGGTACAGCGCGCGCCGCTGTGGCGATTCTTCCGCGCGTCGATCCGCATTCCCGTCCCGGTGGCCTGCATGCTGACGTTCGTGCTGCTTACCGCGGGCTGGTGGCTGGCGCGACAGACTGAACCGCAAGCTCCGTGCGTCACGGCGGCCGCAAGACTTTGCACTGCCCTGCCCATTTGTAGAACGTAAAAACACCCCAAGGAGAACATCATGAAACTGCTCAAGACTCTGACGGCCGCCGTGTGTCTGCTGGCTGCCGCACACGCGGCTGAGGTGCCGCGGCCGGCGCGCGATCTGGTCCTCACGGACACGGCCGGCAAGCCGATCCACCTCCGCTCTTACAAAGGAAAGGTAGTGCTGGTGCAGTTCCTCATCACCAACTGCATCCACTGTCAGGCTACGGCACGGCTCAACTCGAAGCTCCAGGCCGACTTGGGTCCGGAGGGGCTGCAAGTCTTGGGAGCGGCGTTCAATGACGAAGCCGTGGTAAGTCCCGAGCCGATCCGGGGCTTCATGGCGGAGCATGCCAAGTTTCCGGTCGGAGCGGTTTTGCGCGACTCGGTGCTTTCGTTCCTGCAAGTGTCGGTCATGACGCGGCTGGTGGTCCCGCAGGTCGTGATCATCGACCGCAACGGTGTGATTCAGGCGCAAAGCAATCCGTCGGAGGGTTCGCCTGAACTTCAGACCGAATCCTACCTCCGGGAGTTTCTGGGCAAGCTGCTGAAGTCTCATTCGTGATAGCCTCTAGAGTCCTGACGGAGTTGCCGGCCATGACGCCGCGCACTCGGCGGGAATAAGGAGACACGATGGCGCGCGTTCTGTTGGTGGGCCTGGACCCAGAGACGGTCGATTTTTCCGACCCTGCTTTGCCGCCGGGCATGACGGCGGAGAAGGTTCACGCCGGAATCGCGGTCGCGATGAAACAGTTCGCGGAGCGCGGATGGGAGGCCGATCTCGGGTATCTCCGGCCGGATGAGACGGCGGGGCCCACGCTCGCGCGCCAGTTAGCGTCACAAAACTACGATTGCGTGGTGGTGGGGGCCGGGGTGCGGCTCCCGCCCCGCAGCCTGGGGTTATTTGAAGTGGTCATCAACACGATTCACAAGTCGGCCCCGGGCGCGTCGATTGCGTTTAACACGGTGCCGCATGACAGCGCGGACGCGTCCGGACGTTGGTTGGCAGCGCGGAGCTGAGCGGTCTAAAGCGGCGGTCTCTCCACTTTCTTCGGGCTTCCACGACTTCCGTGCTATCCTGTTCAAGTATGCCCCGAGTGGGCGGCTAGCTCAGTTGGGAGAGCACCGCGTTCGCATCGCGGGGGTCAGGGGTTCGAGTCCCCTGCCGTCCACCAAATCCAGCACATGCCGGAAACCCCCGACGTTCCTCAGCACCTCGATCCAAAACATCTGGAGAAGATGAGGCAGGAGTGGGACGTTCGCGCCCGTGAAAACGCGCGCCACTACGTCGATACCAGCCGCACCGACTGGACCGACGACGACTTCTTCGCTTCGGGCCAAAAAGCCATCGCCGAGGACATCCTCTCCGACATGACCAATATCTGCCAGGGCAAGGACCCTCAGCAGATGCGTGTTCTGGAGATCGGCTGCGGGGCGGGCCGTTTAACGCGGGCTCTGGGCAAGATTTTTGGCGAAGTCCACGCCGTCGATGTGAGCGGAGAAATGGTGGCGCAGGCGACGCGCGCCGTGGCCGACCTGCCGCACGTCCAGGTCTATCAAAACAACGGCTGCGATCTGGCGGTACTGCCGAATCTGGAGTACGATTTTGCCTATTCGGCGATTGTGTTCCAGCACATCGCGAGCCGCGAGGTGATCGAAAGCTACGTCCGCGAGGTCAGCCGCCTGCTGCGGCCGGGGGGGCTGTTCAAGTTCCAGGTGCAGGGCGCGACGGAGATGGAGAGTCCTCCGGGCGATACGTGGCTGGGGGTGCCGTACTCGCCGTCGCAAGCCACGGCGATGGCGCTGCGCTGCGGCTTCGAGCTCCGGTATCACTTCGGCGAGGGCGAACAGTATTTCTGGTTGTGGTTCTTCAAGCGCCCCGCCGCGTAGGCTCGCGCGATATACTTATATCCAAGTCGCCGCCAGGCGCAAGAAACAGGAGATCAACGTTATGAAACTCACGCTATCCCTCGCACTCGGCATCATGGCCGTATCCGCCTGCGCCTTCGCCCAGGACCAGGCTGCCATCGACAAACCTCTGCGCGCAGCCCCGGGCAATCTTGCGGCCACCGCCACGGTTATCAAGTGGAAGCCGGATTACACTTACGACACCCTGAAAAAAGGCACCGGCAAGCTGGTTTGCTACGACAAATCCGGCTTCCCCGGCGCGCAGCCGTTCATGGTGGAATGCACCAGCATGGGCAACCTGCCGCGCGTCGCGCAGAACCTGAAGTTTGAAGCGATCACCGATAAGAAAGCCAGCCAGGCCGCTTTCGACGCCGCCGAGAAGGACGGGAGTCGCGTGAAACCTGAGTTCGGTTCGGTGTGGTATCACCTGATGGGGGCGGACGCCGAGCATCTTCGCACCCACTTGACCATCGCGGTCCCGGGCGCGACCACCAAGACGCTCGGCTTGCCCGAGACCGGAGCGAGCGGCGGAGTCTGGATCATGAACGCGGGCACCAGCACCGCCCACTTGATGACCCCGGGCGAATAATCGGCGCATGCGGTTTCTGCTGGCCGGTATCGTTTTAATAGCCTCCCTTACCGCGGCTTCGGAGAAGAAGACCTTCTCCGGAGCCATCACGGATTCCATGTGCGCCTTCGGGAACCACTCCCGCATGCGGATGGGAACCGACGACGCCGAGTGCACCAAAGCCTGCATCAACGAGCACGGCGCGCTCTACGTTCTGTATGACGGCAAAGAAGTCTACAATTTGAGCGACCAGAAAACTCCAGAACAATTCGCCGGCAAGAAGGTGAAGGTGACGGGGACGCTGGACGCGAAGACAAAGACCATCCAAGTGGCCTCGATCGCCGCGAAGTGAGCTGGTCTTAGACTAGTTCTCGCAGCCACTCCCGAAGCTGGTTCCGCACCCGCCGAAAACTCTCGATCCCCACGGGATCCTCAAACCCGCGATGCAGAGTCACGGTCTTAGCCGGAAATATCGGACAGATCTCCTTGGCGTGATCGCAGACGGTGAGCACATATCGAAATCCTGCCCGGCAAACTTGTCGACGCTTTTTGAGCGGTGAGCCGAGATATCGATCCCCAACTCCGCCATCACCGCGATGGCTTCGGCCCGCACCTGGCTGGGCTTGGTTCCCGCGCTATGCACTTCGAACCGGTCTCCGGCGTCGTGGCGAAGCAGCCCTTCCGCCATCTGGCTCCGCGCCGAATTTCCGATGCACAAGATCAGCACGCGTTTCTTATCCGCCATGAGCGTTTTCCTTGCAGGGGACCGCGGGGGCCAGCCACCGGAACAGCAGAGTAGCCGCCATCGCTCCGGCCAGCTGCGCCGCGACGAACCCCGGCACATCCGCGGGCCGAATCCCCGCGAAGGTATCCGAAGCGGCGCGAGCCAGAGTAACGGCCGGATTCGCAAACGAAGTCGATGACGTGAACCAGTACGCGCCAGTGATGTAAGCTCCGACCGCGAACGGCACGGCGGGGGGCCGGGTCCGCGAGCATCCCCCAATTACGGTAAGAAGTCCAAAGGTAGCGATGAATTCGCTGAACATCTGCGCTGCCCCGGCGCGCGCGTGTCGCGACGCGAAGAACACCGGCTGGCCGAACATCAAGTGCGCCGCCGCCACTCCGCCATAGGCCCCCAGAAGCTGAGCCATGACGTACGCCGGCACATCGCGCCACGCAATTCCGCCCTGCCACGCGCCGGCCAGAGTGACGGCGGGATTCAGATGCGCTCCGGAGATCGGCCCGAAGGTCAGGATCAGCGCGACCAGCATGGCGCCGGTCGCGATGGTATTGGCGAGCAGCGCGATCGCCACGTTGCCTGCCGCGAGGCGCTCGCCCATGATCCCGGAGCCGACCACTGCGGCCAGCAGCAGCGCGGTCCCGAGCCCCTCAGCTACAGCACGACGGACCACAGCAGCCGCTCCCCGATTTCACGGCGGGCTCCGGCTTCACCGCCCGGATAAACGCGCTCATGAACTTGTTCTCTATTTGCGGGGCCATCGCCTCCACATCGATCCCTTCGCCCGTGAGGAATTGGCGAGCGTCCTCGATGCTATAGACTCGCGTCGGCTCGATCCCGATCCCGCTAAATCCTGCTTTCACCAGCTTGCCGATGTATTCGTCGTCCTTCAGAGCCCCGGCGATGCAGCCCACCCACATCTCCATGCTGCGGCGTACCTGTTCCGGCACGTCGCCCTGCACGATGACATCGGACACGGCCAGGCGGCCGCCCGGCTTGAGCACGCGGAACGCCTCCCGCAGCACGCGATCCTTATCGGCCGACAAATTAATCACGCAATTCGAAATGATCACGTCCACGGAGTCGTCCGGCAGAGGCACATTCTCGATCTCGCCCTTCAAAAACTCGACATTTTCGACGCCCGCGCGCTTCTGGTTCTCGCGCGCCAGCGCCAGCATTTCGTCCGTCATATCGAGCCCATAGGCTTTCCCGGAGGGCCCGACGCGGCGGGCGGAGAGCAGCACGTCGATGCCGCCGCCTGAGCCCAGATCCAGCACCGTCTCGCCCGCGTTCAGCATCGCCAGCGCCGTCGGATTCCCGCACCCGAGCGAAGCCAGGACAGCTTCTTCCGGAATCTGGCCGATTTGTCCGGCGTCGTAAAGATTGGCGGTGATCGGATCCACGCCGCATCCGTCGAGCTTCGCGCCGGCGCCGCAACAGGAACTGCCGCCGGTGGCCGCGCGCAGAGCGGCTTGTCCGTACTTTTCCTTGACGAGTTCTTTGATCTCCATACAGGTCTCCTTACTTGCAAATCGTGACGATAGCTTCCGGCCGGATCGCCTTGTTCCGGGTGCAGCATTCGGCGTATAGGAAGCCGAGCAATTCTTCCAACGCCTCCGTATTCGCGGTGTACCAAAGGAAGGTGCTCTCTCGACGCACCTTGACCAGATCTTCGTTCTTCAACTTTTCCAAATGATGGGAGAGAGTGGAATTGGGGATCCCCAGCTCGGTCTGGATCTCGCCCACCACTAGGCCCTCCGGATGGGCGGAGAGCAGCAACTGCATGATCCGCAGCCGGGGTTCTGTCCCCATGGCCGTGAACATGTCGGCGTACTTGGCCACCTGCTCGGCGGTTTTCTTCGCTTTGGCCGTCCCCATATTTCGATAATAGCGGAAATAAGGAAACTGTCAAGAGCGATCCAAGTACGCAACATTTTCGCGGCTACCGTGTTATTCTCCTTGCGCCACTATCCTCTCGGATGAGGCTGATCAGAGGCACTTCATGAACCATTCTCGCGCCGCTGCCTGCTTTCTTCTCCTTGCGTGCACCGCCGCAAGCGCCCTCGCTCAAACGAACCCTTGCCGGACCGCGCAGTTGGTGTCCACGCTCGGCTCGACGCCGGTGGCACAGGCGCCCATCGTGTACGACCCGAATCAAGGCGTGTGCTGGCTGGCGAATTTGGATCTGGCCGGCGACCCGGCGATGCGCACGGCTCTGGGTGTGACGGGGGTTTTTCCCAACGGGTCGATGGATCATCCCACGGCACAAAAATGGGTCGCGGCGATGAACGGGTATCACAACGGCGCGGGTTATCTGGGCCACAATGACTGGCAGCTTCCGGTGGCTCCGCTGATCGATGCCGCGTGCGGGAACATCGGTCCGGGAGGGGCCTCCTTCGGTCCGCTGTGCACCGGCAGTGGGCTCTCGAATCTCTATTCGGTGGGTCTCAAACTCACCTTTCCCGCCAGCGCGGTGCCTGGCTTCGCCGCGACGGTTGCGCCGATCCACAACTTGAAGTCGTCTTATTATTGGGCGACTCAAAATGACAACGGCCCGAGCGGGTCCAGCAGTGGAGAGCAGGAGGTCTTCTCTTTCTCCGCGGGAATTTTAGGCGGCGTCACGACGCAGGACAACTACTTTTATGTGCTGCCGATGATTCCGGGGGCGCTGGGAACTCCGCCTGCGTGTCCGGCGAGCGGGCCTGCCGTTGTGCCTTACACCAGCGGTCCCGCGGCGGGGAACGCGGTGTACGATTGCAACACCAAGTACTCCTGGGCCGCGGACGGCAACATAGCCGCGTCCAACGTCTACGGCATCGCGGGCAACGCGACGATTCCCGCCACGATGGGCCGCACGATCACCGTGCCCAAGATCAACAACGGCGCGATGTTGTTCGATACCGCGACGCAATGGATGGCGGCGCTGAATACGAGCAAGTACCTGGGTTCGTCCGCCTGGCAGATGCCTGCGAGCGGCGCGGTATTGAAGGACCTTTTCGGGGACCTGGGGCTGGCGCCCGGGGACACGCGATTCATGGCGACGAGCGCGAACGGGCCGTTTCAGAACCTGCAGCCCTTCTACTATTGGGGCTGCCAGCGCGATCCAGCGGGAGGCTTCGGATCGCCCTGTACCGGCTACGCCCCGCAGGATCTTCAGTGGACGTTGAATTTCGATTCGGGATTCCAGCCCACGAGCGCGCTGGTGCAGCATTTCTTCGTGATGGTTTGTTATCCCGCGGCGGCCGCCACGGAGCCGCTGATCTCGCTGGTGGCGAATGCGGAGGGCGAGGGCACTACCATCGCGCCGAATACCTGGGTGGAGATCAAGGGCTCCCGGCTGGCGCCGGCGGGCGATTCCCGCGTTTGGCAGGCTTCGGATTTCATCGGCGGGAAGATGCCCACGCAACTCGACGGCGTCAGCGTCACGGTGAACGGCCACAGCGCGTATGTGTACTACATCAGTCCCACGCAGATCAATATTCTGACGCCGCCCGACACGCTACCGGACGACGCACCGCTGGTGGTTTCGAGCAATGGAATGGTGAGTTCGTCATTCGCGGTACTACCCGATACGATCTCTCCCTCGTTCTTCGTGTTCAGCGACGGAGTGCATGTGGCGGCGATCCATCTTGACGGGACGCTGGTGGGCGCGGCCAGCCTTTCGGTGCCGGGCTACACGTTTTCTCCCGCCAAGCCCGGCGAGATCATTTCGGTTTACGCGAATGGGTTCGGGCCAACGTCGAGTCCCGTGGTGGCGGGGGCGATGACGCAAGGGGGAACGGTGTCTCCCCTGCCCGCGATCACGATCGCAGGCCGCAACGCGATCGTCCAGTTCGCGGGACTGATCTCGCCGGGGCTATTCCAATTCAACGTGGCCGTTCCCGACGCGGCTCCGGCGGGCGATCAGGTCATCAAAGCCACGTACGGCGGAACGAACACGCAGCAGGGCACGGTCCTGACGATACATCCTTGATGGCTTGCCCGCTACCGGCCCGTCAGTTTCTCCAGAAACTCCGGATACCTTGCGCCGAGGAAGGTGATTTTCGAGGACGAGGCGTCGAGCTCGCGGAGTTCCTCCGCAGTGAGCACCACGTGCAGCGAACCCAGATTTTCCTCCAGGCGGGGAAGCTTGGTGGTGCCGGGAATCGGCACGATCCACGGCTTCTGAGCGAGCAGCCACGCGAGGGCGATCTGCGCGGGTGCCGCGCCCTTACGCTCCGCGACCTGGGTGAGTAAATCCACCACGGCCTGGTTCGCCTGCCGGGCCTCCGCCGTAAATCGCGGCACGATGTTCCGGAAATCCGAGCTGTCGAAGGTGGTGCTGGCGTCGATTTTGCCGGTCAAGAATCCCTTGCCTAGCGGACTGAACGGTACGAACCCGATGCCCAGTTCTTCGAGCACGGGCATAACGTCATGTTCCGGCGCGCGCCACCACAGCGAGTATTCGCTTTGAAGGGCGGCCACGGGCTGTACGGCGTGCGCCCGGCGAATGGTGTTCGCGCCCGCCTCAGAGAGTCCGAAGTGCTTCACCTTGCCCTCACGGATCAGATCCTTCACCGTCCCTGCGACGTCTTCGATCGGCACCTCCGGATCGACGCGATGCTGATACAACAGATCGATCGTCTCCACGCGCAGGCGCTGGAGCGAGGCCGCGACGACCTCGCGAATGTGCTGCGGCCGGCTGTCCAATCCGGCCTGGCGCCCGGTGGCCGGATCGAGCTTGAACCCGAACTTGGTCGCGATGGTCACACGCTCGCGGAACGGTGCTAGCGCCTCACCCACCAGTTCCTCATTCGTGAACGGACCGTAGACCTCCGCCGTATCGAAGAACGTGATGCCGCGCTCCACGGCGGCGCGGATCAGCGCGATCATCTCCTGCGCGTCATGGGGAGGTCCATAGCCGAAGCTCATCCCCATGCATCCGAGACCTAGTTCCGAGACCTCCAGGCCGCTGTTCCCCAACGTGCGCGTCCGCATTCCGCTTCTCCTTCGAAATCAGCTTGTCCTCTCCAGCTTAGAGCAGCTCTGGCGGTTCCCCGATCCGAGATGGCTTCTCCTCGCGGGCCGGGCACGCACTGTGTTGCTATTCTAGGCCGGAGATGAAGCTTCGAAATCAAATTGCCGTTCTGCTATGTCTGCTGCCGGTGTTGTTCCTGGGCTGTGCGGACCGGCGCGGCAGCGCGGGAGACGCCAAAGCGGATGAGGATGCCGTTCGGCAGCAGGTGGCCAAATACACGCAGGCGCTGAGTGCGGCGGACGTCGGTCCGGCGTCTCAGGTATGGCTGACCACACCGGCGGCGTCCTTCATTTCTCCCATGGGGCATTCGCACGGATGGGAGGAAGTGAAGAAAGTCTACGATTTCTTTCGAGACGGGTACACCGATCGCAAACTGACCGCGCACGACCTTTCCGTGGATGTGCAAGGAGACTCCGCGTACGTCGAGTTTTACTGGCACTTCTCGGCGAAACAGAAGAGCGACGGGAAGGATGTCCAGACCGATGGCAGAGAGTCGCAGATGTACCGAAGAGTCGAGGGCGGACGATGGGCGTTGGTGCACGCGCATTATTCCGGGATGCCTGCGGCGGCTCCGCCGCAGTAAACCATGCGGCTCTGTTATCAGGGAGCCGGAGCGGCCGCCACAGGCAGCACTAACGACGGGCGGGTGACGATGCCTCCCACCGACACCTGTAACGGCTGTGCGCCGGGCTTCAGATCCGAGGGCACCGCGATCCGCACCAGATAAAGGCCCGGCGAGGTCAGTCCCGCGAAGATCACGTTGGCGGATTCTCCGCCCACGCTGGCGGTAACCGTGGCGCTCACCGGAAAGCCTCCCGAGAACACCTGGTCCGTGACGAACTTTGACGGATCGGAAGTCGCGCCCAGCCCGATCATGTACAAGTCCAGGCCCTCGCCCGGGTACACGGCGCGCGTGACCCGAGGATCCGTTGCGGCGTTGCCGACCATGGCCGCGGTGCCGGCCAGGTTCGCGGTGACGTAGAAAGTGCTGCCATCGGCGCTGGGCGGTGCGTATACGGCGGGATGCGCGGCCTGGGCGGTGGCGGAGAACGGAACGCTGCTCACCCCATTCACTTGCACTACCACCTGGACCTTGCCGGGAGCCACATTCGCCGGCACCAGCGCGTTTATCTGCGTGGGGCTGACATAAAGCAGCGCCGCGGGTGTTCCATTGAACGTAACCGTCGCGCCGCCCACAGAGACGGGCAACGTCTGACCGCCCTTCAGATCCCACAATTGCGGCGGACCTCCCAGATTCGTGCCGACAATCGCCACCCACAAGCCGGGCGCGATCGGCTGGGTATAGCCCCATGTGTCGACGATGGTCTGTATCGTGGGAACCGATGCGGCATCGACGCCCGTGCCGGAGAGATTCACCACGGAAGAGCCCGCGGTATTGCCCGCGATGAACAGGGAACCCGTCCGGAGACCGCCGACGGCCGGCGTGAAAGTGACCTGGATGGTGCAGAGTTGTCCGGGCGCCAGCGTGGCGCCGCAGTCGTTCGTCTCCGAAAAATCGGAGCTGTTCAATCCGCCGGGAGTGATCCCCAGAAGATGGAGCGCGCCCGGACCCGGATTGGCCAGTTGGATGCGCTGCGGAGCTGCGGCGGAGCCGACGTCCGTCGCGTCGAAACTCAAGCTGGTTGCGGATAAACCGGGAGTCGCGGCCTGGGGCGGGACGGCGGGCGCCGCTTGAGTCACCGCGAACGCGTAACTCCCGATCTGGATCGTCGCCTGCCGGGGCGGACCGTAGTTGGCGGCTATCGTATAGCTGACGACGCCGTTGCCCGAGCCTTTGGTGGTGGAGAGATTGATCCAGGGCTGGTCCACCGACGCCGTCCACACGCACGACGTGTTGATCTTGATGGTGCCCGTCGTGCCCGGCACAGGGGCCGAAAGGGCCGTCGCGGCCGGACTCAAAGAGGTCGCGCAGGCCCCGGTTCCAGAGGAATCCACCGAGAGCGTTACGTTGAGTGCTTCGCCGAAATCTCCGGCGCCCGCGATCTTCATCCGGCCACTTAGTACGGCCGCGTTCGGTCCCATCGTGAACGTCAGGGTTCCCATAGTGACCGGTTGCAACGAAGCGACTGCTTGCGGCACCGGCAAATCGCCGATGTTGGTATGCAGCACTACGCCACGGCTGGAAGCGGTCCCGGGCAGCCATTGCGCTTCGCCGGTGTTCACAAGAACCGGGGTCACCTGGCAGGCTCCACCCGAAGGAATCGCCAGCGACGATCCGTTCTCCACAGTGACATCCAGATTCGGGCACACCACGTGAAGCCCCGCAAATTCGCTATTGGCGAACTTCATCGGCCCCGAGCCCGCATAGGCCACATTGCCCACCTGGACCAGCGGCATGGTCGACGTATCGGTTCCGGTTCCCGCATCGTTCAAGCTCACCGACCGCGACGCCTGCCGGCTCTGCATGTAGCGATCCTGGGTGTTGAGGAACAATCCATAAGCGCCGCGCGCGTCCGTATCGCGATCCACTGTCACGTTATCCAGGGGATCTTGCGTCAAATCCGGAGCCGCCGCCGCGAACGTGGCGTTCCCTTGCGAGAGTGTCTTGGCGCATGGCCGCGGAGTCCCGTCTGGGTCCGTAATTCCGAAGTCGGTCCCATCGAGCGGCCCCCATCCACCCGGCCACCACCACACGGATGCGCCGTTGGAGCCATCGTCCGCCACCTGCCGCATCATGGTGTCGCAAATGGCGGCCTGGGCGGTACGCGAAGCGGTGGTGCCTCCGCTGGCTCCCACATCCGCGCCAAACTCGGCCCACACCACCGGCTTTCCGCCGCTCCGGTAGCGGGTATAGGCGGTGATCAGGCCGAAGACTCGGGCATCGGGCCAGGGCAACACGGGCGAATACCGCTCCGGCGACAGGAAGTCGAGATGCGCCGCGGCGGTCCCGATATCGTAACCGGTGTTCGCGTTGTGCACCGAGTTCATGGTGGTCCAATTGCGGTACGTGAGCAGAGTGTCCGGATCGCTGCGGCGAAGTTGTCGTGCGATCAGGCCCAGATTTCTCCCGAGGTAGTCGTCCAGGAAGCGCCGGTACGCCGCCACCATTACCCTCCAGGGGCCGTCATTCTGCATCTGGTCGTCGCTCGGATTGGTCAACTGTCCACTCGCGGCCAGCGGCGCCGGATAACCCCACGCCGCTTGCGCCGCCGCCACCGATCCGTACTGATCGTTCACCCAGTTCCGCCAGTCGCCGTCCAACACCGTGCGTCCTGTGTTGTAGACGATCATGCCGTTCACCAGTTTGCCCTGCCCTCCCGTATCGTGCGTGCCCACCATCGGTTCCCACAGAAGGTCGTAGGCGAACACGCGATCATTACCGGGAAGATAGGCAGCCTGAAGGTAGCTTTCGAGCAGCGGTGAAATCTGTCCCGCGTAGGCGGCATTGGTCCGCGAGACCTGGAGCGCGATCTGGACCCAAATGCCGTGATTCCGGCAGCGTTCCAGAAAATCGATGAGGTCGCGTCCTTCCTGCGCCCAGAATCCTTCCAGGTCACTGAATTGAATGTTGAGGAGATTAAAACCCAGCCCGGCGATCTCGGTGAGATCCGCTTCGATTAAATCCGGATCGTATTGCCCGGCCTCCAGCCAGCTCTGCCCGTTGAAGACGGCGAAGTCCTGGCCGCTGGTGTAGCGAGGCCAGTAATTAACGCCGCGCAAGTACACATGGCGGCCGCCCGCGACGAACGCCCCGTTCACCACGCGAATCTTTTGGCCGGCTTGCCGGGTGACCGTTGGATCGAGGACACGCACGGGGCCGTCCAGCCGGTCCACTTCCTGATTTCCGATCAAGAGGCGGAACTGGAGCGTGTAATCCCCCGGCGCGAGGCCCACAAGGTTGAAGGGCACGGCCGCAGCTTCGCCGGGAGCCATCGTCAACACAGTGGCAGGCTGCGGGGTCACGCCGGTTGGTCCGGAAACAGACCATTGCAAGGTAGCTTGCGCGTTAGCGCTGTTCCCGTTGACCACCACTGCTTTCCCTGTGACCGGTTCACCGGGAAGCCACAGTATTTGGTCGGCGCCGCCGTTATACAAGGACACACGGGCCGGAGCCGCCTTAAGGGCAGCGATCAGCTGTGTGCGGTATGGCTCGAACAGCTGTGGCGAAGGAAGCCAGACGACGAAGGAATGCGATTGCGTGAACGGCGGTTTGGGATTGAGGGAAAAGGTCGAGTTGAGGTAGATGGTGGCGGCGGGCGCAAGCAGGTCTCCGATCACGCGATAGCGGCCCGAAGAGGCGGAATAGGAGAACAGTCCCCGGCCGCGCGCCACGGGGACGCGAAATCCCGCGGCGTTGGTGTATTGTTCCTTCGCAGGGGAAATGGTCGGGATGGAGTAGGGAACATAGGGACCTTGCGGGGGCGCCGATCCCACCGCCTGGAGGTACGCCGCCGCATCCAGCCAACGGCCGTCCGGCGTGCGATACAGGGCGTCGCGGAAGGGCTGCCCTCCGCTGGCCATTAAGCCTCCGCCGCCGTACACGTGCGTGGTGATCGCGGTGAACGCGTCGAAAGGAAGGCTCTCCAGCGACGGAACGGCCGCCAGGATATCGGGGCTGTCCAGCGCGGCTGCCAGGTTCTCCGGAGAAACGATGTTGACGGTGTAGCCCGCGTCGTTCAGCAGGGCGCTAAATTGCGAAACGGTGGAGGTCCACTGCGCGTCGCTCCACGGTCCGCTGCCATCCACCAAAACCGCGCGAGGCTGCGCGGAAAGGGGTGCGGCGCAAAGGAGCGCGAGCAAGCATGTAAAGAAGGACACGGCGAACGACGGCCTGGCGACGGAAGAGGAGAGCATAAGAATTAAGAAGAGGAACGTTCGTCTGACGGTTGGACGCAGGCTGACAGCGGGTAAGACTTCGTTGAACCCGGCATCGGAACGCAGAGCGCCGCGTTCACTTGCCAGGATATCGTTTGCGGCAATCTGCGTCCAGTCCTCACCATAGAGGCTTCGTCATCGTTCTGTAATGCTGAGAGAAGGGCCAGGGGAGGCCGGTGTATGATGACATTTACCCTAAGGAGTTCGTACGTGCACCTTTCCGGATTGAAGAAAATCGCGATCAGCGGCTTGGTCACTGCGCTGGGGCTGAGCCTCGGCCTGTTGGTGACGCAAAAGCCCGTTCCCGCCCAACAACAGAAGGGGAAAGGCGCGGCTCCCGCGCCGGTGTCGCCCATTTTGCAGAATTACGCGCCGGTCACGGCGGAGCGCCTGAAAAATCCCGCGGATGGCGAGTGGCTGATGATCCGGCGGACATATAACGGCTGGGGCTATAGTCCGCTGAATCAGATCAACACGACGAATGTGTCGAAGCTGCGCCTGGTCTGGTCCACTATCACGGGCGAGTCGCGCGTGCATGAAGCGGCTCCATTGGTCAATAACGGGGCGATGTTCGTGTCCACTCCCAACGGCCAGGTGATGGCTTTCGATGCGAAGACCGGCGATATTTTGTGGCGCTACCGCAAGCCGCGGCCGGAAGGCGCGGTAATCCTGCACGACGTGAATCGCGGCGTGGCCCTCTATGGCGACAAAGTGTATTACGCCGCCGGTGAGGCGGATCTGGTCGCGCTGGATGCGAAGACGGGCCGCCCGGTATGGACCACTACGGTGGCGGATACGAAGTCGGGCTACTACATCACTCTCGCGCCGCTGATCGCGGGGGGCAAGGTGATGGTGGGCGCGTCGGGCGGCGAGACCGGTATTCGCGGGTTCGTCGCGGCCTACGATCCCGAGACTGGGAAAGAGCAGTGGCGGACGTATACGGTCCCCGCTCCCGGCGAACCGGGGAGCGAGACGTGGCCGAAGGGCGACCAGTGGACCCACGGTGGCGCATCGATTTGGGTGACCGGGAACTACGATCCCGATACAAACACGGCCTATTGGGGCACGGGCAACGGCGGACCCTGGATGGGGGACAAGCGGCCCGGCGACAACTTATACACCTCCGCCACGATTGCTCTCGACGTGGCGACCGGCGCCATCAAAGGACATTTTCAATACGCTCCGAACGAATCCTGGGATTGGGATGAGGTTTCCCCTCCGCTCCTGATCGATTATCAGCGCAACGGGCGCACCGTGAAGGGCCTGGTGGATGTCGCGCGCGACGGCTACCTGTGGTTCCTGGATCGCGGCACCGGCGGCGCGATCAAGTTCGTCGAAGGGAAGCCCTTCGTGTATCAGAACGTGTTTCGCAGCCTGGATCCGGTGACCGGACGGCCGGATGTCGATCCGGCGCACAAGCCCGGAACCAACAAACGCGCCGACTTTTGCCCTGGCACGGCCGGCGGAAAGAACTGGCCTCCCATCGCGTTCAGTCCGCAGACGCGCATGATCTATGTTCCGGCGAACGAGAACGTCTGCGGGTCCATTATCGGGCAGCAGGACTTCACTTACGTCGCGGGCAGGGGTTACGCGGGAGTCTCGTTTGGCGGTCCGACGGTGGCGCCTCCGGGCACCGATCATTTCGGCGAAGTGCAAGCCTGGAACGTTGACACGGGCAAGAAGGTGTGGACGCACAACTTCGAGAAATCGCCGAATTGGGGAGCCATGCTGGCCACGGCGGGGGGCTTGGTGATTAGCGGCGGCACGAACGACCGCATGGTCCGCGCGTTCGACGCGAAAGACGGGAAAGTGCTCTGGCAGTTCCCGACCAGCAGCGGGGTGGAGGCTCCGGTTTCCACCTTCGTGGTGGACGGCAAGCAGTACATCGCCGTGCTGTCCGGCTGGGGCGGCGACGCGAACGGGATGAATAGCACGGTGCAGCGCACGGTGACCGGAGTTCGGTCGGTGCCGGAGGGCGGCTCGGTGTGGGTGTTCGCGCTGGAGTAGCGGGCCCAGCGGAGCGGCGGCGCATGCCTGACGTATGCGCCCTCGTTGAAAGCGACTGATTTCGCCTCCGCAGTCATGCCATAACGAACACTTTCATGCCTTGGCATCGTCTCATCGCATTTGCGGTCTTTGTCCCTGCTCTTCTCTACGCGGATGTGAGTGGAACCGTAACGCTCTCCAGCGCCGGCCAACTCGACTTGGACACAGGGGCCACGAGCTCAGAGGCGAATGCCGACCTCCCCGCCGATATTGAGTGGACCTCCGGCAGTCCGAGCATCGGCAACATCATCATCTTCGCTAGTTCCACGTTTCTCGCTGCCAGAGGTTCCGTCGCCTTCGATTCTCTGACTCAGGCCACCTTGGCCGGCTACGATGACGGCACAATGAGGCCGGGGGCGACAATCGCTCTGGCGCCAGCATCTCCGCGCTCCGGGGTCGGTAGCTTGTTTGCTGTCAAGACCAAGTGTGGCAACTACGCGAAGGTAATCGTCACTGCTTTGAATGGTGACGGATCGACCATTCTGACGCTGAGCCTCCAGTTCACCACCTACACTGCAAATGGCAGTAGCGGATGTCCTGCCATCGCCGCGATCCAGAACAACTACAGCTACCTTCTTCCGGGGCAGCCCAACTACGGCATCGCGCCAGGAAGCCTGTTCATCGTCAAAGGAACGGTTCTTAACAGTTTCCCCCTAACACCGCTCCAATCGAGTGCGCCGCCCGGATTGCCCACCGATCTCAACGGTACGAGCATCTCCGTGACCGTGAACGGCATCACCACCACCCCCGCGATCTACTACACCTCTCCCAAACAAATCGCAGCCGTGCTTCCTTCCCAGACTCCCGTCGGCACCGGAACCATCGTCATTACCAATGCCGGCATAACGACGGCTCCCGTAACGATTCAAGTCGTCCAGAGCGCTCTCGGTCTCAACACCTTAGACGGGAGTGGCACGGGCTCGGCCGTCGCGCAGGATGCCAACTACAACCTGTTTTCGATCACCAACTCTGCCAGCCCCAGCCAGACCATTATCTTGTGGGGCTCTGGTGTGGGGGCCGACCCGTCCAACGACGACACGACCTATCCCCTGAAGCAGAACAATCTCACGGCCATCCCCATGCAGGTTTACATCGGCGGACTCCCGGCGGCGATCCAATACCGGGGGCGCTCGCAGTTCCCCGGGGTGGATCAACTCGTCGTGACCATCCCGCCTGGGGTTCCCGTAGGCTGCGCGGTCTCCGTCGCGGCAGTAAGCGGAAGCGTTGTCAGCAATTCCGTTACGATCCCCATCGCTGCGGGTGGAGGCACCTGTTCCGACCCTATCTTTTCGGCCGGCCTGCCCCCTTCCGTAACGAAACCGCAGGGCGTTCGCTCCGGTGTGATCACCATTTCCCAGCGCCCGTCAGGCAATGGAGGGCTCCTCACAAACGCCCAAGCGTCCTTCACGAGCACGCCCGGAGCCGCACCATCCGCCAGCGTCCAGCGCCTCTCGTCCCTCGGCAGTTGCCTCGCCCAAAGGCTTCCGGCAGCGAGCACCAGCTCTCCGAACTCCTCTTTGGACGCCGGCACAGTAAGCCTCTTCACGCCGACAACTCCTTCCTTGACGTTTCAACCTTATCTTGGATCGTATGTCAGTGACGACTTCACAGGAAGCCCTGTCACCGTTTCCGGCTTAGGCGGCAAGGATGTCGGTGCGTTCACTACGACGCTGAAACTGGCACCCCTCACTTCAGTGGACTTAGGCACTGGAAGCATCACCCGTTCCCAAGGCCAGCAGATCGCGTGGCAGGGAGGCGAGCCGGGAACGTACGTGGCCATTGGAGGCGGCGTCGGGTCTTTGACTTTTGTATGCTTCGTTGCCACCAGCGCCCAACAGTTCACAATCCCCTCTTGGGTCCTGCTGACCTTGCCTGCCCAGGCCTTGGGGAACCTGTACATTTCCAATAACTCGAATCCTCAAAGCTTCACGGCGCCCGGGCTCGACTTCGCCTATGGTGTCGCGAGAAACTTCTACAGTGGCGGCGTTACATTTCGGTGAAATATCGGCGAAGCTCAGCCCCCCGTCATCCACAACTCGCCGAAATACCTCCCCTGCACTCCACGTTCCTGCGTGATAAATTAATCGATGGTAGGCTGGCCCGAACTCCATCCTTTCCCAAGGGAGACTGAACCGCGCATGTTCCTCGCCAAGAAGCACATTCCCCGCCGGACATTTCTGCGCGGCGTCGGCGTCACGCTGGCGCTCCCGCTGCTGGATTCGATGGTTCCGGCGCAGACGCCGCTTGCGAAGACGGCCGCCGCGGGGTCGCCGAGGCTTGGATTTGTGTATGTTCCGCATGGCGCGATCATGGATCAGTGGACTCCGAAGACCGAAGGCACCGGCTTCGAGTTTACGCGCGTGCTGAAGCCGCTGGAGCCCTTTCGTGATCGCCTGAACGTCATTAGCGCGCTGGGGCACAAGGCCGCCGATACCACGGCGGTACACTCGCTCAGCCCGACGACCTGGTTGAGCGGCGTCCGGCCCAAGCCCACTCAGGGCGTGGATGCGTTCGCCGGCGTGACAGTGGATCAAATCGCCGCGCAACATATTGGGCAGGAAACGTTGTTGCCTTCGATGGAGCTGGCGACGGAGGATCACTCCGGGCTGATCGGGTCCTGCGATCGGGATTACGGTTGCATCTACATGAACACGCTTTCGTGGCGGACGCCGACGACTCCGATGCCGATGGAGATTAATCCGCGCAAGGTGTTCGAGCGGATGTTCGGGCAGGGCGGCAGCGCGGCGCAGCGGCAGGAGCGAAATCACGAGGACCGCAGCATTCTGGACGCGATTACAAAGGAAGCCTCCGACCTTCAGCGCGGGCTGGGCGCGCAGGACAAGGCCACGGTCAGCGATTACCTGGAAAACGTCCGCGAGATTGAGCGGCGGATTCAGAAAGCGAATAGCGAACAGTCCTCGCAAGCGGACCTCGCTCTTCCGGAGGCTCCCACTGGCATCCCGTTCTCCTATGAAGAGCACGTCAAGATCATGTACGATCTGCTGGCGCTGGCGTACCGGGCGAACGTGACACGGGTGTTCACGTTTATGGTGGCTCGAGAGGTCAGCAACCGCACGTATCCGCAGATCGGAGTGCCGGATGGGCATCACGCTACGTCGCACCACCAGAATCGCGCGGAGAAGATCGAAAAGCTGGTCAAGATTCAGACGTATCATCTGAGCCTGTTCGCTCAGTTTCTGGACAAGCTCAAGGCCACGCAAGACGGCGACGGGTCGCTGCTGGATCATTCGATTCTGCTGTACGGCAGCAACATGAGCAACAGCAATGCGCATAATCATTTCCCACTGCCGAGCTTAGTGTTGGGCGGCGGGGCTGGTTCGCTTGAGGGCGGGCGGCATTTGAAGTTCCCGGATCACACGCCGATGTCGAACCTGCTGCTTTCGCTGCTGAACAAAGCGGGCGTGCCAGAGCAGAGCCTCGGCGATAGCACGGGGGCTCTCGCGATATGAAGACCGCGTTTTTGCTGGCATTCGCCGTGGGTGCGATCGCTGCTCCTACTCTTGTGGATGCTGTGAAATCGGGGGACAAGCCGGCGGCCACTTCGCTGATTAAGCAGAAGGCGGGCATCAATACGCCGGAAGCCGACGGAACGACGGCGTTGCAATGGGCCGTCCGGAACGGCGATCAGGATCTTGCCACGCAGTTGCTGGCTGCGGGAGCGGACGTGAAGGCCGCTAACCGCTATGGAGTGACGGCGCTCTACCTCGCGTGCCTGAACGGCGACTCCGCGATGATCGAAAAGCTGCTCAAGGCTGGAGCAGACGCCAACGCCGCCAGCACGGAAGGCGAAACCGCGCTGATGACGGCATCGCGCGCGGGCGATCTCGCGTCAGTAAAAGTGCTGCTCGATCACGGCGCGCAAGTGGACGCGAAGGAATCCTGGCACGGCGAGACCGCTCTCATGTGGGCCGCGGCGGAGAAGCACACGGCTGTGATGAAGCTGCTGATTTCCCGCGGAGCCGATGTGAACGCTCGATCGGAAGCCAACAAGTGGGAGCGGCAGGTTACGTCCGAGCCTCGCGATAAGTGGCTTCCGATGGGGGCGCTGACGCCGCTGATGTTTGCGGCGCGGCAGGGATGTGTAGACTGCGAGAAAGTGCTGCTGGATGCGGGTGCCGACAAGAACGCGGTCGATCCCGATGGCATCAACTCTCTGATTTTCGCGATCATCAACGGGCACTACGATGCCGCGGATTATTTGGTGAGCCAGGGTGCCGATCCGAATCTGGCGGATAAGACGGGACGCACGGCGCTCTATTCGGCGGTGGATTATCACACGCCGCCGCAATCCAATCGTCCCGCGCCGAAGGAGCTGGATAGCGAGGTTCCGAGCGTGGATCTGGTGAAAGATTTGCTCGCGCACAACGCGAACGTCAACGCGCAATTGAAGGCGCAGCAGCCATATCGCACGAAGCTGGATCGCGGCGATGACACGATGCTCGCCGCGGGCACGACCGCGCTGGTTCGCGCGGCGAAGGCGGGAGATACGGAAATCGTGAAGCTGCTGCTCGATAAAGGCGCGGACCCGAAGTTAGCGACGCGGAGCGGGATCAATCCGCTGATGGCCGCCGCCGGGCTCGGCACCAAAGAAGAAGACACCACCGGCCGCTTGAAAACAGAGGACGCGGCGATCGCGACGATCGAGCTGTGCCTCAACGCGGGAGCCGACGTGAACGCGATCGATAGCAAAGGCGACACCGCCCTTCACGGGGCCGCCCAAAAAGGCTACGACAAGGTGATCGTGTACTTAGCGGCGCATGGCGCCACGGTCGACGTGAAGGACAAGCAGGGCAGGACTCCGCTGGATGCCGCGCTGGGCAAAACCGGAGGCCTGGGGTTCGACGGGACGGCCGGCGAGCTCCACTCCAGCACGGCCCAGTTGCTTCAAAAGCTGGCCGCCGCGCGTTAGGCGGACGCGTCCGATTTATCGTCACCGCGCGCTCCCACCGTAGTACTGGAACGGACACCGGCCGCTTCTGCAGGCCGCTCCATTACTGTCGCGGCTCGGATTCGCGCTACGCGGACGCGCCGGCTGCGGTCATTGCGTCCGCGAACGCCGCGGTATTGATGTGGTTGCGATATTCGGCCACTTTTCCGTCGCGGAAGCGGAAGTAGTGGCACACGGGAGTGCTCACGCGGCGTCCATTTTTCTTGACGGTGGCGTCGAAGCGGCCGAAGCTGGCTACGACGTCGCCCTCGCTCACGAACTCCGTCATCTCCAATTTCATGTCGGCGAGATCGCCGGCCATGCCTTGAAAGAATCCGACCGCTTCCTGCGGTCCACGGCCGATTCCGCCCCAGGAGATCGCGCTGTTTGCTTCGAAGCTCCACAGCACGTCATCGGTCAGGTTCGCGACGATGGTCGCCACATCGCCGCGGCCGAACGCCGCGTAGAGTGTCTTCACCCGTTCTGCATTTTGACTCATGGTTGTTGTTGCTCCCCCGTAGAGTTTATACGGGAACCATGGTGATCCGGATGCCGGAGGCTTACTTTTTCTTGGGGGGATACTGCTCAAACGATTTCTTCACCATGTCGTCGAGCTTGCCTTCGACGTGGGCGGCGTCACTCTTTTCTTCCATCGCGATCGCGCGCCAGATCAGCGCCTGCTTGCGGGTATCGCGCAGATCCAGCACCAGAGTGCCTTCGGTGTAGGCGGAAACCACGCGGCGAGTTCCCCACCAGCGCGCGGGATACACGTCCACTTCCTTGCGCCGGGAGGAACCCAGCGAGAACCGAACGTTCAAGTCGCGGGCTCCGCTGGTGACTTCGGTCAATCCTTTGGCCAGAAGCTGCTGACGGATATCGTCCTGGATCTTTTTGCGAATGATGTCGTTGTTCAGAGCCGCGTTCTTGCTGTTCAACTGCCCGGGATTCATGAAGAAGGTTTTGAACTTGGTGAAGTCGGCGTCCTGGTCGAACTCCATGGTGACTTTTTGGGCGAACGCGGCGGCGGCAAAAAGAAGGAGCAACGCGAAGGATCGCATGCCCAGAATTTACCACGTCTATTGCAGAACGGGGAGCTCGAAGGACGATGCGGGGACGAACAGGCTTCCTTCAGTGGTGCCTTGGGGGGCGGCTTCGCGGACTTTTCGGCGGACTTCGGCGGGGGTGATCGAGCCTGCGAGTCCAGAGGCTAAAGCCTGGGCCACTGCGAACACCGCCTCAGCGGATTCGTGGACGAACTCGGCGCGGAAGTGGCGGATGCCGGCGGCTTGCCAGAGTTCCAGATGCTGGGATGCTTCCTGGGCTTCGGCTCCGAAGACCGTGTTGCGGCAGCCGACGTCGGCCATGACGGGATGCGGGCGGCCGTTGGAATCGCGGAGCTCCACGCGGTGTTTTTCGCAGGGGCGTCCACAATCTTTGTAGCTGGTGCCGGTGGAGAGGAAGCGGCAGAACACGCAGTGCTCGGTGTGGAACACGGGGAGATGCTGGTAGATGACGGCTTCGAGGCGATCGGCGCCGGCGTCGCGGGCGAGTTGGGCGATTTGTGCGGCGTTGAGATCGTGGGTCGGGGTGAGGCGATGGAGGCCGCGGGCGAAGAGCTCGTGGGCGGTGATGGCGTTGGCGGCGTTGAGGCTGAAATCGCCGGAGAGAGGGCCGTGGTCCTGATGGGAGAGGATTTCGAGTAGACCGGCCGAGCGAACCAGGATTCCGCATTCGGATTTACGGAGGAATTCGGCGATGCGTTCCTCGCCGGGCTTCAAAACGCGGGGGCTCGCGACGCGGGCTTCGATTTCGGCTTTCTTGATGCGTTCGAGGGACGGGCGGAGTCCGTAGAGGTCGAGGTAGTCAAGAGTGATGCTGGCGGGGCGGAACTCGAGGGCGGTTTCGAGTTGCTCGGGTGTGCGAACCAGCAGGTGGAGTTGGGGCGTGCCCGCTTCGGAAGAGACGGGCGGACGTCGAACGTGTCCCAGCGCGGTGAGCGGGTCGGTCACGGGGATCTCGGCGGGGGCACTCTGGCGGGCCTCTAACAACTCGACGGCGCGGCGGCGGAGTTGGTTTAACAGGCTGCTGGGGGCGAAGGCGGTACCTTCGAGGTCGAGATGAATGGTCGCGAGTTCGTAGGGGGTGTTGCCGAGGCGCCCTAGTTGGTCGCGGAGATAGGCTTCATCGAGGGCGCGATTTTGGGCGGGGCCAAGTGGATCTTTGGAGGCGATGGTCACGCTGAGGTCACGGACTCGCCATTCGAGTTCGAGAGGTTGGCCGACGCGGGCTCTCGCTTTCACGTGCACTGGCTGCTTCGACGGGGGCAACGTTCGGACCACTTTATCGAGCGCGGGATCGTGCGTGCGCCAGACAAGGTCGCCTGCGCGGATGCGGCTGGGGTTCACTTCGCCGTTGCCGAAGCGGAGCATGAGGCTTCCCGCGGCGGGCTCCGATTGCGTGCGGTCGGTTTGCGTGGGGTCGGCTTGATAGATGCGGCCGCCTTCTTCCTTTTCCTGGGGGCTGCGCCAGCCGGCGGCGTCGAAGACTACTCCGTCGCCGGGTTTCAGCGGGGACGCGATGTCGAAAGGCTCGATCGTCACGCCGTCGTGCGCGGCTCGGACGACTCGGCCCACGCACATGCCGCGATGGCGCGGAGAGCGGCCCTTCACTACTGTCTGGTGGTTCGTGCCGGTGAGGAACCAGGGGCCGAGGCCTCGCGAATAGACTTGTTCGAGTCGCGATTCTTCCTGCGGAGTGACGCTGAGGGCTCGGCCGGCGCAAGCTTCGTCGACGGCTTTGCGGTAGGCGCGGGTGGTCAGCGAGACGTACTCGGCGTCCTTATAGCGGCCTTCGATTTTGAGGGCGGCGAGTCCGATGTCGACGATCTCGGGGATCTGTTTTAGCGCGTAGAGGTCGCCGGGGGAGAGGAGATAGCGGGCGTCGTCGAGAGGGCGAGCGCTTCCATCGACCATGAGCTCGTACGGAAGGCGGCAGGCTTGGGCGCATTGGCCTCGGTTGGCGCTACGGCCTCCCCAGGCTTCTGACGAGAAGCATTGGCCGGAGTAGGACACGCAGAGGGCGCCGTGGACGAAGATTTCGAGGCCGCCATCGGTCTCGGCGCGGATTTTGCGGACTTCGGCGAGGGAGAGTTCGCGGGCAAGCACGACTCGCTTGACGCCGAGGCTGCGCGCAACGCGGACGCCTTCGGCATTGGTGATGCTCATCTGCGTGCTGCCGTGGATTTCGAGATCGGGGGCGATTTCGCGGGCCAGTTTTACGACGGCGAGGTCCTGGACGATGATACCGTCGGCTCCGGCTGCGGCCATGGAGGCGAGGCCTCGGGCGGCGGCGGTGAGTTCGGAATCGAAGACCAGGGAGTTGTACGTCACGTAGCCGCGGACGCCGCGGCGATGGAGGGTGCGCATGGCTTCCGGGAGCTCGGCCAGGGTGAAGCCGACTTTGGCGCGGGCGGTGAAGTGGGTGAGTCCGAAGTAGACGGAATCGGCACCGGCGTCGATCGCGGCGTGGAGTTGCGGCCAGTGTCCGACGGGACTCAGGACTTCGGGGCGGTGCACATCCTTATTGTAAGGTGCGCGGTTTACTCTGAATACAGAATGAAGAGATCCGACTTTCCGGTCACGGACAACCTGATCTATCTGAACCACGCGAGCGTGGCTCCGCTGGTGCGGGCTGCGGCGGCGGCAATGCAGAGGCTCGCTGACGATGCGCTGCATTTCGGGTCAGAGCATTATCGCGACTGGATCGACACGTACAACGGGCTGCGCGGGGCGGCGGCGCTGCTGATTCACGCGCAGCCGGATGAGATCGCGCTGCTCAAGAATACTTCGGAAGGGCTCGCCACGATCGCGATGGGGTTGGACTGGCATCCGGGGGATCGCATTGTGGCGTTCAAGGAAGAATTCCCGGCGAATCAGTATCCGTGGCAGAGGCTGGAGGCGCGGGGCGTCAAGATCGAGTGGCTGTCGGCCACGGATTCGCTGGATCGGATTGATGAGGCGGCCCAGGGGGCTCGGCTGCTAGCGCTGAGTTTCGTGCAGTTTCTGAGCGGGTATCGGGCGGATTTGAACGCGGTCGGGGAGATCTGCAAGCGGCGCGGCGTGATCTTCGTGGTGGATGCGATTCAAGGGCTGGGGGCGTTTCCGCTGGATGTTCGGGCGGCGAACATCGACGCGCTGTCGGCGGATGGGCACAAGTGGCTGTTGGGTCCGGAGGGTTGCGCGGTTCTCTATATTTCGAGAGCTCTGCAAGAGCAGGTTGAGCCGGTGGAGTTCGGGTGGACTAATGTCGCGTCGTATGAAGATTACGGTGCACGGAATTTGACGCTGCGTCCGGACGCAGGGCGGTATGAGTGCGGGACGCTGAACACGATCGGGTGTTACGGACTGCGGGCTTCGATTGAGTACTTGTTGGCAGAGGGGATTGAGAGGATTGCTCCGCTGGTGCAGGATCGAGGGGACCAGATCGCGGAGGGGGTGGCGGCGCGGGGGTACGAAGTGCTGGGTGAGAGGACTCGGGCGAACGGGGCGGGGATCGTGAGTTTTCGGAAACCGGGGGTGGAATCGGCCGCGATTGTCGCGAAATTGAGGGAGCGGAAGATTGTGACGGCGGCTCGGGCGGGATGGGTGCGGACGTCGCCGCATTTTTATATTGGGGCGGAGGCGATTGGGGCGATGCTGGAGGCGCTGCCATAAGGGCTTTCTATGACATAAAGATGTCGATGCAGAAACCCAAGACGGTGGAAACTAAGGCGATTAGTGACGTTCTGGCGCGAAGCTTCTCGCTGGCGAAGAACGTCTGTGCCGAGGCTGCCAGGCGATCAAACGCTCGCTCGATCTGGCCGACAATCCAGCTCAAGAAGAACCCTCCGATGGCGATACCCGCCAGGAAAAGGAGACCGTAGAGCATCTCGGTCCCCAGAAGACGGAAATTGAAGATATTCGAAAAAATAAACTTCACCAACTCCCATGGATTCGGATAGTGACCTTCCCGCTGATGAAAGACGATTGTTTCCACTATGGTGCTGTCGAAGGCGTAGAGAAGCACGCAGACGACGAGGAGATACGTCCGAAACGCTTCGGCAACCGCAAGGTGCTGGAGGCGCCCCAGTCCGGAGGCGATCCGGCGAGCGTAACTCGCGATGCGATCCTCGCCCGCGACATCGAAAATGATCACCCAGGTGCCGAGAAACGCGAAGAGCTTCCCGATCCGCACGAGCCAATATACCGGTAGCCCGAAGATGACTGCATGTGGTTCGACGGGGCCTGCCCACCAAGTCATTTTAGTCTCCTTTCGACCGATAGCATGAATGGTAACGCTGGTTGGGCGGCTTGGTGGGATCAAGGGGCAGGCCAAACGAGGCGTCTGCCTTGACACCGAAATCATTCTTCTGTAGCATCTTAGCCGGCGCGGTTGAGGTGTCTCTACGGATGGTGAGAATGCGGATTTCGATGCGGGGATTGCTGGTGGCGGTGCTGTCGGCGGCGGCGGTTTTTGGGCAGGCTCCGGCGGCGCCGGCTCCGGCACGGGCGGCTGCTCCGGCGGGATATCGGGCGCCTCGGGCGTATGACGGGCATGCGGACTTGAGCGGGATCTGGTTCACGACGAGCTCCGCCAACTGGGATTTGCAGGATCATTCGCCGCAGCAGGGTCCGATGTGGGAACTCGGCGCGATTGGCGCGGAGCCCGCGGGGCAGAGCGTCGTGGAGGGCGGGAGCATTCCTTATTTGCCGGCGGCAGCGGCGAAGAAGAAGCAAAATTGGACCAACCGGCGGACCACGGATCCCGAAGCCAAGTGCTATATGCCGGGAATTCCGCGCGCGAATTACATGCCGTATCCGTTCCAGATTATCCAGTCGCCGGCGGGCATCTTGTTTGTGTATGAATATGCGAGCTCCAACCGGCTGGTGAACATGGGCAAGCCGATGGAGGCCGGTTCCGACACCTGGATGGGCACCAATAACGGCCACTGGGAGGGCGAGACTCTGGTGATTGATGTCACCGGGTTGAACGGCCTCGCGTGGCTGGATCGCGCGGGGGATTTTTCGAGCGACGAGATCCATGTGGTGGAGCGCTTCACTCGTGTCGATGCGACGCACATGAATTACCAGGCGACGATCGAGGATCCGAAGACGTTCTCGAAGCCCTGGAAAATCAACCTGACTCTGTACAAGCGGGTGGAGAAGAACGCACAGTTGCTGGAGTTCAAGTGTGTGGAGTTCGCGGAAGAGCTGTTGTACGGCCAGTACAAGAAGAAATAGAACCTCATGAAACGCGGCGCTTTCATTTTTGTCCTGGGGCTGGCGGCCGTGACGGCGTGGGGGCAGTATGTCGCGCCGAAGACTCCTTGGGGCGATCCGGATCTACAAGGGATGTGGCCGGGCAACATGGGCGTGCCGATGCAGCGTCCGGCGGCTCAGGGGACTCGGACGGAGCTGACGGACGCGGAGTACGCGCAGCGGGTTCAGACGGCGAAGCAGCAGGCTGCGGCGGACGCCGTGGATGTGGGGGCTCCAGCGGCGAAGCCGGGGATTGGGCCGCCATCTTATTGGACCGAAAGGGGGACGCCGACGCGGCGGACGTCGCTGATCGTGGATCCGCCGGATGGGCGGCTGCCTCCTTTAACTAAGGTTGAGGAGACTCTGCGGAAGGAGGCTCGCGGCGGGAAGGGATTTCCGGGCGAGTGGCGCGGCGAGGCGGCGGCTCCGGAGGATTTGAATATTTACTACCGCTGCATCACGCGGGGGCTGCTGGGGTCAGTGATTCCGGTGGTGTACAACAACGGCAACCAGATTCTGCAAGAGCCGGGGTACGTGGTGTTTCGGAACGAGATGATTCACGAGTCTCGGGTGATTCCGTTGGATGGGCGTCCGCATGTAAGCGAGTCGATCCGGATGTATTTGGGCGATTCGCGGGGGCACTGGGAAGGCAACACGCTGGTGGTGGAGACCACGAATTTCACGGACCAGGACGCGATCGGATCGAATGGCGCGGGATATCCGGGAGATCCGGGGCACCACAGCAGGGATCTGAAGGTGATTGAGCGGTTCACGCGGACCGGGCCGACGTCACTGAATTACGAAGCGACGGTGGTGGATCCGAAGACGTGGACCAAGCCGTGGACGATCTTGATCGAGCTGAAGAAGGACGATCATTTCCAGCTCTTGGAATACGCGTGCCATGAGGGCAATTACGCGATCGGCGACATTTTGAGCGGCGCGCGGGCGGAAGAAGCGGCGTCGAAGAAGAATTAGGGTTCAAGAAGGAGATCAAATTCGATGCGGATGAAGCTCATGGGAGTAAGCGCGCTGGCGGGCGTCCTGCTGGTAACGTTGCCGGCATTCGCGCACCACGCGTTCGAGGCCGAGTTCGATCAGAAGAAGCCGGTCCACCTTAAGGGAACGGTGACGGATATGGAGTGGATCAATCCGCATGCGTGGATTCATCTGGATGTGACGAATCCTGACGGCACGGTGACGAACTGGATGGTGGAGTGCGGGAGTCCGAACATCATGCTGCGCCGGGGGTTCACGAAGCGGTCGCTGGAAAAGGGCACGGAGCTGGCGGTGGAGGGCTATCAGGCGAAGAATGGGACCATGCGCGCCAACGGCAGCAGCGTGACGTTTAAGGACGGGCACAAGCTGTTTGTAGGCGGGTCGAATCCGGACATCCAAGGCGGCGAGGACGGAAAGAAATGAAACCGCGGTTGCTGGTCTGCGCGGGAACGCTGGCAGCCCTAAGCGCCGCAGGCCAGACGGCACCGGCGGCGAAACCGGCTGCTGCAGTGAAGACGGCCGCCAAGACGTGGACTCCGGCGAAGACTCCGTGGGGCGATCCGGATCTGCAAGGGCAGTGGCCGGCGACGGCGAACATCCCGATGCAGCGGCCGGCGAATCTGGGGACGCGAGCGTATTTGACCGAAGAGGAGTTTCAGGCTCGGGAGAAGCAAGCGCAGAGCCAGTCCGAGGCCGATAGCGAGGAGTTCGCGCCGAGCACCAACGTCAATGTCACGATCAATCCGCCGTCGTATTGGGTGGAGCACGGTGCGCCGAGTCATCAGGCATCGCTGGTGATCGACCCTCCGAATGGGAGGACTCCACCCCTTACGCCGGAGGGCCAGGCGGCGGTCAAGGCTTTGAACAATGGCCGCGGTCCGGGGCAGCACTTTCCCGAGAGGGTGGAGAACTGGACGGATTTCGACATTTACTCGCGCTGCATTACGCGGGGGCTGATCAGCAGCATGCTGCCGACGCTGTACAACTTCGGGAACCAGATTGTGCAGATGCCGGGGTTCGTGGCGATTCGCAATGAGATGATCCATGAGACTCGGGTGATTCCGCTGAACGGCGGTCCGCATGTGGGGGCGGGGATCAAGAGCTACATGGGCGATTCGCAGGGGCACTGGGACGGGAACACTCTGGTGGTGGAGACCACGAATCTAAAGGATCAGCCGGGGACGAGCGGCGGGTTGTTTAGCGACGCGGCGAAGGTGACGGAGCGGTTCACGCGGACGAGTCCGAATGATCTGGTGTATCAGGTGACGATCGACGATCCGAAGACGTGGACCAAGCCGTGGACGATCAGCATGCCGTACAAGCAGGATCCACATTACGTGATTTACGAGTATGCATGCCATGAGGGGAACTACGGGATGCTGGATGCGCTGACCGGGGCTCGGGAACTGGAGAAGAAGGGGCTCAGCACGAAAGTGGATCGGAGTGGAGGGCCGCAGTGATGAGTACCGAAGTTCAGAATCCGCAGATTAATTCGGCGAAGATTCCGGTGGCGGGGAATATCGCAGGGGCGATTTTCGCGCTCGGGGCGGTGGCGATTTGCTTTACGGGGCTGCCCTTGGTTCGGGTGATGCTGCCGGCGGCGATTCTATTAGGGGGCGGAGTGGCGGTGGCGCTGCGGTTTGGGAGGCATAAGAAAGTGGGGGCTCCCTGGATTCCGAAGTAGCGGAGTGATTTTGGGTTTGAGAATCGGGCCGCGCCTTTGACGGGCGCGGCCCTTTTTCTTTGATCGGGGAAGGGCGACCTGGTGGCCTGCCCCACAGGGCTAGAACTGGAAGCGGGCTACCAGGGTGCCGTTTCTGGGGACCAGGGCTCCGGTGAAGCCGGGCGTGAGGGTGTTCATGAAGCCGAAGCCGGAGGCGGTGTTGCCGGCCAGGGGTCCGCTGGTGACGCGGGTCTGGGTCGCCGTGGCGCTGGTGCTGGTGGGGTTGCCCCAGTAGGCGCGGTTGAACACGTTGGTGACTTCGAAGCGGAGCTGGAAGTTGGCCCGCTCCTTCACACGCCAGGTACGGCCGAAGTTGAGATTCTCCGAGGGGCGGCGCTGGGTGCGGTAATCGCTGAAGTAGGCCGCGGTGGAGCCGAACTGGCCGGCACCGGGATTGGTCCAGGCGGCGGGGTTCAACAGGAAGGTCTTGTTGGGATCGTAGCAGTGGCAGTTCGGGTCCACTGTGAAGAGCGGCTGACCCGGGACGCGATTCGCGAAGGTGGTCTGGAACACAGCCGCGGTGAGGTTATTGGAGGCCACGGGAGCCGCGATGGGGAATCCGCTGCCGTACTGGAGGAAAGTGCCGAGGTTCCAATCGCGCGCGACCCAGGACAGGATCTTGTTGCCCTGCATGGTGGGCGTCGTGTAAGTCAGCGAGAGGTTGAACAGGAAGGGCTGATCGTACACCGAAAGATCCTTGTTATTAGCGCGGTTGAACACGTCATTGACCACGGCGCCGCCGGTGGTGCCGGGGTTGGGCTCGCCGATTTCGGTGCCGCTGACCAGGGTCTTCTGCCAGCTGAAGGTGCCTACGGCGCTCAGGCCGTGGGAGAAGCGCTTGGTGGCTTTGACTTGAAGCGCGTCATACCAGGTGTCGCCGACGGGATTCCAGTAGACGTTGATGTTGTTGCTGAACTGTGGGAACGGGCGGAGCGACTGCGCCAGGGTCTGGCCGGTGGGGAAGCCGGCGTAGGGGATGCCGAAACCGCGATTCATCACGGCGGCCGCACTCAGAGGCTGCGAGAGAAGTGTGACGTCCAAGGGATTGTTGATGTTGATGCCGCGCGCCGCGAGGGTATTGATGTTGATGGCGTTCAGGTTCTCCAGCACGGGAGCCTGCCACCAGATGCCGCGATTCCCGATGTAGGAAATATCGAGAGCCAGATTGCGGAAGATCTCGCGCTGGATGCCGGCGCTCCACTGATACTGGCGGGGCGGACGGCCGGCGTTAGGGTCCATGAAGGGCTGCGGAAGGGAGACGGGAGTTCCGGTGGTGTTGAACTGACCCGGATTGAGGTTCGGCCACGCGGGGGGGATCAGCGAATTGGGGATGCCGACGGCGAGTGTTGTAATCGTTGCGCCGAAACTCGGGGCGCTCTGGCTGTTGGACGATCCGGCGAGTCCGGTGTTCGAGTTGTTGTTGGCTTCGGTGACTCCGTAGACGATGCCGAAGCCGGCGCGGAACACGGTCTTGGAATCGATCGAGTATGCGACTCCGAGGCGCGGGGCGATGGCGAAGGGGTAGTTCTTTGCCAGCGAGCAGTTGCAGTGGCCCGAACCGCTGCGGTCGAAGACCACGGCTCCTAGGGTTCCGCCTACGCTGGGATTCGGGGTAGTCGGCGAGAAAAACGGCGCGCGGCCGTATTGTTCCTGAAGGTAGGTCGAGTAGTCGTAGCGCAGGCCGTAGTCGAAGGTCAGCTTGCGGGTGACTTTCCAGGAGTCCTGCGCGTACATGCCGAAGACGCTCTTGCCGAGGCGCGGGTCGACGGGGTTGTTGATGCCGATGGTCTTGACGTTGCCCAGAAGGAAGCTGGCGTAGCCGAAGCCCGGGACCTGGCCTTGCAGAGTGGTGCCGTTGAGATAGGGCTGGCCGGTCTGATCGGCGGCGAAGGCGTAGGTTCCAGAGGTATTCGCTTTGCTGTGGCCGGGGTAGCCTTCCGTGCGGAACTCGCCGCCGATTTTATACGTGTGGCTTCCCTTGACCCAAGTGAGACTGGTATTGAACGCCGGCGATTGCGTGATGTTGGTGGCGTAGGCGGCGGAACCGAAGTTCTGCATCCCCCCTTGGCCGGTGCAGGAACCGGGAGTGGCGCCCCCGACACACAATCCGCTCATCGGAGGGAAGAAGGTGTGGGTGGTGCCACCGTTCAGGCCGAGCGCTGTTTGCGCGTTGTAGTTGGGGACCTGGCCCTCCTCGTTCACGGTAGGGACGAAGAAGTAATTGGCACGGTAGCCCGCGCCGAGGTGCAGCAACAGAGTCGGGCGCAGAGCGTAGTCGTAATTCAAGCGATAGACGGGCGCGTTCTGAAAGGTACCGAGGTTCGTGGCAAGAGGGTCGGGCAGTCCGTCTACGTTGCCGAAGGTGAAAGAGAGCGGCGCCGTAGTCTGGGTCTTCTGCCAGAAGAAGGCGAGCTTGCCTTTGGATCCGACGGTTTCGTCGATCTTGATGGAGGGGATCTGCGTAACACGCGACGTGGGAATGTTCGGGACGAAGTTGTTCACCACACCGTTGGCGTTGGGGCCGAGAGGCGCCGGGAAGAGGTTCTGGATCTTGACGGCGACGGGGTCGAAGCGATTCGCGGGGATGCTCTGGTTGGGGAAGGCGGTGCGGACGACCTGGCCGGCGACGGTCTGGTTGGTCAGGGGATCGTAGATCTCGCCCTGGAAGATGTTATTGCCGAGAGGGTCCTTGCCGATCGCGCCGGCGCCGGTGGGCGTCGCGGTGGTGAAGATTCCTTGGCGGTAGAGGGCGGTGGGTACCGTCTCCAGCTGGTTGTTGATGGCGACGTGTTCGCGGTATTGCTCCCAATTGAAGAAGAAGAACGTCTTGTCGTGGCCGTTGTAGACCTTGGGAATCCAGATCGGGCCGCCGATGGTGAAGCCGTAGTCGTTCCGGCGATTGCGGGCGCGGGGGTTGCCCGTGCCGGCGATCGCTCCCGTGTTGGGGTTGCCGGAGTTGAAGGCTTCGTTGACGAAGTAATCGTAGGCGCTGCCGTGGAACTGGTTGGTGCCGGACTTCATGGTGACGTTGAACATGCCGCCGCCGACTTGGCCATACTCGGGTGCGTAGTTGCTGGTCTGGATGGCCACTTCCTGAATGGCATCGACGCTGGGCTGGGTTTGGGCCTGGACGCCCGGAGTTCCGGTATTCGACGCGTCCTGTCCCTCGATGCGGAAGGATTGCGTGTTGTTGGGCGTTCCGTTGACGCGGACTTGCGCGTTAGCCTGCCACATGGTTCCGGGGACGAGTTGGACCATCGCGTAGGGGTTGCGGATGCCCGCGCTGCCGGCCTGACTGGAGCCGATACCGAGGATGGGGAGATCGTCCATCGTCTTGGCGTCGATTTGATGGCTGATGTCGCCAGTTTCGGTGTTGAGCAGCGAGGCGGCTTCCGTGACGGTGATGGAGTCAGTGGCGGCACCGACAGAGAGATTGCCGTCGACGCGGAGGACCTGCGCGACCTGGACGGTGAGGCCCGCGCGCACGTATTTCTTGAAGCCGGCGACGGTGATGGTGACTTCATACGAGCCGACCGGCAATTGAGTGATGGTATAGTTTCCGGTATCGGTGCTGGTGGTTTTATAGACCACTCCGGTATCGACGTTTCTGGCTTCGACGGCCGCGTTGGCGACGGCGGCAGAAGTCGGATCGGTCACGGTGCCGGTGATGGTGCCGCGGTCGCTTTGCGCGAACGCGAGTGAAGCCATCAGGAAAATGCAAAGTCTGAACGCAGCAGAGCGCATGAACTGCCTCCCCAAGGAAGTGATGAAGCAACAAACAAAGACGCGCCGTAACACCCCTGTAACCTCGCGTCGCGATCAAATATACACCCCGGGTGCGAGGTCGTCAAGGGATCGGCGAGGGATCGGCGAGGCAAGGGGAACGGGCTACAATGATGGGGGCTAGTTTTAAGATTTAGGTGTAAGAAATGATCTTTCCGCTCCGGACGCGACTGGCGAGGATGGCGGCGAAGTATGGCTTCGCGGCGGCTTTGCTGATTCTTGTAGCGATGAACCTGCTGGCGCAGCGGCGCGGTGGGGGGTTTGGCGGGGGCGGCTTCGGTGGTTTCGGGGGAGCTTCGCGCGCCAGCGAAGTCCAATCGGATTTTCCCAAGAGCGCGGATTTTCATTTCGTGCGCATGGAGTATGTCGATTATATGCGGCGCGGATTTAGCAACGTGTCGCGCCGCGGCCAGGCATCGGGATGGTGGGCGCAGGATTGGCCGGATGCGGATGAGCACTTCACCGCGGGCGTCCAGAGGCTGACGCGCATCGATGTGGGCGAGCCGGTACATCTGGCGCTAACGGATGAGCGGCTGTTCGACTACCCCTGGATTTACGCCACACAGGTGGGGTATTGGACGTTGAGTGACGCGGAGACCAAGAAGCTGCGCGAGTATCTGGATCGCGGCGGGTTCTTGATGACGGACGATTTCTGGGGTCCGGGCCAGGAGGAGTGGGACGTGTTCCAGGAAGCGATGGAGCGGGCGCTGCCGAACCATCCGATCACCGACATCACGCTGACAGAATCCGTCATGCACGTGCTGTACGACATCGAGCAGAAGGATCTGACGTTTATTCCGGGAACCCGGCACTTGTATCGCGGGCAGCCGGCGGGGACGCAGCCGGCGTGGAAGGGAATCTACGACGAGCGGCAGAGGCTGATTGTGGCGGTGAATTACAATACCGACATCGGCGATGCGTGGGAGTACGCGGATTCGCCGGAGTATCCGGAGAAGATGACTTCGCTCGCGTACCGGTATGGGATCAACTATTTGATGTACTCGATTACGCACTAACAACAAACCTATGGCTATCCGAAGTGTGAACCCCGCTACGGGGGAAGTGTTGAAGACGTTTGAGCCGTTGACGGACACGCAGTTAGAGGTGAAGATCGCGCTGGCAGCGGAGACGTTTCCGAGGTTTCGGGCGCTGAGCTTTGCCGAGCGTGGGGCGATGATGAGCCGCGCGGCGGAGATTCTGGAGCGCGACAAAGAGAAATTTGCCGCCATCATGACCGCGGAGATGGGCAAGACGTTCAAGTCCGCTGTAGAGGAAGCGGTGAAGTGCGCCTGGGCGTGCCGGTATTACGCCGAGAATGGCGAGCGGTTCCTGGTGGACGAGGATACGGCGACTCCGGCGAAGCGCAGTTACGTGATGTATCAGCCGCTAGGGGTGATCCTGGCGGTGATGCCGTGGAATTATCCGTTCTGGCAGGTGTTCCGGTTTATCGCGACGGCCCTGATGTCGGGCAATGTGGGACTGCTGAAGCATGCGTCGAACGTGCCGCAGTGCGCGATGAAGGCCGAAGAGATTCTGCTGGAAGCCGGATTTCCGGTGGGCGCGTTTCAGACGCTGCTGATCGGATCGGACAAAGTGGACGGCGTGCTGGGGGATGATCGCGTAGTGGCGGCGTCGCTCACGGGGAGCGAGGGTGCGGGGATTCAAGTGGGCGTCTCGGCAGCGCAGCGGATTAAGAAGGTGGTGCTGGAACTGGGAGGCAGCGATCCGTTCGTAGTGATGCCGACCGCGAATCTGGAAGAGGCGATTAGTTGGGCGGTGAAGGCCCGGTGCGTGAACAACGGGCAGAGCTGCATCGCGGCGAAGCGGTTCATGGTGCATCAGGACATCGCGGATGCGTTCGAGCGCGGGTTTGTCGAAAAGATGAAGGCGTTGAAGGTGGGCGATCCGATGGATGCGGCGACGGATGTGGGTCCTCTGGCGACGGCGGATGCGGTGAAGACTCTGCACGCGGATGTTTCGGCGACGGTGGCGAAGGGCGCCAAGGTGCTGCTGGGCGGCAAACCGGTGGATGGGCCGGGGAGTTTCTATCAGCCGACGGTGCTGACGGACATTCCGAAGGACTCGCCGGGGTACAAGGAAGAGATGTTCGGACCGGTTGCTTGCATCTTCAGGGTGAAGGACGCGGCGGAGGCGATCGCGATCGCGAACGATAGCCGGTTCGGGTTGGGGGCGAGCGCCTGGACCAACGATCCCGCCGAGCGCGAGAAGTTTATCAACGAAATTGATTCCGGAATGGTGTTTATTAATAAGATGGTGGCGTCGGATCCGCGATTGCCCTTCGGGGGCGTCAAGAAGAGCGGGTTTGGGCGGGAGCTGGGAGCCCATGGAATCCGGGAGTTTACGAACATCAAGACGATCGTGATTGAAAGCTAGGGGACGGCCCGCGAGACCGCCTCAGGCTGCCCGGCTCCGTTGCTGGCGGATATGCACGGCCTGCCGGACGTTGAGTAAAGCAAGCGGTTGTTTTAGAGTGGTGGAGGCCCCTAAAAACAACCCATGGCGCATAAACTTACGAACCTCCTGAAACCTGTCCCTAGCGACATTAAAATCGCCCAGGCGGCGACGCCGCTTCCCATCGACCAGATCTCGGCAGAGGCGGGGATTCTTCCCGAAGAACTTGACCTGTATGGCAAGACTAAAGCGAAGGTCCACCTTTCGATTCGGGACCGGCTGAAGGATTCTCCCAACGGCAAGTACATCGTAGTGACCGCGATCACGCCGACGCCGCTGGGGGAAGGCAAGACCACGACGACGGTCGGGCTGAGCCAGGCGCTGGGTGCGCACCTGAACAAGAAAGTGTTCACGTGCATCCGGCAGCCGAGCCAGGGGCCGACGTTTGGCATCAAGGGCGGCGCGGCGGGCGGCGGCTACAGCCAGATCATCCCGATGGAGGAGTTCAATCTTCACCTGACGGGCGACATCCACGCGATCATCGCGGCGAACAATCTGCTGGCGGCGGCGATCGATACGCGGATGTTCCACGAGAGCTCGCAGAAGGATGAGGCTCTGTTCGACCGGATGTGCCCGGCGGCGAAGGACGGGAGCCGCAAGTTCTCGGCGATTATGTTCCGGCGTTTGAAAAAGCTCGGGATCGACAAGACCGATCCGAACGAGTTGACGACGGAAGAGAAGAGCCGGTTCGCGCGGCTGGACATCGATCCGGCGACCGTGACGTGGCGTCGCGTGGTGGACACGAATGACCGGATGCTGCGGCAGATCACGGTGGGGCAGGGTCCGGAAGAGAAGAATTTCAATCGGAGCACGGGCTTCGATATCGCGGTGGCCAGCGAGATCATGGCGATTCTGGCGCTGGCGACGTCGCTGGGCGATATGCGCGAGCGGTTGGGACGGATGGTGATCGGCAGCAGCCGTGCTGGCGAACCGGTTACGGCCGACGATCTGGGCACGGGCGGCGCGCTGACGGTGTTGATGAAGGACACCATCATGCCGAACCTGATGCAGACGATCGAAGGGACGCCGTCCTTTGTGCATGCGGGTCCGTTCGCGAATATCGCGCACGGGAATTCGTCGATTGTGGCGGATCAGATCGCGCTGAAGCTGGTGGGACCTGAAGGGTACGTGCTGACCGAAGCCGGATTCGGCGCGGACATGGGCATGGAGAAGTTCTGCAATATCAAGTGCCGGTATAGCGGGCTGACACCGGATTGCGTAGTGCTGGTGGCGACGATTCGCGCGCTGAAGATGCATGGCGGCGGACCGAAGGTGACGGCGGGGGCTCCGCTGGCTCCGGCGTATACGCAGGAGAACCTGGATCTGCTGGAGAAGGGATGCAGCAACCTGATCCGGCTGATCGGCGTGGCTCGGGCGTTCGGAATGCCGGTGGTCGTGGCGATCAACAAGTTCAAGGACGACACCGATAACGAAGTGGAGTTGGTGCGGAAGCTTTCGATCGCGGCCGGCGCCGAGGATGCGGTAATGTCGGATCACTGGGCGCAAGGCGGCGCGGGTGCGGTGAATTTGGCGGAAGCGGTGGTGAAGACCTGCTCGAAGCCTTCTAAGTTCAAGTTCCTTTATGCGCTGGAGATGAGCATCAAAGAAAAGATCGAGACGATTGTGCGCGAGGTGTACGGAGGCTCCGGCGTAGAGTATTCGGCGGAAGCGGAAGAGAAGATCCGGGTGTACACGCGCCAGGGCTTCGACAAGCTGCCGATCTGCATGGCGAAGACGCACTTGAGCCTGAGCCACGATCCGAACTTGAAGGGCGCTCCGTCGGGATTCACGGTGCCGGTACGCGATATCCGCGCGAGCGTAGGCGCGGGGTTCCTGTATCCGCTGCTGGGAACGATGAGCACGATGCCGGGCCTCTCGACCAGGCCGGGGTATTACGATATCGATCTGGATGTGGAGACGGGGAAGATTGTCGGGCTGTCGTAGAGTTCAGACGAAGCGCAAAAAGAAGCGGCCTGCCGGGAGATTCCTCGGCAGGCCGTTTTGCTTTAGCGATTGAAGCCGATTAGGCGCAGCCCTTGACGCCCTGCGTCAAACAGCGGGAATCCTTCGGCGGAGGCGGGATCTTCAGGCCTCGATCCTCCATGAGCTTCACGATGAGCTTTTCGGCGTCGGGGTGCGGGATGGCCGACTGCACGCCTACGCGGACCAGGCCGCGGGCCCAATCGAGCGGAATCCAGGTCTGGCCGAGCATCCCGCCGTTGACGGAATCGCGGCTGCCCATGTCTTGGATGTCGAAGCGCCCGCCGTGGTCGGCGAGCATCTGAATCACGGCAGGGCGGCCCTTGTGCGCCGCGCCATGCATGGAAGTGCGGCCTTCGTCGTCCTGAATGTTGGGGTCGATGCCCAGGTCGAGGCACATCTTGACGGCTTCCTCATCCTCCTTGGGGGACCATTCGAACGTGACGCCTTCTACCCAGCCGATTCCGGCGGCGGTGGCGAGCGCGGTGACCTTGTGGGCCGTCATGATTTTCGGATCCGCGCCATGTTCGAGCAGCAGGCGCATGAGTTGAACATCGCCGGATTGCGCGGCCCGCACGAAGGGCGTGGCCCCGTCTTCAAACAGCCACTGCATGGTGAAGTTGGTGCGGGTTTCGGTGGTGTCTCCGGTGCACTGTTCGGCGGTGGAACGGACGCCGCAGATGCGGACGTTCACGTTGGCTCCTTTGGCGAGCAGGAGCTTGATGTAGTCGAGGTGGTCCATGTCCGGCGTGCGGACGGGATAGTCGCCGCTCTCGATGTTGCGATTGTCGGTGGCGAGATAGAGAGGCGTCCACCCGCCGTTATTGGCGAGATTCGGGTTGGCGCCGTGATCGAGCAGGTAGGCCGCGATTTTGTAGTGACGATTCTGGGTAGCCGTCAGCAGAGCGGTCCAGCCGTAGTGGGTTTGTTGATTGACGTCGGCCTTCGCCTCCAGCAGAACTTTGACGCAATCGAGGCAATCCTGACGCGCAGCGTAGACCATCGAGGTAAGACCGCCGCCATCGGAACCGTTGGCGCCGCCTTGTCCGAGTGCACCGCGGATCAGAGCGGGATCGAGTCCGGCGAGGAGGGCGGGATCGACGTTAAACTGTTCCGCAATGGTCTTGAGTTCCTCGGGAGTGAGGTCTGCGGCAGGCGCCGCAGGAGCGCCCCGGCCACCGGCTGCGCGGCCACGACCAGCAGCGCCGCGGCCGTTTCCGCCGCCATTCGCAGCTTGGCCCCCACGGCCACGGCCCGCCTGGCCATTTGCTCCGAATCCGGAGTTCAAGCGTTGCGAAACGGGGTTCGCCATGTTGTTGCGGGCGTTGCGGCCCTCCGGAGTGGAGGCCGCGGCGACGAGGGCGCCACGGTCGATCAGGAATTTCATGGCGACGGCATGGCCTTGCTCGGCGGCCCACATCAGGGGAGTGGTCCCGCGCGCCAAGTCCTTCGCGTTGATGTCGGCTTTGTGATCCAGCAGGACCTTGATCGCATCCACGTTGCCGTTGCGCGAAGCGAGCATCAGGGGAGTCTCGCCCTGCGGCCCGCGTTCATTGGCGTCGGCACCGGCGGTGAGAAGCTTGTCGAGCATGGGGGCGCTGCCGTAGATACCGGCGAGGTACAAAGGCGTGGCGCCTTCCCGGGTCTTCTTCTTCACGTCGGCCCCGGCGGCGATCAGCATGTCCGCCATAGCGGCATCGCCCTTATAAGCGGCCCAGTGGATGGCGGTGGATCCGTCGGCTTGCGGAACGTTGACGTCGGCCTTTTGCTGGATGAGGGTTTTGACCGTGGCGCGGTCGCCCTTCATGGCGGCGTCGGCGACGGGGCTGGGCGCGGCGCTGAGAGCGGTGGCCGCGAGCGACACGGCGCAGAGTGCGAGCGAGAGACGTACGCGCATCGTGGTCTTCTCCTTACACCAAACCCGGCAGGCGGCCGGTGCTGTCGCCGATAGAATCCTGATGGATTCCGTAGAGGTCCAGAATGCTGAGCAGCAGATTGCCGGTGGGGACGGTCTTCGTCTCGTAATGGAGGTGGCGATTTCCCTTCAACTGGCCTTGCGCGCCGCCCACCAGGATGTGCGGGACGTCGTAATGCAGGTGCTGGTTGGAATCGCCCATGTTCGTGCCGTACAGGACCAGGGTGTGATCGAGCAGCGTGCTGCCGTCGGCTTCCGGAGTGTTCTTCAGGGCGTCGACGAAGTAGGCGAGGCAGGCGACGTGGTACTGGTTGATGTGCGAGTAGGTCTCGATGTTCTTGGGATTCTCGGCGTGGTGCGAGGCTCCGTGGAAGGAGGCATTGACGCCGCTCTTTGGATACGTGCGAGCCGTGAGGTCGCGGGCGAAGAGCATAGAGGAGACGCGGGTCACATCACCCTTGAAGGCGAGCTTGGTCAGGTCGAAGTGCATCTTCACATGGTCATCGAAGGCCTCCGGCACGCCGGCGGGCGCAACAAAGCCGTTGGTATCGGCCTGGCCGGAGGATTTCTTGGCGAGATCGATGCGGCGCTCCAACTCGCGGATGTCGGTTTCGTACTCATCCATGCGGGCGCGGTCCGAGGGGCCGAGATCCTTCTTGAACTTGGCGAGGCTCTGCGTCACGGAATCGAGGATGCTGCGTTTTTCTTCGCGGCGCGCGGCGCGTTCCTTCGGATCGCTGCCGCCGGTGCCGAAGATGCGCTCGAAAGCAACTTGCGGGTCGAGTTCCATCGGGATCGGCTGCGTGGGCGAGGCCCAGGAAATGGTGTTCGAGTAGACGCAGCTATAGCCTTCGCCACAGTTGCTGGAATTGGCGCCGGGATCTTCGAGCGCGAGTTGCAGAGACGGCAGGAGGGTTTCCTGGCCGATCTTCTGCGCGATGATCTGGTCGATGGTGGTGCCGTCCTGGACGTCCGCGCCGGTGGTCTTCTTGGGCTTGTTGGCGCACATGTAGGCGGCGGCGACCCAGTGGTCCGCGCCGGTTTGTCCGGGAGGCGGCTCAGCGGATTTGGACCACATGCCGCTGAGGATCACGGTCTTATCGCGATACGCCTCCAGCGGCTTCATGATCATGGGATAGGCGAACTCTTTGGCGCCAGCTTCGCGCATGGGCTCGCCAGGACCGCCGCCTTCGGGCATCCAATAGCCGGGGGCCATGCCGTGCGGCACGAAGATTCCGGTAAAGCGGGGCTTGGGCATCACGCCACTCTTCGCGAGAGGGGTCTGCGCCGGAATCATGGAATCCAGCAGCGGCAGGGCCAGGGTGACACCTGCTCCACGGAGAAACGCTCGGCGGGGAATGTGTTTTTTCGTGAGGAACATAGGTCGCTCTCCTAATTCAATTTTAGATCGGTATGAAGACAAAATGACATAAGGCTCTAACGGGATGCCCGCTGCTGGTTCTCAGCGGGGTTACCGGACATAAGCTTCTGATTCATTTGGAATTGGTCACTCTTGACGATACCCAGGACCAGGGACGAGAATTTGTTGCCGTTCTTCTCGGCGTCATGCACGATGCCGCGCATGGTGGGCATGTCATAGTATTCGGTGCCGCGGCCCAGAGCATAGGTCATAAGCTTCTCGACGACGACGCGCTCAAACTGCGGCGCGTAGTGCATCAGGGCTTGGCGAAGTTCGGTGGCGCCGTTGATCTTGGTGCCATCCATCAGCATGCCGGAGGCGTCGATGGGGCTACCATCGTCGGTGGTGCGCCAGCGGCCGATGGCGTCGAAATTTTCGAGCGACAGGCCGATAGGATCCATGATCTTATGGCAGGTAGCGCACGGTTCGTTCTTGCGGTGCATTTCGATCTGCTGCCGCATGGTAGGTTTCGCGGCATGAGTCGCATTGCCGTCGTCGGCGAGTTGCGGGATCTTGAGGTTCGGCGGCGGAGGAGGAGGCTCCACGCCGAGGAAGATTTGCATGATGGTCTTGCCGCGCACGGTGGGCGTCGTGCGATTCGGATAGGCCGAGATGGTTTCGATGGCTCCCTTGCCCAGCAGGCCGCGGCGCATATCGAATTCGGGAGATAGGGTAACGCGGCGGAAGTTGGAGCCGTAGACGTTGGGGATGCCGTAGTGCTCGGCGAGCCGCTCGTTGAGGAAAGTGTCGTTGGCGTTCAGCAGATCCAGCACATTGCGGTCATCGTGCACGATGCTGCTGAAGAAGAGCTCCACTTCTTTGCGCATGGCGAAGCGGAGGTTGTCGTCGAAGTCAGGATAGATGCCCGGGATGGGGAAGATGGTCTGCATCCCGCGCATGTTGAGCCACTGGCCGGCGATGTTGACTACCATCTGCTCCGAGCGCTGATCGGCCAGCATGCGCTTGACCTGTTGTTCCAGGACGGCTGGCTCATGCAGCTTGTTCTGGCTGGCGAGATTCAGCAGATCGTCATCGGGAATGGAAGACCACAGAAAGAACGAGAGGCGCGAGGCTAGTTCGAGGTCGGAGATGCGGTAGGTTTTGCCCGCGGAAACATTGGTGGGCTCGGCTTCCTTGCGGAAGACGAATTCGGGATCGGCCAGGATGCGCTCGAGTCCGCGCTCGATGCCGGTGTCGAACTTGCCACCTTCGTTGCGGCCCTGCTGATAGAAGCTCATCAGCGTTTCCGTGTCGGCGGAGGTCACGGGACGGCGATAGGCGCGCCGGGCGAGCGTGGTCAAAATACGCTGGGCGCAGGTGCTTTCCTGCGAAGCGTTGGCGGGCTTACACACGAAGATTTTCTTGCGGCTGGGCGAATCGACCGAGCCGGTGGGCTTGTTGGGGCCTAGGATGTCCAGCTTGCCGACATGGGGATAAAACTTGAAGCCGGGAAGTCCGCCGGTTTCGATGGTGGAGCGCAGGAAGTGCTCGTTGAGATCGTTCGAGGGGGCGAGTTGCGTGGCCAGGAAGGTGACGGCGACGTTGTGGAGACCGGCGTTGACGTGGAAGTGAACGTCGGCGGTGCCTCCGTGAACCGGGGCTCCGGTGCCCACTTCACGGTCCCATTCGTAGGTCTTGACGAGTTCGCCGTCGACCAGGAGTTCAAGTTTCTCGCCGCGGATTTCGCCGAACGCTCGGTTGTTGTCCATCAGACCCTGGTTGATGGGATAGATCTTGAAGACGTAGTCGCCATCGGCCGGAAATTCGTATTTGCACATCAGGCCGCCGCGGGTGGCGAAGGGCATGCCGTCGATGTGGAAGTCCTGCGAGTTGTCCTCCGGGACGCGGCAGACCTTGGAAGTTGCTTCGCTGACATCGCTGAGGGCCAGGCGGCTGATCTTTTCGGCGGCGGCGGTGTAGCCTTCGAGCAGCGCAGGCGAAAGCGAGAGAGCGCCCGCGATGTTATCGAAGCCGCGCGTGGAATCGTCGGACGGGAGATACTTCGAAGGATCGATTTCGAGCGCGAGCAGGTCACGGACGACGTTGGCGAACTCGGTGCGGTTCAAGCGGTGGACGCCGGGAGGCGGAAGCTCGGTCACCTTGTGGCGGTCGAGGTCGGTTTCGGCGAACGCGATCATGCTCTCATAGGTGGTGGCGGCCGGGCGGGGGTTGCCGGAGGGCGGCATCATGCCGGCGCGAAGCTTGCGAACCACGGCTTCCCACTTGGCGGGGTCCTTTTCCATATGCGCGGTATCGAGCTTGTCGAGGTGCATGTCGCCCTCGGCGTTCAGCCCGCTGTGGCAGCGGACGCAATAATAATCGAGCATCGCGCGCTCCTGCGTAGATGTCGCGACGCTGGCGATGGCGGGAGGCGGTCCGGTGGGGGCGGCGCGCGGAGCATCGCTCAACTGCGCGGGAGTTACGTCGGCCTTCGCGCCTTGATCGACCCAGTCCGTGATGATCTTGATCTCTGCCGTGGTGAGGGGGCCGGCGGGCGGCATCTGGTCTCCCGTGGTATCGGCGATGCGCTTGACGAGAGTGCTGTTCTTGGAATCGCTGGGGATGACGACCTTACCGGCGGAGCTTCCGCGCAGGACGCCCGCCGCGGTGTCGAGCTGAAGCCCGGCGGGCGCGGCGGAGCCCTTATGGCATCCGGTGCAGTTCGCGTTGAAGATCGGCTGGACTTGCTTACCGAAATCGATGTTTTGGGCGCTTGCCGGTATGATCGCGGAGACGGCCGCGGTGAGGGTTATCAAAACGGGGATAAATCTGAGTCGCATGATGCCACTTATTCCTTCTGGGCGCACCTTGGAGTCGCGATGCCCTTCCCTTTCACTTCTACACTTCGAGAGTTTACAGCACTTCATGTCGAAGCGCAAGGGGAAAGGTAAATCTGAGTCCACGGCTAAATATAATGATACACCGCGTGACCCATCGGAGCCATCCCTTCCCCAGGGTAAAGCTCCGGTACGGCGCACTTGTGTCGATATATGCAGATGGAAGCAAAGGGCTTATTGACAGCCCTTCAGGCCCTTGGTAAGGCAGATGGAACTGGTGATGTCCTTGGGGATCTCCATGTGCCGGTCTTCCATCAGCTTCTTGATGAAGGCCGCGGTGTCGGGGTGCGCGATCGCGGACTGCACGCCGACACGAACCAAGCCCTGGGCATAGTGCAGAGGAATCCAGGTCCAACCCTTCATGTCGCCGTTGACGGTGTCGCGGCTGCCGAAGTCGTGGAGATCGAGCTTCGCTCCACGGTCGACCAGCAACTGGATCACCGCATTGCGGCCTTTATGCGCCGCGCCGTGCAGGGCTGCGCGGCCGTCGTCGTCCTGTGAGTTCGGATCGATTCCGGCATCAAGGCACATTCTTACTGCCTCAAGGTTCTGCTCCGGGGACCATTCGTAGGTCACGCCTTCGACCCACGCGATGCCCGAGGCGACCGCGAGAGCGGAAACCTTGTGGGCCGTCACGATCTTCGGGTCGGCGCCGTGCTCCAGCAGCAGCTTCATCAGCTGGACATCGCCGGATTGCGCGGCGCGCAGGAACGGCGTCGCGCCGTCTTCCTGGAGCCACTGCATGGTGAAGTTGGTCCGAGTTTCGGTACTGTCTCCGGTACAGCGATCCGGAGTGGAGGCGGATCCACACACACGGGCGTTGACGTTCGCGCCCTTGGCGATCAGGAGTTTGATGTATTCGAGGTGGTCCATGTCCGGCGTGCGCACCGGGTAGTCACCGGTTTCAATGTTTCGATTGTCGGTGGCAAGATAGAGCGGCGACCATCCGCCGTTATTCGAAAGATTCGGATTCGCGCCCTTCTCGAGCAGATACGCGGCCAGCTTGTAGTGCCGGTTCTGCGTGGCCGTCAGCAGGGGGGTCCATCCATAGTGGGTGATCTGGTTGACATTCGCGCCGGCCTCCAGCAGGACCTTGGCACACTCGAGGCAATCCTGGCGAGCCGCAAAGACCAGCGGGGTCAGTCCGCCGCCTTGCGTGTTTTGTTGGCCTCGTCCCCCTCCGCCACCGCCGAAGGCGGCAACGGCGGCCGCATCGTCAAGAGCGGCCACGTCGACATCGTCACCCGCCGCGGCTCCCGCAGCACCGCCAGCGGCGCCACCCGCAGCTCCGGCCGCGCGGCCTCCCCGCCCTCCGGCACGTCCTCCGCGACCACCGGGAGCTCGCCCGGGAGCGGCTCCTGCGTCGGCGATTTGCGTCGGCGCACCGGCGTCCGCGGCAGGCGCGGCGCCAGTTCCTGCTCCGCCCGCGGCGACAGCTCCGGCTCCCCGGCCATTACGGCCACCTTGGCCGCCCGCGCCACCGCCCCCGCCGAGTCCACCCGCGCCCTGCGCTGAATTTCTCCGAGCCGCGACCGAAGGCGCCAGATACGCGGTGCCGCCCTTCGAATCGAAGTTCGAGGAAGCGCCGACCTCGGCTCCATGCTCGATCAAAAGCTTCACGGCGGCCGGATGAGCTTGCTCGGCGGCCCACATCAACGCGGTGGTGCCGCGCAGTTTTTCCTTGGCGCTCACGTCGGCCTTGGCGTCGAGCAACGCCTTCACCGCGTCCGGATTCCCATTGCGGGAGGCGAACATCAGCGGAGTCTGATTCTGCGAATCTTTCTCATTCACGTCGGCGCCGGCTTTCAGAATGCGACTGAGCATCGGCGCGCTGCCGTTGATCGCCGCGAGCGTCAGAGGAGTCATGCCGTCGCGATTCGGCTTCTTCACATCCGCCCCGGCGGCGATCAGCATGTCGGCAACGTCGATGTCATTGCGATACGCGGCCCATTGCATCGCAGTGGCTCCGTCGGCCTGCGCGGCGTTGACGTCGGCCTTCTGCTGGATCAGCAACTTCACAGCAGCCTTGTCGCCCTTCATGGCGGCATCCGCCACGGGGCTATTGGATGCCGCGAAGGCGGCGAGATACGTCACCAGCGTTACTGCACAACCTGCTAAGAGATATCGAGCGCGCATGTTTGTTGTCTCCGCTGCGTGTTCCGCCTAAACCAATCCGGGCAACCGGCCCGTGCTATCGCCCAGCTTGTCCTGATGAATGCCGTAGAAATCCAGGATGCTCAACAGAAGATTTCCCGTGGTGACGGTTTTGGTGGGAAACGCGATGTGGCGTCCGCCCTTCAGTTGTCCCGACGCGCCGCCCGCGAGGATGTGCGGGACGTCGTAATGCAGGTGCTGATTCGAATCGCCCATATTGGTGCCGTAGAGCACCAGCGAGTGATCGAGCAAGGTGCCGTCGCCATCCGGCGTGTTGCGCAGCTTGTCGAGGAAGTACGCCAGGCACAACACGTGATAGCGGTTGATCTTCGAATAATCCTTGATGCGGTCCGGATTCTCCGCGTGGTGGGAGCCGCCGTGGAAGCTGGTGTTGGTGCCGCTGGCCGGGAAGCTGCGGCCCGTGAGATCGCGCGCGTACAGCAGCGCGGAAACGCGAGTGATATCCGCCTTGAAGCCGAGCGCCGTGAGGTCGAACTGCAACTTCACGTGCTCATCGAAGGACTCCGGAATGCCGGCGGGCACTTCCACGCCTTCGCTGTTGACCTGGCCGCTGGCTTTCTTGGCGACGTCCAGGCGGCGCTCCAACTCGCGGATGTCATCGGTGTATTCGTCGAGTTTGGCTTTGTCGCTCGCGCCCAAGTCCTTCTTCAGACGGTTGAGATTTTGGACGATGGAATCGAGAATACTGCGGTCCTCCTCGCGCCGGCGGGCCCGCTCTTCCGGTGTGCGCGCCTGCGCGTCGCCGAAGAGTTTCTCGAAAACCACTTGCGGATTCAGTTCCATCGGATTGGGCTGCGTCGGCGAGGCCCAGGAGATGGAGTTGGTGTACGCGCAGCTATAGCCTTCGCCGCAGTTGCTGGAGTTGGCGCCGGGATCTTCGATGGCCAGTTGCAGCGACGGGACGAGCGATTCCTGTCCGATCTTCTGCGCGATCAACTGATCGATCGTCGTGCCGTCACGAATGTCGGAGCCGGTGGCCTTCTTCGGCTTGTCGGCGCACATGAACGCGGCGGCGACCCAGTGATCCGCACCCGTGACGCCCGGAGGCGGTTCGGCCGACCTGCTCCACAATCCGCTGATGACCACGCTCTTGTCGAGAAGAGACTCGTGCAGCACTTTGCCGTTCGCGTCGACCATGCGATCGAGCGGTTCCATGATGGCGGGCAGCTTGCCGGACTCCAGCTTGGGACTGTCCGGAATCCAGTAGCCGGGAGCCATGCCGTGCGGGACAAAAATGCCGGTGAAACGGATTTTCGGCATCGCCGCGGTCTTGGCCAGCGGCGTTTGTGCGGGGACCATCGAATCGAGCAAGGGTAAGGCGAGGGCGACTCCGGCCCCTCTCAGGACCGTACGGCGGGAAATGTGTTTCTTCGTAATGAACATGCGCTCTCCTCTAAAAATCTTTCGCTTCCTAACGGCTCCTTAACGAGAAGCTCGCTGCTGATTTTCCGGCGTAGCGGTCATCAGCTTCTGATTCATTTGGAACTGCTCACTCTTCACCACACCGAGCACCAGGGAAGAGAATTTATAGTCGTTCTTAGCGGCGTCGCGCACGATGGAGCGCACCAGCGGCATGTCGTAGTGCTCCGTGCCGCGGCCGAGGGCATAGATCAGCAGCTTTTCGGTCATCACGCGTACGAACTGCGGCGAGTAGCGCACCAGGGCCTCGCGCATATCCTTGAGGCCGTTCATTTTCGTGCCGTCCACCAGTTGTCCGGCGGCATCCACGGGCTTTCCGGCGTCCTCGGTGCGCCACGCTCCGACGGCGTCGAAGTTTTCGAGAGCGAAGCCGATCGGGTCCATGATCTGATGGCAGGAGTGGCAGGGCTCGTTCTCACGATGCATCTGCATCTGTTCGCGCATGGTGGGAGTGGAGGCTCCGCGCGAATCGCCGCCGGTCGAAACCAGCTTTACGATGACGTTCGGAGGAGGAGGAGGCGGCTCGACGCCCAGGAAAATCTGCATCACGGTCTTGCCGCGCTGCACCGGCGACGTGCGGCCGGGCTGCGAAGACACCGTGAGGATGGTGCCCTTGCCCAGCAAGCCGCGGCGCATGTCGAGATCCGGCGTCAGCTCCACGCGGCGGAAATAGCTGCCGTACACATTGGGGATCCCGTAATGTTTCGCCAGACGCTCATTGACGAAGGTGTAGTTGCCGTCGATCAGATCCTTCACACTGCGGTCTTCGTGCACGATGCTGCTGACGAACATCTCGATTTCGGTGCGCATGGCTTGGCGCAGGTTGTCGTCGAAATCGGGGAACAGCGACGTGACCGGCTCTTGCGCGGCGAGACCGCGGATGTTCAGCCACTGGCCCGCGAAGTTCGAGACCAACTGCTTGGAGCGGGGGTCGGAGAGCATGCGCTTGACCTGCTGTTCCAGGACCCCGTTGTCATGCAGCTTGTTCTGGCCCGCCAGATTGAGCAGCTCTTCATCGGGAATGCTGGACCACAGGAAGAAGGACAGGCGTGAGGCCAATTCCAGATCGGAGATGCGGTACTTCTGGCCCGGCTTCACGTTGGCGGGCTCCGCTTCGCGGCGGAAGACGAACTCGGGATCGGCCAGGACGCGGCGCAGAGCCATCTCGACGCCATGGTCGAAGTCGCCGCCTTCGTTGCGGCCCTGCTGGTAGAAGCCGAGGAGGACTTCGGTGTCCTGGCTGGCGATCGGGCGGCGGTACGCTTTGCGCGCGAGATTATTTACGATCTGCTTGGCGCACGCGGTTTCCTGAGCAGTGTTCGCGGGTTTGCAGACGAAGATCTTGCGGCGAGCTTCGGTGTCTCCCGCGCCGGTCGGGCTGAAGGGGCCGTCGAGGCGGATTTTGCCGACGTGCGGGAAGAATTGGAAGCCGGGGAGTCCGCCGGTTTCGATGGTGGAGCGCAGGAAGTGCTCGTCGAGATCGTTGCCGGGAGCGTAGTTGGTGGCCAGAAAGGTGACGACAACGGTGTGCTCGCCTGCTTTGGCTTGGAATTTGACGTTAAACGTGCCGTCGGCGCGCTCGCGGTCGGTGTCCCAGTTGAAAAGCTTGACGCGCTCGCCGTCGACCAGGAATTCCAGCTTCTCATTACGGATCTCGCCGAACGGGTTCGTGTTGCCCATGTTGCCTTTGCTGATGGGCGTGATCTTGATCGAGTACTCGCCATCGGCGGGGAAGACGTGCTGGACGAGAATGCCTCCTCGGGTGCCGAAGGGCATGCCTTCAATGTGATAGTCCTGCGAGGTGTCCTCGGGAACGCGATACGGAGTCTGCGTAGCGGCACTGACATCGCCCATCACGAGCCGGCTGATCTTGCCAGCAGCGGCGGTGTAGCCTTCGAGCAGCGCGGGCGACAGCGAAAGCGCGGCGGCGACGTTATCGAAACCTCGCGTGGAATCGTCGGACGGGAGATATTTCGAAGGATCGATGTCGACGGCCAGAAGATCTCGGATGGCGTTGGCGTATTCGATGCGATTCATGCGGTGCAGGCCAGGAGGCGGCAACGTCGCGACGGCGGTGCGGTCCAATTCTTTTTCGAGCAGCGTGGCGAGCTCTTCGCGGATCGCGGGTGTCGGCTTCTTGGGGGCCTGCGGAGCGGGCATCATGCCGGAGCGGATTTTGCGAACGACCAGCTCCCAGGTTTCCGGATGCTTTTCAACGTGGGCAGGATCCAGAGCGTCGAGCGCCAGTCCGCCGTTCTTCAGATTCTGGTTGTGGCACCCGATGCAATACTCGCTGATGATCGCGCCTTGGCGAGTCGCGGTGTAGTTCGAGATTACCGGCTGTTTCTGCGTGACGGCGTTCGGATTGAAGTCGCTCTTGGCGCCCTGGTCCACCCAGGCGGTGATGAGCGCGATCTCACCGTCTGTGAGAGGAGCCGTGGGAGGCATGCTACGCTCCGCGATGCGGCCCACCAGCGGACTGTCTTTCGCGTTGCCCGGAATGACCACTTTGCCGTTGTTCCCGCCGGTCATCACACCCTCGGCGGAATCGAGATGGAGACCCTGCGGCGCGCTCGCGCCCTTGTGGCAAGTGGTGCAGTTTTTATCGAAAAGAGGCTGGATGTCTTTCTTATAATCTACGGTGGAGGGCTGCTGTGCAGGCAGCTGGGCGGCCAAAGCGCCCAGCAACGTGGCCAGTACGAATACGCGCATGAAGAAAATCTTCCTCTGAAGCTGAGGCGTAAAGCTAACGCTTTATGTTACTGGAGTTTATATCACTTTTTCGCTGGCTTCAAGGGGCCCTCTGGGCTCTGGTCCTTTCCTCTATAATAAAGAGCCTAGAGGCCTTCTCCCCGCTACAGAACGGCCCTCTTTGGGAGGATCTATGGCACGTCTTGTGCGCTGTTCTTTGATCCAGGCGTCCAACGCCGTTTCGCCTGAGCGGCCGCTTGCAGAAGTAAAGCGGGCCATGCTCGAAAAGCATGAGGGGTATATCGAGCAGGCGGCCTCGGCGGGGTCCCAAATCACGTGCTTGCAGGAGATCTTCTACGGTCCGTACTTTTGCGCGGAGCAACAGACGCGATGGTATGACTCGACGGAGCGGATTCCGGAGGGGCCGACGATCACTCGCATGCGGGAACTCGCGCGGAAATATAAGATGGCTCTCATCGTGCCCATCTATGAGATTGAACAGGAAGGCGTTTACTACAACACCGCGGCGGTGATCGATAGCGCGGGCCAGTATCTGGGGAAGTACCGGAAGACGCACATTCCGCATGTGGCTCCGGGGTTTTGGGAGAAGTTCTACTTCAAGCCGGGGAACCTCGGCTACCCGGTTTTCGACCTCGGCTTCGCGAAGATCGGCCTGTACATTTGTTACGACCGGCATTTTCCGGAGGGGGCTCGGGCGCTGGGGTTGAATGGAGCGGAGATCGTGTTTAACCCGTCGGCGACGGTGGCCGGTCTGAGCGAGTATCTCTGGAAACTGGAGCAGCCGGCGCACGCGGTGGCGAATGGGTACTTCATCGGGGCGATTAACCGGGTGGGGACGGAGGCTCCGTGGAATATCGGCGAGTTTTACGGGAGCAGCTACTTCTGCAATCCGCGGGGGCAGATTATCGCGCAAGCTTCTCGGGATAAGGATGAAATCCTGACGGCCGATCTGGATCTGGATCAGATTAAAGAGGTTCGGCAAACATGGCAGTTCTTCCGGGACCGTCGTCCAGACCAGTACGGGGATCTGGTAAAGGCTTGAATCATGGCGAGTTGGCTCACGCCCGAGGATTTCGCAGCGCGGTTCACTGAGATTCATCCGCCGTTCGCGCCGCAGGCGGCGGTGATCGAGGCGAATCGCTGCCTGAACTGCTATGACGCTCCCTGCATGGGGGCTTGTCCGACGCATATCGACGTCCCGAGGTTCATTAAAAAGATCGCCAGTGGGAACCTACGGGGGTCGGCGCTAACTATCTTAGATTCAAATATTTTGGGGTTGAGCTGCTCGCGAGTTTGTCCAGTGGACGTGCTATGCGAAGGTGCTTGCGTGCTCCATCAACAGCATCGTGAGCCGATCGAGATCGGGCGGCTTCAGCGGCATGCGATGGACTGGTTTTACGCGCACTCGCCTGTGGTGCCCGTAGCGGCCAAGGAAACCGGGATGCGGGTGGCGTGCATCGGGGCGGGACCGGCGTCGCTGGCTTGCGCGGCAGAGTTGCGGAGGCATGGCATCGCGGTCACGGTTTTTGATCGGCGGCAGATGGCGGGAGGCTTGAACACATACGGGATCGCGGAGTACAAGCTGCGTCCTGCGGATAGCTTGAAAGAGGTCGAGCTGGTTCGAGCGATGGGCGTGGAGTTCCGGCTGGGGGTTGAGGTCGGCTCGGACATCGAGAAGCTGGATCAGGAGTTCGACGCGATCTTTTTGGGGTTGGGGTTGGGGACTTCGCATCGTATGGGGGTGCCGGGAGAGGATTTGCCGGGCGTGATCGACGCCTTGAGTTTTATCGCCAGGTACAAGACGGACAAGCCTCAAGTGGGGCGGCGCGTGGTGGTGGTGGGCGCGGGGAACACGGCGATCGATGCGGCGACGGCGGCTCGGCGGCTGGGGGCCGAGGAAGTCCATATTATTTACCGCCGGGGAGAAGCGGACATGCCGGCGTTCGATTACGAGTATGAAATCGCCAAGCGTGACCTAATCCAGTTTCATTGGCGGACCCAGGTGATTCGGATTCTGGGAGCGGAAGCGGTGGAGCGGATCGAGTGCGTGGGCGAGGACGGTGGCATTTTCCATCTGCGGTGCGACCTGGTGATTCCGGCGATCGGGCAGGGGCGGTTGGTGGAGGTACTGGGGAGCATCCGCGGCGTGGAGTTGGAGGGTGGGCGGGTAAAAGTGAATCGGGCGACCGGTCAGACCAGCCATCCGAAGTATTTCGCGGGCGGCGACTGCGTGAACGGCGGTCGCGAGGTGGTGGATGCGGTGGCAGACGGGAAACGGGCGGGGCTCGGGATCGCGGGGTGGCTGAATGGCTGACCTGACGACGTTGTTCGCGGGGAGAATTCGGTGTCCGAATCCGTTCTGGCTGGCTTCGGGACCTCCGGCGAATTGCGGGGACCAGGTGATGCGTGCGTTCGATGCGGGCTGGGGCGGCGCGGTTTGGAAGACACTAGGTGAGCCGATTGTAAACGTGAGTTCGCGATATTCGTCGGTCGATTGGAACGGGCAGCGGATGATGGGGCTGAATAATATCGAGCTCATCACGGACCGTCCGCTGGAAGTGAACTTTCGCGAGATCGCGGAGGTGAAGAAGCGGTATCCGAACAATGCGCTGATCGTTTCGTTGATGGTGGAGTCTAAGCGCGAGGCGTGGCACGAAATCGTGAAGCGCTCCGAGGGCTCCGGCGCGGACGGGCTGGAGCTGAACTTCGGCTGTCCGCACGGGATGAGCGAGCGCGGCATGGGCAGCGCGGTGGGGCAGGTGCCGGAGTACTGCTCACTGATCACAGAATGGGTGAAAGAGATCGCGACGACGCCGGTGCTGGTAAAGCTGACGCCCAACGTGACGGATATCCGGCCGGTGGCGAGAGCGGCGAAGGAGGGCGGCGCGGATGCGCTGTCGGCAATCAACACGATCAATTCGATTACGGGGGTCGATCTCGATACGCTGACGCCCCGGCCCAACGTGGATGGGATGTCGGCGCATGGCGGTTACTGCGGACCGGCGGTAAAGCCGATTGCGCTGCATATGGTCCAGCAGATTGCGAGCGATCCGGAGGTCGGGCTGCCGGTGTCGGCCATCGGAGGGATTTCGGGGTGGCGCGACGCGGCGGAGTTTCTGCTGCTGGGCGCGCAGAGCTTGCAGTTGTGTACGGCTCCCATGCATTGGGGATTCCGCATCGTGGAGGACATGATCGACGGGTTGAAGAACTGGATGGACGAGAAGGGGTTTTCCACGATTGAAGATTTTCGCGGGCTGAGTTTGCCGCGGCTGACGGAGTGGAAACATCTGAACTTGAATTACAAGATCGTGGCGCGGATCGATCCGGCGAAGTGCATCGGCTGCGACCTGTGCTACATCGCCTGCTGGGACGGGGCGCATCAGTGCATCCACATTGACGGGTTCGCGAAGCCCGAGGATCTCACCGCCGCGAGCCGCGCGCGCATCACCACCACTCCGATCGCAAAACTGGACGGCGCAGCGAACGGAGCGAAGCGAAGTTCGCGAATCCCAAAAGTAGACGAGCATGAATGCGTCGGCTGCAATTTGTGCTGGCTGGTGTGTCCGGTGGAGGATTGCATCACGATGGAGCGGGTCGACAAGGGAGTTGTGGCGGAAGACTGGGAGCACCGGCAGGCGCGATGACGTTCGCGGAGCAGTGGCAGCAATACAGACGGCTCAGGGCCACGGTGTTGGTCCTGGCGATCGGTTTGCTGCCTTGGAGCTTCGCGATGGGGCTCGTCGCGGCGAGGCTACGGCCGCCAATGCAGAGTGCCGTGATCCTGGTGGGAGTGGGGGGCTGGCTGGTCGCGGTTTGGTTTACGGGAATGCGTCTTTCCTTTTGGCGGTGTCCGAGATGCGGGAAGCCGTTCGGGAGGAGACCCTTTGGCGGTACGAAGAGCAATAAATTCCTTCGGGAGTGCGTGCACTGCGGGCTGCCGAAGTACGCGGAACGGGGCTAGGAACGTCATCCACAATGGAACCGGCGGATCGCGGAGTGGCGGAACTGGGAGCATCAGTAGGCGCATGCACTGCGGCCTGCCCAAGTTCGCACGAGACCCTAAGGCTCATGACAACGCTGATTCTGAACGGTACGGTGGTCACGGCTCGGGATACTCGAGTGGCGGGCATTCTGATCGAAGGGGAGAGGATATAGGACATCGGTTGGTGTGTCCGGTGGAGGATTAAACTACGATGGGGCGCGTCGATTCGGGGCTACCGCCCAAGACGGGGAGCAGCGTCAAAATGGATAAAAACTACGCGGATCACTGGCGCAGATACAAGCGGCTCAGGATGATCTTCTTCCTGATCCTTTTGGGCTTTCCCGCGTGGTTTTTCGCGGCCAAGACAATCGCGGAGACATTCGCGCCTCCGGGGCTGGCTGACCGCATCTTGTTCGTCTCCAGCGTGGTCTGGCTAGCCGTCTTGGTGATCGCGTCCGTGCAATTCAGCTCATGGCGATGCCCTAGCTGCGGGGAGTCCGGCGTAGGATTCAAACATGACGACGCTTATCCGTAACGGCACGGTGGTCACTGCCCGCGACACTCGCGCGGCGGACATTCTTATCGAGGGCGAGAAGATCAAGGACATCGCTCCGGGGTTGCCTGCCGACGCGGCTACGCGGGTGATCGATGCGGCGGGGATGCTGCTGCTGCCGGGAGGCATCGATGTGCACACGCATCTCGACATGCCGTTCGGCGGGACCACTTCCGCCGATGATTTCGAGACCGGCACCAAGGCCGCGGCGTTCGGTGGCACGACGACGCTGATCGATTTCGCGATCCAGCCCAAGGGCACGCGGATGCGGGATGCGCTCGATACGTGGTGGGGCAAGGCGGAGGATAAGGCATCGATCGATTACGGGCTCCACATGATTGTTACGGATCTGGGCGAGGCGGGCCTGGAAGACATGGACGATATGGTGCGCGAGGGCGTGGCCAGTTTCAAGCTGTTCATGGCGTATCCGGGCGTGTTGATGGTGGACGACGCGACGATTTTTCAAGCGCTGAGCCGCACGGCGAAGAACGGCGCGCTCATTTGCCTGCACGCGGAAAACGGCGGCGTGATCGACGTGTTGGTGAAGCGCGCGATTGCGGAGGGCAAGACGGCTCCGGTGTATCACGGGCTGACGCGGCCGGTGGCGGCGGAGGCGGAGGCGGTGCATCGAGCCGTGGCGATGAGCGAGATCTCGGGCGCGCCGGTTTACATCGTGCACTTGTCATCGGAGGAAGCTCTGAACGAGGTGCGCGCGGCGCGGGATCGGGGCGTGCCGATTTTCGCGGAGACCTGTCCGCAGTATTTGCTGCTGTCGATCGAGGATTTGGCTCGGCCGGGATTTGAGGGAGCAAAGTACGTATTCACCCCGCCGCTCCGCGAGAAGCGCCACGGGCCGAAGTTATGGGACGGATTGAAGCACGACCATCTGCAAGTGGTGTCGACCGATCACTGCCCGTTTTGCTTCGAGGATCAAAAGATCTTAGGCAAGGACGACTTCACGAAGATTCCGAACGGCGGGCCGGGGGTGGAGAACCGGCTCCAGTTGCTGCACCATTACGGAGTGAACGCGGGGAAGCTGGGTATCAATCGATTCGTGGAGCTGGTGTCGACGACTCCTGCGAAGTTGTTTGGGTTGTATCCGCGCAAGGGCGAGTTGGCGCGGGGGTCGGACGCGGACATCGTTGTGTGGGACCCGAACGCCTTGCTGACCATCAGCGCGCGGACGCATCACATGCGCGTGGATTATTCGATGTTCGAAGGCTTCGAGGTGAAGGGCAACGCCCGCATGGTGCTCTCGCGCGGTGAAGTGATCGTCGACAAGGGAAGTTTCCTCGGCAAGACCGGACGCGGGGCCTTTCTCAGGCGTGAGGCTCGCGGGGGCGCTTGGAGGTAGACGCGCGTTGGCGTGCGCGATGGCCAATGTAAAGAAACAGAAGTCCACTGCCCATTAGCCAGAGAGCAAGCGGCTCGGGCGTGGTGCTTTGGCCGGTACAAGTCGGGCACGGCGATCCCGGCTGTGAGCCTCCTTCGTTGGTCTGAGTGCCGAAGGAGAACGACACGTTGGTGATCTCCGCCTCATCGGCTGCCGTGATGCCCGGCACTGAAAGCAGCCAGGTGGCCGACACGGCCAGGAACGGCTCGTGGTTATTCCCGGCCTGAAGGCTACCGGAGTTTGCCTGAGTGTACTCGTTTGCGGCGCTGGGCGGGGTTCCAGCATTGGGGCCTCCAACGATGGTGTAGCGCGCCGCGGGGTTTCCGATTGTGGTGAGATCGAAGTCGTTGGAGGGGTCTGTGAAGAACCAGTGATTGGTGGAATCGGACACGTCTGTCCAGTCAAATGCTATGTTGTCGACAATTCCGGTTCGATCATTGCTGCCGAAGGAAGTAATTCCGATGCCGCCGAACGATCCGGGAACATGGAAGGAGACGCCGTTGAGGTTCTGACCGACGTCGATTTGGTCCGTGATGAGGTTGGTTAGTGTGATCTCGATGGAATCGGTTCCAAATGTGAACTCTGCTTCAGCATTTATGGGATCGCCGCCGCTGAGACTTCCCGAAGTGGCATAGAAAACCGTGCCGTAGATGGCCTGGGTACATAGCAGTACGCCGGCAAGCACAACGCATGTATTTCGCACTCTGTAGGGCTCCGAATCTACAGCAGTGCGCGACGGCTACCTTAAATATCAGGCGAAGTTTACAGGCGAAAAGTGATGGAGACGATATGCTCCAAGAAAAATCCGATAGTAGCGTCACAACTTCTTCGCCCTTCCCCACCGGCTCCACCACGCTTACAATGGAGCGGTGACTCGCATTGCAATCGTCTTGCTGTTGGCATGCTCGGGACTGTTCGCACAGAATCCGTCGAGCGCTCCGCCGGGCCAAGCGGATTACAATCGCGGCGTGGATTTCTGGGAAGGACGCGGCGGCACGAAGCAAGACTACGCCGAAGCGGCAAACTGGTTCCGCAAAGCCGCGGAGGCGGGGAACGCCGAAGCGCAGAACCGGTTAGGCCAGATGCTCTCGATGGGGCAAGGCGTGCCGCAGGATGAAGCGGAGGCGGCGGGCTGGTATCGCAAGGCGGCCGACAAGGGAGTGGCGCTCGCACAGTACAACCTGGGGTCCATGTACGTGATGGGCACGGGCGTGACCAGGGATCTGGCGGAGGCCCTCAAGTGGTTCCGCAAATCCGGCGACCAGGGCTTTGTCGGCGCGCAATTCAACCTGGGCATCGCGTACCGGCAGGGGCAGGGCGTCGGGAAGGATCCGGCGCAGGCAATCCCGTGGTTCCGCAAAGCCGCGGACCAAGGCGACGCGGGAGCGCAGTTCAACCTGGGGGTAATGTACGGCAGCGGCGAGGGTGCGGCCAAGAATCCAGCGGAGTCTCTGACGTGGCTGAAGAAGTCGGCCGATCAAGGGTATGCTCCGGCGGAGCTCAACATGGGGATGCTGTACGTGGTGGGCACAGGGGTGACGCGCGATTTCGCGCAGGCCATCGAGTGGTATCGCAAAGCGGCGGAAGCGGGGCTGCCGCAGGCGCAGGACGCACTGCGGATCATGGCGGACGCAGGCTACTCGCCGGCAATGTATGTGCTCGGGATGGTGTTCGAGCGGGGCTGGGGGAGCACGGAGATCGACGCGGAGGCGGTGTTCTGGTATCGGAAGGCAGCGGAGGCGGGCTTTGCTCCGGCGGAGTACGATTTGGGCCGGATGCTGGCCGAGGGCAAGGGCACGGTGCAGAACGCGGCGGAGGCGAAACAGTGGTTCCAGCGCGCGGCGGACGGAGGGATTAAAGAGGCGCAGGCGAGGCTGAGCGCTCCTTGATCCTTCGGGAGCGCTTCTTCGGCGAGAGATGGTTTTGGCCGACAGTCATTCTGCTGCTGGCGGTGATGGCGACGGTGCAGGTGCTGTCGATCCGTCTGGAAGCGCAGACGTGGGACGAAGGGTTTGAGATCGCCTCCGGCTACAGCTACCTGAAGACTGGGGACTATCGTATTTCGCCGGAGCATCCTCCGCTAGCGCGGGTGATCGCGGCGCTACCCCTGCTGTTGCTGAATCTCGACGTTCCCGTGCAGCATCCGTCGTGGGCGGCTCGGGATGACGTCGAGTTCGGGCACGAGTTCATCTTTCGAAACCGTGCGCCGGCGGACCGGATTGTGTTCCTCGCGCGGATGCCGATGATCGTGCTTACGGCGGCGTTCGGGCTGATCCTCGCCTGGTGGACGCGGCGAGTGTTCGGGGCTGTGGCCGCGCTGGGGGCTCTGCTGCTGTTCGCATTCGATCCGAACATCGTCGCCAACGGGCGCTACGTGAAGAATGACGTGCCGGTAGCGATGATGGGATTCGTCACGGTGGCATTGTGGGGCGAATTTCTAAGGAGCCGCAAGTGGCGATGGGCCGGGGCGACCGGAGCGGCGTTCGGGATCGCGATGGCGACCAAGTTTTCGGCGTTATTCCTGCTTCCGGTACTGCTGATCGCGTGGTTCGTGACGCGGTGGCAGCGAAGGGAGCCCCTGGCTCTCGGGCGGTGCGCGCTGGCACTGGCGGTGGTAGCGGTGATCTCGACGGTGCCGGTGCTGCTGGTGTATGCTCCGGAATCGCACATGCTGATTCCGGCGACCCGGGCGTACCGGGCGGCGCATCCGGAGGTACGGCGGCTGGGGAACGCGATGGGTGTCCGCACGGAGCGGGCCACGGCGTTCCTCCAGCTCTGCACGCGCCTGGGGTTGCAGGATCATCCGCTCCTGGTGGGATTCACGCGCTTTCTGGATCACACCTCAGACGGACACGAGGCGTATCTTCTTGGCAAGCGATCCAGGGATGGTTGGTGGTATTACTTCCCGGTGGCGTTCGCCGTGAAGACTCCGGTGGCGACGCTTGCCGCGATGGCGCTGGCCGCGGTGCTCGGGCTGTGGCGGCTGTTGTCGGGATCGCTGCGGCGGATGCGGAGGGAGTGGCTCCTGCTGCTCACCCCCATTGCGATTTACGTTCCGCTGACTGTGTTCAACCGCGTGGATATCGGGCTGCGGCACTTGTTGCCCATCTATCCGTTTGTGTTTATCCTGACGGCGGCGGTGCTGGCTCGGGTGGAATGGCGCGGAAAGGTTCCCGTCACAGGGGCGCTGGCCGCATTACTCCTCATGGAATCTGTGAGCGTGTACCCGAACTATCTGGCGTTTTTCAATTTCGCAGCGGGGGGGCCGGGCGCGGGGCCGCGCTACCTGGTCGATTCGAACATCGACTGGGGACAGGATCTCTTGAAGCTCCGCGACGATTGGATCGCGCGCGGGCGACCCCATTTGTGCATGCTGTACTTCGGCTCCGCGTTGCCGGAGTATTACGGGCTACCTGCCAACGAAGTGCCTCGCACGGGGCAGATTGCCGAGCGGGAATCGGCGAACTGCCTGGCCGCGGTGAGCGTGACTCCGCTTGAAGACGTGTATCTTCAGCCAGGAGAAATGGCGTGGCTGCGGGAGCGTGAGCCGGTCGCGAAGATCGGCTACTCCATTTATCTTTACGATCTACGGAAGCGCGACCGGCAACAACCTTAGACCGCGCGGCGGACCGGGCGCCGGCCGGACTTGCCGCGGGGAGTGAAGGATCGCACGACGCCGGTGGGCGGGTGGCTCTGGCTTCCCCGTTGCTTGCCGGGACCAGTGCCTGGACGATTGCCGGGGCGATTGCCGGGACGCTGGTCCGGACGTCCACTGCCGCGTTGACTCGCAGGCTGGCCTCCGTACTGCTTCTGCCGGCGGTTATCGTGTTGGCCAGCGTGCTGCACAGGAGCGGAGGAGATCACAATGACGTCAGCAGTGTGCTTGGTTTCGCGCTCGATGCCGGGTGCGACGGGACGCCGGGTTAGTTTGGTGTCGATGCAGCGCTCGATCTTGGCGATATCGCCGCGTTCGCCACGAGTGGCGAAAGTGGAAGCGGTACCCTTGGCGCCGGCGCGGGCGGTGCGGCCCACGCGGTGGATGAAGTCTTCCGGAACTTGCGGGAGATCATAGTTCACAACGTGGGCGATGCCATCCACGTGGATGCCTCGGGCAGCGACGTCGGTGGCCACCAAGACGCGGTAGTATCCGTTCTGGAATCCGTTGAGCGCCTGGTTGCGCTGGTTCTGGCTGCGGTTGCCGTGGATGGTGGCGGTCTTGAGACCGTCGCGCGTCAGCTTCTTCGCCAGACGGTCCGCGCCATGCTTGGTGCGGGCGAACACGAGGAAGGACCCCTGCTCTTCGTTGAGCAATGCGTTGAGCAAGCCAAGCTTGCGATCCTGGTCCACTTCATACAGGTGCAGTTCCACCTGTTCGATGGGCTTGGTGGTGGAACCGATCTCGATCCGCACGGCGTTGCGCACATGGGCGTCGACCAAGTGCTTCACGGAGCTTTCGATGGTGGCGGAGAAGAAGAGAGTCTGGCGTTCGACGGGCATCGCGGCCATGATTCGCTTGATGGTGGGCAGGAAGCCCATGTCCAGCATGCGATCCGCTTCGTCGAGAATGACGATCGAGACGCGGCTAAGGTCGACAAGCTTGCGGCCGAGAAAATCGAACAGGCGGCCGGGGGTGGCGATGATCACGTGCGCACCGCGGCGGATGGCGTTCAATTGCGTGCTCTCGCTGAGTCCGCCGACGGTGACGGCCGCGCGCACGCCGGTGCCGGCGGCCAGCTTGAGGAAAGTGGCTTCGATTTGGAGTGCGAGCTCACGCGTGGGGCTCATGATCACGGCCCGGATTCCGGATTGCTGCGGTGTTTTGGCGATTTGCTGCGAGAGGCGTTCGATCAGAGGCAGGACAAAGGCCAGGGTTTTGCCGGTTCCAGTCTGGGCGGTGGCGACTAGGTCGCGTCCGGCCAACGCCGGCTCGATCGCCTGGGCCTGGACGGGGGTCGGCTTGGTGAAATTGTGCTTTGCGAGATTGCTCTTCAGTGTAGGCGAGAGCGTCAGTTCAGAGAAACTATTCATTTGTTATTTGTGTTGAGGAGGAAAACCGGCGAGCCAACGACCAATCACGAGCGATCGGGTGTGCGGGGGTTGCGGATCAACTTCCAGTAGTTTTTATTATAGCAGCATGTGCGGTCTGCGGCGCGGAGTGGCTGATGTATACTGACACCGAATCGTTATGAAAACAGCTCCTGTTTTACTCGCGCTGGTGCTTGCGGGGTTCACCTTTGCGGCTTCAGTCAGCACGCTGATCGGGACCGGCCAGCCCGGGTTCTCCGACACGCAAGTGAATAATCCGTACGGGATGACCATCGGTCCGGACGGCGGGCTATATTTCTGCGATGTCGACAATCAGCGGGTCCGGCGGCTGGATCTGGCGACGAAAAAGGTCAGGACGATCGCGGGCAGCGGACAGAAGGGATACACAGGGGACGGTGGACCAGCGGTGAATGCGACGCTGGCGGCTCCGCATGAGCTGGTGTTCGATGCAAAGGGCGATCTGTACTTTGCGGAGCGCGACAACAATGTGATTCGCAAGGTCGACATGAAGACCGGGATGATCTCGACGGTCGCGGGCACCGGCGTGGCGGGCTACAGCGGCGACGGAGGGCCGGGCGTGAAGGCGCAACTGCGGCAACCCCACTGCATCCTGAGGGATCGGGACGGATCGCTGCTGATCTGCGACCTGATGAACCACCGCATCCGGCGGCTGCACTTGGACACGGGGATCATCGAGCTTTACGCGGGCACGGGAGAGGGCAAGGCGACTCCGGAGGGGGCTCCGGTGGGAGGTACTCCGCTGAACGGGCCTCGGACGCTGGTTTTGGCTCCGAACGGCGACCTATATCTGGCGCTGCGGGAGGGCGACGCGATTTATCGCATTGACGCGAAGACACAGACGCTCCACCGGTTTGCGGGGACGGGCGAGATCGGATATTCGGGCGACGGCGGTCCGGCGTTGAACGCGAAGTTCGGGGGAACGCTGGCAAGGCTCGCGGGACCGAAGGGGATGACATGGGGCGCGGGCGGTAACACGCTGATCGTCGCGGATACCGAGAGCCATGCGATCCGGAACATCGATCTGAAAACCGGCCTGATTTCGACGGTGCTGGGCACCGGGGTTCTGGGCGATGGGCCGGAGACCAACCCGTTGGAGTGCAAGCTGAATCGTCCGCACGCGGTGTTGTTCGTAGGCGGAGTCCTGTACGTGGCGGATAGCGAGGCGCATCGCATCCGCGTATTGAAGTAGGACGATGGAGACGCGGCGAATCCTATATTTTGTCCTGGGGGCGCTATCGGCTGCGCTAGTCTTCGTCTTCGCGCTGGCGGGCGTGGCCCATTTTGTGCCGCGTTTCCTGGACTATTCGCGGGATTCGGACCACCGCTTCGTCATCATCATCGCCGCGGCGGTGATTCTGCTCATGAACATTCTGCGCCGGCACCAGCGGAGGCGGAAGGCGAAAGCGCCCTCACGAATGAACCTGACGAACAGTTAAGCCGGCAGGTATTGGCGCAGCGGAGAGAAGAAAGACTGAATGAACTCGGCGGCCGTACGAGTAGCGGCATCCTCGTCCGTGCCATCCATCTGGACCGTGACACGCACGAGCGCCGTATCCGTACGATTGAGCCGCACAGCATCCACCATGACGTAGTATTTCGCGGCGTACTCGTTGGCGACCACTCGATCACGGGACTGATACCAATACATCACCAGCATCCGTTCATCCGCATGCTGGACCACATAGCGGTTCACGGTAATGGGCGCGGGGAGCCCCACGTTGATCTGATATTCGTCCTGAGTCAGGGGTGTCCAGCCGCTTCCGGGGAGGCAGTTCTTGGGCGAGTGCGGGGCTTTCCCATTGCGCTGGCTCAGAAAGGCCGCGACAAACATGGTGGCACCGCGCCCGACAGGGTCCCGATAGGAGCGCAACAGAAGATCGTCCGCCTTCAAAACGTCTCGGGACTCCTGGTCGACCACGCCTTCTTCCGAAAATTGCCAGTTGCCGACGGACTTAGGGAATAACGCGAGAGGCCGGCTCGGCGGAATGGCTTCGTGTCGAACGGAACTGTACAGGACGGCACCCTGAAGGATGAGGAGGCCCGTGAGCACTCGGGCCGGGGTGGAATTGAGAAACTTAAACAAGTGAACCCTCCGTGGTTTCCGGATCTTTGTTGTTTCCAACCATCCGCGTGAGGCGGTTAAGCACCTGGTGCAATCCGATCAACATCACGCCGGCGATGACGAAGATGACCCATCCTTCCAGGCTATGGAAGAATCCATGCGCCAGCTCCGGATTGATCTCGCTCAGGATCCCGGTGATGGTAACCCGGCCCGCATTGGCTAGAATGGCGATGGGGATGGTGGCCACGAACAGCACCCAGCGCATCCAAACCCGCTGGTCTGAGAAATACGAGTAAACCATCGACAGAAAAGAGAGCGACATCAAACTACGAATCCCGCTGCATGCCTCAGCCACGGAAAGGTCCTGGCTGGCCAAATGCAGAATGTTGCCGTCGCGCAATACAGGGATATTAATCCAGCTTAGAAGTTGTTCGGCCACCGCGCTCGCGAAAAGCTGGAGGGGGAAAGTGATCCGATTATAAATTACGGTGGGAATCGGGATCATGAAGGGCAGCAGGAGGAGCGGGTACAGCAGGGCGCGCACCAGTTTAGTGCCTCCGGTAACGAGGAGAATGCCCACCAGGACGATCAGTACGGATGTCCGCTGCAAGAATAATTCCGCAGCGATCATTCCCAGATAACCTTGGAGCATTCCCCACAGCAGAACCGGAATGCCCAGGCGGAAGTCGGCCTTGAATTCCATGGCCAGCAATTTTTCGCGGCGCTCCCACACCAGAAATCCGGCGACCACGGGAACGAGGAAGCCGTGGGTCATATCCTCATCGTTCCACCACTGCAGCGCCAGGTATTTGAGGATCGGATAGTTGGCGGCGATCAACAACGCGGTCAGCCAGGCAATGATCGCCCAGGGGATGCTGCGGGTTGGAGGCGCGACCGGCGCCTGCTCAGAAAGCTTGTCCGCGAGAGATGCCATACGGCCTATCTATAAGTTAAACACACGCGAGGACGCAACGTCAGCCCGGCGAAAAGCCCGGCTTGCCAGACGAGGCTCAATTCGGGGAGGCGGCCGGAGGATTTTCCTTCAGTCGATTTGTCACGCGGGCCACCAGACGGCGGGGGTCCAGCAAATGTTGCGGCCGGAAACTGCGCTGCGACCAGCGATTGCCGGGATCGAACTCCACTCCCAGAAAGTATCCGATCTCGCGGAACACGCAGTACTTCACGCGGCCGGTGAGTTCGCCGTTGGGATACGTCATACGGATGGCCGAGCCCAGCACCACGGGGCGCTCCACCTGAAGGCAGGCTCCGGAGAGCGAGATGTCTTCGAGGTTGGCGACTCCACGGCGGGTCTTGCCCGTCTGGTCCTTCCATTGGATGTCCACCAGATCTGCGCACAGCATCCGGGGTTCTACACGGCGATCCATCATATATCTACAACTTCCATCGGCCCTCAATTGAAGAATTATTAGGTTTGGCCCCTTAGATAAAATCTCCCTACCTGAATCTTAAGGCAATTCCGAGAGGGCTACCTGCACTGGATACTTCTGACGATTGGTACCATGTTTGGGCAGAGTACCGCAATGAACGTGGCACGCCAGATCCTCACTTACGCGTTTCTCCTGCTCATCTTTGGGTTTGCGGTACCGGAATGGAAGGGCCTGGGGTTCCTGGACCCCGCGCTGCTGGGAGCATACGCGTGCATGGGGATGGTGTTCGCGGGTCCGGCGGCGGCGCAAGCCTTTGAGAAGGCGCCGGGGTCCGTTGGGGATGGGCTGCGGCGGATCGGCCTGGCTGTGGCCTTCGGAGAAGGGATCACGGTAGCGCTGCTGGGCTGCGGATTGGCGACGCTTTACATCACCCACTCGAAGATGCTGGTGTTCCCCCCCGATTTGACCGGCCTGGTGCTTCCGCTCGCGATGGGGCTGGGGTTGTCGCTGGCCGTGGCGTCGATGGCGGGGTGGGTGGCGGTACAGTACTCGGCGAGCTCGGCGAAGGTGGCGCTGCGCGCGGTGTTTATAGGGTTGCTTCTAGCCTTCTTTTTGCGAGGTAACTGGCTTCCGCAGGTTTTGGGGCAAGGCACTGTGATTACTTTGGCCGTGGCGTGCGTGTTCTTGGGGTTGTTGATGCAGCGCTTGAGGCGGACGTGACGGCGCAGCCACCCGAGGTTAAGAAGCTCGATCTGGTGCTGCGGGTGGCGGTGTTCACCGTCGTAGGATGGCTAGGGATGAGGCTGTTCGCGATCCTGATGCTGCCCGCCGGCGGGCGACTGGTGGCGTCGGCTCTCTCGGTGTTCGCCGCCGGGGCTCTGGCGAACGTTTTGGCCGCGAGGCTCTTCGCCGGCGGACGGCCTGGCGATTTCGGGATGGCCTGGCAGGGGAGTTCCGGGAAGGAACTGCTCACCGGCTGCCTTTTCGGCGCCGGGGCCGCCGTGATCGTTGTGGGAATACCTCTCTTGTTCGGGCTCGCGGGGTTCGAGCCGACAAGGGAACCCATAGCGCATCGTTGGGCTGGGTTAGTGCTGGTTTCCGCAGCGCTGCTGTTCGGGGCCGCCGGAGAGGAAATGTTGTTCCACGGCTATGCGTTCCAGTTACTGACGCGAGGCATGGGAGCATTCGCGACGATTCTTCCCGTGGGCGTCATTTTTGGCATGGCGCATTTGGGAAACCAGTATTCGAATCTCGGCGGTATCGTGAATACCGTGATCTGGGGTGTGCTGCTGGGCTACACGACTTGGCGAAGCGGCGCGTTGTGGCTTCCGATCGGGATGCACTTCGGCTGGAACGTCATGCTGCCCCTGTTTGGAGTGAACCTCAGCGGGTTTACAATAGGGCTGACCGGATACACGCTGCACTGGAGCGTCGGTACTCTCTGGAGCGGCGGTGCTTACGGCCCGGAAGGCAGTCTGCTGACCACAGTCGCGGCGATTGGCCTGTTCTGGGCGGTGGGCCGGGTAACGAAAGAGAGGGAGTGATGCTCAAGCTGGCTTCCTATGGCGCGATCCTGACCGTAGCCGCCGTCTCTCTGCATGCGGATTCGAAGAAGTCCGCCGAAGACCAGCGCATCGAGTTGCTGCGCGGACTAACCGCCGAGAATGCGACGGTCAAGACATACCTCCCGAGATCGAAAAAGCCGCTGGAGGTCGACGCGGCGACAGGCGACTTCAACAAAGACGGGTGGCAGGCGATCGGACGCGAAGAGGGCCCCGCGGCTCGCACCGGAGAATCGATCCAGGTGACCAAGGTCACGATCGAGAAGGACTCCATCGTTCTGGAGTTGAATGGCGGGTACAAGGGCGTGAGGACCGGCCACTGGTACGACAAGGTGCAAGTGAGCGGGCCCCTCTCCGGCGGTCCGGTGAGGGACGGCAATCCGTCGGCGCCGGCTCCGGGCGGCACATCCATTTCGCTGCATTTTAGCGGCGGCATCGGCGACATTACTTCGGCGGAGGTCAAGAAAATCCTGGCGCCGGTGCTCGACTTCGAGAAGCATAGCGTGACGGAAGATTATCTGGACACCGTGACGCCGGAGACCAAGAAGGCGATCCAGGAGAAGCGCGCCGTCGAGGGGATGGATCGCGACGCGGTCCTGATGGCGTTGGGCCGGCCGACGCGCAAGAGCCGCGATGTGCAGGACGGCGTGGAATTCGAGGATTGGATTTATGGCGAGCCTCCGGGGCGGGTCACGTTCGTGACATTCAAGTCGCAAAAGGTAATCCGCGTAAAGGACCTGTACGCCAACCCCGGCGGCAGCGTGTCCACGCCGACAAAACAGCCGGAGTAAAGATCGGGAATTTCCTTCGTTTTTGAGCTCCCCCGGCACGGTTCCGCGCGTACTATGATGGACGCTGGAGGAACTGATGATGCGCCGTGTAATTCTCACTGCCCTGCTCTCATGCCTGCTGTTGGCTGCTACCGCTTCTGCGCAAAAAAAGCGCGTGGCCGTCATGAATTTCGACTACGGGACCGTTTCGACAAACGTGATCCAGATCTTCGGAAGCAACCAGGACATCGGCAAGGGCATCGCCGACATGCTGGTAGACCGTCTGGTGAACGACGGAACGTTCTCTGTGATTGAGCGCAAGCAGTTGGACACGCTCATCAAGGAGCAAAACTTTTCAAATAGCGATCGGGCAGACCCGACCAGCGCGGCCAAGATCGGCAAGCTACTGGGAGTGAACGCCATCATTGTGGGCTCCATCACGCAGTTCGGGCGCGATGACAAGAACACGAAGATCGGCGGCGGCGCGATCGGCGGCATCACCGGACGCTTCGGCGTCGGCGGCGTGGGCAAGAGCGAGGCCAAAGCGGTAGTACAGATCACTACGCGCCTGGTGGACGTCAACACGGGCGAGATTCTGTTGTCGGCTCCAGGCCTGGGCGAATCGTCGCGCGGCGGAACCACGTTGCTGGGCGCCGGCGGATCGTCCGGTGGCGCGGCTGGCGGCGCCTATGACATGAAGAGCAGCAACTTCGGCGCGACCATCATCGGCGAGGCGACCAACAAGGCAGTCACGCAGATCGCGATGTCTCTGAACGCGGGAGCGACCAAGCTGCCGACGGTGGTAGTCCCAGTGGACGGCCTCGTGGCCGACGTGAGCGGCCCGACGCTAACGCTGAATGTGGGATCGGCCGGCGGCGTAGTCAAGGGAGACGTTCTCAAGGTGACGCACGCCGGAGCTGAGATCAAGGATCCCGCGACCGGGAAAGTCCTGCGCCGCGTCGAGACGCAACTCGGCATGATTACGATCACCGAAGTCGATACCGGATATTCGGTCGGGACTTATACAGGTTCGCCGGTTAAGGTCGGCGACCACGTCAAGCGGTAACACGGGCCAGAACCGGTTCACGGAGGAACATGCCATGAATATCGGCGAGCGCGTCGGCGATTACGAAATTGTCCAGGTTCTGGGCGCCGGCGGCATGGGCCAGGTATACAAGGTCCGCAACGTCATTTCGGACCGCATTGAGGCGATGAAGGTCCTGCTGCCGAACATGAGCGGCGACCGGCAGCTGGCGGAACGGTTCCTCCGTGAGATCAAGACGCAGGCCGCCTTGGACCATCCGAACATCGCGCGGCTGCACACGGCGCTTCAGGTGAACGACCGCCTGTTCATGTTGATGGAGTTCGTGGACGGGCAGTCCATCGAAGACATGCTGGTGGCGCATGGAACCGTCCGGCTGAGCGATGCGCTGAGTTACGCCTCGCAAGTGCTGGAGGCATTGTCCTACGCCCATGCGCGCGGAGTGGTCCACCGCGACATCAAGCCCGCCAATATCATGGCTACCGCGAACGGGACTGCGAAGCTGATGGATTTCGGCATCGCGCGGCTTCAGGAGGACCGCCACCTCACGAAGACCGGCGCGGCGATCGGTTCGCTGTATTACATGTCTCCGGAGCAGATTAATGGAGGCCAGCCGGATCAGCGCTCCGACCTCTATTCGCTCGGCGTGACGTTTTACGAGATGGTCACGGGACGCAAGCCGTTCGAAGGCGATAGTGATTTTTCGATCATGGCGGCGCACCTTCAGCAGACGCCGCGGGCGCCGATGGAAGTGATCCCGGGAGTGCCACCGGAGCTGAGCGACATCATCCTGGTGGCGATTTCCAAGGATCCGGCGGCGAGGTTTCAGAACGCGGAAGCGTTCCGGAACGCGCTGAAGAACATCAGCGCGCCCTTCGCACCTCCCAGAGAGACGGTGGCGTATGCCGGGGCATCGCCCTTCGCGCCGGCAGAGACACGGCCGGTGCAGCAGCAACCACCCTTCCAACCACCGGCGTTTCCCCAACCACCCGGGCCGCGCCCGACCCGCATGGCCTCCGATGCTGAACTCGGACGGGCGGCGTCTCCGCCGGCATTCTCCGCCTCGGCCCCGGCGTATCAGTTGCCGCCGATTTTGCAGACTCCACAGCAGGCGCCTTCGTCACCGATGTACTACCCGCCGGTCGCGCCGCAAGATGCGGCTCCGCCGAAATCTTCCAAGCGCGGTTTGTACATGGCCGTCGGATCGGTAGTGACGATTCTGGTGCTGGCGGCAGGGATCATCGAAATTCCGAAGCTGTTTGGAACCAAGGCAGAGGACACGCCGGCACGTGTCATCCAGACCGACGACGTACCCGCGGTCCAGCCACGGCCCGTGGAACCGATCGTGAGAATCCCAGTGCAAACTCCCGATCCTCAAGTGGCCCAGAATCCGCCGCAGCCGCTGCGGCCCGTCACTCCGACACCTACGCCACGGCCGGCCCCCACCCCCACTCCACAACCTACGCCCACGCCTCGGCCAACTCCCAATCCGGTGATTGTGAATCCGCAACCGGCTCCCACTCCGGCACCTAACCCGACCCCGGCGCCTACGCCGGCGCCGACACCCCCGCCGACGCCACAGCCGGTCGTCTCGGCGCAGATGAGGCAACTGCGTCAGGACTACAACCAACTCTCGATTCGCGCCACGACGGCGCGGGACGGGCTCCGTGGATTACAGCAGCAGATGCAGCGGCAGGGGTTGAATCTCCGCGCCGACATGCGTGAGGCGCAGACTCGCATGGATTACCAGTTGAAGGAAGCAATGGATTCGATGAACCGCAACGACGCCGACCAGGCCTCGAAGGATCTCGAAATGGCGAAGTACGCCATCGAGAGTATCGAGAAGTTCCTAGGCCGGTAGGCCGGAATCCGGCTGCAAGGGCGGTATCCCCGCGCGTACGGCCTCGCGGTGTATACTGCTTTGAACGGGGCGCTGGCTGGGGCAGTTTTCCTCAGCGGGCGTCCTCTTCGTTTTCACCGGAGGCCAAAGCGTCATCATGAAGGCTCAGACCCAGGCCGTGCTCGCCGTCTGTGCGCTCGCGGGCGTGATTTCCGCTCAAGATGTCACCACCATGGGCAACTGGAGACGCCAGGTTGTCGTGCAGGGCAAAGTGGTGATGGCGGATGGTTCCGTCCCTCCCAAGCAAGTTCCCATCTGGAAGCAGTGTTCGGATTTTCGAGATCCTTACTTCGCGGTCACCACGGACAAGAACGGCAAATACACGTGGAGCCTAGTCGTCGATACAGTCTCCTCACGGACATGTTCGTTGCACGGGGTTTTGGACGGGTATCAATCGACCTCCGTCGACGTGACGGAGATCACCGCGTTTAGCGATCCCAATCTGCCGGTCATCACGCTCTCGCCGAAAGGCAGCAATCCCGAAGATGCCGTCTTCGGGGACGATTTGCGGCTGCCCTCCGGGACCACGGCCGCGTGGAACCAGACCCTGAAAGCGGTGATGGCGGGGAATTGGGCGGAGGCCGAGCGGCAGCTTCGCCTCGTGGTGAAGGCGGCTCCGAAATTCGCGCGAGGGTGGAACGCACTGGCGCTCGCGTGCGACCGGCTGCACAAGTCTGAAGACGCGCGGGACGCGTACCAGCGCGCGATCGAGCTTGATCCGAAACTTCTCGCCGCGTACGTTCCGCTGGCTCGGCTGAACCTCACTTTGAAAGACTGGGATGCAGCGGCGAAGACGGCCGAGAACTTGATCAAAGAGGACACCCAGCGGCGTTTTCCGGAGATCTATCTGGAACGGGCCATCGCCCGCTATCAACTGCACGATCTGGAAGGTGCGGAAACGAGCGCCGAAGAAGCCCTCCGCCGGGACCAGAAACATCAATTCCCGCGCGCGGAGTACATTCTGGGGTTGATCCTGCAATCCAGGCGGGATTATCCGGGGGCAACCGCGCATCTGACGAAGTATCTGGAACTGGCACCGAAAGCGGTGGATGCAGAAGCGATTCGGCGGCAGATCGCAGATCTCAGCAAAGGAGCTCCTGAGGCAAGCGGAGAGGCTGGCCTCGATGTGGAGCGAGCCGTCGCGGATGTGGCGGACACGGCTACGGCGGGAGGCGAGGCGTGGGTTCCGGGCGGCATGAAGGCTCTGGCGGCAGCGGCACACATGGAAGGTCCTCTGAGCTACCAGAATTTTTTCGCCGACTATTGCCGCGCCATTGCGAGCGAGGTTTCCTCCACGGGCACGTCGAAGGGATACCCCGCGTACATCGAATCGCTGCGAGCCTACATGGCATCCGTGACGGAGCTCTTGCCCCTGGGGGAACGGCGCGGCGATTCCTCCACGATCACGATGTCCCTGGCCACGGAAGCGCAACGCAAGCAAACCGAACGCATCCTTGCGCTGCTGGGCTGGAAGCTGGTGCCGAAGAAAGATTCGTTCGCAGTGGAGCCTGGGGACCAGCCGGCCGATGGACTGCGCCAGCAAATCCCGTCTCTGTTCGGCTTCGACGAGATCGATATGCAGGAGGCTTTGGAAGCGGGGCGCAGCTTCAAGTTTGAGATCCCTTCCGACAATGCGCGCCTGGTAGGCGGCGGAGCATGGAATCCGATCTTGAAGGATCTGCCGCTGCTTCCCGGAGGGATCGCGGCGACGTTCACGACGAATTTCGGCGTCGCGAAGATGTACTCCGGATTGGGCGTGATGGACCCGGACACTGCGACTGCGGTTCTGAAGGCAGTGGATCTGCGCACGCTTGCGATTCAAGACTCCACTGTACTGGCGCGTTATTCCGAAGCCTTCTCGGTTAAGAAAAATGCGGTCGACGTGCCGGGGGGCGCGGAAGCGGAGGATGCATGGAAGAAGCTTACTGGAGCGAGCCCCAGCAATCCGCCCGCGTTTTTCCGCGCGCTGATCGAGAAGGATCAGGGCCGGCTGGCCGCGTTTTATCACGCGCTGTGGAAGGTGGACGAAGCACACCGGCAGTTCTTTACGAAGAACGCAGCGCGCGCGACACGATTCTATACCTGGTACCGGGATTCGGACGAGTTTCGCTACGGCGTGGTCCGGCAGGTGGACGGCTGGAGGACGGATTTGCTCCGCGACTTGCCCTTGGACGGCGGCGGAAACATACGCTTCCCGGGAGGCCGAGTCGCGTGGACGGCCGCGACGGGTCCCGACGATGAGGTGTTGCTCGGCCTCAAATCGCTGGCGGCTCTGGTGCCGGTATATCAACTGGAGCAGCATCGCAAGACGGCGTTCGATCAAGCCTCGGCTGTTCTGCTGGCGCAGTATTACACGGAGTGGCATCCGTTGTTCCCTTATTTTGAACAGCTGCCGTCCTTGGGACGCGCGGAGTTCGAGTCTCTGGCAACGTTCGCGGGGTCTATCGGCAAGTCTCCGCCGGCGACGCAGAACCTGGTGCTGGGAGAGTGGTATTCGTTGGTGGATTTGATTGCGCGCGGCGTCAAGGCGGGGTCTCTCGATGCAGCGGCCGGCGCGCAGGCGTTCCGGCGGGTGTGCGAGGGACTTGGGTCCACGGATCATTCGGAGTTGGCTCTGGCGACTCTGCGTGAAATCGCGGGCGGCGCCGCCGACGTGAACGAAGCCGTTCCGGCGCGCTTACTGCGCTTGAGTGGGGCGCAACGTTCGGCATACGACCGGATTATGGAGTTGCAAAGCGTTCCTCACCTGGACGCGGCTTCCGCGGCGGATCCGGCCAAGACCGTCGCCGCGCTCAGCGGGTTCGTCTACGCGGCATCGCTCGATCCGGACGCGTTGTTGATCAACGAAGATCCGCACGTGCTGAGTCGGCACCAGTTCTTCGCGGCGGAGAATCCAGCCAAGCGGGCGGTCTTTTCTCAAGCGGCCCTGATGGGACGCAACCAGCCTCCGGGGACGTTCATTCGCGGGGGCTTTACGAACTTTGACCAGATCGCGCATGGCTTGGCTCGGGCAGGTGGAGGCGTGCTGCAGAGCTTGCCTTCCGACTCGGCGACATCGCAACCCGGCAACGCGGCTTCGAGTCCGTCCGCGCCGGGCGTTGCGGGATCCGCCCCGCCGGAAGAAGCGCGCTTTAGCGCTGACGGCCGCCTCGTAGAAGTATGGGCCACCGTAACCGATTCGCGCGGCCACTATATGGACAACCTCTCCGCCGATCAGTTCACGATCTCGGAAAGGCAGCAGACTCAACCCGTGGTCGCGTTCGAGTCGCGCGTGTCGCCGGTTTCCGTCGCGCTTCTTCTGGATACGACGGGAAGCATGCAGGCCGCCCTGCCCGCGCTCAAGAACGCGGCGATGAAACTGATGGGCGATCTGCGCGCGGGCGATTCGGTGGCTGTGTACAGCTTCAACAGCTCCGTAACGGAGCTTCAACCCTTCACCACCGACATGGCTGCGGCGAAGCGCGCCGTGCTGCGAACGCAAGCGCTGGGCGAGACGGCTCTTTATGACGCCCTCGCTCGAGTGAGCCGCGATCTTGCCGGTCGGCCGGGCAAGAAAGTGATCGTGGTGTTCACCGATGGAAATGACAATTCCAGCACTCTTACCACCGATACGGCGATCCTGCGCGCGAAGGCGACGGGCGTTCCGGTCTATACCATCGCCCAAGGCGAGGCGCTGCAATTCCCGGCATTCGTGAAGCAGCTGGCGGATGTTTCGAAAGCCACAGGCGGCGAGAGCTTCGTAATTCAAAATCCAAACGAGATCGGTGCGGTGTTCGAAAAAGTGTCGGAGGAGCTGACACATGGGTATTTGCTGACATTTTCCCCGCCCTCCGCGCAGGATCGCGCTTTCCATCCCATCGACCTCACGGTGCAGACCAAAGGCCTGAAGCCGCGCTTCCGCGAAGGCTACTATCCGCAGTAGATTAACTCCGGCATTAGATTAACTTCGCGTGAAGCCCGCAACGGGCGATGCGCGCTCGCGTCTCCTGAGTACAGGAGGCGTTATGAAACCTTTGTTGCCAACGGCACTGATTGCAGCTGAATTGCTCCTGACGGGTTGCGGGAGTGCAGGGTATGCGTACTACGCACCGGGTCCACCGCCGGCGGTGCGGGCGGAAGCTTACAGTGCGGCTCCGGGACCCGGGTATGCATGGGTCAACGGATATTGGGGATATCGCGGGAGCGCGCACGTCTGGATCCCCGGCCGCTGGGAGCGCCCTCCGCGTCCGGGGAGAGCTTGGGTACAGGGAGGATGGGAGCGTCTCGGCGGACGCTGGGCTTACCGTCGCGGCTACTGGCGTTAGTGTTGGCGTTGGTGCCGGGTTTAGTGCTGATCGGCGGGAGGAGCCTGGGGGGGCGGGGCCGTAGCGGGCTTGTCTTTGGGCGCAGGAGGGTGGGCGGCGGCCTTTAGCGGACTGAGCAGCACGTGCGCGTTGCGGCCTTCGAGCCGCGGCTGGCCTTCAATAGTGCCGTGCTGTGCGAGGTCGCCCGCGAAGCGTAGCAGCAACTTCTTGCCGATATCCACGTGCGCGATTTCGCGTCCGCGGAATTGCACCACCGCTTTCACGCGATTGCCCTCTTTCAAAAATCGGATCGCGTGATTCTTCTTGAAATCGTAATCGTGATCATCGGTGTTGGGCCGGAACTTCAGTTCCTTCACCTGGATGATGTGCTGTTTGCGTTTAGCGTCGTGCTGTTTCTTCTTGTTTTCGTACTGCCATTGGCCGTAATCCATGGCCTTGGCCACGGGCGGATCGGCGGTAGGAGCGATCAGAATCAGATCCAGCCCCATGTCCTGCGCCTTGCGGACAGCCTGAGGCGTAGGCATGACCTCGACGGACCCGTCGGGGAAAACCGCGCGCACTTCTCGGGCGCGGATGGCTTCGTTTACATTCTCCCGGACTCTCGGCCGGCGCGGGGGAAATCCTCTTGGAATCATCCGCGCGAACCGCAGTCAAGGAGCAAGGTCTTCATGACCAAATAGTACCAGATCCACCCCCGGGTTTCGCAATGGATGCCCTCGCAATGGGTAGAATAGCGTCCAGTGTCCTCCGTCTGGCGACTCTACCTCCGGCCGCAAGCTCTGTTCTGGCTCCTGTTGTTCGCGGCGATGCTGGTGTTCAACCCGGAACCGGGACGGATTGTGCCGGCGCTGCTAGTGGCGCTGTGCGCAGTCCAGATCCTGGAACCTGGCATCGGGACGCTAATCGCGACCTTGCTGGAGTTCGTGCTTTGCTACGTCTTGATCGGTTACAGCGGAGGGTTGTCGAGCAGCTTTTACATTATTCTGCTGCTGCCCGTGCTGACGGCATCGACGAATTTTGGGTTTCGCGGCGCCGTTCTTTCGACCATTGCAGCCAGCGGCGGATATCTCGCGTTCATCCTATTTCTCCCGCTCTACAATCAATACCTCCCTTCGGAAGACATCCCCGATCTTGTTCTCCACGTGTTGTGGTTTCCCATGGTGGGATTCTTCACGTACCAACTGGTGCAAGCCAACCGCGAGCAGACTCGAAAGGCGGAGGCAGTAGCGGAACAACTTGCGGAAGCGAATCGGAGTCTGCACCAGGCGCAGGATGAGGTGCGCCGCTCGGAGAGACTGGCGGCCCTGGGACAGCTCACCGCGGGGCTCGCTCATGAGCTGCGCAATCCCCTGGGCACCATGAAGAGCTCCGCCGAATTGCTCACGAAGCAAGTGGGCAAAGAGAACGAAATCGCAAAGGAAATGGCGGGCTACATCGCCACGGAAGTGGACCGTACCAACTCGCTCATCACCCGCTTCCTAGATTTCGCGCGGCCACAGCACTTGAAGCTTGAGAAAGGCGACCTGGCCGGACTGCTGGACCGCGTGATCGAGCGCTTTGAGAAGGAGAAATCAGGGGCTGCCGCTTCCGTATCGGTGTATAAGAATTATTCACCCGACGTGCTTCCGGTTCCCTTCGACGCGCAGTTGCTGGAGCGGGCGCTTTTGAATCTAGTGATGAACGCCGCGCAGGCGAGCCCCGCGGGCTCTGTGGTCACCGTCAGAACACAACGTGTGGAAACCAGCGCCGGTCCCGCCGCGGAAGTAGCGGTGATCGATCGAGGCTCCGGCATCGATGCGAAGAATCTCCAGAGCATCTTCAATCCGTTCTTCACGACAAAATCGGAGGGCGTCGGCCTGGGGCTCGCCATCGTTTCCAAAATTGTGGACGAACACGAAGGCCAGATCGCGGTCGAAAGTACACTGGGGGAAGGCAGTGTATTTCGCGTGCTGCTGCCTATGCGACATTAAGAGATTCCCATGCCCACCATCCTGGTGATTGAAGACGAGGAGAAGTATCGCCGGGTGATCGGCCTGCACCTGTCGTCAACCGGCTACGATGTGAAGGCCACCGGCACAGCGGAAGAGGGACTCAAGCTGGCAGGATCTGTGGATCTGGTGCTGACGGATCTGAAACTGCCGGGAATGGACGGACTGGCGCTGCTGGAAAAGCTGCGCGAGGAGGACAAACACACACCGGTGATCGTGATGTCCGCCTTCGGCACGGTGGAGAACGCGGTCGAAGCGATGAAGAAGGGCGCGGTGGACTTTCTGCCGAAGCCGTTTTCTCTGGATCACCTGACGGTGGTGGTAGAGAAAGCGCTGGAAGTCCGCAAGCTGCGAGACGAGAATCGCGAGTTGCGCGAGGCGCTGGGGCAGCGGTATCAGTTCGAGAACATCATCGGCCGGAGCGCGCCGATGCAGGAGATCTTCTCCACCGTTACGCGAGTCGCTCCGACGCGCGCCACGGTTCTGCTGTGCGGAGAAAGCGGCGTCGGGAAAGATATGATCGCGCGCGCGATCCACCAGCATTCTCCGCGCAAGGACCGGCCTTTCGTCAAGATTAACTGCACGGCGATCCCAGAGAACCTAATGGAAAGCGAGCTCTTCGGCTACGAGAAGGGCGCGTTCACGGGAGCGAATACGTCAAAGCCCGGCAAGTTTGAGAGCGCCAACACGGGCACGGTGTTTCTGGATGAGATCGGGGACGTGCCAGGGTCGATTCAGGTGAAGCTCCTGCGGGTGCTGCAAGAGCATGAGTTCGAGCGGCTCGGCTCGAATCGGACACAGCACACCGATGTGCGCGTGGTGGCGGCCACAAACGTCGACCTGCGCGCTGCGCTCGAAAATGGGACGTTTCGCGAGGATCTTTACTATCGCTTGAATGTGGTGCCGATTAACATTCCTCCGCTGCGGGAGCGAAAAGAAGACATTCCTTACCTAGTCGAACACTTCGCCGAAAAGTTCAGCGGCAGCATTAGCGAAGGCGCGATGGAGCGGCTCCTGGCATACCACTGGCCCGGCAATGTGCGCGAGCTTGAAAACGTGGTGGAACGCAGTATCCTGCTGGCGCAAGGTCCACGAGTGGAGGCTGCGGAAGTGCGGATCGACGGGGGCCAGCGCGCACGTCCCGCGGCGACAACCGCAGATCATTTCCTGCCGGAAGGGATGACGCTCGATGAGTACGAGCAGTCTCTCATCCGAGAGGCGTTGAAACGCTCGAACGGAAATAAGAGCCAAGCGGCCCGGCTGCTGGGCTTGACCCGCAACGCTCTGCGCTACCGCCTGACTCAGATGGGACTGGAAGGTTAGTAGGCCAACGCCTACATCTTCGACTTCATCACGTCTACGAGTTCCTGCACGGCCGCGGCGCTCTTGTGCAGAGCCGCTTTTTCTTCCGCGGTCAACTGAATCTCATAGATCTTCTCGATACCGTTCGCGCCCAGTTTACACGGCACTCCGACGAAGAGGCCGTTGATGCCGTACTCGCCTTCGAGATAGGCGGCGCAGGGCAGTACTTTCTTTTTGTCCTTGAGAATGGATTCCACCATCTCCACCGCCGCAGCCGAGGGGGCGTAATACGCGCTGCCGGTCTTCAGGTGCTTCACGATCTCCGCTCCGCCATTGCGGGTGCGGTCTACGATCGCAGCAAGCTTGTCCGCCGGGATCAATTCGGTCAACGGAATTCCCGAGACGCTCGACAAGCGCACCAGCGGAACCATCGTATCGCCATGTCCACCGAGCACCACCGCCGTGACGTTCTCCACCGAGACGTTCAACTCGGCGGCGAGGAAGGTCCGGAAGCGAGCCGTATCGAGTACGCCCGCCATTCCGATGACGCGATTCTTCGGGAACTTCGACGCTTGCTGTGCGGTCCAGCACATGGCGTCCAAAGGATTCGTCACCAACACCAGAATCGCATTCGGGGAATGCTTCGCGATGTTCTCCGTCACGCTTTTCACCACGGCGTAGTTCGCCAGCAGCAAGTCGTCACGGCTCATACCCGGCTTGCGCGCCAGGCCCGCGGTGATTACGACGACGTCGGAATTCGCCGTCTCCTCATAGCTGTTCGCACCCGTGATGCCGGCATCGTAGCCTTCGATCGGACCCATCTGGGCCATATCCAGGCCCTTGCCCTGCGGGACGCCTTCGACCACATCGACGAGAACGACGTCTCCCAATTCCTTCAACGCGAGGTTCACCGCACAGCTCGCGCCGACGTTGCCTCCGCCCACTACTGTGATTTTTTTGCGCATAAGTCAGTCAGTATAACATCCGGGTTTTAGGCCTCCGGCTCCGATGGACTCTCGTCCGTCGGCGCCGGACCCGCTTCTTTCCGGGCCTGCTCAAAGAGGAATGCGAGCGTCTTGTCGGTGCGGATGTTGTTCGCGATCCGTCCGATCACACCGTCCTTCTGGAGCCTCGCGCGCGTCACCGCAGCCGCTTCCTTAGACTGACGCGCGATGCGCTGCACTTCACGGTCGACCTCTTCCTGCGTCGCGCCGATAGCCTCACGCTCGGCGATCTTGTCGAGCAAGAGCGATGCTTTCACGTCCCGCGTAGCGCGATCCTTTTGCGATTCGCGCAGCTTGTGCCAATCCAGCTTCAGAGTGCTGGTGTCCACACCTTGGGCGGCCAGGGAGCGAATCTGATTTTCCACGTTGATCTGGATCTGCCGGTCGATGTACGAATCCGGCACCGGGAAATCGTGCGTGTCCACCAGTTTGTCCAGTAGCTGATGCTTTGCGTCTTCCTGGGCGGTATGCTCGCGCTCCCGGAGGATCGATTTGTGGATCGTTTCCTTCAGTTCATCCAGGGTCTTGAAATCGCCCAGATCCATGGCGAACTCGTCGTTCAACTCCGGCAATTCCTTGCGCCGCACGCCTTTCACGGTCGCCTTGAACTTCACGGTGCGGCCCGCCAGGTTTTTGCGTTCGTAATCTTCCGGATACACGACATCGAACTCGCGAACTTCGTCTGGGGAGGCTCCGCGAAGGTTCTCGCTGAAGACGGGCATGGTGGCCTCGTCGCCGATTTGCAGGACCAGTTCATCCTGTGAGACCTTTTCCTCGACGCCCGAAATGCTCTCCAGCGAGATCACGGCGAAATCGCCGTCCACTAGCGCACGAGGCTCTTCGTTGACGAACTCCGCCTTCGAATCCCGGATCTGATTGACCCGGTCATTGATATCTTTTTCCGTTACTTCAGGCTCGGTGTACGTGATTGTCACGCCCCGGTATTCGCCCAACTCGAACGTGGGCGCAACCTCAAACTCCGCTTTAAAATGGAGCTCCTCGCCATCGTGAAAGTGGACGTCTTTGAGGTCGGGCTGACCGACGACCTGCAGGCCGTCCTGGTCCACCGCGGCGCGAAAGAACCGCGGCACCAGCTTCTCCAACACTTCCTGGCGAATGTCCGCCGCAAACCGCGTCTTCACCAGGCTCAAAGGAGCCTTGCCGGGACGGAAACCGGGCAGCCGAACCTTCTTTTGAATCTCGGCGACGGCGCGCTCCGTTTCCTTCTCGACTTCCGCGGCGGGAACGGTGATCTCTAAGGAATGCTTACATCCCTCGACAAGTGCCACCTGGAACCCTCCTCATTTGGGATTACTTCAAATCTCGAAAAAAAAGTGCGGCGCGCCGTACAAGATAGAGCCGCGCCGCACAGGGTGTAGTTACTGCAAGCTACAAAACTATTGACGAGCCGCGGCGGCAGGCTTGCCGGCTTCCGCCAGAACAGCGGCCTTGTCCGTGGCTTCCCACGTAAAGCCGTCTTCGGTGCGGCCGAAGTGCCCGAAACTCGCAGTCTTGCGATAGACGGGACGGCGCAGCTTCAGTGTGTCGATCATGCCCTTCGGCGTCAGGACGAAGTTGGCGCGGATAAGTTCCACCAAGCGCTCTTCCGGAAGTTTACTGGTGCCGAACGTGTTCACCATGACGGACACAGGCTCCGCCACGCCGATCGCGTAAGCGAGCTGCACTTCGCACCGGCTGGCCAAGCCCGCCGCGACGAGATTCTTCGCCACGTAACGCGCCATGTAGCAGGCCGAGCGGTCCACCTTCGTGGGATCCTTGCCGGAGAAGGCTCCGCCGCCGTGACGGCCCATGCCGCCGTAGGTGTCCACGATGATCTTGCGGCCGGTGAGACCGGTGTCGCCGTGCGGTCCGCCGATGACGAAACGGCCGGTGGGGTTGATGTGATACTTGGTTGCCGAATCCACCATGTTCGACGGAACGATGGGGTCGATGATGTGCTTCTTCACGTCGGCGCGAAGCTGTTCGGTGCTTACTTCGTCATCGTGCTGGGTCGAAACCACGACGGCATCGATGCGCTTCGGCTTGCCGTCCACGTACTCCACGCTGACCTGGCTCTTGCCGTCCGGGCGAAGGTAGAACAGCTTACCGGCGCGGCGGATCTCGCTCAACTGGCGGCACAGCTTGTGCGCCATCATGATCGGCAGCGGCATCAACTCTTCGGTTTCATCGCAAGCATATCCGAACATCAGGCCCTGGTCGCCGGCACCGCCGGTGTCCACGCCCATCGCGATGTCGGGGGACTGCGTCTGGATCAGGTTCAGGATGCCGCACGTCTTGGCATCGAAGCCCATCTTGGCGTCCGTGAAGCCGATGTCCGCGATCACTTCGCGCGCCAGCTTCGGCACGTCCAGGATCGTCGTGGTGGTGATTTCTCCCGCCACCGCGCAGATGCCGGTGGTGACCAGCGTCTCGCAGGCCACGCGTCCGGTGGGATCTCCCGCCAACACCGCGTCGAGTACGGCGTCAGAAATCTGATCCGCCATCTTGTCCGGGTGGCCTTCGGTCACCGATTCAGACGTGAATATATGTCGCATACGATCTGACACTTGCTAAACCTCCAGGGGGATTGAAATTCGGTCTACCGGGAGAAACCCAAGTTGACCAGTCTAACACACAGCTTTTTTGTGGCACAGGCTTCAGCCTGTGTTGATTCGGTGCGCTCATTTATCGCCCACCGCCAGCATAGTCTCAAAGTGCGGTGCCGCTTCTTCGCGATGCACCACAGAAGTCTCGACCTTCTTGAACCCGGCTTCACGCAGGAACTTGCCCACTTCCACTTCGCTGAATCCGAGCCAAAGGTCGGCATACATTTCACGGGCCTCTTCGTGACTGTGACGCAGCAAATCCAGCACGACGATGCGTCCGCCGGGCTTCAGAATCCGCCACGCCTCGGCCACCGCGCGGTCCGGATGTTGCGCGTGATGCAATGCCTGGCTGAAGAACGCGAGATCGACGTAGCCATCGGGAATGGGCACGTCCTCGATGTCGCCCTTGCGATATTGCAAATTGGTAACGCCGTGTTTACGCGCGAGGCCCGCGCCGTACTCCACCATCTTTTCCGAGTTATCGACGGCGATGACCTTCTTCGCGTGCCGGGCCAGCAATTGGGAGAACGTCCCTTCGCCCGCCCCCAGATCCGCGATCACCATGGGCGGCAGCAGCGCCAATAACGTCTCGGCGAGGCCTTTCCATGACCGGCCCGGAACGTAGTGGCGTCCGAACTTTCCGGCGAGTTCGTCGAAGTACGCGCGCATCTTGTCTTGCCGCTGGCGCAGCACCAGCTTTAGGGCCTGCGAATCGTGCTCGGCTTGAGGAATTTCTTCGGCGGCCTCCCGGAGCACCTTCATCAAGTGTTCGAACGATTTCGACTCCCCGCCACGAAACGCCTTGAGCCGGTAGAGAATACTCTTGCCGTTGCGGCGGTCCTCCACCAGCCCCGCGTGCTTCATCTGTGCCAAGTGCGTGGAAATGCGGCTCTGGCCCATGGACAGAATTTCTTGCAATTCCGCGACGGACAGCTCCTCGCGCTCCACCAGCAGGAGGATGCGCAAACGGCTGGGGTCGCTCAGCAGCTTAAGGTTTTTGAGGATTGACGGCATTCCGCGAACTGGTCTATTATATCAACATATCTGGATTCGTGGATACAAGCAAGAGCCGCAAGTCTAGATTTAACCTTCCGAAGGAGAAAAAATGAGCGCTGCTACCCTACCTGACGTCGCTGCTGCCTACAAAGTAGCCGACATGAGCCTGGCCGAATGGGGCCGCAAAGAAATCTCGATCGCCGAATTCGAAATGCCCGGCCTGATGTCGGTCCGCAAGAAGTACGCCACTGCCAAGCCGCTGAAGGGCGTCCGCATCACCGGCTCGCTGCACATGACGATTCAGACCGCGGTGCTGATCGAAACCCTGGTGGATCTCGGCGCCAGCGTCCGCTGGGCCAGCTGCAATATTTTCTCGACGCAGGACCATGCCGCGGCCGCCATCGCCGCCGCCGGCGTTCCCGTGTTCGCCTGGAAGGGTGAGTCGCTCGAAGAATACTGGGATTGCACCTACCAAGCCATCAACCATCCGGGCGGCAAAGGCCCCGAACTGGTCGTCGATGACGGCGGCGACGTCACGCTGCTACTGCACAAGGGCTACGAGTTGGAGCAAGGCGACAAGTGGGTGGATTCCCCCTCCGGCAGCCACGAAGAGAAAGTGATCAAGGACCTGTTGAAGCGCGTCCACGCCGAGAATCCGAAGCACTGGACCGCTCTCGTAAAAGACTGGCGCGGCGTTTCCGAAGAAACCACCACTGGCGTTCACCGCCTGTATAAGATGCAGGAAGTCGGCAAGCTGCTGATCCCCGCCATCAACGTGAACGATTCCGTTACGAAGTCGAAGTTCGACAACCTGTACGGCTGCCGCGAGTCGCTCGCCGACGGCATCAAGCGCGCCACCGACGTCATGGTCGCGGGCAAAGTCGCGGTTATCTGCGGTTATGGCGATGTGGGTAAGGGCTCCGCGCACTCCCTCCGGGGCATGGGCGCGCGCGTGGTAGTCACCGAGATCGACCCCATCAACGCTCTGCAAGCCGCCATGGAAGGCTTCGAAGTGACCACCATCGAGGACACGCTCGGCCGCGGCGACATCTACGTCACCTGCACCGGCAACCTGGACATCGTCACTCTGGAGCACATGCGCCACATGAAGGATCAGGCTATTGTCTGCAACATCGGCCACTTCGACAATGAAATCCAGGTGGACAAGCTCAACAACGACAAGGGCACCAAGCGCACCAACATCAAGCCACAGGTAGATATGTACACCTTCGCCGACGGCCACAGCATCTTCATGCTCGCCGAAGGACGTCTGGTGAACCTCGGCTGCGCCACCGGCCACCCCAGCTTTGTGATGAGCAACAGTTTCTCCAACCAGACACTGGCTCAGCTCGATCTATGGAAGAATAAGGACACCTACAAGGTCGGAGTTTATACGCTGCCGAAGCGCCTGGACGAGGAAGTCGCCCGCCTTCACCTCGAAAAGATCGGCGTGAAGCTCACCACTCTCTCCAAAGAACAAGCCGATTACCTCGGCGTACCGGTGGATGGTCCCTACAAGCCGGATCACTACCGCTACTAGTTCTTCCCACCCGTTACAATCGAAGAAGCCGGTCCTCCCCAGGGCCGGCTTTTTCCTTTTCCGATTCCGATGCAAACCTTTAAGCTCACCCTCGAATACGATGGCTCCAAATTCTCTGGCTGGCAATCTCAACTCAACGCCCGCACCGTCCAGGGCGAGCTGAAACAAGCTTGCGCCGATCTTTTCCGCATCGAAATGGAGGTCCAGGGAGCGGGACGCACCGATGCCGGGGTCCACGCCGTCGGTCAGGTAGCGCATCTCAAGCTCGCACAGGCGGTCCGTTATTCACCCGCCGCGATCTTGCGGGAATTGAACGACCGTCTTCCCTCCAGCATCGCCATTTTGGACGTTATAGAGGCCCCGGCGCGCTTCCACGCCCGTCACGATGCCATCTCAAGAGGCTACTTCTATCAGATCTCCACTCGCAAAACCGCTCTCGGAAAACGCTATGTGTGGTGGATCAAAGAGAAACTTGACGTCGAGAAGATGAGCCAAGCGGCCGCACTCATCCCCGGTCGCCATGACTTCACAGCCTTCCGCGCCCCCGATCCGTCCAAACCCGGCGAATCCACTATCGTCGTGGTCGAGTCGGCCGAGGTCGCCCGCGATGAGCATCTGATCGTATTTCGCATCGAAGCCTCCCATTTCCTCTGGAAAATGGTGCGCCGGCTGGCCGGTACACTGGTGAAAATCGGCAAGGGCGACGTCACCGTGGAGGAGTTCGCCGGCCTGCTCCAGGGAACGCCCAACCCCAAGCTGGACGTCGCGGCCTGGACCGCCCCCTCTTCCGGACTGTTCCTGGAAGGTATAAGGTATCAGTAGGGCGGAAGTCATGGAAACGCGATTCGCAGTCCCGCCATCCAATTAAACGAGGCCGATCTGAAGGCGTGGGACGTTTGTGCTCCGTTTTGCGCGCCGGAGGTCTAAGGATTCGTGGCCGTACGCCGCTTCGCAGAGAAAGAAGACGATGAGACTCTTACCAAAGCTCGCACTGTTAGCCGCATTGGGGACGCCCGCGCTTTTTGCGCTCACTTGCAGTGGCGACACCTCCGGGAACAGCACCTTGAAGGGGGCCTATCGGTTCCGGAACGTGTTTCCCGTGAATTACGACACCAGCGGCAACGTCAAGGAGGTCATTGCCGCATCCGGCATCATCACCTTCAACGGCGCGGGCGGCTACTCGGTCACCGGCACCTACGTGGACAACACGCAGAACAGCGGCAAGTCACAGACTCTGCCGGCCATCCCCACCAGCGCGAGTGGCTGCTACGCGATCGGCTCAAATGGCATAGGCTACCTGGCGAATCCGGTCCTTTTGGCGGTTTTTGGCGGCACTTATGTGGAATATGAGTACGGTGCCGTCTCGCAAGGCGTGTTCTCCGGCAGCATGACGGAAGCGGGCAACAACGCCGCGAATGGAGGCTATTACCTCGCCGATCTTTTCGTCGCCATTCCCGCAGGCACCCCTACCAACGCCAGCTTCAACACTCCCTTCTGGACCGGAGTCCTCGATTTCACCTCGGGCCTGAGCACCCACCTCAAGAATGCGTTGTTTAAACTCTCGCCCAACGGCTCGGGAGGATTGGCGGGCATTGTGATGGCCGGGCAGGACGCCAGCCAGGGCAGCGGCAGCCCGATGACTCAGGTCACTGCCGCCGGCACTTATAACTTCGCCAGTGACGGAACGGGTACTCTGAACATTCCCGTCCCCACCGGAGTCTCCACGGTCAACGCTCTGTTCACGGGAGCAAAGACTATGTACGTCTCCTCCGATGGAGCCTTCGTGCTGGGCTGGTCCGCGACCGGCTATGACATTATTTTCGGCGTCCGGACACTGACGTCGACTGCCGCCCAGAACACGTTCCAAGGCACCTACTACACCTCCGCCCTCGAACTCGGTGTGCAGCCGTTTTGCAGCGGAAGTTCCGGATTGGACGCCTATACGGGCTCATTGAGCGCGGACGGGACCGGCAACGCGATCGTGCACCAGCGCTTGTGGTCCGCCGAATGCCTGCCGATCGCCTACGACTACACCACTGACGATTATGCCAATCTGAATCTCGATGGCACGATCGCGAACACAGACTACAACGGCTATAGTCTCGCGTTCGGCGATGGCGGAAACGCCTTCGTGGGAATCAGCGGAAGCTCTGGATTCTTTTCGCTGGTGGTGGGCCTGAAGGCGGCCAGTTTTTCGGGCTCGGGGGTGTATCTCAACCCGACCGGTATCGTGAACGCGGGCAGTTTCGCACCGATCACTGCGCCTCTGGCGCCCGGTGAGCTGATCACGATGTTCGGGAGCGGTCTGGCGCCTGCCACTCTGGTGAGCACCGGCGGTCTGCCTTTCCCCACAAATCTCGGCGGGGTGCAGGTTACGATCGCCGGAATTGCCGCCCCCATTTATTACGTGAGCAGCGGCCAGTTGAGCGTGATCGTACCCTATGGATTGGCCAACTCTACAGGTCTCGCCCAAGTTCAGATCAACAACAACGGGGTCCTGTCCAACACGGTAACCTTGTACGGCACGGATGCCCTGGCGGGAATCTTCACACAGAGCCAGAACGGCATCGGCTATGCCGCCGCCTTGCACCCGGACGGATCTCTCGTCACCCCCACGAACCCAGCACAACCCGGCGAGACCCTCGCGGTCTATCTCACCGGACTGGGCACGGTTTCCCCCACAATCACGGACGGATCACTAGGACCCAGTAATCCGCTGAGCTACGTCGATGAATTCACCGACGGCTATGGGAACGGAGGCTTCATTGTGTACTTCAACGATTACGGAAATGATGTCTTTGAATCCGCTGCTGTCTCCTATGCGGGTCTTGCTCCGGGTTTGGCCGGCCTGTACCAGTTGAATGTAACCGTTCCTTCGGACGTAGGTCCGGGTGACGTGTACATTGAAGTCGTCACATACCAAGCCGATGTGAATCAGGCCCAGGTTTCCGTCAGCGGCGGCACGTCCGCCGCGCGTCCTGCGGCCCGCTCGGCGGGTGCCGCCAGCGGCCGGCGAATTCCTGTCCATGGAGCAGCGCCGTCTGCCTTATCCCGGCCCAAAACCGCGCCGCGAACCCCTCCAACGCCGTCGCAAAAGTAAGCTTACCCGCGGCAGATGCCGCGCTTGCTGGACCGGATGAAAGCGGCCAAGTGCTGCGTGTGTTCGGTCGACACTTCCTGCTCAAGCCGCGCGAGCGCCTCTTCCAACTTGAGGCCCGCGCGGAACAGGAGCCGGTAGGCCGTCTTCAACGCCCTCACCTCTTCCATCGAGAATCCGGCTCGCTTCAACCCTACGAGATTCAGTCCCTTCGCCGCGATATTGTAATCCGCATAGAGAAAATACGGCGGAGCATCGCTGTTCACGCGAGTATTCCCTGCGATCATCGCCAGCCGCCCGATCCGGGAATACTGGTGGATCACCACGCCGCCCGAGATGAACGCCTCATCCTCGATCTCCACGTATCCGGCCACCAGCGCGCAGCTTGCGATCACAGTCCGGTTTCCGATGCGGCAGTTGTGCGCGATGTGGCCGGACGTCATGATGTAGTTTCCATTGCCGATCACCGTCTCCGACTCCGGAGCCGTCCCGCGCGAAATGGTGTAATGCTCCCGAATGGTGTTGTCGTCGCCGATCCGCAGATAGCTCCGCGCGCCCGTGAAATTCTTGTCCAGCGGGTCTGTACCCAGCACCGTCCCTGCGGAAATCCGGTTGCGTTCGCCAAGCGTCGTCCAGCGCTTGACGTAAACGTAAGGCTCCAGCACGCAACCCGCGCCGATGACGACGTCTTGCTCCACCATCGCGAAGTCGCCGATGACAGCCCCCGCGCCGATCACCGCATCGGGATGCACGCGTGCGGTCGCAGCAATCTGGGGATTTTCTGCGGGTTCGGGGATTTTCTCAGGCGACAAGCGCTCAGGATATCAGACCCAACGTGCTGAACAGCGCAATCCATAACAGCCCAAGAAAATGCCAGTAGTACGTGACCGCGTCCACCATCTCGCGCCGAGGCGACCGCCGCAGGAACAGTACCAGCAGCATCACCAGCCCGCCGATCAAGTGCAGGCCGTGAAGTCCCGTGAATAGATAGAAGAACGTGCTATGTGGATTCGCCGCGAGAAACGCTCCGAATTGCACCAGCGTCCGCCATGCCGTCAGTTGCGAGATCAGGAAGGCCACACCCAATGCCGCCGTGACTCCGAGCCATTGCATTGCCCGGCGGCGCTCGCCCTTCCGGAACTGCCGACGCGCCGTCTCGAACGTGGCGCTGCTCGCAAACATCAACGCCGTCGATACCCACAAGGCGCGCGGCAGCGGAATCGGGTCCCAGAACGGAGGCGTTTGAGACCTCCACCAGTACGCGATCACCAGCGCCGCGAAGAACGCGAAGATGGACACGCAGATCGAGATCAGAGTGACGCGGTAAACCCCGGCCGGAGGCTTCTTAGAATCTTCCAGCGACGATGACAGCACCACCACGTCGGAGGTTTTTGCAGCCCGGTCGCTCAACAGGCGGGACATCTGTTTCTATTTTACGCCCGCGCACCTAACCGGGGTTCTTCTTCCGCCGGTAGCGCCGTCCCAGGGCGACTGTCGTCCTCCGCACCAGCGACGCGGGGACGACCCGGATCAGCCCGATGATCGCCTTATACCGCCAGCCGGGAACGACAATTATCTGGCCCCGGTCGAACCCGCGCAAGGATTCCTCCACAACGAAATCCGGAGTCATCCAGAGCGACGCGGGAATTCGTCCGCGATCCATTCCCAGCACGTCGTGAAACTCGGAGAGTGTGAACCCGGGGCAGAGCGCCTGTACTTTGACCGGCGAGTCCCGCGTGTCCAGCTCGATCGCCAGCCCCTCTGTAAACGCGTTCATCCACGTCTTCGTGGCACAGTAGCCGACATTGTCAGGACTCGTGAAGAACGCCGCGACCGACGACACGTTGATCACGCCGCCTCCCGCCGCCCGGCGCGGCACAAGATTCGCCAGCGCTGCCTGCGTCAGACTAGTAGTGGTGAGCATGTGGAGGCGAACCATCGCCTCTTCCCTGCGCACCGCAGCCTCGAAAAAATAGCCGATCGTGCCGAAACCTGCGTTGTTCACCAACATCCCCAAATCTGGAGCCGCACGAATCCGCTCGGCCAGCCGGTCTCGATCCGCATCGACGGTCAAGTCCACCACCATAGGCTCGACATGCACATGATGCAAATCCCCGATTTCTGTGGCGAGCGACCGCAGCCGGTCCTCCCGCCGCGCCGCGAGCAACAAGTCGAATCCGCGAGCCGCCAGTTTGCGTGCGAAGCTTGCTCCGATGCCGCTCGAAGCGCCCGTGACCACGGCAAGGGGCATCGCTAATCCGCTCCTTCTTTCGCCGTCTCCTCCACGCGGTCGAAGCGATACCCGCGCGCGGACCACTCCGCCCCCGCCAGCACCAGCATCGACGCGATAAAGCTCAGGAAGATCAGCATCACGGAATACCGGAACACTCCATATTCGTTCGCCAGCTTCACCTGCATGCGCGGCCACACCAGCGTGTTGACATACTTCATCAACTCCAGCAGCAGGCCCACGCCGATCGCGGCCGGTACCACTCGTTTCAGCGGAGGCTTTCCGTTCGGCAGGAACCGGTAGACCAAAAACAAAATCACTGCCGACAGCGGCACCGCCAGCAGCTTCAGAAAGAACGCCGAGACCCACGCCTCCACGGGATTTGCGCTCAAAGACGCCTGATTCATCGCCGTGATTCCCAGGGAGAACAGCGCCAATCCGCCGCACACGAAGATTAAAGCCAGACTGACGATCTGATTCCGCAGGAAACTTCGGTTCTTGCGAATCCCCCAGACGTGGTTCAATGCCACTTCCAGCGGCTCGAAAATTCCGTTCGCGGTGAACAGCAGGAGCAAAATGGAAATGAACTCCGGCCGCCGGCCGGCCAGCGGCAGATTATCGCGCTGATCGCTGTGAAGAAACTGCGCCAACGCATCCGGGAAGTAGCTGCGCAACGCGAAATCGATGGCCCCTACCGTGGTCTCTCGGCTGAAGAAAATCTGCGACACCGAAATGCTCACAATCAGAAACGGGAAAAACGCGAGCAGCACGTTCGCGGAGATGGAGAACGCGAACACATGAACTTCCGTCTGCAGCCAATACCGAACCGTCGGAGCGAGCGCGCGGTAAAACCTCACCGGCAGGGCAGGCCGAGGCGCTATCTCCGTGAACATGGATATCGCTATTCTACCGGAGCCCTCGCAAACCCCGTGGCGTAAGCCCGGGGACCCGCCTCCCCCTACACTAGTAACTGGCCATGAACATCGTCCTTGTCTCGACTTACGAACTCGGGCATCAGCCCTTCGGCTTGGCCTCGCCTCAAGCTTGGCTCACGCGCGCAGGCCACAACGTCACCGCCGTCGACCTCGCGGTAGCCCCACTGCCTGAAGCCGCCCTCCGCGAGGCGGATCGCATCGCTTTCTACCTCCCGATGCACACCGCGACGCGCCTGGCCCTTCCCGTCATCGAGGATGCGAAACGCCTGAACCCGCAAGCCCGCCTCGCTTGCTACGGCCTCTACGCTCCTATCAATGCGGACCTGCTGCGCGGCCTCGGCGTCGAAGCGATTGCCGGCGGCGAGTTCGAATCCGCCTTGGTGCGATGGACCGCCGATGAAACAATCCCCGAAGTCTCACTCGACCGTCAGTCCTTCCCCGTGCCCTCCCGTGCGGATCTCCCTCCGTTGAACCTCTACGCCAAGCTCCGCCACGGAGCCGATTCCAAATTGATCGCCTACACCGAGGCCAGCCGAGGCTGCAAGCATCTCTGCCGTCACTGCCCGGTAGTCCCGGTATATCAAGGGAAGTTCCGGGTGGTCGGACGCGATACCGTCCTCGCCGATCTCCGCCAGCAGATCGCCGCCGGAGCCCAGCACGTCACCTTTGGCGATCCCGATTTCTTCAACGGCCCGAAGCATGCCCTGGACATCGTCGAGGCTCTTCACGCCGAGTTCCCGCAAATCACCTACGACGCCACCATCAAGATCGAACACCTGTTGAAGCACCGCGACCTGTTGAAACCCTTGCGCGATACCGGCTGCCTCTTTCTAGTGAGTGCCGTCGAATCCGTGGATGACCGCGTGCTCGCCAAGCTCGAAAAGAATCACACCCGCCGGGATTTTATCGAGGCGGCCGCCGCAACCCGCGAAGCCGGCATCGCCCTTCAGCCGACCTTCATCGCCTTCTCCCCTTGGACCACGATTGAGTCCTATCGTGAAATGCTTCGCGTTCTGCGCGAGCTTGATCTCGTCGAGAATGTCGCGCCCGTGCAACTCGCTTTGCGCCTTTTGATCACCGCCAACTCCCGCCTGCTTGAGCTCGATGAGATTAAAAGCGTCGTCGGACCCTTCGACGCCGAAGCCCTGGTTTATCCCTGGCGGCATCCCGACCCGGAAATCGAAAGCCTCGCCAAGCGAACGTTTCAATTGGTCGCCGGACTTCAAAAACAAAACCACACTCGAGCGGAGATTTTCGCGGCGCTCTGGAACCTGGTCGGTAACGAGCCGCTTCCCGCGAACTTCACGCAACTCCCGCGGACCATGGTCCCGTTCACAGACGAGCCCTGGTATTGCTGCGCGGAACCTATACCGGTTTGATTCCAGCAACGCAAAAGCGAGTCCTGCTCGTCGCCGCCAAGACCGGATACCAGGTCCGCGAGTTCTACGGCGCAGCCCAGCGCTTGAACGTCGACCTAGTCCTCGCCACGGATCGTTGCCACATCCTCGAGAATCCGTGGGGCGACGACGCGACGCCGGTACCTTTCGACACACCGGCGGAAAGCATCCGTGCGCTCGCGGCTCGAGGGCCCTTCGACGGCATCCTTGCCGTTGGAGATGAGCCCGCCTTCGTGGCCGCAAGTATCGCCGAGCACCTCGGCCTCCGCTTCCATCCCTCCGATTCCGCACAAGCGGCCTCCGACAAGTTCCTCACGCGCGAGCGTTTCCGAGAAGCCGGCCTGAACGTTCCGCGTTACCGATTGCTGGAGCCTGCCGATTCTACCCCTCCCCTTCCCTTCCCCTGCGTTCTCAAACCGCTGCATCTCTCGGCCAGCCGCGGAGTGATTCGCGCAGACCATACGGCTACATTCGAAGCGGCGCTCTCGCGAATCTACAAGATCGCCGGCAACAAAGCGTCCGTGTTGGTGGAAGAGTTCATCCCCGGACGCGAGTTCGCTCTCGAAGGAGTCGTCACTCGGGGCCGCCTCCAGGTTCTTGCGCTCTTCGATAAACCAGACCCTCTCGACGGCCCGTACTTTGAAGAAACCATCTACATCACGCCCTCGCGCGAATCCTCCGCCGTGCGTCAAGCCATCGACGCTACGTGTCAAGAAGCCGTCACGGCGCTCGGTCTCGCGGACGGACCCGTGCACGCCGAAATGCGCGTAAACCAACGAGGTGTCTGGATGCTCGAAGCCGCCGCGCGCCCAATTGGCGGGCTCTGCGCGCGTGTTCTGGCCTTCGGGTCTGGTCTCACACTGGAAGATGTTTTGCTGCGTCACGCTTTGGGCCTGGACGTGTCCGCTGTAAACCTGATGCCCGGTTCGCATGGCGTCATGATGATTCCCATTCCTCGCGCAGGAATGTTTTTGGGCGTCGCGGGCGTGGAGAAAGCAAGCAGCACCGCCGATATAACGGCTGTCGAGATTACAGCGAAAGAAGGCCAACGCATGGACCCTTTACCCGAGGGCGCCAGCTATCTGGGCTTTCTTTTCGCACACGCGCCCTCCGCCGCGGCCGTGGAGCAGGCCCTTCGCCACGCTCACTCCGCGCTGGAGATTCAAGTCGTTCCGGCGCTGCCCGTCGTGCGATAGTTGAGAAAAGTCAGGGACACCAATACTTATGAACGTTGCCATTTTGGGTACAGGATACGTGGGTCTCACCACCGGAGCTTGCCTTGCTTATCTGGGCCACGACGTTGTCTGCGTCGATTCCGACCCCCATAAGGTGGAAATGCTGCAGCAAGGCAGAGTGCCTTTCTTCGAGCCCCATCTGCCGGAGCTTGTCTCCGATGCGCGCGAGCATCTCCGTTTCACTTCCGATTACGCGCAGGCCATTCCCTCCGCCCAAGTCGTCTTTATCGCCGTGGGAACGCCTACCGGGAACAACGGCGCGCCTGACCTGCGGTATCTCGAATCCGCCGCCCGCGGTGTAGGCGAGAACCTGGGCGGACACTTCACCGTCATCGTCAACAAATCCACGGTGCCCATTGGCAGCGGCAACTGGGTGGAATCGCTGGTGCGTGATGCCTTCCAGAAACGCAACGGGTCCGCCCCCAAAGGCGGACGCTTCGCCGTCGCCTCCAATCCCGAATTCCTCCGCGAAGGCTCCGCGCTTGCCGATAGTCTCTATCCCGACCGCGTTGTCGTCGGCGCCGACGATCCGCAAACCTCCGAAGTTCTGTACACGCTGTATCGGCCCATTCTGGAGCAGACCTTCTCCGCTCCTTCCTACTTGCTGCGCCGCGACGATACCACCGCCGTGCCGTTGATCTCCACTGACCTCGCTTCGGCGGAGCTCATTAAGTACGCCGCGAATGCGTTCCTGTCGCTGAAAATCAGTTACATCAATGAAATCGGCCAGCTCGCCGAAAAGGTGGGCGCCGATATCACGCAGGTAGCCAAAGGCATGGGGTTGGACGCTCGCATCGGCACTCGCTTCCTGCAAGCCGGCGTCGGCTGGGGCGGATCGTGTTTCGGCAAAGATTGTATGGCTCTAGTCAGCACCGCGGGCGAGTACGGCCTGGAGATGCCCATCGTCGAAGCCGCGCAAAAAGTGAACCGCCGCCAGCGCCAGCGCGTGATCGAAAAGCTTCTGGGAGAGCTTAAGATCCTCAAGGGCCGCACCATCGGCCTGCTCGGTCTGGCGTTCAAACCCAATACCGACGATCTGCGTGATGCCCCCGCCCTCGAAATCGCTAAGCGCTTGATCGAGCGCGGCGCACGCGTGAAAGCCCACGATCCCGTCGCCATGGAGAGCTTCCGCAAACATTATCCGGACTCCGGCGTTGTCTGCTGCGAATCCCCGGAGGAAGTCGCGCAAGAATGCGACGCACTGGTTCTGGTCACCGAGTGGCCCCAATACCGCGAGTTGAACTGGGAACAGGTGGCCAAGTCCATGCGCTCTGCGATTCTGCTCGACGGCCGTCACGTCCTTGATCGCGCGCGCCTGACCCGCGACGGCTTCCGCTACGTTGGCATCTCCGGCTAGCGCCCTCGCCACTTCACGGTAAGCTGGGGATGGAGATCGTCTCGTGCTCCACCTCCTCGAACTCCTCGAAGATGAAAGCCGGCCAGGACGACTGGACCTCGCCGCGCTGGATGTAGCGACGATTCAGTTCCCTGGGCTTGCGCCAGAGCCCTTCCTCAATCAGCTAAACGAACTCGCCGCCCGCCTGGGGGATCGCCTCCGCAATTTCAACGACGGCCGCGATTTCGTCGAAACCGCGCAACGCTATCTCTTCGAAGAGCTCGGGTTCCGCGGCAACGAAGAGAATTTCTTCGATCCTCTGAACAGTTGCCTGAACCAGGTTCTGGAGCGCCGCACCGGCATCCCCATCACGCTCTCCGTCATGTACATGGAGATCGCGCGCCGCCTTCACATGCCCGTATTCGGCATTGGCCTCCCCAATCGCTTCGTGATCCAGTTCGACGACGGCAATTATTCCACCTTCATCGATCCGTTCCAAGGCGGGCGCCCCATTTCTCCGCGTGAGTGTTTTGCGTTGGCCGGCTCCAAGGTGGCGGATCCTTCGCTGCTCCAGCGCGTCACGAAAAAGCAAATCGCGATGCGAATGTTGCAGAACTTGCGTAATGTTTACGTCCGTTTGCGCGATTATCCCCGCGGCGTGTCAACGCTCGACCTCCTCATCGCCGGAGCGCCGGACCTCCCGGAGTGGTATCGCGCGCGCGGGTCCCTCCTCATGGAAATGCATCGTGGAGAAGCCGCCCGCCGTGATTTTGAGCGATATCTCACCCTCGACCCCAAAGCCCCCGACCGCGACGATATCGCGGCCCAGATGCGCTGGCTCGCCCGCTTGAATTGAGTTCTGGAACAGTTCTTGCAAGTCTTGTGGCATGCGCCTCCCCGCCTTCTTCGCTTCGCTCCTCTGTCTTTTGATGTCGTCCGAAAAACCGGCGCAAGCTCAACTAGTTGCGGTGGGAGTCAAGGCAGGAGTCCGCACCACCAGCGACGTCAGCGGATTCTCCCTTCAGTCCGCTGAGTCACAACGCTACACGCTGGGTCCCATGGTGGAACTTCGCCTACCTCTGCACCTTGGCGTCGAATTCGATGCGCTCTATCGCCGCTTCGGCTACACCAGCAACTTTGCGTCCTGCTGCGGCAGTTCCGTCATGCGCGAACGATCCAACTCCTGGGAGTTCCCTATTATCGCGAAATACCATCTTCCCGCGTGGCGAGTGCAACCCTTCGTGGGCGTCGGCTACGCTCCCCGGACCGTGAGCGGCTCCGTGGTCTCCTCTGGGTCTTTCCTTTCGGGCATGACCTCGAATCCCCCAACCAGCGTCTATACCTACTATTTCAACCAGCACTCCGGCACGCACTATCCGATCACCCACGGACTTGTTGTTTCCGCAGGTCTCGACTTGGGCGCGAAGCACTTCCGCATCTCGCCCGAACTTCGTTACGTGCACTGGAACCAGCCGTTCCTGACATCGGTCGGCGGCGATGGGAGCTACTTCCTCCAGTCCTCTCAGGATGAACTTTTCGTGCTGTTCGGCTTCTCCTGGCGCTGAACCGGTTCCGCGCTGTGTTACTCTGAAGAAGTTGACGTGATGTCCACTGCGGGGACGTAGTTCAGTTGGTTAGAACGCCGGCCTGTCACGTCGGAGGTCGCGGGTTCGAACCCCGTCGTCCCCGCCATTCATTCCTTGTCGTTTCTATCACTTAACTTTTTACCTCCGCCCCAAAGTTAACATGCGCCAACATGCTGGGTAGACGTACTGCTGGCCGGGCCCACCCGGGCATGAAAGCAACGCGCTGGCGATCGCTTCCGACATGGAATCGTTCCAGTTTTTCGCGGTCGCCGCGAGTTGCCAATGTTGCGGCGTCACAATTCTTCGCGCGAAGAGCTCTTCGGCTTTTAGTGTCGCTCGGCACAGCTGGTCCTCACACCGTTGCTATCTGCACGCACGTCCGTGCAGTAAGTAACTGACCCGGGTAAAGGCGAGAAGCGCTGGGCTACAAACGGATTTGGATTGACGACTTCTCTCAAGAGTTCCGGTCCCCTTACCGCGAGAGCGGTGCAGCCGGCCGGATGACCAATGCACCTCCGGAATCGGGGCCGGCGCGCCGTCTCAACCTTAACAGTCTCGGCACGAGTTGACGGCGCGCTCCCCCTACGGCGGAACTCGACGCGCCTGCGAGCTTCAACGTCACCTGCTCCGCTTCCGCGTCCCGTGTGAGGATATCCACGTAATCATTTCCGATCGACACGCCGGCGGGGATCTGCGCATTGATCTGATACAACCCCGCCGGGTATCCGGGAGCCACCCCGGCAAACGGAACGTTCATTGACGCGTGGGCGTCGAAGGAGATCGAAAGGCCGCTGCCGTTGTAAATATCCAGGAAGTTCAGCGGTTGTGAGGTGGGCGACGAGGGAGCCCCGTCCGGCAGAGGGGGCGCAACCGCGCCCATACCCGTCAGGAACAGCACCGCCATGTCCCCCGGCTTCGCCGGATTGCTGGTGCCGATCACCTGGTTTCCGGCACCCATCGCCGCGGCCGGCCCGAGGCCATTTTGCCCGAGCGAGAATACGCCCGGAGCCGTATAGTTCGTGTACATCGTCACCATGTTCGACGTCGGGCACAGCGAGCCTGGAGGCGCGGGAGAAGGACAGACCGCTCCTCCGTTCTGGACTTCAAACGCCGCATACGCCGTGAAATCCGGGCTCGCGTGGCTAGGAAGCAGAATAGTGACCTGCGTCGGACTCACCGCCAGCAGCGGGGCCGCGATCCCGTTCACCAGGACCCGGGTGTTCCCAAGCGCGGTGGGCAGCGGATAAGCGGACGCCTGCGCCGTCCCGGACGCGAGGTTCGACCCGAACAGCGTGAGCATTTCCTGCGGAGCCACCGGATTGGTGGCAGGCGCAAAACTCGCCGCATTCACGATCCCGAGCGGGTTGAGAAAAACGTCCGTCGAGGGATACGTGGGAAGGTAGTTCACCGCCTGCAATCCGGCCATGATGGAATAAAAATTCCCTAGCCCCGAACTCAGCACCACCTTTCCTCCCGCGCTGAGCCAATACTGCGCGCCGTCCCCCGGTGTGAAGCTCCCGTTCGGCTGGACGTTGGCGTGCCAGCCGGAGGTCAGGTCTTCCACGGAGTATCCGTTGGTGTTGAGGCGCTGATGGATGACGTAGGCGCCCTGGCCCGTCGAATTCAGGGAGCCATACCAGGCATCCGGCAGGCTCTCGCCCTGGCTGTTCCACACCGAGTTGTCCGCATCGAGCCCCCCCAGATAGTAGAAGCGCTGGAACGCGGCATTGGAGCCCGACGAAAGCGCCGGCGAAGCCAACAGCAGATCGTATCCGCCCGGCGATCCGCCCACCAGCAGGTTGCCGTCCGCGGAGACAAAGAACGACTGGGTCCCGCCGATCAACTGACTTGCGTCCGCGGAGCCGAAATTAATGCTGCCGCCCGTCGCCGACAAAGAATAGGTGACACTGGGAATGCCCTGCGTCGTGAGACTCGCGCTGTCCGTCGCGCTGCCCGTCGCGGTAACCGCGCCGAAGCCGCCCGCGCCGTCCGCGGTGAGCAGCGCGTACGCCTGACGAGTCTTACCGATTGCCCCCTGAGGAAAGCCGAGGTACACCGCGTTGTAGGCTCCCGTCAGCGTCGCGTTCGAAACGACCGAGCCGATCGGAATCCCGACAATCAGATCGAACGCCTGGCTGGAATTCTCGGTGGCACTGGCGGTAAACGCCGCGGGTCCCGCCGCGCCCACACCTCCAAACGCGACCGAGCCTTTGCTCGCGAAACTGGCCATTCTCAAGAACCCGTTCGCCGCGACCGCATACGTGCCGCCCGCAGTATAGGTGCGCGCCCCGGCGCTCGCGGTCGAATCGGCCAATTGACCAGTGAAGGCGTAGTTTCCCGCTCCGTCGAATGTGGCGGTCCCGATCACGCTCAGCGCTTCTCCGACGGCGCCTTGCGGGTTCAGATTCTGGAGCACTATCTCGCGCACGAAATACGGCCCTTTCAGCGTCGCATTGCCGGTGTTGTCGAACGTGTAGGACTGCGCGGCCGCGGTCGACGCTGCCAGCAGGCTTCCGACAACGATCTTCTCGATGGAAGTCATGTCTGTCTCCTTATGAGGCCGCGCTCAATCCGGGTCGCGATCCTTGTTAGCCCGGGGCGGCGCTTTCACTTTTTGCTTGCGAGACACGCGATACCGCGCGAGCAGTTCGGCGCGGTTCTGCCGCAGGTCCGAGCCCGTAGGCGCGGCCGGATACGGCCGGTTGCCCATCATCCCTTTCCACAGAATCTCGTTGAAATCGTCGGAATCGACGCGGTCCGCGTCGCTGAAGTCCATTCCTTTGGTGGCCCGAGCCCAGTATTTGGCGTTGTGCGTCGGCTTGGGCACGATCAGCGCGGTTTGCCGGGGCGGCAACGGCAACTGCGTATTGTAGAGCAGCGCCGAAGGAGTCGCAGTGTAAGTCCACGGGTTCGGCGTGGTGGTGAAGATATCCGCCATCGGATGCGCCAACGCGTCATTCAGGTTCATGGGCGGAAGTCCCAGCACCTCTTCCATCGTGCGCAGGAAGTCGAGGGTGTTGTATTGCGTCGAAACCAGTGTGCCTTGCTTGACCCAGGCGCCTGCCACCAGCGCAATGCTGCGGTGCGAATCGACGTGATCGCCGCCGTCCTGCGCGTCGTCTTCAATCACAAAGATGAGCGTGTTGTTCGCATACCGGCTGTGCGCGATCTTGTCGATCAACAGCCCCACCGCGTAGTCGTTATCGGCGACCTGAAGCTCCGGAGTATTCACGCCGTCAATTGCTGTATCGAAGTTTCCCGTGTGGTCGTGCATCAAGCGAACCAGCGTAAGTGACGCCAGCGTTTCCGGGAACCGCGGTGCGCCCACCGTGGGCCGGGCCCGCCGCTCGTTGGCGTCGAACTCCCGCTCCCACTCTTTGAAGCGCCAATAATCTGGAAACACGGGATCGAATCCGCGAAAGTACACATCGGTGAAGGGAGTGAGCGAGACGTTGGAGGGGTGGGATACAATCGTGCCGGTGGAAAACGGGTTGCGCAACGGAGGAATCGCATTGGTGGCGGTGCTATACAGGGTCCCGTCGATGAAGAAGCCATAGTTTCGAACCGTCAGATTTGCTCGCAGCGCGGAGTCCCACAAGAAGCCTGTGTTCAGCTGGTTGTTCGGTCCATCCGGAGCGCCGATGTCGGTCGTACCGGGGAGCACGTCCGCATCCGGCGACGTGAACGGATCGGCGGCTATGCGCCCGGCCGTGGTCGGGATGGAAACATTCACATTACGATCGAGCCCGGTCGAATCCAGGCTGAGGCCGCGGTACGCGTAGACCACCGGCCATTGTTTTTGCACCACGTCGGGAGTTTGCGCCGCCGTGCTCCAGGTCCAGCCGTCATAGCTGACTTCGGCGGTATCCATGAAGTTATCGAGCGTCGTGAACTTCTGGACCAAGTTATGCAGATTCGGCGTGACCGTTTGTCCAAACTCGGTCAGAGCGGGATCGCCATTGCCGATGGGCAGATCGCCCAGGAGCTGGTCGTACGTGCGGTTCTCCCTGAGGATGAAGATCACGTGCTGGACGCCTTTGTGGACCGCCGCCATCACCGCCGCGTCGCTCGCGCTCTCGGAACTGGAGAACCGGTTATTCAGCGCGACCTGCTGTGTCAGCGCCGCGAGTTGCGTCGCGCTGGGGCGCGGAAACGTCTGGAGCCCGGCCTTGACCAGCTGGGGATTGTAAGTATTCGCGCCAAAACAGGCTGGCGACCCCGGAGGGCCGTAGCCGCCGTAGCACCAATTGGCGTTCGGGCCGGTGGGCGACTTCCCATTGATCGCGTACACCGTGTTGCCGTCGCCGCTGAAGCTGACCGCGTTCGGGTACCAACCGGTCGGAATCAGGCCGGTCACCCGGTCGCCGCTCGCGCTTCCGCCCAGAGCCACGACGGAGATGCAGTTCAGATTACCGTCCGTCACATAGAGCTGCGACTCATCCGGGGAGAGCGCGACGTTATTTGGGTTCGCGCCCTTGTATCCCGATTGCGCGAGCGAAAACGGCAGCAACGGCGCGACCACCGGGACAGTCTCTCGAATCGAGTTGGTCACCGTGTCGATGACGTCGACCGTATCCGACTGGTCTTCGGCGACAAACAGCAGCGTCTGGGCGGCGTTCAGGACCATTTTATTGGGCTGGCCCATCACCGCGATCCGCGCGGTTACGGCCGGCGTACCGCTCAGACGCACCACGTCGATCTCGCGGTCGCGAACGCTGGACACATGCGCGGTCGCGCTCGGGCCGCTCCCCTTGACCACCACCCAAAACGGATACTCCCCCCCCGGCACGCCCGTCTGCGGGTTCGGAGCCGGACTGGCCTTGCCGGGGCGCAGGTCCACCTCAGCCCCGGGTGTCGACCATTTCCCTAGTCCGCCCGTGAACACTGTGATCGAATCGTTGTAGTAATTCGCTACCACCAACGTGTCGCCGGGAGTAGCGCCGGCTGTCGAGAGGGACACGCCGGCGGCGCAAGGATACACGCCCACTTGGCTGTTCACCGCCGTCGCGCCGTTCGGCGTCAGGTTCAGGCCAAACCCCAACCGATGGCCCAAGGTCAACGGCTGGGTCTGCTCCTTCCAGACCCCGGTCGCCGTTGGAGTAATGATGTGGACTAAATCATACGTGCACCCAGGTACGTAAAAAGCTGAGCCGGAAGGATCGAAAGCAATTCCGTTGTATGTGATCGGGATCTGCACGGCTTGCTTCTGGACGGGCGTAGGATTCGAAATGTCGTAGACGAACACATATTCGTTCGAATCCGCCGCATTCCACGTCACGCCGCCGGTCGCCACCTGAACATTGCCGAGGTTGAAGCGGTTATACCCGCTGGTTAGCACCAGCATGGTCTTATGATCCGGACTCACCACGCTGGTCACCGCGTTCGACGCCAGCCAGTTCTGCGCGGGCGGGGCCAGGCCGGGGTTCAGCATCTGGAACTGCGCACCCGCCGGCGCGAGCGGTGTAATCTGTTGACCCAAGTTGGGCAGTTGTTGGGGCAGTGGCTGGGACTGCGCATGCAACAGCGCGCCCGCCGCGGCCAGCGTAAGAGTCAGGCCGGCTACGAGAAATGGGAAACGACTACGAAAGTTTCTTGCCATCGTTCGAGATTCCTTTGGGGCTGCACGTCCCGGTGGCGGGAGCGAGTGAGCGCGGCATCAGATCAGTACTGAAGGACTTCAGTGCTCACCGATCGTGCGGCTCCGGAGCGGAGCTAACCCGACCTTATCACGCTTTGACCGGGAAATAGCGAAGTTTTTCTGGTGCGTGACACATAAAAGCTATGCCTGGCAAGGCTCAGGGGATATAAGATGATGGATGCAATAACAAGAAGGGCGGCCGGTTGCCCGCGTTCGAACACTTGGCGGCCTGGACGGTTCGCAACGACTGGTTTGGCGACGCGAATCGGCGGCGCGCTAATGAGCGCGGGATCATTCAGCGGTTGCGGCATCGAACCGCGTGTCGCATTGAGCCAATACCGATACGGAGGCGGTACGCGGGCTCACTTGGCTCCGCAGGGATGAGATGGAGCGTTGGCCGGCCGGTGGCCGAGAGTTGCTGCGGCTGCGGTGAAGCGCGCAGGACGCGCCTATTAGGACTCCCACCAGCTTGTTCTCCAAGTATGGCCTTTCTCCCGTGTCCAACGAATCCGGAACCAATAGGATGAGATTCGGTTTCGTTATCCGGCCCGCCACGCCTGCTCCGGCAGAAGTTCCGCCATGGCGATCAGCCCTTCGGCCTCCGCCACTAGCCGCAGGCTGCGGCCTGTTCGTAATAGTAGAAGACGAGGTCTGTGGCCGGGGGCTTTACGCCGAGTTGGCGGAGCATGCCGACGATTTGGCCGCGATGCAGTGTCGCGTGATTCACGACATGCATCACGATCTGCCAGGCAGGGAGGCCGGCATTGCCCACAAAACGCGACTTGAATGGCACTTGGCGGGCTATCTCGGAGTCAGTGGCCGCATCCGCCCACGCCTCCCACTTGGTTTGCAAGCGCGGCCATTCTTCCAAGACGAAGTCGAGAGGAGGCAGTGCGTCGTGCGGAGGGACAGGATAGCTGGGATCGGCGATTCGCGAATACCAGATGGCGTCGGCGAAGTAGATATGTGTGAGCGTTTTCGAGATGCTTTCGTGGGAAACGCTCATCGGTTTGGCACGATCCTCGGGCGGGAGCGCGAGCGCGGCGTCCAAGACCTTGCGTGAGGCCCACCCTGAATAACGGATGTGAGTACGAGCTTCTTGGGCAGTCATGTGTGTTTCCCTTTATATCGCACCCCGACCGGCCGCCGGAGCGTTCTCGCTCCGCGCTGCGCAGCGCTAGGACAAGCATGTCAGCGACCGGCAATGACTAGCTCTAGTCATGCGGTCCTGCCCCACGCTTTCAGCCTGGCAGGGTGCGCCTATAATATGCGTACGACGGCAATGCGTTTGGGATCGCTGGTCTTGCTCGCGATGGTCAGTGGCGGGACTCCCGCGGCTTCGGTACACAAATCCCTCACGCAATATTCCCGGGCGATCTGGACTCAGCAACAAGGTCTGCCCCAAGACACGGTTCACGCCATCACCCAGACTCCGGACGGCTACCTGTGGCTCGGCACCGATGAAGGGCTCGCGCGCTTCGACGGGTACGAGTTCGTCACGTTCACCAAGCAGCATGACGACCTGCCTGCGGACTCCATCACGAGTCTCGCCGCGGGCCAGGACGGATCGCTCTGGATCGGCACTCAAGTTGGACTCGCGCGTTATGACGGGAGGCATTTCCGAAAATTTGGCAGAAAAGACGGACTTCAGGATGGCGCGATCGAATCGCTATTGGTGGATCGTACCGGCAACCTTTGGATGGTGGTTGGTGGCGATGTAAGCCGGTTTGATGGAACCCGCTTCACGGATTTCCGGGCAGGGCATGAAATCCCACTGACTCGCGTACGCGCCCTGACCGAGGAGGGCGGTGGAACGTTATACGCAGCAGGCTACAGCGGGGTCACCCGGTTTGTGGACGGCCGCTTCCAGATCGTGATCGGACCGGAAGTGCTGAGCGCCGACTTCCCTCTGGGAGTCCGCGTGGACAGCGCCGGCGCGATCTGGGTACTGGGGACCAGAGGCGTGATTGCGCGCGACCCGCAAGGCCGGATCCGGCGATATGGACAGGCGGAGGGCCTGCCTAATTCGTTCGGGCTCACAGGCGCCCTCGAAATCGACCGCGAGGGAGCTGTCTGGGTCGGGACGGCTGCCGGTGTCGCGCGACTGGAGCGTGGCGAGTTTCAGATGCGAACCGATATGGTCGCCGGGGGTGGCCGGGGATCGGTGCGCTGCATTTTCGAAGACCGTGAGGGAAACATCTGGCTCGGCACAAACAACGGGCTGGTCCGGCTGCACGACGACCTCTTTACCGTGTATGGCAAGGCCGAGGGGCTTCCCAGCGATGAGCCGACATCGGTGCATCAGGATCGCTTGGGGAGGGTTTGGGTCGGATTCCTCGATGGCGGGCTGAGATTGTTTTCGCGAGGACAAGCGCCCGCCGCCCTTCCCGTCTCGAACCTGCCCTCCCAAGGGGTCTTCTCGATCCAGGAGACACGCGAGGGCGAGCTTTTGGTGGCCGGTCGCGATGGCCTCAGGCTGTTATCGGAGGGCCGATGGCGAACCTTCGTGCCGCCCGATCCGGTGGGCCGCAAGTCCGTTTACGACGCTATGGGGGATTCCGCCGGACGTATCTGGCTGGCACTCCCTAGCGGCCTCGGAGTGCTGACGGGGAACCACTTCGAATCGGTGATCGCGGGCGGCGTGCAACCGGAGGCTTCATTGTACTCGCTTGCCGAAGGAACGGACGGCTCCCTCTGGGCGGGGAGTTATCGCAAAGGGCTGTGGCGCATTCAGGGCGACCAGAAGCGGTTGTACACGGTTACCGATGGCCTGGGCAGCAACCAAATTCACGCCTTATACGTGGATCGGGAAGGAATCGTCTGGGCAGGCACGTTCGGAGGAGGACTGAGTGCGTTGCGAGGCGGCAAGTTCGTGACCTATGCGGCGAAAGACGGGCTATTGAGCGACAACATCTCCAACATCCTGGACGATGGAGAGTTCCTGTGGCTGACCACGACCCGAGGAATCTGCCGCGTGTCGAAACAGGAACTGCGGGACTTCGCCGAGCATCGGGTGAATACGCTGCGGCCGTCGAATTACGGGATCGCGGACGGGCTGCGGAGCGCGCACGGTCCCGCGGCGATCAGCGGGGGAGGCGACCGGCACTCCGACGGGAGTTTGTGGTTCGTCACGAGCGGAGGACTCGCCGTGTACGAGTCCGATCGGGCCAAGCAGCCGGTTGCAATACCGGCAATTCACTTGGTGGAGATGACAACGGAAGGCCGGCCTCTCGACGGGAGCGGGAGCCCCCGGGTCCCGCCCGGCAGCGGCCGGCTGCACTTCCGGTACGCGGCGATTCACTTGAGCGCACCCGAGGCCGTTCGTTATTCCTACCGATTGGAGGGGCTGGATTCGGACTGGACGCCGGCCGGACTGCGGCGCGAAGTGAACTACGACAATCTGCGGCACGGACATTACCAGTTCCACATCAAAGCGGAATTGCCCGGCGCCTTGGCGAGTGAGAATTCTGTGGCATTCGATGTTCTGCCGCACGTTTACGAAACGGCATGGTTCCGGCTGCTTGGCGTCGCGATGGTTGCAGGCCTCGGATGGGCCGGGTATCGCTTTCGTGTAGCGCAGATCCGCGCACGGTTTAGCGGTGTGCTCCAAGAACGCGCCCGCCTGGCGCGCGAGATTCATGACACGCTGGCGCAAGCGTTCGTGGGGATCGCTTCCCAACTCGACGTTGTAGAGATGAAGCTGCACACTAGCGCGGGCGACGCCAAAGGATCGTTGGATTTGGCGCGCCGCATGGCGCAACACAGCCTGACCGAAGCGCACCGGTCCGTCCTGGATCTTCGCACCGCCGCCCTTGACGATCAGGATCTGAGTACGGCGCTCCGGTCCGGCGCTGCGATGTGGGCCGCCGGATCGGCTGTCGATGTGCAAGTGGAGGTTCACGGGGATACAGCCTCTGTGCCGCCGGACGTGTCTCACCAGGTCCTCCGGATCGCACAGGAGGCGTTTAACAACGTTCTGAAGCACTCTGGCGCCAGCCGCGTGGCGGTGAATTTGGGAGTCGACGCGAGTCACCTGGAGTTGCAGGTGGTGGATAACGGCGCTGGTTTTGAGCCTAAAGATGCGTTCTCCTCCGCAACGGGTCATTTCGGCCTGATGGGCATGCGCGAGCGTGCGGAACGGATCAATGGCGAACTTCACTTGGAAAGCTGCCCCGGACGAGGAACACAAGTGCAGATCATGGTGCCCTTACGGTGAGCCAGAAGATCCGGATTCTCGTGGCGGAGGACCACCTGATTGCGCGCGTCGGCGTAACCGGCATCATCAACATGCAATCCGACATGATCGTCATCGCGGAGGCAGTGAATGGCCGCCAGGCAGTCGAGCGGTTCCGGGAGCACCTGCCCGACATCACTCTTCTCGATGTGCGCATGCCCAATATGACGGGGATCGAAGCCGCGGTGGCCATTCGGACAGAGTTCAGGGATGCCCGGCTGATCGCACTTACCTCCTATGACGGCGCGGAAGACATTCGCAGGGCGGTGGAAGCCGGCGTCCTCGGATTCCTCACCAAAGACGTATTGCATGACGAATTGATCAAGACCATCCGCGCGGTGCACACCGGCCGCCGCTACATCCCTCCCAAACTTGCCGCGAAACTCGCCGAACAGCGGGAACGCCCACAGTTGAGCCCTCGCGAGGTGGAAGTGCTGGCGTTGATCGCGCGAGGCCTCGGCAATAAACAGATCGCCTACGACCTGAACATCTCAGAAGAGACCGCAAAGAACCACGTGAAGCATATCTTCGGCAAATTGGGAGTACAAGATCGCACCCAGGCGGCCACCCTCGCCATTCAACGCGGAATCATCCACTTGTGAGCGAGGCTACTTCTGGGTCTTGGCGGCATCTCCGAGGCCGCCGGTGACGCCGTCCACTTGATAACCGGTCTGCACCTTGCGGATCTTCGCGATCTCCGCGGGAGTCGCCGTTTTCGGATCGACGTTGGCGATCGCGCAGGTGAAACCGCGGAGAGTGCATTCGGAGGTGGTGTGTTGAATATGCCGCTTAGCCATCTCGCCGGTCATCAGCTTCACCACATCGGCATGCATGATCACGGCATTATTCGGGACGAAGGTTCCCACGCCGATGGCGTAGTCGAGCGGCATAAGGGGCTCGACGCTCGATCCGAAGTTGCCGTCGTTCTTCTTGCCGAGATCGTGCGCGGAAAGATCGGCTCCCTGCGCAATAAGATATTTCACGATTTCGATGTCGCCCAGATTCGCGGCCACCATTAGCGGTGTGATGCCATAACCGTCGGCGGCATTGACATCCTCGCCGAGGCTCACCAGAAGCTTCACAACCTCAAGACGCTCCGCCGGGGGGCGGATCCGGTGATATCCATTGATGAAACCCGTTCCGCAGGCAGCCATCAGCGTAGTCTCCCGATCGCTGGAGGCGATGTGGGGATCGGCGCCGTGAGCCAGCAGAAGCTTCACTAAGTCGATATCGCCGGAAAACGACGCGCGCATCAAAGCGGTTGCGTAGACGATGCGAGGGGAGCCTTCCCGCATGCGTGCCCGGGGAGTAGAGTTTACCAGCGCGTTCGGATGAGCGCCCGCGTCGAGCAGTTTTTTGATCACAGGCAGAGGATCCGTGGTGACCATCCAGGGAAAGTTCGGCGCGGTTTCCATGTTGCGCCGGTCCACGGCCCAGAACAGTGGAGTGAATCTCTGCGCATCCGCGTGGTTCACGTCGGCGTGACTGTCGATCAGCAGATCCGCGACGCGGTAGCTACCGTTGAAGAGGGCTAACCCCAGAGCGTCTTTTCCGTCGCCGCCCGCGGCGTTCACGTCGGCTCCGCCTTGGATCAGGATGCGTGCCGACTCGATATCGTCTTCGCGCGCCGCGAACATCAGCGGGGTGAGAAGCCCGCTGGCGAATTCCTCCACTGCTTGGTTCGGCTTTGCAGTCACGGGACGGGTTCCTTCAAAGCCCCGCCCGGAAGCCGAGGGAACGAAGTTCGATTTCGCATTGACGTCCGCGCCGCGATCCACCAGCAGCTTCGCGACGTCGGGATGGTGTTCGGAAACGGCCCACATCAAAGCGGTGGTTCCGCCCCAGGTTTCCTTCGAATTCACCTTGGCGCCGTGATCGAGCAGGGCCTTCACGGCGGAGACGCTACCCGTGCGGGAGGCCATCATGAGCGCCGTGTCGCCGGGTTCGTTCAAAGGTACGTTCGGATCGGCCCCGGCTTGGATCAACCGTTCGATCATCGGCGCGCTTCCATTCAAGGCCGCAAGGGACAGCGGCGTCGCGCCTTCTTCATTGGCGGCGGCGACGCGCGCACCAGCGCGAAGCAGCAGGTCGGCTAGTTCCAGATCGTCGCCGCGGACCGCCCAGTGCAGGGCAGTGGCGCCGTCGGCCTGAGGGGCATTTACATCGGCCTTCTGTTGAATCAGCGTCCGGACGGCGGCCTTATCCGCCCGCATGGCGGCATCGGCGATGGGACTCTTCCCGGCGGCCAGCAACGCTGAAGCCGCGCAGACGGCGATCGAGAGTGTACGGAAGATGCGGGTCATTTGGTTGCTCGTTTCAGGCCAGTGAGGACCACCGGCAGGGCGTCGTAGTTTGCCAATGTTACTATTCCAGCGACGGCATCGGGAGCCACCTTCTCTCCCAGCGAGACCTTCCCCTCACCCACCCCCTTCGCGTTCAGACGAAGTTCAATTACCGAGAAGTCGTAGGGTGCGGAGGCGATTTGGCTCGGGGCTCTCCAGCGGCCATTCACCTCACCCAACCGCCGATCCGTGATGAGGATGATGCGATCCGATCCGTCCGGCTGGGCGAATTTTCCCGCATAGCGCAGCGCATAGCCGGCTGCTTCGGAAGACCACAAGTAGCCGAGGGTCTGCGCTTCTTTCAAGGCTCGCGCCAACTCAGCTTCCGGGGTGGGAGTTACCGCAGCGGTGGTTCCGCCTCGAGCCCCACCGGCACGTCCACGCCCGCCAGCTCCGCGAGCGGCCCCTCCCGGTGCGCCTCGCCCTCCACGGACGGGCGGTGCGGATTTCAGCTCCCAGGCGGCTATGAGAGCGTCGCGCTCAGTCTCGGTCGACCAGCGAAATAGATCGATGCGAATCGCATCCGGCGCGCCGGTCACAGAGGAGGTCGTTGCGGTAAAGCGAAGCATCGGCCCCGAATCGGCGGGAGGCTCCTCCGCGAAACCGATCCCGGCGAGCAAAATCGCACTACTGAGGAGCGCGAGTCTCATTTGTCCTGATTTGTTCCCCAAACCCGCCCGAGCCATTCGACCAATTGCTCCAATTCCTGGTCGGAGAGCTGAGCGCCGCGCTCCCTCATGTCGACCAGCCTCACGCGCCATGCGTCGGCGGAATTGCGAGCGCTCTCCACGCGGTCCATGCCGTGGCATTTCGTGCAGGCGCGATCCATTAAGCGCTTGGCTTCCGGATCGGAAAAGAAGGTGGTAATCTCGGGCGGAATATAGGTCCGCGGAAAAGGCTTCGTCTCCGGACCGAATCTTAGGACTACCCAGTCCAGCAGGAGGTTGCGGTCCGCGTCGGACAGCCGGTCGCCGTCCGGCTTATGTTTGTCCGCGATCAACTTCCGCCACCCGTCCCGATCGAGCGAATAGAAGGCATAGTCGTCGATGCCGTGGCACGCTGTGCAGTTCTTGCGAAGAACTTCCCATACGGGTCCGTCGGGACGCTGCACCTTAGGGCGCGTCGCTCGTCCGCCTACTTGTGCCATCAAAGGCAGCACGAGCGCGGCACCCATCCATGCGACCGTCGAAGCCTTCATCGAGTTACAGCGGCAGCGGCGTGGTGCTGGAGCCGAAATTCGCGATAATCCCGATCTGCTTGCCGCCAACATCGTACTTGGGAACCTGATCGATGCCGTACTTATGCAACAGACTGAGCAGCATGTTCGAGGTGCGCTCCGTGTTGTCCGGATAGACGATGTGGCGGTTGCCCTTGAAGCTGCCGTCCAGACCACCCAGCAGGATGATGGGCACTTTCACGTGCGCGTGTCGATGCGAGTTGCCCATATTGCTGCCCTTATAAATCATGATGTGATCCAGCAGACTGCCGTCACCGTCCGGGGTCTTGCTGAGTTTATCCGCAAAGTACGCCAGATTCTGCACATGGTAGCGATTCATCTTGGCGTAGTTGGCGACGTTCTCTGGCTTGTCGCCGTGATGCGAGGAGCCGTGCCAGCCCCCGGTGAAGCCGGATTCGGGGAAACTTGCGCCCGACAAGTCCTTGCCCAGCATGAACGTCGCCGAGCGGGTCAGATCGCCTTCAAACGCCAGCGCCATGAGATCGTACATCAGCAAGTAGTGAGTCTGCTTTTTCTCCGGCAGCCCAAACGGGATCTCCTCCGACGGCTCCTGAATCGACTTGTCCATCGCGATCTTGATGCGCCGCTCGATCTCGCGGACGTTTTCGAGGTAGGTGTCGAGCCTCGCCTTGTCGCCCGCGCCGAGCGGCTGTTTGAAGACTGAAATCTCCTGCGCCACCGAATCCAGAATGCTGGCGTTCTGCTTTCGCCCCAGGCGGCGCTCCGCCGGACTTGTTCCATCGCCGAATAACCGCTCAAACGCGACACGAGGATTCACTTCCGTGGGCAGAGGCTGGATCGGCGAGGCCCAGGAAATCGAATTCGTGTACGCGCAGCTGTAGCCCCAGTTACAGTTGCCGTAATTGCCGTCCTCTTCGACACCGAGCTGGATGGATTCGAGAATCGTGTCGCGACCGTGCTTCTTGGCAACGAGTTGATCGAGTGTGACCCCGAGATAGGGGCTGACGCTATTGCGCCGCGGCCGCGCGCCCGAAAGGAGAACCGCGCCGCGAGCGTGATCGCCGCCGGGCTCTTCGGTGTTGGCCATGGCCTCCGGCATGTCGAGCCCGCTGATTAGCGTCAACCGGTTCCGGAACGGCTCTAGAGGCTTGGTAATGAAGGAAAGCTCGAAGTTTGCGCCCTCCTGCAGAGGACTCCAGTATCCCGGCGCGGCGCCGTGTGGATGCCAGATTCCCAGGAACCTCGGAACGGGAGCCGCAGAGGTCTGCGTCAGCGGAGTCTGCGCGGGCACCATCGAATCGAGCAGCGGCAAGCCGAGGGTCACGCCCGCGCCCCGCAGGAACGTGCGACGCTTGATGAACTTCTTGGTAATAAACGTCATCTGCCTTCCTCTACCTCCTTGGTCCGCATTTGAAACGGCGCACTCTTCACGATTCCCATCAGAATCGACACGAACTTGTCGTTGTCTTTGTCCGCATCGTGGACGATGGACCGGATCACAGGCATGTCCTGGTATTCCACTCCGCGGCCAAGACTGAATGTCATCAGCTTCTCCGTAATCATTCGCACGAATTGCGGCGAGTAGCGGAGCAGGGCCTGCCGCAGCTCGATCGGGCCGTTCACCTTCGTGCCGTCCCAAAGCACGGCGGAAGTGTCGAGCGGGACCCCGCCATCGCCGCCTTGCTTAGTACGCCACTTGCCGTCCGCGTCGAAGTTTTCGAGGGAGAAGCCAATCGGGTCCATCAGTTTGTGGCAGCTCGCGCACGGCTCCATGGAACGATGAAGCGTCATCTGCTCGCGCAGCGTCAGTACCTTGCCGTCGCCCTTTGTATCTTCCAGCGGCGGAACGTTGGGCGGCGGCTCAGGCGGGGGCGTGCCTAAAATGTTCTCGAGCACCCACACACCACGCTTCACCGGCGAGGTGCGGAAGTTCTGTACCCAGGTGAGGGACAAGAAACTGCCCTGCCCCAGCAGTCCGCGCCGGTACGCCAGGTCGGGCCCCAGCGTGACCCGCCGGAACTCCGAGCCGTAGATATTCGGGATGCCGTAATGTTTCGCCAGCCGCTCATTCAGAAACGTGTAATCCGCGGTGAGCAAGTCCACCACGTTGCGGTTCTCTTTGATGATGCTGCCGAAGAGCAGTTCCGTCTCGCGGCGGTAGCTCTTGCGAAGCTCGTCGTCCCAGTCGGGATAAAACACCCCGTCGGGCGAGGTCGCGGGCAGATTTCGCAGATACAACAGCTGATCGCCGAAGTTTTCAACCAATGCGTCGGCCTTGGGATCGGCCAGCATGCGGCGAACCTCACGATCCAACACGGCCGGAAGATGCAGCTTATTCTGACTGGCGGTGTCGATGAGCTCGTCGTCCGGAAGGCTGCTCCACAGGAGGAACGAAAGGCGCGAGGCTAGCTCCAGATCCGTGATGCGGTACGGTTGCCCGGACGAGATCTTGTCCGGCTCCCTCTCCGCGCGAATCAGAAACTGCGGGCTGGTCAGGATGCGGCGCAATCCCAGCTCGACCCCATCCTCGAAGCCGCCTTCCTGGCGGCCCTCTTTGTAGAACTCCTGCACCCATTCCCAATCCGAGGCCGTAGACGGACGCCGGTACGCCCGGCGCATCAGCGTTGTCAGAATCTCTTTGGCGCACGAATCTTCCTGGCTTTCGCTCGCGGGGCGGCAGATGAAGACTTTGCGAAGGGAGGGCGAATCGACGGGGCGGGCAGGACTGAACGGGCCTTGAATCCGCAGAATTCCGATCGCCGGATAATACTCCAGCTGCGGAATGGGGTTGTCCTCGAGCGATTTCCTCTCGAACTGCCGGATCAGATCCAGCGACGGACGATAGTTGGCGGCCACAAACGTGACACCCACCATGTGCGAACCCGATTTCACAGGCAGGGCCACTTCGATCGCACCGTCGTTATCGGACGAATTGTTGGCGCTCAATCCGACGCCCGCGTAGTCGCGCTTGGCCACCACTTCGTTGTCGACCAGAAATTCCAGCTTCTCGCCGGGAACAAATCTTCCGATGCCGAGATTCTGCACGGAAAACTTATACTCGCCGTCGGACGGGAAACTGTGGCGCACCGCCATCCCGCCGCGCGTGCCCAAAGGGAGTCCCTCGATGTGCTCGTTCTGTGACCCATCCGGCGGCGCAATGTAGGCGGCGGCGGTGGGACTTTTCCAAAACCCAACGGCGGTTCGCGCGATGCGCGTGGCGGCCGTGGTGTAGGCTTCAAGCAGCGTCGGCGAAATGGTCAGAGATCCCGCAACGTTGTCGAATCCTCGCGCCGAATCATCGGCCGGAAGCAGCGTCGTCACGTCCAACTTGAGATCCAGAAGATCGCGGATGGCGTTGGCATACTCAGTGCGATTCAGCCGGTGCATGACTACCGAACCCGGGTCCGGATGGGCAGCGGCCTTGCTGTCGACCTGGCCCTCCAGCCAATCGCGAAGCTGTTCATATTGCGCCAGAGGCGGACGAGGCACTCCCGGCGGCGGCATCATCCCCGCGCGCAGCTTGCGGATCACCTTCTCCCAGACTTCGGGATGATCGCCCACCCTGTTGACGTCGGCCGATTGGAGCGAGAAGTTGGCAGTCTTGAGTTCGTCGTCGTGGCACGTAATGCAGTACGTTTCGAGCAGCGCCCTCTCCGCTGCCGCCGTCGGCGGGGCAGCGCGGGGCTTTGCCGGTGTCTGCGCCGTCAGCGGCCGGAAGATGGCGGCCGCGGCTACGACAACCAGGAGTATTTGGCGCACCTTCTTCATTTAGTGGGAACCATCCTCGAAGTGCTCATGCAAGTGGCGATGTTCGCCGCGAACGCGATCTTTCCGGACCGCAGCCACCTTGCGATGCTGCGCGCTCAAATTAGCCTGCCGGGAACCTTCCGAACTCACCGCGTAAGCCGAAATCAATTGCTCCAGAGTCTGCCCGGAACACTCCGGGCACCGCGCCGCCGGAGACGAATGCAGCACGAGATACTCAAACGAGGTCCCGCACTGCTTACAGCGATATTCGTAGAGTGGCATGTCCCTCGGCCAGACCCCCGGATAGATTCCGTAAACCTCCGACTAAGCATGATGTCACGGTGGGATTTCAAGGGCAATGACCACATTGAGGGATGACCCCGTCGACCCGGCCGTCCCGGCTCATAACCATCTCCTTAGGTGAGGGCCAGTTTACTTTTTCCTGCCGGGTCTATTTGCACACGAAGTTCGCCGCGTCGTCAATCGAACCCGATCCGGTGAACGTGGGCACTTTCGGGTAAGCGCACAGCGGACGGGTACGATCAGTCTTGCCGGCGGTCGAATGGGAGGCGACCATCGCTTCGGGGGCCTTGCCTTGCTCCACCCACTGTTCGAGTGCCGCGAGCGTATCGAAACTGTTCGGTCCGTCTCCTCCGCCGCAATGGCCCATCCCGGGGGCAAGGAACATTCGTACTTGCTTGTCAATCTTCGACACCCCGCCCATTTTCTTGGCGACGTCCTCGTAGCAGCTGATCGTGGTTTCGGTCGGCACTAACTGATCAGACCATCCGTGATACATAAGGAGCTTGCCCTTGTGAGCCAGGAACGGTTTGATATCGGGGTTCCGTTTTTGAATTGGTCCATGCCGAGAGAAACAGCCTCCTGGCCGCCGATGAGCGTGCCCCAACCCAGCTCGTTGCCGGGCGTGAACGCCGGAGAAACGGCTTTGCCGGTGCGAACGTTGCGGGCCGGTTCATACATCTTACGCGCCTTGGCGACTTGATCGGCGGTGACGCAGGTCGCTGCACCCGCAGCCTTGCATTCGAGCACCTTGGGGTCGAACTTACACTTACGCGGATCCTGGATCGAGCCGTCCCTGAGCCCATCCAATGCATCGCACGCCTGGAGGACCGCTTCGTGAATCATCGGGAACTTGGACGCCGGGATTCGCGACGCCGGATCCTTCAGGGCCGCGAAGGCGATTGAGGCCTGCAAGAGAGCCATCCCCGTGCGAGGGTTTGCTTGCGACCCGGGCGATCACCCCGTCAAAATCGTCCGGGAAGACTTGAATCTCCTTCATCGCCTGCCGGCCGCCCGTCGAGCAGCCTTTCCAAAATGAATACTTTGCCGGAGTGCCGGACATGGCAGCGACGATGAGTTTGGACTTGACGGTCATCTCATGCTCGGAGCTCCAAGCGAAGTCGATGAGCTTCTCGGGGTGGCCAAGAACGAAGCTCCCGCTGCCCCCCCTTTGTCCGGTATCCGTCGATGACGTAGCGTAACCGCGCGATATACCATCAGCGAGATCACTGTAGGAAATCGTGCCAGCCCAGCCGCCATTGCCTACAGCAAGGTATTTGTTATTCCAGCCGGAAACAGGCGGCCAGACTTCAACTTTGATGTCAGAATTCGCGCTGGGAGTGAGCGTCGCTTCGACACGACAGAAGGCCCGGAGGCGCTGGTTAAGGATTGGGGCCTTTGCCTTTTGCCGCCTGCTTGCCATCCGGCGCCTGCGCGCGCACAGGCGTGTGTACGAACATCAGACTCCCTGCGACTCCAGCGAGTCTCAGCGCGGTAATCCTACTCTTGAGTTTCATACCCGTCTCCGTAAAATGACGTTCCGAAAACCTTCACAACGGAGAGCGCAGGTCGCGTCCCCAAACACTAACCGGGGCGGCTTTTGGCCGCGTCGACAAACTGCGGACCTAGCCAAGACCTTCCCAAACCTCCGGCTAAAAATAGTTGCACGGGAATCCCCTACGCTCAATGACCAGATCGGGAGATCGGGGTGATCTCCAAAGGGCGCGTTCCGTCAGCAGTCCGGGCATCCGACGCGCATCGCGGTTTTTCCGTTGCATTACAATACCTCCGAGGACAGATTCCATGAGATACCCGACCTTGGTCGCCATCGCCGTCTCCTTTTTCGCAGTTTCCCTGCACGCGCAGCTTGCGCAGCCGCCGGCGGGAGTAACGCAGGGGCTGGTTAAGGATGTCACGAACGCGTGCGCCGCGAATCCGGGGCTCTCCAAACTTGACGCTTCCCCTTCGTGGACCGGCTGGGGCGGCGCGGGCAATGCCCGGTTTCAGGCGAAAGCCGCAGCCGGACTTGCGCCAACCGACGTACCGAAACTCCGGCTCAAGTGGGCCTTCGGATTCCCTGGTGCCATGAGCATGTACTCGCAGCCCTCCGTGGCTTTCGGCAGAATCTTCGTGGGAAGTGACAACGGCGTCGTGTATTCGTTGGACGCCAAGACGGGCTGCGTATTTTGGGCGTACCAAGCCGACATGTTCGGCCGCTTCGCTCCCATCGCGGCACCAATTTCGGGCTACCCCGGCACCACGGATGCTATCTTCTTCGTCACGCGCTCCACCACGGCGTATGCACTCGACGCGCATGACGGCAAGCTGCTCTGGAAGGCGCAGATCAGAACGGGTCTGAATAACCTGAGCGCCACTGCGGCGTATCACGACGGACGGCTGTATGTGCCGATGTCCGGCACCGAGACTCTGGTGGGCGCAGATCTCAACTACGAGTGCTGCCAGTCTCGCGGAGCTGTCGCCGCGTTGGACGCCAACACCGGCAAGCTCGTGTGGCGTACCGAGAGCGTTCAAGAGCCCCTGCGCCAACTCGGCGAAAACGCCAATGGAAAACAGCGCTGGGGACCCGCGGGTGCCTCAGTGTGGAACACGCCCACGGTGGATGCCAAGCGTGGATTGATCTACGTCGGCACGGGCAACAGCTTCGGGCGGGTTGCGGCCGCGACCAGCGATTCGATCCTCGCCCTTCGCATGTCGGACGGCAAGATGATGTGGCATCACCAGGAGTTCGAGGGCGACGCGTTCATGGCGCGTTGCCAGGCCACCAATCGCGCGGATGGCAACTGCCCGGATAAGCTCGGGCCGGACTACGACTTCGGCGGGTCGTCGGCGATTTTACAGACGATCGGCGGGAAGGACATCCTGTTAGCCGCAGGAAAAGGTGGCGTAGCCATTGCGCTCGATCCGGACAGCGACGGCAAGCTGGTATGGCGAACTCAATTGTGGGACGGTCAGCCGCCTCCCGGAACTGGCTTGGTGGTATGGGGGGGCGCGGCCGATGGAACTCGCGTGTACTATCCCTTGCAGCGAGCGGGCGGAGGATTGAAGGCGCTGGATATCAAGACGGGCAAGGTCGACTGGAGTGCCGAGATCAAAGCGGACCAGCGCGGACAAGGCGGCCCGGCCAGCGCGATTCCGGGGGCAGTCTTCACCGCGGGATGGGACGGGATTCTGCGCGCCGTCGACGCCGACGGAAAGGTGATCTGGTCCTTCAACGCGATCCGCGACTTTGACACCGTAAACCATGTTCCCGCCAAAGGCGGATCGTTCGGCTCCGCCGGACCCGTGGTTGTCGGCGGGATGGTATTCGCTACCTCGGGCTATCCGGGCACGCTACGCGGCACGCCCGGCAATGTCTTGCTCGCATTCGGAGTCGAGTAATGGCTAAAACGTAAACCGTGCCACCAATTGGCCCGACCGGGGCGCAGCCGCTACGGTCGCCGTGTTGACGAATCCGAAGCCCGCCGTGGTTTGGCCGGCCGAGTTTCTGGTTTGCGTCGCCAACGCATTCGTCGACGTCGGATTGTTCACTTCCGTGCGGTTGAACACGTTGGTGAATTCGGCTCGAACTTGCAGATTCGCCTTCTCCTTGATCCGGAAATTCCGCCCCATACTCATGCTCTCGCCGGGGCGCCGCTCATACCGGTAGTCGGTGTAGTAGCCCGCCGCGGTTCCCCATTGGCCAGGCGCCGGATTGCTCCACGCGGCGGGATTCAGGACGAACGACGTGTTCGGATTGAAGCAGTGGCAGTTGAGATCTTGCAGGTACAGGGACTGTCCCGGCACGCGACTCATGAAAGTTCCGCCCGTGGTCCCCACGGCCCCGGTGCCGCGGAACAGAAGCTGCGAGAGCCCGTTCGTCGCCAGCGGCGAAAGAATCGGCAGGCCGCTTCCATACCGGAGTACCGTGCCGATCTGCCAATCTCGCGCAATCCAGGAAACGACCTTGTTGCCGAGCACCCCGTGCCCGCTGACTTTCGGCGTCGTGTAATTGCCCGCCACAACCAGGAGAAGGGGTTGATTGAGTCCTGAGAGATACCGGTTCTGTGACCGGTTGAAAACGTCGTTGGTGGCGGGCGTAACGGGCGAGAGCGTGGAAATATCGCCCTCCGTCCCCATGGCGAATGCTTTGCTCCAAGTGAAGGAACCCTGGGCGTCCAGCCCGTGTGAAAACCGCTTGGTCAGCTTGGTTTGAAGCGAGTTGTACCAGCTGTCTCCGTCCGGTGACCAGTGCATATTCGTGATGTTGCTGAACTGCGGGAACGGCCGCAGAGATTGAGAGACGAAAGAGGTGAGCGGGAAGGTGGAATAGGGCGGGTTGCTGAAACCCCGCTGGATCGCCGTCGAAGAGTTCAGCGGAGAGCCCAGCAGCTTCAGATCGTCCGCACTGTTCAGACTCAGGCCGTAATGGTCGAGAGTCGCCTGGTCGATGCAATTTGGACAAATGATATAAGCGGAACTCCACCAGGCACCACGATTCCCCACATAGGTGGCTTCGGCTACAAGATCGCGCATGAGTTCGCGCTGCACTCCGAAGCTCCACTGAAGGATCCTCGCAGGACGCCCTGCATGCGGGTCGATCTGCTGCGAGGGAGACGCGATCGTCCCCTTCAACGGAACCTGGCCGGGATCGAGGTTCGGCCACGTGATCTGATACGGAACGCCCGCCTGCAACGTGTACGCGGGCGATCCGAACGTGGGAGCCGTATAGATGTATTGCGAACCGGTGGAGAACGAGTTCAACCCATTGTCCGTGGTCTTGAAATATGAGATCCCGCCGCCGGCGCGCAGCACCGTCTTCGGTGTGATTTGGTACGCCAGCCCCAAGCGCGGTCCGTACGCATACGGATAGTTGTGCGCGATGGAGCAGTTGCAGTGCCCCACTCCGGAGCCATCGAAAGCGACCGCGCCCAGCCGGTTCCCCGTGGACGGGTTCGGAGTACTTGCCGAAAAATACGGAATGCGCCCGTACTCTTCCCTCAAATACGTCTGGTAATCGTAACGCAAGCCGTAGTCGACGGTCAGCTTCCTGGTGATCTTCCAGGAGTCCTGAACAAACCAGGAAAACGCGTGAGCGCCCAGGCGCGACTTCGAAGGCAGCCCGACGAATCCGTTATCCACGCCGCCCATCAAAAAGCTCGCGTACGGGAACCCGACCGTGCCGCCCGCCAGAGATTGTCCGTTCGTGGAAGGAAGTCCGCTCTCCGTCGCGGCGAACGTCATCCACACGTTCGCGTACGTTTGGTTATACGCCGGGTAGCCTTCGACGATCATCTCGCCGCCTGCCTTGTAGGTATGGTTGTTCCGCACCCAAGTGAGGCTCGCGTTAGCGGTGGGCTTGTAATTCTGAAGCTTCGCGATGGACCCCGGCCCCATACTCGCCGAGCCGCCCTGCGCGGCGCTCAATCCCTGAAGCGACGGGAACGCGTTGGTATAGGTTCCCTTCAGGCCGAGCCCGGAGACAGGATCGTACGGGGTCGCGACGACGTTATCCGCCGTATCGACCAGGCCCACCCCCAAGTGCAGTAGAAGCGTCGGAGTCAAAGTCTGATCGAAGTTGATGCGCGTGGTGTTGGCGACGATGTTACTCGCCGTCGCCGCGGTGATCGGGACCGGCAGAGCGGAATTGTTCGGCGTATTCGTGGACGTCCGGGACCAATACCCGGACAACTTCGACTTGGAGCTGAGCTGGTAATCCAGCTTGAGGGAAGGAATGTAGGTGAGTCGGGGATTCGAGTAACTCGTCAGATAGTTGTTGATGAGCGCCGTCGAATTCGTCGCCTGCGGAATTAACTTCTGCACCGCGAGTGCCACCGGATCCTGCTGCTGAACGGGGATGGTGTTGTTGGGGAAAGGATCACGGACGATCTGCCCGTTCGCCGCTGTGCGTTGCGACAGCGGGTCGTAAATCGTGTTCTCCATGATGGGGCGGCCGAGCGGATCGCAACCGGGTGTCGCCGTGGGGCACAGATTGCGATTCGTCAGCGCCTGCGTGAAGTTGCCGTTGCGGTACGCCGCCGTGGGCACGGTGATCGGGGTCGTGGAGTTGAGGACGGTCTCTCGATACTGCTCGAAATTGAAGAAGAAAAAAAACTTGTCGCGGCCGTTGAACACCTTGGGGATGCGCACGGGACCGCCCAGCGTGAAACCGAAGTCGTTCCGGCGCTGGCGATTTCGGACCAGGTGGCCTTTGCCGTCGTTCGTGAAGGGTGTTCCCGCGTTGAGCGCCTCATTCACGAAATATTCATAGCCACTGCCGTGATACGAATTGGTCCCCGACTTCATCGTGACGTTGAAGTATCCGCCGCCCACCTGTCCGAACTCCGGCGCGAAGTTGCTGGTCTGGATCGCAAATTCCTGAATCGCGTCGACACTGGGCTGAGTCATCGACTGCGTGTAGATCAGGCCGTTGGTCGAGTCCTGACCCTCGATGCGCATGGCTTCCGTGTTGCTGGGCATGCCGTTGAGGCGGATGCTGGTGTCCGGCCGCCAATCGGCGCCGGGCAGCAGTTGGAGCACCGCGTAGGGATTCCGAATCCCCGCTCCGCTGGCGGCTGCGCCAATCCCCAGGACGGGAAGGTTGTCCATAGTTTCGGTCGAGACGTTGTGACTGAGTTCGCCGCTCTCCGTCTTCAGAAGTGGCGCCGCTTCCGTAACCGTGACCGATTCGCTACTCGATCCCACTGCGAGCGTGACGTCGATGCGTAAGGTCTGAGCCACAGGCAGAACCAGATTCTGCCGCACGAATCGCTTGAAGCCGGGCACCGAGACGGTGAGTTCGTAGGTTCCCGTCGGCAACTGAGACAGAGTGTAGTTCCCGGTCGCGGACGTCCCCGCCTGAAACGTGGCGCCCGTCTCCAGCTGTTTGGCATTGATCGGCGCGTTGGAAACAACGGCGCCAGTGGGATCGGAAACCGTACCGGTGATCGTACCGCGATCACCCTGGGCCAGAGCGAACACAGTGACCAAGCAGACACAAGCGTAAGCCTTCAGAAAACGCATCTCTTCCATCCTTTCCCCCGAGGGAGGAAACGCAGTATTTAAACTAGATGGACTCTACACCCGGCGTTTGCCAAGGTCAATGGCGGGATTCGCTGACCCGATCACCAGACTCGGACGCGATCGGCCGGAGCCAGAAACAACTTCTGCGGAGCGTGCACGGAGAACGCATCGTACCAGGGATCCAGATTGCGCACCGTCACGGCTCGATACTGATCCGGTGCATGGCCATCGGTCGCGATCCGCTTGCGCAGTTCTTCGTCGCGAGTCTTATCGCGCCAACTTTGCGCGAAGCTGATGAAGAAGCGCTGGTCGCCGGTAAAACCGTCCTTCACGTCGTCGACGGCTCCGTGGAGTGAGAGCCGGTACGCATCGTACGCCGCCAGCAGTCCGGCCACATCGGCGATGTTCTCGCTCAGTGTCTGGTGCCCGTTCACGGCCAGGTCCGGGAACGGCTTGTAGGTATCAAACTGCGCGGCTAGAGCTTCTCCCGCGGCCTTGAAGTGCTGCATGTCTTCCTTGGTCCACCAGTTCGCCAGACGGCCCTCCGCGTCGAACTGGCTGCCTTGGTCGTCGAAGCTATGGCTGATCTCGTGCCCAATAATCGCACCCATGGAGCCGTAATTGTGCGCCGCATCCGCGTTTACGTCGAAATACGGAGGCTGAATAATCGCCGCCGGAAAATTCAGCGCGTTCTGCAACGGGAGATTGACGGCGTTTACCGTCTGCGGCGTCATCCACCACTCGCCGCGGTCAATCGGCTGATGCAGCTTCGCGAGCTGGCGTTGGTACTCGAACAGCTCCGCGCGATGCTCGTTTCCAAAGGCGTCCCCCGGTCTAATTTCGAGCGCCGAATAATCCACCCAGCGATCCGGATATCCCACCCCGACCCTTAACGTGGCCAATTTCGCCTTGGCTTTGGCCTTGGTCTCCGGAGACATCCAAGCCAGCGCGTCGATCCGCTTTCCGAACGCGGCCACAAGATCCGCCACCATGGTCTGCGCCTTGGTCTTGGTCTCCGCGGGGAAGTAGCGTTGCGTGTAAAGTTTGCCCACGGCCTCACCCAGCGCGTCACTCGTGAAGTCCATACCGCGCTGCCAGCGCTCGCGTTGCTGCGGAATGCCACTCATGGTCTTGCCATAGAAATTAAATCGCTCATCAACGAACGCCTTGGGAAGAAACGGAGCGGTCTCCTCGATGACGTGCAGCGCCAGTAAATCCTTCCATGCCTCGATCGGTTCGGTCGCCGCAAGCTTCGAGAGTCCCGGGAACGCCTTCGGATGCCAGACGTAGAAAGCCGGAGCGTCGTTCAGGCCAGCCGCCGTTAGTAGCGCCGCCCAATCCAGACCCGGCGCCTTTGCCGCCAGTTCCTCCCGCTTCCAGGACACCGCGTTGTTCACGTCCTCCGACTCTACGCGCGTGGCATGCACACCGGCGATCTTCAGTTCCAGTCCGAACGCGCGAACGGCGCGCTCGGCGGGCTTGTCGAAGCCTGCCAGTTGGAACATCGCTTGGATGTGAGCCTGATACTGCTTCCGCAACTCCGTCATTTTCGGAGTGCTGGAAAGGTAGTAGTCACGATCCGGCATCCCCAGCCCGCCCTGGAGCAGGTAAGGAAAACTCTGCGACGGATCCGAGAGGCCTTGACTCACCCAGACTCCGAACAGATGGCTGGTTTCGAAATTCGTGTCGTTCAGCGGATCGACATCCGTGCGCACTTCCGAGCCGAGAACGCGCGCGAGATCCTGCCGGGTTTTGACCGAGGCGATGTCATCCAACTCCGGCTTCAGCGGAGCCAATCCCTTCGACTCGAGGGCCGCTTCGTCCATGAAACTCGTGTAAAAATCGCCAACCTTGCGGGTATCGGCGTCCGCGGAGGCGCCTGCCTTGCCGGATTCCTGGATCAGAGCGAGCAGCTTCTTGCGCGTATCATCCGCGAGGATGGAAAAAATACCGTAGCTGGCTTTGTCCGCGGGAATAGGAGTCGCCTTCATCCACCCGCCGTTGGCGTATGCGTTGAAGTCCTCACCAGGAACGACGGACTTATCCATTCCGGCCACGTCGATGCTGGAGGAAACGGGCCCAGCTTTCTTACACGCGGGCACGAACGCGATACAGGCGGCCAACACGATGCGGGCGACCCTTGGCATCGGCGAGTGTTCTCTCATCTCGATCACCTCTCCCTGAGCATAAACGCTCTGGGATGCCAGTTTGGCGATCAGGAGCACCCCTCCAGATCAATTTTCGACGGGCGCTTTGTCCAGATGATCGATCACGATCACACCGAACAAGGTGCTGCCCTTCTCCAGCCGTAGACGCAGTTGCTGCGGAACGGCTTCGAACACCCTGGGCACATCCAGGCTCTCCCGTCGCAATTCATGATGTGGTTTTCGTCCGAGCGACCACGCCGAAATACAGTTCCACGTCGTAGGTCCCGTCAGGCCCGGCCGCAAGCAAGAAGATCGAAGTCCGCAGGAGTCTTCGCATGCGTTTCGACGCGATCCGACTCTGATTTCGTCCCGTTCGATATACTTGTGGCCACCGGAATCATGTTCCTCCGCCTTTCCTTCCTCGGCTTCCTGAGCGCCGCTTTCGGCTGGGCGCAAGCTCCGGCGATCCCGAATATGCAGGTGATCGCGCAGTCGCTCGGCGTGTCGTGCAATTACTGCCACTCCGCGGCCGGCAGCGGAGCCCCCGAACCGAAGAAGGACATCGCTCGCCAGATGATCGCGATGACCCGCGACCTTAACTCGCGCGTCCAGACCTCCACCGGCAACCCCGCGGCTAAAGTTGAATGCATCACCTGCCATCACGGCGTCGCCATCCCGCGCCAGCTCGCTGACATCCTCTTGGACACTCTGCGCGCCAAAGGTGCGGAAGCTGCCGCCGCCCAGTACCGTGACCTCAGGGAGAACTATTACGGCCGCCAGGCTTACGATTTCACCGAAGAGACCCTGGGCAATCTCGCCGACCGCATTGTGGAAGGCACCCCTGACAACGCTATCGCTCTGGCCAAGCTGAATCTGGAGTTCTACCCCAAATCTGCCCGCAGTTATTCCACTATCGGCTACGCCTACACCCGCAAGTTCGACGACGACACCGCCATCACCTACTACCAGAAAGCGCTCGAAATCGAGCCCAACAACGGCGTGATTCGCGGCCGCCTGGAGTCTCTGAACTCCTTCCGCCGCAGGCCCCAACCCAATTCCGCGAAATAGTCCGCCATCCCTCTAAATTATTTTGATCCCGCTCTTAGGCGTTCCGCGCGTATAGGAAAGCAGTCGCCATCAGACACAGGTTATTGGAGGAAACATGCAGCTCAGAGGCACTCTCTTGACACTCGCGGTCCTTTGCGGAGCCGGACTCGCCTATGCGGGAAAGCCCTACAACCCGACAACGGCGGACGACATGGCACTCTCCGCGACCCAAATCGCCGTGCAGTTTCGATTCGGACCCACCAGTTCCCCCGCGGTCACGTGCTCAAACCCCACCACCTATCAGGGCACACCCGTATGCGGGTCCGTTTCCACCTTCCTCATCCCGAACGGCTTCCGGTTCGTGATCACCAACATTTCTGGTGGCTATACGTATAACCCGAACGGCGGCACCGAAGTGATCGAGGAACAGGTGAACCTGGGCCTGAACCTTGACGGCCATATCTACTTCAGCAGTATTCCCGTCGATCATATCCAACAGGTGGGAACCACGACTTATTACAGCTTTAACAAGTCCGTACACATGTTTGCGGATCCCGGCACCGGCTTTCCCGAGGTTCTGCTCGCGAATCTGACCGGCGGGCAGCCCTTCTTCAAAACGGGAGTCGGCGGATTCAGCATGATCTTCCAGGGATATCTGATCCCCACCACCTAACCCCGGCTTCAGGCCCCGCTCCCGGTTGCGGCCGGGAGCGGTCATAATCGAGGCATGCGTTCCTGTTTGCTTCTGCTCTGCTGTTCCGCCGCCCTCCTCGCCCAGAGCGCCGGCGGCCTCAAGTGGACCCCGCCTTTGGGCTGGAAGAGTTCAGGCTCCACGTCGATGCGAGCCGCCACTTATCCCGTCGCGCCCTCCGCCGGCGACAAAGAAGGCGCCGAATGCGCCGTCTACTTCTTCGGAGCCGGACAAGGCGGCACGGTCCAGGCCAACCTCGATCGGTGGCAGGGCCAGTTCAAAGCCCCCGGAGGGAAGCCCGCCACTGCCAAAATCGCGAAGGCCGCCGTGCACGGCTTGCCTGTCACTACTATCGACGTTTCGGGCGACTACTCGGGCATGACCGGACCCGCTGGCGCTCCCGCGTCAGCCCCTAGTTACCGCCTCCTGGGGGCAATCGTCGAAGGTCCCGGAGGAAACATCTTTATCAAGTTTGCTGGCCCCGCCAAGACCATCGCCGCCAATCAGGCCAAGTTTCAACAACTGCTCGACTCCTTCGAGAAGTCCGGCAAGTAAGAAACGTGACGGAACCCGTCCACTAGCGATAAGATGGCTTTTGCCTTTCCCCGGATTTTGAAAAGAGGTTTTTGCTAAATATGAAGACACAAGGATTCGTGTTGCTCGCTGCCGCGGCCGTCGCTTTGGCCCAGGGCCCGCCCCCCGCCCCCAGCCGGGAGGCTCCCGTGAAAGACGTCCCCTTCCAGCGCATTCTTGGCGCGAAACAGGATCCGGGGAACTGGCTCACATACTCCGGCAACCTCAACAGCCAGCGACATAGCGAGCTTAAACAGATCACTCCGGATAACGCCAAGGACCTCGTGCTCAAGTGGGTTTTCCAATCCCGTTCGCTCGAAAAGCACGAGGCCACGCCGCTGGTGGTCGATGGCGTGATGTATACCATCCAGAGTCCCAATGACGTCGTTGCGCTCGATGCCGCTACGGGCCGCACCATCTGGACCTACGCCCACAAGCCCGCGCCCGAAACCAAGAACCCCTGCTGCGGAAACCTCACCCGCGGCGTCGCAATTCTCGGCGATAAGCTCTTCCTCGCCACGCTGGACGCGCAGATGATCGCCATCAACGCGCGCACCGGCAAGGAAATCTGGAAAGTCCAGGTCGCCGATTACAAAGATCAATACTCCATGACCCACGCCCCGCTGGTGATCAAGGACAAGGTCATCGCCGGCGTCGCGGGAGGCGAACATGGCATCCGCGGCTTCATCGCCGCGTGGGACGCGAACACCGGCAAGGAAGTCTGGCGCTTCAATACCGTCCCCGGTCCGGGCGAGCCCGGCTTCGAAACCTGGCTCGGTAAAGACGGCAAGCCCAACGATTCGTGGATGCACGGCGGAGCGCCCATCTGGGTCACCGGCTCCTACGATCCCGACTCCAATCTCACTTACTGGGGCACCGGCAACGCCGGCCCGGATTGGGATGGCGACGCCCGCCTCGGCGACAACCTGTATAGCTCCTCCGTCATCGCCCTCGACGCCGATACCGGCAAGCTGAAGTGGCACTACCAGTTCTCTCCCCACAACGAATTCGATTGGGACGCGACTCAGGTCCCCGTGCTGGCCGATGTCCAGTACCAGGGCCGCGCGCGGAAGACCATGCTGTGGGCGAATCGCAACGGCATGTTCTACATGCTGGACCGCACAACAGGCGAGTTCCTCCAGGGCAAGCCCTTCACCAAGGTCAACTGGGCGGACGGTTTCGACCCGAAGGGCCGCCCCCACCTCGTCGCCAGCGTGAAGCCCACCAAGGAAGGCACTCTGGTTTATCCCGGCAATCAGGGGGGAACCAACTGGTACAACCCGTCCTTCAGCCCGGCCACCGGACTCTTCTACATCCCCGCCTGGGAGAACACGTCCAGTACCTACTGGAAAGGCGAGGCTCCGCCGGAGTTCCATGCCGGCGCCAACTTCTCCGGCCCCTTCCCGCGTAGCGGAAACAACAGCGAAGATATCTTCAGTTCCATCATCGCGATCGATCCGAAAACGGGCGACCGGAAATGGACTCATCGTCTGGCGGCGACAAACACCGAAGGCGGCGTGCTAACCACGGCGTCGAACCTGCTATTCAGCGGCGACCGCGATGGAGGCTTCTTCGCTCTGGACGCCCGCGACGGCAAGAGCCTCTGGGAGACCAACCTTGGCAAGACGGTCTCTGCCGGACCCATGACCTTCACCGTCAACGGCAAGCAGTACGTGAGCATCCAAGCCGGCAGCGCGCTGTTCACTTTCGGCCTCCGCTAAGCAGACCGATCCGCGACAGTCATGAAGCGGCCTGTCGATTTATTATGAAGACAGGCCGTTCTTCCCAAAATCCCCATGCCCAACCTAGAAGTGAAATGCTCCTCCGCCATGGAGCGCTACTTTCTCGAAAACGACGGCGAGTTACTCCGTAAACTCCACGCCGTCCTTAAAGATCATCAATCGCTCGACCCCGCAACCGAGCTCCCTAAAAACACCGTCCTGAGAAATCGAGTCGCCACCACACTGTCGCCCTGGCTTTTCTGCGTCGTCGGCGACGAGCCCGGCCTTAGCCAGCGCTGCTCCGTAAACTTCGCTTTGGGCGACAAACCCGACCGCAAGGGCCCGCTCGGCGACCGTCTGCGCAAGGACCTCGGCCTGGACCTCGAAGACGTGATCGTCCAGCATCTTTCCGAGAAATATCAGATGGAAGAAGGCCAGCACTACACCATGGTCTCCGAGACCCGTGAAGTGAACCGCCATCACTATAACGACAAGCCGCGCAAGCAATTTAAGCCTCGCCCGAAGAATATCGAACCCGACGCCAACCCGGAGGCTCCCGTTGTGCAGCTTCCTCCCGGCTCGATCAACACGCACTGCCACGTAAATAGCAACGGACTGACGCCCTTCCGGTGGTCCGACGATCGCAAGTACGATCCTGCCTTCGCCCCCTGGCGCAAACTCGAAGAGCTCGACAACTTCCTGGGTTTCTCGGGCGAAGTGGTGGTCGCCGCCACCTGCCACGGAACCGACAACACATTCATGCTGAACGCGCTCAAGAAAGCCAATGGCCGCGCGCTCGGGGTGGCATTCGTCGAGAGCACCATTTCCGATCGAGATCTCGCCGACCTCGAGGCAGCCGGCGTCCGCGGAGTGCGCTACAGTTACGTCAAGCGCCTCACCAATCCGCCGCCGCCGGAAGAAATGGTCACAATGGCGAACCGCCTCCATTCCTTGCGCTCGGCGGGCAAGCTCAAGAACGACTGGCACATAGACCTCTACTGCGAAGCCGCCGATCTCCCCGACCTGGAGCCGCACATCAAATCCATCTCGATCCCCGTGGTCTTCGATCACATGGCCGTCCCCGTCATCGAGAAGGGCGTCGCCGACCCGGGCTTCGAGCGCTATCTCCAACTCTTCCGCGATAAGCCCGATTGCTTCGCGAAAGTCACTTGCCCGGAGCGTCTCACGTCCAGCGGCAACCCGGACGATTGGACCAAAGTCCTGCCCTTCGCCCGAGCCCTCGCGGGAGAATTCCCCGACCGCGTCATCACCGGCACCGATTGGCCCCATCCCAACATGAAGCCCGGCCAGATGCCGAACGATGGCTCCCTGCTCAACCGCTGGATCTGGGAAGTCGCGACCCAAAGCCATGCGACCCTGCGCCACATCCTGGTCCACAACCCTCGCCGTCTGTTCAATTTCCCGCATCCGGCATAGAACCTGACGAACATTCGCGTCCCACTTCCGGACAGTTGCGCCTCGCGCATTCCTTTCTAAATCAGCGCCTTAGCAGCGGCCCTCGAAATGCCGCTACAATCGAAGCCGGAAATGAAAACCAACGGGCGTGTTCTCATCGCAGACGATCAACCAGACGTACTGGAAGCCCTTCGTCTGATGCTCAAAGGCGAAGGCTTCGAGATCGAGACCGCGCATTCCCCCGCCGGAATCCTTTCCGCGCTCGAGGCCCGCGACTTCGACGTGGTCCTCATGGACCTCAACTATACCCGCGACACCACCAGCGGCCAGGAGGGCCTCGATCTCTTGGCGCGAGTGCAATCCATGGACGCGACGGTACCGGTCGTCGTGATGACGGCCTGGGGCACCGTCGATATCGCGGTGGAAGCCATGCGCCGCGGCGCGCGCGATTTTATCCAGAAGCCGTGGGACAACGCGCGCCTCCTTACCATCGTCCGGACACAAGTGGAACTGAGCGCCGCCCTCAAGCGGGGCCAGCGGCTGGAAGCCGAGAATCGCCTGCTCCGCACCGATGGCCGCCCGACCATGATCGCCGAGGCGCTCTCCATGCAGCCTGTGATGCAATTGATCGCCCGCGTGGGTCCGTCGGACGCCAACGTGCTGATCACCGGCGAGCCCGGCACCGGCAAAGAAGTCGTGGCGCGAACACTCTACGCCGTTTCCGGCCGCGCCTCAAAGCCCATGGTCACCGTCAACGCCGGCGGCTTGGCTGAAGGCATCTTCGAAAGCGAACTCTTCGGCCACGTCAAAGGCGCGTTCACCGACGCGAAGATGGATCGCGTCGGCCGCTTCGAACTTGCCGACGGCGGAACGCTCTTCCTGGACGAAATCGCAAATGTGCCAATGAACTTGCAAGCCAAGCTGCTGCGCGTTCTGGAAACCGGAGAGATGGAGCGAGTGGGCTCCTCTCGAACCAAGCGCGTGGACGCCCGAGTCATTTCCGCGACCAACGCGAATCTCGGGGATGAAGTCGCCAACAATCGCTTCCGCCAGGACTTGCTGTTCCGTCTGAACACCATCGAAATCCATCTGCCCGCCCTGCGTGAGCGCCGCGAAGACATTCCGGTTTTGGCAGCTCATTTCCTCTCTACGCATGCCCGCCGGTACCGGAAAGACCTCACGAGTTTCGATCAGCCCGCCATGCAGTCGCTCTTGGAAAACCCGTGGCAAGGCAACGTCCGAGAGTTGAACCACGTGATCGAACGAGCGGTCCTGATGGCGCAAGACAAAGTGGTCCGCGCCGGCGACCTGGCCCTGCGCTCCAGCTCGCCTTCCTCCGCACGCCTGGAAGAGATGAGTTTGGAAGAAGTGGAGGCCTTCTTGATTAAGAAGGCGCTGGCCCGCTACAACGGCAATGTAAGCCACGCCGCCAACGCTCTGGGCCTTAGCCGCAGCGCCCTCTATCGTCGACTCGAACGCTACGGCTTGTAGGCCTCCATGCCCCGGCCCCTCAAGCTCCGCCCGGTCCATGAGCAGCGCATGTTCTTGCTCGCCCTGGCCGCCGGATTCCCCGCTGTCCTAACGGCCGGAATCCTCCTTTGGACCGGCGGGTTTCCTTCAAGGGTCCAATGGACCCTCAGCGTGGTCATCGCCATCATCTGGTGGGCTTGCGCGAACGCCGTTCGCGAACGAGTGGCCTCTCCCCTCCGCACTCTGTCCAACCTTCTTGAAGCCATGCGTGAAGGCGACTACTCCATCAGAGCGCGCGGAGCCCGCGGCGAAGACGCCCTCGGCGACGTCATGACCCAAGTGAACGCGATGGCCGCAACCTTGCGCGCCCAGCGCCTGGGCGCCCTCGAAGCCACCACCCTGCTTCGAAAGGTAATGGAGGAAATCGACGTTGCCGTCTTCGCTTTCGACTCCGAACGCCGTTTACGTTTGGTCAACAAAGCCGGCGAAAAGCTGCTGGCCCGCCCGTCCGAGCGCATGATGAACGATGGAGCTGCCGGCCTTGGCCTGGCCGAGTACCTGGAAGGCGACGAAACCCAAACGGTTCAACGAACCTTCCCCAGCGGAGCCGGCCGCTGGGTGATCCACCGTAGTGGCTTCCGCGAAGGCGGCCTGCCACACCAGATGCTGGTCGTGACCGACCTCACAAGGGCCCTCCGCGAGGAAGAGCTTCAAGCATGGCAGCGGCTGGTCCGCGTGCTCGGCCACGAGCTCAATAATTCGCTCGCGCCGATCAAATCCATCGCGGGGAGCCTCGAAACGATGATCCAGCGCGAGCCCCTCGCTTCGGACTGGCGTGAAGACGCGCGCCGGGGCCTCTCCATCATCGCCTCCCGCAGCGAAAGTCTCAGCCGTTTCATGGGCGCCTACGCTAGGCTCGCGAAGCTCCCCCGCCCGACCCTCGCCCTCGTGGACGCCGGAGCCTGGATCCGCCAGGTCGCCAGCCTGGAGCAGCGCCTCAAGCCCATCGTCCGCGCCGGTCCCGAAATCCAAATCCAAGGCGACCGCGATCAGCTTGAACAGCTCCTGATCAACCTCCTCGGCAACGCCGTAGACGCATCGCTGGAAACCGGCGGCGGAGTCACCATCTCCTGGACCCGGCAAGGTACCCACCTCGAAGTGGTGATCCAGGACGAAGGCCCCGGCCTCTCGAACACCGCCAACCTTTTCGTCCCGTTCTTCACTACCAAACCGGGAGGCTCCGGCATCGGCCTGGTTCTCAGCCGCCAAATCGCCGAGGCCCATGGCGGATCGTTGGATTTGAAAAATCGCCCGACTGGCCCGGGCTGCGAGGCCAGATTGATCTTACCCGCATGATGACTACCATCGGCTAGTCTAAACGAGGAGGTGCTGTCCTTGATCCTGAACGAGTCTCTCGAATTCGATTCCATTGCTGATGTTCGAGTAAGACGCGCCTTCATCGGCGGTCGCCCCGAGGTGAAGGTCCGACTAGACACGGGCACGAAGTTATACAAGTGGACCAGCCATGGCTTGGTTGTTCCCGTCACTCCTTGGTGGTCCTTTGTGGACAGTCAAATTCTCTCCAACGGAAGCAGGGTGGCCGGATTCCGCGAGGTGGAAGAGCGCGCGAAACGTTTGGGCCGCGCCCCACGCGATTTCGCGCGAGTTCGATCCGCCGTCACGAAGCAGTGGAATGGCATGAACCGGCTGGTTTGGATCCAGTTGAGGACGCCAGCCTACGGTTTTGCCGGAAAGGCGTTGGGCCAAAAGGAAGATGAGACGGTGGAGAACGTCTATCTAATCGGCGGAGAGTATCAATTGTGGATACCGAATCTAACCCTCCAGCACGTCCACAAGGTTGCCCCCACTTAGGGTTCAGCGAGCGTGTTCGCTTTACTCCGCCTCCGGCCAGTGATATCGTGGCGAGAGCCCCAAGGAGACCCATCCATGCGCGCTCTACGCTTGACGCCTTTCGCCGCCGGACTGTTCGGCTTGATCACTCTCCTGCCCGCCCAGCAGCCCCGCGAGACTCTCGCGTGGGCGCCACAGCCCGTGACGCCCGCCACTTGGGTCACGCCGAACAAGCCCGTCTGGAAACTCGCCGCCCTCCTCGCCGACCATAAAGGCCAAGCCGATTGGAAGCAGATTGTCGTCGATGACAATCTGCTCCATGCCGAGTACGTCTCCATGGCGCCGGGCGCCAAAACCAAGCGCATGTTCCACCCCGACACCCGAGCCTGGTGGATCGTGCAAGACGGTCAGATCCGCTTCACCATCGAAGGGCAGGAGCCCTTCGTCGCCACCAAGGGCTACATGGTCCAGGTCCCCTACCGTAACGTCTTTAGTATGGAAACCGTCGGTGACAAACCGTCGCTGCGCCTCGAAGTCAACATCGCCGGAGCGCAAACCATGTACCCGCTTGATGAAACTCCCGCTGCCATGCCGGGCATCAATTTCGTGAAGGTGCGCATCAGCGGCAAAGGCAAGTACGAGGCGAAGAACAAGCCCTTCATCGATTTTGCGAACGTGGTGAACGGAACCGAAAAGCAGACCCGCTTCATCGCCGATGACCGCGCCGTCGCGAACATCATTCGCGGCGATCCTAATACCCAGCGCCCCGCGCCCGATGCCGATAAAGGCCACTTCCATGAGGAATCCGCCGAATTCTGGATGGTACTGGAAGGGAAAATCGAATACAAGATCGGCTCCCTGCCGATCTTCTTAGCCGATCAGGGAGACATCGTCTACGCGCCGAAGCAAAACTGGCACCGCGCCCGCTTCGGCGGAACCGAAATGGCGACCCGACTGGCCATGAACGGCTACCAGGACCTGCTGCACGACTATCAACCGACCGAGGAACTCCAAGGGAAATAGCTAAACGGCGCGCCCGCCGTAATTCTTGTCGTAGTACTTCAAATACTCGCCCGATTTCACGTGAGCAACCCACTCCGGGTTCTCGCGATACCAGTCAATCGTGCCCTTGAGCCCTTCTTCAAACGGGACCTCGGCCTTCCAACCCGTCTCCCGCGTGAGCTTCTCGCTGGTAAGCGCATACCGCTGGTCGTGCCCCGGCCGATCCTTCACCGTCTGCATCAAGCTCTCCGGCTTCCCCAGCGCGCTCAAAATCTTCTTCACGACCTCGATGTTGGGGAGCGCCCGGCTCCCGCCCACGTTATAAATCTCACCCGGCCGTCCGCGCTCCACCGCCGCGAGAATCGCGCGGCAATGATCGTCGACGTACAGCCAGTCGCGAATCTGCATCCCATCTCCGTAAATCGGCAGAGCTTGATCCGCGATCGCATTCGAGATCATCAACGGAATCAACTTCTCGGGGAACTGGTACGGACCGTAGTTATTCGAAGCCCGCGTTACCACCACCGGCAGTTTGTGCGTCGTGAAGTAGGACAGCGCCAACAAATCCGAGCCCGCCTTCGAAGCCGAATACGGACTGCTAGTGCGCAGCGGGTAGTTTTCGTCGGCGTCGTGCGGTGCGTCAATGCTGCCGTAAACTTCATCGGTCGAAACGTGCAGGAATTTCGGAACCTCCGCCCGCCGAGCCGCCTCCAGCAGCGTCAGAGTCCCGCGCAAATTGGTTTCGAGAAACGCATCCGGCGACAAGATACTGCGGTCCACGTGCGACTCCGCCGCGAAATGCACGATTGCATCCGGCAGAGCCTCTTCGATCGTGGCCTTCACCAGCATCGCGTCGCAGATATCGCCGTGCACAAACCGATACCGCGAATCGCCCGCAATAGTCGTCAGGTTCTCGATGTTGCCTGCATAAGTCAGCTTATCCAGGTTGACGACGTCGATCCCCTTGGCCACCACCATCCGCACAAACGCACTGCCGATGAAACCGGCTCCGCCGGTAACCAGGAACTTCATTACTTGTGCTGCGTCTCCCAATCGTAGGCAAGGGAGGGATCGTTGTACGCGATGCGCCCCTCATCCTGCGGATTGTACAGACGGTCCGTCACGTACACCAGCATCGCCGCGCCTTCGCCGATCACTTTGTATCCGTGCCCCACGCCCGGCGGAATCCGTATCTGCCAGGGCTTCAGTGCGCCCGCGTACACGGTGTTCTTCACGCCGAACGTGCGCGACCCCGGCCGCAGATCCACCAGCGCCACCTGAAACATCCCTTGCGCGGGAACCCACAAATCGGTCTGATGCTTGTGAAAGTGGAACGCCTTGATCGTTCCGGGATAACTCAGTGCCGCCGATACCTGCGTCGTCTCCACAGGAAAGTCGGAAGCCAGCCCTTGCCGCAAGCGAATCACTTCAAGGAAATACCCGCGATCATCGGGCCACAGATCGTAAGGACGGATCTCCACCCCGTCGATCCGGTCCACGGAATCGGGAGTTCGAATCAGCTTGCCGATGCCGGTCTCGCACTTGGGGGTGGAGATGGAAATGGTTTGGGTTACGCTAGCGCTCACTCATAGGTAGGTTAGCGCACTATTCCGCCCTTAGATGAATGTCTCCCACCCCTCCGGTGATGTTCAAACGGATACGCACGTTCGATGTCGAGTAAGCGTCGTTCTCCCAGCGATCGTTCCGCTTTTGCAGCCCTTCCACCGAAATATCCCCGACGCCGCCCTTCGCCATGGCGGAGATGCCCACGCTGTTCGGAACAATCACGGTCGCCTCGCCCACGCCACCGTGAATCTCCACATCGAAATCGTTCTTCGGATGCCCGCGCAGGTCCAGCCGCAGCTCGCCCACACCCATGTTCACTTGCAGGCTGCGGATGGTGACAGAGCCGAGATTCAAGGTCGCCTGACCCGTGCCCAGATGCGTTACCAGATTCAGCGGCACGTTGTCGTTCATTCTGAGACGCCACACATCGATCGCATTGCCGGAGGCTCCCCCACTATTGCTCTGCTCGATTTTCACGTCCGCGCGGAAGCTGCTGGAACTCGAATCCACCCGAGGCTTCCACTCGGGCACGTTGTACTCGAAGTCGGCGTCCACCAGATTCGGAGAGCCGCCATCCAGGTGCAGCTCGCCCACACCCATTTTCAATTCCACGCGCGCCATTTCGAACTTGCCCAGGTCAATCGACTTGGTCTCGTGCACCGTCGGCCCCGTGTGCACGCGCGGAAAACCACAGCCCGCCAGCGCGACGGCGGCCAGAATCAACACTGCTTTCCTCATTCGAGGTCCCCTGTTCGGAATTTACGAATTCGCGCGGGGAATTGTTCCTCGATTTCTTACACTCTCAAGTCGTCCGGACGCCAGTTCTTCACGGCTTCCTTAATCTGCTTCCGGTTCCACTTCCCGTCCAGAGCCTTCTGCGCCAGCCCCGCCACCTCACCATCGGAGGCGAACCGCAGCCCGATCAATTGATCCTCCGTCAGCTCCCCGATGCGCCCTTGCAACGCCGCCGGAGCCAGTTCCTTCAGCCGCAGTTTTTCCTCCAAACGGATCACCCTATCCTGGACCTTGAGCGAATACAGGCGCATCTTGAAGATCGCCACGACACCCCAGATCACCGCCACCAAATGCACGGCTGTATAGAAATCATGGTTGTTGATCATCCTCCAGACCGCCTCAAAGAACATCAACAGGGCTAACGGGGCGAGGAAGAAATGGAAGGCCGGATCGAATTTCGTGTGATTTTTCAGAGATTGCGGTTCTTGTCCCATGCTCAGAAGTGTATCTGAAGTCCCGCCCGGACGTAACGATAGTCCTGGGAAATCCGGCCACATCAAAACAGTACTAAGTCCCCTGTTCGGCCTCCCGGTTAGTACTTCATAATCGAACCATGCTGAGCCACTGCACAGAAAGCAAAACGACCTTCGAACTCTCCCTCCCGAACTTCGAAGCCGCCAGGGCCATCGCGTGGAAAGCGTCGCGCGGGTTTCGATCTCTTATTTCTGGCGCTTTGGAAACCAGAGTTTGCGGCGATATGGACGTGGTCGGCTGTGTGCTTTTGGCAGGCTTCGTCGCAATCGTGGTCCATCCGGTCGTATATGGCAACCTGGGAACCAGCATCGTCGCCCTAATGACCCCTGTTCGCTAGAGCTTCTCCTCGTCACGCCCGATACGTTTCCCCGTACAATAAACTATGTTCTCCGCCCTCCTTCGGCCCGGTGTGGAACTACGCCTGCCCGAAGAACGGAGTGCGGCGCCGCTTTACAGAGTGGTCGACGCCGAGCGCGAACACTTGCAGCCCTGGCTCGCCTGGGTGAGCGAGCGAACCAGCGAGGAAGACATGCTGGCCTGGATTCGCGCCGTCCGGGAGCAGTTCGCCGAAAACAAAGGCTTCTCCGCCGTGATTTGGATCGACGGCCGCATCGCCGGAGTGATCGGGATACTGCCCATCAACTGGCAGCACCGCAAGGCCGAGATCGGCTACTGGCTCGCACGCGAGTTTCAGGGCCGCGGCATCGTGACCGATGCCTGCCGAGCGGTGATTCGGCACCTGTTGATCGATCTTGACTTGCACCGCGTCGAAATTCAATGCGCCAGTGCCAACGTGCGAAGCCGTAGCGTGCCTCAGCGGCTGGGTTTCACTCACGAAGGCACCCTGCGGGACGCGCATTGGGTGAACGGCCGGTTTGTGGACCTGGAAGTCTACTCGCTGCTGCGAGGCGATTTTAAAGGGTAACCGGCCCGAATTACTTCGCCGGAGGGAAAAGCGGTGGCGGAACGACACCGTTGGGCGAATTGCCTGCGGTCGGCGGTTGTCCGGGCAACCCGCCGTTCTGATTGTTCCCCTGTGGCGCCACGCCGCTCACTCCCTGCTGATTACCCGGCTGGAAGACGAACTCCCACTCTTCGAACTGTGTACGATTTCCGTAGGACATGATCGACGGACCCGTATAGGTGCTCGCGATGCCGGCCAATCCCGCGGGTCCCGATGTTGTGGGCTGCGATGCGGTCGTCCCGATCCCCGGAGGGGGTTGCCGCGGCGTGGTCAGTAAATTCTGAATCATAGTCGCCGCCGGATTGAGCGTATTCCCCCCCGGCGTCGGCGCGATCCCGCCCGCAGGCAGGAACGGCTGCGGCACCGGCTGCTGGCCGGGAGTATTGAAACTGTTTGGATCTGGATTCGTGGGAAACTGATTCGCGAAATTCGGATTGATCCCGGCAGGCACCTGCAGCCCTCCCGGGGCGGACTGTCCCGTGAGCTGCTGCCCATTGTTCTGTTGCGAATTCGGCGCTTGCTGACCAGGCATAAGAGGAGGCAGCACGCCCGCCTGGTTGGGAGGGGCATTGTTCCCTTGCGGATTAAAACCAGGCTGATTAAAACCGGGTTGATTCAGACCAGGCTGATTCAGACCAGGCTGATTTAAACCGGGCTGATTTAAACCGGGCTGATTGAAGCCTTGTTGATTCAACCCCGGCTGTTGATTTACTCCCTGTTGCTGCGTCACCGGAGGCGCATTATAACCGTTCGGGTAGAGCGATATCGGCGGATACGAGGAGGGATCGTTGAAGCCTGCCTGATTGAAGCCGGGTTGGTTGAAACCTGGTTGACTAAAACCGGGCTGATTAAACGGAGCTTGCCCCGGAGCCGCATTCGGAAACGGATTCGCCGCCGCCGTCTGATTGAAGCTGTTGTTCGTAGGCAGCGTCCGGTCGCTGGGACGCTGGAGCACCGCCTGATTCACCGCCACGGGAGCGTTTGGATTGACATTCGTCGCGGTGGTCGTGGATGCCGTCGTTGCGGTTCCCGTAGGAGACGACGATGCGCCCGCCAACTGGCCTCCGCCTGCCTGCGCGTTGCCGTTCCCCGCGGGATTCGGTTTCTGCACCAGCGAGTCCGTCAGAACTCCACCATTGATATGGATCAGCCGCCAGTCGTCTTTACCGGTGTACGGATTCACGTAGCGGCGGCGCAGGAAACGCTTGTCGTTGGTGCTCTCCAGATCTTCAATGCGCGTCGGATAGCGCTGGAAAGCTGTGTAATACAGCTGAATCGCGCGTTTGTATTGCTCTCCGCGATCGATGAGCAGCCGCTCCTTCTCGCGTTCCGTCTCAAACGCCACACGCGGCATTTGAACGTACAGCATCAATGCAATCGCCGCGGCCATCAGGAAGATCACCAGCAGGGCGAACCCTCGCTGTTCTTCGCGCCGCTGACTCACCGGCCTCACTGCGTTTGCTCCTCCACCAAAGGCATCGTTTGTTTATGATCGTTGGTGGTGTCCACCAACTCCGCGCTTCTGATTCCGATCCGCACGACTTTATACCGGTTCTTGATCAGCTCACTCTCACCTGCGACGTAGTATTCGCCGGTATTCGGATCGCCCTCTAGAAACAAACCCCGCAATTTCCCATCGCGCGGAGCGTTGTCCGAACCCGCATAGCCGAAGTACTTGAGCGGAATCGGCGGCGGAGGCGGCGGGCCCGGTGGCGCTACGGAAACCGGCGGCACCGGAGGCTTCGGAGTCTGCGGTGGAGGCACTGGGCCCGGAGTGATGGTCACCTGCGGAGCCGGAGGCTCCGGCGGTTTCGAAAACTCGAACAGATTGCGCGAGCCGCCTTCCATCCCCACTTGCCGCACTTTGTCGAGCAACTCCGTCCGCAAGGTCGGATCGATCTTGCTGACGTCCATGTCTTCTTTCGGCTTCAGCGTCGGATGAAATTCTTCCACGTTGCGTCCTGTTTCGCGCGAAGCGACACGGCGCGCGGGCATGGGCCCGGAAGAACTCGACACATCGGGAACGCCCGGATCGGGAAGCTGCCGGAGGGCGGGTACTCGAGCCGGTTGCGCAGGGGAAGCCGTCGACGCTGTCGTCACCGGATCGTCCGATCGCAAGTTGTACCACGCCGTCCCAGCCAGCCCCGCCAGCGCCACGCCGAGCGCAATCAGATTCCTCTTGGAGGCCCCCAAGCCGGTCGGCATCCACGCTGGTTTCGGCGCCATCGTTTAGAGCCCCTCCTCGCGGACGAACGCGTTGATCTTCATGCTGACGCTCAACGTGTTGGTGCCCTGCTGCGGGACGCTGTTCAACGATTCAATGATCATCAACCGCTGGGACTGATCGATGGCGTGCACGAAGCTCAACACATCGCGATACGCCCCCTCAAAATTCCACGTGATGGTCATCATGCTCAGCGTGTCCGACCCCTCGATCGGATCGAGCGTGTACGACTGATCCCGCGGCTTGATCTTTGACGACGCCGCGGCGTTCTGCAACTCGCCGATCAGCGTCGAATACGCGGTACGGCGCGGCAGGAAATACGTCGCCAGAAACTTGTCGCCCTCCGCGCGGCCCTTCTCCACCGATGCCGCATGTTGGCGCGTCTGGGCGAGCGTCGACCGCTTCGCGGTGGCCTGCGATTGCAGCGTTTCCAGTTGGTGCTCTAGCGTCTCCGCCGACCCTCCCGGCGGAAACAGCACCAGCCCCGCCGCCACCAGATTTGCACCGGCAAGTCCACCCAGGATGACGCGCATCAGAAACTTGTAATCGCGCGCGCGACCCGTCGCGCTCACGGTAGCGTTAGAGTTTCTGGCCATAGCTCACGCTCACCGTGTCCTGATAGAGAGGCTGATTCTGAGAAGGAGTATCGGAATCCCGTACCTGGACGGGTCCAAACAACGGCGATTCTTCCAGTTTCTTCAAGAATTCCTGATTCGGCGCCCAATCCGTCGCGCCGATCTTCATATCGAGGGAAACTTCATTGTGCGAATTGATCTGCGGCAACCGGATCTGGATCACCTTGACGTTATACGGCGTCACCGAGCCGATGTCCGCAAACAGCCGCGTCCAACTGATCGATTTCCGCTCAATCAACGTGTTCAACAGCAGGCTGCGCTGGAACACTTGCGCGTTGGCGGGCTGGCGAAGAGTCTGCTCCAGGCGCACTTGCTCCGTGTCGATGCTCTGCGCCTCTGCGCTCAGCTGCGCGACCGACCCTCGCACGTCACGCACCTGATTCCGCTCGCCCACGATGATGAAAATCAGCACGCCCAGAAGCCCCGCGAGCACCACCGCCAGGGCAGCGGAAGCCACCACCATGGGACGATCGCGGCGGAACGGCTCGCTCGCCAGATTGATGGGGATTCTCACGAGCGCGCCTCAAGGTACCCGAGCAGTCCCGCGTTGAAGGGCCCGACGTTTGCAGAAGACGCTCCGGCAGTCGCCCGCAAAGCTTCCCGCTGGCCCGGAAGCCCCTCCGGCACATGGGGGAATCCGCACAGGATCAGCCGCGTTACGGGCGCGCTTAATTCGTCCTCGGCGTAAGCGAAGGTGGGGAACAACACTTCGCGGATCTCATCGTCGTTGCCTACTTCTTCCAGCGCAAGGCAGCGGAATAATTTTAGTTTCCCCGCGGCGACTACCATGACTGTCAGCGTTTGGCCTGCAAGCTTCGCGATGACCGCAGGCTCCGCCTCGCGGTACAAATTCAGCGCCGAAAGCGCGGAAATCGTAATGTCGCCCGGATGAAACCCGGCGCTGCGAAACAACGCCTCATAGCGCGCCAGCACTTCGTGAGCCACCGTCACCGCCACTACTTCCATTTTCGCGCGTTTGCCGGAGGCGCCGTGCTGGCGGTAATAGCTGACCGCCGCCGAGTCGATATCGAACGGCACCGTCTTCTTCACCCGGAAACGCACTAGGGAAAGCTGCTCTTCTGGAGTCTCCGGAAACGAATCGAAATCCAGGACGCTCACGCGAACCGAGGCATCCGGCAGCAACAGCGCGGCAGGCCGCCGCTTGGCCCCGCTCATCGGTGCGATTTTATGCAGAAGCCCCGAAAACGCGTCTACCCGCAATACGTTATCTTCCACGGGAGATGCCTTGAGAGTCCCCTCGGGAAATTGCTCGAACCCCATCTGCGCGCCGCGCGCGAACGCAATGCCGGCCTCGGAAAGCTCGAAGATATGCTCCGGCGGCGGTTCGGAGACCAGACTAGTGATGGAAGTGAGGAACGACATCGGCGCAAAAACTCGTCAGCCTTCGATGAAGGTGACTTTGTTGATCTCCTTAAGAGTAGTGACACCGGTGCGGGCCTTTTCGAGCGCCGATTCCCGCAAGAAAATCATGCCTTCTTGGCGCGCCTGCCGCCGAATCTCGGAACTCGGCCGCCGTTCCAGAATCATGTCGCGGATGCGCTCGCTCAAATCCAGCAGTTCATGAATCGCGCTGCGGCCTCGGAACCCCGTGCCCCCGCATTCAAAGCAGCCTGTGCCTTCGAACCACGGTACGTCGCGCCACAACCCTGGCTCCAGTCCGCTCTCCACCAGGTACTCGTCTGGATAACTCACCGGCTTCTTGCAGTGCGGACAGATCACGCGCACCAGCCTTTGCGCCAAAATACAGTTCAACGCGGAGACGAAGTTGTACGCCTCCACGCCCATGTTCAGGAAGCGGCCCAGCACGTCCAGCACGTTGTTCGCGTGGACAGTGGTGAACACCAAATGTCCCGTAAGCGCGGCGTTGATGGCGATCTGCGCCGTCTCCTGATCGCGAATTTCGCCCACCAGGATCTTGTCGGGATCGTGCCGCAAAATGCTCCGCAACCCGCGCGCAAATGTCAGCCCCTTCTTCTCATTCACCGGAATCTGCGTGATGCCCTTGATCTGATATTCCACCGGATCTTCAATCGTGACGATCTTGTCCTCGTCATTCTTGATCTCGCTGAGCGCGGCGTACAGAGTTGTGGTCTTCCCGGAGCCTGTGGGTCCCGTAACGAGCACCATTCCGTACGGCTCTTTGATAAACCGCCGAAAACGCGACAAGTCCGAGTCCGCGAAGCCCACCACGTCCAGACTCAGCTTCGTGAACTTCTCGCTCATTGACTCTTTGTCCAGCACGCGAAGCACGGCATCCTCGCCGTAAATCGTCGGCATGATGGAAACGCGGAAGTCGATCAGCCGGGTCTTGTACCGCACGCGAAAGCGCCCGTCCTGCGGGATGCGGCGCTCGGCGATATCCAGCTCGCTCATCACCTTGATGCGCGAGATGATCGTCGTGTGCCAGTCCTTCGCAATCGGAGGCATCGCATAGTGCAGCACTCCATCGATGCGGTACTTAATCGCTACTTCCTGGTCGCGCACTTCGATGTGAATGTCGCTCGCCCGCCGCTCCAGTGCGTTGAAGATGGTAGTGTCCACCAGTTTGATCACCGGCGCAATGTCGGAATCGCCCGATGCCAGACGGTCGATCGAAAGCGTCTCGTCCGATTCGCCCTCATCGGCGACGACGTCCAGCGCGAAGCCTTCCGTCACTTCGTCCAGTACGCGCTGCGATTGCTCCGTCTTTTTGAGCAGATCTGAAATCTGGGAAAGCGTCGCCACTTTCACCCGCAGCTTCTTGTTCAGCAGGACTCCCAGCTCGTCGATTAGGCTCGGGTTCCTCGGATCCGCCAGAGCGATCTCCAGGGTCCCGTTCTGCCCCGAAATCGGGATAAAGTTGTACCGGAACATCAGGTCCACGGGGATGTTCTGGAACAGGTCGTGGTCGATCCGAACCTCACGCAAGTCCACAAATTCGTGGTAATAACGCTCCGCCAATGCCTTGGCACGGAAGGCTTCCTGGGCCGGATCGATGGGCAGGGCTCGTTCGCTGGTCGCCATTATCGCTGTAGAATCAACCGGTTGACGGAGACACTCCGCCCGCGAGTCGTCCTAATGAATATGACGCACGAAAGGGCCCGAACGTGGAGAAAACAATCAAGCTTCCGAGGGCGCCGGCTGGAGGGTCGCAACGGGGGAGCGGTTCGGCGGCTGCGCGGCTCGGAAGCCACCGGTCTCGTAGCCGCAGGAAGGGAGCCTCCACGGCCCAAGTCGTCGCCAGCGCCATGAGTAACGTGACCAGAAACGCCAGGCCCGAGGTAGCAAAAATGGTACCCACCGACGGCTGGATCCCATAGGAGGCTGCGGCCGCAGACATGTGGTCCGCCACGGCCAGCACCGGCATGTGCCACAAATAGAACGCGTAAGAGACCCGGCCGAGCGCCGCCAACGTTCTCCCCACCGCGTTCGGCGGCTTCGGCGCCCGGATCGGATACAGCACCATCAGCAGTAGCAGCGCGAAGCCCCACCACAGGAGGGAATATCCGAGGGTGTACATGAACGGCTCATCTTGGTCAATGAACAGCGTCGGCATGATTGCCGCCAGGCTCACCGGCGCCAACCATCCCTGGAAACGGTTCACAAAAGCCAGCACTTCGGGACCGTGAAACGCATGATAGTAAGAGAGTAAGACTCCCGCCAGCAGCGAATCCAAACGTAAGTGCGTGGGATACAGGTTCGCGGCATACGTGAAGTGTGGGTCATGCCGCCAGGTGACGATCCGCGCCACCAGCGCCACGGCAAAGACGCCGTAAATCCATTTCGGTAGCGCACGGAAGGGATTGCATCCTCCCGCGGCGGGCGAGCAGCGCAACCGCAGCAGCTAGCAGCAGATAGAAATGTTCCTCCACCGCGAGAGACCATGCATGGCCCCATAGCCCGGGAAAGTAGCTCTGAAGGAACACGAGCTCGGAAGCGAGTTGGCGTCCAGGCACGGGCTGGCCCAGCCATACATCGACGATCACCGTAGTCGCGATCAGCACGTAGAATTGCGGGTAGATTTTGAACCCCCGGCGCATCAGGAAGCGGCCCGGATGTACGCGCTGGGATACTTGATACTCGCGGAACAGCAGCCCGGAGACGAGGAATCCGCTCAGCACAAAGAACAGGTCTACTCCGGCCCAGCCGATCTGCGAAAGAACCGGGAATACGCCGGAGTGCCGGCTGAACACCAGGATTACCGCTACAGCACGAAGGATGTCGAGCGTGGGAGTACGCACTGTTCGTAGGAACGGCGGGATGGGCGGGGAACTTTAGCTTCGCTTAGGAAAGGGCCTAGCCACGGAGCGAATCCGCCAGCGAAAAGATCGGCAAATATAACGAGATCAGCACGAAGCCCACGAAGATGCCCATGAAGATCATAATGGCGGGCTCGATCAGGCTGAGCGTCGCCGTGACGCGCGTCGCGACATCACCCTCGTAAAACTCGGCCACGCTCGAGAGCATGGCGGGGAGCGCGCCCGTCGACTCACCGACCTCGATCATGTCCAGCGACAGGCTGGGGAACATCTTCGTCTGGCGCAGGGAGCCCGAAAGCGACTGCCCTTCGCGGACCAGCTTCGACGCCTGTTCCAGCACCTTGCGCAAGACCCTGGTACCAAGTGAGTCAGCCGACGTTTCGAGTGCCTGCATCAGCGGAATACCACCGATCAGCAGCGTGCCGAGGACCCGTGAGAACTGCGCCACCTGGTACTTGAGCCAGGTGTCGCCCGCGATGGGGATCTTGAGCAAGACGCGATGCATCCATTCGCTTCCCGTCGCGGTCCGTGACCAGTAAACCAGCCCAAAGATGCCGAGACCGACCGCGCCGACGCCCAGCAGGATGTAATTCCGAAACGTCGTGCCCACCGCGATCAGAAACAGCGTGGGCCCCGGCAGCTTCGCCTGCATGCTGCTGTACAATTCCGCGAAATTAGGAACCACGTACGTGATCAGGAAAACCATCAGGCACAGCATCAGCACGACCAGCACCGCCGGGTACATCAGCGACACCAGCAGCTTCTTGCGCACGGAAAGCGCGAGCTTCTGGTACGTGATGAACCGCTCCAGCACTTCCGCCAGCGATCCGCTTCGCTCTCCGGCCAACACACTGGTTACGTAGATGGGGGGAAACACGTTCTGCCGTGCGAAGGCATCGGAAAGCAGAGCTCCACTCCGGACCTCGTCGCGCACTCCCTTGATGTGGCGCGAAAGCTTGGGATCGGTCAGGCGCTCCGCGAGAAGATCCAGGGACTTCAGGATCGGCAATCCGGCCTTGATCAGCGTGACGAACTGCTGGTTGAAGATCAGAAACTTCTCGACGTTGAGTTTCTTGCCGCGAGGACCCATCCCCAGGGCCGCCGCTTCCGCCCGCGGCTTAATCGAATAGACTAGAAACCCCTGCTGCGTAAGACGATCCCGAAGCTCACGTTCTGAGCCGGCCTCGGCCACCTGATTGTGCATCTCCCCGCGGGAGTCAGCGTATTTGAGCGTCCATTCGGCCATCTGTGATAAGTATGACGCCGCTGGGCTTTCGGACGTGCAGGGGCCTACCGGGGGGACTACTCGTACCGCAGTGCCTCGATGGGATCCAGAAACGCGGCTTTCCGCGCCGGGTAGTAACCGAAAAACACTCCGACCAATCCGGAGAACATGAACGCCAGTACCACCGAGCCCAAGGTCACGTTGGTGGCCCACTGTGCGAAATACGCGATCAGAAGGCTACTGAGAACACCCATCACAATCCCGATACTGCCCCCGAAAATGCTCAGCGTGACCGCTTCGACCAGAAACTGAGCCAGGATGTCCTTGGTTTTCGCGCCGACGGCTTGGCGCAGGCCGATTTCCTTGGTTCTCTCGGTCACCGAGACCAGCATGATATTCATGATGCCGATTCCGCCCACGATAAGTGACACAGAGGCGATGGATGCCAGGAGGATCGACATCACCTGCGCCGACGTCTCTTGCGCGGCGAAGACTTCTTCCAGGTTCTGCACCGCGAAATCGTCATCCTGGGTCGCTTGCAGCTTGTGCCGCTGACGTAGCAGGCCCTGGATCTCTGTCACGGCCTGTTTGGTGCCGCCCTCGCGCCCCTGCACCAGGATCTGTTGCACCATCTGCATGTTGTTCTGCCGTCCGCCGATGACCTTCTTCTTCGCCGTGGTGATGGGCATGATCATGACGTCGTCCTGGTCCTGCCCGGTCGGGGACTGGCCCTTGGGAGCCATCACGCCCACCACGGTGAACGGAACCTTCTTCACCCGGATGATCTGGCCCACCGGATCGCCTCCGGAGAACAGGTTGTCCACAACGGTCTTGCCCAACAACAACACCTTCGCCGAGGAATCCGCGTCCGATTGCGTGAACGGCTGTCCGCTCGAGAGTTCGATATCCCGGATCTGCAGGTAGTCCGGCGTTGTGCCGATCACCCGCGTAAACCAGTTCTGATTGTTGAAGACTACCTGCGCCTGATTCTGCACCAGCGGAGCGGTGTACTGAACGCTGGGGCACTCCGTACTCACCGCGCGGGCATCGTCTTCGGTCAGGGTTTGTGCGTTTCCGTTACCAGCCCTCACGCCGCCGACGTTTTGGCTGCCCCCCTGAACAATGATGACGTTGCTGCCGATGGACGAGATCTGTTCCTGGATGCGAGCCGTGGCTCCGTTGCCTACCGCCACCATCGCGATCACCGCTCCGACGCCGATAATAATGCCCAGCATGGTCAGCATGCTGCGCAACTTGTTCACGCGCAGCGCCCGGAAGGCGATCTTCATGCTTTGCAGTACTTTACTCATGCCACGGCTCCTCTATTGATCGGCGTAAAGGAATGACCGACGATAACGCTGGTCGCCCTACCCTAACATATTGGCGCGGAACCAGGAAGAGATGTTACCGCCCCGGCGCTACCGGGCTGACGCCAGCGCCGTCTCTGGAGCCGTCCAATATCCTGGTAGATCCGATTTCGTCTCGCGCAGGATTTCGAAGATCGCCCTCCGGTCCTCCGCCGTGAGCCTCTTGAATTTAGGGCTTTGATCCTTGCCCGTCAAGATATCGTACAGCCGCCGGTAGAGTTGGTCCCGAACCAGCGCAGGCATGCCGTCGAACGCTTCGCTGTAGACCATGTAGCTCAGAGGATACCTGAACAGGCGCGTGCGCAGGTCGAAATCCCGCAACGACCGCCCTTGCTGGTCGCGAGGCCCCCTCTCAGGAAACGTCTTCGTGAACGTCGAGACGCCCTGCACCGCGTCCTGGAGCGGAGACTCGTCCGCAAACAACATGTACGCGACCATGGACTCCAGATCCGCCTCGTAGCGAGCCCGCGCCACCGCATCCTGCTTGCCCTCCTTGGCATCGTAAGCGGCCACGCGAGCCTCCCAGCCCACGCGAATCATTAAATCCGTCATGCGAGTCTGGTGCTCCAGCGTCATCAGCGCCACGATATCGCTTAACGGGCTCAGGTACCCCGTAGGATCGAGCTTCTTCAGCAGGCTGGTCAGATTCAACGTTCCATGCGTGTCGAGCACCTCGGGATGATCCGGCTCATGTCCCACCGCGTTTCCCAAATGCCGCATCTCGCCATGGGTGCCGGTGACATACCATCCGCCCCAGCGATCCTCAAACCGTGTACGATGGTCGGTCAAGTTCTGCGCGCCCTTGAACGCGGGCATTCCATCCGCATCCGGATATACGGAAGCCACCATCAGGCCCGGCACCCCCAGGGTCCCCTTACTCTCATGGCACTGGAGGCAAACATCGCGGCGATCGAACCGTGGCGGCATGCTTTCCTGATCGAAGCTGTAAAACACCACGCCCTGCGTGGGATCGAGCGCCCCGATTTCCAGCAAATTCGACCCGCGCACGAACCCCACCGTCATGTCGTCGCTGAAGTAAATCGCCCGGGGGTTCTTCGGCGAGATCCGGCTGGCCTGGAAACTGGTCTTCGAAAATACCAGCGCCTGTGAATCCGGATTCACGTCAAACGCCCGCAGCAGCGCCGTCAGATAGCTGCCGTCAGCCGTGGGCACGAGTTTGGTCTTGCCCGACTTCAGATCCTTCAGCAACCGCGTCACGCGATCGTTGACCACGGTCTGGTTGTAGCGGATCGCCGGATGGTCCACAGGCGCCAGCGCCTCATCCACGGTCTGTGCGTTTCCCAGTGTGGCGACGGCAACCGCGAGACCAGCAATCTTCAACCGGGTTGTCTTCAACATGGAATAGATACCCCGCCCCCTTAGCGCACGCGGCGAGCCAGCCCTCTGCCGTTTGATTTCTTCACGTTTCCCGCACAGCCTGTGTGCTTTCGCGCAGATCGCTGAGCGTAAACGCGAGCCGCCGCGCGCGGAGAAATCTCTCCTCAATGCTTATCGGCCATTGATGCTTGCATTTGCGCACGGAGTGCGACTGGCCCCCAAGCTGCAATGCCTGCTCAGCAAGCAGAGTCCCTGTCATGACCAAAAAACTACTCCTCGGTTCGAGTGTCCTCGCCGGAATCGTGCTCCTGTTGTACGCGCAGGCCCCGTCGCCGCCGCGGCTGGCATCGAAATCAGGCGATGCCGCGAAAGTCACCGCCGCCAAGGCCGCTCCCGCCGCTCCCACGGTCGATCCCGCCGCCATCATCGACGAATACTGCGTCGACTGCCACAACCAGACCAAGCGCGCCGGCGGCTTCTCCTTCGATACCCTCGACCCCGCTCATTTCTCCGAACATGCCGAGACCTGGGAAAAAATCGTCCGCAAGCTGCGCGCCGGCATGATGCCTCCCTCCGGCAACCCGCGCCCCGCTCCCGCCGAGTACGAAGCATTCATCCGCGGCCTGGAAAATGAACTCGATCGGCACAGTGCGGCTCGCCTGCCCGCGCCCGGCCTCCATCGCTTGAATCGTACCGAGTACACCAACGTCATCCGCGACGTGCTCGGTGTCGAAGTGGACGCCTCGAAGTTCCTCCCCTCCGACGATTCCACCCACGGCTTCGATAACCAGGCCGGCACGCTGACGGTCTCGCCAGCGCTGATCGAAGCCTACCGCTCCGCCGCCGGGAAGATCACGCGCATGGCCATCGGCGACGTCTCCACGCCCGCGCAGGCTGTCTATCGCGTCGCGGAAGGCACATCGCAGGACTACCACATCGAGGGCCTGCCCTTCGGCACGCGCGGCGGCATCGTCGTGAACCACGAATTCCCCGTCGATGGCGATTACGTCATCCGCGTATGGCCCGTAAACAAGGGCAACATGGACAACAACAACGCGTTCGGCGAGATTAAGGGCGAGAAACTCGAAGTCTTGCTGGACTCCGATCAGCTCAAGGTCTTCGATTGGGATCGCGAAATCGGACGCGGCAACGCTGTCCATCAGGGCTCGCAAGAACTGAAGTTCTCCGCGAAGGCCGGTCAGCACACCGTCGGCGCAACGTTCCTCGCGACGAACTACGCGCCCGGCAACGACCTCGACAAGCACTTCCTGCGCAGCACCATCGAAACCGGCGGACTCCCCGGCTTCTCCTTCTACCCGCACGTCGGCTACATCCGCATTGACGGTCCGTACAATTCCCAAGGTGCGGCCGATTCGCCCAGCCGCCGCAAAATCTTCATCTGCGCGCCCGCCGCGCAGTCTGAGGAAACCGGCTGTGCGCAAAAGATCCTGACCGCCCTGGTCCGCCGGGCGTATCGACGGCCCGCAACCGCCGCCAGCGTCGAGCTGCTCATGAACTTCTACCAGAAGGGCCGCAACGACGGCGACTTCGATCACGGTATCGAGCTCGCGGTCCAGCGCATGCTGATGGACCCGGACTTCATCTTCCGCAAGGAAACCGAACCGGACAACGTTCCCGCGGGCCAGAAGTTCCGCATGCCCGATCTGGATCTCGCCTCGCGCCTCTCCTTCTTCCTGTGGAGCACCATCCCCGACGACGAGCTCCTGAACCTGGCCGCGCAGAACAAACTGCACGACCCGAAAACGCTCGAGGCGCAAGTGAAGCGCATGCTCGCCGACACACGCTCGGAGCAGTTCGTGAACAACTTCGCCGGCCAGTGGCTCAACGTGCGAGGCGTGGCAACGCAGGCTCCGGTGACGCAAGCCTTCCCCGATTTCGACGATAATCTGCGCCAGGCGTTCCAACGCGAGGCCGAGTTGTTTGTCGGCAGCGTCCTGCACGAAGACCGCAGCGTAACGGATTTCCTCGACGCCGACTACACCTTCGTCAATGAGCGCCTCGCCAAGCACTACGGCATCCCCAACGTCTACGGCAGCAACTTCCGCCGCGTCACTCTAAGCAAGGATCTCGACGTCCGCCGGGGCCTACTCGGCAAAGGGTTCTTGTTGGAGGTTTCCTCGCAGCCCGGCCGCACGTCGCCCGTTCAGCGCGGCAAGACCGTGATGCAGGTATTCCTCGGCGTGAGCCCGCCGAATCCGCCGCCTAACGTGGTGATCAAAATCAGCTCCACCGAAAGCGACGTCCACGGCGCGGCGAAGCCGACGATGCGCCAGCAGATGGAATCGCATCGCACCAACGAGCCCTGCCATAGCTGCCACGCCATCATGGACCCCATCGGCTTCTCGCTGGAGAACTTCGACGCCGTTGGCGCGTGGCGCACGGAGGACGCGGGCAGTCCCATCGATGCTTCCGGCATGATGTTCGATGGCAGCAAGCTGAACGGCGTCCAAGACCTCCGCGAGACGCTGCTCAAGTACTCGCCGCAATTCGTCCGCGTCGTGACCGAGCGCCTGATGACCTACGCCCTCGGCCGCGGCGTCGAGTACTACGACATGCCACTCGTGCGCTCCCTGGTGCGCGAATCCGAACGCGACAACTACAAGTTCTCCTCCTTGATCATGGCTGTGGTCAAGAGTGAACCCTTCCAGTTCAACACCAAGGGACTGACCTACGGCTCGGAAATCGTCGGCCAGTAAAAGGAACCACGATGTTCATCACTAAGAAACACATCTCCAGACGCGCGATGTTGCGAGGCGCGGGTGTGGCGCTCGCCCTGCCTCTGCTCGATTCGATGGTCCCCGCGCAAACGCCGCTCAAGAAAACCGTGGCCGGAGCCCCGCCCACCCGCTTTACGGGGATCTTCGTGCCGCACGGAATGGCGCCCGGTTATTGGGTCCCCGGCAAGACCGGCGAAGGCTTCGAGTTCTCGCCCATCATGAAGCCCCTCGAACCCTTCCGCGACCACACCGTCATCATGAGCGGACTCTGGTCGAAATCCGCTGAGCCGCCTCCCGGCGTAACCGGCGCGGACCACTGGGTCGCCGCTGCGTTCCTCTGCGCCGACAAGCCGAAGAAGACTGCCGGCGCGGACATTCGCGACGGTACGACCATCGATCAACTGATCGCGCAGAAGATCGGCCAGGACAACCTCCTGCCGTCGCTGCAACTCGGCGTGGAAGATCCTGGCGCAAACTCCAGCAACTGCGGCGAAGGCTATAGCTGCGCGTACACCAACTCGATTTCGTGGATGACTCCGTCGAAGCCTTTGCCCATGGAGATCAATCCGCAAGTGGTCTTCGAGCGTCTCTTCGGCGACGGAGCCACTCCACAGGAACGCGCCGCGCGCCGCGAATCTGACCGCAGCATCCTCGATTCGATCGTCCAGGATGCCGCCCAGTTCAAGCGCCAGATCGGCGCGAGCGATCGCGACCGCGTCGACGCGTACCTCGAAGACGTCCGCGAGATCGAGCGCCGCCTTGAAATCGCCAAGCGAGCCTCCACCGCCGCCCCCGCCACCAGCGTTCCCTATGGCGTGCCCACCAGCTTCGACGAACACATCAAGCTTCAGTTCGACTTAATGGCGCTCGCGTTCCAGGGCGACATCACTCGCGTCTCCACCGTGCTGTACGCCCGCGATCTCACCGCGCGGGTCTATCCCGAGAGCGGCACCAACACGGCCTTCCACGCGGCTTCGCACCACGCCGAGAATCCCGACCGCATCAAGGATTATTCAAAGATCAATACCTATCATATAAAGTGCCTGGCGTACCTGGCCGAGAAACTGAAGGCCATCCCCGATGGTGACGGGACTCTGCTCGATCACTCGTGCGTGCTGTACGGCACCAACATGGGCGACTCCAATCAGCATTTGCATTACGATGTTCCACACATTCTGCTCGGTGGAGCGTCCGGCCAACTCAAAGGCGGACGCCACCTCGCGTACCCATCAAGGACCGTCACATCCGGCAATCTATTGTTGAGCGTTCTCGATTTCTACGGCATCCATCAGGACAGCATCGGCGACAGCAACGGACGCCTGGAAGGGTTGGTATGAAGAACCTCATTGCGCTTGCTCTCCTCTTGCCTTTCTCCGTAGCCGCCGCGATCAGTCCGGTCGCCGACGCTGCCGCGAAAGGTGACAAACCCGCTCTCCGCGCGTTGCTTCAGAAGAAAGCCGACGTGAACGCCCCCCAAGGCGACGGAGCCACCGCCCTTATGTGGGCGTCCTACCGCGACGACTCCGAAATGGCGGACCTTCTTCTCGCCGCCGGCGCCAACCCCAAAGCCGCTAATCGTGAAGGCGCCACCGCACTCTCGCTCGCCAGCATTAACGGCGGCGCCACAATGATCGAACGCCTATTGAAAGCCGGCGCCGACGTAAACGAGAAAGGTCCGCACGGCGAGACGCCGCTGATGTTCGCGGCTCGCAACGGAAACGTCGCCGCAATGAAGGCTCTGCTGAATCGCAAGGCCGACGTCAACGCGAAGGAGATGCTCCGAGGCACCACGGCGCTCATGTGGGCCGCTGAACAAGGCCACGCACCCGCCGTAAAGCTGCTCCTCGACAATAAGGCGAACGTGGCCGCCGCGTCGAACCCCGACGCCAAGGGCGGGACCGCCTATCTCGCGCCGCCCATCCAATCACGGCTCGCCTCCGAACAGGGCGGAGGCCGCGGTGGCAGAGGCCGCGGCGCGCGGTCGCAACCGCCCGCCGGGGCATCAGCCGCCGGGGAAGACATCATCGCCGCCGCCGACGCGGCCGCCGCTCAAGCCGCCTTCGGCCGCCAACAGAATAGCAACGGCGGAGGCCTCACCTCCCTGGTCTTCGCCGTCCGGCAAGGCGATTTCGATACGGTGAAAACCCTGGTCGACGCCGGAGCCGATGTGAACCAGTCCACCAACTACGGCTGGAGTCCCCTGCTCACTGCCACACAGAATCGCCACTACCGCATGGGAACCTACCTGCTCGATCACGGAGCCAACCCGAACATCGCGAACAAAGGCGGCTGGACGCCGCTCTACATCGCCACCGACAATCGCAACATCGAAGGCGGCGATTACCCCGTCCCCGCGCCCGACATGGACCACCTCGATTTCATCAAGGCCCTTCTCAGCCACGGCGCGAACGTCAACGCGCGAGTCTGCGGCTCAGCCTCCACCGCCACCGATTGCAAGGGCGACAGCACGGAAACTCGCACCATCTTCACCATGCAGTGGCTTTATGAAGACGGCGCGACTCCATTCTGGAGAGCCTCTCAATCCGGCGACCTCGTGCTGATGAAGCTGCTGCTCTCCCGCGGAGCCGACCCGAAGATCGCTACCGCGCACAACGTTACGCCCCTAGCAGTTGCGTCCGGAATCGGCTGGGTGGAAGGCATCACCTTCGAATGGTCCGAAGCGGAGAACATCGAAGCTGTGAAGCTCTGTCTCGACCTCGGTATAGACCCCAACATCCACGACGACGAAGGACGTGTCGCCCTCCATGGGGCCGCGCACAAGGGCCGCAACGAGGTGGTAAAGCTCCTCGTCGATCATGGTGCGCAGCTCGACGCCCACGATCTCGGCAGCCGCGACACCGTCAACGGAGCCATGGTCGGCGTCACCTGGATTCCGCTGCATTATTCGCAGGGCTTGGTCCGCGTGGGTGTGCAATCTGCCATCGCGCACCCTGAAACCGAAGCCCTGCTGCGCGACCTGATGAAGCAGCGCGGCCTGCCTATCCCCGCCGACATCACGTCGTCCATCTGCCTGACCAAAGGCGTGAACGGCTGCCAATAGCGGACGTGTTTACTGTAGAGGCGGTCCGCCGCCGGGTCCGTCTTTCGGTCCTCCACGACCGCCGCCTTGTTTGGGGATTCCGCCCAGAGAGATCACAGTCGCACCATCGGCGCGTGTGAGCCCACCGGCCCACGCGTGCTTCGATCCGTCCTTCGCCGCGAACGCCGTCACCTTGACGTCTTCGCCGGAACTCACCAGCGTCTCGTAGATGTTGCGGTCGAAGCCATTGCGCCGGAGCACGTTCGGCGCGGGCAGTTCTAGCGCCCAATTCACCACTTTGCCCTGGTCGTTCTTCGCGTCCAGATAAATCCACCCGTGCGGATTGTCCGCCAGCACCTTTGTCACCTTGCCCGTCAATGTGAGCGGCTTCGATTCGTCGTACTCGGCTTGAAACGAATGATGCGCCAGGATCGGAAGTGCCGCCAAACCCATGGTCACAACCAGCGTCGGAAATGCTTTCATCTTGACTCTCCCTTACAAGGCCTCGCGCACGACGCGAAACCCGATATCGCTCACGCGCAACGTCGGACCATAGTAGTGATACCGCGAAGTCAGCGTCACGAAGTTCGCTGGATTGTCCCAGCCTCCGCCGCGCATAATCGGTAGGGCTCTGCCCGGCCCGCCTTTCGGTCCGCCTTTGAATCCGTCGCGGCCACTGGATCGTCCGCCACCGGCGCCCCGGGCCGCCTGCGGACCTCCGCCCGCCGCACCGCCATAGCGCACGAAGTTATCCTCCACCCACTCGCGAACATTACCGAGCATGTCATACAGCCCCCAAGCATTCGGTTTCTTCGTGCCCACGGGATGCGTCTCATCCCCGGAATTCGCGCCGTACCAAGCCACCTCATCGAGCGACGCCAGTGCGGCCGGTCCGGCGCGAGCCGCGTACTCCCACTCGGCCTCCGTCGGCAAGCGGTACTTGAACCCACCGCCCTTCGCATTGAGCTTGTCCAGGAACGCATGCACGTCGTTTTTCGAAACCGTTTCCACCGGATGATCGTCCCCCTTAATGGTGCTCGGATTCGAGCCCATCACGGCGACCCACTGCGCCTGCGTGACTTCGTACTTCCCGATCTCGAACGCCTTCGCGATCTGAACGGAATGCGCGGGCCTTTCATCGCCCGTGCAATCGGCCGCATCGCTGGAACACCCCATCATGAACTCTCCGGGAACGACTTTGACGAACTCCATCCCGGTCGTGCTTTTAGTGGTTTGTGGTATCGCCGGCAGCGCCAGCAGGAAACAAATGAAGGTACTTCGAAACATGCCACTCATCATAACGAGCGGCACAAATTAAGGATTACAGCGCGTAATAAGGCGGCAGACCCGGCTTCGTGTCCCGCAGGATCTCCAGAATCGCCTTCCGATCCTCAGCCGTAAGCCGCCCGAACTTCGGATCCTGATCCTTCCCCGAAAGCACGTCATACAGCCGGTGGTACACTCGTTCCCGCACGGCCTGCGGCATTGCGTCGAACGCCTCGCTGTAGATCATGTACGACAGCGGATACTTGAACATCCGCGTCTTCAGGTCGAACTCCCGTAAGCTTCGCCCCCGCTTGTCTCGCGGACCCCTCTCCGCGAACGTCTTGGTGAACGTGGACACACCCTCCACCGGATCGTACAGCTTCGCCTCATCTGCGAAGAGCATGTACGTGAGCATCGCCTCCACATCCGGCGCAATGCGTTCGTGCTGACCCATCCGCTCATCCCAGGCCCCACGCACCATCAGATTCGTCATCCGAGTCTGATGCTCCAGCGTCATCAGCGCCACGATGTCGCTATTGCCGCTCAAATAATTCATCGCGTCGAACTTCTTCGCCAGGCTCAACAGGTTCTGCGTCCCCTGCGACTCCAGCACATCCGGAGCCCTCGGATCCCGAGCCACCGCATTCCCCCGATGCACCATCCCGCCGTTGGTTCCGCTGACGTACCAGCCGCCCCACCGCTCCTGGAACGAAGTGCGATGGTCCGTGACCGGGTTCCCCGCCCGCGAAGCCGGCATCCCGCCCGCATCCGGAAACACCGAGCCCACCATGATACCCGGCACGCCGAGCGTGGCCGGCCCCTGGTGACATTGCAGGCACACATCGCGGCGCACGAATCGCGGATCGTCCGATTGATGCAGGTCCAGCGTATAGAACACATACCCCTGCCGCGGATCAAGCGCCGCGAACTCCAGCACGTCGCCATTCTGCACCGACCCGATCATCACGTTGTCGTTGTAGAACAGTGCCCGCGGCGTCCTCGGCCCAATCTTCGCCGCCTGGAAACTGGTCTTCGAGAACACCAGCACCTGCGAATCCGCATTTACGCCGAGCTTCTTCAGTACGTCCGGCAAATATCCCAGAGGCCCGGGCTTGAATTCCAGCTTCGCCTTGCCGATAGCCAGCGCCCGATCCAGATGCGCCACTGGATCTTCCGCGGCAGTCTTGAAATATTCGATCGCCGGATGTTCGGCGTTGAGAATCAGGCCTTCGTCGAAGCTCTTGTCAGATATGAGTTGATCCGCCGCGACCGCGAAGGTCGCAAGGAGAACTATGGTGGCTATAACGCCGGGTACAATTCTTGCAAACATGGCAAGTTCTGCTTCCTACACTGCATGCGAAGGGCCGCGAATTTCTGCGCCAAATGGCGCAGCATCCTACCTCGGCGCCCCCGCCTTCGTCTCGCGGAGGATCTCCAGTGCCGCCGTCCGCTCCTCCGCTCCCAGCTTCGCGAACTTCGCCCGCGAATCCTTCCCCGACAGCACATCGTTCAACTTCTGATAAATTTCCGACTTAGCCCGGTCCGGCAGCGCCTCGAACGCCGCGCTGTAGATCATGTAGCTCAGCGGATACTTGAACAGCCGAGTCTGCAAATCGAACTCGCGCAGCGATCTCCCCTTCTTGTCCTTGGGCCCCCGGGCCGCGAACGTCTTCGCAAACATCGATACACCGCTCACCGGAGCCTTCAGCGGAGCCTCATCCGCGAACACCATATACGTCACGAGATCGTCGATTTCCGAATCCATCACCGCCGCGTCCCACTTGTTATCGTGCAGGGCGATCCGCGCATCCCACCCAATGCGGATTAGCAGGTTCGTCATGCGAGTCTGATGTTCCAGTGTCATCAGCGCGATCAAATCGCTAGTCGGCGCCAAATATCGGGAAGTGTCAAGGAATTGCCCCAAACTGGAAATGTTCCGTGGCGCGTCGGGCATCGAAGGCCCCGGGTGCAGCGGATCCACCAGATTCGTGTTGTTACCCAAGTGCGCCTGCGCCCCCGTTGATCCGGTCACGTACCACCCGCCCCACCTCTCGCCGATCGGGGTCGACCCGTCCGTCATGAACGCCCCGCCGTGCCCCTCGCGCGCGCCATCGCTCGGATGCACGGAACTGATCATCAACCCGGGAATCCCCATCGTTTGCGGTCCCTGATGGCACCGCAGACAATCGTCGCGGCGTCCGAACCGCGGCTTGTCGCTCTTCTCCGCGTCCATCCCGTATAAGTAAATGCCGCGAACCGGATCAAGCGACGTCAGCTCCAACACGTCGCCGTTCTGCACGAACCCCACCTGCACGTCGTCATTGAAATAAATTGCCCGAGGCGTGCGCGGAGAAATCCGCGTCGTCTGAATACTCCCTCTTGAGAAAACCAACACCTGCGAATCGACATCGATCCCCAGTTGCTTCAGCACAGAGGCGAGATATCCGGTGCCGCCCGCCGAATATTCCAGCTTCGCCGTCCCCGCCGCGAGCTTCTTATCGAACAGTGCCACCGGATCGGTGCCTTGCTTTGCATACTGAATCGCCGGATGATCCAGCGGCACGTAGAGCGTATCTTCCAGTCGCTCCGCCAAAGCCCATCCGCCCGCCGCGAACGCCAGAACAACCGGAACGACAAAGGTCCGCCACCGCATACTTCCAATATAGAACTTCGCTTGCCTCAGGCTGCCCCCGCCGCCCGAGCCCTTTCCCAAGCCGCATTGAACTCGCATCCGAACAGCGTAATTACCGCGAGCATATACATCCACACCAGCAGCGCCAGCCCCGCCCCCACGCTCCCGTAGAGCACGTTGTAATTCGATACGTGCTGCACATACCATCCGAACCCCGCCGTGGCCGGCATCCACAGTAGTGTCGCCAACACCGCACCCGGAAACACAAACCCCAGCCTCTGCTTCCGATTCGGTGCGAAGTAGTACACCAGCGCCGTCACCAGCACAAACGCAGCGAAAGCGATCGCGACATCCAGCACCTCCGCCACCACCTGCACCCACCCCATTAAGTCCGCCCCGGGCGGAATCAGCCCCATCCATGTCGCCGCCCACCGTTCCGCCCGCGTTCCCATCACGATCAGTGCGGACGCCCCCCAGGCCGGAGCTGCCGATAAAAACACCAGCAGCAGAGCCACGCCGCGCTCTTTCACAAAGCTCCGCCCCGCGGGAATGTGGTAGGTTGCCTGGAATCCTTCCATCAGGCTGATCATGGCGCCGGACGCCGCCCACGCCGCCAGCACTACCGCCGCCGCCAGCAATGAGTTCGGCCTCTGCCCGTGCGCGACGAATAGATTCCGCACCACGTCTTCGGTACCCGGCGGAACAACCTCATACAGGAATGTAGCCAGCGTATGCGCCACAGCGTCCGCGCGAGCTTGCACTAAGAGCGCGGCGAACGTGGTGATCACCGGAAAAAAGGAAAGCAATGCCGAGTAAGCCGCCCCTTTGGCGATGCTCAGGCAGTTATTCTCGTAGGTACCAGTGGCGGCCGTTTTCAGAAGTTGCAACCACCGCATGGCTTCGCACGCGAGTATAGCAAACCCCGCCCCACGTGGCGCAGACTTCAGCCTGCCGCGTCGAGATTCGTCTCGACGCTCTTCTTCCCTACCCCGCCCCCACCAGCGGAGCCGTAAACCAGAACGTCGACCCGAGCCCCGGCTCGCTTTCCAACCCCATCTCCCCACCCATCATCTCCACCAATTGCCGGCAAATCGCCAGCCCCAGCCCCGTGCCGCCATACTTCCGCGTGATCGATCCGTCCGCCTGTACAAACGGCTTGAACAATCGCGCCCGAGCTTCGTCCGAAATCCCGATCCCCGTATCCCGGATCCCGAACCACAGCTTGCACCCGCGCCCCGGCCGCACCTCTATTGAAACAATCCCTTGCTCCGTAAACTTCACCGCGTTCGCCACCAGGTTCAGCAGTACCTGCCGCAGCCGCGCCGCATCTCCGGTGCGCCATTGTGAAGCTTCCTCGCACAGCGAAAAGCTCAACTCCAGACCCTTCTCGCGCGCTCGCGTCGAGAGTAACTTGACCACTTCCTCCACCACCGCGCCGGGCTGGAAGTCTTCCTTCACCAGTTCCAGCTTCCCTGCCTCGATCTTCGACAAGTCCAGAATGCTATCGATAATTGAGAGCAGCGATTGCGCGCATTGAAACACCGTCTGCGCGTACTCCTGCTGTTCGTCGCCGAGCTCGCTTTCGAGCAGCATCGCCGCCATCCCCAGCACTCCGTTCATCGGCGTGCGGATTTCATGGCTCACGTTCGCCAGGAACTGGCTCTTCAGCTCCGTCGCCTCGCGTGCCACCCGGACCGCTTCCGCCAGTTCGCGATTCTTATGCTCGATCTCCGCGGCGTAGGACTTCAACCGATCCTGGGCCTGCTTGCGTTCCATCGCGTAGCGGACCGAACGTTCCAGAATTTTCGAATCCAGACGGCTCTTCACCAGATAATCCGCCGCGCCCGCCTTCATCGCGCGCACGTCGGTCTCCCAGTCGTCATGGCCGGTCAGCAGAATGATGGGAGCCTTGCAGCCTCGATCCAGCGCTTCGCGGAGCAGTTCTAGCCCGTCCGCTTCCCCCAGCCGGTAATCGAACAAGTACAAATCATGTTGATTGAGATCGATCGCCTGAAGCGCCGCGTGATACGTTGGCACCCAGTCTAAATGGAACCGCTCCCGCCCGATGGAATGAAATAGGTCCCGCGTGATGACGTAGTCGTCCTGGTCGTCGTCGGCCAGAAGCACACGCAGCTTGCAGGGTTCCATTTCTCTTTACTGCTCACGCCGCCGATTCGCGCGGCGGCAACTCCACAATCTCGAACCAGTACTTGCTGAACGCCAGCGTCAGATCCACCAGAGACTGGAACGTCACCGGCTTGACGATGAACGAATTCACGCCCAGGTCGTAAGCACGGAAAATGTCTTCCTCCGCCTTCGACGTCGTCAGCACCACTGTCGGAATCAGCCGCAGCCGTGAGTCCGCCTTGATCTCCTGAAGCGCCTCGCGTCCATCCTTGCGAGGCATGTTCAAATCCAGCAGAATCATCCCCGGCAGCGGAGTATCCGCCAGGTGCTTGTAGTTCCCCCTCCGGTGCAGATAATCCATCAGCTCTTCGCCGTCTTCGACAAAGTGCAGGTCGTTCGCCAGGCGGCTCTCCGCCCATGCTTCCTTAACCAGCATGCGATCTTCCGGATCGTCGTCCGCGTACAACACCGTGATCGGCCGGCCCGTATTCGGCCTCGGAACGCTACCCATCGTGTTACTCCTCTTGTTTGTGCAAACCCTGTAGTTGCGATGCCGCCGTCTTCGCCTGCGGCAAAGTAATCTCGAATCGCGAACCCTCGGCCGGCTTGCTCGACGCCGTAATCTGTCCGCCGTGCCGCTCCGCGATCTTGCGGCAAATCGCCAGTCCGATGCCCGAGCCCTCGTATTCCCCGCGCCCGTGCAGCCTCTGGAACACCTGGAAGATGCGATCCAGATACTTCTCGTCGAACCCGATCCCGTTGTCTTCCACGATCACGCGGATTTCGCCGTCCATCAGCGCCGGTTCGCTCCGCACCTTCACCACCGGAGCTTGATCCGGCTTGTGAAACTTCAGCGCGTTGCCGATCAGATTCTGGAACAGTTGCCGCATCTGCATCCGGTCCGCGTGCGCCGCCGGAAGCGGACCCACGTCCACACGCCCACCCAACTGCTCGATCCGCGTCTCCAAATCGGAAACCACGCCGCGGACCAAGTCGCCTAACTCCACCGTGGCGTGCGGATGCGGATGGCTCGCGACGCGCGACAGAGCCAGCAGATCGTGGATCAGCGTCTGCATCCGCGATGCCGCGTTCTGCATCCGCGCCAGGTAGTCGCGGCCGTCTTCGTTCAGCCCCTCCGCGCACTTGTGCTTCAGCCGGTCGCCGAACGCCTGGATCTTCCGTAGTGGCTCCTGCAAATCGTGCGAGGCCACGTACGCGAACTGCTCCAACTCCCCGTTCGACCGCGCTAGCTCCTTGGCCTGCCGTTGGAGGGCGATCTCCGCCTGCTTGCGAGCCGTAATATCCACCATGAAGCTACGCAGCCCGACCACCTGCCCCATGCGGTCGCGTACTAAATGCGGATGAACTTCGAGATAGAGCGTGTTCCCGTCCTGCCGTGTGTACTCGCGTTCCACCACGGCCAACTCCTGCGTCCCCGCCAGCTTTTGCAGCAGTCCTTCCTGGCTTCGTGACTGCTCGTCCAGAGACATGAACTCCCAGATGCGCCGCCCGATCATCTCCTGCGGCGCGAATCCCAGTAGAGCGCACTCGGCCGAGTTCACGCGCATCACGATGCCCGTGAGATCGATCTCATGACACGCCACCGGCGCGTCTTCGAACAGGCTGTCGTAGCGCCGCTCGCTTTCGCGCAGCCGTTCTTCCAGGCGGTATCGCTCAACCGCGTCCTGGCGTTCACTTGTTTCCACAGAGGCCAAACAGGTTTCCCTTAGTTCCCCTGTTCGACGGTTAAAGATAAAAACTTTACGCCTCAGCTAAGTGAGAATCCCCGAGGCCCTATCGTACTTTAGGTGTCTCGAGTACTGCCCCCAGGCCCTCGAGCAGCGCCGCGGTAGACCTTTGGTAGTTCACAAACGCCTGTTGATACCCTACGTAGGCGTTCAAAACCGCGCTCTGCGCGCTTGCCAGGTTGTTTTGCGAATCCAGGAGTTCGAACGCCGTCACCGACCCCAGTTCGTACTTCTGCTGCTCAGCATCCACGTTTTTCTGCGCCAGATCCCGAGCCTTCACCGCCGCTTCGATCGTCGCGTTCGCCAGTTCCAGCGAGTTCAACGCCAGCCGCACATCCAGCGTGATCTGCTGCTGCAACTGCCGCTCTGTGTACTGATCCCGAGTCTTATTCACTAGCGAATCCGCCAGTTGGGCCTGCGCCGCCTTACTATGGATCGGCAGCGAAATCTGCAACCCCGCGCCGTACCCCGGATAGTTGAACCCCAGCGTCTGCGACAACGCATCGCCCAACCCGCCCGGCACCGGCGGCGGCCCCAGCAGGTTTCCACCAATCCCCGACGCCGTTCCCTGCGCCGTCAAATCCACCCGCGGCAGCAGCAGATTCCGCGCCACCCGCGCGTTCAGATCGTCCACCGTCACCCGGCGATGCGCCGCACTCAACTCCGGCCGCACCCGCAACGCCGCGGTCAGCGATTCTTCGAACGGCAGCACGGCGCTCTTCTCGGGTAGCATCGCCGGATCGTCCCCCAGTTCGATCTCCATCGCCCGCAGCTGCGGCGTCAGATCCGCACCCATCAATCTCCGCAGCCCATCCAGAGCGGACCGGTACGCATACTGCGCCGCGATCAAGTCGCGATTTCGTGCCGCCACCTGCGACTCGGATTGAAAAATATCCAGTGCGGACAAGGCCCCCAAATCCAGTGCCATCTTATCCCGCTCATACGATTTCTGCGCGAGATCCAGCGTCTGCGCCAGTACCTTGATGTTGTCGCGAGCCCGTACAGCGTCCCAATACTGTCCCGCCGCGGCAGCCAATGTGTCCTGAATCCGCCCTTCGCTTTGTTCCGTGGTGATCAGCAACTGCGTACGCGCGATCTCGATCGGAGCCCGCCGCTGAATGTTCGTCCGGTTTTGCAGCAGCGATTGCGTCACCTGGAAATTCATGGAGCTCTGAATATTCGGATTCAGAAAATTGAACGTGCTGTTGGTCGAATTCTTCGTCGCGTTGAATCCCGCGCTCGCCGTCTGTCCTCCCGGCAGCACTTGGTTGTAATTCAGGAACGAGTTCTGCGTCAGATTGCTCAGCGTACTGGCGCCGGCCAACTGGCTGGATTGCGGAGCCACCGAGCGAAACGTGTTGAACCCCATTTGCAGGGTAGGATCGAACGCCGCCTGCGCCGCCTGAATCTGATCCGCTGCAGTGTAAACATCCAGCCGAGTCAAATTGACGTCGGTCGAGTTCTTCAGCACCAGCTCCAGGAAATCCTTGACCATCAAGTGCAGCTTCCCGCCGGCGACGTACCCGTCGATCCCCTGCACGTCGCGAACTTGCACGGTATCCGGCGAAAATCGCTTCTTCACCCACTCCGGCACCGCCACAGAAGCCGCGAATGCAGGCAACGCGAGCAAAACCACTCCGATCATGACCCGAGCCCTAGTCATACCGCAGCGCCTCAATCGGATCGATGCGCGAAGCCTTCCGCGCCGGATAAATTCCGAACACCACGCCCACCGTCATCGACACTCCGAACGCGATCACGATCGACGATGGCGTCACGATCGTCGTCCACTCCGCCGCTCGCGCAATCATCCATGCCAGAAAATAGCCGAATGCAATCCCCACCACGCCTCCTCCGCCCGAAATCAGCACCGATTCCAGCAAAAACTGCCGCACGATATCCACGCGTCTCGCTCCCGTCGCACGCCGTACGCCGATCTCGCGCGTCCGCTCCAGCACCGTCGCCAGTACGATGTTCATGATCCCGATGCCGCCCACCAGCAGCGAAATAGCCGCGATCGCCACCATCACGTACGTGAAGATCGACTGCGCCCTCTGTTGTTCCGCCAGCAACTCCGCCGGAATCGTCACCACGAAATCGGGCGTGTTGTGATGCGTCGAGTTCAAAATCGCGCTCACCACTTTCGCCGCGTTCAAGCTGTCCGCCCCGAGCTTCAGCTCGATATCGACGCCGTCCAGGTCATCCTTGAAGCTTCCCCCGTTGTCGAAGAATCGGTACTGGAACGTATTAAGGGGAATGTAGATGATAAAGTTCGGGTCCTGGGACTGCGCCGTGCCCGAGCCCGAGCTCGCCTGCTCCTTCAGTACCCCGATCACTTCGAGCCACGTATCGTTCACCTTGACGAAATTCCCTAGGGCGGATCCATATCCCAGGAGTGCGACCTTTGCCTTCTCCCCCAGCACGCATACCGCGGCACTCGCTGTGTCGCTGCTAGCGTCGAAAAACTTGCCCTCGTCCAATGCCCAGTGATGAATCGGGGCGTAGGCCGGCCGCACTCCATACAACTCCGGCACCTCCTGCCCCAATTTCGGATACACTCGCGCCGGATGCATGCTGCGCCGCGCCGAAATCAGTTCGAGCGCGTCCACGTTCGATTCCAGAATCCGCACGTCGCGCTCGGTCAGACCCGGCGACGACCGTCTTCGCTCTTGCAATTCCTGATCGCTGCTCGCCGGCCGCGATTCAATCAGCAGATTCCGGACGCCCAGTTGCTCGATGAACCGCAGTGACTCCTCCCGTGCCCCCGCGCCGATCGCCAGCATTCCGATCACCGCCCCCACGCCGAAAATGATGCCAAGCGCGGTCAACAGTGTGCGCGTCTTCTGCGCCCACAGGTTCTTCATCGCCAGCAGAATTTCTGCGGCGTAGCGAGCGATCGTCGATTCGCTCATTTAGGAAGCGGCAGCGCGCCGGCGGCGGGCTTCTTTTTCTCCAACTCCGTGGGATTCGCGAGCGCCACTTCCTGCCCTTCCTCGATTCCCGTGACCACCACGCGCGTCTCGTTGCGCCGCTGCAAGGCGACATCCTTCGCCGTGAAGCTCTTGCCCGATTTCACGTAGACAAACGTGCGCCCGTCGCTCTCGAACAACGCCTGCGCCGGCAGCCACAACACGTTATGCATCTCATCCGTGGTCACGACAATGTTCGCGCTCATCCCCGGACGCATATCGATTGACGGATTATCCAGTGCGATCTTGGCCTCAAAGTGCCGGTCCCACGGCAGCCCCGTCGTCGCGCCCAGATCCTTCACGTGGCCCTGGAAAGTCCGCCCCGGAAGCGCGATCACGGTGATATCCACCTTCTGCCCTTCCACCAGGTGTCCGCGATCGAGTTCGCCCACCTTCGCGCCCAGTTCCCAATTCCGAAGGTCCGGAATCTCGGCGACGGCCATGCCCGGCCGCACCGCATCGCCCACCTGAAACAGCGGCAGAATCTGCCCGAAGAACAGATTCCCCTGGTTTGTGTTTTGCCGGACCGAAACGTACCCGCCACGATGCGCGCGCAGCGTCATCGCCTCGATGTTCTGCTTCGCCGTCGACGCCTGCGATTCCGACTTGCTCTTGTTCGCCTGCTGAATTGCGATGCCGGCGTCGCCATTGGCCCGCTTCGCCGCCTGGCTGCGCTCCAGTTGCGCCAGATGATCGCGGGCATTTTCCAGAGCCAGCGTATTCTGTTTCGCCGCGATGGCCGCCAACAGCGGATTCTTCCGCGCTTCCAACTCCGCCGTCTTCACATCCGCCTGCGCGTGAATCAGTGCATATCGATCCTCTTCCAGATCGCCTTCCCGCTGCGCCGCCACCTGCGCGATGTGCTGCTCAGCTTCGAGTAAATCCGATTCCGCCTCGCGCAACTTGTACTCCTGCTCCGTGGTGTCGAACTCAACGATGACGTCGCCTTCTTTCACCGCGTCGCCCGTCGTGCGCAGGGACGTGATGTGCATGTCGGTCCCGCCAGTCGGCGGCGCCGTCAACACTTCCGGATTCCCGCCATTGATCTCGCCGCGAGCCGTTACCGCCAGGCTCACATCGCCGCGCTGCACCTTCGCGGTCGGCATCACGGTCTCTTTGGTTGCCGTGAGCGTCGCGTAAATCTTGCTCCCGCTCCACGCCACCACGCCGATCACGGCCAGGATCGCGATCCACAGCACCACTCGCCGCCGCACCCGCCCCGGCCGCCGCGAGGGAGTCGGCGCGGCCGGCCGAGGTTGTTCGACAGCACTGCCGGATGCAGAGCGGGGCGCGGGATTGGCCGTAGCGCTCATTTCTTCTCCGCCGGAGGCTCCGCTAGCGCCACCAGCGTCCCCGCCGCGATGCCCTGCACCGCGATCTCATCCGGATTTCTCGCAGCGATGGTCACCGGCGTCGGCATGTACTTGGTGTCGGCCTTCACGTACACCACCGGCTTGCCCGCAATCGTGAACAGAGCCTTCGCAGGAATGCTGATCGCCTGCGGAATTTTCGCTTGAATCACGTCAGCGCCCGCGTTCATCCCGGGGCGCATCCGCGAATCCGGGCTCTCCAACTTTGCGTAGCCCTTAAAGCTCCGCGTCGGAGGCCACTCATTGTTCTGCTCCGCCAGCGGAGTAATCGAGACCAGCTTCGCCTTCAGCACCTTTTCCGGAAACGCGTCCACGTGAACCAGCACATCGTTATCCACGGCGATCCGCCCGCGATCCACTTCATCCACCTTGCTCTCTACTTCTAGCGTGCTCAGATCCGGCACCTCCGCCAGCACTCCCCCGGGCACCGCGTGATCTCCCACCTTATAAGACTGTGCGTTCAGCCACCCCTGCGAATAGTTCGGTGAGTAATTGATCACGCCATCCAGCGGACTGGTGATCTCCATCGCTTTAATGTGGCGCTGCGTAAAGTCGACCCAGAATTTCGCATCGTCGCGCAGCCGCGTCAGCGATGCGATGCGAGCCTCCGTCGCCTTGTCATGCAGTTCCATCCCGGACCGTTGAAGTTTAACCTTCTCTTCCGCCACCCCTAAATCGATCGCGCTTTCCTGCCCTTGAATCGCACTCACGATGGATTGCTTCGACGCTTCCAGGCGCGCTCTCTCAGATTGGTAATTAATGGTCGCCAGATCCAGCTTGTCCTGCTCCACCGTAATGTTGCCCTGCGCCAGCGCTTGATCCAGAGTCGCCTGCGCCTGCTCCAGTGCGGCATTCTTTTCTTTCAAATCCTGCTGTGCCTTGCTCGGATCGAAGCGAATAATCACTTGCCCGGCCTTCACCAAACTGCCCTCGGGCGCGAGCCACACGATCTGCAGATCCGGCACCAGCGGCGCCACTACCTGTTCGGATCGCCGAGCCACCAATTGCCCGCGACACCGCACCAACACCAGAAAATCGCTCTGCCGAGCCGTGGCGGTGGGCAAATCCGTGAGGTCGTGATTCTTCCGCATCTGCCGGACCGCGAGGGCAGACGCACTCACCGCCAGCAGCAGCAGCCCCAGGCGCAACCAAAGTCGAGGACGCCGCACTTTCATCCCGCAACCTCAACATCCGCCCAGCAAAGTAGGACAGACGATCGCCTTTTGTCGTCTGTCATTCTTCCCGTGCTCTGCCCTACTCCTACCCCGCCTCTCATCGCGGAGCCTCAATATCCAGCGCCGCCGATAAATCCGGCAGCAAGCGCGGATCGGTCTGATCTAAGCGGAACCGAGCCGTGAACGTCTTCACTGAAGTCCCTAAGGGCGACGTCGCCACCGGACTCGCCGAATCGAAATGCGCCGTGAACGTCAGCTCCGGGAACGCGTCCAGATGAACGATCGCCTTCGCGCCCTTCACCAGAGCTCCCCCGTCCGGCTCGCCCACGCTCAACTCCACTTCCATCTCCGAGGGATCGAACAGCCGCATCAGCGGAGCCCCCGGCCACAACTGATCGCCCTCCTGCGCGTGGCCCATGGAATTATTGCGCCAGATGTTCTCCAACGCCACCATCCCCTTAATCGGAGCCTTGACGTCCAGCTTGCTCAGGTTGTTGTCTGTGCGTTCCACGGTGACCTTCTGGCGGTCGCGTTGAAGCTCGAAAATTTTGATCTCTGCGAGTTCCGCTTGATCGCGAAATACGTTCGATTTTTTCAGGCTCGCCACATGCGCCTGCGCATCTTCTAGCTTCACCTGGTTCTTCTGCCGCTCAATTTCGCTCAGTACGGGCCCTTTGCGGATTTCGAGTTGCGCCTTCTGTAAATCTGCCTCGGCCGATTTCAGATCCGACGTTCGTTTCTCGGCGTTGTTGTTGTGCTCCGCCTGCTTCTGCTCCACCTGATGGCGAATGTCGTCGAACCGCGCCTGCGCTTCGTACTTCAGCCGCTCTTCCGTCGTCGGGTCGAACACGGCGAGTTCGTCGCCCAGCGAAACCACTTTGCCATTCTCGATCAGGGTCGCCAGCGTCAGCTGCCCCCCCTGCCCTTCGATCCGCGGCGCCTGAATCATAACGGACTTCACCGCTTTTATGACGCCGCTGGCCCGCACTTTGTGCCCGGGATTCGCGCCCGCCTGTGAAGATAGATCCGCCGCGGCAAGCGGCAGTACCAGCACGGCAAAGCAGACGAGGCGCATATTGTCAGTTAGGACGCACACAGAGTCCAAAACGTTTGGGCAATCTGAAGTCCAGGGCGATCTTTTCCAATTATCAATCACTTGAAGGGCTTGGAGAGATCAAAGGTGTCCGAAACTGGGACGCTGCGTCACACTGTTGCACGGTTGTCCCGTGGGCTAACATGAAAGCTGCGAGGGCCCCCCGCATGACCAAACAGGAGATCATTTTCGCGAACCAGCGCTATCTGTTCCCCTGCGTGTTCCATTTTTTCAAGGAGCCGCTGGTGGTGGACCGCGCCAAAGACCAGTTCGTCTGGGACGCCGACGGCAATCAGTACCTCGATTTCTTCGGCGGCATTGTCACCATCAGCGTTGGGCACTGTAACGAGACGGTGAACAAAAAGGTCGCGGCGCAGCTGGAGAAATTGCAGCACGTCTCTACGGTGTTTGCGACGGAGCCGCAAGCGGCTCTCGCCGAGCGAGTCGCAGGGATTACTCCGGGCGGGAAGTTGACCAAGAGTTTCTTCACCAATAGCGGCACCGAAGCAAATGAAACCGCGATTCTCGCGGCTCGCTGCTATACCGGCGCGCACGAAGTAGTGGCTCTGCGCCACAGCTATCACGGGAGATCCGCTCTTGCCATGGCGGCGACGGGTCAAGGCTCGTGGCGCTTGGGCGGAGCACCGGAGCCAGGCTTCTCGCACGCGCTCAACGCGTACTGCTATCGCTGCCCGCTCGGCTTGACCTACCCTTCGTGCAACGTCCGCTGCGCCACCGACATGGAAGAAATGATTCGCACCTCGACTTCCGGCCGGCTGGCGGCATTAATCGCGGAGCCGATCCAAGGCGTCGGCGGCTTCGTGACGCCACCGAAGGAGTACTTCGAAATCGTCACCAGTATCGTCAAGAAGTACGGCGGACTCTTCATCGCGGACGAGGTCCAAACCGGCTGGGGCCGCACCGGAGGCAAGTGGTTCGGCATCGAACACTGGGGCGTCACGCCGGACATCATCACCAGCGCGAAGAGCATGGGTAACGGAATGCCCGTCGGATTAACTGTGGCTCGCGCCGAGGTCGCTGATGCGCTTAACGGAGCTTCGATTTCGACCTTCGGGGGGAATCCCGTGACGGCCACCGCGGCGAAAGCGGTGATCGACTTCATCGACGACCATAAGCTCATGATCAACGCCGCGGAGATGGGCGACTATCTACGGGCGAAGCTCGACGACATGAAAGCCAAGCATCCTCTCATCGGCGACGTGCGCGGCATGGGCCTAATGCAGGCGGTGGAACTGGTGGAGGATCGCCAATCGCGCACGCCCGCGCCCGAGGCGACGGCAGCACTGATGGAGAATGCTCGCGAGAACCGGCTGCTGATTGGCAAGGGCGGGATGTACGGGAACGTGATTCGCATTACTCCTCCGCTGAACATCGGAAAATCCGATATCGACGATTTCGCAGAACGCTTTGAGGCGAGCTTAACGCGTGTCGCACGCGAGCGCGCAGAGGTTGCAAGATGAGATGGATCCTGCTCGCCGCCGCGATGACAGCCGCCTTCGGACAAGATCCCAACTCGTATCCGAATCCCTACCGCACCCTCGAAAACTGGGGCACCCTACCCGACGGCCGCAAGTGGGGCTCCGCCTCGGCGATCGATGTCGACCGCGATGGCCACATCTGGGTCGCCGAAAGATGCGGCGCGAATTTCTGCACGGACTCAAGCGCCGGTCCCATCGTGGAGTTCGATGCCTCGGGCAAAACGCTAAGGAGCTTCGGCGCGGGCCTGTTCGCGCAGCCGCACAGCCTGTATATCGATCCGCAAGGAAATATTTGGGTAACCGACGACGACGCCCGCGGCGGCAAAGGCGACCAAGTCTTCAAATTCGACCTCGAAGGGCACGTGCTGATGATGCTCGGCAAGAAGGGCGTAGCCGGGAACGACGAGGCGACGTTCAACCAGCCGTCCGCAGTCATCATGGCACCCAACGGAGACATCTTTGTCGCCGACGGGCATGGCGGAAATTCGAACGCCCGCATCGTGAAGTTTACGAAGGACGGGAAGTTCCTTAAATCCTGGGGCAAGAAAGGATCGGGACCCGGCGAGTTCGATACGCCGCACACCCTGGCGTTCGATTCTCGCGGACGCTTGTTTGTGGGCGATCGTGGCAACGGCCGGATTCAGATTTTCGATCAGGACGGAAAGTTTCTGGAGGAGTGGAAGCAATTCGGGCGGCCCAGCGGAATTTTCATCGACAGGAACGACAACATCTTCGTGGCGGATTCGCAATCGAATTCGACGCAGCATCCCGGCTGGAAGCGCGGCATCCGAATCGGCAGCGCGAAGGACGGATCGGTAACAGCGTTCATCCCAGACCCGGAGCCGAATCCGGACAAGGCGGGCAGCAGCTCGGCTGAGGGCATCGCGGTGGACCGCGAGGGCAATATCTACGGTGCGGAAGTAGGTTCGATGTCGGTGAAGAAATATGTCAAACGTTAGCAGACCGGTTCCGGCGGCTCCTCCCGCTCCCCTGAGGGCAGGGCTGCCTAACATCATGTTTTTCCCAAGCGAGCTTCGGGAAGCGATTCCGGATCTGCCCACGTGCCTCGGGCGCGTGCTGGATCTGACTTCGGTGGACGGGAAGAATCCCCTGATCGGGCCGCCCGTTGAGTTGAAGTTGCTGGTTCAGGAAACAGGAAAGCTGACGGGCGCGTTCACCGTATCGCTGGGGTTACAGGTGGAAACAGCGAGAGCCTTGGCGGAGATGCTGAACCGGCTCGCGGATCAAGCGGACGCACCGCGGCACTGAAAACGTCGCGGGGCGGGTGCCCCGAGTTGACAGGACGCGTCCTGTCTGAATGTTCCTGAGTAGGATGGCGCTTTTTGTCCCGACGGTTACTGATAGACTGGGATGCCCTCACTAGGTTTACATGCGCATCCACATCGTCAATCCCAGCGACACTTCTTTCGGGACAGCAGTCATCACGCCGCGATGGCTTTATGTTTTGGCCGCGGCTACCCCAAATTCTTTCGGCGATCCCGAGATTTGCGACGAAACACTGGAGCATCTGGATCTGGACCGCGTGCAAAAAGGCGACGTGGTGGGCATTGGCATTCATACGGGGAATGCGCTACGCGGCTATGAGGTAGGCCGGGCAGTTCGCGAGCGTGGAGCTTGGGTGGTGTTCGGCGGCATCCATTCCACGTTGTATTCGGAGGAACCGTTCGAGCGCGGCGGCGCCCACGTGGTGGTGAAGGGCGACGGCGATATCGTGTGGAGCCAGGTGCTGCGCGATTGCGCGGCGGGGAATCCCGAGAAGATTTACAACGGCGGGCGCGTGGAGCCGGAGGATTTCAAGAAGGCCCGGTGGGATCTGCTGCCTCCGGATAGCTACATGTGGGCCAGCGTGCAGACGGTGCGCGGGTGCGCGAAGCACTGCTCCTTCTGTTCGGTGTGGCGCACGGATGGACAACGCCCCCGGCAGCGCGGGACCGACAGTGTGATCGAAGAGATCGTGGAACTGCGGCGGCAAGGGTTCCGGTTCATCGCGCTGGCGGACGACAATTTTTACCCGGTGACGCTCAAGGACATTGAGCTGGCGAAGCGCCAGAACAACCTGGGCCGCGTCGAGCAGCTGGAAAATATGCGCGCGGAGCGGTTCGAACTCATGGAACGGCTGAGCGAACTGCCGCGCGACATGACGTTCTTCACGCAGATCACCATGGAGGCCGCGGAGGACACCGGCTTTCTGGATGCAATGAAGAAGGCTCGGATCAAGGGCGCGCTGGTGGGCGTGGAAGCGGTGACGCCGGAGGGCCTGAAGGCCGTTTATAAAGACTTTAACTTGTCGGGCGACAACCTGGTGAATCGGCTGAAAACATTTTCCGATCACGGCGTGCACGTGCTGGGATCGTTTATTTTTGGGCTGCCGAGCGATCGCGCGGACACGTTCGATGCCACCCATGACTTGGCGCAGAAGGCAGGGTTAACGTTCGCGCAGTTCGTGATGCTGACTCCTTTCCCCGGAACTGTCGATTTCGAAAAATGGGAGAAGGCGCAAGGGGATGACGTCGCTCAGGTGGAGGGGATTCCGCTGACACGGTACTGGCTGATCCCCGCGCACAAGCGGCCCAAGATGTTCATGCCGCATCCCACGATGGGATCGGCGGAGATGCGGGAGCGGACTCAGGGGGTTTGGGACAAGTTTTATAGTTTTGGATCGGTGTGGAAGAGGTCGCGGTGCACGCCGAATCTCCGGGCCAGGCTCGCGTTCGTGTTTATCTCCAAACTGTACCGGCAGATGTACGCATCCACGGGGATTGCCACAGATAGTGCCCGGCAGAAGCGGGCGAGTTCGTGGGCTCGGTGGCTGGCGGTCCCGTGCCGAAAACTTTTCCAGGCGGCTCCGATGCCGCACTTGCAGGTGCCAGGTGCGAAGGCGGAGGCAGTGGAGATGTTTACGGTGATTCGGTAGGAGAGCTCTGCCATCTCTGGCAGGGCCACCTCCTCAGGAGCCGCCCGGACGTGCGATAAAGAGGGATGGTCGCTTTGCATTCGGATGCTCTCGTCTTTTTTGGGGCAACGGGAGATCTGGCGTACAAACAAATTTTTCCTGCCCTGCAAGCTCTGGTTAAGCGGCACAATCTCGACATTCCCATTGTCGGGGTCGCGAAGGCCGGTTGGAATCTGGATCAACTCAAGGCTCGTGCGCGCGAGAGTATCGATACGCACGGCGGCCTGGATCAAGGGTCCTTCGAGAAGCTCTCTTCGCTGCTCCAATACGTCGATGGCGATTATAGCGATCCCGCCACGTTCGCGGAACTGAGACGCATCCTGGGCGACGCGAAGAGGCCCCTGCATTATCTGGCGATTCCTCCTAGTATGTTCGAAGTTGTTGCGGAGGGATTGGCGAAGTCCGGGTCCGCCAAGGACGCCCGCGTCGTCGTCGAGAAGCCGTTCGGGCGCGACTTGGAATCTGCCCGCGAGTTGGGCCGGATTTTGCAGCAGTACTTTCCCGAACAGGGCATTTTCCGCATCGATCATTTCCTGGGCAAGGAAGCCGTGCAGAACATTCTATATACCCGCTTCGCCAATTTTTTCTTGGAGCCGCTGTGGAACCGGACCCACATCCGGTCCGTGCAGATCAATATGGCCGAGGACTTCGGAGTGCAGGGCCGCGGGCGGTTTTACGAAGAGGCCGGTGCGATTCGCGATGTGATTCAGAGCCACTTGTTCCAAGTGCTCGCATGCCTGGCAATGGATCCGCCGACGGGCGAGGATCACGATGCGATTCGTGACGAGAAGGCTCGCATTCTGAAGGCGGTCCGCCCGCTTGCTCCCGCCGATGTGGTGCGCGGGCAGTTCAAGGGATATCGGGGTGAGCCGGGGGTCGCGCCGGACTCGCGCGTCGAAACCTACGCCGCCGTGCGGTTGTTCATCGACACCTGGCGCTGGGCTGGGGTGCCGTTCTATATTCGCGCCGGAAAAAACCTTCCTGTCACGTGCCAGGAGGTGATCATCACGTTCGACCGCCCGCCGCGGGCGACCTTCGATGAATCGTCGCCGGGACTGCCGAACCATCTGCGACTGCAGTTGAGTCCGTCGGTGCTCATCGCGCTGGGGATGAAGATCAAGCTGCCGGGAGAACAGATGCGCGGCGAAGACGTGGAGCTCATCGCCACCCATCAGGCGGGTGACGATATGACTCCGTACGAGCGTTTGTTGGCCGACGCACTGCGCGGAGATCAGGCGTTATTCGCGCGCGAGGATGAGATTGAGGCGCAGTGGAGAATTGTGGAGCCGGTGCTGGGCGATGCCACTCCGGTCCATGAGTACGATCCGCACAGCTGGGGGCCCGAGCAAGCCGACGCGATGATCGCGGCCGATGGAGGCTGGATCAATCCGCAGTACGCGATGGTCGCGCGACGCTAACTGGCGAAGGCTTCAGCCTGCCGCGTCGAGTCTAGTCCCGACGCTGTTATACGCGCCCGAAGTCGATATATCCCCGGCGCGGATCCGTATTGACGAGTCTTACCTGCAACCGGTCGCCGACATCGGCACCTTGCTGCCCGTGGACCAACATGCCTTCCGCCGGTGGGTTAAGCACGCGCACAAACGTTCCCTTGGGCCCCGTTCCCGTCACCACGGCCGAAAATGTTTGCCCGATCCGGGGCTGAAGCGCCAAAGCCGCGATTCGCTTGCCCATATTGCGCTCCACCTTTCGCGCGGCATCTTCTTTCAGCGTGCAGTTCTGCGCGATAGCGTCGAGTTGTGCATCGGAGTAAGGGCACGGCTGCTTCGTGAGCACCGCCTTGATCAGCCGCTGCGTAACGGTGTCGGCGAAGCGGCGGTTGGGCGCGGTGGAGTGAGTGTAATCGTGGGCGGCCAGAGCGAAGTGGCCTTGATTCTCCTCGCCGGGGCGCGAGAGCACGTACTGCCCCGGGCCCATCAGCTTGATAACCGCGAGCGACACGTCGGCGTAGTGATCGGGATCGGCTTGTTTGCGGCGCTGGAGAAACGCGTTGAGCGCGCCGGAATCGGGATCGGCGGGAAGATGGTCGCCGCAGTCTTCAGCGAGCGCCACGATGCGAGGCCAGCGCTCGGGAGTCTTGACGATGCGGCGGATGGACGAAACTCCGGCAGCGGTAATGGTGCGCGCCATCACGCCGTTGGCGGCCACCATGAAGTTCTCGATGAGCTCGCTCGCCCGGTTCTTCTTGCGCGTGGCGATGCCTTTGACTTCCCCGTCAGTGATGACCGGTTCCGCTTCCACGCGATCGATATCGAGGGCGCCCATGCGGCGGCGCTCCGCTAACAGAAGCTGCGCGGCTTCGTCCTGAAGCTTGAGCTGCGCGGCGAGTTCGGAAGACGCAGCCACCTTCGGCGGCGCGGCGGCGGTGCCTTCCAGCCACGGGCCAACTCCGTTGTAAGTGAGTTGCGCCTTATTGCGGACCAACGCCCGGTAGATATCCCCCGAGGCGACGGAGCCGTCCGGCGCAACCACCAGTTCGATCACGATGGCGAGGCGGTCTTTGTCGGGGTTGAGCGAAGTGAGGTCGGTGGAGAGTTGCTCCGGCAGCATGGGGAAAGTCCGGATGCCGGTATACACGCTAGTGGTTTGCTCCGCGGCGTGCTTGTCGATCGGCGTGTTTTGGGCAACATCGGCATCAACATCGGCGATGCCAATGAGGATCCGGATGCCGGCTGCGACACGTTCGGCGGCTTCGATTTGATCGAGGTCGCGGGAAGTGTCGTTATCGATGGAGGACCAGAGCAGTGAGTGAAGGTCGCGCACGGACGGGTCCGGCGCGAACGGGGCCGCGTGGGCCATGAGAGGCGCGAGCTGGCGTGCCACTTCCGGCGGGAAGTCCGGCTGAAAACCCTGGTCAAGCATTTCCTGATGGGCGGCGGCGGCCAGATCAAAGGCGTGAGGCATGAACTCGACAGGCTAGCACGCGCCGCGGGGTGGCCGTCATTTCTCGAGAAGCTTGCGGATTTTCTGGAGCTCAGCTCGGCGCTCGGGAGTGGACTCCGGGTATTTCATCTTGAGCGATTTTAGAGTGTCGAGAATGACGTGCGACACGATGAGCTGCGCCACAGGCTTGTCGTCCGCCGGAACCACGTACCAAGGGGCGGTATGCGTGCTGGTCGCGTGCAGACAGTCCTCGAATGCCTTGGTGTATTCCTTCCAGAATTTCCGCTCTTCGACGTCAGCCATGCTGAATTTCCAATTCTTCTCGGGCGTGTCGATGCGTTTGAGGAAGCGTTTGCGCTGCTCTTCCTTCGAAAGATGGAGGAAGAATTTTACGATACGCGTGCCGTTGCGGTGGAGATGATCTTCCAGGTGGACGATGGAACGGTAGCGGTCCCGCCAAATGGTGTCTTCATCCATGAGCTCGTGCGGCAGGCGCTGAGCCTGGAGGATTTCAGGATGCACCCGGACCACCAGGACCTCTTCGTAGTAAGAGCGATTGAAGATGCCGATGCGTCCACGCTCCGGAAGCTTGCGGGTCGCGTTCCAGAGGAAATCGTGATCCAGATCCTCCGCGCTCGGGTGCTTGAAGCTGTAAACTTGGCAGCCTTGTGGATTCACGCCGGACATCACGTGTTTGATCGCGCTGTCCTTACCCGCGGCGTCCAGCGCTTGGAAGATGAGCAACAGCGAGTAGCTGTCGGAGGCGTACAGCAGGCTTTGTTGTGCGGCGAGCTTGCGCACATGATCTGAGAGGAGGGCCTGGTATTCGTCTTCGGAGTGGAAGATGGGCTTGATGCGCGTGGGGCGCTTATCTAAATCGACTTTTTTCCCCGGGCGGACCCGAAAATCGTCGATATCGAGCTTCTTGGTAGGCACAATAACAATATGGCACCTTATACGCTGTTCGAGAATCTCGAGGCGGAAATCACAATTCCGGAAGATGGCATTCTGAGCCGGACGTTGTACAGCGACGATGCACTGAGAGTGATCGCGTTTGGATTTTCCGCCGGGCAGGAATTATCGGCCCATACGGCTCCCATGGCGGCGATGTTGTATTTCGTGAAGGGAGAAGCGGAGGTCACGCTGGGCGAGGAGAAGCGGATAGTGCGCGCCGGCGCGTTCGTGCACATGTCTCCACAGTTGGTGCACGGGATCTTAGCGAAGACGCCCGTGGCCATGGTGTTGTGGATGTTGAAGGGAACCCGCTCGGCCTGATCTCCGGCTTAAGCTGCGGCGGGCTGCCCGCGCATCAGGGCTCCGTCGTCTTCCGCCGCCAGCGTGATTGGTCCGGGGGGCGGGTCCGCCCTATCCCAAGCGGCGGAGCCGTTCCACCTTTGGCTCGGCGGATTCGAGACACAAGAGCAGACGAGTGGCCAGACTCTGCACGGTCGGCTCCTTCAGCACGGTCTCGTGGTTTCCCAGAACTTCGTATACTTCGCGCCCGGCTGCGGAAACGGCCGACCAGCTTTCGGCGAGCCCCGCAACGTCCAATCCTTCGGCCGGTTGCAGCAGAACCATGCGGCCCTGGCAGCCCTGCGGATGATACTGGCGCGCCGCGCGGAACAGCTTGCGGTCCCAGGCTTCACGCCCGGTTCCCTCTTCGGGACGCAGGCGGCCCAAGCGATACTTTAGGCGCCCCAGGATGTAGCTGAGGCTGCGCACGGGCGTAGAGCCGACGGAATTTTTGAAGTGCAAACGAACCCGGCTGGCCAGCAGCTTCCAACGCGGGATCGCCAGGAAGTGCACCGGATTCAAGCTGTCGAGCAAGAACAAAAGTTCGACGTTCTGTCCGGCAGCGCGGAGTTGCGCGGCGGCCTCATAAGCCAGCAGGCCGGAGACGCAGCGGCCTCCGAGAAGATACGGACCTTCGGGTTGCACACCGCGGATGGTGCTGACCAGACAGGCGGCGATTTGCGGGAGCGATGGCGACTCGCCGAGCGCGGTTTCTTCTTCCGGGGACAGCGTCACTCCGTAGAAAGGGCGCTCCTTGCCGAGGTACTTCGCGAGCGCGCGCAAGCCAGGGCCCGCATTCATCCAGAAGAGCGGCGTGCGGGAGCCGTCGGTTTGGATGCGCACCAACTTGGGCGACCCGCCAGTCGCGTCGCGCTTGTTCAGCAACTCCGCGAACTGCCGGATCGTGGGCGCGAGAAACATATCCGCCATCGACATCCGTACCGCGAAAGCGTCGTCGACGCGGCGCAAGAGCTTCGCCACCAGTAGCGAATGGCCGCCGAGATCGAAGAAGTTGTCGGTCACGCCGATGTCTTTGCGCGAGAGCACGGATTCCCAAATGGCCAGCAGCCGGCGCTCGCCGAGCGTGGAGGGCGCGATGGAAACCAGCGGGGTTTCTTCCTGCTGGGGCTCCGGCAGGCGGTTCCGATCCACCTTCTTGTTCGGAGTCATGGGCAACTCGTCGAGAAACACGACGCGCGGCGGGATCATATACTCCGGAAGTTTGCTGTCGAGGAACGCGCGCACACTCGGGCGTTCGGGCGAGACCACGTAAGCGGTGAGGCTCAGGTGTCCCGAACCGTCGGGCCACGCCTTCACCGCAGCCGCCCGGATTTCGGGGTGCTGTAGCAGCGCCGATTCGATCTCCTCGGGCTCCACCCGGAAGCCGCGAATCTTGAGCTGGTTGTCGGTGCGGCCCAGGCACTCCATCACGCCGTCCTTGCGCCAGCGCGCCAGGTCGCCGGTGCGGTAGAGCCGGCCCATCCCCGGGATTTCCGTGAATTTTTCGCGAGTGAGTTCGTCCCGGCGCAGATAGCCGCGGGCGAGTCCCGCGCCGCCGATGTACAGCTCACCCGGAATGCCGGCCGGTGCCAGCTGGCGATAGCGATCCAGCACGTAAAGTTGCGTGTTCGCGATCGGGTGGCCGATGGGCACGACTCCGTCAACGGCAGTGATCCGTTGGACCGAGGACCAGACCGTCGTCTCCGTCGGACCGTACAGGTTCCACAGAGAGGCGCAGCGTGGCAGCAGCGCCTGCGCGAGATCGCGAGGCATGGCTTCGCCGCCGCACAGCAGCGCGAGATCGCGGGAGCCTTTCCAATCCGTATCCAGCAGCGCGCGCCAGGTGGCCGGCGTCGCCTGCATCACGGTCGGCTGGATCTCGCGGAACAGCTCGGCGAGACGGACCGGATCGCGCGCGTCTTCCCGGCTGGCGATGACGACGCGTCCCCCGCAAACCAGCGGCAGGAAAATCTCGAGCGCGGCGATGTCGAACGAGAGCGTCGTGACCGCGAGCAGCGTCTCCGCAGCAGTAAACCCGGGCTCGCGCCGCATGGACTCTAGGAAATTGACAACCGCGGCGTGCTGGATCTCGACCCCCTTTGGCCGCCCGGTGGAGCCGGAGGTGTAAAGGACGTAGGCGAGGTCTTCGGGCCGTCCGGCCGAGTCGAGATTCGCGCTGGTGCCGGAACCTTCATCCGTGTAGACCACCACGGTGCCCGGGTGCGGAGTCACATCGCGCCCACGCTCGGTCAAGAGGATCGGTGCCTGCGCGTCTTCGAGAATCAAATCGAAGCGTTCTTGCGGAAGCGCGGGATCGAGCGGCAAATACGCGGCTCCGGCTTTGAGAATCCCCAGTAGCGAAACCACCATGTCGCAGGAACGCTCGACACAAAGCGCGACTAATGTTTCGGAGCCGGCACCGGCCTCCTGCAACCGCCGCGCCAGGCGGTTGGCTTCCTGGTTGAGCTCCCCATAACTCAGCCGGATGCCGTCGCATTCTACCGCGATGGCGCGAGGAGTCAGCGCGGCGCGGGCTTCGAAGGCTCCGTGGATGGTGGTGTGGGGTACGGGGCGGGAGGTGTCGTTCCACTCCGCCGTAACCAGTCGCGTCTCTTCCGCCGTGAGGATCGGAAGGTCGGAAAGCAGAGCCTCGGGATTCCGCAGCACGCCGTTGAGCAGAGTGCTCCAGTGGCCGATCATGCGGTGGATCGTCTCGACATCGAAGAGATCTTCGCTGTACTCGACACGGCCCACCAGTCCGTCGCGGCGTTCCTCCACTTCGAAGTAGAGATCGAATTTTGAGACGCCGTTCTTCACTTCACCCTGCTTCAGATCCCAATGCGGACTGGAGGCGGTAGGCGGAGGCTCGATCAGAAACATCACCTGGAACAGCGGATGCCGGGTAGGATCGCGGCGCGGCGCAATCTCCCGCACCAAATGGTCGAACAGCACGTCGCTGTTGGCAAGCGACCCGAGTACGGTGTCCTTCACCGTCGCCAGATACTGCCGGAAGGTCATGCTGCCCGTCGGACGCGTCCGCAGCGGCAGAGTGTTGAGGAAGTACCCCATCAGGCTCTGGAACTCGCGGCGGCGGCGGCCGTCCGTCAGTCCGCCGACGATGATGTCGTCCTGCCCGGTATAGCGATGCATCATCGCCTTGAACCCCGCCAGCAGCAGCATGTAGAACGTGACGCCTTCGTCGCGGCTCAGTTGCTTTAGCGCCTGCGTCATTTCGAGCGGCAGGTAAAACGTCTCCATGCTGCCCTTGAACGACGGCACCGCGGGACGTGGACGATCGGAAGGCAGTTGCCACTGCGGCAATTCGCCCGAGAGCTCCCGGCGCCAGTAATCCATTTGGCGGGCGGCGGAATCGTTATCGATTAAGCGTTTCTGCCAAACCGCGTAGTCGCCGAATTGCAGCTTGGGCTCGGGCAGAGGCGACGGCAACCCTTCGACGAACGCGTCATACAGCGCCGTCAACTCCGGGAAGAAGACGCCGTAAATCGTGACGCCGTCGTGAATCAGATGATGTACGGTGACGTAGAACCGGTAGTCCTCCTCCGCCAGCCGCACCAGTTTCACGCGTAGCAAGGGGCCGACGGAGAGATCCATGGGCCGTTGCATGTCGGCACGAGCCAGGTTCAACGCTTCCGGCTCGCGGCGATCTTCCGGCAGCGAAGTGAGATCGTGAAACGGAACCTCAATTTTGAAATTGTCGTAAACCGCCTGCACCGTTTCATTCCCGACGGAGACGAAGCCCGTGCGCCAGATTTCGTGGCGGCGCAGCAGCTCGTGGAAGGCTCGCGTGAAAACCTGCCGGTCAAGTTTGCCCTTGTAATAGAGCGTGACGGACTCGTTGTAGATCGGCATCCCCGGAGCCATCTGCGCGTGGAGCAACAGATGCTGTTGGCCGGGGGCCATCGGTGTGGAATCGCCGGGCGCTCGCACCGGAACGGGAAGTTCCCAGTTCTGGCGTGCTACTTCTCCGCGCAGGTGGCGTTCGAGGAGACGCCGTTTGGCGTCGGAAAGCTGCTCGGTGCTTGACATGAGGGGTCTCGTGAGGTTCAGGAAGCTTCAACTTGAGCAAGGAGACGGGCTGCTTCTTCTTCGGGCATATCTTCCAGCTTGGCGATGATCTGGCGCTCGATCTCCGCCGCCAGCTTCGCCACCGTCTGCGTCTCGAACAAATGGCGCAGCGTGAGCTCCACGCCGAAACGTTCGCGAGTTCGTAAAACCAACTGCGTGCCGAGCAACGAATGTCCGCCCAGCAGGAAGAAATTATCGTCCAGGCCGACGCGGTCAAGCTGGAGCAGCTCCGCCACGATGCCGGCCACTTGGATTTCAAGCGGCGACTGCGGAGCGCGGTAATCGCCGGCCCCCTGCGCAGGCTCGGCGGCGGGATCGGGAAGCTGCGCCCGGTCCACCTTGCCGCTGGAATTGAGAGGCATCGCTTCGAGCGAGAGGAACACGGAAGGAATCATGTAATCCGGCAAACGGTTCGCCAGAAACTCGCGCAGGTTGCTTGGGGTGGGCGCCGCGCCCTCGCGCGCCACGAAGTACGCCGCCAGCTTGCGGTCGGCGACGTCGCCGTACCCGGTCACGACGCTGGATTCGATGTTCGGATGCTGCGCGAGCACCGTGGCGATTTCATCCGGTTCCACGCGATGCCCTCGAATTTTCTGCTGATTGTCGACACGCCCATGGAACTGCAGCTGGCCGTCGGCCAAACGCGACGCGCGGTCGCCCGTGCGATACATGCGCGCGCCGGCGACTGAGCGGAACGGATCCGGCAGGAAGAATTTCTCGGTGAGCTGCGGCTGGTTGCGGTAGCCGCGCCCGACGTTGGTTCCACCGATGAAGATTTCTCCGGTCGCTCCCTGCGGAACCGGCTGGAGGCTTTCGTCCAGCAGATAGATGGGGGTGTTGGCGATGCCGGTGCCGATGCACGGCAGCGCGGAGGATTGCTCTTCCGGCGTGATCACGCCCGAGGTCGCCACCACCGCGCACTCCGTAGGACCGTAATTGTTGACCAACGTGAACGGCAGCCCTTCGATCGGATAGCGGTGCAGCGTCTCCGATCCCGTAAGCAAGTATCGCAGCGCGGTGTCCTTCGGCCACGGCGAATTGATCAGCGGCTCAGCCAGTGTGGTCGGGATGAACGCCACGTTGATGCGTTCGCGCACCAGCCAGTCGCGCAGGTGCTGCGGCGACATCCGGATGTTGTTGTCGGCCAGCAGAAACACATTCGCGCCGGCCGAAAGGTGCGGCCACAGCTCCCAAGCCGCGGCATCGAACGCCAAGCCTGCCAAGTGACTCACTCTGTCTTGCGCCGTAATTCCAAATGCTCGCCGGTGCCAGAACACCAGGTTCAGCAGATTCCCGTGCGTGATCTCGACGCCCTTGGGCGTACCCGTCGTACCCGACGTATAGCTGATGTAGGCGAGCTGGTCGCGCTTGGTCTCCACCTGCTGGAGTGCGACCTGCGTGCGGTCGATCTTCGCCGCGTCGGAATCGAGATCCACCACGAAGCGCGCGCGAAGCACCTGGCTGCCGCGCTCGAGGGTGGCGCGCTGGATAAGAACGGAAGCTCCGGCATCGGCGATAATCGCCGCCCGGCGCTCGATGGGCCAGGAGGAATCCAAAGGCAGGTACGCTCCGCCGGCTTTCCAGATCGCGAGAGCGCTAACCACATATTCGAAGGAGCGCTCCAGACACACGGCCACCGGCACGTCCGCGGCGACGCCCAGTGTTTGCAGGTAGCGCGCCAGGCGGTCAGCCTGCGCGTCAAGCTCTCCGTAGGTCATGCGCTGGCTGCCCAGCGTGAGCGCGATCAAATCGGGCGAGGCTCCAGCAACAGCGGATAAAAGCTGGGGCACACAAGAGCGCCGCGTGCATACCGCGCGGGTCGGCGGAAGTTCAGACGGGCGCGGCGCGATTCGAGCGGAAACATCGTTTCGGAGCGGCTGAATGCGGGTTTGTGTGTTCATGGTGAAGGTTCAGGATACTTTTTAGCGCTGTCTAGGACTATGGAGTCTTCGTACTGATCGCATGGGCGCAGCGTTGTGGCCCGGGCGTACTGAGGGATACCGGTACTTCCCCGGAAGTCTGTGCATCCGTGGCAGTAAAGCGGATCGGGAGCGCCTTCAACCCGCGCAGGCCCAGGTTTTCGCGCCACACCAGCGGCGTGCCTTCCGCCAACGCGATCCCCGGCAACCGTGCGAGCAGAGTCGAAAACGCGATCTGGCCTTCCATCCGCGCCAGCGGGGCGCCGAAGCAGAAATGTGCCGCCCAACCGAAGGCCAAATGGCGATTATCTTGACGCGTCAGATCCAGGCGGTCCGGATCGGGAAAGCGCTCCGGATCGCGATTGCCCGCCGCCATCACCGCGATCACCGCCTGGCGCTTCTTGATTTGCTTGCCCCCGAGCACCACATCCGCCGGAGCCAGGCGCGCCGTGTGCTGGCTGGGACTCTCGAAGCGCAACAATTCTTCCGTGGCGGATTGGATCAGCTGAGGATTGTCGCGAAGCTGTGCCAGGGATTCCGGGTGGCGCAGCAGCGTCAGCATGCCGTTGCCAATCAGGTTCGTGGTGGTCTCTTGTCCTCCCACCATCGTCACGATGGAGTTCGCGATCACTTCTTCTTCCGTCAGGCGCTCGCCGTCGACTTCCGCCGTGAGCAGGGACTGGATCAGCCCTTCCCGGGGAGTCCGCTTCAATTCCCGGATCGCCGCCCGGAAGTAGAGGGTCATTTCTTCCACTGCGTGCAGCACCCTCGCGGAGCGGTCGGGATTGTGCTGGAAATTGCCCAGCATCTCGGCGAACGTAGCGGACCAGTCTTTTAACTGGGGATAATCCGCGGTCGGAACGCCAAGCAACTCTGCAGTCACGATCGCCGGCAGAGGCTCCGCGAATTCAGAGATCAACTCCAGGCTCCCTTTCGCGGCAAACCCGTCAATCAGCCGGTTCGCGATTTCCTGGATATGGGTCCGCATGGCCTCCACCCGTCGCGTGGAGAACGCGGCGGCGGCCAGCGTGCGGAGCCGTGTGTGTGCCGCGCCGTCCATGAACAGCATCTGCTTCACCATCACCTGGGCGATGGGATTAAGCGCCGAGCAGCCCATGGCACTGAGCTGTTCGGGCGTAGGCGTGCGATCCGCAATGTACTTATGCAGAACCGTAATCACATCCGGATAACGCGTCACCACCCAGGCGTGGAGAAAAGGGTCCCAGTGGACGGGATCCTGCTCGCGCAGACGCTGGTACAGCGGATAGGGGTTGGCGAGCACTTTCGGGTCGAGAAGATGGCAAAGACTCAGATCGGTAGCGAGCATTTTTCCTTTTCCTGGCGGGATGAGTCGAGAATACGTCCTGGAACGGAGTAGGGGTATGGAGGGATCGTACCGAATCGCCTGAGCGGGATGGACTGGCCGGGTGGTACTAGGTTAGAATCACTTTGCTCACGTGCCACGCACTATCCTGTTTATCTTCGGAACCCGGCCGGAAGCGATCAAGCTTTCTTCTCTGGTGCAGCAATTGCGCCGATTTCCGGACCTGTACTCGGTAAAGGTGTGCGTCACTGCGCAGCACCGCCAGATGCTCGACCAAGTCCTGGCGGCGTTCCAAATCGAGCCGGACTTCGATTTGAACGTAATGTCTCCGGACCAGACGCTGCTGCAATCAACCGCGAAGATCCTGTCCGCATTGGAGCCAGTCCTGGCACAAACGAAGCCGGATCTTGCTGTGGTTCAGGGAGATACAACCACGACACTGTGTGGAGCCCTCGCGGCGTTCTATAGCGGAGTCCCCGTGGCCCATGTCGAAGCTGGACTACGAACCGGCGATCTCCAACAGCCGTTTCCTGAGGAGTTAAACCGCATCCTCGCCGCTAGGCTTGCCCGGCTGCACTTGGCCGCGACCCAGCAGGCGGCCGATAATCTGCGGCGCGAAGGAATCGCCGAAGGCGTCTATGTCACGGGGAACACAGGAATTGACTCCCTGCTCTACGTAAGCAATCGCCTTGAGCCGAAGCCCCTCTCCGGCAAGCGCCTGGTCCTGGTGACCGCCCATCGGCGCGAAAGCTTCGGCCCCGGATTCGAGCGAATCTGCGAAGCTCTGGTAAAAATCGCGGCTCGCGGCGACGTCCGGATCGTCTATCCCGTCCACCCGAACCCGAAAGTCCGCGCCGCCGTCGAGCGGAACCTCTCCTCCCAGCCCAACATCAGCCTGATCGAGCCACTCGATTACCTCCCCTTCGTCGACCTCATGCGCCAAGCCTACCTGATCCTTACCGACTCGGGCGGCATCCAGGAGGAGGGTCCTTCTTTGGGAAAACCCATTCTGGTACTGCGCGAAAAGACCGAACGGCCAGAGGCGGTATTGGCAGGAACAGTCAAATTGGTGAGTACCGATCCGGAAAAGATCGTTTCAGAAACAGTCCGCTTGCTCGACGATGCAGCGGAGTATCAGCGCATGTCGCACCGGCACAACCCTTATGGAGACGGCCACGCCTGCGAACGTATCGAATTGATTTTCCGGGAGTTCTTCAACCACGCTCGCGCGCAAGGAACGGGGTAGGAAGGAACTCCGCTTTTCCACGGTAGGCACGCCCGGCAGGTTGGAGCGAAGATTGCTGAGTAGTCGGCATGAAACGGACCCACCCCTTCTGTACACTGAATCTCTCGGACCCAGGGCACGCTGAGGTTCCGGACTGCGCCTCGCGGGAGCGCTTGTCGCTAGCCTTCGCGCGCTTGCAGACCATCCAGGATATGCGCGCGCAGCGGCAGGACCCGCGCTTTGGGAGGTCCGTGGAAGACAAGATCGTATGGCGGGAGCTGCTCGACCTGGAGTTGCAGGAGGCAGACGAGCAGATCGAGCGTATTGCGGAGGCGTCGACTTCGGGCGAGTAGTCCAGGAGCGGGTGTGGACCTGCCATATGTGGACCTGCCGTATCGAAAATCGAACCGGGGCGGGACGGTTGTTGGGCGGAGCTTGCGAAACAAGGGACGCCTGTTTCGTAGCTTCGGTATCGTAGCTTCGCTATTATGGGCGTAGGACTGCTCCTATGCCGAATACCGGCCAAGCCGCCGTATTGCTCCTAATCATCGACGATAATCCCGGCAGCCTGGAGTTACTTTCCAGCGCCTTGGCGCAGCCAGGACTCGAGATCCTGACGGCGTCCGATCCCGAAGAAGGCATCGACCTGTTCTGCAGCCGGCACCCGCAAATTGTCATCACCGATCTGGTAATGCCGCACATGAGTGGGATGGAAGTGCTGGAACGCATCATGGAGATCGAATCGGCGACGGAAGTCATCCTTATGACCGCGCATTATTCCACCGAATCCGCGGTGGAGGCGATCCAAAAAGGCGCCAGCGATTATCTGAATAAGCCGGTTCCCCTGGGACCGTTGCGGCAACGCATTGGCAAGCTGGTGGAAGAGGCTCGCCGCCGGCTGCGGTCGCTCGAACTCGAAGACGAATTGCGCAGCACCTCGGAATTCGAGGGGATTATCGGACGCAGCCCGCAAATGTGGGAGATGTTTTCGCGCATCCGCAGGGTGGCTCCGCATTATAGAGCCCTTCTCATCACCGGGGAGACCGGCACGGGCAAGGATCTCGTCGCCCGGTCCCTGCACCAGCAGAGTCCCGTGGCGAAGGGGCGGTACGTGGTGCTGAACTGCTCCGCGGTGGTCGAGACCCTGTTCGAGAGTGAGCTCTTCGGACACGTCAAGGGCGCCTTTACGGGAGCGCACGCCGACAAGCCCGGCTTGTTCGAGCACGCGCACGGAGGGACGATCTTCCTGGACGAAATCGGCGACATGCCGCTGACCACGCAAGCCAAGCTGCTGCGCGTGTTGCAGAACCAGGAAGTGCAGAGGGTCGGAGCGCTGACGCCGCGTAAGATCGACGTGCGGGTAGTGGCCGCGACGAATCACAACCTGCGAGCTGCCATCGCGGAGAAGCGGTTCCGGGAAGATCTTTACTACCGCCTGTCCATGGTAGAGATCCAGATTCCGCGCCTGGCGGATCGCAAAGAGGATCTGCCCTTGTTGCAGCGCCATTTTGTGACCCGGTTCGCGGCGCAGTACGGGAAAGTGATACGCGGGTTGACGCATCGGGCGCGCATTCGCCTCGCGCAGCATCAATGGCCGGGGAATGTGCGCGAGCTCGAAAACGTCCTGGGACACGCGGCGATGATGACGTTGAGCGACACCATCGATGTGCACGATCTGCCTCCGTACTTGCACACCGAACGGGGCTCAGCGGCGCAGCCACCATCGGAGCCGGTGGAAGTGTTGGCGCTGGAGGATCAGGAACGTGTGTTGCTGGTGCGGGCGCTGGAGCTCGCCGGCGGCAATCAATCGAAAGCGGCGAGGAGCCTGCGGATCGGCCGGGATGCGCTCCGCTACAAGCTCAAAAAACACAATTTGGAAGAGTTGGATCCGAGGTCGTCGGCCGCGGCAAGTTGACGGCGTCCGCCCCCTTTACCGCCGCGGTTCCTGCGCGTCGACTTTGGTCGGAATCCACAGTCTCTTGGCTGGCGTGAAGAACACCTGAAGCGCGGCGAGCGAAGCGGCGTTCATGACCAGAAAGGTTCGGGCGGGCGAGCTCAGTCGCTTCAGCGGGAACCACGCCGGTACGATTCCGTCAATCAACGCCAGCAGAAACAAGGCCAGATCTCCCAGGTTCAGCGCCGTGCGGAAAGGCGATGGCGGCAGCAGGAGCGCGGAAATCACCACCACCAGCATCGCCCACGGTAATGCCAACCTTCCGAACTTGTGTGACAGGAAGTGGAGGCGCATGCGGTCGCGGCGGGTGAACAGTTCCGGCATGCGGACCCATACCTGCCAGAGTCCGGCGAGGTTGCGGCGGCGTCGGCGGAACTCAGTGCCGCTTACCGCGGGCATGTCGGTGGCGATTGCCTCGGGATCGAACACCACCCGGTAGCCCTGGAAGAAGGCTCGCAACGGAAGGATCGCGTCGTCGCTCAACGTGGACGGCGGAATCGGCGCGGCCAGCGCCCTCCGCATCGCATAGATGCAGCCGGTGACGGCAAAGATCGAGTCGATGCCGGAATGAATCCCGCGCGCCCAGACTTCGTAACGCCAGTAGAGATCCATGTCGGCCTGTTCCCCGTCGCTCGCACGCGTGAGGCGGAGCTCTCCGGTTACGGCGCCGACTTGCGGGTCGGCGAAATTCGCCACCAGGTGCCGCAGTGCCATGCGCTCGATCGGCTGGCGTACGTCCGTGAAGAAAAGAATCTCTCCCGTGGCTTGCTCCAGGGCAAGATTCACGGCGGCGGCTTTTCCTCCATGCGGGGCCTCGATCAGTTGCACTCCGCGCGTCGCGAATTCCCGAACGATTTCGTTGGTCGCGTCGGTGGACCCGTCCGAAACAACCAGAATCTGTACCAAATCGCCCGGATAATCCAGCGCGAGCAGAGATTCCAGCTTCGCCCGGAGGAAATCGGCTCCGTTGTAAACGGCCATGATGACCGACACCGTGGACTGGAATTTCAGATCCTTGGCCACCGGGTGCGGAGCGCGGCGGGACAGCATCTTCAGCAGGATCGGATATCCGATCAGAATGTAGGCCATCACCGCAGTACCGAGAAACAGGGCTGTGTAAGCAATCGCTGCGGAGATCGGCATGCCGGGCTTAGTGAGCGGGGAGCGCGAAGTCCGTGGTCGCAAGGGCGCTGGGTTTTTCGAACAGCAGAGTGCGCGAAAGGATTTCGAGGTCCAGCAGCGGGGAGCCTTGGCGAATGTAGTAGAGATCGTACTCGATCTCCGTGAGTTCATTGCCGCGAAAGGACTCGCGCGGCATCTGGACGCGGGCCCAGCTGATCATGCCGGGCTTCACGAACAGCCGTACCGTGTAGAAGGGCATCAGTTCCGTGAGGCGGCGGGTGAAGGCGAGCCGCACCGGGCGGGGTCCGAACAGGGCCATCTCTCCGCGCACGATGTTAAACAACTGCGGAAGATGCGTGAGATGGAGGCGGGTGATGAGGACTCCGACCGCCGTCATCGCGCCCGTCCCGTCGGTGCGGGTGGTGCGAAAGCTCATCAGACGGAAGGGGATGTTATGGAATCCGGAGCACTCCGTCGTCTCGATCAGGGGCCCGCGTCCGGAAAAGAGACCCACGGCCAGAGCCGTCAACGCCAGCACCGGAGACAACAGGAACAACAGAATCAGGCCGAGAAGGTTGGTGTAGACCGCCTGGATCGCGAGAATACGGCTGTTGGCGTCCAGGGCGCCAGAGACCAGCAGATCCATAGGCTGTGTGCCGCGGCAGTACACGCGCCGCAGAAGTTTTTCGTACAGGCCCGAGGTTTCGAGCACGGCCACTCCGTTCAGGCGCTGGGAGAGCAGCGCCGACGCCGCGGCCCGGGGAGTCCCGTCCCGTGCGGCCAGGATGTGCAGCGGATTCCGCTCCGCAATGATTTCCGCCAGGCGATCCTCGGTGCCCAGGAACGCAACATCGGGTGGGCAGGCCGAAGCGGACCCGACCACGCCCAGAATCGGCTGTTTGAGAGAGCCTGCCAGGCGGTAGAGAATCGGATCGCAGCCAACCATAAGCGTGCCCGCGCGGGTGCGATCCTTGCGCTCGGGCAGCAGCATCCGCAGCAACGCCAGCAGCACGACCACGAAGAATCCGCCCACGACGATCAGATACAAGCTGCGCGTGAGGATCTGGAAGTAATTCAGCACGGCGTCCACCAGCAGATTGAGCCCGGTACCCATGCAGAACTCGTCGATCAGACGCGGGATGATTTCCGCGCTGCTGCTGACTTCGAGCAATTTGACCACAGCCCAGAAAGTGCAGATAGAGGTGAGATAGCCCAGCAAGAGTTCGTCCGACGTCAGGAATCCGAAATTGTCCGGATACTGGGCGCGATAGGCCGCCAGGGCGGCGCCGAAACCCGCGGCGATCACCACGATCTGGAGCAGTTCTTGAAGCGGCTGAATGCGTGCCATCGTTCGCGGGCGCCTCAGGAGAGTTCCGGTTGCACCCAGGCACGGTGGCGCGCGGCGAAACTATGCTGCACAGCCTCGGCGAAGGCCAGCAGATCCACCGGAGGTTGCCCGAAAGGAAGCATTCCCTCGATGCGGACGGCTTCATCGCCGCTGAGCGTAACCTGGAAGATCCACCCGGAGTTGCTCAGCGGTGCGTCGCCGAACCGAGCCTCGCGGCGGACCGAATCCTTGGAGCACCATTGCGCGCCGGCCCAGCCGGCCTCCCGGGCGGCCTCGGAGAGCTGCTCCCACCACTGGTCCTCGGTCTTGGCTCGCTCTAAGGAATCGGCAAGATCCTGAATCCGCATCTTGCTTTGAAGTGCCTGTCGAAACTCTCCCCGCATCAGCAAACGTGCTGCCACCTTGAATTCAGAGTACCTCAACTGCCGGATACCTGCCCACGTCGTCAGGCAGAAAGCCGCCAGGATCGCCCAGTGCCAGCGAGGATCGATCCCTCGATAGCCCAGCAGCAGAGCCAGCATCGACCCGGAGGCCGCCCAGAGGTACAGGCGGACTACGGCTCCACGAGCGGAATGCCCCCGGTCCAGCAGGCGGTGATGCATATGGCGGCGGTCCGCGGAGAAGATCGGCTTCTGCTGGATGAAACGGCGCGCGATCGAAAGGAACAGGTCGAGCAGCGGGATGGAGCAGGCGAGAATCGGCGCCGCCATCGCCACCCGGCTGAGAGTCTGCTGGGTCCATACCAAGCCCGAGCACCCCACCAGAAACCCGATCAGCAGCGCCCCGGAATCGCCCAGGAACATGGTGGCCCGGCTGAAGTTGTAGCACAGGAATCCGAGCAGACCGCCCGCAAGCGGCAGCGTCATCGCCTGCAGCGCCAGCCCGCCTTCGAGCGTGCCGGGTTCCAGGAAGCCCAAACCGAATATAGTCATCGTCGCGATCAGCCCGACCCCGGCGCACAGCCCGTCCAGTCCGTCCACCAGGTTGAACGCGTTCGTCGCGACCAGCAGCCAGCCGAGCGTCAGAATAAAGCTCACCGGCAGCGGACCGGGCACGCGAAGCCCGCCCCAAAATGCGATGCAAGATGCCAGGATTTGGCCCACCAGCTTCAACCGTGGTGGAAGATTGAAAAAATCGTCCAGGATGCCGACCGCGAAAATCACCCCAGCGCCGGGCAGGACTTCCCAGGCCAGCACGGAATCGTGCATCAGCCCCGTGAATCCTAGCAGGTAGGCGGCGGCAATAGAGATGCCGCCCAGCCGGGGGATCGGGTAGGCATGGACTTTGCGCACGCCCGGCCGGTCCACAATGTTGTAGGCGCGAAAAATGTCGCGGGCGATCGGCGTGAGCACCAGGGCGATGAGGAAGGCTTTCCCCACAGCCCACTCCATTTCGCGGATTGGCAGTCTGATCCCGAATTCGTCCATGAACGGATGCTACGAGGCGCCCCGCAAGGCAACGGACGGAAACCGGCTCATCCGGCCTGCGGGCTGTGCCACGCTTCCTCGATCTCCGCCAGGGCAGCGCGGTGGATCACGTGTTCGACGGCAACCAGAGTGCCGGAGTCCTGCCGGCAAAGCACCGCCCCCAGGTAGATGGAGTCGCCGGATTGGATTTCGAGAAGGGCACCGGAAGGAAATTCGCGCACTTCGCCTTCGCTCAGCGAGGAGAGGAGAAGCTGGTGGCCTTCCCTGCTCTCGATGCGGGCAGGCTGCACGGGGCCATCCGGCAAACGCCGGACCGTAACCGCTTCACTGCGCTCGGACATCTGTTTCATTATACTCTTGCTGACGGGGCGGGGCCGTTACAGGGCCGGGCGCTGGCGAAGACCCGCGGGCCGCTTCGAGGGCGTCGTTCAGAGCGAGAAGACCCGTGGCATGCACGGGCGAAGATTCCGGTTCCGCCTGAGGCGGAGCCTGCGGGTCGGAGTGTTTCGGGCGAGGGCCGACGATCGCTTCCAGGACCAGGACGGAGATGAGAAACAGCACGAAGGTCACGAGTACAGCCCTCCCTCTTTTGGTATCGGCGCGCGAGAGGGGCGTGTGAGGCTACTTCTCTTTAGTCCACCGGTCGTAAGTGTCGAATACCTTCGCGCCGATGGCCTCCCAGTCGTAGCGGGCTTCCACCAGTGCCCGTCCGGCAGCGGCGAGCTTTGTCCAGGAGGAGCCCTGGTCGGCCAGGGAATCAAGGGCGGAGATCCACGGGCCTGCTGACTCCGCGGCATCCCCGGGAGCGAGAAGGATATTTTCTCCCGGCGAAATCGCGAGCCCCTCCGCCCCAAGCGCCGTGGACACGACGGGAACTCCGGCGGCCATGGCCTCGAGAATCTTCAATCGCGTGCCCGCACCCGACAACAGCGGCACCACCGCCGCCAGCGCTTCTTCGTAGTACGGTGCGACCTCCGGTACCGTGCCGGTGACTTCGACGCCAGGCTCGCGGGCGAGATCGCGGACCGCTTGTGCCGGCTCGGCTCCCACCAGCGTTAGTCTCCACTGCGGGAACCGCTGGTGCAACGCCGGCCAGATGTTCTTCGTGAACCATAGCGCCGCCTCGATGTTGGCGTGATAATTCATGAGCCCCACGAAGACGATGCGGTTGCGCTGCGGGCCGGGCCGCGGCGTGGAGGAGAAGCGCGAAGCGTCCACACCGTTTTCGATCACTTCCACGCGGGCGCGCGGGGCCAGCTTCGCCAGCAGCTCCTTCTCTCGCGCGCTGCACACGATGTGTCCATAAGCCGTCCCAAGCGTGCGAAGCTCCAGCGCGGCCAGCTTGCGCGCGGTGAGCCGGGAATATACGCGACGCGCGCGGGAAGGCGCATGCGAGGCGTACTGGAACATCAGGTCGGATTCGATGTTGTGCCAGTCATAAACGAAGCGGGCATGCGGAAGCAGTTCGCGTAGCATCGGCTCATAACCGATCAGATGAATGCTATCGAGATGCACCAGGTCGAACGTGGCCGAGGTCGCGATCGTGCGCAGCGCCGCGGCCATCTCCGCCGAAGTGTAGTTCAACACCGGCAGCGGCACGGAGCCGACCAGCCCGCGAAGGATCTTGCCCTTCGAGTAGGGCCGAAGCGGCGGCGCGGCCGTAACGGCTTCGCAGAACGGCAGTTCTTTGAGCGTCGGCGGGGTGGCGTTCTTTTCGCCCGGCGGCGCCGTGAAGAAAACGTAGTGCAGCGGAGCCCTCGTGGCCAGCGCCTTGCACAAATGGTATTCGCGCAGCTTGGCTCCGCTAACGGCGGGCCAGCACTGGCGTGGTGAAACGAACAGAATACGCATCGAAAGGAAAGGGAAGTACCGGCTAAAACTCAGGATAGGCGATTTCCCGCGCTTCAGGGTTCGGCCTTCGAGATTTCCAGAGATTTGCGCCCCCGCGCGTCCACTGGAAATGCATGCGCCCCCGCTTCGTGTTGATCTGCCATGACGGACAGGTGCTCAACAGCTCCGGCCTGGCCAGGTGGCTGGCGTCTTTCACGGATTTAGCGGGCATCATCCTGATTCGCGAGCAGCCCGCCCGGTTGTGGAAGCGCATCCGCCGGGAGATCCGGCGCGTCGGGTGGCTCCGTTTTGCAGATGTGCTCGCTTTCCGTTTGTACTACCGGCTGCGGCTCGCGGCACGGGACCGCGAAGGCGAGTACGAGATTTTACAGCAGTTGGAGGACAAGTATCCTCCGCTCCCTCCCTCGACGCGAATGCTGATCACGGCGAGTCCGAACAGCAAGGAAGGCGAGGATTTCCTGCGGGAACTGCAACCGGAGATCGTGGTGGCACGCTGCAAGAGCATCCTCTCGGAGCGGATCTTTCGCCTGGCGCCGCGCGGAGTGTTCGTGATGCATCCGGGCATCTGCCCCGAGTACCGCAACGCGCACGGATGCTTCTGGGCGCTGGCCCAGCGCGACCTGGACACGGTCGGGATGACGCTCTTGCGGATCGACGCGGGGGTCGACACGGGCCCAGTCTACGGATACTACCGCTGCGAGTTCGATGAGTTGCAAGAGTCGCATATCCAGATCCTGCGGCGCGTCGTGTTCGACAATCTCGACGTGCTGGAATCGAAGTTTCGAGAGATCCTGGCAGGAACCGCGGAGACGATCGACACCTCTGGGCGCGCCTCGCAAACGTGGGGGCAGCCCTGGCTTAGCGCCTACACGCGCTGGAAGCGTGCCGCGCGGAAAAAGACGGCTCTGCTCTACCACGACGTCGTTCCGGGGGACCGCTTCGAACTAAGCGGATTCCAAGGTCCCGGTCCGAACGTGTACAAGCTGGAGCCATCGGAATTCCGCAGGCACCTGGACGCGATCGCGCAAGCAACCAGGCCCGGCGCCGCCCCGCTGCTCACCTTTGACGATGGCGGTGCAAGCGCGTTCTCCCCCGTCGCCGGCTTGCTCGAAGAATTCGGCTGGCGAGGACACTTCTTCATCACCACCGACCGCATCGGCACGCCCGGTTTCTTGGACGAACGGCAGATCGTGGCCCTTCGCCGCCGCGGACACATCATCGGCAGCCATACTTGCTCCCACCCGGCGAGAATCGTCGCGTGCCCCCCGGACCAACTGGCTCGCGAATGGGGCGAAAGCGCGCGCACGCTGGAGCGAATCCTGGGCGAACCCGTAACGGCAGCCTCAATCCCCGCCGGATATTACTCGCGCGAGATCGCCGTAGCCGCGGCACAGGCGGGGATCAAACTTCTCTACACTTCGGAGCCGGTAGTCTCCACGCACATCGTGGACGGGTGCACCATCGCGGGACGCTTCTCCGTCCAACGCGGCGCTTCCGCGAACTGGGTCGCGGCGGTGGTCTCGGGCCACGTCCGCCCGCGCCTGGAACGCTACCTTTTCTGGAATGCCAAGAAGCTGGCGAAAGCCATCGTGGGACCCGCGTGGCTCTCCCTGCGGCGATCCGTTCTCACCGCGCGCTCTCAAGGGCGCGCCAGCACTTCGCGATAGATCTCGCACAACGCGCACACCCGTCGGTCGGGCGAGTAGCGCTCCTCGATCAAGCGATGCGCGTTCGCCCGCAGCGATTCCGCCAATTCGCGATTCGAAAGAAGCTCCCCCAGCGACCGCGCCATCGCCTCGCGATCTCCCGGCGCGATCAGCAGAGCGCTCTCCCGGTCCGTCGCGATCTCCGGTACCCCGCCCACCGCCGTCGCGACCACCGGCACCCGCGCCGCCATCGCCTCCAACAGCGCATTCGGCGACCCTTCACTGCGCGAGGACAACACCGCCACGTCCGCAATCCCGTAATACCGCCGCGCCGACGCCACCTGTCCGGTCATCGTCACGTTCCCCTCAAGCCGCAGCCCGCGAATCTGCTCCTCGATGGGCGCCCGCTCCGGCCCCTCGCCGACAATCAGCAGATGCGGAACCGCGCCGCCTTGCTTCCGCACCGCCTCTACCGCGTCGAGCAGCGTGAGATGATCTTTCTCCCGCGAGAGTCGGCCCACGATCAGAATCACTTTGCGGTCCGCGGGAATCCTCAACTCCGCACGCAAAGCTTCATCGCGCTCAGACCCCCAATTCGGATCGATGGCATTGTGCAGCACCGAAATCCGCGCCGCCTCCACCCCGCGCGCCGTCAGCTCGTCGCGAAACGGGAGGCTCACGGTGACCACGCGCCGCGCAAAGCGGAGACTCCAGCGGTCGAACTGGTTGTAGACCCGCGCCCGCAGATCCGGCCACGTGTACCCATGATGAAATGCCACCCAGGGAAGCTCGCGATGCAATCCGCTCGTCCGCAGGAGCATATGCGATTTCACCGCGTGGGTCTGCACGATATCCGGCTTCAACTCGCCCACTAGCGCGCGGAGCCGCGGAATCACGCTCCGGTCAAACCGGCCGCGCTCCGGAATCGCATGCACCGTGACGCCCGCTTGCGCCGCGGCATCCAGAAACACGTTCGAATCGCCCTCGCGCCGGAACGTCGCGATCGCAACTTCGGCACGAGGATCGAAACGCTCTTCCCGTGCCAGGCGCGCGAACTCAAGCAGATTCTTCGCCGGACCGGTAATGGTAGTGGCTTCAAGAATGGCGAGTACGCGAAGGGGCTGCATCGGTCCACTCACGAGTATCGCCTGTCACCGCGTTAAGAACGTAAAGCTTCCGATCAACCTATAGGTTCTTCGCGAGGTCTCTGGTAATGTTCTTAGGTTGCAACCGGGTCCTGGCAGGGACCGTTCGGGCAGGCCGCGAGCCCCGCGGGAAGGGTGAGCCTGTGGGACGCGGAGGGCCGAAAGGCCCGTGCGATGGAGGCGATCCGCGCAGTAAAGGCGGATAGCCTCCCGCACCTCGGCTGTTCCGTTTAGTGAATCTTGGCCGCGAGGAACGTTTGCACGATTTTCACGCACCCTGCCGGCGCTTCCCGATGCGGATAGTGGCCCAGCCCCGGCATGGTCACGATCTGAACGTCGGGCACTGGATGCCGTTCACAACGCGCCACAGTTCGGTAGGCACGAAGCCCTTCACAAAGGTTCGGCATCGCGCTTCACACTAGGCGCCCTTCCTCGCGCACCTCTCGTCCCGAAATGCGCGTAGTTGCCCAGCAACTCGTCGGAGACTTTCGGGCTTCGGCGTTGGCGCGACACCACAAGTTCATCTTCGGAAGCCCCGCCGTTGGCCTCCTGCTTCACCTGCCGCACAAACGCCGGCGCAATCTCATTCGTCCGCTGCGGACCCACATCTTCCACCACCAGGCCCGCGACTCGCTCCGGATGCAGGCCCGCGTATACCTGCACCACTCTGCCGCCCGTGGAACTCCCGAGCAAAAGCGTGCCGCGCAGGCTCAACTGCTCGGCGAAAGCCTCTACGTCCTTGACGTAGTCTTCCACCAGATACGCGCCTTCCGGAGACCATGAAGAATCCCGTGACCGCGCGCCTGGACGCATCATTCTCTCGGCAGAATCTTAAGAATCGCGGCGGTGAAATGTTTGCCCTTCTCGATCACGAACTGATGCACGGTGTTGGGCGGGACATACAGCATGTCGCCCGCGGTAAGCGCGTACTTCGTTCCGCCCTCGATCGCCGATCCGCGAATCTCCCCCGGCCCGCTGGGCTTCCCGTCGATCATCTTGCCGCCCACGATCACCGTCCCCTCGCCGTCCTGCACCACGATCATGTCCGCGCGCTCCGTGTGGATCTCCGCCTGCGAATTTCCATCGCGATACAGCAGAAACGACGGATTCACCAGCCGCTGCGACCCCAGATGCGCCTCCGGATTCACCCGCGACGCCGCCTGCTTCGCCAGTTCCTTCAATTGAGCCGCGCTGAAATAGATTCCCGGCTCCGGATCCGCCGCCCGCATCGGAACGAGAAAGGCGGCCATCGATGCAAGCATCAGCAACAGTGCAGGCTTCATGATGCGCCAGTATACACCCGGCTCCCGCACCCCAGGCGATACAATCGTGGGGATGAAAGAGCCCTTGCTGGAATGGCCCGCGGTGGGCGTCACGCGCTCGCCCTATCGCGTGATGTCCGACCCGGAAATCTACGCGCAAGAGCAACAGCGCATCTTTCGCGGACCCACCTGGAACTACCTTTGCCTGGAAGCGGAGATCCCGCATCCCGGCACGTTCCGCACCGCGTTCATCGGCGAAACTCCGGTCATCGTGACCCGCGATAAAGAGGGCGGCATCCATGCGATGGTCAATCGCTGCGCGCACAAGGGCGCGATGCTGTGCGTGGACCCCTGCGGCAAGCGCGATACGCTCGTCTGCCCCTATCACGGCTGGGCGTACGATCTGCAAGGTAAGCTGCGCGGCGTGCCTTTCCAACACGGCGTCGCCGGAAAAGGCGGCATGCCCGACGGCTTCGACCTCACCCAGCACAACCTGGAGCGAGTCCACGTCCAGAGCTTCTACGGCCTCATCTTCGGCACCTTCAGCACCACGGCCGAGCCGCTCCAAACCTATCTCGGCCCCGCAATGATCGACCACATCTCGCGCGTCTTCCACAAGCCTATAGAGGTGCTCGGCTACCATCACCAGGTTCTCCACAACAACTGGAAGCTCTACATGGAGAACTCGCGCGACCCCTATCACGCGACAATCCTTCACACCTTCTACGCCACCTTCAAGCTGAACCGCTTGACCATGGACGGTGGCATCCTCGTCGACCACGACGGCTGGCACAGTATCAACTACTCGAAAGGGGCAACGCTCCGCGAGGGCGGTGGCGAGTACGAAAGCGGCATCCGCTCCGTGGTCGAAGACGTAGGCCTCGCTGACCCTTCGCTCATCCATCGCAAACAGGAATTCGACGACGGCATCACCGTGGCGATTCAATCGCTGTTCCCCAGTTGCGTGAATCAGCAGATCTACAACACGCTCGCCCTCCGCAACGTGGTTCCGCAAGGCCCGCTCCAGTGCGAACTGCACTGGACCTTCTTTGGCTATCGCGACGACACCCCCGAACTCCGCGAGATGCGCCTCAAGCAGAGCAACCTGATCGGCCCCGCCGGCTACGTCTCCATCGACGACGGAGTCATCGGCGAATACGTCCAGCGCGGCATCGCCGGCACCGGCATCGACGCCAGCGCCGTCATGGAAATGGGCGGCCACGAAGTCGCCTCCACACCCGGATCCCGCGCCACCGAAGCAACCCTGCGCGGCTTCTGGACCGGATACCGCGCTTTGATGGGTCTTTAGGATGATCGACGAAATCGTCCGCCGCCAAATCGAGGACCTCCACACGCGCTACATCCGCGCGATCGATGACGACCGCCTGGAGCACTGGCCCGCCCTCTTCACCGAGCAGTGCGTCTACAAGATCATGACGCGCGAAAACTACGATCGCGGCCTGCCGCTCGCCGTAATGGATTGCCGCAGCCGCGGCATGCTGGAGGACCGCGTCACCGGACTCCGCAAGATCAATGTGTTCGAACCCCAGCGCTACCTGCATCAGATTTGCGGCCTATCCATCGACGGCATCGAAGACGGAGCCGTCCGTTGCCGCTCAAACTATCTCGTCGTCCGCACCATGGCCGAAGGCGCCATGTCGATTTTCTCCGCCGGAATCTATCTCGACCGCATCGTCCTGGAGCCCTCCGGCCCGCGCTTCGAAGAACGCATCGTGATCGCCGACTCCCGCCGCATCGACACGCTGCTCGTGATCCCGTTATGATCGTGCGCCAGGCCACCATCGACGATCTCGAAGCACTGGTGCCGCTGTTCGACGCCTACCGCCAGTTCTACCGCCAGCCCAGCGACCCCGATCTCGCGCGCCGATTCTTGCTCGATCGATTCCAGCACAACCAATCCGTAATCTTCATCGCGATGGCAGGTGAGGCCGTCGGCTTCACGCAGCTCTACCCGAGCTTCTCCTCCGCCTCCGCCGCGCGGATTTTCATCCTCAACGATTTATTCGTAAAACCCGAAGCCCGCCGCTCCCGCGCCGGATCAAAGCTCCTCGAAGCCGCCGCCCACTTCGGCCGAGCCGCCGGAGCCGTTCGCCTCACCCTGTCCACCGAAGTCACGAACCTCGCCGCGCAAGCCCTCTACGAAGCCTCCGGCTGGAAGCGCAACGAAGATTTCTACGTGTATAACCTGCCGCTCACGGAAGCACCGTAAACGGAATCGACGCCTCAGTCTTCTCCCAAATCAACGCCAGCACGCCTTTGTTTCCGCCCTCCGGACGCAGCTCGATCTTGAACGTCTCCACCGGAGCCCCCAGCGCCTTCAAATCCATCCTGGTCCGGCCCAAATCTTTCGATCCGTCGTAGTTCAAGTGAAACTGCCCCGTCTGGTTGTTGATGATCAGCGTCCATTCCTTCGGCGTCGGCAGCGTCCAGATGCTCTGCTGCCCCTTAGGAAGTTTCAGCGTCCCCATCTGGAGCGCCGCCCCGTCGTGAATGATCTCCGTAGCGTAGTTCGCTCCCGTGCACCACACCGTGTTGAACGGCACCAGCCCGCCCATCACCTTTCGTCCATGCATCGACGGAGCATAATAATTCACCACAATATGTTTGCCCGCGATGTCCGCTTCGACGTGCGCCGGTGGACTCGTGTACCGCTGCGCACACACCGGAACCGCCGCCGCGATCAGCGCGATCACTCGCAAAGCCGCAGGAATTCGCATGGGGGCAAGACCTCCCCTCGATCGTACTACGCGGATCGCCATGCTAGACTGGCAGCCACTTTGCCGCGCTCGCGTAACAAACCCGGTCTTAACAAAGCTTGGACCTGGGCCATTCTCGCCACGGTCTTGACTCTCACCTGGCAAGCGCTCACCGTGCAAGCCAACTACGCGGGCCATCTCACCGGACTCTTCCGCACCGGCGCCTCCACGCGAGTCCCGCCCGCGCTCGCAGCGACCACCTACCGCGATCCCAGCCGTGACGGCTACGACGGCCAATTCTACCGCTTCATAGCGCACGATCCCGCGCTAGGCCCCGCCACCTGGGCCGCGCTAGACGGCCCCGTAGTCCGCTCCCGCCGCATCCTCATCCCCGCTTTAGCGTGGCTAGCCGCCGCAGGCCGGCAGCAATGGATCGACCCCGCCTACGTCCTGATCCTCGCCGCCTTCCTCTTCAGCGGAGTCTATTGGATGGCCCGAGTCTTCGAACAAAACGCCCGCAGCCCCGCGCACGGCTTGCTGTTCTTAATGGTCCCCGCGACCATCGTCTCCATTGACCGCATGACGGTGGATGTCGCCTCCGCCGCCCTCACCGCCGCCTTCGTCTATTACCAATCGACCTCGCGCACCCGAGCCCTCTGGCTAACCCTAGGCGCCGCGAGCCTCGTGCGCGAAACCGGACTCCTTCTCGTCGCGGCCGCGGTACTCCCTGCCCTGCTCCGCCGCGACTTCCGCCAAGCCGCCCGCTGGACCAGCCCCGCGATCCCCGCCCTAGCCTGGTTCGCGTACTTAGCGTTCACCTCGCCCGCCAGCCCGTCCCAAGTCTCCGCCGACTGGGGAATCCCCGGCGTCCTCTTCAACCCTCCGCACTACAATCTCCCCAGCCCCCAAGAATCCATCGCCAGAGCTCTGGACATCCTAGCCCTCCTGGCAACCCTCCTCGCCGGAATGTTAGCCGTGGCGCAGGCACTCGTGCCTGCCGCGTCGAGACTCGTCTCAACGCTCCTCCTGCTCCCCAACCGCGACTTCTGGACCAGCCCCTACGCCTACGGCCGCTTCCTGGGGCCCCTCTTCGTGCTTCTCCTGCTGGGCCCGAATCTCGCTCCCGCCATCTTCCTCACCGCCTTAGTCGACCTCCGCCTCTTCACCGAAATCCGGTCCCAGATCCTCGGCGTCCTTCATTGGCTCTGAACACCCGCGAAGCCTCAGTTCTCGGTCGGAGTCTTGTCCACCCGATCCACAACAATCGTCTCCACCCGATTCTTCTGCCGCTCCAGCTTTAGCCCGAGCTTCTCCACCGCTTCGAAAAGCCGCGTCATGCTCGCCTCCCGCAAAGCCGCAAGATCGATCGGAGCCCCCGGCGTGATCCCCGCCGGAGGAATATCCATCTTGATGTCGAACTCGTCCGTCAGACCCGTCTTGTCGACCACCGGCAGCGGCAGCGTCCCCTCCGGCGACAAGTAATCCACCAGTCCCGTAATCGTGGATGTCTCCACGTGCGTACCGGCCCCGGGGACAATCGACATCTTGAACGTTCCCGTACCGGCCGCCATTCCCTTCGGCCCGCCTGTCGGATCTTTCCGCTGAAACTTCACGCCGCCCTTCGCCACCACCAGGGCGTACGTGTCCATCTCGCCGCCCGCGGCATGCGCCACCAAGTGAAACCGGTCTCGCAGCAACGTTTGCAGCATCGCTGGAACCTCGTCCGCCGTAGCTCCGGGCGGAAGCTTGGCCTCGATATCGAAACCCGAGGGCCCCTGTGGATTCAGCAACCAGTCCGGCCCCGCCAATTGATACTTCCGGATCCCGTACGCCGTCTGAATCAGTTTCGAGAGCGGCATCTGTCCGATCCGCACACGGCCCGGTTCAATCGCCATGCCGATAAAGGATCCATCCGTGATCGCCTGCAGAATCGGCTTCCCCGGCTTGATCGATGCGACCTCAAACACCCTTGCCGCGGTATCGGTTTGTCCGGACACCGCCATCGCCGCGAGCAACACCGCGGCCCCCATCCCCGCCACATTCTTCATCAGCCCCCCTCAGTTCTCCGCCGGCCTTTCCGCACTCACAATCACCAGCGTCTCCACCTTCGCCCGGCCCGCCTGCGCCTTCAATCCCATCCGGCCCTGAAGCTCCGCCAGCGTCCGCGCGATGACCTCCGCCGAATCCGCCGCACCCATATCCAGCAGCCGCAAGCCGGAGCTGTACTCGTAGACCCCCGTCAGCCCCGTCTTATCGAACACCGGCCGGTCGAGATACAGCGAGACCAGCGCCGCGATCTGCATCATGGAACCGCGCTCCATGTTCGGAGCAGGCGCGCGATCCAACGCAGCCTCCTTCAATTTCAGGCCGCCCTTCGCCACCACCAATTCGTAAACCGGCAGTGGCTTCTCCTCGCGCCTAAGTTGAAGATGGAAGCGCTCCGTCAGAAGATTGCGCAGCATCCCCCGCACTCGCACCACCCCAGGAGTCCCCGTCGTCGTCGCCGCGATGTCGAAGAGTCCGTCCGGACCCGCCGCCCAGCCCGGCCCGCCCGTGACCTGGAACTCCTTCACGTTGTAGGCCGCCATCACCAGATCCTTCAGCGTCGCGCGCCGTAATTCCACGCGATTGCCCGAGACCACCAGCGCACTCACTCCCGGGTTCTTCACGATAGGCTGGTCCACCGGAGCCCGGTACGCCCTCACCGACGCGACCTCAAAGCCTGGGCTCGAAGAGCTTGGCCCCGAAGAGCCTGTGCCCGGAGAGTTTGCCTTCGAAGAGCTTTGGCCGAGCGCCGCCCCCGCCAGCAGCGCGGCCCAGCCCAGCACCCGAAGCATCACGTGCCCCGCACCAGCCTCAGCGCGAGCGCCACCCCGCCGCCCACCACCACCGCGCCCAGAGCCAGCGGCCACAACGACGGAATTCCCACCAGCCCAATCGCCAGAGAGCCCACCGCGAAGATCGCTCCCGCGATGTTTCCATCCACGCGAATCCTCGAAACATTGATCTGCGGAACCAGAGTTTCGTCTCTCATACAGCACCTCCTGTTACTTTCCTAACGCCGTAGTCCCCAGCATTCCTCCCAGCCCCATCGTCTCCACCGCCGACGACGGCACAATCACCATCGAGCCCTTCTCTTTAATCGCCTCGTACAGCATGTTCATCGCCCGCAAATGCAGCGCCACCGGATTGTCGCGATACACGATCGCGGCCTCGGCGAACTTGTCCGCCACCTGCGTCTCCGCCTCGCCCAGGATGATGCGAGCCCGCCGTTCGCGATCCGCCTGCGCCTCGCGCGACATTGCGTCTTCCAGCAGTTGTGGAATCCGCACATCGCGAATCTCAACGGACTGCACCGTAATTCCCCACCCGTTCGTCTTCGCGTCCAGTGTCTTCTGCAACTCCAGCCCCAGCGTCTCGCGATCCGAAATCATCTGCGCCAGTTCATGCCGCCCGATCGTCTCCCGCAGCGCCGTCTGCGCGCTCATCAGAATCGAATTCTCGAAATCCGCTACCTCCAGCAGGCACTTCTCCGCGTTCCACACTAGCCAGAACACGATCGCGTCGACGTTCGTCGGCACCGTGTCGCGCGTCAGCGTGGACTCCGCGCTCACGCTCGTCACCCGAATCCTCTGATCGACGTAAGCCGTCAGCGTGTCGATCACCGGGATAATCCAGAACATCCCCGGCTCTTTCAAGCCCACGTAGCGCCCCAGCCGTAGCACCGCCACCTTCTCCCATTGCCGCACCACCTTGATCGCCAGCAAACAGTACATCCCGATAAGCACCATCACATAAAACGGCCACGTCTCTTTCGTGACCAATGTGGCCGCCGCCCCCGCCACCACGCAAATCCCCAACGCCACCGCCCCCGGACCACTTGTCTGCAACATGGCTCTATCTCCTCTTCTGTTCCTGCTCGCTCAATCGCTCCACCAACTCCCGAACCGTGAATCCGCCCGCCCCCGCGCGAGACACAAACTCGCCCACCAACTGCTCTAACCGCCGAGCCCTCTCCGCATCGTCCGGCTTCGTCTTCCGCTCCGCAATAAACGTGCCCGTCCCCTGCTGCGAATCCAGTACTCCCCGGATTTCCAGTTCGCGATACGCCCGCAGCACCGTGTTCGGATTGATCGCCAGATCCACCGCCACTTGCCGCACCGTCGGCAATTGATCCCCGCCCGCCAGAGTCCCCGAAGCCAGCCCGCCCTGCACCTGATCGATCAGTTGCCGGTACACCGGAACCCCACTGTGCGGGTCCAGCTTGAAGCGAAACGGCTTGCGCACTGTGCTATTCATCTACACTGCTAGTGTATTAGTGTAATAGGACATTGTCAAGACCAATGTCTGATAAGCTGGAGGGAACTCCGCTTTATGATCTCTTCAACACATCTGCGCCCCGGCATGGTGATCAAGTTCAACAAGGAGTTGTTCTCGATCTTCAAGATGGAACACCGCACCCCCGGCAACCTGCGCGGCTTCGTGCAAGTCAAGATGCGCAGGCTCTCCAACGGCGCCATGACGGAGCACCGCTTCTCCTCGGAAGACAAAGTGGAGCGCGCCTCCCTGGAGCAGCACGATATGGAGTATCTCTACGACGACGGCGAGTACTTTTACTTCATGAACACCGAAACCTTCGAGCAGATGCACCTGCTGAAGGACCTCTTGGGCGACGCTACGAACTTCCTGATCCCGAATCTGAAAGTGAGTGTGGAATTCTACGAAGGCAAGCCCATCGGCGTAGAGCTTCCGCCCAGCGTCGACTTAACGGTGCTGGAAACCGAGCCCAGCCTAAAGGGAGCGACTGTCTCGAACGTAACGAAGCCCGCCAAAACCGAAACCGGCCTGGTGGTCCAAGTCCCCCCGTTCATCAGTGAAGGCGAAAAAATCCGAGTTTCGACGTCCGAATCCGCCTACCTGGAACGCGCCTAGTTCTAAGTTCTGAGTGCTTCGTTCTCAGTCTCACTGCTCAGTTCTATACTCTGAGCGCCAAGTAGGACAGACGATCGTTTTTTGTCGTCTGTCTCTTATTGCGCCGAAGTAACCGGCACCTCGACGTTAAAACTATACCCAAACCCTCGTACACTCCGTATGTACGACACCGACCCCGCCGTCTCAATCTTCTGCCGTAGCCGCAACACGTACACGTCCACCGTGCGATCCGTAACCGCGCGATCGTGCCCCCAAACCGCATCCAGCAGCTGCTCGCGGCTAAAAACCACGCCCGGCCGACTCATCAAAAACTCCAGCAGGCGAAACTCTGTAGCCGTCAGCGCGATCTCATTGCCGCCCAACCGAACCTGGCACCGTGGACGATCCAGTTCCAGCTCGCCCGCCTTCAAGAGCTTGGTCGCTGGCTGCGAGCCCCGGAAGTGAATCTTGATCCGCGCGATCAGTTCCCGCACGAAGAACGGCTTCACGATGTAGTCGTTGGCGCCCAGCTCCAACCCCACAATCCGGTCCGTCTCCGCCGCGCGAGCCGTCAGGAAAATCACCGGCACGTTCGCTAGCTCCGAATTGGCCCGAATCCCCTTGCAAATATCCAGCCCGTCCGAATCCGGCAGCATGATGTCTAGCAGTACCAGATCCGGCCGTTCTCGCCGGCACAAATCCAGAGCCCCTTTTCCCGTCTGCGAGCCCACGACCGTGAAACCCTCTTTTTCCAGGTTGTACTGGATCAGCGAGTAGAGGTCCGCGTCGTCTTCAATGAGTACAATCTTCTTCATTGCTGATTCAAGATTAACCGAATATACATTACAGACCGATTACAGTACCGTTAACTCCCGTTGAATCTGTCATCATAAGGTGAAAGCGCAAGGGTCCCGCCCTGGTCCTTTTGCATGTTTTTCATAAAAGGGGTGCTAGCATGGGTCTTCCGATGCGGCCAAACTTTCGCAGCGCGATCCTGCAGCGCCTGTTCTGGACTGCCTTCCTGGCCGCAATTCTGATTCTGATCGTCGAGCGCATCGTTGGGCCCAGCCACACACTGGTACTAGCGATCGTCGCCTTCGTGTTCTCCTTTGCTCTGGCGGTCCCGTTCTCGCGGGGCGTCGATCAGCGCATCGCCCGCATGCGCCGCTTCGCCGAGGATCTTCTCGAATCCGGCGCCGAACCCGGGCGCAGCTACAGCTCCTACAGCACCGACGAGCTCGGCGCGCTGGACCATAGCCTCATGCGCATGGCCGGACAAACGCGCATCCTGATTGAGCGCGGCAAAGTGGAGGCCGCCCGCCGCGAAGCCATTCTCGCCTCGATGGCCGAGGGCGTTCTCGCCGTCGACGACCAGATGCGCATCACGTTTTGCAACCAGGCTCTGGCCCGTCTCGCCGGAACCCGTATGCCGGTGAGCGGGACGCCGTTGATCGAACTCCTGCGCGACAGCTCCCTTCAAGAAACCCTGAGCGAAGTGATTCGCACCGGCGAACCCGCTAAGCGCCATCTGCAAATCCCCGCCGCCAACGCCCATTCTTTCGAAGTGCAGGCCGCCCCGCTTCTTTCCGGGAACCAGCCCGGCGACAAGCCCGGAGCCATCGCCATCCTCCACGACATCACGGACCTGGAACGCCTGGAAAACGTCCGCAAGGATTTCGTCGCCAATGTGTCGCACGAATTCCGCACGCCGCTCGCTGCCATCGCCGGATATGCGGAAACGCTGCTCGACGGTGCTCTCGAAGACCAGGACAATAAGCGCCGCTTCGTCGAAATCATCCGCTCGAATGCCACGCGGCTCAATAGCATCGCGTCCGATCTGCTGACGCTCTCCGAACTGCAAGCCGGGCCCGGGCCGCAGAATACCGAGCAAGTGCCCATCGGCGATGCCATCGAAAGCGCTCTCACGACCATAGCCGCCGAAGCCGCCCTTCGCAAAGTCGCCCTGGAACGGGGCCCCATCGAGAACGTCATGGTGCTCGGTTCGCGCTACCGCCTGGAGCAGGCGCTGGTGAATCTGCTCGCGAATGCCGTGAAATTCAACCGCGCCGAAGGCAAAGTCCGCGTCGAAACCAAGCGAAATGGTACCGAAATCAGCATCCTGGTTTCCGATACCGGGGTTGGCATTCCCAGCCAGGACCTGCCCCGAATCTTCGAGCGCTTTTATCGCGTCGACAAGGCCCGATCCCGGCAAGTAGGCGGCACGGGCCTGGGACTTTCCATTGTCCGCCACATTGTGGAGCGCATGAATGGCCGCGTATCCGCCACCAGCCAGCTAGGAAAAGGCTCCGTATTTACCATCACTTTGCCTCTTTTATAGTCCTGGTTCGCAATTACCCCTCCAGCATTCATAGCCGTACTCCCGCCTAAGCGCTTGTATTTACCCCTTGGCTAAGACGTGGTTTCCTGTTACTATTCCTCAGTACCAACTGGACACCATGGCTGCCTCCCCCCGGGGTGCTTGGATCGTCCTCACGCTTTGGATGGTTGCGTTGCGTCCGTCCGCAACCGTCCCACCAGGAACGCCTGATTCCGGTTGGTGGGGCACGCAGGAATCCAAGGCTCTTCAAAAGAAAGTGGGCCAGCACCTCCGTGCGGGAGATTTCCCCGCGGCGGAAGCCGACTTCAACGAGTGCCTCGGCCACGCCCGCCAGCGGCATGACCGGGTCGCCGAAGCGCGCTGCCTGAGCGGCATCGCCGGCACCTATACGGCCCGCTTCGAATACGAGAACGCGTTCCAGTACTATGTGCAGGCTCGCGACGTGGCGGCGGCCAGCGGGGACCGGCTGGACCTGGGCGCGGTGGAGTTCAATCTCTCCGGCCTGTTTCGCCAGACCGCCGATGACGTCTCCGCGCTGCGTGCCGCCGAGGCCGCGGAGTCTGCCATCCAAGGGCTCCCCAAGGTCTATTACGAACCGCAACTTCTGTGGCAACTGGGTGCGCTGCATGAATTGCGCGGGGACCAGCCCGGCGCGCCGTGGCTAGAGCAAGGCATTGCCGCCGCGCAGGCCGGTGAAGGCGCGGATCCATCGCTGGTCGCCGTGGAGGCTCGCATCTGGGACGTGTTGGGCGAGGGGCGCCTGACGCAGCACGATCTGGATCGCGCCGGGAGTGCGTATCTTGAAGCGTACCGCTTGCGGCGGTTCTTCTGGAAGCGCGATCTGGGATACTCCTACGCGCATCTGGGAGCCTTGGACCTGGCACGGGCGGAGGCCGAACCCGTTCGCGCCGCGAGCCTTCTGGCCGACGCCGAGCGCCTTACTCTGCGGGCCATGCAGCAACCTGTCACGCTTCCCGCCTACAGCCTGCGCTATCAATTGGGGCGAATTCGTCTGGCGCAAGGGAACCGGCGTGCCGCGCTGGAGGATTTGGGCGTCGCCACGGATTCAGCCATGGAGTGGCTGGCCGGAGTCCCGGCCGCACTGGGCTCGCTGGATAAGGCGAGCGGCTCGATCAGTGACGTCTTCGGAACTTTTGTGGATGCGGCCGCGGCGTACGGCCTGGACACCGGCGACCGCTCCTGGACGGAGCAGAGCTTTCAAGCCGTCGAGACGGCTCGCGCCGTCAATCCCCGGACCAGCCAGCAGCTCGCGGATCTCTGGCGGAGCCGTTTGCCCGCATCGTTCTGGGCAACTCTGGACAAACTGCGGGCCGAAGAAGCCGGATTACTCCGGTCCGGCGCTAGGGAAAGTCCCGTTTCAGAAGGGCTCAAGTTGAAACTCACCGAATTGGAAGCCCAAGCTGGCCTCGGATTTTTGCCCACTATCACCGAGAATTTTCGCAACAGCGATTCACTTAATCTTTTCCGGCGAGGGCTAAGGGATTCAGAAGTCTTTCTCAGTTTCGCCTTAGGGGAGCGGCAATCGTTCCTTTGGGTGGCAACCAAAGACACTTTGGAGACTTACCGGCTGCCAGCCCGGGAACAGATTCGAACGTTAGTCCGGGAGTTTCGAGGAGCCGTGGAGAACGGACACGCGGAGACGGGAGCCTTGGGCCGGCATCTCTACGAGATGCTTTTCGGGCAATTGCACCAGGAGGAGGTCGGCCGGTCGGAGTGGCTGCTCTCGTTGGACGACGAGCTGTTTCGCTTGCCATTTGCCGCGCTGGTTCCGGGCGGGCCAGTGTCGAGTAAGAATGCGGCGCGGGAAGAGGATGGCAAGCTGGCGTATTTGGCGGAAAAGCACTCGCTGCAAGTGGTCCCCGGAGCCGCGCTCCTGCGGTCCGGCGCCGCTCCGCGAAGCGCTGGCGCCACCGGAGCCCTCACATCCGGAAGCTTCTTGGGTGTAGGCGATCCCATTTACAACACAGCCGATCCACGCTGGACCGGCACGCAGGCATGGTTCCGTCCCGCCAGCACGGCCACGGCAGAGTGGGCGGGGCAGTATAACAGGCTTCCGGGGAGTGGCCGCGAAGTCGAGGCCTGCGCGCGCGCATGGGGCCAGACGCAGGATTCCACGCTGCTGGAAGGGGCCAACGCGCGGGCGCAATTATTCCAGGAAGAACTGCACAATCCTCATGCGGTCATTCACTTAGCGACGCACGTCCTGATGCCGCAAGACGAAACGGAAGAGGCTTCCCTGCTCTTCGGCTTGAATCCCCAGGGCCAAGCCGAGAGCCTGCGGAGCGCCGAAGTAGGCCTTCTGCATGTGCCGGGAGCGCTGGTCGTGATGACGGGCTGCTCCACCGCCGGAGGTCCGCAGGCCGGAGTCGGCCTGGCGGGACTCGCGCGGGCCTGGAGCCTGGCGGGGGCGCGCGCCGTGGTAGCGACTGAGTGGCCCGTGAAAGATTCGAACGGCCAGATGTTGGCCCAATTTTACAAGTACTTCCGCGAGTCGCCGCCCGCGGAAGCGTTGCGGAAAACACAGACGGATGAAATTCGCAAAGGCGCTCCGCCTGCGTCCTGGGCGGCTTACCAAGTATTCGGAGACATCCCATGATTAACCCGATTGAAGTCCGCAGCGTCAGTCCCCCCGTGAACCCCGCGGGAGCCGTCGAGATCGTGCTCCAGGTGCCCGTGCACGCGCTACAAGAAGAACCCGAGACCAACCCGGGGGACTCCGGCGATACAGAAGCCTATGCGGGCTGGGTGGAACTGGTAGACCGCATCCGCACCGGAGCCTCCGACGGCATGGAGGAGCTGTACGCGCTGTTTTCGAAAGGCATCCGCTTCTATCTGTGCCGCCAGTTAGGGCCGCAAGAGCTGGACGACAAGGTTCACGACACGTTCGTCGTGGTCGTGCAGGCGATCCGCCGCGGGGAACTCCGTGAACCCGAAAGACTTATGGGCTTTGTCCGGACCATCGTCCGGCGTCAGGTGGCGGCGCACATCGACAAAGTGGTCCACAGCCGGCGGGAACAGATCGAGCTCGATTCCACAGTCCGCGTAGCCGATCCCCGCGACAATCCTGAGGAAAGCGCGATCTTCCGGCAACGTACCGAATTGATACAGCGCGTGCTGGGCGAGTTGACGGACCGGGATCGCGAGATCCTGACGAGGTTCTATCTGTATGAGCAGAGCCAGGATCAGATTTGCTCCGAAATGGCCCTCACCGAGACCCAGTTCCGGCTGCTAAAATCCCGAGCGAAGGCCCGATTCGGCGAATTAGGCAAGAAAAAGCTCGCTCAGAAGAGTCTGCAAGCAGTTTTCTTGAGAACTTCCGCAAGCTCGTTCCACTAAGGCACAGAAGTCCCGGATTGGAACCCGGATTAGGAAAAAGTGCGCTCTGTCTCGATGCAGCGGAGTGCCTATTTTGGAGAGCCTTGTGGAAATCAGTCTTGTTTTCCCGGTCCATGCCTCTGAAGACGTCTTAGAGGACTATGCCTTCGGCCGATTGAGCGGCGACCATCTCGATGCAGTAGACGACCACCTGCTGGTATGCGATGCATGCCGGGGGGAGTTGGCAAGAACAGAAGACTACATCCGTTTGGTCCGAATCGCCACGCTGCGGCCGCGAAGACAAGGGCGTCTGGCGGTAGTGATCGATCTATGGAACACTGTGCGGAACTCCCTGCGCGCGAGCGTAACGGCGCAAACGGGAGCGTGGGCAGGCGGTGCCGCGGTGCTGGCGCTGGCCTGTGTGCTGGGGAGCGTTTCCCTCACGAACCGGTTCTCCCCGATGGCCGCTTCCGCGCCCTTGCAATCCTACCGCGGTGGACGGAGCGGGAACAGTTCCGCGATTAATCAGGCTCCGGCAGCGCGGCCGCTGGACTTCACGATTCGAGCCGAAGACGTTCCGGCGGCGCCGGAGTATCGCATCGAGGTCGTGACAGAGTCGGGGCGGCAAGTGTGGGCGGGTGCGGCACAAATGAGCGGAGCGGAAGTGAGGGCTCGGCTGGAGCAGGGATTGGCGGCGGGTTTGTATTGGGTTCGCCTGTACGACCAGAGGTCGCAGTTATTAAGCGAGTTTGGGTTGCGCGTGAAGTAGTCGCTAAACCTTCAGATCGTAGCCGGCAGTTTGCATTCCCGCGATCACTCGGGCACGGATGGCGCCCACTTCGTCCGAGGATAGGGTGCGGTCGGAGGCTCCAACGGTTAAGCGATAGGACAGGCTGCGGTTGCCGTCGGGGAGCGTGAAGTCGCGGACGAAGGCGATCGAAAGCAGATCGGCGCCGGCGTAGCTCTTCAGTTGCGCCTCCACTTCGCCGATCAACGCCCGCGGGGCCGCGACGACAGACAGATCAAAGGCACTGGCCGGGAAGCGGCGCAGTTGTTGATAACGCTGCGCGGCGGGCTGGTGCTGGAACAGCAGAGTTAAATCGAGATCGAGCACCGCAGCCCTTCCGGTTTCCACCATATTCGGATGGAACTCGAAGAGGCGGCCCAGGCGTATGCCGTCGAGCAGAATGTCCGCCGCCCGGTGGGGATGTTCGTGCGCCTGGGCCGGCGTGCTTGATAATGGCCCGGTGGGCTGCACCTCGACACCGGGCAGAAGGCATTCCGCGAGCCGCTTCAGTTCCAACAAACCTGCCAGGCCATCGTCTTTTGCAAAAACAGCGGCGGCGAAGTGCGGAACTTCGCGGTCGGGATGGATCTCGCGGCCGATTTCGAAGAAGCGGAAGTGGTCGAAGTGGCGGGCGTTGTCGCGCACGTTTTTCCAGATGCCGGGCAGCAGGCTGCTGCGGAGCAGATTGTGGTCGGCGGCGATGGGATTGGCCACTTGCACGTGCCGCGCGAGGTCGAGCGAAAACGCACGGGCCATTTCCTCGCTGACGAACGAGTAGTTGTGGACCTCGGTGAAGCCTTGCGCGGCGGCTTCCTCGCGGACATGGTGGTGGAATTCGCGTTCCGGATTCGCGGGCGGGACTCGCGCGGGCGTCAGCGGTGCGACGGGCGTGATGGAGTCGTAGCCCACCATGCGGCCCATTTCTTCGACCAGATCGTCCTTGATCGAGACGTCTTTCGTCGCGCGCCAAGTGGGCGTGAAGACGGAAAAGGTGCGGGCATCGATCTCTTCGACCTTGAATTCGAGGGCTTCGAGGATCTCGCGGACTTGGGCGGCGGGCAGAGACGTGCCGAGCTTTCGGTCGAGCCAATCGAGCGGCAGCACCACGGGCGGCTGCGGCGGCGCGGGCCGATAGGCATCGGCGACTGCGCCTACGACTCGGATGCCGGGCGAAACTTGCTCCAGCAGTTGGACGGCGCGCGCGATGCCTCGGACGGTGTTGACGGGATCCTGGGCTTTTTCGAAACGCATGGAAGCGTCGGTGCGGAGGCGCAGCTTAGAAGAAGTCTTGCGGATGCAGGAGGCGTTGAAGTTCGCGCTTTCGAGAACGATGCGCGTGGTCGAATCGGAGACGGGACTGGGCGAGCCGCCGAGCACTCCGGCGAGCGCGATGGGGCCGCCCGCGTCGGCGATGATGAGATTAGTGTGGTCCAGCGTGTAGTCGTCGCCGTAGAGGGCGTTGAAGGCTTCGCCGTCGGTGGCGGAGCGGACGAAGATCGTGTCGCCGCGCAGCTTGTCGGCGTCGAAGGCGTGCATGGGTTGCGCGAGCTCCGCCATGACGAAGTTCGTGACGTCGACGACGTTGTTGACGGCATTGATGCCGACGGATTCCAGGCGGTCGCGGAGCCAGTCCGGCGAGGGCTGGATCGTGACGTTTTCGAGGACGAGAGCCGAGTAGCGCGGGCAGAGATCGAACGATTCGATGTCGACGTGGATGGGCGACGGGCCGGTGAATTCGCGCGCGGGGACGGGGTCGAGGAGTTTCTTGCGCAAGATCGCCGAGACTTCGCGGGCCATGCCGTGATGGCCCCACAGGTCGGGGCGATGCGTGAGGGATTTGTTGTCGACTTCGATGATCGCGTCGTTGCCGTGCTTCTCAATGCCTTCGCATTCGGCGGTGCGCAGAGTGATGAGACGTTCGAGGGCCTCGGGCGGAGTGTCGAGATTGTCGACGAGTTCGCGGAGCCAATTATAGGAGAATTTCATCGGTTTCTCGGGGCCCTCAGCAGGCCGCTCCATGACTGTCGCGGTTCGGATTCGGGTGGGTATCGCAGATCATCAGAACTGCCTCAGGAAGCGGAGATCGCCGCTGGCGAGGAGGCGGATATCGTCGATGCCATAGCGCATCATGACCAGCCGCGTGAGGCCGAGGCCGAAGGCGAAGCCGGACCATTGCTCGGGATCGACGCCGCCGTAGCGGAGGACGGCGGGATTGACGAGTCCGCAGGGGAGCAATTCGACCCAGCCGGAGTGCTTGCAGACGGGGCAGCCTTTGCCGCCGCAGATCAGGCATTGGATGTCGAGCTCGAAGCCGGGTTCGACGAAGGGGAAGAAGCCGGGGCGCAGCCGGACCGTGACTTCGCGGTGGAAGATCGCCGAGAGCAGCGTCTTCATAAAGTAAATCAGGTGGGCGACAGAGACGTCCTTGTCCACCATCATGCCTTCGAGCTGGTAGAACGTGTGTTCGTGGCTGGCGTCGACTTCCTCATTGCGGAAGACTCGGCCGGGGGCGATCATTTTGATCGGCAGTTGCAGCTTTTCGAGGCCGCGGACTTGCACGGGCGACGTGTGGGTGCGGAGCAGACGGCCGTCCTTGAGCCAGAACGTATCCTGCATATCGCGCGCGGGGTGGTCGGCGGGGATGTTGAGGGCGTCGAAGTTATAGTATTCGGTTTCGACTTCGGGGCCGTCGAGGACGGTGAAGCCGAGCGAGACGAAGAGCTCTTCGAGCTCGCGCTGGACTTGCGTGATGGGGTGCAGGCTCCCCGGGCGCGGGCCGGGGGCGGGCTGCGTGAGATCGAGCCATTCGGATTCGAGGCGCGCGTCGAGGGCGGCGGTGGAGAAGCGGGCTTTGCGCTGTTCGAAGAGCTGCTCGAAGGCCTGGCGGAATTCGTTGATCTGTTTGCCGGCGGCGGCTCGCTCTTCGGGAGATAGCTTCCCGAAGGTTTTACTGACTGTCGCGAGGCTGCCTTTGCGTCCCCAGTATTCGACGCGGACGGCTTCGAGGGCTTCCAGCGTAGAGGCGGAGTGGAGTTGTTCCACAGAAGCGGCATGGAGTTGCGCTAAATCGCTCAAAGCTTGGCTCCGCAGGCTTCCAGGAAATCGACCATGTATTGGTGGCCTTTCGTGAGCGCCAGGTCGAGGGGCTGCTGGTTGTTTTCGGCTCGGGCAGAGACGTCGGCTCCGGCGGCGACGAGGGCTTGCGCCATATCGATATTGCCGTGCTGCGCGGCGGCGTGGAGGGCGGTCCAGCCTCCGTGCTGGCGGGCGTTGGCGGGGGCTCCGCGGTCAAGCAGGAGCTTTACGATTTCCGCGTGGCCTCCGGCGGCGGCGGCGTGGAGGGCGAGGTTCTGCATCGGATTGGTGGAACGGAGACTGGCGTCGGCGCCTTTATTTAATAGGGTGCGGGCGGTTTCGGCGGCTCCGAAGAAGGCGGCCAGGTGGAGCGGGGTCCAGCCGTCGGTACTGACAGCGGAGACGAGCGATCGGTTGCCGGAGAGGAGCGCTTCCACTTGCGAAGTCTGGCCTTGCATGGCGGCGGCGAAGATGGCGAGCGTCGGATCGGCGGCGACTAAGGCGTCGACACGAGGCTGGTCTCCGGCTCGGACGGCTTCGAAGAGTTCCTTCATTGCTTAGACGGCGGCCGCTGGTTGGAAGATGTCTTCGGCTTTGGAGATTTCCCAGGCCAGGTGATTGATATAGAACAGCAGGGCGGCGGGGTTGAATTTTTCGTGGAACTTGTCCCAGACCTGCTGCTGCCAGCCTTCGGTGAGGTGCTGCTCGACTTCGGCGTCCTTGGCGAAAAAGCCGCTGTCGTGGGGGACTCCGAGGTGGTCGAGGATGGCCTGGATCATGTCGAGGTGCGAGACCAGGATGGCTTGCGAGACGTCAGTGGCGAAATCGTCGTCGTGTTCGCCGATGCGGGCGTAGATGCGAGGGACGGCTTTGCGCAGCGTCTCCGAATTGAGCTTGTTGAGGTAGAGGCGGGTTTTTACGCGTTCGAAGATCTGGTAGGTTTTCAGGCGTCCGAGGGAGATGGAGCGCACCAGTTGCCCGAAATGGTCATCGCCGAGGCGAAGAAAAATGTCGCAGAGCTGCATCAGGATTTATTGTAGCGTCCACGGGCTGAGGGCTGTGCTGGAAGTGTGAAGGATGTCGGCAGGCCGCTCCATTACTGTCGCGGCTCGGTTTGGGGGGACGCGGCTCGGTTTGGGGGGACGCGGGGCGAGATGGGTCCGGGGACGCGGCGGGAAAAGGGGATGGCGGGACACACTACGGCTTCGCGAAGCAGGGGAAACTTTTGTTGCGGCGGTTGGGGCTCTCGGACTTATCGCCGGGCGTGTTCCAACCGCCAGTGATTTGAAAGGGAGTCTAGCTCAGGGTATTTTTATGGCGCTGGATGGCTGCCTGCCTGTTTGCTTTC
>DASYET010000014.1:0-160211 GCA_036498815.1 Bryobacteraceae bacterium | reverse complement strand
AAATTTAGCCTCGGGCGGACCCCGTAAAGGTCCGCCGGAGATCAGAGAGGGAGGTACTCGAAAGCACGGGCTTCACATGACGGCGCCATTGTTTTTAAGCGCCCGCGCCCCCCGGCTAGAGACCCCTCAAACTACTGGCGGCCGAAAACACCCGGCGATAACCCGCGAGTCCCGGCCGCCTCAACGCTTCTTCTTCCGAAGCATCATTTCGCGATGCAGCCCCAAGCGTAAGCGCGGGGACTCGGACGCTACAGCCGAACTATGTCAGTGCGACCGTCAATACGCCTTCGCGATCACCGCGCGCTTCTCCACCGGTTCGCCCGTCAAAATGCACTTGCCCGGACCGTCGAACTCATCCACCAGCGGAATATTCCGAATACTCGCCTTAAATTGCTTAATGCGCTCGTCGTTTTTCGGATCGTCCTTGACGTGAGCCATGACGAATTTCCCGCCGCCCTTTTCCGCCGTGGCGCCCTTCAAAATCTCTTCCACCTCTTCGATGGAGTTCGCCAGCACCGTATTGTCCTTCAGCCGCGCCTTGGCCTTCGCGAGCAAGTCCGTTTGCATCGCCTCCAGAGTTGCCTTCAGCTGGCCCGCGGCCTCCGCCTGGTCGATCACTTCCTTGACGCCCGTGTCCCGCCGCTTCAGCACAATCTTGCCGGCCGCCACATCGCGAGGACCCAGCTCAAACACCACCGGCACACCGCGCCGCTCCCAATGGAAAAACTTCGCGCCGGGCGACTGTCCCTCGCGGACATCCAGATGCGCTCCCAGCTCTTTGCTGAGCCGGGTCGCGACCTCCATCACCGCCCCGCGCTCTTCTTCCTTGCGGAAAATCGGCACGATCACCGCCTTGCGAGGCGCCACCTTCGGAGGCAGCACCAGCCCCTTGTCATCCGAGTGCGACATGATCAGCCCGCCCACCAGCCGCGTGCTCACGCCCCAACTCGTCTGCCAAACGTGGTCGAGTTTCCCTTCTTTGCTCTGGAACGTTACGTCGAACGCCTTACCGAAATTCTGCCCCAGATCGTGACTCGTGCCCGCCTGGAGTGCGATGCCGTTCTGCATCATCGCCTCGATCGCGTACGTCTCCACCGCGCCCGCGAACCGTTCCGCGCGCGTCTTCAGCCCCTTCACTACGGGCATCGCCATGACGTTTTCCGCGACGTCCGCATACACGTCCAGCATCCGCAGCACTTCTTCGTGAGCCTCCTCCGGAGACGAATGCGCCGTGTGCCCTTCCTGCCACAAAAATTCCGTGGTGCGCAAAAACATCCGAGTCCGCATTTCCCAGCGAATCACGTTGGCCCACTGATTGATCAGCAGCGGCAGGTCGCGATAGCTGTGGATCCACTTCGCGAAGAAGTGTCCCACGATGGTCTCCGACGTCGGCCGGATCACATACGGCTCTTCCAGTTCCTTGCCGCCCGCATGCGTCACCACGGCCAGTTCCGGCGAAAATCCTTCGACGTGCTGCGCTTCCTTCTGCAAAAAACTCTGCGGGATCAGCAGCGGCAGATAAATGTTCTGGTGGCCGGTGGCCTTGATGCGATCGTCCAATTCGCGCTGGATGTGTTCCCACACGGCATAGCCGTTGGGCTTGATCACCATGCAGCCTTTGACGATTTCCGCGGGCTCCGCCATGTCGCCTTGCAGCACCACATCCTGGTACCAGGCAGCGAAGTCTTTTTCTCTAGGTGTAATCGGAGATTCAGCCATTTGTAAGTTCTATTGTCCACTGGCGGCGGCGATGGCCGCCACCAAGCCGGGCACCGTGTGCGGATCGGCCTCAGCATCCACGCTGAGCCCGCACTCGCGCAACGTCGCCGAAGTGATCGGTCCAATGGACGCGATCTTCACTCCCGCCAGCATTTCCAGCTCCGCGGCGTCCACAAAATTCTTCACCATCGACGAACTGCTAAACGTAATCCAGTGCGGCTTTCGAGCAAGCGCCTCCGCCGATCGCTCCGCGAGATCGGGCGGCGCGATCGTTCGATACGCCTCCACCACTTCGATGCTCGCTCCGCGCTTTTCCAGTTCCCGAGGCACCACATCGCGAGCCACCGCCGCGCGGGGCAGCAAAATCCTCCGTCCGGACAAATGCTCTTCCGTAAACGCCTCCACCAAGCTTTCCGCGACGTACTCTTTCGGCATCAGGTCCACTTTCAAGTGCGCGGCTTCGAGCGCCGCGCGAGTCGCGGGACCAATCGCGCACAGCTTCGCGCTGACGGACCGCAGGTCGCGCGTCGAAGCATCCAGCCGTTCCAGGAAGAACTTCACGCCGTTCGCGCTTGTGAAAATGATCCAGTCGTATGTGCGCAGCCGCGCAATGGCCTGCTCCAGCGGAGCCGGATCCTCGGCCGGACGAATCTCGATCGCCGGCACCCGAATCACCTCCGCGCCCATTTCTTCGAGCGGCTCCGCAAGTTCCGCGATCTGCCGGTGATCCCGCGTTACGACGATTCTCTGCCCGAACAGCGGCAGCTTCTCAAACCAGTTGAACCGCTCGCGCAGCGAAACCACCTCGCCGATCACGATGGTCGCCGGCGGCCGCAATGCTTGTTTGTTGATGATGTCCGGCAGCGTCGCGAGCGTGCCCACCAGCGTCTGCTGATCCGGCCGAGTGGCCCAGCGCACCGCCATGGCGGGAGTTTCAGGCGAACGTCCCCGCGCGATCATTTCCTTCGCGATCTCGGCGAAGTTCACCAGACCCATGAACAGCACCACGGTTTCCGACGCGCCGAGTTTGCCCCAGTCGATCGCGTCCACGCGATGACCGGTGACGAACGTGACGGCGGAAGTATGTTCGCGATGCGTAAGCGGCACGCCGGTGTATGCGGCGAGCCCCAGAGGCGTCGTCACGCCGGGAACGATTTCGAAGGGAATGCCCGCCGACGCCAACGCTTCAATCTCTTCCCCGCCCCGCGCGAAGATGAACGGATCGCCGCCCTTCAATCGCACCACGGTCCAGCCGCGCTTCGCCCGCTCAATCAGCAGCGCGCTGATTTCCTCCTGCGACATTTCATGCTTCGCGCGTTTTTTGCCGACGTAGATGCGCTCGGCGGCGGCAGGGCAGTGATCCAGCAGCCGTTCGCTCGCGAGGTAATCGTAGAGCACGCAATCTGCCCGCTCCAGCGCGCGGCGACCTTTAAGAGTGATGAGCCCGGGATCGCCGGGCCCCGCGCCGACGAGATAAACCTTTGCTGTCCTGGTCACGCCTCGTAGACGTCCTTCAGAATCTCGCTCGCGCCCTCATCGAGCAATCGCTGCCCGAGCGCTTGTCCCACTTGCTCCGGATTCGTCCCGCTCAGCTTCCCCCGAATTGCTCGCGAGCCATCCGGCGACGCGACAATCGCGTGCAACGTAATCTCGCTTCCGCTCAACTGCGCATGCGCTCCAATCGGAACCTGGCACCCTCCGCCCAGTACGGCGAGCATCGCTCGCTCGGCTTCGACGCAGGCCCTCGTCTCCGCGTGATCCAGCTTGCGGGCGATCTTCCGAGCCTCGCCCGAATCGCGAGTCTCAATCGCCAGCGCGCCCTGCCCCACCGCGGGGCACATCACGTCCGCCGGGATCAGTTCACGAATCCGATCCTGCCATCCGAGGCGGCGCAGGCCCGCGGCGGCGAGCACGATGGCGTCATACTGGCCTTCGTCCAACTTGCGCAGCCGAGTATCCACGTTGCCGCGCAGATTCTCGATCTGGAAACCGCGCCCCAGCGCGAGCAACTGCGACGCGCGGCGCAGAGAACTCGTGCCGATCCGCGCTCCGTGCTTCAAATCGCTCAGCGTCGCGCCCACCATCGCATCGCGAGGCTCTTCGCGCTCCGGAATCGCGGAGATCAGCAGGCCCTCCAGCACGCCCGTCGGCATGTCTTTCATGCTGTGCACCGCGAGATCGATCTTCCGCTCCAGCAACGCCTCTTCGATTTCCTTCGTGAACAATCCCTTGCCGCCGACCTTCGCCAGAGGCACATCCTGGATCTTGTCGCCGGTGGTCTTGATAATTTCCAAGCGCGTTTCCACGCCGAACTCCGCCAACTTCCCCGCAATGTGCTTCGCCTGCCACAGAGCCAACGCCGAACCACGAGATCCGATAACAATCACTCACTTCCCCCTAAACGGAACAACCGCCGGATCACGCTCAGCACCTGCGCGCCGCTCGAATCGCCGGCTTGCTTGCGGAGCTCCGTGATGGGCCCGTGCGCGATCTTATTAATGATGCCGCGTGTGATCGCGTCGATCGCTTCTTCCTGCTGCGGCGTCAACTTGCCGAGCTTGCCGCGCTGCCGTTCGACTTCTCCGGCTCGCCATTGTTCCAGTTGCTCCTGCAAGCTGACGATGGTCGGCGCGACCTCGCGCGTCTTCAGCCGCAGCATCATGCGATCCACTTCTTCGCGGATGATTTCTTCGGCGGCCTGCGCGGTTTCTACGCGGCCGCGGACATTCGAATCCACCACTTTTCCCAAATCGTCAATGTCGTACAGAAAAACATTGTCGAGCTCATTCACGCTGGGTTCGATGTTGCGCGGCACCGCGATATCAATGAGGAACATCGGACGATTGCGGCGCTTGCCGATGGCAGCCCGCATCTCTTCCCAGGTGATGATGTGATGCGCCGCACCGCTCGATGCGATCAGGATGTCCACCTGCGGCAGAGCTTCGTGGAAGAACTCGTAATCGATGGCGCGTCCGCCGACTTCGGACGCGAGATTGTCCGCGCGCTCCCGCGTGCGATTCGTCACCAGGATTTCGGAGACTCCGGCGCGCTTCAAGTGACGCGCGGCGCTCTCCGCCATCTTGCCCGCGCCGACGACCAGCACGCTCTGCCCCTTGAGCGAACCGAAAATTTCACGCGCGAGTTCCACCGCCGCATAGCTGACAGAGACGGCGCTCTCTCCGATATCGGTTTCCGACCGTACGCGTTTCGCGACGTTGAACGCCTTGGTCACGACCAGATCGAGATCGCCGCTAATCGTCCCGTGCTCCTTCGCCAGGTTGTACGCGGACTTGAGCTGGCCCAGAATTTGAGGTTCGCCGACGATCATCGAATCGAGGCTGGATGCCACGCGGAAGAGGTGCCGCACGGCTTCGGGGCCATCGTAACGATAAAGATGCGGCGTCACCCAATCGCGCGCCACACTGCGGGAATCCGACAAGAAGCCTTCGACGGCGGCCTCGGGATCGGCCTGTTCATCGGCCGTGACCGCGACCTCTACTCGATTGCACGTCGAGAGGATCATGCCCTCCAGCACACCGGGACTCTTCTTCAATTGATCCAGCGCCTGCGGAAGAGTCTTCTCGTCGAAAGCCAGGCGCTCGCGCACCTCCACCGGCGCGGTGCGATGATTCAGACCCGTGAGCAAAAGCTTCATCGGATCATGAACCCCGTGTGCGCCGCCCAGGTGATGGCGGAACAGCCCAGCACCACCAGCGACATGACCGCCGCCTTGCGTCCGCGCCATCCGGCCGTGGCGCGCAGATAGGTGGTGGCCAGCAGCAGGCCCCATGTCACTAGAGAGACCGTCACCCGCGGATTTCCGATCCACGCGGTGCTACCTTCGAACATGAATTCCCAGGTGATCACCAGGATCATACCCAAAGTGATCAGGACGAACGCTACGCCAAGTGAGCCGCTGATGATGTTATCCAGTGTCGCGAGCGGCGGCAGTTTCTCCAAGAGGCGTCCGCCTTTTTTCGATTTGAGGCGCCGCTCCTGCACCAAGTACGCCACGGCCGCCACCGAAGTGAGCAGCAGCGAGGCATAGCCCGCGATCACCAGGACGATGTGCGTGGCGAGCCACGCATCTCTCACTTCGACGTTGGCAAAGGGCGCCACGGGCCGCTCCATCGCCGAGACCAGCACCATCAGGAACACCAACGGAAACAGCGCCACCGCCGTCGAAGCGAATTGATATCTGGATTCCACCACCAGGAATAGAACGGCGATGAGGAACGCGCACAGGCTCAGCGTCTCGAAGAAATTTTCCACCGGAATCCGGTGAAGAGCCATGCCGAGGTCCACGATGGCCACGCCCTGAAGAATCGCCGCGATGCGGAAGGTGCCACGCGCCACCGGGTACATGCCTCCGCGCTTGAGCAGCAGCACCAGCATGGAATGCAGCATCCCGACCGCGTACAAGCACGCGGCCACGCGGAGCCAGAAGATGCCTAAAGTATCCACTTGGTAAGTTAGACGTGCTCGGCGCACGCTGTCTTTATCTTACGATTGTTCGATCTTAACGATTGTTCCCGTTACTGAACGCGAAACGAGATCTGAGCCACGGCGATTTGCGCTCCCGGGATGGAAAGGCGTCCTACCAGTTGGTATTGTCCCGGCGGGAAGGGCTGGTTGGGTTGCGCGTAGAGGGGAATCTGCACGTACTCCAGATCCTGACCGCCTAGCGATGGCGCGTGGTACACCGCCTTGCCGCTTGCATCGTCCACCTCAAGGTCCAGAGCGTACGCCGACACGTTGGTGCCGCCTTCCACGCGGACCTGGGCGCAGGGCTTGTAGGTACCCGGAGGATCCGCGCCGGGCGCCAGGTAACAGGCGACGAAGTAGCAGGGCACCGAACAATCCATCACGTTGTGACCGGTCACGTCGAACAGCAGATTCTCAAGCGACAGCGAGAATCGAGCCGGAGGGGGCACGGCGAGTTGGACTCCGCCGCCGAGGCGCGCTTCCACCAGATCCATACCGTCGGTGAACCCGCCGGACGAGCCGGTGAGCATGGTGGAATACGTGTGGGCAAGGCCGAGGCCGCGCACGAAAGTTTCGCTTGTGGCGATGAGCCCGCCGCTGGTGGGGGAAAGCATGATGGCGTCGGGAAAGTTGCCCAGAGGTCCGGAATACGGGGCGTGGGCGACGGAGGCAGGGTCCAGCAACAGGGCTTCCTGCGGGCTCGACGCGGTGCCGGTGAGTTGCCAGATGCGGCCGGCGTTATCGCCGCGCACGATCATGTAAACCGACGGAGGCGAAAAGTTGACCGAGGAGAGGACGAAGTACGTCTTGCCGTTCACCTGCTGGGTCCCGGTGACTTTGAGCGTCACGTAAACGGACGTGATGAAGCGAGTGCTGTAGCGATACACCCACGTATTGCCGAGTTGCAACGGCAGGAAGCTGCCGCCTTGCAAGCCTTGATCGAGCGTGTTGGGCGTGCCGCCGCATTGCACGCGCGAGGTCACGGAGGCTTCGACGGAGCCTTGCTGATTGACCAGATAGAACGTCTGATTATCGGAGACCCAGTTGTCGGTGGATACCGAGCCGGCAGGCGGATTGAAGCCGGTCATCGCCGGACCCTGCGGACTCAGCACGCGGATCTGCACGGGTCCGCTGGCTCCGGTCCAGGTGAGCGTGGCTTGGCCGTGCGTATCTGTGCAGTCATAAATGACGGACGGAGCAATGGTGAGAGTCGCGGCGGCGGACAGCAGCCGGGCGGCGAAGACCAGAAGGGCGCTCGCGGTCAGGAATCCACGCATGGGGAAGTCTCCAGGATTTCAGCATACGCCGCGCGGGCGGTGCGCAGATCATAGGAGGCTTCCACACGTTTTCGGCCCGCGTGCCCCATGAAGTCGCGGCGGTCGGGATCGCGGAGCAGAAGGTCGAGAGCGGCGGCGAACGCGGCGGCGAACGCGGCGGCAGGCTGGGTTGAGTCGACCAGGATGCCGCACGTGGCGTCGACGATTTGCGGGATGCCGCCGACCCGCGAGGCGACTACCGGGCGGGCGCACGCCATCGCTTCGAGTAAGACCAGCGGCACGCCTTCGCTACGCGAGGGCAGGATGAGGACGTCGGCGTCGCGCATCACGGGAGCGAGGTCGTCCACTTGGCCCAAAAAGTGGAAAAACGTTTCCAGGTGTTTTTGTTCTGTTCGCTGGTAGAGCGCGGGAAGCTCCGGACCGTCGCCGGCAACCACGATTTGGAACAGGCGTTGCTTGTCCAGGCGCAGCAGGTTCTCGGCGATCTCCACCAGCAGCAGCGGGCGCTTGACCGGATCCAGGCGGCCGGCGAACAGGATCTGCCGGACGCCGGCATTACGCGTGGGGGCGGGCCGGAAGCGCTGAAGGTCGATACCGCCGCGGATCAGGCGGATGCGATCGGGCGGCGTTCCCGCGGCAAGCAGACGGTCGCGCACGGCGTCGGAGACGGCGACACGGAGATCGAAAGAGGAGGCGGATCTGGCGGTGGCGGAAACCTGATCCCAGGCGTCGTCAAGCGCGTGGATGACGTCGATGGTTCGCGTAGAGGGCGCGATTTGTTTGATGAACGGAATCGCGGCGTAGCCAAAAAGGCTGTTCTGCACCAGCACGGTGGAGCACTGCCAGTTCTTGACCAGGGAGCAGAGCGCGTTTACCATTCGCTCCGGCGAGATTTCAGCCAGATCGTAAACATGGGCCGCGGCGGCTTTCCAGCGGGGAAGCCAGGAGGCGTCGCTCGATTGCGTCGCAACAACAAGAATCTCGAATTTGTTTTTATCCAGGCTGGAGAGAATGTCGAGCAGGACGGATTCGGCTCCGCCCGGCCCCAGATGCGGGATGATGACGGCGAGCCTCTGGCGGCCTGTGGTAGCAGGCAGCGGATAGTATTCGAGCAGCTCGACAACGCTGAAGTTTAAAGAGATGGCTTTCGGCTGGAAACGGAGATAAAACGAAAGGTCGAAGATTTGTTTTCCGGCGGATTGATTGATGCGCTCTTTCACCCCGAGCGGGATCAGACGCACGACAGAACGCGCGGGGTGGAGCGCCCAGGAGCGAAGCGAAAGCAGCTCGGCATTATGGAGGTGGCGGTGAAGCGTACTCCAGGGCGAGGTCGAAGCGGGGGGCGGCGCGGCGGGAGGCGGTTCCGCGACGAGCTCGCCCTTGAGCGCGGCCGCTCGCGAGAGGGCTTGGGAACCGTCCGAGAGTCGAAGTGTCTGGTGGCCGGTCCAGACGGCGAGCGCCGCGATCTCGGCAGTGTTTTCATCTAACGGACGGGTTCCGGGGATGACGACAGCGGGCGCGCTGCCTAAGGCCGCGGCGGAAGGCGTAACAAAAACATCTTGAATTGTTTGCGGCGCTACTACGCCGCGCGAGACGATGCAGACCGAGGGCGACCATCGCGCCTTGAGCCGCATCCGGGAGGCAGGCTGATAGAGCTCCGGGTGGCGCTCCTCCATGTAGGCGATCAGCTGGGCGTGATTCGCCAGCGCGGTGTCGTACAGCGAGGCTCCATGCTTGCGGTAGCGGAAAAGAGATTTAGGAATGTGATGTCCGAAGTGTCCTCGCGATCCTAAGCGGAGCCAAAATTCCCAGTCTTCGTAACCCAGCCGCATGGATTCGTCATAGCCGCCGGAATCTTCCCACACTTTCTTGCGAATTAACGACGCATAAATAAGGATATTTTGTGTGAGCAATTGCTCCAAATTGTACTTGCCGGTGGTTTCCGGATAGTTTTTTGTGCCGAACACCTGATAATCGCCATAAGCGAAAGCGGCGGATTCGTCGTGGAGCAGCGCCCTCAGATATTCGGCGATACACGTTGGCTCAATCAGATCGTCCGCGTCCAGGGGGAGGACGAAGTTGCCGTGAGCTTCGCGGAAACCGGTGTTCCGGGCGGCGCCGAGTCCCTTGTTGGGCTGTTCCAGATAAATGTCAACCTGGGTAGAGATCTCTTTGAGCAGAGCCAGACTCTCAGGGTTGGTGCTGCCGTCATTAACCACGATCACTTCGATGCGCGGATGAGTTTGCGCCGAAAGCGAAGCCAGCGTCTCGCGCAGGAACGGCGCGGGGTTGTAGCACGGGATCACTACGGAGACGAGCTCGGGCGCCGGAGTCATTTACGGATGGTCAGACTGGCGCTCAAAGATGAGCACTCCCTGCGTGCTCGGAAAGTCCAGCTGACGGTAGCGCGGGTCCTGGCGGATGGCTTTGAGTACCGAGAGCGACACCGCGTTGAGGAAGTTCGGTGCCGCGTTCTGGTGTTGTTCATCGAGGGTGATGAGGTAGTGAGTATTAAGATCGTCCAAACGTTTCAGCGCAACGGCTGCGTCCTTCTCCGCGTATCCGAGCGACGTGTAGAAGCTGCGAATTCCGGTGGCCAGACGCTGCTTCGCGGCGAAGAAAGAAGCCCCGTTGGCGTTCAGCCACGGCTCCTCCACTCCTACGACATTGTAACGGCCCCTGGCGTTGGAAGTGAGTGCGACGATGCGCGTGAGTTCCTGGTAGTGAACGGTGCCGGGATCGGCGGCAATCAGGAGCGGGGAAACACTGCTCCGGCTCGTGGGGCGCCCGGAGGCGGCGTTGTTGGTGAAGCTCCATTGGACGGCGCACGGCACCAGAACCAGGAACAGCAAAGCGCCGCGGGGAGTGCTGGAACAAAGAACAGTGACGCTGATCGAGACAAAGACGATTAAGGCATAGAGGTAGCGGGATTCCACCGCGTCCGCCAGGGAGAAGAGCGCGAGGACGATCGCGATCTGCGCCAGGCTTAGCGTGAAGAGGGCGGCTCGGGTTTGGAAAGGGAAATAGAGGAGGGCGGCGACGCAGGCGAGCGCGAGGGTCCATGCCAGGTAAGGCGAGAGGATGGTCTGGTTCAGGAGGCCGGTCCAGACCAGAAGTTTTTGAAAGAAGGATCCGCGGAATCCGTACGCCAGCGCGATCTCACCGGAGGCCGAGTCGCGTGCGTGCTGCCAGACGGCTTTGGCGTTCAGGGTGTACCACAGGGCGGTCACGGGTACGATCAGCGCAAATAATACGATGACGAGTCGCGAGGATATTCTTGACCATTCCGAGGAAAACATTTCCCGCCAAGGCCGCAGAGAGCGCAACATAAACATCCGATAAGCGATGTAGGGATAGAAAAGCAGGCAATAAGCGGGCGTGGTTAGTTTGGCGAGAGCGCCTAACAAAGTCGCGGCCGCCAAGTGCACCAGGATTCGAGCCCCGGGCCATTCGTCCACTTTCGCGGCGATCAGGACCACCCAAGCTACGGCCAAAGCTTGCAGCGGTTCCACCATGAACTGATGCGAGAGTCCGACGAAGGACTGCGTGGCCGCGGCGAAGATTACTCCCACGAAGGGCGTCCAGGAGTGCGCGGGCTTTAAGGCTTCGCCGATCTTGTAAATGGTCCAGAGCAGCAGAGCTTGCGTGACAAGAACGGACACCAACAGCGCATTTTCAATGTCGCCGAACAGCGCGTGGAGGGGGACGAAAAACTGGCCGATCCACACCACTCCGGGCGGCTTCAGGTTCATCTCGTAGATCATCGCCGTGGCCCATTCGCGCAGCGAAAAGTGCGAGGCGTAGAACCACAAATCGGTGGAAACTTCGCCGTACCAGGACTGGTCCCAGAGCCAGACGGCGCGGTCCTGGGCGAGCCACCAGGCTACCGGCGCCATCAGGATCGCCAGCGCCAAGTAAATCATGCGGTGGGACTTCAAGCCCGCAGTGTACCGTGATCCGGAGGCGCGCCGGAGAAGATTGAGTAATCTTAATTAAGTCTCATACGTCTAAAGAATCGATGACAGAAAAAACGGCATTCCAGCAGGCCGCCCGTTCGCACACCAGCGTGCTCGCCTCCCTCGAAAAGAAGACGTTGATTTGGATTGCACACCGGCTGCCCGGGTGGATGAATTCGGACCACTTGACCGGGATCGGATTCGTCGCGCTGATCGCGACCGGGGCTTGTTATTGGTGGTCGAGGACGTTTCCGCCCGCGCTCCTCCTGGCGATTGCGACGCTGAGCGCCAACTGGTTCGGCGATTCTCTGGATGGGACGCTGGCCCGGGTCCGCAATCAGCAGAGGCCCCGCTATGGATTCTATGTGGACCACGTGCTGGACGCGGTGGGAACGTTCTTCCTGATGAGCGGCCTGGCGTTCTCCGGATACATGAGTCCGGCGGTGGCGTATGCGTTTTTAATCGCGTATTTACTGCTGTCGATTGAGATTTATTTAGCCACTTATACCATCGGGACGTTCCATTTATCGTATTGGAGTTTCGGGCCGACGGAGTTGCGGATTCTGCTGGCGGTGGGGAGCGTCGTCGCGCTGTTCCGGCCGGGTGTCGTGATCGCGGGACGCGGATTCCTGCTGTTCGACGTCGGGTTCGCCGTGGGCTCCGCGGCGCTCGCGGTAATTCTCGCGCAGGCGATGGTAAAGCATACTCGGGCGCTCTACCAACTGGAGAAGCCCGCGCTGGAAACGAAGTCGTGATCCGTTGGCTCCGCTTCAACACGGTCGGGCTGATGGGGGTGGGGGTCCAGATCGCTTCCCTGGCGTTTTGGAACTGGGTGGGCTTGCATTACCTGGCGGCGACCGCTCTGGCGGTGGAAACGACGATTCTGCACAACTACTGGTGGCACCGGCGGTGGACGTTCAAGGAAAGGACGCGGGCAGGAGAGAGTAGCTTGTGGCGGTTTCAAGTGTCGAACGGTCTGCTGTCACTGGGATCGAATCTGCTCTTGATGCGTGTGTTGACAGGATGGGCGGGCGTGCCCGCGGTCCCGGCGAATCTGACGACGATTGGGGTAACGGGACTGCTCAATTTTTGGGTGAGCGAGCGGTGGGTGTTCCTGCGCGAGTCCGCGGATTCTCGCGCGCGTTCGTAAAATCGAAAGTATGAGTGTCACGGTGCGCGCCGCCACACGGGATGATCTGCCCGGCATCACGAATATCCACAATTACTACGTCACCAACACGCACATCTTGTTCGACGTGCAGCCCTACGTTCCCGAGGAGCGTGTTGGGTGGTTCCACGATCATTCCGACGGCAAACGGCATCGGCTGCTTGTGGCTTGCGGACCTGAGGGCGACATTCTCGGCTACGCCGGCACCGGACCGCACCGGGCCAAGGAGGCCTACGACACCACCGTCGAAGCCAGCATCGGCTGCAGACCGGATTCGGTAGGCCAAGGGCTAGGGAAGCGGCTCTACGAAGCGTTATTCGCCGCCATCGCGACGGAGGACATTCACCGGATTGTCGCCGGCATCGCTCAGCCCAACGATGCGTCCAATGCTCTGCACCAAAGGTTCGGCTTCCAGACGATTGGGACGTTTAGCCAGGTGGGCCGAAAGTTCGGGAAATATTGGGACGTGAAGTGGACCGAACGGCCCCTCACGCTTTGATCGATTTCGGCCACGGGGCACGAAGTATAGTTAGGAATATGCTGGGGCGCGTCACTTCCCTTCTCCTCTTGTGCGCCGCAGTATGCCTTGCGCAGGATGACGTGGACTCCATGGAGGACGCGGTTCAGTTCTACACTTCCACCAATCAGTTCATGGGAACGGTGCTGGTCGCGCGCGGCGACTCGGTCCTATTTAATCGCGCTTACGGAGCCGCGAACCTTGAGTTTGGAGTTCCGAACGCGGCGAACACGCGGTTTCGGGTGGGGTCGCTGACCAAGCAGTTCACGGCGGCGGCCGTACTACTGCTGGAAGAACGCGGAAAGCTGCACGTGGAGGATCGGATCAACGCGCATATTCCGAATCCGCCGAAGGCCTGGGATTCCATCACCATCTTCCAACTGTTGACGCATACTTCCGGCATTCCGAGTCTGATGGATTTTCCCGATTACCCGCAGCTCCGCCCGTTTGCGATTCTGCCCGCGAGGCTGGTGGAAACCCTTGCCAAGAGGCCACTGGATTTCGTGCCCGGATCGCGGATGAGCTATAGCAACTCCGGCTATGACGTGCTGGGCTACCTGATCGAGCAGGTTGCGGGCGAGCCGTACGCGCAGTTCCTGCAAGAAAACTTTTTGACGCCGCTGGACATGAAGGATACCGGGTACGAATCCGGTGCGGCCGTGGTGCCCCAGCGCGCTTCCGGATACGTGCAGGGAGCGCTGGGATGGGAGAATGCTCCGTTTGTGAATATGACCGTGCTGTATGCGGCGGCCGGGTTGTATTCGACGACCTCCGATCTGCTGCGCTGGGAGCGCGGGCTGTTTGGAGGCCGGGTGTTGTCGGCGGAATCCCTGCGGAAAATGACCACCGCGTACTCGGGCGATTACGGGTTGGGCGTTTACGTGGATAAAGCGAACGGGCACCGCCGCGTGTCGCACGTGGGAAAGTTGGAGGGTTTTTCCTCCGACGTGATCTATTATCCCGATGAGCAAATCATGGTGGCGGTGTTAGGGAATACGGCCGGGTCGGCTCCGGAAGCGATGGCTCGCGAGTTAGGCAGCATCGCGGAAGGGGATGACGCGGCCTCCAAGGCCAAGAAGAAAGAAATTACTTTGGCCCCGGAAGTTCTGCGGCGCTATGTCGGCACCTATGAGATCTCTGCGGGAGTGAACCTGTACGTGCGGTTTGAGAACGGCGGGTTGACGGAAGAGGTCACGGGGCAGCGCCGCACCAAGATGATGGCGGAGTCCGAGACGCGCTTTTTCACGCGGCCGGGCGCGGTGCTGGAGTTCTCCGGCGAAACAGCCACCATCCTGCAATACGGGCGGGAGCGGACGGCTTCGCGCAAGAGCACGGAAGTGGCGGAGAAGGCCGAAGTGGATGTTCCGGCGTCCGAGCTGGCGGAGTACACAGGCGACTATCAGTTGCCGGGGTTGCGGCTGACGGTGGCGATCCAGGACGGAAAGCTGATGGGCCGGGTACCGGGGCAGGCGCCGTTCGGATTATTTGCGGAGGCGGCGGATCAGTTCTTCCTGAAGGTGGTCGACGCCAGGATTGAGTTTGTGAGAGATGGCGGCAGAGTGAGCGGCGTGGTGTTGCGGCAAGGCCCTCGCGAGGAACGCGGTGAGCGAGTGAAATAAGGCGTCTCCGCGCTTATGCTTGGGGCTACCGGATCGCTTTGCTGGCGGATTCCAGCGTGTGTTGCAGCGAATCGCGCGGGACGCCGGAGACCATCGGCTTCACGATCCAGTTGAGCCCGGTAGGGATGTCGCGCGAGAGTGAGACCGCGCGGCATTCGAGATAAAGCCCTTCGGGACGCGGCTCAATCGTCCAATAGGAGTTCAATCGCCACAAAAAGCCCTGCCCCGTGCCGGAGGGCAGCGGCTTGCCGTCCTGCAGTTCAGCGATGCTGCTGGAGCGGGAGAGAATCGCCCAGCGGCCGTTGCTGAGCGGCTTGTACTCCACTTGATACTCGGAATCGAGCACCACCGTCACCACGCTCTTCCGCTTCAATCGAAGGAACGCGCGCCAACTGGGCCCTTCATGACCCAGCAGTTTTGATTCGACCACTTCCGGAGCGAAGATCTTTTTGTAGTTCTCGTAATTCTGGAACACCGCGAGCGCTTTTTCGAGCTTCGCTCCGCGGACCAGCGTTCCGGCAACCCAATCATGAATCAGTCCGGATTCGATGTCGTGAGGGCCGGTGCCGTCCCACGGAGCAATGTCCACCTGGTCGCTCTTCGCCGTGGTGCGTGGCTTGTATTCGGCGGCTTCCATGGAGGATTCGGCGTTGCGGACATACGTTTCGAAAGCCCGGTTCGTGGCGGGCGAAAGGTGGACGATGATTTGGGCAGGCAGCAGCCCGGCGGCGGCAAGGGCAAGGACGACGGTTCTCACGTAGGATTAGACGCAATTCGCCCCTTGAAGGGAGCAGAAAAATGGTATTCTTTCAAAAAGCTCCGTCCGCCTCTCTCCCGGTCTCCTTCTTTTCTGAAACGCTCTGTCGCGTGAGTCAATTCCCTGGGAGGCAACCCATGAAATCTTCGATTCTGCGGCGTTTGTGTTTGCTCTGTTGTCCCGCGTGCCTGTTCCCCGCCCTGAGCCGGGCCCAGGCCCCCGATCCGATCGCGGCGCTGGTAGGCTCGCTCAATCTGGAGCGCTACAAGGCCACCATCAAAGGCTTGACGCAGTTCGGCGATCGCCGCCAGGGCACGGATCGCAATCGCGCGGCGGTGGATTGGATTGAGGCGCAGCTCAAGAGCTACGGCTGTCCCACCGAGCGCGTTGTCTACGATTACCAGCCTGCGCCTCCGCGGACGGGCGCGCCGCGCGCGGGCGGTCGAGGCGCGGCTGCGGCCACAGGTCCCGGCGGTGCCCGGCGGCGCGGATCGAGAGTGCCCGAAAGCGTCAACAACGATCCATTGAAGCAGACGGACGAGAAGCTGCGCGAGTTGAATACTCCGCCCTCGGTGGCGGGCGCTCGCGACGAAGTGTTCTGCACGAAGGTCGGGACCACGCATCCGGAGGAGATGTACATTGTCTCCGCACACATGGACGGGATCGGCTGGGGTGAGGCGGCGAATGACGATGGGTCCGGCACGGCGCTGGTGATGGAACTGGCTCGCGTGCTGAGCGATCCCTCGGTGCAAACGGAGCGGACGATCCGGTTCGCGCTGTGGAACAACGAGGAGACGGGCGAGAACGGGGCCAAGGCATACATCGCGCAGAGGAAGGATTTGCAAGGCCAGGAATCGCCCGCCGGGTCGGGGCTGTATCCGGAGCCGAAGTGGCTCGGCATGATCCAACACGACATGATGATGTTCGATCACGGGATGCCCAGCAAGGACGGGTCGATTCCAAAGGCGCAGCGCGCGGAGGCGGACGTGAACATCGAGTTCCAGATGACGTCGAAGCTGGCCGATGCGGCTATGGCGCTGGCGTTCAAATTCCAGAGGGCGAATGAGAAGTACGCGACGGATTATCCAGCGTCGGTGGGTCCGCACATGACGAATACGGATTCGACACCGTTCCAGGACCTGACGCCGGCGCTAAGCATGCGGGAAAGCGAGCGAGGCTCGCAGATTGGCAATGGGTGGGATCCGCATCATCACCAGGCGACGGACGTGTTCGCGACCTTCAGCGACGATGATTTTCGCTTGGGGTTGAACGCGGCGCAGACAACGCTCGGGGCGGTGGCGGAGTTGGCGGGGGCGAAGGTGTTGGCGGGGAGCGGGAATTAGGCGGCTGAAGTTAATTTGGTCATAATCCTCGAAGAGAACGACATTTACCGGCTGAACAAGTCGCGTACGGGAGCCTCAATGATCTGGGTTATACTCTAAAACCATGAGGATTCCCCGGTTTATTATTTTGCTCGCATTTGCAGTTGTCCTCGCCGGCCAGCAGACCCCGGCACCGGCAAACAGTACTGAGATTTTCGAGCGGGCGAAGGCAGCCACTGTGGTCGTGCTGGCAGGCGAAGGCGCGGGCCGGCTCCACTCCGTCTCGACCGGCGTGACCATCGCGAACACAGGAATTATTCTCACCGCCTACCACGCGATCAAAGGCGCGGCCGAAATCCAGGTCCGCACCGCCGATGGAGAAGTGTTCGACCGGGTTCTTCTCACCGGATTCGATGAGCGGCGCGATGTGGCGGCCCTCAAGATCTCGGCCGGCGGCCTCGCCGCGCTCCCCCTGGGGAGTACTGCAAAAATCGCTCAAGGCGATCCTGTCTACGCCGTAACCAACGAGGGCGGCCTCACTTGGTCCGCCACCCAAGGCATCGTCTCCGCGATCCGTCCCGCCGATGAGATTCCAGGAGCAGGCTCGGGGTTTCGCCTGGTACAATTCACGGCACCCGTCGCCCCTGGATCGAGTGGCGGTGCGTTGGTTGATCGAACGGGATCGCTGATCGGCATCATCACCTCCCAGAAAGGTCCCGCTGCGTTTGCGGTCCCGATCGAGAGTGTCATCGGTCTGCCAAATTCTGGCGTTAGCGTAGCGCTCGGCTCTGGCACGAGCCTCCAGCTGCCCGCAAAGGCTGCGATTCTGCCCGCATCGAGCGCGGCGGTTGCGGCGTCCGACCCGAAGCAAGCGCTCCGGAATGCGAAGACCATTTTTATCCGATCCAAGACGACCTTTCTCACCGTCGATACACTGGACAGGGCTCTTGCTGTAAAGAAGGACTGGCCCAAACTGGGTTTAACCATCGTCCAGGACCAACGGGTGGCCGACCTGCTGATCGAAATCGATCGTCCCCTGTTTACTTACATCCACACGTTCGTGATCGTAGACAAAAAGACCTCCGCTGTCCTGGACTCAGGCAAAGTGACGGCCCTCGACGGGACTCTCGCCTCCAACGGCATCGCCGATGATCTTGTCAAAATATTCCTGGCAGTCCGAGTTCCTCCTCCACCGACAAAGTAGAGTGGTGACGGGCGAACCGTGTTGGATGGCTGCCGCAAGAGGGCATTAACATTATTTTTTTCAATATGATACCGGTAGTTGACAGAACGACTTCCGCCCTATAGACTTGATGTAGGACCGAAACGGTCTGACAGGACTCAAACAGTCTTACATGCTGAAGCTCACCAAGAAAGCGGATTACGGGTTGATCGCCCTGCGGCACTTGTCCGCGGGCCGGGGTGCCCGCTTCAGCGCGTCCGCGAAGGACATCGCCGAGGCCTACCGGATCCCGCTGCCGCTGCTCTCGAAGATCCTGCAAAAGCTGTGTAAGGCGGGGTTCCTTATCTCTGAGCAAGGCACCAATGGCGGCTACCGGCTGGGCCGCGACGCCCGCGACATCAGCACGCTGGAAGTCATCCGGACCATCGACGGGCCCATCATCCTGACGCAGTGCTTCACCGAACACGACGAACCGAAGGACTGCACGCAAAGCTCGCTGTGCCCGGTTCGCGAGCCGCTGCGGAAAGTGCACGAAGGCATCCTGCGGCTGCTGTCGGGCATCAGTATCGCGGATCTTTCGGAAGAAAGTCCGGTCCAAGTGATGCTGTCGAGCATCCAACCTATGGCGGCTACGCAAACGAGAATGGAATCGGAAACACGATGAAACTACCTATCTATATGGACAACCATGCGACCACTCCGGTGGATCCGCGTGTGTTTCAGGCGATGACGCCGTACTTCACAAACCTGTTCGGCAACTCCGCCAGCCGCAACCACAGCTTCGGCTGGGAAGCGGAGGAGGCCACCGAAAAGGCTCGTAAGCAGGTGGCGGCTCTGATCGGCGCAAACTCAAAAGAGATCGTGTGGACCAGCGGTGCCACCGAATCGAACAATCTGGCGATCAAGGGCGTCGCGGAAATGTACGCCGAGCGCGGCAACCACATCATCACCGCCGCGACCGAGCACAAAGCAGTGCTCGACACCTGCAAGCGCCTGGAGAAAGACGGCATCAAAGTCACGTATCTGCCGGTGCAGCAGAACGGCCTGGTGGATCTGGAGCAACTGAAAGCCGCGATCACCGATAAAACAATTCTGATCTCCATCATGTACGCCAACAATGAAATCGGCGTGCTGCAACCGGTGGCGGAAATCGGGAAGATTGCGAAAGAGCGCGGAGTCCTGTTCCACACCGATGCGACGCAGGCCGTCGGCAAGGTGCCGGTGGATGTGATCAAGGACAACGTCGACCTCATGTCGATCAGCGCGCACAAAATGTATGGGCCCAAGGGAGTCGGCGCGCTGTATGTTCGCCGGCGGAATCCTCGCGTGCAGCTGACGGCGCAGATCGATGGCGGCGGGCATGAGCGCGGCATGCGGTCGGGCACGTTGAACGTGCCGGGGATCGTAGGTCTCGGCGAGGCCTGCGCGTTGGCCAAGGCCGAAATGGCTGAGGAAACAAAGCGCATGTCGTACCTGCGCGACAAGATGAAGGACCGTCTGCTGGCGGCGCTGGACGAGGTCTACATTAACGGCACGATGGAGCACCGCCTGCCGAACAATTTGAACATCAGCTTCGCGTACGTCGAGGGCGAGAGCCTCTTGATGGGCATCAATGACATCGCGGTATCGAGCGGATCGGCGTGCACCTCGGCGACGCTCGAACCGAGTTATGTTTTGAAGGCGCTGGGCGCGGGTGACGATCTGGCGCACTCCTCCATCCGCTTCGGGCTCGGCCGCTTCAACACGGAAGAGGAAGTGGATTACGTGACCGCGAAAGTGATCGACGTGGTGCAGAAGCTGCGCGAACTTTCGCCGCTGTACGAGATGCACAAAGAAGGCATCGATTTGACCAAGGTCCAGTGGACCGCGCACTAAAGAATTTGGAATAGAGGAAGAAAACCATGGCTTATTCGAACAAAGTTCTCGACCATTACAACAATCCGCGTAACGTCGGCTCGATGGATAAGAGCGATCCCAACGTCGGCACCGGCATGGTGGGCGCGCCCGAGTGCGGCGACGTCATGAAACTGCAAGTGAAGGTGAATCCGGAAACCGGCGTCATCGAAGACGCGAAGTTCAAGACGTTCGGCTGCGGCAGCGCCATCGCGAGCTCCTCGCTCGCCACCGAGTGGCTGCGCGGCAAAACGGTGGACGAAGCTCTCGAAATCAAGAACACCGACATCGTGAATGAGCTGAGCCTGCCTCCGGTAAAGATCCATTGCAGCGTGCTCGCGGAAGACGCCATCAAGGCCGCCATCGGCGATTACAAAAAGAAATCCGCAAAGGCATAATGACGGCGATGGTGACGGTGACTCCCAAGGCGGTGGAGAAGATTCGCGCGGCGTTCCAGCGCGAGGGCGTACAGGGAGGGCTGCGCTTGGGCGTGCTGGGCGGCGGCTGCTCGGGCTTGAGCTACCAGTTTCGCTTCGATCCCAAGCCCCGGCCCACCGATAAGGTGCTCAACTTCGACGACGTGAACGTGTACATCGATCCGAAGAGCATGGTGTTCCTGGACGGCATGACTCTGGATTGGAAGGATTCCATCATCCATTCCGGCTTCGTGTTCGACAATCCTCACGCGAAAAAAAGCTGCGGCTGCGGAACGTCTTTTTCCGCATGATGCTCTCCGCCTAAATGCAATATTACGAAGCTTTCGGTCTGGAGCCGAAGCTCGCTTTGGATTTGAACGATTTGCAAAAGCGCTTCTATGAGCGCAGCCGCCAGTGGCATCCCGACAAGTTCAGCCGCGCCGGCGCCGAGGAGCAGCAGAAGGCTCTCGACATGACCGCGATCCTAAACGACGCGTTCCGCACGCTGAAGAATCCCGTGACGCGGGCCGAGTATTTCCTCAAGCAGAAGCAAGTCGAATTCGCCAAAGAGGCGCCCACGGAGTTGCTCGAAGAGGTCTTCGAATTGAACATGGCTCTCGAAGAGCTGCGCGAAGGCGACGATTCGGCTCGCGGCCAATTAGACGCCGCGCGCGAGAAGTTTCAAGGCCTGCTCACCGGAATCGACGCGGAGCTGGAGGAGCTGTTCGCGCTCTATGACGCATCGGCCGCCGGTGCCGTGCTCGATACCGGTGCCGTACTCGACAAAGTAGGCCGCGGCCTGAACCGGCGACGGTATGTATCGAATTTGATCCGGGAAGTCGACAAGGAACTGAATGTCCACCTTTCAAATTGATTTCGGCGAGGCGAAACCCAAAATTGTAGGGATCGACCTCGGCACCACCAATAGCCTTGTCGCGGTGATGGAGCTCACCGGGCCGCGCATCTTGTCCGGCATTGTTCCCAGCATCGTCTCCGTGACGCCCGCGGGAGAAGTGGTAGTCGGAGCCGGCGCCCGCGAACTCCTCATCTCGCAGCCGGACCGCACCGTGTACTCCGTCAAGCGCCTCATGGGCCGCGGACTCGAAGATATCGGCGCGGAACTGAAGCTGTTCCCCTTCCACATCGCTCCGGGTAGCGAGAGCGTTGTGAAGGTGCAACTCGGCGACAAGGTGATGACGCCGCCCGAAGTCTCCGCGCACATTCTGCGTAAGTTGAAAAGCGACGCGGAAGAAGCCCTCGGTGAAACCATCACGCAAGCCGTGATCACGGTACCGGCGTACTTCAATGACGCACAGCGGCAAGCGACGAAAGATGCTGGCCGCATCGCGGGGCTCGAAGTTTTGCGGCTGGTGAATGAGCCCACTGCCGCGGCCCTCGCTTACGGACTCGACAAGCGAAAAGAAGGCGTCATCGCAGTCTACGATTTAGGCGGCGGCACGTTCGACATCTCCATCCTGCGTTTGCATGAAGGTATTTTTGAAGTGCTCGCCACCAACGGCGATACGCACCTGGGCGGCGACGACATCGACCATCTGCTGATGCGCGTGGCGTTCGAAGACATTCAGAGCGAGTGGGGCGAGGACATCTCCATCAAGAGCGATGCGGTGCAAATCCTGCGCCGCGCGGTGATCAAGGCCAAAGAAGAGCTCTCGTTTGTGCCGCAGGCCGTGATCGACATGGAGTACGGCGGCAAGCACTACCAGCGCGAGATCACTCTGGACATCTTCAACAAACTGATTGAGGGCATCGTCGAACGTACGCTCGGCCCCTGCCGCAACTGCATCGCCGACGCGGGCGTCACGGTCGAGCAAATCGACGAAGTCGTCATGGTGGGCGGTTCCACGCGGATTCCGCTGGTGCGCTCCGCGGTGGAACGCCTCTTCCGCACCCGTCCGCACACCGAGTTGAATCCTGACGAGGTGGTCGCGCTCGGCGCCGCCGTGCAAGCGGGAATTCTGTCGGGCGACGTGCAGGATCAACTGCTGCTCGACGTGACACCGCTCTCCCTCGGCATCGAAACCATGGGCGGACTCGTCTCCAAGCTGATTCATCGCAACTCCACCATTCCAAATTCAGCCACCGAGCAGTTCACCACCGCCGTCGACGGACAAACCAACGTCCTCATCCACGTGGTGCAGGGCGAGCGCGAACTCGTCAAAGATTGCCGCAGCCTCGCGCGATTCGACCTGAAGGGCATCGCTCCCATGCAAGCGGGCATGGCCCGGATCGAAGTGCGCTTCCTGATCGACGCGAACGGCATCCTCAACGTGACGGCTCGCGATGCGCGGTCGGGCAAAGAGCACAGCATGGACGTCACGCCTTCCTACGGCCTGACCGACGAGCAAGTAGAAGCGATGATCCTGGAGTCCTACCAAAAGGCAGAGGAGGACTTGAACGAGCGCCAACTGCGCGAAGCTCGTGTGGAAGCCGACGCAGTCATGGCGGCGGTCGAGAAAGCCAAGCAAGAAGAAGCGTACTCCACGCTCAACGACCAGGAACGCGCGGCGATCGACAAATCCATCAATGAGCTGCTGGTGGTCTATCACAGCGAAGATCATTTACTGATCCGTGAAAAGATCGATCAAATCGACCAAGCCACGCAGAGCCTGGCGGAGGCCATCATGAACTCGGTGGCGGAACGCGCGCTGAAAGGGACGAAAATCGATGCCTAAGCTCACCTGGGATCAACTCGACGATATTGCGCTCTCGCTCTACGAAAAGTTTCCGGACCTGGATCCCACGCACATCCGCTACACGGATTTGCACAAGTGGATCACAGAGCTGGAAGACTTCGACGACGATCCCTTGAAGTCGAACGAGGCGAAGTTAGAACGAATTCAAATGGCCTGGCTGGAAGAGTTCAAAGACAACCAGTAGATCTCTGGTACTCCGCTCTTCGCAGTACTTCACTCCTAAGTAGTTTCCTAAGAGTTCTTCGGTGTTCCTGCTAGGTTAAGCACCTGATTCTTTCCACCCCGCGCGGAATGATAACTTGCATGCAGACTCCCTCGTAAGCCTTACCGGAGGTTTTTCTGACATGGCGAAGTTCCTCGTTGCAATCGCTCTTACCGCTGTTATCTGCGCGGCCGCTCCCAAGGAGCGCGCATGGCAAAACGGCCAGCTTCTGGACAACCGCGACACTCATTACTTCACCGCGGCGGAAATCGCCGATGGCGCCACAAAGGATGGTTATAAAAACCAATATGGCGACATCGAATATTCCACAAATACGACCGGCGCCATCGCCACGGTCTATCAGAATTTCATGTTCGATTCGGCGGACGGCGTGTATTTAGTGCAAGTGGGACGTCTCCGGACATCGCGTCCCATTCGCGTCTCCCTCATCGTGCCGGTGAAAATAGCGGTGGAAAAAAACAAGCTCTACTTCGTGGACCAGGAGGGCGTGGAGTACCCCGCGGCCATTCTCAAGCAAATCCCAAAGCATCCGCTGCAATTGGCGCAGCAGGCGCCCGCGAAGACTCCGGCTCCGGCTCCCACCGTTGTCGTTGTGAAGGCTCCGGACCCGGCGCCCGCCGCGGTGAAGCCCGCCGCCCCCGTGGCCAAAGCCCCCGTGAAGCCCACGCCAGCGCCCGCCGTAGCTCCGAAGCCGGAGCCGGTCGTGGTCGCGAAGCAAGTGCAGCCGCCGGTTCCGGCGGTGGTACGTCAGGCTCCCAGGCCGGAACCCAAACCCGAGCCCGTCGCAAAAGCAGATCCGAAGCCGCAGCCCGCGCCTAAAGCGGCTATTCCCGCTCCGCCGGCAGTGCGTGCCGATGCCACGAAAACTCCGGTGAAAGATCGCGCGTGGCAGAGCGGACAGTTGCTGAGCACCGTCTCCAATTCGTATTTCGTGAATGTGAATTACACAACGGACACCGACGCCGGGACGTGGACCATGGTACAAGGCAACGACGGGCGCTACACTCTGGTTTCGCAGACCAGGCCCACGGCGAACAATTTCACCTACGATAACTACGTGATTGAATCGCAGTTCTGCGCTTATCTGGTGCAGCGCTGGAGAGGCCGGACGGCGCCCATGGCGAAATTCCCGGGCACCACTCCGCTACGATTTGCGGTGGAGAAGAACAAACTGTACATTCTCGACGAGAACGGCAAGGAATACGAAACCTCGATCGTGAAACTGGTGCAGCGCGACGCGATCGACACGCACACGCACGTGGCCGTCGAACGCTAGCGTAAATAAAAACCCCGCCGTTTTACGGGCGGGGCGGACCTACGAGCGATGCGGAAGCGGCCTAAGCCGTCCGCATCGTTTCTGTTTTATCGCCACCGGAAAGCGCGGCCTGCGCTCCGGCCAATCGCGCGATGGGCACGCGGTACGGCGAGCACGAAACGTAATCCATGCCCACGCGATAGCAGAACTCGACCGACGAGGGCTCGCCGCCGTGCTCTCCGCAGATGCCGATCTCGATACCGGGACGCGCGGAGCGGCCCAACTTGATCGCCATCTCAATCAGCATGCCCACACCTTCCTGGTCGATCGCCGCGAACGGGTCGGCCTTGAAGATTTTCAGGTTCTCGTATTCGCGCGAGAACTTCGTATAGTCGTCGCGAGACAGGCCCATGGTGGTCTGCGTCAGATCGTTGGTGCCGAAGCTGAAGAACTCGGCGTCTTTGGCGATCTTGTCCGCGAGCAGAGCCGCGCGCGGGATCTCGATCATCGTGCCCACCAGGTAGTGCATCTTCTTCATGCCGGCCTTCGCGAGAACTTCCTTAGCGACATTGTCGACAATGGCTTTTTGATTTTCCAACTCACCGGCGCTGCCGATCAGCGGGATCATCACTTCGGGCACTACCTTGATGCCCTTCTTCGCCACCAGCACCGCGGCTTCGAAGATCGCGCGGGCTTGCATTTCGGTGATCTCGGGATACGTGATGCCCAGCCGGCAGCCGCGATGGCCCAGCATCGGGTTGAACTCGTGCAGTTCTTCCACGCGATGCAGCAACTCCGGGATGCGCTTCTTCAACTCGCCCACCGGAATGTTGTATTTTTCGGAGACTTCCTTCTTCTCCTTCGCCTTGAGGTGCGGCAAGCGAGCCTGATCCACCATCAGGTCTTCGCGCTTCGGCAGGAACTCATGCAGAGGCGGATCCAGCGTGCGGATGACGACGGGGAATCCGTCCATCGCCGTGAACAATCCGGCGAAATCCTTGCGTTGGAACGGCAGCAGCTTCGCGAGCGCCTTGCGCCGCGATTTTTCGTCGCGAGCCAGAATCATCGCCTGCATGAACTGGATGCGATCCTCGGCGAAAAACATGTGCTCCGTGCGGCACAGACCGATGCCTTCGGCACCGAACAGCCGCGCGGCCTTCGCATCGCGAGGGATGTCCGCATTCGCGCGCACGCCGAACTTACCGCGGAACTCGTCCGCCCACTTCATGAGCTTTCCGAAGTAAGAGGAGTTCGGATCGGGCTCATTCGTGACTGCCTTGCCCAGATACACATTGGCGGTGGTTCCGTCGATGGAAATCCAATCGCCTTGCTTCACCGTGATCTTCTTACCGCCGGTGGTGACGGTGAAGAGTCCGGCGCTTTCGCTGATGGAGATGGAACCGGCGCCCACGATACACGGCCGTCCCATGCCGCGTGCCACCACAGCCGCGTGGCTGGACTTGCCGCCCACCGCCGTCAAAATTCCCTTGGCCACGTCCATGCCGTGAATATCGTCCGGCGTGGTTTCCTTGCGGACCAGGATCACGGGACCGCTCTGCCCCATCTCGACCGCCTCTTCCGCGCTGAACGCGGCGCGGCCGACGGCGGCTCCCGGCGAAGCAGCGATACCCGTGGCCACCAGCGTCAGCTTCTTGAGCGACGGCACGTCGAACACCGGATGCAGTAGTTGATCCAGCTGATTCGGAGCCACGCGCATCACGGCTTCCTTTTTGTTGATGAGGCCTTCTTCCACCATCTCCACCGCGACGCGGACGGCAGCAGGCCCGGTGCGCTTCCCGTTGCGCGTTTGCAGCATGTAGAGCGTGCCTTCTTCGATGGTGAACTCGAAGTCCTGCATGTCGCGATAGTGATGTTCCAAGCTATCCGTGATGTCGCGGAGCTGCTTGTACGCCGCGGGCATGATTTTTTCCAGATCGTGAATCGGAGACGGCGTGCGGATGCCGGCCACCACGTCTTCGCCCTGCGCGTTCACTAGAAATTCGCCGTAGAACACGCGCTCGCCCGTCGCCGGATCGCGCGTGAAGCCGACTCCGGTGGCCGACGTATCGCCGGTGTTGCCGAACACCATCGCCTGCACGTTCGCCGCGGTGCCGATTTCATCCGGAATCTTTTCCATCTTGCGATAGTAAGAAGCTTTGGGATTCCACCAAGAGCGGAACACCGCATCTCGCGCCATCGAGAGTTGCTCGCGCGCATCCTGCGGAAACGGCTTCTTAGTTTCCTTCTGCACCAGCTTCTTGTAATCCGCGATGATCGCCTGCAAATCGGCGGCCGTGAGATCCGTATCCATCTTCGTCTTGGCCTTGTGCTTGCGCGCGTCGAAGATGTGATCGAACTTTTCCATATCGATATCCAGCGCCACTTCGCCGAACATCTGAATGAACCGCCGGTACGAATCGTAGGCGAAGCGCGGATTGCCGCTGCGCTTCGCGAGACCCTCGACACTCTTGTCGTTCAAGCCGAGATTCAGAATCGTGTTCATCATGCCGGGCATCGAAAAGCGCGCGCCGGAACGGACGCTGACCAGCAGAGGATTGTCGGCGTCGCCCAACTTCTTGCCAATGCGCTCTTCCAGCGTGGCGACGGCGGCCAGCACTTGATCGTTAATCTCTTTCGGGACCTTGTTGCCGCTCTCGAAGTAGATATTGCAAACCTCGGTGGAGATCGTGAAACCCGGAGGCACCGGCACGCCGGCCTTGCACATCTCCGCGAGCCCCGCGCCTTTGCCGCCGAGGACATCCTTCATCGTGCCGTCGCCATCGGCGGTTCCGGCTCCAAAGTTATAAACGTACGTTTTCATTTCGAGTCTCCTGACGTAACAATTTCTGAAAAATCGGCGATCGTGGAAAATTCGTTGAACAGACGGCCCAGCAGCGTGAGCCGGTTCGCGCGCACCTTCGTGTCTTGCGCGTTGACCAAAACCTTGTCGAAGAACAGATCCGCGGCGGGACGGAATGCCGCGATTTTCACGAGACGCTTGGTGTAGTCGCTCTCGTTTTCGAGAACGAACTCGGCGAGCTTGGTGGCGAGCTCCCGCTCCGGCCCCGCTTCCAGCAGCGCTTCGTCCACCGCGCCCTCCAGCTCGACGTTCGCTTGCTTCAAGATGTTGCGGATGCGTTTGCAGGCCGCCGCCAACGGCTCGAAATCCGGAGAGCTCCGCACCGCCGCGAGCGCGGTCAGCCGGGCCTCCACATCGGCCACTGTGCCGATTCCCGCCGCGAGCACTGCGTTCACTTCGTCATATTTATAGCCCCGCACTTCACGGAAGTAATGCTGGATGCGTTCCCCCATGAACGTGCGCAGATCGCCGGAGACCAATTGATCGAGCTCGAAGTGCAGCTTCGACTCCGCGAGAATCTTCACGACGCCCTGCGCCGCCCGGCGGAGCGCGAACGGATCTTTCGAACCCGTGGGCGCCAGCCCCACCGCGAAACATCCGCGCAACGTATCCAGCTTATCGGCCAGTGCGACGATGCGTCCCTCATCCGTCTCCGGAATCGCGTCGTCCATGCTGAGCGGCTGGTAGTGTTCGTAGATCGCGCGCCAGACCGGCTCCGGCTCGCACTGCGCCTTCGCGTAAAGCCCGCCCACCACGCCTTGTAGATCCGTGAACTCCTTCACCATTTCGGTAGTGAGGTCGCACTTCGCGAGTTCGGCCGCGCGCTGCGCGTGAGCGTTGCCGCCGAGTTCTTTCACCAGTTCCACCACCCGATTCGTCTTTTCGAGATACGAGCCCAGCTTGGCCTGAAATGTCACGTGCGAAAGATCGTCGCCGCGATCGACCAGCTTCTTCTGCTGATCTACGTCCCAGAAGAACCGCGCATCGTTGAACCGAGCCTTCAGCACCCGCTCATTGCCGTGTTTGACCAAGCCGTCGGGATCGCCGCTGGTGTTCATCACCGCCACGAAGTTCGGCGCCAGAGCCCCGTTGATGCCATACACCGAAAAATACTTCTGGTGATGCCGCATCACCGTCGTCAGGACCTCGGCGGGCAGTTCCAGATATACGGGATCGAAATCGCCCTTGATCGCCGCCGGATACTCCGTGATGAACGTGAGCGTCTCCAGAAGATCGGCATCCACCCTCGCGCCCAGCTTCGACGCTTCGGTCTCAATCTTGTGCCGCCGCTCGTGCGACGACAGGATGACGAAGCTTTTCCGCAACTCCGCTTCGTAGTTCGCCGTCGTCACGGGGATCGACGCGGAACCGAGCACCCTGTGCCCCCGCGTAACATTGCCACTTTTCACGCCCGCGATTTCGAACGGAATCTGATGCTCGCCCAGCAGCGCCACCAGCCACCGAATCGGCCGGATGAACCGCGGTCCCGTCTTGCCGCCGGTCCAGTACATCGTCTTCGGCCACTGCAACGCGAGGATCGCCGCCGGCAGAGTCTCTGCCAGGATGTCGACGCTCGCGCGGCCCGGCACGATCTTGTGAAGCTCGTAGTAATTGCCGTTCGGTTTGACGTGCGTCGGATCCACGCCCTGCTTCTTCGCGAAGCCCAGCGCGGCCTTCTCGCCCGAGGCCACCGGCGGCCCTTTGACGATCTCTTCCCGATCCGGCGTGCGCTGTGGAATGCCCGACGCTTGCACCACCAAGCGCCGCGGCGTCGCATCCACGCGGGCCTCGGCACCCAGCAAGTCCAGCTTCGCTAGCTGCGCCAGCGCCGCCGGAATCATCCAATGCGGAATCTCTTCCGTTCCGATCTCCAGCAGAAACTCGAGGCTCATGCCGACACCTCGTTCGTCGTTGCTTGGTTCAAAACTTCCTGCTGCGCCATCCACAACTTCGCCGTACCCACCGCCAAGTCGCGCACTCGCTTGATCACGCCCACACGCTCCGTCACCGAAATCGCCCCCCGCGCGTCGAGCAAGTTAAAGAGATGCGAGCACTTCAAAACCTGGTCATACGTCGCCAGCACCGGGAATCGCTTCTTGTCCGGATACTTCTCGAACCCCGCCAGTAGTTCCTTGCACTCGGCCTCATGCTCGCCCAGCAGCCGCCACAATCGCTCCACGTTCGCGGTCTCGAAGTTGTACACCGAAAACTGCAACTCATCGGTGAGCCGGACTTCCGAATACTTCACGCCGGGAGCCCACTGCATGTCGTACACGCTGTTCACGCCTTGCAGGAACGCCGAGATCCGCTCCAGCCCGTACGTCAATTCCGCGGGCACCAGATCCAGATCGAACCCTCCGCACTGTTGGAAGTACGTGAACTGCGAAATCTCCAGGCCGTCCAGCATCACCTGCCAGCCGATGCCCCACGCGCCCAGCGTCGGCGATTCCCAATTGTCCTCTTCCAATTTCAGATCGTGCTTTTTGAGATCGATGCCGATCGCCTCCAGGCTCCCCAGATACAGATCGATCACATCCGCCGGAGACGGCTTCAGGATCACTTGCAACTGCTGGTGCTTGTACAAGCGATTCGGATTCTCGCCATAGCGCCCATCCGCCGGACGCCGGCTCGGCTGCACGTACGCGACGCGGTACGGCTTCGGACCCAGCACGCGCAGGAACGTCTCCGGACACATGGTGCCCGCGCCGACTTCCACGTCGTACGGTTCCTGAACGATGGCGCCGCGGTCGGCCCAGTAATGCTTCAGTTTGAAAACGGTCTCTTGAAAGGAATCCATGGCAAAGGCAAAAAAGCTACAAGGCTTCGAGTAACGGCACGGTCAAAAATCTTCGCTCGGCGTGCTGCTCCATCGTGCGGACCAGCAGCCGCCGCAGATCGCGCGCGGTGTTCTTCGACCATTCCCGCGGCGCGAGTTGTTTCAAAGGCGTGACGAACATCTCCTCGGCGATCTCCACCGATTCGCTGCTCACACGCATCTCCGTAAAAATTCCCATCAGCCGCACGGACCACAAGCTGACGTACGTGACGGCGGTCCACATCTCGCCGTCCGCGTGCAGATACTCCAGCGCGGAGGCCAGCAAGCGGAAAAACTTCTCGTTCGGCTCATGCGGCGGCAGCAATTGTTCGGCGACCTCAGTAAAAAAATCGAGCGCCACTCCGCGCCCGTAATCGGATTGCAAGCGAAACTGCGATTCGATCAATTCGCAGCCGCTCAGATTGGCCAGATCGGAACTTTCGCGTTCGAAGTATGCCATCCGGACGTGGGACAGCCGCTCCAGACCCGACCCAAAAGGACTCTTGGGACGCCTCGCGCGGCGCGCCACACCGCGCAGTTTCCCCTGGTCACGAGTGAGAAAGCTCACGATCAAATCCGCTTCCCGGAAGGGGTACGTGCGCAGGACGAAAGTCTCGCTCACCCGCGCAGGCATAGGTTAGGCGCAAAGCATTAGGGTAACACGAACTAGGAAAGCTTCCCCTTCACTTTTTCGCTCAGCGCCTTGCCATCCACGCGTTTCCCGGCCAGCTTCGCCTGCGCCGCCTTCATCACCAAGCCCATCTGTTTCGCCGTCGTCGCGCCGGTTTCCGCGATCGCGGCGGCGATGGCCGCTTCAATCTCTTCCTCGCTAGGCGCGGCGGGCAAGTAAGACTCGACAATCTTCAGCTCCGCTTCCTCTTTTTCCGCGAGTTCCAGCCGCCCGCCGTTGCGAAACGCGTCGGCCGATTCGCGCCGCTGCTTCACCAGCGTGTTCAGCACCTGAATCTCCGTCTGCTCATCTAGCGGCTTCATGCTATCCACTTCGTGCTTCTTCAGCGCTGCCTTGATCATGCGGATCGCGCCGAGCTTCAGCTCCTCGCGGCTCTTCATCGCCGCGACCATATCTTTTTGAATCTGCTCCAGCAAGGGCATCGTGCCTACAAGTTTAGAACAAGGTAGGACAGACCATCGTTTTGTGTGGCCTGTCCCTGCCGACCCAACCCTCCAGCCCGACAGACGACAAAAAGCGATCGTCTGCCCTACTCGCTATAATCGAGGCGTCGGTCGAGTTTATCAGGTCGGTCGAGTTTATCAGGAGGATGAATGCCAGCCTTCGCCCTGAAACGGAATCAAGCTCCGCGGGGAGCCACCGCCAACCCGCCACGCACTTCCTCCTCCGTCCTCGGACCCTCCCACGCCAGCGGACTCGGTAATCAGGCGATGCAACGCGTCCTCACCTCGCAGACTCGCGCGCCCATCGAACGAGCCTTCGGCGTCGATTTCAGCAACGTCCGCATCCACGACGACCACGCCTCGCGCACCCACGCCGATGCGCTGAACGCGAAAGCCTTCGTCGCCGGAGGCGCGATTCACTGGGGCGGAAGCGCTCCTCCGCTGACATCCCCCGCCGCGGCTCCGCTGCTCGCCCACGAACTCACTCACGTCGTTCAGCAGCAGCGAGCCTCCTCTATCGAAGACCGCGTAAGCTCGCGCGGCGAAGCATCGGAACTCGCGGCGGACTCTGCCTCCCGCCTGGCGCTCTGGGGACAATCGGTACCCACCGCCGGAGGCTCCTCGGTCCCCGCAATCCAGCGCGCGCCCAAAGACGACATGCGCTCCGATCCCGCGGACAAAGATATCGAGATCGAAATGATCACCGCGTTCTTGCAGAAGGTGGCCACCACCAAGCCGCCGCAGGATCTGAAGACCGCGCAGGTCGTGCGCAACGCGCTCAAGATGCTCGCGGGCCAGAGCCTGTTCGACGTCGACAAATTCGTCGAAGCGTCCAACACGCCGTCCGACCCCGACGGCATGGCGCGAGCCTTCGCCGCCCTGCTTCCCCCGCTCAAGGGAGCCGACTTGAAAAAGCTGAGCTCGATGCCCTTCATCGACCCGTCTTCTATCGGAGACCGTGCCAGCAAGCTCGGCAAGAAGTACAAGCCCGGCAGTCCGGACCGCCCCATCGAGGTCCCGGGCGACGTGCCGCCGGATAAGCAGGCCGACGACATGGCGAAGAGAATGGGCGGCAATCCTCCGTCCATCCACAACCTCGACGTCCTCGGTGCGTGGCGAGTGATCCAAGGCCTCGGCGGCGTCGTGCATCCCAAGGACACCAAGCCCGCCGCCCCGCAAGCCAACGTCGATGAGGCCGTCGCGGCCGTGGTTCGTTCCGTCGCCAAGGATGCCCTGCTCCCCGCCGAAGCCAAAGGCGGCGGAGGCGATTGGGTGGACGATGCCCAAACCTTCGCGCTGGAACTGGCCAAGCAAATGGATCTCGCGCAAAGCGGCGCGGATCACGAAGCGGTACTGACTCTGCCCGCGAGCTATGACGGCATCAAGGACAAAGGCGCCATCATCTCCGCGATTCAAACCATCGTCCAGAAACTGCGCGACGCCCGTCCCGACCACGCGTCCAACGTCAAAGTCACGGTGTACGTCGGCCGCGGCCGGCGGATCTTCTTCGTCGGCATGCCGTAGATCGCGATCACTCCTGGCGCAGAGCTAAAGCGTGTCGCAGAGCTAAGCGCGCCGCAGAGCTAAGCGTGGCGCAGAGCTATTCGTGCCGCAACGCCACCATCGGATCCACGCGCATCGCGCGCCGGGCCGGGATGTAGCACGCCAGCAGCGCGATCGCCAACAACCCGAGGGAGATCGCCGCGAACGCCACCGGGTCCGCGGCATTTGCCAGCAGCAGAAATTGCCGGATGATCCGCACCAGTGCGATGGACGCCACCAAACCCACAGCCATTCCGCCCAGCACCAAATAAACGCCCTGCCGCAGCACCAACTTCAACACCGACACTGGCTGAGCGCCCAGCGCCATGCGAATCCCGATCTCGCGGGTGCGCTGCGCGGCTCCATACGAAACCACCCCGTACACGCCCACCACCGCCAGAATCAGCCCCAGGATCCCCAGCGCGCTCGCTTCTGAAGCGCCCAAGCGAAAGAGCAGCAGACCGCCCGCGCCCGACATCGACGCCCGCATGGTCTGCAAATCCGCCAGCGGCACGTCGGGATCCAGCATGCGAATCTCGTGCTCCACCTGCGCGCTCAGCAACTGCGGTGGCACCGACGAACGCACATGCAACACCCGCATCGCCATGTACTGCTGCGCCAGCGGCATGTAGAAATACGGCAGCGTACCCTCGAAAATCGCGATGTACTTGCTGTCCCGCGCCACGCCCACCACTTCCCGCAGCGGCTCATCCCCCATCCCTACGCGGAATCGCTTCCCGATTGGATCTTGCCCCGGCCAATACCGCTCCGCCATGGCCTGGTTCACGATCACGACGCGAGGCGCATGCTCATCGTCCGATTCGCGAAACGCCCGCCCGCGCACAATCGGCATCTTCATCGTCTCGAAGTACGCGGCATCCACGGAATTGCACGCAACCGCGGGAGGCTGCTGGTCCGGATCGAGCGGACGCCCCTCGATGGAAACAATCCGCCCGTCGTTGTAGTACCCCAGCGGAGCCGTAAACGCCAGCGTCGCCGATTGCACTCCCGGCATCGCCGTCACGCGCCGCTCGACCTCACGATAAAAATCCTTGCTGCGCTGCTCGCTGTATCCCGCCCACTCCGGATTCATGCGGACGTTCAGCAGGCCATCTGGATTGAATCCCAAATCCAGATTCTGCGCGTTCCGCAAACTGCGCACGAACAGCCCCGCCACAATCAGCAGCACCAGCGACCCCGCCACTTGCGCCACCACCAGAGCCCCGCGCACCCGCTGCCGCCCCGGACCTCCCGAATCCGCGCGCCCTCCGTCGTGCAGCGCCGCTCCGGCTTCCACCTGAGACGCCCGCAGCGCCGGCCACACGCCGATCAGCAGCGCTGTCGCCACGGCCGCCATCAATGCGTACGCGAACACCCGCCAGTCCATGCTGAAGTCCAGCAGCGTCGGAAAATCCGTCGCCAGGTCGATGGACGCCGCGAATCCATCCGCGCCCCACTTGCCCAGCAACAGCCCCGCCAGCGTGCCCAGCATCGCCAGCAACGCGCTCTCCGTCAACGTCTGCCGGATCAACCGTGCGCGCCCCGACCCCAGCGCCGCGCGAATTGCCATCTCGCGTTGCCGCACCGTCGCGCGCACCAGCATTAGATTCGCCACGTTCAAACACGCCAGCACCAGCACAACCGCCGCCAGCATCAGCAAAAAGAAGCGCACCAGGGGAGCCACATCCGCCACCGCTCCGATCGGCACCGGCCGCGCCCACTGTTCCGGCATCACGCGTACGCCGATGCCCTTCTCCACGTCCGGATACTGCGCTTCCATCCGCCGCGCCACCACCGTCGCCGACGCCTGCGCCGCTTCCAGACTCACGCCCGGCTTCATCCGCGCCAGCAGGACCAGCGGCCGATGTCCGCGGGCCGCGAAAATCGGAGGGTTGTCGAAGGTGCTCAGCGGCATGTAGCCTTCGAAATCCAATCCCGTGTAGGTTCCGTGGAATTCCTTCGGCGCGATGCCGATCACGCGCACCGCTTTTCCATCCAGGCGAATCTGCTGGCCCACAATGTCCTGCCGCCCGCCGAAACGTTTTTGCCAGGCCGTGTAGCCCAGGATGATCGTCTGCTCCGCGCCCGGACTCTCGCCCTCGCCCGGCACGAACACCCGCCCCAGCGCCGGCCGCACGCCCAACGCGGAAAAATAATTCCCGCTCACCACCGCGTACAGGAATTGGTACGCTTTTCCGTTGATCGTCAGCCCGCCCAAATCTACATCGAACGCGAACACGTCGCTGAAACCATCCGCCTGCTGCCGGAAATCCTGCATCGCGGGGAATGAATAGCGATACCGGAAACCCGTCTCATCGCCCTTGGTCTGCGCCGCCAGCACCACGATCTGCTCGGCATGCGGCACCGGAAGCGGACGCCGTACTCCGTTCAGCATGCTGAAGATCGACGTGTTCGCGCCGATCCCGATTCCGATCGTAATCACCACCAGCAGCGTGAATCCGCGATTGGTCCACAACTGGCGGAACGCGTAGCGAAGATCCTGGAGCAGCGTCGGCACGGGGTTCTACTCGCCATCATACGGTAGAATGCAGTTGAGAGCGCAGCGCATCACCAAACATGGCGACTACCGTCAGCCTGATCAGCTTCACCGATGACATCTACTGCATCGGTCCGCGCCGCATCGCCGCGCAGCTCAAGCGCCACGGCTATCGCGTCAACCTGATCTTCCTCCGCCCCACCGATTTCTGGGGCCAGACCCGCCAGCGCTTCTCCACCCATTACTACAACGAAGATCTCCCCGAGTCTCTCTATCAACAGCTCCTCGAAATCTGCAAAGACAGCGACGTCATCGGGCTCAGCGTCTGGACCCATCAGGCCGACCAAGTCACGCACGTCACGAATCGTCTTCGGAAAGAACTCGACGCGTTAATCGTCTGGGGCGGCATCCACCCCACCAGCTACCCCGAAGAAGCCGTCCTCGTCGCCGACGCCATTTGCATCGGCGAGGGCGATATCAGTTTCCTCAAGCTCGTACAAGCCGTCGACGAAGGCCGCGACTACCGCCGCACCAAGGGCTTCTGGTTCCAGAACAACGGCGAGGTGCTCCGCAACCCCGGCGAGCCTCTCGTCGAAAATCTGGACGACTTCCCTTTCCTCGATTTCGAATTTCAAGAGCACTATCTCAACGACCAGGGCACCATCAAGCGCATGGATATGGCGCTGATGAAGAAATACTACGGCGGCAAATACTGGACCATGTTCAGCCAGGGCTGCCCGTACAAGTGCACCTTCTGCTCCAACGATGTCCTGATCGATCTCGACCGCGACTACCGCCGCTTCCGCAAACACTCTGTCGATTTCTTCCTCGCCGAGCTGAACTACATCCTGTCGAAGTACCCGCACATCCACAACGTGGTCATCGACGACGATGCCTACATGTTCCTGCCGGTCCACGTCATTCTGGAGTTCGCGAAAAAGTACAAGGAACAGTTCGATATTCCGTTTTTCGTCACCGGCATCATTCCGGCCTCCGTCGATGAGCGCAAATTCCAGGCGCTGATCGACGCGGGCATGGTGAAAGTGCGTCTCGGCGTGCAGTCCAACAATGCGCGCATCATGAAGGAAGTGTTCGTGCGCCCGCGCCACGATACCAAAGTGCAGATGGCGTCCGACCTCACGCACAAAAACCGCCGCAAAATGGCGCCCGCGCAGTTCGATTTAATTGTTGACAATCCCTGGGAGACTCCGGAGGAGTTGAAAGACACTCTGCGCCTGGTCGATTCGCTCAAGCCGCCCTACACGTTCGCGATCAACTCGCTCACACTGCTGCCCGGCACCACAATCTATCGCATGGGCGAAGAGGCCGGCTTCACTGACCCGAACAAGAAAATCACGCTCGCCTCCTACGTCAACTTCATGGCGACCGAAATCAACCTGACGCTGGCGTTCTACAATCTGATGCGCCCTCCGCGCTTCTGGGTGAAGCGAGTCCTCCATCGCAACTACGGCGACCGGACCATCACGATGAAGCAATACCCGCGCATCGGCGCGATGCTCAGCTTCCTCGGCGTGATCAAGAAGATCGTGCACGGCCTCGTCCGCAAGGACGTCACAGCGATTCCCCGCCCCTTCGACCTTCTCGCCGGCCAGTGGTTCATCCAACGCAAGAACGATAAGCGCGGCGACGGCCGCATCGCGCCGGAGTTCAAGCACTGCCTCCCGCAAGCCGGAGCCATCCGTCCCAAACGCACCGCCGCAACCGCCGGCGGCCTACGCGTGCTTTAGCCGGCTTTCTTTCGCTCTTTCGGGCTTTGTTCAGCCGGCTGGCCCTTCCGCTTCGGATCCTTCTCGAATGCATCGTCTTTCGGATCCTCGATCATCGCGTCGTCCACATCAATAGCAATCTCGTCGGGGGCGATCTCATCCGATTCCTTCGGCCGCTCGACCGGGATCGTTCTTTGGTCTTTCGGTTTTCGCTTCATCTACCAGGAAGACTCTGCGCGGAGAGAACGTGTTTCGCGCACTCGTGACACCATCTTTACCAGCCATCCGCATTCGCTGTCGAATCGACTCAACAGGTTGGCTTTGGCATCTACCTTGCTCGAAGAGGCATCCGGGAGAGTTCAAATGTTTCTGGCGCTCGCGGGAGTTTTCCTGGTGATGTGGCTACTCGGACTTTTTGCGTTCAAAATGGCGGGAGGTTTAGTGCATCTGCTCCTGGTCATCGCCGTAATCGCCGTGGTGGTGCACCTGCTCCGCTGAGGGCGGACGGCCCTCAGTTTTCGGTCGGCTTGTCCTCCACGTGATCGATCACCAGCACCTGCACGGGTCGCTTCACCATCTCCAACTTCACGCCCATCTGCTTGCTGATCGCATCCGGCAGCGACACCGCGCCATTCGGTTCCGCGTTCGGACCCACCCCCGCGCCTTGCAGCAGCCCGACGCCGCTGAAGTTAATCGTGAAATCGTACGCGCCGTCGAGCCCCGTCTGATCCATCACCGCGCTGTGCACATACCCGTTTGCGAACCTCGGTAGCTCCAACACGAACTGCGCCATGGTCATGTTCTGGCACGTGATCAGCCGGTTTAACACCGGGTTTGCCGTCCGCGGATCCTTTCCATCCGCCCCCGGGCCATCGTGGCAATTCGTCCGGTTGGAAGCATCCGCCTTCGGCATCTTCGGTTTCCCCGCCGAAAGCACATACGCGTTGATCGGCCGTTCTTCCTGATGCGTCTTCAACCGGAAGCGGTCTTCCAGCAGGTGTTGCAGCATCACCCGCAACGCATCCTCGTCCGCCGCATCCTGATTCGCCACTTCAATCGGAGCCTTCGCCACCACATCCCAGCGCCCGTCGTCCAGCCACTTCGGCGCATCCGCCATCATCTCGTCGCCGTTCAAATCCCACGCCAACTGGATCATCGTCTTCAGCGACAGCCCGCCCAAATTCACGCGTCCGTTCTGGATCTGCCCCCGCTGTTGCGAGTCCGGCTTGCTGGGCTTGATATCCGCCACTTCGAACTCGGCCGGCGGAGGCGGAGGCAGCTTCGTGATTACGCCCGGCTCATTTTCCGTCGGCTTCTGGTTCGCGCCTTCCACCCGGAGAACCGGCATAGGCATCGACTTCGCCTCCAGCTTCAGTCCGAGTTGCTTGTCCACCGCGTCGAAAATACTAATTCCGTCCGCGCCCTGCCGGGCCAGCAGCCCGCGTGAACTCCATTTCACCTCGAAATCGTACGCGCCCTTCAACCCGGTCTGATCCACCACCGCGTTGGGCAAATACGCGTTCGCCATGTCGCGCACTTCCAGGGCGAACCGCTCCATCGTCATGTTGCGGCATTGAACGACGTTGTAATTCGGCGCGTCCGGAGCCGTCTGCTGCGGAACGCCTTCGCATCCCGGCGATCCCCCGCCCGCGGACTCCTTCAGCTTCGGCTTGCCCTTGGCCGCCGTCAGCGCGAATCCCGGCATCGGCTTGGTGTCGTTCTTCACCACCAATTGGAACCGTTCCGCCAGCAAGCTCCGCAACATCAGCTTCGCCGCATCCTGCTTCGTGTCCGCCGGAGCCTTCGCGATCACATCGAACCGGTCCACATCCAGCCAGTTCGGCCCTCCCAGAACCCTGCTGTTCTCCAGCCCGTACGCCGTGACGATCAGATCCAGCATGGTCGCGTTCCGAACCTCAAATCGCCCGCTGCGAATCACGCCCCCGCGCATGTTCAAGTTCGACGACTTCGGACTCCCATGCACGTCGGCCAGTTCGAACGCCGGCACGGCCTCGCCCGCTTGCCCGAACGCCGCGCCTGCCATCAGAATCGATAAACCCATCCACGCCATTTCTCGCATCATAATTCCTCCGTCCCATCGGAAATGAATGAAAGATGACGTAGCCGGACGGGGGCTACGTCGAAAGGGATGAAAGTAGAGGACGCCTTGGGCCCATCCTTTTTTCCCGAAATACCCGCACTACAAACTACTTCTTATATATACTCCGCGCACGCGAAAAGGTTCCTGCATTCTTCCGCCATAATTCCGGGAACCCGGCAGCCCCCGCCGGTGTCTCAAATCCATGCGACCCTGTTTGGTCCCACTCGCCCTGGCACTGTTCGCCTTGTCCGCTTTCGGACAATCGCCCGCCGCCTGGGAAGAACCCCTGTCCCAGCAACGCTGGGCAGACGCCGAGCCGCTCTTGAAAGACGCCCTCGCCGCCGGCGACACCGCCCCCGTGCTCCGCGGACTCGCCACTGTCTACCGTGCCACCGGCCGCATCCAGGATGCCGATCCCATCCTCGAACGCCTCGTCCTCCTGGACGAATCCGTCGCGAATGTCGAAGATCTCGCCCGCATCAAAGCGGCGCTCGGCAACCTCGACCGCGCCGAAACCCTCTACCGCCGCGCTCTGGAACTCCGCCCCGGTCCTAATGCGGATCCGCTCGGTTCCATCCCCGTCCGCCAGCGCCTCGCGCAAGTTCTGCTGGCCGAGCAAAAATTCCCCGATGCCGAGGAGCAATCGCTCACCGCCGTCTCCCTCCGCATCCGCGCGCTAGGCCAGAAGCATCCCGACCTCGCCGCCGATTACGCCCTCGTCGCCCGCATCTATGAAGCGCAGAAAAAGTTTGAGCAAGCCCGCGGCGTCTGGGAAACCGTCTCGCAGATTCAATCCGAGAATTTCGGCTATGACGATCTCCGCTTCGCCGACACGCTCGATAGTCTCGCCGCCTGCCAGCACGAATTGGAAATGTTCGATCAAGCGGAATTCGCCCTGCGCCGCGCGCTCGCCATTCGCGAGCTCAACCAGGGCCCCGCCAGCCCCGAAGTCGCCCACACCTTGGACCGCATCGCTCTGCTACTGTTCCAAACCAAACACTACGCCGACGCGGAGCCGTTCTACCAACGCTCGCTCGACATCTATACCGCGCTGCTCGAACCCGGCAACCCTCTGCTCGCCCGAGGCTACGACAACCTCGCCGTCACGGAAGCCATGCTGAAGCACTATGCGGAATCCGAGCGCCTCTACCGCGAAGCGTTGAAATTCCGCGACGGCGAAGACGCCCTCAGCCTCCGCAACCTCGGCCTGGTCTTAGTTGCCCGCGACAAACAGTCCGACGCCGAGCCGTTCTACAGCCGCGCGCTCGCCGTTCTCGACGCCCCCGCCAACCAAGACCCCGACCTGACTAAGGAAATCCTCAAAGAATACGCGAGCCTCTTGCGCGATCTGAAGCGCCCCGCCGAAGCCGTCCGTCTGGAAAATCGTCTCAAGGGCGGCAAGCAACCCCCGCCCCTCCGGCCCCGCTCCATCGACGCCAAGCAAAAATAGCATTAAGCGTCAGCCCGCGGCCCCCTCTTCCTCCACAATCTCCCACGTCGACACAATCTCCGCCGTGGGCCGCAGCGTCGCCGCGACACTGCAATACTTGTCCGTCGACAACCGCACCGCCTGCTCCACCGCCTCCTTCGAAATCCCCCGCCCCCGCAGCACATGCCGGAGTTCCAGCTTGCGATAGCTCCGCGGATGCTCCTCCCGCCGCTCCCCGCGAATCTCCACTTTATAATCCGTAACCGCCTGGCGTTTTTTCTTCATGATCGAAATCACATCCGCGCCCGTGCACGCCCCCAATGACAGCATCAACAGCTCCAGCGGACCCGCCGCCGCGGACCTCTGTCCATCCATATCAACAGGCACCGCGTGCCCGCTCGGCGACACCGCCAGAAAAAAATCATTGCCCGCGTAATGCACCGTAGCGTGCGTATTCTTCATCCCTCCACCGATAACACACTCCGGCCGCCCCTCAGCGCGGCGACGGCCCTCAGGTCTTCCTCCTACCTTTGGTACTAAAACAAAAACGTCCGTAAGGCGGGAATTAGCTTCACCTTACTCCCTAAAGGCGCAAGAATTAGAAGCGGTCGCTGTTGCGCACACCGTTGCATGCAGGCCCACGCAGGCTTGCCGGCCTTGAAAGGTATGCTCGTCTCCTCCCTCATCTCGAGTTGGAAGAAGTTCACGCAGCGGATCGCGCTGCCCGCCACGGTTCTGGCCCTCGGCTTGAGCGTCAGCGGGCTTCTCTTCAGCTCCCTCAACCGCAGCCGCGAGGGCTATGACGCCGCACGCCTTTCCCGCGCGATCAGCTCCGTCCAAAGCCGGATGCACGCCCGCTATCTCAGTTATGAGGACGCCCTCCGCGGGGCCGCCGGCTTCCTCGCCGCCGATCAGCACGTCGGACCCGCCGAATGGCACCTCTACCTCTCCCGTCTCGGCATGCGCGATCCCTCCCACGGCACCGACGGCATGGTGGTCCTCGAACCCGTCCCCACCGTTCGTCTGGCGGACTTCCAGGCTGAACGCCGCCGCCAGAACCCGTCCTTCACCATCCGGCCCATCCCCGGCTCCTCCGCCCCGGAAGCTCCCCTCGCTGAACATTTCATCGTCGCGATGGCCGAGCCCGACGCCACCGTCGGACTCGACTTCAGCACCGAATCGCGACGCCGCACCGCTGCCGAAAACGCGCGCGATTCCGGCACGCCCGTTCTGAGCCACGGTGTCGTTTACGCCATCGCCGGGAAACCCTACAAAGGGGTCGAGCTCTTCGTGCCCGTCTACCGCGAAGGCGCGCCGACCGCCACGGTGGAGGAACGCCGCCAGGCCCTCGCCGCGTGGACCGTCGCCGCCTTCACCATCGACGCCTTCATGCAGGACGCCCTGGCGAACATCAATGGACTCGTCTCCGCCCAATTGTTCGATGGCCCCGCCAACGTCGAAAATCTCATGTTCGCCCCCGGCGGCGCCTTGCCCAAGGACGCCACGCCCCAGAAAGTCGGCCCCTTCGAACGCATCACGCACATGGATCTCGCCGGCGATACCTGGACCCTCGGCTGGAGCCGCGCCTCGCAATTTCCCACCGTCAGCAGGACGCCGGCCGCGTGGTCCGCCGGCTGCACCGCGCTTCTCTCGATCATCCTGGCCGGCCTCATCGTGACCCTGCAATCCACCGGACGCCGCGCCCACGCGATCGCCGCCGACCGCACCAAAGAGCTTGCCCAGGCCCTCCGCGACGCCGATGCCGCCAATCGCGCCAAGAGCGAATTCCTCGCCAACATGAGTCATGAAATCCGCACGCCGATGAACGGCGTTCTCGGCATGACCGCGCTCCTGCTCGACAGCCCTCTCACCGAGGATCAACGCGACCTCGCCCAAACCGCCCTGACCTCCGGCGAATCCCTGCTCAAAATCCTCAACGACATTCTCGATTTCTCGAAGATCGAAGCCGGCAAGCTGGATATTGCCTCGGAGCCGTTCGACCTCGAAGAAGCCGTCGCCAGCGTCGCGGACCTTCTCGCGCCCGCCGCCGCGCAAAAAGGAATCGAGCTCGCGCTGCGCTGGTCCCCCGGCACGCCGCGCACCGTCATCGGCGACGGCGGCCGCCTCCGCCAGGTCCTCATGAATCTGGTGGGCAACGCCGTGAAGTTCACTTCTCATGGCCACGTTTTGCTCGCCGTCGAATGCACCGGCCAAACCGCCGACCGCGCCGTCATTCATTTCTCCGTCGAGGACACCGGCATCGGAATCCCGGAGGATGTCCAAAAAATCATCTTCCGCAAATTCACCCAAGCCGACGGCTCCATCACCCGTCGCTTCGGCGGCACCGGCCTCGGCCTCGCCGTCAGCACGGAACTGGTGAATCTGATGGGAGGCCAGCTTCAGGTTCGCAGCACCGTCGGCCAGGGCTCCACGTTCTCTTTCTCACTGCCGCTCTCCACCAGCGCCGCAGCCCCTCCCGCCGCCGTCATCCCCCGCGGCGCGCGAGTCCTCATCGCCGACCCTGAGCCGCTCAGTTGCGAGATCCTCAGCAAGGCGCTCGCGGAGTGGAAGATCGGCTTTCAAGTGGCCTCCTCCACGCAAGACCTGGTCCGGATCGTCGCCTCCGATCATGAACCGTTCGATATCGCCCTCGTCGACCATCGCTTCTGGGAGGACTGTGAAGCCGAGTTGAAGAGGTCCCTGCCCGGCCGCCACGCCCTGCAAAATATCCGCCTGGTGGTGCTGGCTCCTCTCGGCTTGCGCGGCGATGTCCGCCGCTACTTGGATGGGCGCTTCGCCGGATGGATCACGAAGCCGCTGCGCCCCTCCCATGTCGCGCAGGCCCTCTCCGCCGCGTATCGCTCCCCCGTGCCGGTGCTCTCGCGTTGATTCTTCCCTCTTCGCCCCAGCCGCCGGAGCGCTCCCCCGATGACTGCCACGGTAAGCGATGATAAAGACAATCCAATCCCCCATGGGTGAATCTCTTTCCCTTAAAGACATCCAGACCGCGCGCCAGCGTATCGCGCCCGGGATCCGCCGCACGTTGCTGCGCCCCACTTCTTCCCTCAGCGAACGCCTTAAGACCAACGTCTACGTCAAGCTGGAGATGTTCCAGAAAACCGGCTCCTTCAAAGTGCGCGGAGTCTTCAACAAGGCCCTCAGCCTGGGCCCCGAGCATCGCGATCACGGCATCGTCGCTGTCAGCGGAGGCAACCACGCCCTCGCCGTCGCCTATGTCGCGCGGGCGCTCGGTCTTCGCGCGCTCCTCCTGATGCCGGAGTCTACGCCGCCACACTACATCGAGGCCGCGCGCGGCTACGGAGCCGAAATCAAATTCGCCGCGACAGCCGCCGCCGCTTTCGCCGATGTCGCCGCGCTCGAGAACGAAGGCTGGGTCTTCTTCCATCCCTTCGACGATCCGCTGATCATGGCCGGACAAGGCACCGCCGGTCTCGAAATCCTGGAGGATCTTCCCCAAGTCACCGACGTGATCCTGAGCGTCGGCGGCGGAGGCTTCGCCGGCGGAGTCGCCACCGCCATCAAATCCCTGAAGCCCGCCGTCCGCCTCTGGGGTGTCGAAACCGAGGGCGCGGACTGCATGTCGAAATCCCTGGCCGCCGGAAAAGTCGTCACGCTCGAAGCCATCTCGTCCATCGCAAGAAGCCTCGGCGCCCCCGCCCCCTCCGAACGCACCCTGGCCCTGGCCCAGCAGTTCCTCGAAGGCGTAACGGTCGTGTCCGACGCCGACACCGCCTCTTCGCTCCTCTACCTCCTGGAGCGCCTCAAAGTCCTGACCGAGCCCGCCGCCAGCTGCACTCTCGCCGGAGCCGACATCCTCCGCGACCGCTTCAGTCCCGACCGCCACGTGGTCCTCATCCTCAGCGGCGGCAACTACCCCGTCAGCGATCTCCACCAGTGGACGGCCTAAGCTTTTTGCCCGGGAACAACCGCGCTATGATGGCCCCATGCAGCTCCGTTCCGCCATGCTGTATGTCAAAGATCTCCCAAAAATGAGGAGTTTCTATACTGAGATGCTCGGCGTCCCGCCCCGGGAAAGCAAGTGGCCGGACATTTGGGCAGAGTTCAACGCCGGAGGCGCGGGCTTCGCTTTGCACGCCGTCCCCCCGGAGATCGCGCAGGAAATCGAAATCGCCTCCCCGCCCCAGCCGCGCGAGCGGACTCCCATCAAACTCTCGTTCGGCGTGAACGATGTCTCCGCGGAACGCACCCGGCTCGAATCGCTCGGCATCACGACCTTGACGCGCCCCTGGCAGGACCCCGCGGAATCCTTCGACGGAATCGATCCCGAGGGCAATCTCTTCCAGATCTCCGCCGCCCGGCCGTAAACCCCCGCGCCCCGGATCGGTCTATATAGGATGGTGGTTTCCTAAATGCGTATCCCTACCCTCAGTGGACCCGTTCTTCTTCTGCTGCTCCTGATCGCGCCGGGGAGCCTCGCCCAGACGCCGGGTCCCAGCCCCAGGCCGTCCTACGCCGTAACATCCGTGAAGCCGACAAACTTGGATCTGCGCCAGCAAATCGACATGCGCGTGCTCCCCGATGGCGGACTCACGGCCACCAGCGTGACGCTTCAGTTCCTGATTCAGGTCGCCTACCAGGTGCAGAGCAATCAGGTCTCAGCGGGCCCCGCTTGGCTCGCCACCGAAAGATTCGATATCCTCGCCAAGCCCGCCGAGGGCGTGAAGCCCGAGAATGCCAAGCGTGATTTCCTGCCGATGCTTCAGTCGCTGCTGGCGGACCGCTTCCAACTCATCGTCCACCCCGCCACCAAGGAACTCCCCGTCTATGAACTTCGCCTCGCGAAATCCGGCGGCAAACTCGGACCCGGGCTGCATCCGCTCGAGCCCGCGGACTGCCCCGCCGGACCTCCGCCCGCCGGCACCCTGACCGCGCCCTGCCACGGCTTCCTCGTCTTCGCGAACCAGCTTTCCGGACATCGAGTCGCCTTGTCGCAGTTCGGATCTCCGCTCGCCAACATCCTGGGCCGCTCCGTGCTCGATAAAACCGGCATCCCCGGAGAATTCGATCTCGATCTCACCTGGACCCCCGACCCCGCTCTCCCCGGCCGCGGCGAAACCGTTCCCCTTCCGCCCGATGCTTCCGCGCCGTCTTTCTTCACCGCCGTGCAGGAACAGCTCGGGCTCAAACTGGATAGCGCGAAAGGTTCCGTGGAAATCCTGGCCGTGGACCGTGCCGAGAAACCCGGGGAGAACTAGCCGCCGCCGAGCAGCTGCCCCGCCCGCCGTGCCCGAGTCTCCGCCTGCTTCGCCCCCGCCACAAACAGTGAAAACTCCCGCCTCTGCGGCGCACTCCGTGCCTCCCAATCCGCCCGAGCCTTCGCACTTTTCTCCATCAACTCCACCAACTCGGCCGGCCGCGGATCCTCCACCCGCCGCATCTCCACACGCACCGGACTCCCCGTCTCCACGCCCACCTTGCGGCACATCGGCTCCGCCAATCCGAAATTCCACCCGCGCTCTTTCCAACGCACCGGGTTCCGCATCCCAATGTCGATGCCGTTCAACCGCACCTCCACCACAAATGTCTCCGTCTCCCCCCACGCCTTCCCCGGCTACACCACAAATCGCGGCACCTCCGGAGCGATCCGCTCCACCACCACATCGAAGGAAATCGTTCGAGCCGTCATCGGACCCTGCGCCCCCGCATTTCCAGAACCACCTTGCCCACGCCTTGCCAGTCCGCGTCCACGGTCAATTCGTTCCCCGCGAGCATGTACGTGCCGTCGAAAATCTCGGGTCCCTTCGTCAGCCAGTTCTGCGCGCTACGGATCTTATGTTGCACCGGATCCACTTCAAAGTGATGTTGCTTATATTCGCCGCCGGCGCTCTTGAACACCGCCATATGCGCGCGATTGTGTTCGAAGAACAGCGTCACCGGAAGCGCCGGCGCGAAATTCGCGGGCTCCACGCGAACCACATCCCAGGTCCCATCGAGCGGAGTCGGATCGCGATTGTTGAAGTTCGCCACCCAGTACGTGAAGCCGCACGTCAGCGCCACCATCGCGCCCCGCACGGCCCAGCGCGACATTCCCCACGCCTTGCCTCCCGCCGCCCCCTCCGTCTTCGGCAGGAAGAACGCGATCAGTTCCTTCGCATGCGGAGCCAGCAGATACAGCGTCGCGCCGAACAACACGATCGCCGCGAGGGTGCCCGATGCATCCACACCGTAGCAAATATCGATCATCACGATATTCCCCATCACCGCCGCGAGCATGCAAGCGCCCAGTAGTGTCGTGCGGCGGAAAGTGAGCAGCAACGCCCCCACAATCTCCACCAGCGCGAGAAAATTCCCGTAAAACGGCGAAAATCCGAAATAATACCAAGTGAGCCAGAACCCGCTCACCATCCCCGCCGGCTTGTCGAGCTCGGAATCCAGAATCGTGAATTGCGAGCCGTTGATCTTGGCGAACCCATACAGCAGCAAAAACAATGCCACCCCGTAGCGAACAATGCTCCGCATCATGGTCCGCTAATCTATCACAGAAGTTGCTGAAGGCACCCCTCGATCGTCTCCGCCGCGAAATCCGCCTGCTCTTTCGTGATCACCAGCGGCGGGCACAGCCGGATCGTGTTCGGACCCGCCCCCAACACCAGCAGTCCCTTCTCAAAACACATCTGGACGACCTTGTTCCGCAACTGCGGATCCCGTTCCTTCGTCGCCTGATCCTTCACCAACTCGATCCCGATCATCAACCCCAGCCCCCGCACATCGCCGACGTGCGGAAATCGCTTCGGCCACTCCCGCAGCCGGTCCATCAAATGCGCCCCCACCGAAGCCGCGTTCGCCATCAACTCCCGCTCCAGCAAATCCAGCGTGGCCAGCGCCGCCGCCACCGCCACCGGATTCCCCCCAAACGTATTCGCATGCGCCCCCGGAGGCCACGTCATCAGCTCTCGCCAAGCCACCGTCGCCCCCAGTGGCAGCCCGCTCGCGATGCCCTTCGCCAGCGTGATCACGTCCGGCACGGCACCGAAATGCTCCGCCGCGAACATCTTCCCAGTCCGCCCCATCCCGCTCTGGATCTCATCGAATACCAGCAAAATCCCGTACTCGTCGGCCAGCCGCCGCAGCGCGTCGAAAAACTTCCGCGGAGGCACCACATACCCGCCCTCCCCTTGCACCGGCTCGACGAAAATCGCCGCGCACTCCTCCGGAGGCAGCGCCGTCCGAAACAGCTCCGTCTCGATCGCCTCCACGCACTCCACCGCGCACGTATCCGGAGACTTCCCGTAAGCGCACCGGTAGCAATACGCGTACGGCATGTGATGCACTCCCGGCATCATCGGAAAGAAGCCCTTCTTCTGCACGGCCTTCGACTCCGTCAGCGCCAGAGCCCCCATGGTCCGCCCATGGAACGCCCCCACAAAGGCGATAAACTGGCTCCGCCCCGTGTGGTAGCGAGCCAGCTTAATCGCCGCTTCCACCGCCTCCGCCCCGGAATTCGAGAAAAACACCTTCCGCTCGCGATCTCCCGGCGCCAGTTCCGCCAGTCTCTCCGCCAGCCGGACCATATTCTCGTAATAAAAATCCGTCCCCGACATATGGATCAGCCGCCCCGCCTGATCCCGAATCGCCTCAACCACTTGCGGATGGCAGTGCCCGGTCGCCACCACCGCAATCCCTGCCGCGAAGTCCAGAAAAACATTGCCATCCGGATCTTCCACCAGAGCGCCTTCGCCCCGTTCCGCCACTAAAGGATAGGAGCGCGTATAGGAGTCCGATATCACCCGGGCATCGCGCTCCAGGATCGCCGACGCCTTTGGTCCGGGAAGTGCTGTTATGAGTCTTGGTAAAGCCATGGATTCCCTCGACATGCCAGTTCGAACGTATCACGAAAAGGCTGCAACCGGAACCAGGGTGGAGGCGTCCAAAGATTGACAATGACAGACTAAGATTATTGTACATACTTGCACTAATGTGCTAAGCTTCAGATAACGGAGGGCATCCTAAATATGGACTTCAATCGATTCACCGAAAAACTCCAAGAGAGCATCCGAGCCGCCCAGTCCCTCGCCACCGCCCGGGGCCAGCAGCAACTCGACGTCGAGCATCTCCTGATCGCCCTGCTCGAGCAGGAAGGCGGACTCACGCAGTCGATTCTCGCCAAAGCGGGAGTAAAACTGGAGGACGTCCATCGCCATTTGACGCAAATTCTGGACAAGCTCCCCCGAGTCTCCGGCTCCTCCGTCCCGATGGACCAGGTCTATATCACCAGCCGCCTCCAGCAGCTTCTGTCCCGCGCCGAATCCGAAGCCAAGCGCCTGAAGGACGACTACGTCTCGGTCGAGCACGTCCTGCTCGCCGCCACCGATGAGAAAGCCTTCAAAGACCTCGGCCTCACGCGCGAGCGCCTCATGAAGACGCTCGTCGAAGTCCGCGGCTCCCAACGCGTCACGACGCAGAACCCCGAAGCCACCTACGAAGCTCTGGAAAAATACGGCCGCGATCTGACCAAGCTCGCCGCGCAAGGCAAGCTGGACCCCGTGATCGGCCGCGACGAAGAAATTCGCCGCGTGATCCAGGTTCTTTCGCGCCGCACCAAGAACAACCCGGTCCTGATCGGCGAACCCGGCGTCGGCAAAACCGCCATCGTCGAAGGACTCGCCCAGCGCATCATGCGCGGCGACGTCCCGGAAGGACTCAAAGACAAAAAAGTCGTCTCGCTCGACATGGGCGCGCTCATCGCCGGAGCGAAATTCCGCGGCGAGTTCGAAGAGCGCTTGAAAGCCGTCCTTAAAGAAGTGCAGTCGGCCGAAGGCGGCATTATTCTGTTCATCGACGAGCTCCACACCGTGGTCGGAGCCGGTAAAGCCGAAGGCTCGATGGATGCCGGCAACCTCTTAAAACCCGCGCTCGCGCGAGGCGAGTTGCACTGCATCGGCGCGACCACTCTCGACGAATATCGCAAGAACATCGAAAAAGACGCCGCGCTCGAACGCCGCTTCCAAACCGTTCTGGTGGACCAGCCGTCCGTCGAAGACACCATCTCCATCCTGCGCGGCCTCCGCGAGCGCTACGAAGTCCATCACGGCGTCCGCATCAAGGATTCCAGCCTCGTCGCCGCCGCGGTCTTAAGCCAGCGCTACATCTCGGACCGCTTCCTGCCCGACAAGGCCATCGATCTTGTCGACGAAGCCGCCGCGAAACTGCGCACCGAAATCGACTCCATGCCGGCCGAGCTCGATGAGAGCATGCGCCGTCAGATGCAACTCGAGATCGAGCGCGAGGCATTGAAGAAAGAGTCCGACGCCGCCTCCCGCGAGCGACTGCACAAAATCGAAAAAGAATTGGCCGAACTGAAGACCGGCACCGCTTCGCTCAAAGCGCAGTGGCAAGCCGACCAGGAAGCCATCCGCAAACAGCGCGATCTGCGCGCCCAGATGGACCAAGTCAAACAGGACATCGAGAAGGCAGAGCGCGCCAACGACCTGAATCGCGCGGCCGAGCTGAAGTACGGCACTCTCCCGTCACTCGAAAAGCAACTGGAGAAAGCCAACACCGCGCCGATGCTCCTCAAAGAGGAAGTCACGGAAGAAGACATCGCCAGCGTGGTCGCGCGCTGGACCGGCATCCCGCTCTCGAAATTGCTCGAAGGCGAAATCCAAAAGCTGCTCCATCTTTCCGACGAGCTGCATGAGCGAGTAGTCGGCCAGGACGAAGCCGTCGACGCCGTGGCGGACGCCGTCATGCGCGCTCGCGGCGGGTTGAAAGATCCCAAGCGCCCCGTCGGCAGCTTCCTGTTCCTGGGCCCCACGGGCGTCGGCAAAACCGAGCTCGCCCGCGCTCTGGCACAGTTCTTATTCGACGACGAGCGCTCGCTCATCCGCATCGATATGTCGGAATACGGCGAGAAGCACAGCGTCTCGCGCTTGGTCGGCGCGCCTCCGGGCTACGTCGGCTATGAAGAAGGCGGCCAGTTGACCGAAGCCGTCCGACGCAAGCCCTACTGCGTGATCCTGCTCGATGAAATCGAGAAAGCGCACCACGACGTGTTCCACGTGCTGCTGCAGGTGCTCGACGACGGTCGCCTGACCGACGGCCAGGGCCGCACGGTGGATTTCAAAAACTCCATCGTGATCATGACGTCGAACGCCCCGAAAGAAGAGCTCCCGCACCTGTTCCGGCCGGAGTTCCTGAACCGCATCGATGAAACCATCGTCTTCCACAGCCTGACCAAGGCGCACTTGAAGAAGATCGTGGACATCCAGCTCGAAACGCTGATGACGCGGCTCGCCGAGCGCCACATCACGCTCACGCTCACCGAAGCAGCCAAAGACCGGCTGATCGAATCCGGCTACGATCCGGCGTACGGCGCGCGCCCCTTGAAGCGCGCGATTCAGAAGGAAATCGAAACCCCGCTGGCACGCAAGCTGGTAGCGGGCGAAGTGAAGGACGGACAGACGGTGAAAGTAGATTTGCATCAAGGCGCCGACCGGGGACTCGTTTTCGAAGTAGAGTCCCCGGTGGCCGCCGGCGCATCTAAAGGATAAACGAGAGGAAAAAGATCATGCCTGAACACACCGAAAACAATCTGCACACGCTTCCCGTACTCCCGCTGAAGAACTCTGCGCTGTTCCCCGGCCTGATGATGCCTCTCTCGGTCGGCCGCAAAGGTTCCGTCGCGGCCGTCGAAGCCGCGCTCACGGCGGAGAACAAAGAGATCGTGATCGTGGCCCAGCGCGACGCCTCCGTCGACACGCCCACCGCCAACGACCTCTTCACCGTCGGCACCCGAGCCGTCATCCGCAAAGTGAACCGTACTTCGTCCAACCAGATCGACATCATGGTGCTCGGCGTCGAGCGCGTGGTCCTGGTCAAGGTCGACGAAAACCATTACATGCAGGCGCGCATCCGGCCGCTGGCGCTGCCCGACGATTCTTCCAGCGAAACCGAGGCCCTGTCTCTCTCGCTGGCCGAGCTCGGCGCGAAATACGTCACTCTCGCGCAAGGCTCGGCTCCCGGCGAAGTGGCGCGCATGTTCGCGGTCCAGCAGGATCCCCTGCAACTCGCGTTCATGATCGCGTCCATCATGAGCCTGGACGCCGTCAAGGAACAGTCGCTGCTCGAAACGCCGACACGGCTCGACGGCCTGCGCATGGTCCACGGCTGGCTCGCGCACGAAGTCGAGATTCTCGAACTGCGCCAGAAAATCGCGAACGAAGCCCGCAGCGAAATGTCGCGCGAGCAGCGCGAGTACGTCCTGAAGCAACAGAAAAAGGCCATCGAGCAGGAGCTCGGCGAGAAGAATCCGGAGCAGGCGGAGATCGAACAGATCCGCGAGAAACTCGAGAAAGCCGACTTGCCGGAAGAAATCCGCAAGGAAGCCGATCGCGAACTCTCGCGGCTGGAGAAGATGAATCCGCAGCAGCCCGAGTTCAACGTCGTCCGTACGTGGATGGAATACGTGATTGAGCTGCCATGGCAAAAACGCAGTGAAGACAATCTCGACCTGAAGCGCGCCCGCCAGGTGCTGGACGAAGACCACTTCGGCATCACCAAAGTGAAAGAGCGCATCATCGAGCAGCTGGCCGTGCTCAAGCTGAATCCGGAAGCCAAGGCTCCGATTCTCTGCCTGGTCGGCGCGCCCGGCGTCGGCAAAACGTCGCTGGGACAATCCATAGCCCGAGCTCTCGGACGCAAGTTCGAGCGCATGAGCCTGGGCGGCCTGCATGACGAAGCGGAACTCCGCGGCCATCGCCGGACCTATATCGGCGCGCTGCCCGGCCGCCTGATTCAGTCCATGCGCCGCGCCGGATTCGCCAATCCGGTACTGATGCTGGACGAAGTGGACAAGCTGGGACGCGACTTCCGCGGCGATCCCGCGTCCGCGCTGCTCGAAGTCCTGGACCCCGAGCAGAACAAAACGTTCCGCGATAATTATCTCGATCTGCCGTTCGACTTGTCGAAGGTGCTGTTCATCACGACGGCCAACACTCTGGACACGATTCCCGCGCCGCTGCTGGACCGGATGGAAATCATCCGCCTCTCCGGCTACAGCGAAGAGGAAAAAGTTCAGATCGCGCGCCGCTACTTACTGCCCCGGCAACTGAAGCAAGCCGGGCTGACGGAAGAGCAGTTCATCCTGACCGAAGAGGCCATGCAAAAGCTGATCGCGTCCTATACGCGGGAAGCCGGCGTGCGGCGTCTCGAGCAGGTGCTGGGCCGCATCATCCGCAAGACCGCGGTGAAATTCGCCGAAGGCATCGTCGAAGTCGTGAAGATCAACGCGAGCGATGTTCCGGAACTGCTGGGACCCGAAGCGATTCTGCCCGAGCAGGCCCGCAAGGAGATTCCTCCCGGCGTGGCCACCGGACTCGCATGGACCGAAACCGGCGGCGATGTGCTGTACATCGAAGCCGCGCTCCTGCCGCAAGGCAAGGAGCTCACGATCACCGGCCAACTCGGCGAAGTGATGCAGGAATCCGCGAAAACCGCGCGCAGCTATCTGTGGAGCCACGCGCGTGAATTCGGCCTGGATCCGGCGATGTTCCTGAACTCCGGCCTGCACATCCACGTGCCCGCGGGCGCGATCCCGAAGGACGGTCCGTCGGCCGGCATCACGATGACGACGGCTCTCGCGTCGCTCTACTCCGGCCAACCGGCTCGTGGGGATACGGCGATGACGGGAGAAGTCACTCTGACCGGCCTGGTGCTGCCCATCGGCGGCATCAAAGAAAAGGCGCTGGCGGCGCGGCGTGCGGGCATCAAGCGCATCGTCCTGCCGCGCGGCAATCAGAAAGACTTGCGCGATCTGCCCGAAGAGGTCCGCGCGGAGATGGAGTTCGTCTTCGTCGACCGGGTGGAGCAAGCCATCGCGGCGCTGGTTCCGGGCCTGGTGTGCCCGGCGGTCCCCAAGGCCGCGTAGACACAGTAGGACAGACGATCGTTTTTTGTCGTCTGTCATTCGCCTCAAACCATACCCCGAAGACAGGCCACGAAAAACGATGGCCTGTCCTACCTCATACCGTAAGATGGCGTCTATGGCCCTTCGCCATAGACTCGCGACTGTGGCGCTCCTGTCGCTCGCCCTCGCCACGCTATACGGCGTGGTCCACGAGAAACTCCTCTCGCAGGACCTCCTCACGCCCCTCGGTCGCCACCGCTCTCTTCTCTTCGCCGCAATCTACTGGATCGCCGCCGCCGCGATGCTCTGGCTCGCCCCGCGCTCCCTCGGAGCAGCCGCCGCGATCTTCGCCGCCATCTATACCGTCTGGTGGAGCGGCCTCGCCGCCCCGCTCGCGGTGCTCTATTTTTTCGGAGCCTGCCTGCTCACCGGCCGCATCCTGCTGCGCCGCGCCGATCCGTTCACCGCGATCGCTCTGGGAATCGCCGTATGGCTCTCGGCGATCTGGCTCGCACTGCACTATCCCGTCAACACTCGTACAATCTACCTCGCCGCGTTCGCGATTCCCTATCTGATCGAACTTCGCCGCGTGCCCGACCACTTCCGCAGCCTCCGATTCGACACCGGCTCGCGCCCCGAAGCCGCCGCGCTCGCCCTGCTGCTGTTCTTCTTGCTGGCCCACGGGCTGGTCGCTCTGCAACCGGAAGTCAGCGACGACGCGCTCTCCATGCATCTCGCCCTGCCGATGAAAGTCGCGCACGACGCTCGCTGGGGGTTCGATTTCAAGCGTGAAACCTGGACCCTGATGCCCGCCGCCGGCGACTGCCTCTACACGGCAACTTACGTATTAGCCGGCGACGAGGCCGCCGCGCGCCTGTCCAACTTCGCCCTGCTCTGCCTGATCGCGGCGATGATCGTCCATGCCTCGCGGCGCTGGCTCTCCCTGTCGCAATCTCTCCTGGCCGCCGCGCTATTCGCGTCGACGCCGCTGGTCCAACTCGTCACCGGCTCGATGTTCGTCGAGAACCTGTGGGCGTTCTTGATCCTCGCCGCTACGTTGGCGCTGGTGCGCTTCCACGAGAGTACAGACGACGCGGATCTCGTCACCGCCGGAGCCCTCTTCGGAGCCGCAGTCTCCGTGAAACTCATGGCGGCCGTCTTCCTCGCCCCCGCCGCCCTCATCGCCGCCGCGCTCGTCGTGCGCCGGCGCCGCTTTCACGCGCTCTTCAGCGCCACGTGGTGGATGCTGGTGCTCGGATTGCCGCCCTATCTCTACGCTCTGGTCCAATCCGGCAACCCGGTCTTTCCCTTCGCCAACACCATCTTCAAATCGCCGTATTTCGACATCCAGCAGCCCTTCACCGACCCTCGCTTCGCCGGCCTGCTTACCTGGCACCTGCCCTTCGATCTCACGTTTCATTCGGAGAAATTCTTCGAAGGCCAGGCGGGAGCCGCCGGGTTCCAATACTTCCTCCTGCTGGTGCCCGCGCTGTTGCTGCTCCGCAGGCGCGCGCAATGGATCGTCGTGGCGATCGGCGCCGGCGGAGCCGCGATCCTTCTCGTAGTCCTGCCGAACCTGCGCTATCTCTATCCCGCAATGCCTCTGCTGTCGATCGCCCTCGCCAGCGTGCTCGCCGAATGGCCGCGGGCAGCGGTGGCGTATGCAGCGCTCGCCGCCGCGAACTTCTGGTTCCTTGGGGCCTCCGGTTGGTATCACAAGGATTTCGCCGCGTTCCGCAAATCCGACGCCGCACTGTGGCTCGACCAAGCCGTGCCGGAGCGCGCGCTGATCCAGCGGCTGAATCGCGATGCTCCCGGCGAGGCCGTGGCGTTCTTCTCCACCGACGACGTCGCCGGGTTGTACGGACCCGCGTACACCGATAGCTGGCACAACAACCCCTACTGGCTCCGGATCGTGCACGCCCCCACCACCGCGGACCTTGCGGCCGCGCTGCGCGAATTCAATATCCAGTACATCGTCGCGCCGGCGACTTTGCGGGTGCAGTTTCCGCTGGTCGAAACGTTCCTGCGCGAATGGACCGAACCCGACGGCCCTCCCAACGGCCGCATGGCGCTCCGGAAGCTTCGCGAGGAGGGGCAGGAGAATCCGCGCTTGCGGGAACCGCTGCCCGCGGGCGAGTGGGACGATCTGGATGAGCGCATCGAGTTCAACGGCGCCTGGATGCATGACCGCCAATTCCCCCAGACGCGGAATCTATCCGTGAGCTACTCGGACGTGCCGGGCGACTGGTTCCGCTTCCGCTTTACCGGAGACCAAATCACGTATATCTACACCGCGGCGGCAAATCGCGGCGCGGCGCAAGTGATCATCGACGGCCAAAAACGCGGCATCATCGAAATGTTTTCGCCCCAGACGCGCTGGCAGGCCTCCCAGACGTTCGACCGTCTGGGCGCGGGCACGCACACGTTCGAGGTCCGCATCCTGGACCAAAAGAATTCGCAGTCCTCGGGCAATTTTGTGGATTTGGACGCGGTCGCCGTGAAATAAGGCCTCGCGCAAAAAGAGCCGGGCGCCTTTCGGCACCCGGCAAAATGAGCACCCGCAAGAGGCTCGGAGGATACCGCTTGCAGTGTGGAGAAAACTTTCGTTTAGTCCAATTGCGCTCTGAAACTGTTTTCTTACCGGCGAAACGCTAGCCTAAAAGTCCGCCGTGACCTAGGCAAGCTACCTCCCAGCCCGAGATCCGGTACCGGGCCAGCATAGGAGGCAGGACCAAGTCTACTACGTTTGGTTTTACAGAGCGAAAACATCCGGGCGCCGAAATGATTGGAACGTCTTCGTAATATCCGAGCAGGAAAAGGTTGCCCGGCTCCACCGGCGCGAGGAACCGTTCCAGGTGGCAGCCCAAGCGGCTCATGGCGCGGCCGACGACGTCGTCCGGACCCGCCGGGGCAGTGGTGGAGGCCACCAAAATCGCCGTGGGGTGGGCGCGCATCAAGTGTTGGAGCCCGCGTGAGACGGCACCTTCCTCTTCGAGGCAAGCCAGGGCGAAATTCACATTGGTGCCGAAATGTTCCAGCCTCTGGCGCATGACACTGTCGAAAAGCTGGCGCGCCCGCTCTCCCGAAATGGGATCGGTGTAGAGTACGGCCACTTGCGGACTCCGGATGGGGCGGGCTTGCAGGATCGGGCCGCGCTCCTTCAGGATATTAACCACGGCTTCCAACTGCGTTTTGGCGACGGCGAACGGAGCGCTTTTGACGGTGGCGATCCGCTGGCCCGCCCGAGCGAAACTGAAGTTGATTCCGGTGGCGATCACGATGCTGGCCGTGCAGTTGATCTGGCGCAACAACTCGTCGTCCACCAACACGCACGCATCTTCCGTAACGAACAAATTGGCGCGGCCGCCCGCGGCCAACCGGATCTCCAGACAGCCGCAGCCCATCTCCGCCGCCGCCTGGCTGACCGCGTCGTCCTCGCCCACTTCCCCATCTTCGAGCTCCGTCACCCAAACCTGACCGAGCCCTTCGGTTTCGAGAAGCCGCACGTCCTCCTCGCTGAGAACATGCCCCTTGGCCAGCAGTTTTCTTCCGCCTGGACGAAAGATGGTGCAGCAGAGAATCCGCCCCGTAGATTCCCGAACATCAACCGTTAACGCCTTCATAATCGTGCTCCCGCGGCCGTAAGGTACGGACTAGCCTTCCTAATGCCGACCAAATTGCTTTTGACGTTAGTGACAGAATACGCGTACTATTCTCACAATACAATACTCAGTTGCCTTAATTTGTTGACTTTGGGCGACTTTTTTGCCTGGACAGATGTCCAGGTTGGGCTGACAAAATGGCCAACGTCCGTTGTGGGATTACCGAGTCAGGCGCGTACCTATCCGGGAACCACTCAGCATTTGCTCTATAATTCCGGGATATGCCCCCGGCCCGACGAGTACTACTGGTACTAATTTAGCAAGGGCGCTCGTGGCCGCTTCCAGCTTGGCCTGCATTCCTCCGGTGGCCACTCCGGACTGAATTAATTCCCGCGATTGGGCCACCGTAAGGCTCTCTAATGGCTGCCCCTGGCCGTCGCGAACGCCTTCGACATCGGTCAAAAACAGCAGCTTTTCGGCCCGAAATGCGGCGGCGCACGCGGCCGCCATCTGGTCTCCGTTCACATTATAGATAGTGCCCCGGGCGTCGCCGGCGATGCATGCAACCACGGGCAAATAATGTTCCCGCGTCAACGTTTCCAATAAACTCGCGTCACTGGAAATAGGACGGCCTACTTGCCCCAGGTCCGGGCTGAGGATTTCGGCGTCCACTAATCCGGCATCCAGGCCTGTTAAGCCCACCGGCCGCGCGCCTGCCCTCCGGAACGCCGCCACTAATTGTGTGTTCACGCTGCCCGCGAACACCTTGACCACGGCGTCCACCACGTCCGGAGTGGTCACGCGGAGCCCGTTCACAAAGCGGCTCTCCACCCCGCGCTCGGCCAGAAACCGGGTCATTTGCTTCCCGCCGCCGTGAACAACTACGACCTGATGCTCCGGCACCAGGGAACTGATTTCTTTCGCCAGCCGTTCGCGCGACTCCTCGGCATCCAAGAGAGTGCCGCCCAGCTTGATCAGGAGCCGCATTAAAGCAGGCCCGCCGTTTCCGGGTAGCCCATCATCAAGTTGAAATTCTGGACCGCCTGGCCGGCGGCGCCCTTGCCCAGGTTGTCGATAGCCGAAACAACCACCGCCCTTCGCGTGCGGGCGTCGTATTTCAATCCGATGTCGCAAAAGTTGGTATGGGCCACGGCGTGGAGGTCCGGAACCTGGCCGGACGGGTAGATCCGAACAAAGGGTTCCTTCGAATATTGTTGTTGATAGATGGAAATCAGATCGTCTGCGGAGCCAATGTTCTCCGCTGTCCGGAAGTAGATGGTCTCCAAAATGCCGCGGTCGACGGGGATTAACTGGGCCGTAAAGCTGAATTCGTTTTCCTCGATTCCCGAGGTATTCAGCACTTCCGGGACGTGCCGGTGGTCGAGAATTGAATACGCCGAAAAGTTTTCCGTGACTTCGCAGAAACTGGTCTTGAGCGAAGGCTTGCGTCCGGCGCCGCTGACGCCGCTCTTGGCGTCGCAGACGATGCCGTGCGTCCGGTCGATGGCTCCGGCGGCCACCAGGGGCTTGAGGGCGAGGTTGGCGGCGGTCGGGTAGCAGCCGGGGTTCGAAAGCAGCCGGGCCGTAGCGATGCGGGCGCGGCAGAACTCGGGGAGTCCGTAGACGGCCTCAGGGAGCAGCGCCTCGGCGGTATGGGATTCTTGATACCAGCGCTGATAATTCGCGGCGGTTCCTAAGCGAAATGCGCCGCTTAAATCAATTACTTTGATACCGGCGTCGAGCATCCAGCCCGCGAAATTCATAGAGACGTCGGGTGGGGTGGCCAGGAAAACGGCCTGGAGTCCGGCGGCCTTGACGGATTCCGGAGAGAATTCGATGCGCCGGGGGCCACTATAGCCCAGAGGGCGCGGGCGGTCTTCGGCTTCGCGGTGCTCAAGCAGGACCGGTTCGGCATGGGGGTGCCGCTTGAGAATCTGGATGAGTTCGGCGCCGCTATAGCCGCGGAAGCCGAGGATGCCGGCGGGAGTCATAGGTTTTCACTACGATTATAAGGGTGGCAGGCCGCTCCATCACTGTCGCGGTTCGGTTCGGGGTGTTTCGGCCTGCAGACGCATGGAAAAAACTCCGAAGGAATGCTCCAGCCCGTCCGTCTAAGGCGATGAAGTTAGCATGACAGTGCTTCAGGGAAACGACCGCGAGACGATCGAGGCCTGCCGCCGCGGCGATGCCGGCGCCTTCGCGGTTCTGTTTGAAGCTCATAAGGACAAGGTTTATTCGATCGCGCTGCGCTATTCGGGCGATCCGGCCGCGGCGATGGACCTCTCGCAGGAAGTGTTCCTGAAGCTGCTGGGGAAGCTGGCCGAATACCGCGGCGACGCCCACTTCGAGACCTGGCTGTACCGGGTGGTCGTGAACGCCTGCCTGGACCACCATCGCCGCCAACGCAAATGGATGCCGCTGGTGGGCGAGTTTCTGGACCTGTTCCGGTCCCCCAAAGAGGGCGCGCTGCATGCGATCCTGCGCGACGAAATGCAGCAGAACGTTCAGCGCGTGGTGGGGAAGCTGCCGTCCGATCTGCGCATGGTGGTGATTCTGCGGTACACGGAAGAGCTTTCCTACGACGAGATTGCGGAGATTTTGGGCGTGCCGGTGGGCACCGTGGCGTCGCGCCTGAACCGGGCGCATGGGATTTTGGAGCGGAGGTTGAAGCAATATGCAAGAGCTTAGTGGGTGGCTGGGACGGGTGGAGGCTCCGCCGGAGTTGTGGGAGAAGGTGCGGGCGGGGCGGAGCGTCGAGACGAGTCCCGAAGCGGCCGGCAGGAGTGCCCGCGCCCCGTTTCGGCTGAGTTTTGCCGCGCTGGCGGCCGCGATGGCTCTGCTGGTTTTCGTGCTGCTGCCGCCGCGCGAGCTGCGCTCCTCCGACCCGGGGCAAGTCCGCTCCTGGGTGCTGGCGAAGGCCGGCATCGACATTCCCCTTCCCTCCGCGCTTTCTCCTTCCGTTCGCATCCTCACTGCCAGCCGTCCGGACAAGTCCACGGCCAAGATCGCCTACCAGGTCAATGGACAGGACGCGACGCTGCTGGTTTCGCTCGCCTCGGCCGCGGGGGCGGGGGACGGGCACCATAAAACGCTGGCCCGGACGGCCAATACGTGGTCCTGGAGCATGGGCGGAGTGCTCTATACCGTGAGCTGCCCGTCCGCTGAAATTTCCCAGGTGGCGTGCCAGTTGTGCCATTCGTTGTAAGAGCAACGGCGCTATAATAAGGCTTACAGGAGTTTGCGCATGAACCGCTATCTGAAGTTCGGCATCCCGATCACGGTGATTCTCGCGGCTGTTGCGTGGCTGGCGATGACGGGCATCGGCGAGACCAAGACTTACTTCAAGACGCTGCCGGAGCTGGAAAAAATGGGCGATCAAGCCCACGCGAAGCGGCTTCGGGTGAGCGGGTATGTCAAAACCGGATCGATTGTGCACGACGGGACGCAGGTGCGTTTCCTGATCGTCGAAAATCCGGGCGGCGCGAACGAAGGCCGCACGCTGGCAGTGAGTTATCGGGGCATCGATCCGCTGCCCGACACGTTTAAAGACCAGGCGCAAGCGCTGGTGGACGGCAAGCTGTCTGCCGACGGAACGTTTGAAGCGAAGGCCGTGCAGGCCAAGTGTGCCTCCAAGTACGAAGCTCTGCCGCCTCCGGCTTCCTCGAAGCCCGCGGCAGCGACGACGCCCGCGATTTGAAGTTTTAGGATAAAAGACCCATGGAAAATATCGGCGCTCTGGCGATCCTACTCGCTTTCTGCTTTGCCATCTATGCCATCCTGGCGTCGCTGGTAGGCAAGTGGAAACAGAAGAAATTTCTGGTGATTAGCGCGGAGCGCGCGGTCTACTCGGTCTGTGCGCTGCTCACGACCGCGGCAGGACTCCTGATTTATGCGATCTTCTCGGGCGACTTCCGGCTGACGTATGTTTACGAGACCAGCAACCGCGACATGTCGCCGATTTACAAGTTCACGGCGTGGTGGGGCGGACAGGAAGGCTCCCTGCTGCTGTGGAGCTGGCTGCTTTCGGCGTACGCGGTGGTGGTGGTTTATCAGAATCGCAGGAAATTCCGCGACATGATGCCCTACGTCACGGCCGTCATCATGACCGTCGAGACGTTCTTCCTTACGCTGATCGCGTTTGTCGAGAGTCCGTTTAAAGTTTGGTGGGCCGGGCGCGGCATCTTCGGCGACATTACGGATGGGCGTGGGCTGAATCCTCTGCTTCAGTATTGGACCATGGCGATCCACCCGCCGATGCTGTACCTGGGCTACGTCGGCTTCGCGGTGCCGTTCGCGTTCGCGATGGCGTCGCTGGCGACCAAGCAGCCGGGCGAGGCTTGGATCAATACGACCCGGCGCTGGACGCTTGTGACGTGGATGTTCCAGACCACGGGAATCCTGCTGGGCGCGGGCTGGGCGTACGCGGTGCTCGGATGGGGCGGCTACTGGGCCTGGGATCCGGTAGAGAACGCGTCGCTGCTGCCGTGGATCACGGCGACGGCGTTCCTGCACTCGGTGATGATGCAGGAAAAGAAGGGCATGATGAAAGTCTGGAACATGGTGCTGGTTTCGACCACGTTCTGGCTTTGCATCTTTGGAACTTCGTTGACGCGGACAGGATTGGTGCAATCGGTTCATGCGTTCGCGCAGAGTCCGCTGGCGAATTACTTTGTGTGGTTCGAAGGCGTGGGCATCGCGGCGACGCTGTACATGATTTTGTCGCGGCTCGAATACTTGAAGTCCGAGGCTCCGATTGAGAGCGTGGTCTCGCGCGAGTCGAGCTTCCTGTTCAATAACCTGATCCTGCTGGCGGCGTGTTTCGCGGTGCTGTGGGGCACTCTGTTCCCGGTCATCACGGAACATTTCAACGGCGAAAAGATCAGCGTGGACGCGCCGTTCTTCAACAAGATCAATATTCCGATCGGGCTGTTCCTGATGTTCCTGACGGGCGTGGGTCCGCTGATCGCATGGCGCAAGAGTTCGATCGACAGTTTGAAGCGCGCATTTATGTGGCCGGCGATGGCGGGCGTGGTGGTCGCGGTGGTGCTGATGGCGCTGGGGATGCGGCATCCTTACGCACTGATCTCGTTCGCGCTGTGCACGTTCGTTACGGTGACGGTGGCGATCGAATTCGTGAAGGGCGCGAATGCTCTGAGCGCGAAGTCGGGCTCCGGCATGATTCCGAGCATGATCGAATTGACGCATCGCAACACGCGGCGCTACGGCGGATACATCGTCCACCTGGGCGTGGTCGTGATGTTTATCGGCTTCAGCGGCGCGGCGTTCAATCAGGATGCGAAGACGGAACTGGTCAAGGGACAATCCGTCACGCTGGGGCATTATGCGCTGAAACTGACGGATACGTCAGAGGGCGTGCTGCCGAATTATCGCTGGTGGAAAATTAACTTGGACGTCACGAAAGACGGCGAGTATCTGGGGCAGTTGATTCCGGAGCGGCGCTACTACGCGGCTTCGAAGCAACAGACTTCCGAAGTGGCCATCCGCCGGCGCGTGAACGCCGACGTGTACGTGAATTTCGCGGGTCCTTCGGACACCGACGAAAACAAGATGGTGATTGAGGCGTACATCAATCCTCTGGTGAGCTGGCTGTGGTGCGGGTACTGGGTGGTGCTGATCGGCACGATTATTTGCCTGATTCCCAGCAAGACCAAGCTGGTGTATCCGCGGACCGAAGTGGTCGAGATTGTAGGGAAACATGAGCAGGTTGAAAATTAGTTTCAAAATTGGTTTGTTGATCGCCGTGGTGGCGGCGATCTCTCTGGCGCAATCGACGTCGGAGTACGATAGCCACGAAATCAACGCCATCGCGGCGAAGCTGAAGTGCAACTGCGGCTGTAATCAGAACATGGCGTGCAATATGCAGCCGGGCTGCCCGGTGTGCAAGGCGGCGAAAATCCGTATGTACAACATGCGGACGTCGGGGAAGACGGACGACGAAATCGTCGATTCGTTTGTCGCCGAGCGTCCGGACGCGCGCGTGATTCCTCCGGGCTACATGGGCGTCGTGGGACCGTACATTGCGCTCGCCGCCGGGCTGGGGCTGGTGCTGCTGGTGATTCGCAAGTATATGAACAAGCCCGCTCCGGTGCTGCCTGACGCGGACCCGGCGGTGCTGGCGCAGATCGAAAAGGATCTGGACAAGCTCGACTAATGGGGCTCGCATCGGCAGTCATCCTGGTGGTCGCGGCCACCGTTTTCTTTACGCTGTTCGTCCGGACCAAAGACATTCCGCAGCCGGAGCCGGTTTCTCCGGTGAAGCATCTGGAGGATCGCAAAGCGGCGATTTACGAGAACTTGCGCGACTTGCAGTTCGAATATCGCGTGGGCAAACTCTCCGACGAAGACTATCAATCGACCAAGCTGGGCTTGCAGAAAGAGCTCGCGGTGGTGATGGGGGACATGGAGAAGGTGCTGAAAGGGCTGGCGGCGAGCCCGGCTCCGAAAGCCGAGAGGGCGGCGGCTGCGAAGGCTGCGGCGCCCACGGCCACCGCCAAGCCCGAGTTCGTTTGTCCGCATTGCAGTGCGAGATTCCAGAAGACCATGAAGTTCTGCGGCGAGTGCGGAAAGGCGATGGCATGAGGCTCGGACTAGGAATCGCCCTTCTGTGCGCCGCGCCGATGTTTGGAGCGATCACGGGGACCGTGGTCAACGAAACCACCGGCCAGCCGCAGGCCGGCGTCGAAGTTACGCTGATTCATCCGGGGCAGGACGGGATGCAGCAGCTTGGCAGCGCCATGACGGACGCGGGCGGGAAATTCAGCATCGATAAAGAACTGCCGTCGCCGCCGGCGCTGCTGCAAGCCGTGTATCAAGGCTCCAACTACAACCTGTTTCTGCAACCCGGCACGCCCACCAACGGGCTCCGCTTCCCGATTTACAACACCACTACCGACACCAAATCCGCGAACGTCGCCGAACACATGCTGATGATTGAGCCGACGGAAAAAGCGATCCGCGTGACGGAAGTTTTCCAAGTCCAGAACGATTCGAAGACCACGTACCTGGACAACGGCAAGGGCACGATCCAGTTCTATCTGCCGCAGAAGGCGGACAATGCGAACGTCAGCGTGGAGGCTCCGGGCGGGATGCCGATCAACCGGCCTCCTGAAAAAATGTCGCAGGCGGAGATGTTCAAAGTGAGCTATCCGGCGAAACCGGGCGAGACCACTTTTGAATTGACGTACGCGCTCCCGCTCTCGGACAAGTTCACGGGCAAGATATTCACCAAGGGCAAGATGCGCGTGGTGACGGGGCCGGCCGTGACGCTGGATAGTCCGGGGCTCAATTTCATGGGCCAGGAACCGAAGCTGCAAGCGCACATTTACGACATGAAGAGCACGTCGTTCGACGCCACCATCACGGGCAAGGGCCAGATTCGCGAAGACACGGCCGCGGCGGCGGACGGACAGGGCGCTCCCGATGAAGATACGGGGCAACCGAATCCGGAGGCGGGTCCCGCGCGGATTTACCAGCGGCTTCCGTGGGTACTCGGCTTGACGTTCGGCTTGCTGGCGATCGGCGGCGTGATGCTGTACAGGAGAAGCGCCGCTTGACGGGCGCTTCCAGTTCCCCACCGGCCCTCGAAGTACAACACGTCTGGAAATACTACGGCGATTTCGCCGCGCTGCGCGACATCGGCTTGACGGTGCTCCCCGGGTCTTCGGTGGCGCTGCTGGGGCGCAACGGCGCGGGCAAGACGACGCTGCTGCGGATTCTCGCGGGACTCTCCAAGCCGAGCGAAGGCACGGTCACAATTCACGGCGGCAATGTGCGCGATGAATCGGCCCGGCGGCGGATCGGGGTGCTGGGGCACGGGATCTCGCTGTACGACGAGCTGTCGGCGATCGAGAATCTGGTCGTATACGGGAAGCTGTACGGGCTGCCGGATCCGATGAAGCGCGCGGAAGAAATGCTGGAGCGGACGGGGCTCGACCGCGTGCGCGACGGGCTGGTGCGAGAGTTTTCGCGCGGAATGCGGCAGAGGCTCGCCGTCGCGCGAGTGTTTCTGCACGATCCGGAATTGCTGCTGCTGGACGAGCCGTTCACGGCGCTCGACGACAAGGCCATCGCGGTGCTGCAATCGCTGCTGCAGGAGATGCGGGATCGCGGGCGGACGATCGTGATGTCGACGCATCAATTGCGGGAGGCGCTGGAACTGGCTTCGCACGTCGCAATGATCCAGCGCGGGCAGATCGTGTATGCGGGCGAGCGAAGGCAGGAGATGCTCGACGATACGGGCTGGTTGTATCGGACGTATGGGGAGAATTAGTGGGGCTGTTTGTGCGGCAGTCGCTCACGATCGCGGGCAAGGATCTACGCGCGGAGATGCGGACCAAGGAGGCGCTCAACGCATCTTTCGCGTTCTCGCTCGTAATTCTGGTGCTGTTCAGTTTCGCGTTCGATCCGACTTCCGACGAGTTTAAGAATTTTTCGGGCGGGCTGCTCTGGATGACGTATTCCTTCGCAGGAGCGCTGGCATTGAACCGGAGCTTCGCGCGGGAATTGCAGAACGATTGTCTGGACGGCCTGGTATCGGCTCCGCTGCCGGGGGGTGTGTTGTTCGTGGGCAAGGCGCTGGCGAATTTCGCGCTGCTGCTGGCGGTGGAAATCGTGTCGCTGGGCGTATTCGCGATCTTGTACAACACGAAAGTGCTGCCGCACATCGCGCCGCTCGCACTGGTGATTTTTCTGGCCACGTGGGCGATGACGGTGATCGGGACCATGTTCAGCGCGCTGACGGTGAATCTGCGGATGCGCGAGATGATGCTGCCGATTATGACGTATCCGTTCCTGATTCCGGCGCTGATGGCGGCGATGGTGCTGACGACGGATCTTCTGAACGACATGCCTCTCGGCTCGGATATGATTTGGGTGAAGTTATTGGTGTTGTTCGACGTCACATTCACAACACTGGCGGTGTTTCTGATCGATATCGTTTTAGTGGGGTAGGAGCGAATATGCGAGAACGCATCATGTATCTGTTCGCCGCGGTGAGCGCGGTGATTGTCACGTGGACTCTGTACAAGATTTTCTTCGAACTTCCGGCCGAAGTGAAGAACGTGGGCGCGTACCAGATTATTTATTTCCACGTGCCGGCCGCGTTCACGGCGCTGAGCGGCTTCTTCATCGCGCTGGGCGCGAGTATCGCGTACCTGGTGAGCGGCAAGCTGAAGTACGACGCCTTCGCGGCAGGCGTGACGGAAGTGGCGCTGGCGTTCGCCACGGTGAATCTGGTGACGGGCAGCATCTGGGGACGATTCGCGTGGGGCATCTGGTGGACCTGGGATGCACGATTGACGTCGATGCTGACGTGCTGGCTGATTTACGCGGGCTATCTGGTGCTGCGGCGGTCGATTGAGGAGCCTTCGCAACGCGCCAAGCTCTCCGCGGTGCTTTCGATCTTCGGGTGCGTGGACGTTTCGTTCGTGTACAAAGCAATCGAATGGTTCCCGACACAGCATCCGGCTCCGGTACTGAGCGTGCGGAATGGAGGCGGAATGGGTCCGGGGCTGGAATCGCCGATGTATTGGAACTGGCTGGGAATGATGTGTCTGGCCGCGGTGTTCGTGATGGTGCGGATGCGGCAGGAAGACATGTCGCGCGAAATCGATTCGCTGCGCCGGATGGCGCATTCATATTAGGACTCTTCAAAAGATGCCGAGAGAATATCAATTTGTATTTACGGGCCTGACGGTGGCGTGGTTGATTCTGGTGGTGTATGCGCTCACGTTGATGCGGCGCGAGGGCCGATTGAAGCGCGAGCTCGATCGCGTGCGGCGAATGGTGGAAGGCTCGGGGAAGAAAAGCTGAACAGCTTGTAAATAGATTGTAAGCACTGAAACGCTCTCTGAAGCGGCCTCTCTCCTCCTCAGTAGAATTCGTAATCGAATTCACTGGAGGTGGAAATTGCATCGATATATTGTTTTCCTTCTCACGATCGGGCCGGCGCTTGCCGCTCCGATTGGATTCGTTCAAACCAATTTAGCGTCGGACATTCCGGGCCTGGGAAAAAGTACGGACCCGGACCTGGTAAATGCCTGGGGCATGGGCGCAAGTGGAAGCTCTCCGGTGTGGATTGGAACGAACGGCACGGGGAAATCCGTGCTCTATGACGGCAACGGTGTCAAGCTGGGACTGGTCGTCACGATTCCGGGCGATGGATCCGTGACGGGCGTGACGTTTGCGAACATCGCCGGGTCGTTCAACGGCGACACATTCCTGTTCGTGAATGAAGACGGCACGGTTTCCGGGTGGAGAGGTGCGCTGGGATCCACGGCGGAGACTCTGGTGACGGGCGGCGGCACGAACGTTTACAAGGGCGTGACGGATGCGGTGGTCGGCGGCGCCGCGTATGCGTATCTGGCTAACTTCGGCACGGGTTCGGTGGATGTGATGAAAGGGACCGGGGCGGCGCCGAATCTGACGGGAAACTTTGTCGATCCGAACCTTCCCGCCGGGTACGCGCCTTTCGATGTGCAGGTGCTGGGCAACGTTCTTTACGTCACGTATGCGGTTCAGGACGCGGCCAAGCACGATGACGTGGCGGGCGCGGGCCACGGCGTCGTGGATGCGTTCGATTTGCAGGGGAATTTTCTGCAAAGAGTCGCCAGCAATGGCGGCGCGCTCGATTCACCGTGGGGTCTGGCGATTGCGCCGGCGGGATTCGGCGATGTGGGAGGCGACTTGCTGGTGGGCAATTTCGGCGACGGCACCATTCACGCTTACGATCCCACGACGGGCGTGCTGCTGGAGACGCTTCGGGATGCGGGCGGAAATCCGGTCACGATTGACGGATTGTGGGGGCTGCGTTTCGGCAACGGCGGCAGCTTCGGGAGTCCGGACACGCTGTACTTCACGGCGGGGCCGAACGGGGAAGCCGACGGCTTGTTCGGGGACCTGGCGGAGGTTCCGGAGCCGGGCACTTTGGGCGTGACGGGGCTGGGGCTGCTGGGGCTGGCTTGGGCGCGGCGGCGATACCGGAATCGTTCTCGCCAAGATCGCTAAGATCGCTACGCTAAACCGAATCGAATTACCGGTCCTTTCTTTATCAAGGGAGCGCGCTCCTTTCCACCTGACTCACTCCCCCCAGGTGGCATGGGCAACTCATCGCGCTAACGTCTGCCTGGAGGTGCCTAGGATTCTCTCGGGCTCGCGTGATCCGGTACCGATGAGGGCTCCGGACTCTTGCCTACACAGTACAACGGGACCGCAAGAGAAGCGCGCCGATGCTTGGGGCAACACGCTGAATCGGCGGCGGAAACTTTTTTTGAAAGACGTGTGTTGGCCGATTCGCCGGGCGTCAATTCGGACATAATGGCGTGGACGGTGGCGGCTTTCGGCTTCGCTTGCAGACTCATGAAGAGGCGGAAGACGCGCACGGCTAGCACTGCGAGTGCTTCGGGGTTGGTGGGGATCGCGCCATGCGGGAAGAGGTGGCGGTTCTTTTGGAGGAAGACGGCGGCCCGGCGAAGAGCGGCTTGTTCGCTACGGCTCTTCTCCGAAGCGTAGCGGAACTTCCATTCGGAGACGCGCTGGGCGATCTCGGGCCGGGCGTTTCCAGCCTGGGCGCCGCGATCGACGGCGATAACGGTGGCGGCGAAGATGCGGCAATCGTAATCGCGGCAGGTTTGCGGACGGTGCTCATAGATGGAGCAGGCGTTGTCGCGAAACATCGGGCACTCGCCGCGGTCGTTGTAGCCGAGCAGCTTGTGGCCCTGGGGAAGTCCTCGAGCTTTGAAGAGCAGGGCCTTGGGGATGCGCTCAGGGTTTCGGTTTCCTGGGGGCGGATGTGGATGAACATGGATCAGCGGCAGCAGCCGCGGCACTCGCCGCAGGGAACTTCGGTTCCGGCAGCGGCGCCTTTGAGCGACGCTTCCGTAGCGCGGAGCCACGAGGGCAACTACACCAGGGGAGGCATGATTGATAGGCTACACCGGGCTGGAGATTTGGATCCCGGTGAAGGAGTAGTCTAGATTTCCGGATAGAACTCGAAGAAGGCGTCCAGGGATTGTTCCAGTTGCTGGCGGATTTCTTTTTCGCCGCCTTCGATCAGGTGCATGGTCACGTGGGCGGTGTTGCCGGTTTTGAGCTTGATCTGGGCGTCGGTGAGTTCTTCGATTTCTTCGGAGGGGACCAGGCGGAGGCCGTAGACCAGTGCTAGTTTTGCCATGGTTCTATTGTCGGCTATTGCTTGTCGAAGACCTGTTTTACGTCGAACTCGCCTTGCTGGGGGAGCGTTAGATGGGTCGTGACCGTGAGAGTCCTGCCGTCGGCGGAAAGCACCCAGATTTCGCGGGATTTCAGTTCCGTGCCTTGGATCTGCTGGGAGCTTTCGATGACCAGGCTGTCTCCGGCCCAGAAGGCCGTGCCCTTGCTTTCGCCATTCGTGACTTTGTTGACGCACTCTTTGCCGTCGGTGGTGTAGTGGAGCTCCGAGGTGGATTCGCGCTGGGCGGTCTTTTGGTAGGTGGAGGTTGTGAGATCAACGCCCTGGAGCTTAATCTTGCGCGTGACGGCTTGGGGGGCGGGCATGGCCCCGTAGTTGCTTTGAGGAACATTAAGTTTCCAATCTCCGGTGAGATTGGGCGCGCCCATACATAATGCAGAGCAGGCGGAAACTGCGGCGAACACGGCGGCGAAGATGAATCTGGACATGGCGGCAGTATACCAAGGGAGGCCGGTGCGGGCCGATCCGTGGAATCCCTTAGAAGATCTTCATGAAATAGGGGCTTGACAACAGTACGTTGCTCTTTAGAATAGGGATAATCTGCTGCTATGCCAGGGTGCGAACACAAACGTACGGAATTCATGATGCGGCGCGATGGAGTGGACTATCTCCGCTGCATCGACTGCGACCAGGTTTTTGAAGCCGAAGATCTGGATCAAATTGCTTCCGTCTACGACGACGTGGAAGAAGAGCCGAGCAAGAAGGCGTCCTAGTCCACGCCGTAGACCGCCGGACTGACTTCTCTGGCCGCGACTTCGGTCGCCGTGAATCCGGTCACGGTTCGTCCCCAGCGGTGTGCGAACGCGATCTCGCTCAATAAGTTCACGAACGTCACTACGGGAACCAGTGCGGCCAAAGGCAGGAGCGCGGTGGTCCAAGGGCGTTCGCGCATCATGGAGAAGCCGATCTTCCAAACCGCGCGCGTGAGCTTGACAAAATCGCCCGATTCGCCGTGGACAGTGGAGGCTCCGTTCTTGAGGCCGGCCAGGAACTCGCGCGGCGTGCGGGCACCGTGGACCTGGGTGAAGGTGCGGCCCAGATGGTCCAGCGTGTGGCCGTCGCTGCCGGCGATGGCGATCTTACGGAAGGCGGAGGCCAAGGCGCGGGCGTGGCGGTTCGCGGCGGCGAGCATGGCTCCATTAAGCGTTTCCACGGCGGGGAAACGTGAGGCGAAGTCTTCGAAGTCGGACGCCGCGCGACGGCCGGTTAATCCGGAAAAAGCGTGATTCACGCTGAACAGCAGACGGCGTTGGTTGAGATAGGCGAGGAACGAAGGAAAATCGTCGCGGCGGCGTTGGAGTTGGATGTGATCGCGCTCTTCGATGTCATAGACGCCGACGTGCAGGTGGCGGCCGCTGGGGAGAGTTACGCTGACTTCTTCGCTCAGGAAGAAATCGGGATGATGGCGGAGGGATTCGGCGGCGTCGATGGAATCGTGATCGGTCACGGTAACGAGGTCCATGCAGCGGCGCTTGAGGAGATCGTAGACTTCGTGGGGGTCGTTATAGCTTTCGCGGCAGATCCGATTGAGCACGGGCACGGTGCACATTCCGGAATGGATCGTATGGACGTGGAGATCGCAGCGCATGGCCGTTTATAGCCTGGGGACGGTTACAGATTGAACAAACATATATGACGATTTATGTTCGGGGCGATTTTGCGCGTTAAATTTTATTCGTGATAGGCGCGGAAGGCGGCGGCTCCTTCGCGGCCGAGGTATTTTTCGAGGTGCGGCGGGGCCAGGCGCGTGAGATCGACAACGACCAAGCCATCGAGCACGTTCGAAAAGGCACGGTCGACGTTGAAGGCCAGGACGGCCCCGCCGAGTTGGAGATATTGCCGGAGCAGCACGGGGACGCCTTTGCCGTCGGCCTCCATATCAGCCACGACTTCGGAGAGTTCTTCGAGATTGCGCAGGAGCGGAGCGAGGAGGGCGGCGTCGGTTCCCTGGAGTCTGCCGCCACGGTACTGACGGCGCGGCTCGACGCCGTGGGCGAGTTCGGGGCGGGTGCAGCTGGATTCGAGATAGGACACCATGAGCGAGCGCGAGGCGGCGCTGTAGTCGCGGCTGATGCTGACGGGTCCGAAGAGAGTTTTGTAGCGAGGGTGGCGCGCGACGTAGCGGCCGATTCCTTTCCAGAGCAGTAGCAGGGCCTGGTAGCTTTTCTGGCGTTCGGGACGGACGAAGGAACGGCCAAGCTCGAGCGCGGGGTGCAGGCTTTCGAGCAGGCCGGGACGGAAGCGGAACAGAGTGCTGGTGTAGAGCCGGTGCTTCGCGGTCAGAGTGTCTGTGCCCACAAGCCGGTAGGCTCCGGCGACTTCCGCGGTTTCGCGATGCGAGACCCAGAGGTGCCGGTAGTGGGGATCGAAGCGGTCCAGATCGAGCGAGCGGCCGGTGCCTTCCCCGGCGGCGCGGAACGCGGCTTCGCGGAGGCGGCCGATTTCGCGGAGGGTGTCGGGGATTTGCGCGGCGCCGGCGACCGAGACGCGATAGTCGCGGATTCCAGCAGGATCGCTTCGGGCGGGAGCGCTTCTGCTTCACGGCGGAGCGCAAGAGGATCGACGGGTCCCGCGATGCGGGCTTTCGGCGGGGCCCACACGAAGGGCGACGGTTTCTTCGTGCGGGAGCGAAGGAGAACGGTGCGCTGGTGGAGATAGTTCATCGCCTGGCGGTCCGTGCCCAAGCGTTCGAGGGCACCGACGGCGACGGGACGTCCGATGGCGACGCGCAGAGTGTGGCCGCGCTTATTCAGAAGCTCACGCGGGAGCAGCGCGGTTCGCAGACGGGGATGGATGAGTCCCGCAATGTGGAATCCGGGTCCATTGGAGCCTTCGAAGAAAACCGGGACGGTGCGCGCGGCCGTCATGCGGATGATGCGGGCGATGTTTTCGTTCCACAGCGGTTCCGCGATCTGGAGTTGCGGGAGTTGGAGCGAAGCTACTTCTCCGGAAGGAAACGTGACGAGGAGTCCGCCCTGGCGCAGCCACTCGATGCTGCGGCGCAAGGCGCGTCCGTTCGATTGAGCCGCGTTACCGAATGGATCCACGGGAATGAAAAACGGTTCGAGTCCGGGAAGGCCGGAGAGGCGTGAGTTGGCGAGGAACTTCACGTCAGGCCGGATCTGCGTGAATAACGACCCGAGCACGGGGCCTTCGGCGAGCCCGAAGGGATGATTCGCGACCACGACGACGGGTCCGGTGCGGGGGACGTGCGCGAAGTCGGGCGCGTTGCAACTCCATTCGACGCCCATGTGCTTCAGGAAGCGCGCGAAGATCGCGGCGCCGGGGTCAGTGTCCGCGGCTTGGGACCAACGCTCCACGATTTCGGGCGGGGACAGCCATTTCTCGACGCTGCTGAACAGGGTGGCGGGATCCATAGGGCCTCTTCTGCCCTTGAGCTTACGGAGACTTAGTTACGAAACCATTCCAGGGGTGAAAACGTTTTATGACTTCGTGAGCGCGCCGTGCAAAGAAAACAGTGGCAGGGGCGACGCGGTCTGTGTGATGCTCGAAGGAGATGATCGAAACGGCAACAACGCCGCTGCGGATTGTTTCTATCGGCGGCGGCAATGGCCTCTCCACACTGTTGCGGGGGCTGAAACGGTATGCGAGGCCGGAATCGGGCGGGGTGGAGATCACGGCGATCGTGACGGTGACGGATGACGGAGGGAGTTCGGGGCGGCTGCGGCGGGAGCTGGATGTGCTGCCTCCGGGCGACATCCGGAACTGCATGGTGGCGCTTTCCGAAGATGAAACATTGTTGGCAAAATTGTTTCAATATCGCTTCACCAGCGGGGCGGGGTTGAAGGGACACAGCTTCGGGAATTTATTCTTGAGCGCGATGACGGGCTTGACCGGGGATTTCGCTCAGGCGGTGAAGCTTTCGAGCGAAGTGCTGGCGGTGTCGGGGCGGATTTTCCCTTCGACCGCGGCGAATGTAGTGCTGGAGGCGACTCTGGCGGATGGACGGAAACTGGCGGGCGAAACGCGCATCAGCCGAAGCACGGCTCCGATTGCGCGAGTGACGATGCGGCCGAGGCGCGCCAAGCCGCTGCCGGAAGCCCTGGAGGCGATTGCGAACGCGGATCTGATCACGATGGGTCCGGGGTCCTTGTTCACGAGCGTGATTCCGAATTTGCTGGTGGACGGCATTCCGCAGGCGATCGCGAAATCCGCCGCGCGCAAGGCGTACTTCGTGAACCTGATGACGCAGCCCGGCGAGACGACGCGCTTTCGAGCGTCGGATCATGTGAAAGCGGTGCTGAATCACAGCGGCGGGGTGGGCAAGCGATTAGTCGATGTTTGCGTGGTGAATACTCGCGCGTATTCGCGGAAAGCGCTGGAGAGTTATGGGCGGCAAGCGGCGCAGCCGGTGGACGTGGACATGGACGAGCTGAAGGGAATGGGTCTGAAAGTGGTGGCGACGGACTTGCTGCGGATGCACGGCCGGAAGGCGGAAGAGAAGATTCGCCACGATTCGGGGACTCTGGCGGCGGTGGCGATCGAAATGGCGCAGTTGGGACGAAGGGCGAAGCGCAGACTGGCTTCGTAAAGGACGGAACGATGACGTTGGGAGTGGTGATTTTAGCGGCGGGGTTGGGGACGCGGATGCGGTCCAAGCGGGCGAAGGTGTTGCATCGCGCGGGAGGGCTCGCGCTGGTGGAGCATGTGGTGGGCGCGGCTCGGGCGCTCGCTCCGGTGGAAAAGATTCTGGTAGTGACGGGGCATCAGGCGGCGGAAGTGGAAGGGCTGCTGGCTCCGCAGGGCGTGGGATTTGTGCGGCAGGATCCGCCGAAGGGCACGGGGCACGCGATTGCTTGCTGTCGCGAGGCGGCACGGGCGAGCATGAACGAAGGGCAGTTGATGGTGTTGTACGGAGACACGCCGCTGCTTTCGGCGGCGACGCTTCTGAAGTTGCGCGAGGCGCAGGAGGAGTCCGGCGCGGCGGCGACGCTGATTACGACGACGCTGGAAGATCCGAGCGGATATGGGCGAGTGATCGCGGACGCGGAGAATCGTGTATCGGCGATTGTGGAACACAAGAACTGCGACGCGGAGCAGTTACGGGTGCGCGTGATCAATTCCGGGATCTATTGTTTTCGCGCGGAGCTGCTGTGGAAGCATTTGAGCGAGGTGCAGCCGAACGCTGTGAGCGGCGAGTTTTATTTGACCGACATGGCGGAGATCCTGGTGCGGCACGGGCACACGGTTCGGGCTCTGCACGTCGAGGATCCGAGCGAGCTGCTGGGAATCAATACGCGAGTGGAACTGGCAGATGCGGACGGCATTCTGCGGCGGCGCAAAGCGCATGAGCTGATGCTGAGCGGCGTGACGATTGAGCGTCCGGAGACTGTGTCGATCGACACGCAAGTGACGGCGGGGATGGATACGGTGATCGAACCGTTCGCGCGGCTGCTGGGCACGACCAAGATCGGCGCGGATTGCCGCGTGGGCGCGGGGGCGATTTTGGAATCGGCGGTGCTGGCGGACGGAGTGACCATCGCGCCGTACACTCTGATCGCGGACTCGAGCGTGGATACAGGGGCCAGCGTGGGTCCGTTCGCGCGGATGAGAATGGGCGCGCACGCGGGCGCCGATTCGCGTATCGGGAATTTCGTGGAGCTGAAGAAGACGGACCTGGGCGCGGGGGCGAAGAGCCAGCATCTGGCGTATTTGGGCGACTCGACGGTGGGCGCGGGGGCGAACATCGGCGCGGGAACGATCACGTGCAATTACGACGGAGAGAAGAAGCATCGCACGACGATCGGCGCGGGTGCGTTTGTGGGGAGCAATTCGACGCTGGTGGCTCCGTTAGAGATTGGCGCGGAGAGTTATGTCGCGGCGGGGAGCGTCATTACGCAGGAAGTTCCGGCGGAGGCGCTGGCGCTGGGGCGGTCGCGGCAGGTGAATAAGGCGGGATGGGCGGCGGCGCGGCGGAAGAGGAAGAGTCCCGCTGGGGCGTGAAATGTATACTGGGAAGTAGACACTTCCATGAAGGCCTCCATCGTCGATTTACGGTACCGGATGAAGGATGTGCTGCGGGCGATTGACCGCGGCGAGACGGTGACGGTGCTGTATCGGGGCAAGGAGAAGGCGAAGCTAGTGCCGATGAAAAAGGAGCCGAAGCCCATTAAGCCCAGCGACCACCCTGCATGCGGGATCTGGGCGGATCGCGAGGATATGGCCGATCCGGTGGCCTACGTGCGCAAGATTCGCCAGAGCCGAATCGCCAAGCTGCTTGAGAAAAAGTGATTTTCGACAGTGATGTGCTCATCTGGTTCTTGCGCCGGGAGCCACACGCGATGGAGTTGATCGACACGACGCCGGATCTCGCGGTTCCGATTGTTGCTGTCATCGAGGTGCTTCAGGGAGCCAAATCAAAGGTTGAGATGCGGCTCATCCGCAATTGGTTTGTCTCTTCCGGCTTTCGAATCCTGCCTCTGAATGAATCGATTGGAGCCGCCGCGATGGAACTCATTGAAGAGCACGCGCTCTCGAGCGGGCTGCAACTCGCGGATGCGCTGATCGCGGCGACCGCGATCGAGGCGGGCGAGGCGCTGGTCACGGGGAATACGAAGCACTTTCGCGCGGTGCGGAAGCTTGAGCTGAAGGCGTTCCGGCCGCGGCGGGGGGCTCGCTCATTAAAGCTCGCGCATTAAAGTAAGATAGGCGGACATGAAGTCCGCTCTGTTGGTTTTCTTGCTGGCGGCGCTACCGGCGGTGGCGCAGATCGATCTTTCGGGCGAGTACGCTCCGCTATTTCATGAGGACCAGCCGGAGCGCATTCCGGGGCCGGAGATCGGCGATTATTTGGGGCTCCCGATCACGGACGCCGCGAGGATGCGCGGCGATATCTGGGACGCGTCGATCCTGACGCTGCCGGAGCATCAGTGCAAGCCGCATCCAGCGGATTACGGGCCGCGGGGTCCGGCGAACATTCGCCTCTGGAAAGAAGTGGATCACGATACGCAGCAGATTGTGGCGTGGCACACACATATTTCGTGGCAGGCTCCAGAGCGGACCATTTGGATGGATGGGCGGGCGCATCCGCCGGAGTGGGCTCCGCACACGTGGCAGGGATTTTCGACGGGCGTATGGGATGGCGATGTGCTCACGGTGACGACGACGCACTTGAAGATTGGATGGGTGCGGCGCAACGGGATTCCTCGCAGCGATCGGGCGACGCTGGTGGAGCATTGGATCCGGCACGGGGATCATTTGACGCTGGTGAGTATTGTGAACGATCCGGTGTATCTGACGGAGCCGTTCGTGCGGACGACGGATTTCATGATGGACTTGCGGCAGAGGATCGATCCGTATCCGTGCGAATCGGTGGTGGAGGTGCCTCGGGCGAAGGGCGAGGTGCCGGCGCATCTGCCGGGCGCGAATCCGTTCTTGACGGAGTTTCGGGATCGGTTAAAGCTTCCGGCGAACGCGGTGCGCGGAGGGGCGCAGACGATGTATCCGGAGTATCGGGCGGGGTTCGCGGCTCCTTCGGGCGATGCCCCGCGGGCGCTACGTCAAGTGGCGGCGGGCGATGGAGAGATTCACGTGCTGCCGGTACAGAACGACGTGTACATGCTGGTGGGCGCGGGCGGCAACATCGCGGTGCAGGCGGGCAAGGACGGCGTGGTGGTGGTGAATGCGGGCGATGGCGAGCTGACGGACAAGCTGTTGGCCGCGGTGAAGACGATTTCAGGGAAGCCGATTCGGTATGTGATCGACACGAGCGCGGACGCGGCTTATACGGGCGGCAATGAAGCGGTGGCAAAGGCGGGGACGACGATCACGGGCGGCAATGTGGCAAGCGGCAGCGCGAACTGGCCCGCGACGATTGTGGCGCATGAAAACGTGACGTCGCGCATGAGCGCAATGCAGGGCAAGCCGGGCGGACTTCCGGCGGCGGCATGGCCGGAGGACGTTTACTTCGGCGATCAGAAAGACATGTTCGTAAATGGCGAGGCGGTGCAGTTATTCTCACAACCGGCGGCGCATAGCGATGGCGATAGCCTGGTGTTTTTTCGGAGGTCGGATGTGGTGGTGGCGGGCGACCTGTTTTCGCCGGACCGGTATCCGGTGATCGACGTCGCGAATGGCGGCGGCATCAACGGAGTGGTGGACGCGTTGAATCGCATTCTGGATTTGACCGTGCCTGCCGAAAAGCAGGAGGGTGGGACGTACGTGATTCCGGGGCACGGGCGGCTGTGCGATGAGGCCGATGTGCTGGAGTATCGCGACATGGTGACGATTGTGCGCGAGCGGATTCAGGACATGATTAAGCGGGAGATGTCGCTGGAGCAAGTGAAGGCGGCGCGGCCGACACGGGATTACGATCCGCTGTACGGGTCGACCTCGGTGACGCCGGATCAGTTTGTGGAGGCGGCGTACCGGAGCTTGAAGAAGTAAGGGAGCGGGGCGACGAATCGGATCGTCCTGCTTTCCGGCCCTGTGGGCGCGGGGAAGACTACGATTGCGGCGGAACTCATCGCACTGCTGGCGGGGCCCACCGTGTATATCGAAGGCGATACGCTCTGGTCCTTTATCGCCACACGCGAAGTCCGGAAGCCGAGCCCGAAGAATTTTAAGATGATCAAGACGTCGATGGTCGCGGCGGCGGTGCCGTGTGCCCTGTATGGGTACGAGGCACTTGTCGATTTTTCAATTCCCCCTTGGTTCCTTGAGACGGCTCGCGACCTTGCCAGGATGAGGAATGTCCCGCTGCATTATGTGGTGCTCCGGCCCAGCGAGAAGGTTTGTGCGGCTCGCGCGGCGGGCAGAAAGCGGGGCGCGGTCGCCGATTACGCCCGGTATCACGAGCTTTATGCGGACTTCAACAACGCAGCGCGGTTTACGATTCAGGACGACGAGAATGATGTGAAGACGGTAGCGGCGCGCATCCGAGAGGGGCTAGAAGCAGGGACGTTCTTGGTCATGCGCCGCTGGGCTGAGTGCCACCCGCAGGCCCTGAGACTTTCTCGTCAACAATCATGTTTATCGTCCAGGGGCGGGCGTGGGCGCTAACGCGGCGGGGAGGGGCCAGTTGCCTTCGTAAGGCGGCCAGTTGGGGGCCGGAACTTCGGAGGTCGGGTAGAACATAGCCGAGTAGACGCTCTTGATTTTGTTGTCGTCGATGACGAACCACTCGCTGAAGACGTTGCGGCGGGTGGCGGTGCCGGGCTTGCGGACGAAGATGGCCATGGCGAGGACGACTCCGGCTTCTTCATCGACGATGGGGTAGCGGCGCGCGGCGACGAGGTCCACGTTGATGCCCTGGAGGCTGGAGGTGCAGTCGGCGGGTCCGCCACCGCGGCCGACGGCAGCGGGTGCTTTGCCGCCTCCCTTGGCTCCTCCAGCAGGGCCGCCGGGTCCGGCGTTGGCGACTCCGAAGGCGGGGCCTCGACCGTTCTCCACGCGATTGCAGCCCTGGTGGGCCATGATGATGTTGCCGTCGTGGGTCGTGATGCCGTCGAAGTAGCTGTTGGTGGCGGCGATCATCGCCTCGCGGGAAGACTTGGGTCCCTTGCCGTCGTACTTTTCACGCGGAGGATTCGCGGTGAGGTTGTCGGGATCGAAGGCGCTGCCGGAGGGCGTGCCGTCGGGGTTGAAACCGTTGAGCCCGGGGTCGGCTTTGCGGGCGATGTACCACTCGGCTTCGGTGATTTTGCGGTGCTCCACTTTCAGGCGGACCGTAATGACCGCGGGCGCGCCCGATTCTTCGATGGTGCCGAAGTAGGCCACCTGGCTGGTGACGGGATCGGCATAGCGGCGTTGGGCTTTGCCGAGGGCGGTCATGGTTTTCCAGATTCCTGTGCCGGGGTTCACGACGACGGCGTTTTCTGTGCCGCGATAGGCGACGAAGAGCGGGGCGGCCGCGGGATCGTGCTTGATGACGGCGTTGAGATATTGGTCGAGCGTGGTCTTCAAGCAGGCGCGGTCGCAATCGTCGGCGGCGGCGGATAGCGGAACGCGAGCGGCGAGGACAACGGTGGCCATCGCGAGCTGCCGGGCGATGCGGGGAATCGTCATGAGAACCTCCAGGTACGAATTCTACTATGTGTGGGGGGCGGAGAAAGAATTAAAAGGAAACATGCCGACTGAAACGTTGCCTCCCCGCAAGCATTTCACGCGGACGGAAGTGGAGCAGATGCTCGACGCGGGGTTGTTCGCCGGTCAGAGGTTCGAACTGATCGACGGGGACTTGATCGATAAGATGGGGCAAAATCCTCGGCATGCCATGGCGATCAGGCTGCTAACCCGGGCTCTCGCGGCGATCTTCGGAGTGGAGAAGCTGTTGGTGCAAGCGCCCGTTGAAGTCTCGCGGGCGGATCGGGATCGCAGTTGGCCGGAGCCCGACGTGGCTGTCGTGGCAGAGGCCAAGCCGGATTTCGGCGAGCGGCATCCTCGGGGAGACGAGTTAGTGCTGGCCGTGGAGGTCGTCGATTCCTCTGTTGCGCACGACGCAACTACGAAGCGGGATCTGTACGCGCGCGCGGGGGTTCCCGAGTATTGGGTATTGGACCTCGCGGCCGGGCGGCTGATCGTTCACGGGGAGTTGAAAGAAGGGCGCTTTCAGCGGATCGAAACGCTCGCGGCGGAGGATGCGGTTTCGCTCGGGCAGGAGGCGGGCGCACCGGTCGCGGTTTCCAGCCTGCTGCCCTAGCGGTCTTATTAAACGATGTCGATGAACATCCTGGTGAACATCGGGTATAATCAGAATGTCTCGAACCTAACCATGCAAACCAGGAGATCCCGGTGAAACGAGCTGGCTCCGATGATTCCCTCCGCTGTTCTTTCTGCCACAAGAGTCAAGACGTCGTTGGAAAGCTGATCTCCAGCCCCTCGGACTATCCGCGGGCGTACATTTGCGACGAGTGCATTGCGGTCTGTAATTCCATTCTGGAAGACGACCGGCATGAGCAGCAGTACGGCACTCCTCATAAACTCCCGAAACCATTGGAGTTGAAGGAGTACCTGGATCAGTACGTGATCGGGCAGGATGCGACTAAGAAGAAGCTCGCGGTGGCGGTGTACAACCACTACAAGCGCATCCAGATGAACAAGGCCCGCACGGGCGAGGTGGAGCTTTCGAAGAGCAACATCCTGCTGATCGGACCGACAGGGACCGGTAAGACATTGCTGGCGCAGACTTTGGCTCGGATCCTGGACGTGCCGTTCGCGATTGTGGATGCGACGACGCTGACCGAAGCGGGCTATGTGGGCGAAGACGTCGAGAATATCATCCTGCGGCTGTTGCAAAACGCCGACTGGGACGTACAGCGGTGCCAGCAGGGCATCATATATATAGACGAAATCGACAAGATCGGGCGCAAGGACGAGAATCCGTCGATTACGCGCGATGTTTCGGGCGAGGGCGTGCAGCAGGCGCTGTTGAAGATCCTGGAAGGGACGGTGGCGAATGTGCCTCCGCAGGGCGGGCGCAAGCATCCGCACCAGGAATTCACTCCGGTGGATACGACGAACATCCTGTTCATCTGCGGCGGGGCGTTCATCGGGCTGGAGAAAACGATTTCGCGGCGAATCGGGACGCGGAGCATCGGGTACCAAAATCCGGAAGACGCGGCTACGCGGGAAGCGGAGCGCCGACGGGTGGGCAGCTCCGGAAGACGGGACGTCAGTATGTTGGAACAGTGCCAACCTGTCGACCTTATTAAGAGCGGTTTTATCCCGGAGTTCATCGGGCGGTTGCCGGTGGTGGCGATCCTCGAAGACTTGAGCAAGGAAGCTCTGGTGCAGATTCTGTCGCGTCCGAAAAACGCGATCATCAAGCAGTACCAGAAGCTATTCGAGTTCGAGAATGTTCGCTTGAAATTTAGCGACGATGCGTTGGAAGCCATCGCCCAACTCGCGATGGAGCGGAAGGTCGGAGCGCGCGGTCTGCGGATGATCCTGGAAGATCTGATGCTGGACCTGATGTATTACTTGCCCTCCAATAAGAAAATTCGCGAATTCCTGGTCACCAAGGAAATGGTGATGACGCAGAAGATTAACATGGCGCTGCTCGAGAAGGCCGGATAGTTTCCGGTTGGGCTCGTGCTAGGTTGGTGTTGACTAGTCTCTTGTTGACTCAGATCGAGTGTATAGGTCCCCGGCCGTCTGGCCTCCAACTATGTTAAGTTCCAAAGAAAAATCAGAGACGCGGCGCCTGCCGATGATGCCCATCCGGGAAGTGGTGATTTTCCCGCACATGATGACTCCGTTCATGGTGGGCCGGGAGTCGAGCGTGAGAGCGCTTGAAGAGGCGCTGGCCTCGGACCGCAAAATCTTCCTTGCCACGCAGCATGACGGCAGCGTCGACGAGCCGCGTCCGGATGAGATTTTTTCGATCGGCACGGTGGCGACGATTGTCCAGAGCTTGAAGCAATCCGACGGCAACATCAAGGTGCTGGTGGAAGGCGTGGAGCGCGGCAAGATTCTTTCGGTGAGCGAGGAAGAGGGCTATTTCCGCGCCACGATCAAGACCACGAGCTTCCGCGTGGAGCCGGGTCCGCAGTTGGATGCGCTGACGTCGCGCGTGACGGGCCTGTTCGAACAGTACGTCAAGATCAGCCAGAACGTGAATTACGATTCCATGGTGGCGGCGATTCGTCCGGACGATCCGGGCAAGCTGGCCGACACGGTGGGCGCGAATTTGCAGTTGTCGCTGGAAGAGAAGCAGGAACTGCTCGAGATTTTCGATCCGGTGGACCGGCTGACGCGCGTCGCCGAGATGCTGGACATCGAGATTGAGAAGTTGAACGTGGACCGCACGATTCAGGGCCGCGTGAAGCGCCAGATGGAAAAGGCGCAGAAGGAATACTATCTCAATGAAAAGATCAAGGCGATCCAGAAAGAGCTGGGCCGCGGCGAGAAGAGCGAATTCGACGAGCTGAAGAAGAAGATCGAAACCGCCGGGATGACGAAGGACGCCCAGGAAAAGGCGATGGCGGAGTTGAAGCGGCTGGAGCAGATGCCTCCGATGTCGGCCGAATCGACGGTGTCGCGCAATTACCTGGATTGGTTGCTTGCGGTGCCCTGGAAGAAGAAGTCCAAGGAAATTCGGGATCTGCCGCATGCGCAGCAGGTGCTGGAGAGCGATCACTACGGCCTGGAAAAAATCAAAGACCGGATTCTGGAATTCCTGGCCGTGCGGCGGCTGGTAAAGGATCCCAAGGGTTCGATCCTGTGCTTCGTGGGGCCTCCGGGCGTGGGCAAGACCTCGCTGGGGATGTCGATCGCAAAGGCCACGGGACGGAAGTTCGTCCGGTTGTCGCTGGGCGGCGTTCGCGATGAAGCGGAAGTGCGCGGCCATCGCCGGACGTACATCGGCGCACTGCCGGGGCAGATTCTTCAGATGATGAAGAAAGCCCAGGTGCGGAATCCGGTATTCATGCTGGATGAGATCGACAAGATGTCGACCGATTTCCGCGGCGATCCGTCGGCGGCGCTGCTGGAAGTTTTGGACCCGGAACAGAACTACATGTTCATGGATCATTACCTGGACGTGGAGTACGACTTAAGCCAGGTGTTCTTCATCGCCACGGCGAACGTGATGCACACGATTCCTCCGGCGTTGCAGGATCGGATGGAAGTGATCCGGCTTTCGGGATACACAGAAGTCGAAAAGCGGGAGATCGCCAAGCGGTTCCTGGTTCCGAAGCAGCTGAAAGACACGGGGCTGGCCGAAGAGCCGGTGGAGTTCAACGAGTCAGGCATTCAGGAGCTGATTCAGCACTACACGCGCGAAGCGGGCGTCCGCAATCTGGAGCGCGAGGTGGGCAACGTGTGCCGCAAGATCGCGCGCACGGTGGTGAATCTGCAATCGTCAGAAGCGGCCGAGGAAAAGGGCGCGGAAGAGAAAGCCGCTGCCGCGGATGCGGTGGAGACCGAAGAAGCGGCCGAGCCGGTGGTCGCGAAGAAGAAGTCCGCGAAGAGCATCGACAAGGTCTTGGTCAATGCGGCCAAGGTGAATGAACTGTTGGGTCCGCAGAAGTATCGCGAGACGATGACGGATCGCAAGAACGAAGTGGGCGCGACGGTGGGCTTGGCTTGGACGGAAGTGGGCGGGTCGATTCTAACAACGGAAGCGGCGATCATGGAAGGCCGCGGGAAGTTGACGACGACGGGGAAGCTGGGCGACGTGATGCAGGAATCGGCGCAGGCGGCGATGAGTTATGTCCGCAGCCGGGCGCATGGAATGGGCCTGCCGCGCGATTTTTACCGGTACCTGGATATCCACTTGCATGTTCCGGAGGGAGCGATTCCCAAGGACGGTCCATCGGCGGGCATTACGATTGCGACCAGCATTACGAGCGCGCTGACCAGTATTCCGGTGCGTGGCGATCTCGCGATGACGGGCGAGATTACGGTGCGGGGGAAGGTGCTGCCGATCGGCGGATTGAAAGAGAAGCTGCTGGCGGCGCACCGGCAGGGCATCCTTGAAGTGGTGCTGCCGAAGGAAAACGAGAAGGATCTGCCCGACATCCCGGAAAACATCCGCAAGGAGATGAAGCTGCACTTCGTGAGTCATATGGACGAGGTGTTGAAGCTGGCGCTGGAGAGCGAACTAGCGATCGCGCCGCTTTCGGGAATGTTGAACGCCGCGGAGATTGTGGCGCGGTCCCGCGAAGAGAAAGTCACGCACTAGGGCCGGCCCTTCGGGGCCCCAAAGCGCCCGCGCCACAATCATGGCGGCACGGATTATAATAAGTGCAGCCCGTCCGGAGCAGTTTCCGCCGGAAGCGGAACCGGAGATCGCGTTTCTGGGCCGCAGCAATGTCGGCAAATCCAGCCTGTTGAATGCGCTGGTGGGGGCCGAGGGCGCCGCGCGCATCAGTTCCCGGCCCGGCTGTACGCAGTTGATCAATTTCTACCAGGTCGACGGCGGCTACCGATTCGTGGACCTGCCTGGATATGGTTTCGCAAAAGTCCCCAAAGCAATCACGGAGCAGTGGAAGGGTCTGATCGACCGGTATCTGTTGGACCGGGGCGCGCTTAAACTGGCGGTCTTGCTGGTGGACGCGCGGCGCGGATGGATGGAGCACGACAAGGAATTGCGCGATTGGTTGGAAGCGCATGGACGGCCGTACGTGGTGGCCGTGACCAAGATGGATAAGTTAAAGACGCATAAAGAACGCCACTTGAGCCGGAAGGCGCTCCGCGAAGGATACGCGGGGGAAGTAGTGGAATGCTCGGTCATCGACGGCCGGGGAGTGAGGGAAATTTGGCAAGCGATTTCGAAAACCAAGACCAAGTGAACGCGGAGAAGGATCAGGCGGCGGAGTCCGGGCAGAACGGACCAGCGCAGACGCCCCCTGAGGCTCCGGTGAAGACGGAGGCTCCGGCGAAGGCCGAGGCTCCTGTAAAAACCGAGGCGGTGAAGGAGGCTCCTCCGAAGGCTCCGCGGAAGACCGCGGCGGCGGCGGCGGAACCGAAACCGGTGCCCGCCGAGACGAAGGCCGCGACGGAAGCCAAGCCTGCGGCGGAAGCGAAAGCTGCCGCGCCGGAAGTGAAGGCTCCCGCGGAGACGAAGGCTCCGGAGGCGGGGGCTCCGGCCGCGGGCGACGCGCCTGCATCGGAAGCGAAGCCGGCCGAGGGCGATGCACAGGCAGCGCCGCAAGGACGGCTGTTCGACGCCAAGCGCCGGCAGCACGCGCAGGGCAAGAATGGCGGCACGGCTCTGGATCTGGTCGAGCTCAAGGACATGAACATCCAGAAGCTGAACCAGATCGCGAAGGATCTGGGTGTGCAAGGCTTCGCCGGGTTCCGCAAACAGGAGCTGATTTTCAAGATCCTGCAAGTGCAGGCGGAAAAGAGCGGACTGATCTTCTCCGAAGGCGTGCTAGAGTGCCTGCCGGATGGATTCGGATTCCTGCGCGCGCCGGAGTACAACTATTTGCCGGGTCCGGACGACGTGTACGTTTCGCCGTCGCAGATTCGCCGGTTCGACCTGCGGACGGGCGACACGGTGAGCGGACAGATCCGGCCTCCGAAGGAAGGCGAGCGGTATTTCGCGCTGATCAAAGTCGACGCGATCAATTTCGAGCCGCCTGAGGAAGCTCGCAACAAGATTTTCTTCGACAACCTGACGCCGCTGTATCCGCAGGCTCGGTTCAAGATGGAGACGTCGAAGGAGAATTTCTCGGGCCGCGTGATGGATCTGCTCACGCCGATCGGCAAGGGGCAGCGCGGGTTGATCGTGGCGGCTCCGCGCACCGGTAAGACGATGCTGTTGCAGAGCATCGCGAATTCGATCACGACGAATCATCCGGAAGTTTCGCTGATTGTGCTGCTGATCGATGAGCGGCCGGAAGAAGTGACGGACATGCAGCGGTCCGTGAAGGGCGAAGTGATTTCGTCGACCTTCGACGAACCGGCCTCGCGGCACGTGCAGGTGGCCGAGATGGTGATCGAAAAGGCGAAGCGCCTTGTGGAACATAAAAAGGACGTCGTGATTTTGCTGGATTCGATCACGCGTCTGGCGCGCGCCTACAACACCGTGGTTCCGCCGTCGGGCAAGGTGCTCTCAGGCGGTGTGGATTCGAACGCGCTGCAACGGCCGAAGCGGTTCTTCGGCGCGGCCCGCAACATTGAAGAGGGCGGATCGTTAACGATCGTCGCGTCGGCGCTGGTGGATACCGGAAGCCGCATGGACGACGTCATTTTCGAAGAGTTCAAAGGCACCGGCAACATGGAAATCCACCTGGACCGGAAGCTGATGGACAAGCGCGTGTTCCCGGCGATCGATATTACGAAGTCCGGCACACGGAAGGAAGAGCTGCTCTTGCCGCCTGACGAATTCAAGCGCGTGATCGTGCTGCGGCGCGTGCTGAATCCGCTGTCTCCGGTGGAGAGCATGGAGCTGCTGATCGATAAGCTGTCGAAGACTCGCACGAATGCGGAGTTCTTGGCGGCTATGAGCGCGTAGGCTCGCCGGCGCGCTTTCGCGTGGGGCGGGTACAATCAGGGCAGGAGCTTCTTTGTGGCGTCAACCCCAACACGGCTGATGACGTTTGCGGAGTTTGAACAACTCCCCGATCCGGTGGACGGGGGACGTAATGAACTGCGCCACGGAGAACTCATCGTAGTGGCACCACCCAAACACGATCACTATCGGGTCCAGCAGAGACTGAGACGTTTTCTGGAACAGTCCGCCGGCGATGCGGGCGAAGTGGGAACAGAAATGGGATTCCGGCCGCTGCCGGATCGCGAGTACTGGTATGCGGACGTCGCATTTCTGTCGCGGCAAAGATGGGATGAAACACCCGGGAGAGGCAATGTTCAGGGCGCGCCTGAATTAGTCGTCGAGGTCCTTTCGCCTTCAAATACGGCGGCCGAGATTCGCGACAAGAAGAAACTCTGCCTGGAATCCGGCGCGCAGGAATTCTGGGTGGTTGATATCGAACTCCGAGAGGTCGAGGTATTTATGCGCGACGGCCGCTCGATGACCTACGGCTCCGGGCAGGAGATTCCGCTCTTCTTCGGTGGCAGCATCGCGGTGGACGCGATCTTTTCCTAAAGCGGGCGCGCGCGGCTGCCTGCGGAATGCGTACCCGTAGAATAGAAGAGACGCATGGGCCGCATTCGCATTCTTTCCGACAACGTTGCCAATAAAATCGCGGCGGGCGAGGTAGTGGAGCGCCCGGCGAGCGTCGTCAAAGAGCTGCTGGAAAACTCGCTCGATGCGGGGTCGACCGAGTTCCGGCTCGACGTGGAGGCCGGCGGGCGGAGGCTGATGCGCCTGGCCGATAATGGCTCCGGGATGCTTCGCGATGATGCTCTGCTGGCGTTCGAGAGGCACGCGACCAGCAAACTTTCCGATGTGAAGGATCTGTTGTCGATCGCGACGCTGGGATTTCGCGGAGAAGCGTTGCCGTCGATCGCTTCGGTGTCGCGGCTGGTGTTGGAGACCCGGTCGCACGAGGAGCAAGTGGGGACGGCGGTGGAGTTCGCGGGCGGGAAGCTGCTGCGGGTGGACGAAGCGGTACTCGCGAAGGGCACGACCATCACGGTGCGGGACTTGTTTTACAACGTGCCTGCTCGGAAGAAATTCCTGCGGTCCGATCAGACGGAGATCGCGCATATCGCTTCCCTGATGACGCATTACAGCCTGGCGCATCCGGCGAAGAGTTTTGTGTTGCGGCACAACGGCACGGAGCTGCTCAGCGTGACTCCGGTGGAGACGCTGCGGGAGCGCGTGTTCCAGGTGTTCGGCAGTCAAGTGATGGAAGACCTGGTGGATTTGGGAGAGCGGTGGCGCGATCTGCCGATGCCTCCGGAGCCCGATGAACAGCCGATGCTGCGGCGGTTCCGGTTGCGCGGGTTTGTGAGCGGGCCGCAGGTGCAGAAGATGAATCGGAACTCGATTTATCTTTTCGTGAACGGGCGGCTGATTCGCGACAAGCTGCTGCTGCATGCGATCAACGCGGCGTATCACAATCTGATGCCTCCGGCGTGCTTTCCGTTCGCACTGTTGTTTCTCGATTGCGACTCGGAAGAGGTCGACGTGAACGTGCATCCTTCGAAGACGGAGGTGCGGTTCCGGCATGGGTCTCTGGTGCACGATCTGGTGCGCGATACGGTTCGCGAAGTGTTGATGGCGCAGCGGCCGGCATCGCGATTGACGCCGCAGCCGGCGGCGGGCCTTCCCTACTCCGAGTTCAGCCAGCAGTTGGAGAACATGGCGGTGCCTCTCCCTGTGACTGCGGGGGCGGTGGCGACGGGCTTCGGGAGTGCTCCGCCTGAATTTGGGACGCCGGAGTTTGCGTTGCGGAGGCCGTCCTCTCCCCCGCCCCGCTTCGACTTCGGTGAAGGGGCGGCGCCATCGTCGATGCGGTCGAACGTGCCGGATACGCACGGTCCGCTGCTGGCGGATGCGAGTCTGCCGGAGCCGGAGAGTCTGGATGCTCTGCGGGATCTGCGGCCGCTGGGGCAAATTCACGACAGCTTTATAGTGTGCGCGGGGCGCGACGGGTTGTGGATCATCGATCAGCATGTGGCGCATGAGCGGATTTTGTTCGAGCAGGTGCTGGCGGCTCGGGCCAAGGGGAAGGTGGAGACGCAGCGGCTGTTGATTCCTCCGGTGATTACGCTGAGTGCAGCGCAGCAGATCGAGTATGCGCGGATCGCGGAGGAACTGGAAAGTCTGGGATTTGAGACAGAGCCGTTTGGAAACCGGACGATTGCGGTGAAATCCGCGCCGGCGGGCCTGGCGGGTGCGGATATTGAGAAAGTGCTGTTCGAGATTCTAGAGATCGCGGAGCAAGAGCTGCGGAAGACTTCGCTCGACGATTTGCGGCGGTCGATCGCGGCGTCCATTGCGTGCCGCGCGGCGATCAAGATCAACATGCGGCTGGAGCCGGAGAAGATCAACTGGCTGATTGCGGCTCTGGCGTCGACGGATTGTCCGATGAGTTGCCCGCACGGACGCCCCATCGCGCTGCGGTATTCGACGCGCGACATTTTGAAGAGTTTTCATCGTATTTAATGCAGCCTGTCGCCGCCCAGCCTGATCTATTCCGACTCCTGAAGCAGTATTGGGGCTATTCGGAGTTTCGCGCGAAGCAACAAGACATCGTCGAGAACATCATGGCGGGCCGCGACGTGGCGGTGATCATGCCGACGGGCGGCGGGAAGTCTCTGTGCTATCAGTTGCCCGCGGTGGCGATGGATCGGACGTGCGTGGTGATCAGTCCGCTGATCGCGCTGATGCAGGATCAGGTGGCGCAGTTGGGTGAGGCGGGGATCTCAGCGGCGTGTATTAATAGCTCCGCCGATTTTCGGACCCAGACCGAAGTGCGCATGCAGGCGGAGCGGGGCGAACTGCGGCTGCTGTATCTATCGCCGGAGCGGCTGCTGCGCGACGATACGGTGGCGTGGCTGCGGCGAGTGCCGGTGGGATTTTTCGCGATCGACGAGGCGCATTGCATTTCGGAGTGGGGGCACGAGTTCCGGCCGGAGTATCGTCAATTGCGGCTGCTGCGGGAAGCGTTCCCGGATAAACCGATTGCGGCATTCACGGCGAGTGCGACCCGGCAAGTGCGGCACGACATCGTGGCGCAGTTGAAGCTGGAAGATGCGGCGAAGTTCGTGCTGAGTTTCCATCGGCCTAATCTTCGGTACATTCTGCGGCAGTGCGAGCCGAAAGAGCAGCCGAAACTGCTGCGGGCGGCGTTGCGGTGGTATGACGAGGGCAACGTGATCGTGTACGCGCCGACGGTGAAGCTGGTGGAATCGACGGCGGAGGAGTTGAATCGACAGGGATACGCCGCAGTGCCGTATCACGGACAGATGGAAAATCGGGACCGGCGCGCGAATCAGGAATTGTGGATGAGCGGCGAGAAGCGGATCCTGGTGGGAACGCTCGCGTTCGGGCTGGGGATCAACAAGCCGGATGTGCGGGCAGTGCTGCATCTTTCGCTACCGAAATCGCTGGAGCAGTATTACCAGGAGGCCGGGCGCGCGGGACGCGATGGGGAGCCGGCGGATTGCGTGGTGTTGTGGCAGAACAAAGACGTCGGGCTGCTGACGTATTTCATCCAGCAGATGGAGGATGGCGAGGAGAAGCAACGCGCGTGGCAGAGGTATCGCGCGATTCGGCAATTCGCGGAGTCCCAACAGTGCCGGCACCGGCAGGTATGTATGCACTTCGGCGAGACACCGAAGTGGGAGCGCTGCGATGCGTGCGATGTGTGCGGCGTAGAGCTGGACTGGATGAGCAAGAGCTGGCGCGACGATACGCCGGATGCTCCGGCGGTGAAGGCGGCTCGGCGGAAGCTGGCGAAAGAGACGGCGGAGGTGGATCCGGAGTTGCGGCAGCGGCTAAAGGAGTGGCGCACGGGGCTGGCGAAGGAGATGGGCGTGCCGGCGTACGTGATCCTGCACGATGCCACGCTCGATTCGATTTGCCGCGCGCGGCCGCGGAGTTTAGCGGCGCTGATGGAAGTGCCCGGGATCGGCGAACGCAAGGCGGGTCGCTTCGGCGAGGCGATTCTCAAGATCGTAGACTGAACTCATGCGCATTCTTTTCGCGCTGATGCTGGCGGGTTTGGTGTGGGCAAAGAAGCCTCCGGAGACCTCGATCACGCCGGCGGAGATGGCGGCGGAATCGGCATGGCTTGCGTCGTTCGGCGTGCACGGCGATACGCTGACGGGGAGCCCGTTTACGCTGCCGTTCTCGAATCGTTCCTTCATCGTGCCAACGGCGCGGCTGCGCCTGGCAAAATCTGAACTGGTGGATGTGAATGCCGCTGATCTGCGCAAAGATCTACGGGTGCTGCATCAAGTGATGGAGCGGGCTTACGGAGGTTGGGGCTCGGCCGAGAGTCGCGGATGGGATTGGAAGGGATGGTTCAGCGATTGGGACCGGATGCTGGCGCATCGAGGCAAAAAGCGAATCATTGTGCAAGAAGCGTTCGAGCCGTTCGAGAAGTTGATTGCGTTCCAACTCGATAATCATTCGGGACCGGTGCTGGCGAACGCGCGGTTCGGCAGCGGGTCGCGGACGTCGCTGTTCGAACTGGCTCCCGATGGTGTTTGCACCGACATGACGATGGCGGGTGGCATGAAGTTCACGCTGGACGCGAAGGACCCGGGGCAGCAGCCTCGGCGAGCCGTGCTGCGGGACGCATCGACGGGGGTCTGGTATATCGCGTATCCAGAGAAGCGCGGGGAAGCGGCGCTGGTGAAGTGCGGCGGAAAGTGGGTGCCGGTGACGCCGGCGTGGCGGCCGGAGCGGAAGGAGCGGGCCAAGAACATTTTGGATTTGGCGGGGACGGCGGAGGATGCTCCGTCGTTTCGCGTGATGTCGCCGGAGATTTCGTATTTGCGGTTGCCGACGTTTAGCAAGCAAAACGGCGAGTTGTTGCGGAAGCTGATGGCGGGGGTACCGGAATCGGCGGGCAAGGAGAAGCTGCTGATTGTGGATCTGCGCGGGAACGACGGCGGTGATGCGCCGCTGGAGGAGCTTTCGCGATGGATCGACGAAGAGACGCTGCGCCGCGCGTCTTCCTTCACCCGGCGGCTGGCGCAATCCTGCGTCGCCACGGCGCTGCATTGGGGCTATACGCAAGCCACGATGATGCCGGTTCAACCGCCAATTTCCGACACGCTACGGCGGAGCCTGCAGACGCAGGTGGACGGGCTCGCGGGGACGGTTGCGGATGGGTGCATCGGGACGTTCACGGAGGAGCGGTCCGCGTGGAACTATACTCTGAGGGCGCACAAGGAACATGCGCTGCCCGAGCATCCTCGCTTTCTGGTGCTGGTGGATGAAGCGTGCGGCAGCGATTGCGAGTTCATGACGTACACGTTCGCGACGACGTCGCGGGCGGTGATTGCGGGCGTCAACACATTCGGCGTGATGCAGTTTATCCAGCCGGGGTATTTCATGCTGCCGCATTCCGGCGTGCGGTTCCGTATCGCACTGGGGCGGAGCGATCCCTATGGCGACGATCGCAGCGTGGACGGGTACGGGCTGGACGTGGACTTGCTGCTGGCGACGGCCAAAGACCGGAGTCCCGAGGCGATTCTGGAACTCGCGCGGCTGCTGGCTTCGCGTTGAATCTTTTTGCGAAGTGGCGCGCGGGACACTGGTATCCTGAAAACTCACATGGAACGCTACGTCTTTGTGGCGCTGGGAGCCGCGCTGGGCGGGCTGGCGCGGTACGTGATCGGCACCAGCATCACGCAGTATTTCGGCTTGCGATTTCCGCTGGGGACCATGGTGATTAACGTCACGGGGTGCTTCGTGATCGGGATTTTAATGACGCTGATCGGCGCGAAGGCGATGAGTGCGCGGTGGCAGCCGCTGCTGGTGGTGGGAGCGCTGGGCGGGTACACGACGTTTTCGAGCTTCGGATGGGAAGCGTATCAAGCGATTCGCGACGGGAATCCGCTGATGGGGTTTGGGTACGTGGCGCTCAGCGTGACGCTGGGGTATCTGGCAGTGTGGTGCGGCGCGACGATCGCACAGCGCGGGATCCTTTGATGAAACTAGACGGCAAAGTTGCGATCGTGACGGGCGCCAGCAAGGGAATTGGGCGCGCGATCGCGGTTCGTCTGGCGGCGGATGGGGCTCGCGTGGTGCTGTGCGCTCGGGATGAGGACTTGCTCGGGCAAGCGGTGAAAGAGATCGAGGGCGCGGGAGGTTCGGCGGCAGCGATTGCCCTGGACCTGCGGTTGGCGGAGACTCCGGCGAAACTGGCCGAGTTCGCGACGCAGCGTTTCGGCGGGATCGACATTGTGGTCAACAATGCGGGGGCGACGAAGCGCGGCGAGTTTGAGGCGCTGGCCGACGAAGAGTGGGCGGACGGATTCGCGCTGAAGTTTTTCGGGTCGGTGCGATTGACGCGGGCTTGTTGGCCGCGGCTAAAACAGTCTTCGTTGAAACATCCTGGGGGCTCCGTGATTTTTATCTCGGGGATCGGGGGAAGGACTCCGGGGGCGCAGTTCGCGATCGGAGGGTCGGTGAATGCGGCGCTGCTTTCGTTGACGAAGGCTCTGGCGGAGACGGGGCTGCGGGATGGTGTGCAGGTGAATACGGTGAGTCCGGGGACGATTCGGACGGCGCGCTTCGAAACGCGGCTGGCGGCGTTCGCGACGGAGCGGAAACTGGATCTGGCGGCGGCGGAGCGAGTGTACGTGAAGGAGCAGGAGATCGCGCACATTGGCGAGCCGGAGGATGTCGCGGCGCTGGTGGCGTTTATCGCGAGCCCGGAGGGCCGGATGCTGCACGGGTCGCTGATCGACCTGGATGCGGGTGCAACCAAGACGGTTTGAGGCGCGTCGGATACCTGTGGCGCGTGCGCGGCGCGGTACTTGCGCTTTAGAATGGAATTAAACCTAAAGACTGGGGTCGAAACCAACCAATCCACAATGAGGAACCTGTGAAGCCCATCCTTTCCGCGGGGCTGCTGTACTTGTGCTGCGCCGCGCTGTACGGCCAAGATACGCCGCCTGCTGCACCCGCGCAGCAACAGACTCCGTCGCCGACCGTAGCGCCGCCTGAGATCTCGCGGGACGATCCGGATAATGGCGGATCGATCACGGGATTCTATTGGACGCCGCAGGGAACGCCGAAGATGCTGCCGGGCAAGAAGGCAGCGAACGCGGCGGGGCAAACGATTCCGTTGCCGCCGGACGACAAGAAGGCTCCGGGATTTATGCTGGCGATTCCGGCGGGCAAGTTCAATCGCGTTGAAGTGAGTTACTGGCAAGCGTACGGCGCGGGAGATTCGGGAGCGGCCTCAGTGAATCTGACGCCCTTCGGCGCGACGATTCTGCAGGGCGACGAATTGTACAACACGTTCCAGATCCGCAACGTGAAGCTGGTGTGGAATTACCTGACGTATCCGGCTCCGCCGCTCGATTCCAAGTTTCGCGTGAAGACGTTCTGGGGCGTGCAGTACACGCATATCAACGGCGTGATCGACTCGCCCGTGGAACTGACGAATACGCAGCTTCCGGGAGTCGGCAGCCGGCAGATCATTTATCCGGTGCTGGGGATCGGCGCGGAGTATCTGGCGACGAAGCACATCTACATGGATGCGCGGGTGAGCGCGTTCGCCCTGCCGCATCACGCGGCGTATTGGGACGCGAGCGCCAACATCGTGGTGCACAGCCGGCATATCGAATTGTTCGGCGGGTACCAGGTTTTCTACTTCAAGACCACGCCGCAGAGCGATCAGTATTTCACGGCGACGTTGCGCGGACCGCTGGTGGGCGCGCGGTGGATGTTCCACTAGGGGCGTAAGGGGCGCAGTCCGGGCACAGGCTGAAGCCTGTGCCACGAAATTGTATATTGACTTTGCCTACCATTCGTATACACTAGCAACAAGCACCTCCCCCCGGTGACGCCTGGAGGGAATCCCACAACGGACTTCCTGGCGGTAGCTCTGTCTTATTACGAGCTCTGTCTTGTTGCGAGCTTTGTCTCAACGCGAAGTTTCTTCTCCCCCGAGAAGGTTGGAGGCGGTGAATAGTTCCTCGTATACTCCCTGGATTGCGGTATTGGTTCGTCCGCGGGCGGAGCTGGTGGCAGAGAAGGGCCTGGCGAGCGCGGGTCTGGAGACGTTTGTGGCGTGGCATGGTGTGCGCCGGCGCTGGTCTGATCGCGTGAAGGTGGTGCAGGAGAATCTCTTTCCGGGGTACGTCTTCTGCCGGTCCACCTTCGATGATCGGTTCACGGTGATGCGTCAGCCGGGAGTCTCCAGCGTGGTGAGTTTCTGCCGCACGCCGGCTTTCATACCCGATGAACAGATTGGGGCGGTGCGGCGGATGATCGCTTCCGGTTTACCGCTGGGGCCGTGGCCCTTCCTGGCGACGGGGCAGAGGGTGCGTGTGGGGCGGGGCGTGCTGGCGGGACTGGAAGGAACGCTGGTGGGCGACACGTCCTCCTGGCGCGTGGTGGTGAGTATTGAGGCGTTGCAAAGGTCTCTGGCGGTGCAGATCGAGCGCGACAAAATTTATCCGCTCAAGCAGTCCGCGGCGTGACTTGAGTCCGCTCTCTCACTCAGGGCCGGCGAAATAACGGATATACTTTCGAGGGAGGAATCTGGTCATGAAGCTTGTACTCGCTCTTTCGACGCTGCTGGCCGCGGGAGCTGTGTTTCTCATCGCAGCCGACGCGCCGGGCGTGACTTACGTGGATAAAGACAAGGTAGCGGCATCGCTCGCGAAGGGCGGCGCGCTGGTGACGCAATCCGACCTGACGGCTTCGGGCGCGCATCGCAATGCGGCGGGGCAGGTGGAGGTGCACGATAAGGAGACGGACGTCCTCTACATCCAGGAAGGCGAAGCGACGTTCGTGACCGGTGGCAAAATGGTCGGCGGGAAGATGAGCAAGCCGGGGCAGTGGCTGGGCGCGAGCATCGAGGGCGGCGAGACGCGGCACTTGAGCAAAGGCGATGTGATCGTGATTCCGGCGGGAGTGCCGCACTGGTTCAAGGAAGTGCCGGCGTCGGGCGTGAGTTATTTTGTCGTGAAGGTGCTGAAGTAGCGCTTCGAGCTACGCTAGTGGGGATGGAGCAACTGGTTCTTCTTCCCGGCCTGTTATGCGATGCGCGCGTTTGGCGGGATCAGGTTGAGGCGCTGGACGATGTCGCGCAATGCACGGTGCCGGATTACGGATCGCTGGATTCGATTGCCGCAATGGCGGAGCATGTTCTCGCCACCGCGCCGCCGGAGTTTTCGCTTGCAGGGCATTCGATGGGCGGGCGGGTCGCGTTTCAGGTGATCCGGCGAGCGCCGGAGCGCGTTAAGCGGCTGGCTCTACTGAATACGGGCGCGGACTGCCGACAACCCGGCGCGGCAGGAGAGCAAGAGGAGCGCAACCGGATGGTGCTGGTAGATCTCGCCCGGACGCAGGGGATGCGCGCGATGGGAATGAAGTGGCTGCCGCCGATGATGCCGCCGCAGCGGATGGAAGACGCGGCTCTGGTGGAAGAGATCTTGCAGATGGTGGAGCGCAAGACTCCGGAGATTTTCTTCGCGCAGCAGCGTGCGCTGCTGGGGCGGCCGGATGCGAATCCAGTATTGAGCACGATCCAGTGCCCGGCGATGCTGCTGAGCGGTCGCGAGGACACGTGGAGTCCGCCTTCGCGGCATGAAGAGATGGCGGCGAAGATTCCGGGGAGCCGGGTGGTGATTGTGGCGGAGAGCGGCCACATGGCTCCGATGGAGCAGCCCGCGGCGGTGTCGCAGGCGCTCCGGGAGTGGTTGTCGAGCTAGCGAACGACTTTGGCTTTTACTTCTTTACTTCCACGTGCGGCGTGCCGTAGGTGTGGAAGCTCTCGATGGTCTTCAAGCCCCAGGCTTGGCCCTTCTTGCGCTCGGCCTCAGTCCAGCGGATGGTCTTCCAATCCGGCGCGAGGATGAGGCGCGCACCGGCGTTGGCGACTTCCACGCGATTTCCGCCGGGCTCATAGACGTAGAGAAAGAACGTCTGCTGAATTGCATGCTTGTGGGGACCCGTTTCAATGGGCACGCCGGCCTCGAGGCAGACGTCGGCGGCGAGCAGCACTTCTTCGCGGCTGTTCACGGCGTACGTGACGTGATGGAAGCGTCCCTTGGAGCCGGTGTGGTCTTTGGTGTACGCGAAATCGTAGCTCTTGTTCGTGACCGTCATCCACATGGCGGCTTCGACGCCGGAATCGAGCACGATTTGCTCCGTGAGTTTGAAGCCGAGGTAGCGCTCGAAGAAGTCGCGGTTGGCTTCGATGTCGGCGGCCAGGCCGTTGAAGTGATCCAAACGGCGCACATTGATGCCGCGCGCGGGGAAGCGCTGGGCTTGATTCTTCAGGGCGGGCTTGAGCTCCGGCGGAGCTTCGTACCACTGCGTTTCGTAGTAGAGCTCGATGTTGTGGCCGTCGGGATCTTTGCAGACGTACGCGGGACCGTGACAAAGATCGCCGTCGTTCCAGCCGACTTCGAAGCCGGAGCCTTTCAGCGCGGCGACGCGGCGCTCGAGTGCCTGCGGGCTGCGGGTGCGGAACGCGCAATGGCCGATGCCGGGCAGCTTGGAGTCCGTGAGTTTGAGCGTGTGCCGTTCGTAATCGTCGTAGGCGCGGAGGTAGACGGAGTTGCCGTCGCGTCCACTCTCGGTCATGCCGAAGACGTTGACGAAGAAGTTCCGGCTCTCTTCGATTTTCGGCGTGAGGAGTTCAATGTGGCCCAGGTGGGCCAAGTCTGTGATTGGTTCAGGATGTGTCATGGCGAACCTTCTATTGTACGTCCTCGATGGAACCTGCTTGTGCTAGCCTGGGGCGTTCCATCCTGATTCCGGAGACTGGAGTTAAACGTGAACTCGCGTGAGGCAGCATATTTCCAGTACCAGGACTACGCGTCATTTTGGTTGCGGGTGCCGATCGATCTGATAGACGGAATCGCGGTTCGCATTGTCGGCACGGACGGGCGGATTGCCAGCTGGACCGCATTGAGTATCCGGTTGTGTTTTGCTTTGTTGGGCCCTGCAAATTGGCTTCTTGATTTGATCTGGCTCTCCGGCGACAAGCACCGGCAGTCACTTCGCGACAAGTTTGCACATACCTACGTTGTGAAGACGCAGGCGCAGCCGGCCGGGGATGGCAAAGTCGTCTCTCGAACTTATGAGATCTGCGGGTACAACTTTCTGTTTCAAGAAATCGAGATTCGGGAGCAGCCCTAAGCTGAAGCGGCTTGCGAGACAAGATGGCGTGCGGGCATGCTGTCCCTATTTCCAAGTCGCGAAACCCATCCCGCTGCCGGTGCCCGCTTCGGAGCGGTAGCAGGGGACGTAGTCCACGAGGTTCATCTTGAGGCCGATCTCCGCCATGGCTCCGGCGACGACGATCCAATTCTTGATTTCGGAGGTGCCGGACTGGAACATGCTTTCCGGCAGAGAGCAGAGCGCGGCGGAGTCGGCTTTGCACATCGCGTCCAGCACGAGGTGGTCGAAGCCTTCGTTGACGACGAAGTGCGTCATGCCGCCGGAGGCGATGAGGGCGACTGTTTTTTCTTCACCCCAGGAGCCGATTGAGCGCGCCAGCATTTTGCCAAACTCCCAGCAGCGCGCGGCGGTGGGCTGATTCGGCGGATAGAAAGTATTGACGAAGACGGGCACCTGCGGCGGAACACGATCGCGCAGGAGGCGGCGATAGACAAAACCGTAGGCGTGCGGGACGGCGTTCGATCCGATTTCTCCACTGGGAAGTTTGGTGAGCTGCGTGACATCAAAGCCAGTGGTGGTGGCGGTTTCGATGACGTGGCGGCCCAACTCGGGAACGCAGGGATACTGAGTGTAGACGGACGGCGTGCGGTCCAGCTCGGCGCGGGAGATTCCCGGTGGCAGCTTGGCCAGGAACTCCGGCGTGCGCGGGATGCCTTCCACGTAGGGTCCCCAGAAGACGGCGAAGGCAGGGACGTGTTCGGACGTGAAGATTTCCATTTGATCGTTGCCTACGACCACGGTAATGTCGGGCGCGGCGCGCTCGAACTCATCGCCGAGGGCTTTGATCGCGAGCTGGCAGCGCTGGTAGCGTTGCTCGCGGACCTCGGGGGAGCTTTGTTGGCCGAGCTTCTCGGCGCGGCGGAGCTCGGCCATTTCGTCGAAAGTATAGACCTTGCCGTTGTAGAAGTGCCGCGGGTTGGCGCGGTCGGCGAGGACGCGGTCCGGCCAGTATTCGGAGGCGATCGATAGCATGGGACCGTGGGAGGTCCCGAGTCCCAGAACGATGCGTGCCACGCTGATATCATAGCTTCCAGCTATGCGCCGCGTCTCCGTCTTTCTCGCCGTGTTGCTCGCTTTCGCCGCTGCCGCGTGGGCCCAACCACAGAAGATCACGATCAACTACGCGACGCGGACGGGCACCACATGGCCGTTCTACATCGCGAAGGAAGGCGGCTATTACACCAAGTACGGACTGGACGTGAACCTTGCGTTCGCGGTGCACCCGGCGGGCGTGGCGATGGTGGTGAGTGGCGAGGCGGCGATGACGAACTACCCGCTGGAGCAGGCGATGCCGGCCAGTTCCAAAGACGGATCGCTGGTGATGATGGGAAGTCCGTATCGCAAGAGCCTGTTCGCGCTGATGGCGAAGAGCACGTTCGGCTCGACGCGCGAGTTGAAGGGGAGGTCCATCGGCGTAAGCCAGATCGGCGATGCGCCGTACAACTATGCGGTGGGGCTGCTGGGCAAAGCCGGACTTACTCCGAAGGACGTGGAGTGGGTGCCGATTGGCACGGATGTAAACGGTCGCGCGGCGGCGCTGGTGAGCGGGCGGGTGGACGCGACGATGTTGACAGCTCCGGTGTACTTCAAGTTGGAACAGCAAGGCTTCAAGAACCTGGGCAACATCAGCGATTACGACGACATCTACGCGCCCACGGTGTATCTGTTCAAGAAGTCACTGGTGGCGTCGAATCCGAAGCTGCCGGAGATTTTGATGAAGGCACAGGCGGAGGCGATCAAGAGGTTCTACGACGACAAGAACTTCGCGATTCAGGCGTATCTTAAGTACAATCCGAACGACAATCGGGTGGACCTGGAGCGGGTTTACGATCACTACGCCAAGACCAACACGTATGAGCGAGTGCCGTATCTGCCCGCAGCGGCCGTGCGCTACATTGTGGAACATCCGGTGGACGCCCGGAGCGGCGCGGAGATGAAGGCTTTCGATTTTCGTAAAGTGATCGACAACACGCTGGTGGATCGCCTGGTGAAAGAGGGCTTTTTTGAGCAGTTGTTCGGGCCCGACGTCAAAGCCGAAGAACAGGCCAAGGCGAAGACGGCGTTCCGATAAAATGATGGAGGAATTTTTCACTGTGAGAAAATCATCTGCCACCTGGTTGCTGGCCGTCGCGGTTGCCGCGGGCGCCGCTCTGCCTTTCGTGATGCCCGCCTTCGGGCAATTCCCCGCCGAGAGCACCGTTCCCAAGGACAAACGCAAGGGCCGCAAGATCGCTCCGGGGCCGTCGGGTCCCGCGCCGCGCACGGCGGACGGCAAGGTGGATCTTTCGGCGAACTGGGGATACTCGGGCTACACATCCGATATCGCGAAAGACTACGACGTGGGCCAGGTGCCGATGACGGATCTTGCCGAGAAACTGTTCAAAGAGCGGCAGGCGAACGACGGCGTGGAAGATCCCGAGGCCCGGTGCCTGCCGACGGGCGTGCCGCGGCGCGATCCGTATCCTTCGCGGATTATTCAACTACCGAATTTAGTGGTGATTCTGTTCGAGGGAAATCTGCACAGCTTCCGGCAGATTTATCTCGACCGCAAGACGCATCCGGCGGATCCGAATCCGAATTGGTGGGGGGATTCGATCGGGCACTGGGAAGATAACGACCACCTGGTGGTGGATACGGTGGGCTTCAACGGCAAGGAGTGGCTGGATCTTGCCGGGCATCCGACTTCGGACAAGCTGCACATTATCGAACGGTACTCGCGGCCGGATTTCGGAAACTTGAAGCTGGAAATCACGATTGAGGATCCGGTGATGTACAAGCGTCCGTGGACAGTGACGCAGATGACGCCGATGCTGCAAGGCGAACTGCTGGAATACATCTGCACCGAGAATGAGCGCGACGTTACGCACCTGGATAATTTGATCCACGGGAATATCGCGAAGTAGGCGGGCGGGTGCGGCTCGGGAGGGGCAGGCCGCTCCTGTCGCGGCTCGGAAACGGATGCCGCTGTGCGGATGCGGGGATGCGGAGGTCGTTGCGCGGAGGCGGAAGTGAATCAGCGCTTCACGTGTTTCGTGATGGCGGCCCAGAGCTCGCCGGGCTCGACGGGTTTGGAGAGGTAGGCTTGCATGCCGTGCGCGCGGCATTGCTCGCGGACTTCATCGGAAAAATTTGCGGTGAGCGCTAGGATCGGCACGGTTTCATAGCCGGGAATCTTGCGCATTTCGACAGCGGCGGTTAAGCCGTCGATCTCCGGCATCTGGAGATCCATCAGCACGATGTCATAGCGCCGCTGGGCCGCGGCTACCAGGGCTTCACGCCCGCCTTCCACGCAATCCACTCGCAGGTGATGGCGCTGGAGGTTGTGGCGGAGCACGGTGAGTCCCACAGGATTGTCGTCCACGGCAAGAACCAGGGGGCCTTCCGCGGAACCCAATGTCAGGCCGCCGCGGTCGCTGCGTTCCGCCACGGCACGGCGGAAGGGGAGACGCACGGTGAAGGTGGACCCCGCGCCGGGCTTGCTTTCGACTCCGATGGCGCCGCCCATCACATCCGCGAGTTTGCGGGCCAGGGCGAGGCCGAGTCCGAGGCCCGAATAGCTGCGGGACAAGCCGCGCTCGCCTTGTTGGAAGGACCCGAAGATCGACTCGATCTGCTCCGGGGGAATGCCGATTCCGGTATCGCGGACGTCCATGATCAGGAGTTCGGCGCCGGCTTCGCGTCCCAGTTTCACGCGAACGTCGATCTGGCCGTTGTGGGTGAATTTGATGGCGTTGGCGATCAGGTGGCCCATCAACTCGCGCAGGCGAGGAGCATCGCCGAGCATGGTCTCGGGCAGAGCGGGGTCGAGCGTCAAAAGGAGCGGAATGTTCTTGACCTGGGCTTTCGCCTGATGCTGGGCTACCGCCGCGTCCAGCATTTCGCGGAGGCAGAACTCGCTCTCATCCAGAGTGAACTGGCCGGCTTCGAGCGCTGAGTATTCCAGGGTGGCGTTGAGGATTTCAAACAAGTTTTCGGCACAGAGGCGCGCGGCGTTGACGTATTCGCGCTGTTCTTCGTCAAGGGGAGTTTCGAGCAACAAGTCCGCCATGCCCATGATGCCCGCGAGAGGGGTGCGGATTTCATGGTTCAGGCTGGCCAGGAAGGTGCCCTTGAGCTGCTGAAGCTCGTCTTTCGCGTTCGCTGGAGCGGGGAGAGGAGTCGCGACCATAGTCCTGCTTCGAAGACTATCGGCGGCTTCCGATACGAAGTTTAGGGTGTTTTGCTGAGGCCGCTTTACTACTTCTTGGGCGGAGCGGGCGGAGCGGGCGGCGCTTTCTGGTCCTTGTCGTCCACGGGATCGCCGAAAGTGATAGTGGTGGAGGACTTGAACTGCTTGTAGTCCTCGTATTTGACCAGTTGCTTCATCCGGACGTCTTTTTCTTTGAAGTGCAGGGTGTCGTTCGCGATGGTGTACGTCGGGAACCAGTACTTGCCGTCGATCTGCTCGCGGTAGGTTTCGAACTTGGGGAATTGCTGATCTTCATTGCGATGGAGCAGGCCGACGCCGCGGCCGTAGGATTTGACGATCTGAAGGTCCTGATCGTCCACCCAGACTTCGCCTTGGAAATAGCGCTGGCCGGGTTCCATCTTCTTCGGCTTCACAGCGAACACGTAGCAGCCGATTTCATCGACCTTCTGGGGGCCCAGGTAACGGATCAGATACTTCGGCAGATCTTTGCTGGTGAGGACGAAGGGCTGCACGCTTTCCAGATCCTGCATATCTTCCGGGCTCAACTGGAATTCCGTGAGCGTGTTCACCGGGGCGAAGACCACGTGTTCGGTGCGCCTGCCCGAGGGGTCGAAAACGATGTCGGAAATCGTCTCCCACTTGCCGGTGGTGTTGCCCGCATCGTCCAGGCTTTGGACGCGCGCGGTCTGGCGGTACGTATAATTCTCGCGAGCCTCCGCGAAGGCGGATTCCTTGGCTGCGAACTTCTGGATAATCTCGTTGATGCGGTCATCGGAGAGATCCTTCGCATCCGCGGCGTGCAGAGACGCTCCGCCGGCGATCGCGAGCGTCAAAGCCATCCATCCTAGTGCGCGCATAAGAAACTCCTTCTGTTGGACGCCCCCTCAGGAGGGCCGGTTTCCCGAGATCTGCCTGGCATTGCTTAGAATTTGTTTCGCAATCGTCAACTTTTGCATGTTGCTGGTGCCTTCGTAGATGCGGCCGATCTTGGCGTCGCGATATAGCTTCTCGACGGGATAGTCTTTGGTGAAGCCGACTCCGCCGAGGACTTCGACAGCTCGGGAGGCGGTACGCTCGGCCACTTGCGAGGCGAAGTACTTGCACATGGCGGCTTCGGTGAGGAACGGGCGTCCGGCGTCATGGAGGCGGGCGGCGTTGTAGACCAGCAGGCGCGTGGCTTCCACCTCGACGGCCATCTCCGCGAGTTCGAACTGGACGCCTTGGAACTCCGAGATCGCTTTGCCGAATTGCTTGCGCTGCTGCGCGTAGGCGAGCGCATGGTCGAGGGCGCCTTGGGCGAGGCCGAGCATTTGGCCTCCGATGCCGATGCGGCCCTCGTTGAGCGTCTCAATGGCGATCTTGTAGCCTTTGCCGACCTCGCCGACGATGTTGGATTTGGGCACGCGGCAATCATCCAGAATCAGTTCGCAGGTGGAAGAGGCTCGGATGCCGAGCTTGTCCTCCTTCTTGCCGACGCGGAAGCCGGGCGTGTCGCGTTCGACGAGGAATGCCGTGATGCCTTTATAGCCAAGGTCGGGATTCACCGTGGCGAAGAGAAGGAAAAAGCCGGACTCGGCGGCGTTCGTGATCCAGAGTTTGCGGCCGGTGAGGCGATAGTGGTCGGCTTCTTCGTGGGCTCTCGTCGTGAGAGCGAAGGCGTCGGAGCCGGAGCCGGCCTCGGAGAGCGCGTAGCTGGCGACCGTATCTTTCGCGGCGCGGGGCAGCCAGCGGCGGCGCTGGTCGGCATCGGCCCATTTGAGCAGCGCGTTGTGGAACAGGGTGTTCTGAACGTCAACGATGACGGCGGAGGAGGGATCGACGCGCGCGAGTTCTTCTATGGCGAGGATGGATTGAAAAAAGGTCCCGCCCTGGCCGCCGAACTCCTCCGGAATTTCGATGGACATCAGGCCGAGGTCGAAGAGTTCCTGCAAGAGGTCCTTGCGGAAGACGCCGGATTCGTCCATGGAGCGCGTGTGGGGCGCGAGACGCTCGCGGGCGAAGCGGCGAACCGAGGCTTGGAACATGGATTCTTCCTCGCTCAGCTGTGTGAGCGGCGAAGGCACCACGGAAGTTCCGGCAGCCACCATCACTTCGATTGTATATTGGCAACATCAGCCATGTTTGGAAAGCCGACCGATTGGAAAGCCGCAGCCGCGGCGCTGCACGCTCCGATTCGAGACGAGGATTGGGCCCGCGTGCTGCCTCCGCTGGAGGCGCTGGAGAAGGCGCTAGGACCGCTGGCGGAGACGGTTCCGCATCATGAGGAATTGTGGACCAAGCCGGAATGACGATTCTGGAGGCGGGGCTGGCGCTAAGGGACCGTAAGGTTTCGTGCGTGGAGTTGACGAAGGACGCGCTGCGGCGTGTTGAAGAGTCGCAGGGGCGGCTGAACGCGTTTATCACGGTGACGGGCGAGGCGGCGCTGGCTCGTGCGGCGGCGCTGGATGCGGAACTGGCGCGGGGCGAGGATCGCGGGCCGCTACACGGGATTCCCATCGCGCATAAGGACGCGATTCTGACGCGCGGGGTCCGGACCACGACGGGCACGAAGATTTTTTTCGACCATGTACCGGATGAGGATGCCGAGATAGTCACGGCGCTGGATCGCGCGGGAACCGTGAGCGTCGGCAAGACGAATTTGCACGAGTTGTGCCACGGCATCACGAGCGACAATCCGCACTTCGGGCCGGTGTGCAATCCGTGGGACACGTCGCGGATTCCGGGCGGGTCGAGCGGAGGGTCGGCGGCGGCGGTCGGGGCGGGCGTGGTTCCGATGGCGACGGGCACGGATACGGGCGGGTCGATTCGGATTCCGGCGTCGTATTGCGGCGCGGTGGGATTGAAGCCGACGTTCGGATTGCTGAGTTGCCGCGGCATGACGCCGCTAGGGTTCACGCTGGATCATGTGGGTCCGATCACGCGGACGGTGCGGGATGCGGCGGCTTCGTTTTACGGGATGCGGGGACGCGAGGGGATGATTCCGCGCGAGGTCTCTAGTCCAGCGGGGCTGCGGATCGGTGTGCCGGAACATTTCTTCTTCGATTCGCTGGCTCCGGAGGTGCGCGCGGCGGTGCGCAAGGCGGTACAAACGATCGCGGCACTGGGGACGGAGGCCGCGGAGATACGGCTGCCCGATGTGGATGCGCTGAACACCAGCGGTCGGATGATTCAGCTGGCGGAAGCATCGACGGTGTGGAAGAAATACCAGCATCGCCGGGAGGATTTCGGTGCGGATGTTTTCGCGCTGCTGCAACAAGGGTTGCTCCTGCCGGCGACGGATTATCTGGAGGCGCAGCGCGTCCGTAAGGTGCTGGCTCGCGAGTTTTCGCGCGTCTGGGAACGGGTGGATTGCCTGGTGATGCCGACGACTCCGGTGACGGCGGCCAAGCGGGGCGAGATGACGGTTGAGATCGGTGACGCGCGAGAAGATGTTCGGCTCGCGAGCACCCGGCTGACGCGGCCGTTCAACGTACTGGGGTGGCCGGCGCTTTCGCTGCCGTGCGGATTTTCGGAGGCCGGGCTGCCGGTGGGCGTGCAGTTGGTGGCGGCTCCGCATCGGGAAGATGTGGTGCTACAAGTGGGCGCGGCACTGGAGGATGCGCTCGGGCTGACGGCTCGGCATCCGGCGGGTTTCTAGTACAGGGTCCCCAGCCACATTCCGGCGGCTGCGACGGCGGTCCACACGAGGAAGGCGATCGCGACACGGAGCGTGAAGGCGGCCGTTCCGGTGGTGGCGGCGAAAACGATCTTCAGCAGGGCGTTGGCTCCCAGGGCCAGCATCACCGCGAGCTCGGCGGTGCGCATTCCGATTTCGTTCATGCGCAGCAAATCGGACGCGGGGGCGATCACGGTGGCCACGTCGACCAATCCGCCAAGGAAACTTGTGCCGAGGAAGGCTCCGGAACCGGGGCGCTGCGCGGCCCATTTCGCGAGGAAGACAACCAGAGTGAAGAGAGCTCCGAACTGGAGAGCGGGGCGGATGCGGAAGGGATTGCCGTGGTCGGCTTTCGCGAGCTCGGGCTGCACGGCGTGCGGGGTGACGGCGCGGGCGATTCCGGCGAGCGCGATTCCCGTGATCGTCATGAGCGCGAGGGGCCAGGCGCAGAGCATCGCGAGCTCGCGATTCACCAGCACGATAATCAGGAACGTGCGCGGGAACTGGACGGTGTTCGCGATGAGAAATCCGCGCATCAGGCCGACGACTTCTCCGGGGCGCACTTTGCTGAGGTGGCCCAGATGCAGAGTGACGGCGCTGGTGGAGGCGAGTCCGCCGAGGAGGGCGGTGTAGACCATTCCTTTCTCCTCGCCGAGGAATTTTTCGAAGAAGTATCCGACGTAAGAAATGGCGGAGATCAGGATCACGAACATCCATACTTGTCGCGGCGAGAAGAATTCGTACCAGCCGTAAGAGCCCGCGGGGAGCAACGGATAAATGACGAGGACCAGAGTGATGAAGGCGAGGGTGGCGTTGAACTCGGGTTCCGTGATAGTTTCGCGCAGCAGGTGCTGAAGGCGCTGTTTAGCTTCGAGGAAGGCGGCGATCAGGATTCCGGTTCCGATGGCGATGGGCTTGCCTAACTGGATCTCCGGTGAGGCAGCGAGCAGCGCAAGGATGAATGTGGCGACGCCGGCAAGTTCGGTGGTAATGCCGCGGCGCTTGTCGCGTTCCTCGAAGTGAAATACGATCAGCACGCCCGCGATCGAGAGCAACGCTGCTCCGGAGAGCCACGGATTGCCGAGCAGGCCGCATGCGCCTCCGGCGAGGGCGATCAAGAGAAAATCGCGGAGGCCCGGGTGATCGCCCGGTGTGGCTTCGCGCTGCGCGCCGATCAGTGCGCCGGTAAGGAGAGCGGCAGAGAGCTGGGCGGCGGCATCGGAGAGCGGAAGGTCGATCATTCGATTTCTGGCAGCACAACTTCTCGATGTTACGGCTTTTCCGGCCACTTGTGCTTGGGATAGCGGCGGGAGAGTTCGCGGCGCACTTGCGGATAGAGTCGCTCCCAGAAGCCGGCGAGGTCGGTAGTGACTTGCACGGGTCGATGATTCGGCGCGAGCAGATGTACGACTACGGGGGCTCCGCCGATGCGCGGCGTTTCGCGTACGCCGAAGAAATCCTGAAGGCGCGATTCGATCCACGGCGGCTTGCCGCGTTCGTAGTGGACTTTCACTTGACGGCCTCCCGGGAGAGTGAGGCGGTCCGGCGTGAGCTGGCCCAGGCGCGGCGGGCGGAGGGCGTCGAGCAAATCGGCTTCGGCGAGTTCGCGGAAGCTGGTGCGGCCTTCGCAGAGCCGGGCGAGCGCCGCCTCGACGTTCAATTCGATTCCAGCGAAAGCGGCTCGGGCGAGAAGTTGGTCGAGTGCTTCGCGGTCGACGAAGCGTCCGATGTCGACTTCGAGAGCTTTCGCGGAGAGCAGCGCGGCGGAGGCTTCGTTCGCGGGCGCGGGGCCGCGGGTTTCTTCGAGCACCAGTTGGTCGTAGAGGAGTGCGGACACTTGTTCGACTCGTTCCGCGGTGCGGTTCCATTCGAGCGTGGAGCGTTCGGTGGCGCGTTCGAGGAGCCATTCGGGTTCGAGCGGCGCGGCGAGGCGGACAAGCGGCAGGCCGCGGTCGCGGCGGTCCTCGACGTCGATCGCGAGAAGGAATTCGTGGCGGCAATCGGGCAGGCGGGCGGAGCCTCCGGAGGAGAGCAGTAACTCGCCGTCGCGACGATGTCGCGCGACTCGGTCAGGGAACGCGGCGAGGAGCGCCTGCAGAACGGCGTCGTCGCCCCCGGTGTCTCGCCCACGAAAGCGCTGGCGGAGTTGATCAAAGATGCGGCGGGTTTGCGGCTGCCAATCGGCTTCGGCCAACGCAAGGATGTCGGACGAGCCGCGCTCACCGGCGCTGAGAACGGCGGCGATGGCGCATCCCTTCGCGGGGACTCCGCGGCGGGCGGCCTCAGTGACTAACTTCGCGAGGCGTGGAGGCAGAGGAAGATCCGCCATGTCGGGAGTGACGGCGAGGCGGTCGAGCAACGATTCGGCGGCGGCGAGAGCGGGCTCGGGCGGGGCGTCGAGCCAATCGAGTTTCGCTGTGCCGGGAAGTTGGCCGAGAGCCCGGAGGTAGAGAACGGTTTGCGAAAGCTCGCGACGGAGGATTTCCGGCGTGTCGGATGCGGGACGGCGATGGAAGTCCTCGGCGGTGTAGAGTCGGATCGCGCGGCCGGGCGCGGTGCGTCCGGCGCGGCCGGCGCGCTGGGTGGCGGAAGCCTGGCTGATGCGTTGGACGTGCAGGGACGGGATGCCGGTCCACGGCGAATCGGAGGCGACGCGCGCGAGGCCGCTGTCGATCACCGCCGTCACGCCTTCGATGGTGACGGAGCTCTCGGCAACGTTGGTGGAGAGAATCACTTTGCGCTGTGAGGCAGGCGTGACGGCGCGGTCTTGCTCGGCGGGAGAGAGGTCGCCGTGGAGCGGAAGCACGAGGAGCTTGGCTTGGTCGGCGAGGCGCACGATGGCTCGCGAGGCTTTGCGGATCTCGGCGGCGCCGGGGAGGAAGACGAGGATATCTCCGGTGAGCGGATCCTTGAGCAATCGCTCCAGTGCGGAGGCAACTTGATCTTCGAGAGGCGCGGGCGAGTGGGGCGTGTACTCGATCACGAGGTCGTAGAGCTTCCCTTCGGAACGGAGGACGGGGGCTTGATTTAGATAAAGTGCTACGGGGGCGGCGTCGAGCGTCGCGGACATGACGATCAACTTCAGGTCCGGGCGGCGCGTGGATTGGAGGCGCTTCAACACCGCGAGGGCGAGATCGCCTTCGAGATGGCGCTCATGGAATTCGTCGAGGATCACGGCGCTCACTTGCGGGAGCAAGGCGTCGGAAAGAAGGCGGCGCGTCAGGACGCCTTCGGTGAGGAAGCGAATCCGCGTGCGCGGACTGCTGACGTCTTCGAAGCGGACCTGGTAGCCGACGGTTTCGCCGAGTTTCTCACCGAGGTCGCTGGAGACTCGGCGGGCGGCCATTCTTGCGGCGAGGCGGCGCGGTTCCAGCACCAGGATCTCGCCTCGCACGTGCGGGAGAAGCGCCGGAGGAACGCGAGTAGTTTTGCCCGCGCCCGGCGGAGCCTCGATAACAAGATTGGAGCTGTGCTCCAGAATCGAGAGGAGTTGCGGGAGCAAATCGTCGATGGGGAGCTTCATTCTTCAACCACGGCTCGAATGGTCTCCGGGGCGTTGCCTTCCAGGCGATTATTCACGAAGATGTACGAAGCGCGGCGTTCTTCGCGCATGCGCTTGATCCAAGCGCGGAGGGCGTCGCGAGCTTCGGGATTCTCTTCCCCGATTTTGTCGTAGGGCTGAAACGTCGCGACGGCTTCTTCGTAGGCCCGACCGGGTTTGAGTAACGCGCGGACCACGGTGAAGTCGGCGGGCACGGGGAGCTTAGCTTGCTCGGAGAGCGGAGGCATGCGGGTCCAGGAGTTAAGCACGTGCGCGGTGTTGTGGGCTCGCAGCATGTCGAAGTAGCGCGGCTGGAGATACTCGCGGTTGCGGACTTCGACGGCGTACTGGAAATTATCCGGCAACTGGGAGAGGAACTTGTCGAGCGCCGTGACAAACTCGCCCGAATAGGTTCCGCGGGCTCCGAACTCGAAGATCAGGGGAGCGAGGCGCGCGCGGTAGGGTTCCAAGGGCTCAAGGAATAAGGCGCGCACAGCATCGGCGTTGAGATACGATTCGTTGCCTCGCCCTCCGCGGGCTCCGTAACGGGCGTGCTTCGGAAAAACTTCGGCGGTCACTTCTTCCGGAACCTTCAAGGAGAATCGCAGCGTTGCGGGCACGCCGCTGAAGAGCTTCCGCCAGTATTCGGGCGTGGGGAACTGGTAGAACGAAAAGTCTCCGCACACGATGGGAAATGTTTGCGCGAATTCCGCCAGGCACTCCGCTTCGAAGCGGGCTTTGGAGAACCGCCCTCGCGTGGAGTAGCGCTCGCGCATGTAGATTTGATCCAGCCAGCCTTCGTATTTCCAGGAGCTGGTGCCAATCCAGATGTCTTCGGCCGCGAGGGCCTGAAGGCGGCTGGCTAATGCGCGGCGATCGAACGAGGGCGGCGGATCGAAAAGGGGCAGCGTCACGGACGCCGGCTAATAAGCATGGGCGGAGCGGTTGTAAAAGGGATCCGCACCCGCCTCAATCACTCCGCTGGGCAGCAGCTTGATCGCCACCGGAGCCGCGCCGTTGTTGTAGCGCGACATGTACTGCACCTTGTGTCCACGCGCGGCGAGTTCCTGCATTACCGATTGCGGAATGCGCTCGTCCAGCATGAGGTCGCCAATGTTCCACGCGTGGTTGTCGAAGCTGGAGACGAGATGGCGGGTCTGGAAGCGCGGAGCCTCCACCGCGTTCTGCGCGTTCATGCCGAAATCGAGAGCGTCAAACATGATTTGCGAGAGCGCCTGTTCCTGGTTATCGCCGCCCGGCGTGGAGAGCGCCATCACGGGCTTGCCGTCAATTGTGCGCGTAACGATTGTCGGGCTGAGAGTGACGCGCGGACGCTTGCCGCCCGCGAGTTCATTTGGATTGCCCGGCACCAGCACGAACTGCTGCGCGCGCTCGGTGAGTGGAATGCCCGTGTCGCCCGCGATCACGCTGGGCAGCCAGGCTCCAGAGGGTGTCGCGGAGAAGACCATGCCGTCGGAATCGATCGCGTCCACGCAGGTGGTGTCCTTCGCGATGAGCGCGTCGTCGATCTTGATATTCGCCATATCGAACAGCGCGGGGTGCTTGCCGATCACGCCGTTGATTTTTCCAGGCAGAAATTCCTGCGAGGCGAATTGGCCGATCTGCTTGCGGCGCTCCGCGGCGTAGGCTTTCGAGAGCAGCACGTCACTGGGGATTTTGTTGAACTTGGGATCGCCGAAGTAAGTATCGCGATCGGCGTAAACCAGCTTCATGGCTTCGACGGCGCGATGGATGTACTCGGCCGAGTTGAGCGGCAGGCGGTTGTCGTAGCCGTCCATAATGTTCAGCAGTTCCAGCATCGTGGGACCCTGGCTCCAGAAGCCAGGCTTGTAGACGGTGTAGGTTTTGTAAGTCGTCGAGACAGGCTCTTCCACGGTCAGCTTGAACGCCGCCATGTCCTCGTATCGGATCAGGCCTTTGTTGGCTTTGCTGAAGGCGTCGATCTTGCGGGCGATGTCTCCGCGATAAAAGTAATCGCGAACCGCGTCGATGGCCGCGACGCGGGAGGCTCCGCCGGCGAGCGCTTTCTTCTCCGCGGCGACCATCGCGCGTAGAGTGCGGGCCGTGTCGGGCTGGCGGAAAATCTCGCCGACCTGCGGTGCGCGGCCGTTGGGCAGGAAGTGCGCCTTGGACGTGGGCCACAGGTCGAAGAAATCGCGGCTGGCGGCGATGGTCTGCGCGCGCATCTCATCGATGGCGTAGCCGTCGGCGTCTTCGATCGCGGGCGTGATGATTTCCTCGAACGATTTGGTTCCGTACTCGCGCAGGGCGAGCAGTCCGGCGTCCACCATGCCCGGAACCAGCGCGGGCATCAGGCCGGCGACGGGGATGATCCCCTTGAGTCCCGTCTCGCCATTCTTGCCGCGAACCTCCACTTCGCCGTCTTGCAGAGGACGCTTGCGGAACATGTCGGCGGAGGCGAGCTTCGGCATGGTGCCGACGCCGGCGATCGCGTGGACCTTGCCATCCTTGGTGCGGATGAGGATGGGCGCCTCGCCGCCGAGACCGAAGTGCGAGAGCTCAGTGACGGACGCCGCGAACATGCTGGCGACGCCGACGTCGACCGCGTTGCCGCCGCGATAGAAAGTGCGCATCCCGGCTTCGGTGGCGTAGTCGCTGCCGGCGGCCACGGCGCCGTGCGATCCGCGCACGGCCTGGCGCACGGGGCGCTCATAAGTCTGGCGAGTCTGGGAAAGGCACAGGCCCGCTAACGTGATCGTCACCAAGAGGGATCGTTTTTTCATGGGTACTCCGGTTCGCTGCCCTCATTATAAAGACTGGCGGATGCTCCGCGGGGACGACCGCTATAATGGGTTCTCATGGGCCAGGAAGCACCGCGGGAAACGCCGGTCTCGGCGTCCGAAAACGAGCCCATGCTGTATTGTCCGGTGTGCAGCCGCCGCCTCTCCGAGCGCAAGTGCAAGCTGTTTTGCGAGCAGTGCGGATACTACATGAGCTGCGCGGATTACTATTGATTGAAAGATTCCATGAGCGAACTATCTGACCTGTTAGAAAGATTCCGCCGCGGCGGCGAGTTGCTGGCGATGTCCACCACCGGATGCGCCGGCTCCGAGCTCGACTTCAAGACCGCGCCCGAGAAGTGGAGCGTGCGGCAGCTGGTCTGCCACATGGCGGACTCCGAGCTGGTGGACGGCATGCGGCTGCGGCTGATCATCGCGGAGGAGAGTCCGACGCTCGGCGCGTACGATCAGGAAGCGTGGGCCAAGAATCTGGATTACGGCAAGCGCAAACTTTCGTGGGCCATCGAGACCTGCCGGCGTCTGCGCGCGGAGAATTTCGAACTGGTGAAGGATCTGCCAGAGGAGGCGTTCTCGCGCGCGGGAACTCACGTGGAGCGCGGGAAGTGGTCGCTGCTGGATCAGGTGCGCAATAGCGTGGAGCATCTGGAGAGCCACGTCATGCAGCTGAAAACGGTCCGCGCGGCGTACCGGGAGCAGCGGGCGAAGGCGGCGGCTCCGGCGGTCGCACCGGCGCAGTCTTAGTTCTCTGTCGGCGTCTTGTCGGCGCCGTCGATCACAAGGACGTCGAAGGGCAGCGTCTTTTCTTCCAGCTTCAGACCTAACTCCTGAATGGCTGTGAAGACGCTCGGGGCCGGGTCGCTCGCATCAACGGTTGCTGGCGCGCCGGGCGGGCGTTGCTCCGGGCGAAATCGAAGTAGTAATCGTACTTGCCGGTCAAGCCTGTCTGGTCGACGACAGGACGCGCTAAGACGACCTGCAATGATTCCGCAATCCAGGAAGCGGGGCGATCCTGTCCAGCCATGTAAACACGAGTGCTCGTCGGCATCCATGTGGTGGCGATGAGCGCGGCGAGCGTCTGTGGCGAAAACTGTCGAAACGATGCGGGCAGGCTGTCTTTCGAAGGTGTCGACTTTCCCGCGGACTCCTTCAGCTTTGGCCCGTTCTTGCCCAGCGACAACGCATAGACCGAAATTCCCTTCGTCTCATGATGCAGCACAAGATGGAAGCGCTCCGCGAGGAGATTCTGGAGCATGAACTTGAACTGCTCCGGCGTAGCTCCTTCCGGGATCTTGGCGGCGACGTCATACTTCTCCGCTGTCAGCCAGGCCGGGCCAGCGATCCGAAATGGCCGCAGGTCGTACGCGATCGAGATCATACTCATCAGCGAGACCGCCGAGTAGTTGATCTGGCTGGGATCGGAGGTGCCGGGACCGCCACGAAAACTGCCGCCCGTGTTGGATGCAGCCGCCCGCCTTACCGAAGCGACTTCAAATTGGGGCGACTGATTCGGGGCTTGGCCGAGGGCAAGCCCGTGGATCAAGATCGTGATCGCGATACGGGCGATCTGGCTCCTCATCTGAACGCCTCCCGTTCCATAGACGCAGGCGGCATGGAAAAAGACGCTAGCGGCGTAAGAAAATCGTTCTACTCGTTCTGGAGAGTCACGCGATGCAGCTGAAACGATCCACGCGGCGTTCTGATGGAGGAGATTATTGCTCCGTGATGCACATGCCCTTCCACCAGTTATAAACCGCCTGCGCGGGCACCCATCCCCGCTGGTGTTTGCGTCCTAGCGTCTCAACCAAATACCAGCGCGTGTCCAACCAGGGCTCGCGAAAGTCGATAACTTTCACTCGTTGACAGGTCCCGGACTTCGCGACAACACCGGCCCCTTCGCTTGGCGCGACAAGGATGTCATGGATCACAACCCCTAGCGCGTCGCTTGCGGAAGGGAGCGAGGAAACAAAGGCCCTCCCCGACCATCGATACCAGGGGAAGTAGTCACAGGCGATGCATACAATCGGAAAGACGCGCTCACGCCAGACCTTGACGCCATAAATCGGATCCGCGCGCAGCGGTTCAATCCAAGAGACCTGCCCTGGGTTTTTCGCAAGGACAGCGAGTACACCAAAGCGCGTCCGTCCGTCGACGCGTTCTGTTACCACGACTACAATATCGGCAACGCTGTCATGATCGAAATCCTGTTTTACCCAAGATCGGTCGTGGCGCTCTCTCGAAGCATTGGCTTCTTCCTGGTTTACGGGTTGGCGTAGATCGATCGCGGGATCGAGGATTGTGAGCCCGGGCAATCGGCGCAGCGCATCCGTCAGCAGTTTCGGCGGCCGCCCTTGGGCCGCCGCGAGCGGAGCGATCAGCAGAATGACGATCGTGAGCTTCACTCGAGTATCTTCGCGTGCTTGATGTAATCGAGCCTGGGGTACCTCGGCACCAGGTACTCGTTGGCCTCGCCCTCGGCGCGGTCGGCCTGCGGACCCTTGCCCTCGGGGCCAAGCTCGCCGTAGCCCGCGTAGAGGCGGTCGACCACATCCATGCCTTCGATCACTCTTCCGAACGGGATGAAGCTCTGCTCGTCGAGGTCGGGGTTGTCTTTCAGGTTGATGAACACCTCGGTGGCGCGGGTGTTCGGGCCGGATTGCGCGAAGGAGAGAGTTCCGCGCAGGTTCTTCTGCGGGGTCTGCGGATGGTCGTCAATGATGAAGAAGTTGCGCCACTGGTCATGGACGTTGAAATCTTTGTTGATGCCGAATTGGGCGATGAAGCCGGGCACCACGCGGAAGAAGCGGCCTTGGTCGAAGTACTTCATGCCCAGCAGTTCGTGGAAGCGATTCGCTCCGCGCGGAGCCCACGCTTTCGTCACTTCCACGGTGAAATCGCCCTGAGAGGTTTCGAACTTCACGCGATAGACGTCCGGCACGATGACTTTGGGTTTGGGCTTGGAACAGCCCGTGACAACCAACGTCAATCCGAGCGCGATGAAAAAACTACTTCGCATCGCGCCAATTATCGCCGACGCCCACATCCACCAGCAACGGGACGTCCAGTTTGCGGACCCCCTCCATCTCGGTTTTCGCCAGGGCTTTGACGCGGTCGACTTCGTCGGGCGGAGCCTCGAAGACGAGTTCGTCGTGGACTTGTAGTAGCATCTTCGCCTGCATCCCTTCGAGCTTCGCGGTGATCTTGATCATGGCGACCTTGATCAGATCCGCCGCGGTGCCTTGCAGCGGAGTATTCACGGCCGTGCGCTCGGCGAAATTCCGGGCGTTCGGATTGCGGCTGTTCATGTCGGGAATGGGCCGGCGGCGGCCGTACAAATTGACGGAGACTCCGCTCTGCCGCACTTCCGCGATGGTCTTGTCGATGAACCGGCGCACGCCCGCGTAGCGGTCGAAGTAGGCGCGGATGTAGAGATCGGCTTCCTTGCGGTCGATCCCCAGCGTCTGCGCGAGTCCGAACGCGGTCTGGCCGTAGACGATGCCGAAGTTCACGGCTTTCGCGTTGCGGCGCTGCTCCGGAGTGATCATGAGCGGCGGGACGCCGAACACCTCGGCCGCCGTGCGCGTGTGGATGTCCTCGCCATGGCGGAACGCATCGAGAAGAACCGCGTCGCGGGACATGTGGGCCAGCAGGCGCAGTTCTATCTGGGAATAATCGGCGACGATCAGCTTCCACCCGGGCCGGGGCACGAACGCCGCGCGGATTTCGCGGCCGAGCGACGTGCGGATGGGGATGTTTTGCAGATTTGGATTCGAGGACGCCATGCGGCCGGTGGCGGCTCCGGTCTGGTTGAAGGTGGTGTGGATGCGGTTGGTGGCCGGGTCCATCAACTGCGGCAGAGCGTCCACGTACGTGCCTTTGAGTTTCGCGATCTGCCGGAACTCCAGGACTTTTTGCGCGATGGGGAATTCTTCTGCCAGCGTCTCCAGCACGTCCGCCGCGGTAGAGATCACTTTTCCCTTCCCCGCTTTTACGGGAGCCGGAAGCTTCAGATCCTCAAACAAAATCTTGCCCAACTGTTGCGGAGAATTTACGTTGAACGTCTTCCCCGCGAGCACGTAGATCTCGGCGGAGAGCCGGGCGATCTCTTCTTCCATGCGCGTGCTCATCACGCTGAGCTGCGCGGGGTCGATGCGGATTCCGGTGCGCTCCATTTCGGCGAGCACGGGAACCAGCGGCAGGTCGATGGTCTCGTAGACCTCCAGAAGCTTCGCGGATTCCACCTCGGGCCGCAGTTTCTCGAATAGCCGCAGGATCGTATCGGCCTGTCCCGCGGGATCGTTCTCCATCGCGACTTCCAGATGCCTCTCGGCGAGGTGGGACAGATCGCAGCCGCCGGGGTCGGCGGAGAGCAGGAATCCGTAGAGCATCACATCGTGCGTCAGTTCCGAAGGCGCGCGTTCGAAGCGGCGCATCAGCGATTTCAAGTCGTGGCAGACGGTCGCGCGAGCGGGAATTTCCGTAAGCGCGATGCTGCGAGCCACGCCGGGCTCGGCGCAGAGACCAACCACCGTCTCCGACATCATTTCGCCAATGGCGACCGCGATCGGCCGATCCACGGAGATCCCCGCCAACCACTCCTCCGCGGACTCCAGCGTCTGGTAGTCTTTCTCGGCCGCAGGCTTCACTCCGGGACCCAGGTCGCGTAGTAGTGAGTGGAACTCCAGGGTCTTATACAGCTCCCGCAGCGCCTCCGGGTCCGGTTCGCGAACTTCGAGAGCATCCAAGTCCAGCGGAACCGGGACATCGGTCGAAATCGTCGCCAGCTGCTTGCTCAGCAGAATTTGGTCGCGATGGTTTTGCAGACTCTCGCGATACATTTTGCGCTCGACCTCGGCGGCGTGCTCCAGTGCGCCTTCCACCGATCCGAATCGGGTAATAAGATCCTTAGCGCCCTTGTCGCCGATGCCGGGAGCGCCGGGAATATTGTCGACGGAGTCTCCCTTGAGCGCCAGAAGATCCGCGACCTGCGACGGCTTGACGCCCATGAACTTTTCGGTCTCCGCGGCGTCGTAAATCTGGTCGTCCTTCATCGGATTCAGCATCGTGGTGTGATCGTCCACCAGTTGGAGCATGTCCTTGTCGCTGGACACGATCACGACGTCCACCCCGCTGCCCTCCGCGCGCCGCGCCAGTGTACCGATCACGTCGTCGGCCTCAAACTTCGGATATTCGAGCACGGGAATCCGCAGGGCTTCCAGAGTTTTGCGGATCCAAGGGATCTGTTCCAGCAGGTCCGGAGGCGTCTCGGTCCGGTTCGCCTTGTAGGCCGTGAACGCTTCGTCGCGAAAAGTGGGGCCTTCGCTTTCGAAGATCGCGGCCAAGTAGTCTGGCTTATGTTGCGCCTTCAGCTTGCGGACCATGTTGTGAAATATGTACACGGCCTCTGTGGAAATCCCGGCGGCCGTCCGCATGGGCGGGGCCCCGGAACGGGCTCGAGCATGATAAGCGCGGAAAATGAATCCAAACGAATCAATAAGAAAGAGCCGGGGCACCAGACCATAGTAAGGGAGAACGGCGGCCCCCCGCACCGAAATTGCGGATTCGCCACAGCTTCCCCGCCTACTGTGTCAAATCCGCAACACCTCGCGCGATCCAAGTCTTTTTTTATCAAAAGAGTAGCCTCGTGTACCCCGAGTTGTTACAATGGCCGTCAATGAGTGTGATGTCCGCTTTAAGCCACACCGTCGAGGCTTTTCTTGCGATTTGAAACCACCGTTCAAAGGCCGGTAGAGGCGTCCGGCGTAGGCCTCCACTCGGGCGTTCCTGTTAAGATCCGAATCCTTCCGGCTCCCCCTTCCACTGGCATTGTTTTTGTCCGCACGGATCTCGATCGCTTCGAGATTCCGGCCAGCTGGCGCTACGTCCAGAAAGTCAGCTACGCGACCAGCTTGATGCGGCAAGGCGTGCTGATCTCCACCACGGAGCATCTGCTGAGCGTGTTCTATAGCATGAGCGTGGACAACGCGTACGTGGAGATCGACAACCTGGAAGTGCCGATCCTGGACGGCAGCGGAATGCCGTTCGTCGACCTGATTCGGCGCGCCGGGATCAAAACCCACCGGAAACGCCGCCGGTACCTGCGGATTCGCCGGACCGTCTCAGTGGAAGGCGGCGGCAAGCGCATCACAATCGTTCCCTCAGACCGTTTCCTGCTCACCTGCGACGTTTTCTTCGACCATCCTTTGGTGGGCCGCCAGCAGCTCGAAATGGATGTTTGTCCGGAACGCTATGCCTCGGAAATCGCCCCCGCGCGGACCTTCGGCTTCGAATATGAGCTGGAGCAGATGCGGCAGATGGGGCTGATTCGCGGGGCGTCGCTCGAGAACGCCGTGTGCTTCGACCGTAAGAGCATTCTGAACCCAAGTGGCCTGCGGTTTCCGGATGAGTGCTGCCGGCACAAGGCGCTGGACCTCATCGGCGATTTGGCGCTGATCGGGAAGCCGTTGCTGGGCCACGTGATCGCGGAGAAGGCCGGCCATGCAATGCACTTCGCGCTGGTCAACAAGATCATGTCGGACCCCACGCTGTACGAGATCCTGAGCTTCGATCAGCTCGCGGACCGCGTGGCTCACGCTCTGGTATCCTAGCGCGCTGGTATCCTAGTCGGTTCAGCCCCAAGCGTCAGCGCCGGGACTCTTCTCGACACGTGCTCTTCAAATACCGCTACGTCGATTTCGGGACCAAGTTCACCAAGGGCGAGGGCGTTCGCTCCGCCGAAAATCGCGCGGGCGATCCGTCCAAGCTTTTCGCGAACGAAATCGCGATGGACGTGGGCGGGGAGTGCTGGGGCTACGAGGAGTGCTCGCTCCCCGTATTCGATCACCACTTCTTCCGTCCGAATCAGTACGCCTCGGCGACCATCGCCGTTCTCGATAATGCGCAGACGATTCGCGCAGCCGTCGGGAGCCAGCCGCTGGTCTGGCTGGTGGCGCATCGCGATCCCGATTTCGACGCCTTCGCCTCCATGTACGCCGCGCGGGTTCTGCTGGAAGAGGACATCCCCGCCCTGCCCTGGCGCGAGATCGACCACTTCAATCCCGATCTCTCGCGGATTCAAAAAGCGCACCGATGGATCGCTCTCCTGGGCGCTTGTGCATCGCGCGTGGACAACTGCCACCGCATCACCTGCCGCAAGGAGCGCGCGATTCACTCGGTCCTGTACGCCGCTCTGCAGCGGGGCCGCGACTACCAAGAAGAAGACAGTGGAGCCGTCGAGTTCTTCCAGCAGGTTCGGCAGGAGATGGCCGCGAATAGCTTGAACCCGCTGTTCGATTCGGTCCTGGAACACAACAGAGTCTTCGCGCCGGAACTCGCCATGCTGGACCGGGAGGTCCTGGCGTACGAGCGTGACGTCCGCCGTGCTCGCAAGGCTGCCGTGCATCTGTGCACCGCCCCGTTCGCCGAATTCTTCAATGAAGCGAGGGAGACCGCTCTCGAAAAGCGCCCCGCCATTTTTCACCAGGAGCGCCGCCAGACCGATGGCATCTATTTGCGCGATCCCGAATGCATCCTGTTCAAGGAGTGGGCGCGCCTGGATACCGAGAACTCGTCCATGAACGAGGGGTTTTTGTTCACTGCCGTGGCGTACTCGGGCGAGCGGCCGGGCGAAGTGAACGGCTCGAACTATTTCTTCTCGGTGGACCCGGAGCGCTGCGCGGGCCGACATCTGTACGACGTGTGGGAGCACCTGGAACGCGCCGAGCTCAAGGCGCTGGAGAAACAAACCAAGCTTTCCCAGGGCCTGCTGGAGGCGGAAAATGAGGCGCACCAGACCGGACGCACCCTCGCTCGGCGCGGCTTCGAAGACCGCGCCGGGAAACACAAGCATCTGTTCAACGACCCCTGGTTCGACGGCAGCAACTACGAGTGCACCATCGTGGCGACTCCGAACCGGGGCACCTTCATCGCGCCTCCCGGCCGGAAGGCGGACCTCTCCGACGACGAAGTGACTCTCTTGGTGGTCCAGTGCATCGAGCACGGCATCTATCACGGACCCGTCGCGGTAAAGGATCTCGCGGCGCGGCCGGATCTGAAGGACATCATTTACGACAAGCACAACATTCGCACTGTCATCGAGCAGATGCGGCCGCCCGCGCGCGGGTATTTCCGGCTGTCGAGCGTGGTGCTGGAAGAACACCTCGACCTGGAATGGGGAGCGATGCTTCCGCAGATCGCCGCCGAGCTGTGGCGAATTCTGAATCCGGCGGTGGGCCGGAGCCTTCCGTCAGATTTCATGGAGCGCCACGTGTTCTGGCGCATGGGCTGGATCGCCGTGTGGAGCCGCGAGGGCGTGAGCATCGCCTACAAGGGTTCCGCCCGGAATCGGGGAGAGGATCTCCGCGAGCTGTTCGAACGGTTGATCGAATTCGTGAAGGCCGCCAATGGCTTCGTGGAGTCGGCCAGCAAGACCAAGGTAACGGAGCGGCTCAAGGAAGGCGAGGCACTGATTTGCACCAGCGCGCAGCTGACGTATGAGCTCGCGCTGCCCGATCATCAGGTGCTGCAAAGCTTCCACCAGGAGACCCGGCTCAGCGAAGTGATCAAGACCCTGCGCGATGTGCAGACCGCGGTGGCGGCGGACCAGCAGCGCGGCGCGGTGGCCGAGGGCACGCATAAGATGATCGAGCTCCAGAAGAAAGTAGAGGTGCTCGAAATCGTTATCGTGAGCTTCTACGCCACGGAGCTCATGAAGACTTTCTCGGAACACCTGGGCCTGCTCCCCGGAACTGCCTTGCTGGTATCGTTCGTGGGGGTCGTGATCGTCACCGGCGTGGTTTGGAACGCCATGGGCCGTCCGCATGGTCTGAAGCCGATGATTCTCGCGTTGGGGGTGCTGTGGGTGTTGGCGCTGGGGTCGGCGTACTGGCTTCCGGAGAACATGCGCAAGCTGGAGCCCGCCGAAGAAATCCTGAAATTTCTTCAGAGCCAGCCGCCCGCTCCGAACCCTCCGGCCAAACCGTGAAGCATCGTCGAAATTTTCCGGCAGCAGGTAGGACGGGCGATCGTTTTTTGTCGCCTGTCTTTTCTTGGCTTTGGTTCTCTTCGGTTGGCTCCTGCTCGCGGAGACAGGCCACAAAAAACGATGGCCTGTCCTACCTGCCATGAAGCAGATCCCCAACCTGCTGACCGGGTCCCGGATCCTCGCGGCGCCGTACTTGTTCTGGCTGTTGGCCCAGCGCGAGTGGCACACCGCGGTTTGGCTGATGCTGGCGATCTCGATCACCGACGTCGCCGACGGATATTTGGCGCGGAAGCTGGGCGCTTCATCACGAGTGGGCGAAGTGCTGGACCCCATCGCCGACAAGCTGCTGCTCGGCGGATCGTATTTGACGCTATGGTGGATCGGCGCAATTGAGGGCTGGCTCACGGCGATCGTGTTCGGCCGGGACGCGCTCATTCTGCTCGCCGCCGGCGTGGCGTTCCTGATGTCGCAGAAGCCCCGGCGATTTCCGCCTTCGGTGTGGGGCAAGTTGAGCACGTTCTGCCAGATCTCACTGGTGGTGGGCATCGTGGGCGGCTTTCCAGCCTGGTCGGTGCAGATCGCGAAGGGGGTGGTGGCGACGCTGGTAATCGTCAGCACGGCCGATTATGCGGTCCGGTATACTCGGAAATAATGCGAGCCTCACTTCTCCTTGTGATCGCAGCAATCGCGCTGCTGGCGGCCGATTACTCGCAGGACGTGGCCAAGTTCCGCGCCGATCGCGAGAAATCACTGATGCGCGAAGACGGCTGGACCACCGTGGTCGGGCTATCGTGGCTGAAAACGGGCGAGAACCGCATCGGGTCCGATCCGAAATCAGAAGTGCCGCTGCCTGCGTCCGTCCCCGCCCGCGTCGGGACCATGACGCTGCATGCAGGACACGTCCAGTTCCAGCCCGCACCCGGCGTCAAGCTCGCCCCGAAGGAACTGAAGCCGGATAGCGACATCCTGACGCTCCAGACCGTGAAGTTTTACGTGATCCAGCGCGGCGACAAGTTCGCTATCCGGGTGAAGGATAGCGAAGCGCCCACTCGGAAGCAGTTCACGCATCTGAGCTGGTATGCGGCCGATCCCGCGTGGCGCGTTGTGGCCAACTACACACCGTGGGACAAGCCGCACAAAGTGACGTTCAGTACCGTGATCGACGGCTTGACGGAAGACGATACTTCTCCGGGCTACGTGACTTTTTCGAAAGATGGCAAGGAGTACCGCCTGGAGCCCACCGCCGACGGCAACGACTTGAGCTTCATCTTCCGCGACCAAACCAGCGGCAAGGATACTTACGGCGCGGGCCGCTTTCTAGATACTTCCGCGCCGAAAACGGGCCTGAAGAAGCCCGGCCAAGTGATACTGGATTTCAACGAAGCTTATAATCCCCCCTGTGTTTATACGGCTTACGCGACTTGCCCGCTGCCTCCTCCGCAAAATAAATTGCCCCTGGAGATTCGCGCAGGGGAATTAATGTATAATGGCCATCACTAGGGTCGGGGAGTGATTGAATCCGGTCCAGAGATCCAATTTGACAACACTACCCAGGTCCGGTATAGTTCTGAAGTACTTGATCTACCAAGGGTTTGTCGGAGTATTTCGGCATGGCCAGCGGCACGAATGACAGTGATGTCGAAGTCAACTTCTCCCTGGAAGAAGACTACGAGCATCTTATCGAGGACTATAGCCACCTAGCCCCTCCCACCGAAGGGGAGCTGCTGCAAGGGCACGTCGTCAAGGTCACGCCTAGCGAAATCATCGTTGATTTCGGATACAAACTCGAAGGGCTGGTACCCATCGATCAAGTCCGGCAGCCGGACGGTGTCGTGCCCTTCAAGCAGGGCGACCCCATTGACGTGATGGTAGATCGTCATGGCCCGCAGCCTGAAGGCTACGTGCTGCTTTCGCATTCCCGGGCCAGCCGGCTGCGAATCTGGGACAACCTGGAACGCGCGATGCGCGAGCAATTGCTGATTTCCGGCCACGTGACGGAGCGGACTAAGGGCGGCTTGATCGTAGACGTCGGCGTGCCGGCATTCATGCCGGGGTCTCAGGTGGACCTGCGGCCGGCGCACGATCTGGACCAGTTCCTGGGGCAGGACATCCCGGTAAAAGTTTTGAAGTTGAACCGCCGCCGCGGGAACGTGGTGGTGTCGCGGAAGATGGCCGTCGAAGAGGACCAGAAGGCCCAGAAAGAGCGGGCGCTGGAGCATCTGTTCGAAGGCGCAGTGGTCGCCGGAACGGTGAAGAATCTCACCGACTACGGCGCATTCGTGGACCTGGGCGGCATCGACGGACTGCTGCACGTCAGCGATCTCTCGCACGGCCGCGTGACGCATCCCTCCGAAGTACTGACCGTCGGCGCGGAGATCACCGTCAAGGTTTTGAAGTTCGATAAAGCCAAGGAGCGAATCTCGCTGGGCATGCGGCAGTTGCATCCCGACCCGTGGGAGACGCTGCCGGAGCGATGCCCCGCGGGTAGCCGTGTGGTGGGCCGCGTGATGAGCATCACGGATTACGGGGCTTTCGTCGAGATCGAACCCGGCGTCGAAGGGTTGATCCATATCTCCGAGATGACCTGGAGCCGGAGGATGAAGCATCCTTCGAAGGTGGTGAAGGCCGGCGATCAGGTGGAAGCCGTGGTTCTGGAAGTGAAGCCCAAGGACCGCAGAGTTTCGCTGGGGATTAAACAGCTGGAGGCCGATCCGTGGACGACGGTGGCCCAGCGCTACAGCATCGGCAGCGTAGTCGAGGGCCGCGTGCGTAAGTTGACGGAGTTCGGAGCGTTCCTCGAAATCGAAGAGGGCGTGGACGGGCTGGTGCACGTTTCCGATTTATCGTGGACCAAGCACGTGAAGGATCCGGCCGAGGTGCTCCGCAAGGGACAGGTGATGCAGGCGGTGATTCTGAACATCGACGCGCCCAACCGGCGCTTGTCGCTGGGGATCAAGCAGCTGCAACCGGATTCGTGGGAGAGTTTCTTCCGTTCGCACGAAGTGGGTGACTTGGTGCGCGGAAGGGTGTGCCGCACGGCGGCGTTCGGCGTGTTTGTGGAGGTGGCCGCCGGGGTGGAGGGCCTGTGCCACAAATCCGAGGTCCCGGCCCTGCCGGACCGGACGCAGGCCGGCGAGGCTCCGTTGCTGCCGATCGGAGACGAGTACGACTTCAAGATCATCAAGATGAATGAAGCGGAAAGAAAGATCGGACTGAGCCTGCGGGCCGTAGCGGAAGAGGAGGAGCGTACGCGGCTGGAAGATTACCAGAGACAAGCCGCCGCGGCGACCAGTACTATAGAAGAAGCAATGAATTTACGGGGAAAAGGGGAAGGCCGTTAACATGACCAAGGCGGAACTGATCGAAGAAGTCTCACGGGTGGTGGAGATGACCCGCAAGGACTCGGAGGTGATCGTCGAGGCGATCTTCGATAGCGTAGTGCGGTCACTGCGTGGAGGGGACAAGATTGAGATTCGCGGCTTCGGCAGCTTCCGTACGCGGCAGCGGCAGCCGCGCGTAGGACGGAATCCGAAGACCGGAGCTAGGGTGGAAGTGCCGGCCAAGCGCATTCCGTATTTCAAGCCCAGCAAGGAATTGAAGGATCTGGTGAACGGCGATCACGGCACGGCTCCCGCTGCCGCCGCGGCTCCGCCGGAGACTCCGCACCCGTAACTCCGGGGCTTACTCACAGTGGACCATCTTTGGAGTCCATGGAGATATAAGTACATCTCTTCGGCGGAGGCTCGCGACTCCTGTCTGTTTTGTTCCAAGGCTGCCGGCAAGGACGACAAGGAAAACTACGTCGTGCTCCGGGGCGAGCATAATTTCATCCTGCTGAATCTGTATCCGTACACCAGCGGTCACGTGATGATCGCTCCGTACGCGCATGTGGATTCGTTGACGAAAGCCGCTCCCGCGGCTCTCGAAGAGATGATGCGGCTGACGGCTCGCACGGAGGCGGCTCTGCGCTCGCTGTATACGCCCGAAGGTCTAAACGTCGGTATGAACCTGGGCGCGTGCGCCGGAGCAGGAATCGCGGGGCACATCCATATGCACGTGCTCCCACGCTGGTGCGGGGACGCGAGCTTTATGAGCACGGTCGGCAAGACTCGGGTGCTGCCGGAGGAGTTAGGTACGACGTGGGAGCGGCTTAGGGAAGCGCTAAAAGAACCGGCATAGCTGAATTTACTTCGGCTTCCCACTCTGCTGCTCTTTGAGCAATGCCTCGAGCAATTCTGGATGCACACGGAAGTTCGTCTGCCGCAGGCGCCTAAAGGATTCTTCAAGATCGGCAAGGCCCCGGGCAGCGCCATCCGCCAAAACCCGCAGTGTCCCCACTACGCGGAGGCTTCTCCGCGCAGCCTCCCTTCGAGCATCCCACTCATCGATGAGCAATAAGTCTGCGGCCACTTCCTCTGCCAGTGCGATCGCCTCTTCCTCCCCCTTACCCAACTCGATTCCCAGTCGTGGAATTTGATTCGGCTGCCGCACATCGAGCCAACTCGGCTGTGAGGCCATCCAAGTGCGCACCGCAGCGGGAGTGCTCTCGTGCGAGAGCTCAAGCCCCACGGCGGGAGGAATCAGAACCCGCCCGTAGAGGGCCGGCAGCAGTTGGTCCCGGTCGATCGCGATCAGATAACGCAGCGGCGTCGTGTCGGCAACGACAATCATTCATGCGGCTGTGCGAGCAAAGGGGCCGTAAGCTGACCCTCGCGTCGAAAGTCTTCGATCGTGTAGTCCAGCCACACACCTCTCTCTTTGAGAAAGGCATCGAGTTCGTCGCGGGAAGCGATTCCGAGCAACCGCCGAAGCTGCACTCCCGTGAGACGGTGCGTGCGGTATGCTTCGACGGCCATACCTTCGAGCGCCTGACGCGAAGGGTCAACACCGTCAGGAATGATTTGGCGGGCGAGTTCATCCGGGATGGTTACGGTAATTTCCACGCGATCACTCCCTTCAAGGACAGCTCTCTCACCACACCCATCACAGCCCCATCTTTTCGAGCTTCCGGTACAGCGTCTTCCGCTCGATCCCCAAAATCTTCGCGGCGCGGCTCTTGTTGCCGTTCGTTGCGGCGAGGACTCGGCGGACCTGGTCGGATTCCGTGTCGGCCAGCGTCTCACTGGAGCTTTCGCGGGAATCCATTTGCTCGATCGCGTCGCGCACGGCGGCCTCGTCGATGCGGCTTCCCGGGGCGAGAATCGTGAGCCGCTCCACCATGTGCTGGAGCTGGCGGATGTTGCCGGGCCAACTGTACTCCTGCATCACCTTCAGGCCGGAATCGGTAAGCTTCGTATCCAGCTTGTAGCGGCCGTTGTAGCGCTTCAGGAAATAGTGGACCAGCAGCGGGATGTCCGTGGCTCGCTCACACAGCGGAGGCACCGTGATGCGGACCACGTTGAGGCGATACCACAGATCCTCGCGGAACTTGCCTTCCTCCACCATCTTCTGCACGTCTTTGTTGGTGGCCGCGATCACCCGCACGTCGACTTTGCGCGCGCGCGAAGAACCCAGCGGGCGAATCTCGCGCTCCTGCAAGAAGCGCAAAAGCTTCAACTGGAATCCGAGGTCGATGTCGCCGATCTCATCCAAAAACACCGTCCCGCCGGCGGCGGCTTCGAACACGCCCATTCGGTCGCGATCCGCGCCCGTGTAGGCGCCCTTGAGCGTTCCGAACAGTTCGCTTTCGAGCAGCGACGGCGCGATGGCTCCGCAGTCCACCGGCACAAACGGCTGCTGCGTGCGCTTGCTGTTCACGTGGATCATGCGCGCGATAAGTTCCTTACCCGTTCCGGTTTCGCCTTCGATCAGGACCGTGGCGTCCGTGGGCGCGACGCGCGAGAGCGTCTTATAAATGTCGATCATGCGCGCGGAACTGCCGATCATCTCGGTATCGGGCAGATCGTCGATCGACGCGGCTTCATCGTCCTCGGCACCGTCGAAAGCTTTCTCGGCGCGCTTGATGGTCTCGATCATCTGCGCCATCTCGAACGGCTTGGCCAGATACTCGAATGCTCCGCCCTCGGTGGCGGCCATCACGGTTTCCATGCTGCCACGGCCGGTCATCAGGATCACCGCGCATTCCGGATTATGACGGCGGGCGGTGCGCAGCACATCAATCCCGGTGCGTTCATCCAGGTAAATATCGGAAATCACGATCGGATAATGTTGTTTTTCCAGACGGTCAATGGCCTCATGCGTGGATGAAACCGCATCCACGGCGTAGCCCTCTAATTCCAGAACCGTGACCATGGTGGTCCGGACGGAGTGGTCATCCTCGACGATCAGCAGCTTGTGCATTTTCGGGCGCGCTCGCTCGTGCTCTCACCACTATAGTAAAGCAGGAACCGCGTCCCGGTTCGCTGGTCACGTCGATACGGCCGCCGTGGTGCGAAACGATTTGCTCCACGATGGAAAGTCCGATACCAGTTCCGACCTCGCCTGAGGCCTCCGCGCGCTTGGTGCGGTAGAACTTTTGGAAGATGCTCTTCAGTTCTTTGGCGTCCATCCCCATGCCCTGATCCTGCACAGCGAGACGGAGATCGCCATTGCGAAGCTCGGAAAAGATGTGAACATGAGTCTTCGGAGCGGAATATTTCACCGCATTCGTGAGTAGATTATAGAACGCATATTCCATTAATTCCCGGTCGCCTTCGAGCGTGCCCTCGACCGAAGTATCGAGAGTCATCTCGATCTGCTTACGCTCCGCGATGGGCAGCACGCGCTTCAGGCAGGTGTCGACGAGGTCGGCCGCGCCGAACGTTTCCCGCTTCAGCGCCATCTCGCCTTCCGCGAGCCGCTCTACGTCGAGGAAAGTTTGGATAATGCGCGAGAGCCGCTTCGATTCCGAATTGATCATGCCGCTCAACTGATTCCGCTTCTCTTCGGGCAGTTGATACTTCGACATGATCTCGCTGGACCCTTGGATCGCGGTCAACGGCGTGCGCATTTCGTGCGCCGCCCAGTGGATCGCCTGCTGGTAGCGCGTGCGTTCGGATTCCGATTTGCGGAGCTGCCTCCGCACAAAGAAGTATTGATACGTCGCGGCGGCGATCGAGCACACCCAAGCCACGGCGACCGGCGCCATATAGGGAAAGACCACATCGTGATGGAACGCCGCGACCGGCAAGTAGTGCGCGCCCGCCAGCAATACGCCGTCCAGCAAATACGCCTGCCACCCCACCCGCAACGCGAAGATCAAGCCCGCGGCCAGAGCGATTCCCAGGCACACAGGCAGGTACACGATAGCGGGCGCGCGTGTCAGGAACTCGCCGTGCCGCATGGTCTCGAACGCCTCTGCGTGCTCGGCGATACCGGCAACGTACTCACCGTAAGGATTCGTCAGGCGATCGTGCGCGGCCGACGGCGACGTGATGCCGAGGAACACGATCTTGCCGCGAATCTCGTTCACATGCTGATCGATGTCGAGCACCGAGATTTCCGGAATGCCCTTGGCCAGATAGCGGATCAGCAGAGGACGATCGCCTTCCGCTCGGGCGGCCGGAATAGTGACGCCGCCAATGGTCACGCTGTTCGGATCTTCCTCCGGCACGGCCTGCCCGCGCATTGCCAGCAATGCCTGCACCGACAGTGCCCAACGCCGGTCGATGCCCGCCACTTTCTCCAGCTCATATTTCCTCGTGACGGCATCCGGATCGCGCTCGACGTGGCCGATGCGCATGCCGGGAATCGTGGCGAAGCGCGGCAGCGGATCTTCCCACTTATTCTCCGGAAGGTCCAACTCGCAGGGCAACACCGGATTCTTCGTAGCGCGCAGCGCCGCTTCGAGGGCGATATCTTTCGCCGGGTCGCGCAGAGCGTCGTGCAAGATCACGTCAATCGCGATCACCGCGGGCTGGGCCGCCTTGAGCTTATCGAGCGCCTCGGTCAACATCGGCCGCACCTCGGGGACCCCGCCGCGTTCGCGAAACGTGCGGTCGTCGATCGCGACGATCACGGTTTGCGGCTCCCAGTTCGGCTTGGAGTAGCGCGACAAAACGTCGTAGGCGGCGTTATCGACGGAGCCGCCCAACAGGGACCACCAGGACAGCACCATCGTCACCACGAAACACGCCGCCACCACAGCCGCGTATTGTGCCGCGGAGGCCCAGGCCCTGCGCTTCGGCTTACTTGCCAATCCGCTTCTCGATTTCGCCGGGGTCGCGCGGAAGCCCGCCGCTGAGGATCCGCGCGCCGTCGGGCGTGACCAGCACCGTGTCCTCGATGCGCACGCCGATGTTCTCCTCGGCGATGTAGATGCCCGGCTCGATCGTGATGATCATTCCGGCCTTGAGCGGCTGGCCGGTGTCGCCCGGATCGTGTACGTCCAGCCCGACGAAGTGGCTCAGTCCGTGGGTGAAGTATTTGCCCAGCGGCTCGCCATGCAGATCCTTGCCGTGGCCGTTGATGTAGTTCTGTGCGATGTTCTGGAGGGATTCGCCTTCGCCGCGCAAGCGCGCGCCGGGACGCACCGCCGCGATCGCCGCCTTTTGAGCGCCCAGCACAACCTCGTAAATCTCGCGCTGCCGCGCCGTGAACTTTCCGTTCGCCGGGATGGTCCGCGTCACGTCGGTAGCGTAGTCCGAACACTCCGCGCCCACGTCCATCAACACCAACTCGCCCGTGTCCACTCGCCGATGGTTCGCCATGTAGTGCAGCACCACGCTATCCGGACCGCTGGCGACAATCGGCGCGTAGGCGCTGCGCTCGCAGCCGCGCTCGAAGTACACGTTGGTCATCGCTGCGGAAATTTCGTATTCGAACAATCCCGGCCGCATGCGTTTCCACGCGGCCAGATGAGCCGCGACCGTGGCGTCGGTGGCCTGCGCGATCAGCTCGATCTCCGCGGGTGACTTCATCACGCGCAGACGCGCGATCTCCGGCCCCGCGTTGCGCTCCTCATGCAGAGCCCCTAGCGTCCGCAGCTTCTGCGCGCGTTGGTCGCCCGGCAGCGTGTAGATATTACGTGATGACCCCAAAATTTTCAGATACGTGGTCTCGATCGCCTCCCGGGGCAAGACCTTGGCGAACCCGGTCCGCTCCGGAGCCTCGCCATCTTCCGGCAGAGTCTTCTTCCCCGTGAAAGTTTCCTGCTGGACGTTGCGCGGCGGCAGGAAAAGAACCTCCTCCGACCGCGTGAGCAGCATCACCGCCCCCGGTTCGCGCCACCCGGAAAGATAGAGAAAATTGGACTCCTGGAAAAACGCATTGTGCAGGTCCTCCGGCTCATCCGCGCCGAACAGGATCATCACGCCGTCCAGAGATTTGCGGAGTTCCGCCCGCCGAGATTTGTACTCGTCCTGCGAGATCCCGGCCGCGAGGACCGCGGGCAAACATAACATCAGAGCCACGAGGGGCCGCATGCTGAAAGTATACAATCCCCCCCGGCGCGAAGCTTCGGCGGGGCACCCAACTAGCTGCGCCAAGGCACCCAAGTCTCCACCGCGGAGCCCAGGCCCGGGCTGCATTTGCGCCAAAGGGGCGCGTCACCAACGGAAACCGGATTGCTTGGATCGATCTCAGGTGTTCCGTTTATCCCCGGTATGACAGCTGTAATGTTCTTGATACCAACTCCCAATTCTCGAACGTGTGGGCTACCCAAATGAAGCCTCACGTCCTGGGCTTCTCCCTCAGAAAGAAGGATCTGTGAAAATCTACCCTGTCATCGTAACTCTGGTTTGCGCCGGTGCCGCATGCTCCCTTTACGCGGGCCCCCTCACCATCACGGGCGGAACCGCCTTTTCCGACCAAAGTTCCGGATCGTTCAACGTATTCGGGGCCAACTTCCAGGCGATGGGAGGGAACTTCAAACAACTCTTCGTTCAACAGACCGGACCACCATGCCCCGCGCTTTCCTTCTGCAGCGCGCCGGGGACTTACAGCTTCATCGATTCGACGTATGTCTCAAACGGGCAGCCCCCCGGCCCAGCTTTTGGGGCTCCATCACCGTGGGCGGAACCACATACTTTTGTTCTTCCATCGACTGTGGCGGAGAGATGAACTTTTTCGGATTTCTTACGCTGCCGGATCTGGGAACAAACTTGCCCCAGACTCTCACTGTCACGGCGCCGTTCTACGCCTCCGGAGATTTTGGGGGGCCGGCTTACAATTTTCAATTCCAGGGCACAGGGTTCGCGACGATCACGATGAATAGGGCTAATTGCTCCACGTGTTATGTGGGAAGCAGCACGTCTTACAGGTTCGTGGCGACGCCTGAACCCTCACCGCTCGGCTTGGTAGGACTCGGTCTGGCGGCCCTTCGCGCAATTTCTTTAAATCCTCGACAAGGCGGCGAACATGAATCGACTTCATCCAAATGGAATGTGCGTTTTGGTTTTCCTCGCACTTTCCGCCTTCTCGGTGCATGCCGACACCATCCTGGCCGGAACCGCGTCACGATCGGATCCAGGCGGAGATACGTTTTCGGTCTCTGGGCTCGGCTTCAGCATGGACGGCGCCTCCTCGTTCGTGGCAAGCTTTGGACCTTGCTACATCGGAATCCCCACTTGCACCGCGCCGGGCACCTACAGCTTTGACGACACCATCTCTTCAGAACAGAGCCCGGGTCTGAGCGGAACCTACACGGTGGGCGGAACTACCTATTCGTATTTGTGCAATCAAGGCACAACTTGTGGCGCCGTTATTAACTTCACGGGTTTTCTGACACTTCCTGATCTAGGTCCAACGCCTCCGTCCAACTATGTTGTCACCGCCCCGTTCACTTCCACAGGGGGTATCAGCGGTGTGATGATTTCACCCGGAGTCTTCGCGCCTTCCCTCAGCTTCGTGGGCGGCGGTACCGCCACCATCACGCTGCGGGAAATGGCTCCCTCTGTCTACGGGTTCGCTGCTGTGTCGTACAATTTCGTCCCTACGCCGGAACCCTCGGCAATCGTCTTCGTCGGGCTGGGGCTGGCAGGGCTATTCCTGATCCGCAAGCACGTTCGGGAGTACTAAGCATCCCGTGGGGGTTCGGGCAGTTCATGGTGCCGGGTTCGCCATAGATCCAGCAGGAGGAGGATCGCCCCAATCGTAATCGCGCTGTCCGCGGCATTGAACGACGGAAACTCGTAGGAGCCCAGGAAGACTTGCAGAAAGTCCGTGACCGTGCCGCGAAACAGCCGGTCCCACACGTTCCCGAGCGCGCCTCCGAAGACCAGCGACAAGCCGATCCGCAGCAGGATCGTGTCGTGCATCCCGGCATGGTGAGGTCTCCACAACATCCCCGCGATCAGCACCATCACCACCAGCGAAATTCCCACCAGAAAGAGCCCGCGCCACTGGCCGGATGCATCCGCCAGGAATCCGAACGCCGCGCCGGGATTCTCCGTGTGCACGATGTTGAACAGGCGCGGGATCACCGGCACCGTATCCCACTCCGAAAATGCCGAACGGACGTACAGCTTGGTGATGCGGTCGATCAACACCACCAGGGCGATGATCGCAACAGACCACCAGCGGGACTTCATCCCCGCATTTCCTGGAGCGCCGCCGAGCAGTGTTCGCACACCGTCGGATACCCGGCGTCCTGGCCCACCAGCGTGGAGTATTTCCAGCAGCGCTCGCACTTCTCGCCATCCGCCCGCTCCACCTTGATACCTTCGCCCGCGATGTCCTCGCGCTGTTCCAGCGCCACTTGCGACACGATAAACAGAGAAGGCAGATCGGCCTCATAACGTTTCAGCAAGCCGGTCGATTGCAGCCGGACGCGGGCTTCGAGCGATGCTCCGATGATCTTCGCTTGGCGGGCCTCTTCAAGCGCCTTGAGCACCGGCTCGCGAGCTTCCATGAGCGCGTTCCAATCCGCCATCTTCGCCGCATCGAGACCGGAGGCCAGCTCGTCCTCGTCGGGGAACATTGCCATATGGACGCTCTCCGGCGCGCCTTCGGGTTTCGCCGTGTGGCTCCACGCTTCCTCCGCCGTGAACGCCAGCAGCGGCGCGATCAAGCGCAGCAACGCGTAATGGACCCGATACAACGCCGTCTGCCCGCTACGCCGCGCATGCCCCTTCGTCGCCCCCGTGTACAGGCGGTCCTTCAAGACGTCGAAATAGATCGAGCTCAAATCCGCCGCCGCGAAATCGTAAATCGCGCGATAGACTTTGTGGAACTCCAACTCGTTGTACCAGACCAGGCACTTGCGCACCAGCTCCGACGCCCGAGCCATGATCCAGCGGTCGACGTCCAGCATCTGCTGCACCGGCACGGCATCCTTGGCCGGATCGAAATCCGAAAGATTGCCCAGTGAGTAGCGGAACGTATTACGGAGCTTCCGGTATGCCTCCACCAACCGATCGAGAATCGTGTCGGAGAACCGCATGTCCTCGGTGAAATCCACCGACGCGGTCCACAGCCGCAACAGCTCCGCTCCGTATTTCTTGATGATGCCTTCCACCGCTTCCGCGCCCCGCGATTTCGACAACGCGTGGCCTTCGGAATCGAGCGTCCACCCGTTCGTCGCCGACGCGCGGTACGGTGAAGCGTTCTTCAACCCCACCGCGACCAGCAGCGACGAATGGAACCAGCCGCGATACTGATCGCCGCCTTCCAGATACATGTCCGACGGCCAAGAGAGCTTGTTCGCCTCCGTCAGCACCGCCAGATGGCTGCATCCGGAATCGAACCACACGTCCAAAATATCGTTCTCTTTGCGGAACGATGTTCCGCCGCACTTGGCGCACGCGGCGCCTTCGCCCATCAGTTCCGCCGCAGTCTTCGAATACCAGATGTCCGACGTTTGCTCGCGGAACATCGCCACGATGCGGTCCAAAATCTTGCGATCCGTCACCGGTTCCTGGCAGCCTTCGCAATAGAAGATCAGGATCGGCACGCCCCACACGCGCTGCCGCGAGATGCACCAGTCCGGCCGCGAGGCGATCATGTTGGAGATCCGCTCTTCGCCCCAAGCCGGCTTCCATTTCACGGTCTTGATCGCTTCGAGCGCGCGCCCGCGCAGGTCGTGCTTATCGAGTTCGATGAACCACTGCTCCGTCGCGCGGAAAATGGTCGGATTGTGGCAGCGCCAGCAGTGCGGATAGCTATGCTCAATGTTGCGCATCGCCGCAAGGGCTCCACGTTCCTTCAGCAACTCAGTCACGATTCCGTTGCCGTCCCACACGGACTTCCCGATCAGCACTTCGGGCACCACGCCGTCCGCGCCCTCGGCCTGGAAGAATTTCCCCGCCGCGTCCACGGGACAGTACGTCGCGATGCCGTTCGCCTGTCCGATCACGTAATCCTCTTGCCCGTGCCCCGGAGCCGTGTGGACCGCGCCGGTGCCCTGCTCCAGCGTCACGTGATCGCCCAGGATGCCGCGCGAATCGCGTTCGATGAACGGATGGCGGAAGACCGTGCCGTTCAACTGCTCGCCCAGGAAGCTGGCGACTTCTTTCACGTCCGTCCAGCCGCACGCCTCCGCCGTCACGGCGAGAAGATCTTTGGCGACAACGTAAACCTCGTCGCCCGTCTGCGCCGCCACATACGTGAAGCGCGGATTGAAGCAGATGGCCATGTTGGCCGGAATGGTCCACGGAGTGGTGGTCCAGATCAGCCCGTACACTTTCTTGCCCGCCAGCTTTTCACCAGATAATGCGGGATCGATCTTCGCCGCATCGGAAGCCAGGGCGAACCGCACCCAGATTGACGGACTAGTGTGATTCTCGTACTCGATCTCCGCCTCCGCCAGCGCCGTCCGGTCATGGATGCACCAGTTCACCGGCTTCAGGCCCTTGTAGACGTAGCCTTGGTCCAGGAAGTCGACGAACGCCCCCGCGATCACGGACTCATACGAAGCGCTCAGCGTAAGGTAGGGATCCTGCCAGCGCCCCAAAATCCCCAGCCGGATAAAGTCCTTGCGCTGCAAGTCGACGTATTTTTCGGCGTACTTGCGGCAGACTCCACGAATCTGCGCGGCCGTCATAGCGGCTTTCTTCGCGCCCAACTGGTTATCGACCTGAATTTCGATCGGCAACCCGTGGCAATCCCAACCCGGAACGTACGGCGAGTCGAATCCCTGCATGGTTTTCATCTTCACGATGAAATCTTTCAGCAGTTTGTTGAGCGCATGGCCCAAGTGGATGTTGCCGTTTGCATACGGCGGACCGTCATGCAAAATGTAGGGGGGACGCCCCGCGCGAGCTTCACGAATGCGCTGGTACAGGCCCGTTTCGTCCCACTGTGCCAATAGTTTAGGCTCCAGCTGCGCCAGGTTCGCTTTCATTGAAAAGCCGGTCTTGGGCAGGTGGATGGTGTTCTTCAAGTCCATCTTGGCGGATTCCATGGAGTTCCCTCCATGGTACTCCATTTGCCTAGGGGTCGGCCAGAACGCTTTTGGAATCAATAACCTATAGATGTAATCCGAACGGCATACTTTCCTGTTGACAGCCGATGAACTTCGGTTTAATATCCTCTTTCGCGGGCTGCTACGGGGCTACGTAAAGAACCCGGGCGGACTTGTGAACGACGGAGAGGCCGAACGGGCAGTGCGGCCGGGTGTTTCCATGAAGAGGATCCGATGCTCCGCATGACGTTCCAAGTTGGTGAAAAGGTAGTCTACCCGAATCACGGCGTAGCAACTATCGAGAATATCAGCAGCCGCGCTTTCGCCGGGCAATTCGAGCGATTTTACCTGCTGCGGCTTACTTATAACAGCCTGACCGTGATGGTGCCGTTCTCGCACGTCGAAGAGCTGCGCCTGCGCAAGCTTACGCGCAACGGCGAAGTCGCGCGCGTCATGGAATTCCTGGCGGAAGGCCGCTGCCAGCGCTACGTCGATTGGAAAGACCGCTTCAAGGAAAACACGGAGCGCATGCGCAAAGGCAGCCTGCTGGATGTCGCCGAAGTGCTGAAGAGCCTGCTGATCCTGCAGGCCGAGAAGCCGCTCTCCTTCCGCGAGAAAAAGATGCTGGACCGTGCCCGTCACATGCTGATCACGGAGCTCTCCACGTCCCGCGGCATGACCGAAAGCGACGCGCGTACCCGGCTGGATCAAGCCTTGGGGAAAGCGCAGTTGCACTTGCCCGAGCCGCTCTAACGCTCGGCGCTCTTTAATTCTCGGTCGGGATTTTCTCCGCGTGGTCGACCACCAGCGTCTCCACGGGAACTTTCGCCGACGTCAGCTTCAATCCAAGTTGCGATTGCACGGCGTCCATCAGCGTCGGACCAGGGTCGGGATCTGCCGCGGGATCCGAAGGCGGCGGCACAAACTCGATCCGAGCGTCGTAAACTCCCTTCAACCCCGTCCGGTCCGCGACCGGCGACCCCACAAAATTCGCGAGAAACGTTGCAATCCCCGTCATCGGCGCGTTCAACGCCGCAGCCCGATACCGCGAGCCCACCACAATCGTCGCCTGAAACGAAGCGTCCGGTCCATAGTAAGGATTTCCCGGCCGCGGCGCCGGGTATCCGCTGCGATCCATCACTACGAGCGCATTGCATCCCCGGCAGCCTTGATCCATCTTCGGATCAATCGCCGCGACTTCGTGCTTCGCCTCCGCGAGTTTCGGCCCGCCTTTCGCGATCTCCAGCGCATAGCCTGAAACATCCTTCGTCGCCCGATGCAGAGTCAGCTTCAACCGCTCGGCGAGCAGCCCCTGCACCATCAGACGAAAGCCGGCGACGGACGTCCCAGCCGCCATCGTCGCGCTCACATCATAATGTTCGGAGTCGAACCAATCCGGCGCGCTGATCCGGTCCACCGGCATATCGTAGGCCACCTGCACCATCCGGCGCAGCCCAATGTTGGTCCACGTGATGCGCGCCGGATCGTTACCTGAGAGATTGAACGGCCCCGAGGGCAGCGGTCCACCCGTCATCGAAGCGCGCTCCGCGCCGGAGGTATTCCGCTTCATCGTGGCCACGTCGAAGTGGGGCTGTGCGCAAACCGCAATCGCCAGCCCCAGGCCGAGCAGTATTCTTCTCATCCGAAGATCTCCCCGGCCAGTATACGTGAGTGGCACAGGCCTCAGCCTGCGAGTTTTAGGCTAGAACGTGAACGACGTATTGAGCGACAACGACTGGGTCCGGATACCCACCTTGCTGTTCGCGTATTCGCCGGAGAGCAGCGCGGTCTTGCCCACGCTTTCATGCGCCATCGGGTCGATGCCATAACCCAGATCCATCCGCCAGTGGTTGTGGCCATAGCCGATACCGGTAGAGAACTGGTTGCTCATGATGGCCGCCGTCAACGGCGAGAGCGTGGACGCCGGAACCGGATTGTTGGCATGCGCGTAGCCGCCGCGGAGGGAGATGTTCTCCGTCACGAACCGCTCCACGCCGCCGCGGAACGAATACTGATCTTTCCAGTTGAGCGGAACGCGATCGAAGATCCCGTTGGAGCTCAGCAGTCCGTTGATGTCGGCGTTGTTGCCGTTGGTAAGCGTGACAGGCAGGCTGGCGAAGGCGTCTTTCCAGTTCACCCAATCCGCCTGGAACGCCAGTACCCAATGTCCGTCCACCCGCACATTCATCCCGGCGATCACCGATTGCGGCAGGATGTTCTGGACACCCGCGTTGTAGTGGAAGTCCGGACGCGCTCCGCCCAATCCCAGCGCGGCGAGTTGCACTCCGATGTTCCCGTTCGCGTCACCGGTGCTATTGATCGTAGTCCGCGATTTCCACGCCACATTGAACTGCACGCGATCCGAAGGGGTCGCGATCAGACCCACGCTGGTGTTCACGCCCGTGCCCGTCGTGTGCAGATCCAAGGATGTCTTCAAGCCCGCCAGCGCCGGATGGCTCTGGAACACATACGGCGTTTCGAGAGTGTTGGAATTATAAACCGCGCCCACGCTCACGCCGAGCGAAAGCTTCTTGTTCAACGCGAAGCCCACCGCCGCGACCGACCGAGCCGCCAGAATCGCCGACTTCTGTTTTTGCGAACCGTAGCTCGCCCCCGCCACTCCCGGCGCGTCGACGTAATTCCAGTTCGAGACCGACATTAACTCAGGCACCAACCCCACACCGAAGCTGAAGCGCGAATGCCCGAGGGGCATCGCGAAGCCTCCGTACGGCAGCACGCCCGGCGCATCCTTGAGCGGAGCGTTCGTGTTCACGGAGTTGCTGAAAGTGCCGCTCGCGAAAATGCTGGTTAAATTGAAATCGACAGTCCGCTGGCTGATCACCGCCAATCCAGCGGGATTCGCCGCCAGTGCATCGATCACTCCCGTCTTAGACGGAAGGTACACGCCTCCCAGGGCCATGGATCGCGCGCTTGCGGAATTCCAGTAGAAACCCTGAGCATGAGCGGAAGCGGCCAGGCCGAGCACCGCGAGAATTCTAACGAACAGGTACGATGGTTTCACTCTTTTCCTCCGATGTAATTTGAACGCCGCTTGTGCCCACATGGGCAGACAATCCCAACAAGCCGTGGCCGTGGGATTCCGCGCCCGCGAGGTGCGAGGTGAGCGCGTCCAGGCACTGGGCGTCGATTGCCTTGGGCGCGTCCTTTTGCATAATTCCGAGAACTTTGTCGAGCGGCATCGCGTCGCGATACGGCCTCTTCGCGGCCAGAGCGTCGTAGATGTCCGCCACCGTCAGGATGCGCATCTCCAGGGTGAGATGCTCTTCCGTCAAGTGGCGGAAGTAGCCGCTGCCATCCAGCTTTTCGTGATGCGCGCCGGTGACGTCGCTCAATTCCTCAAAGCCCGGAATCCGGCGCAGGATTTCAAAGCTGTAGTAGGGGTGGCGCTTCACCACCTCCCACTCCTCCGGATTCAGACCGCTCGGTTTTTCCAGAATTTCGTTGGAGACGCCCAGCTTGCCGACGTCGTGCAGCAACGCCGCCCGCCGCATGAACGTCACGTCCTCTTCGCTCAGCCCCAATTGCCGCGAAATTCCGATCACCGCGTCCGCTACGCCGTTCGAATGCCGGTACGTGAACGGAGACTTCGCGTCAACAATCTCCGCAAACGCGTGACAGATGTTCTCGATGGTCTCCTCGGTAGCCATCATGCGCCGGTCCTGAGGTTCCATTTCGAGCACCTCCGCGATAGCGTGCTGCTGATCGAGACCGGTCCACAGCTCGCCTCGCGCGGCCAGCGACTCCGCGGCGCGCACCAGATCAGGATCGAACCACCGGCCGCTGCGTTTCCGGGCTACTTCCATCGCCTCTTCCTTGCTGCGATGCGCCAGGAAAACTTCGAGGGTTTGCGAGAGGTTCATGATCCGCGAAAACAGTGGAATCTCTTCGTGGCGGAGCCCGTCCGGATACCCGCCGCCGTTCCAGTGTTCGTCCAGGCTGTGAATGGCTCGCGCAACCGGCTCAAAGAACCCGATTTTGCGCGCGATGGACGCGCCGCGTTCGCAGCGAATCTTCACCAGAGCGCAGGACTCGGTCTGCTGCTTCGCGGCAACGCGGACCAGCGTCCGCACTCGCTCCAGGAACGGCGCTCCCGTGGCCACGTGCGTCAGGGAGTAGTGCAGGCTCTCCCAGCCGACGCGAGTCCAATCGGTGAGCTTAACGTCGCCCTTGGCGCGAATCTCGTCCGCGTTCAAAATGTGAAAAAGCTTGGACGCGTTGCTGCTGCATCCGGCGTCTTTCAGGAGCAGCGCGTAGAACAGATCGCTCTGTTCGTCGACGCTCAAGCCGATTTCCGCGCCCAGCCGCATACCGATCATGCAGGCGCGCACGGAATGTCCCATGGGACGGCCTTCGGTGAGATCGAGCGCGTAGGAGAGGGCGGAGATGATCTCGGAAACTCGAACAGTGGGGCGTGGACCCGCGTCTCTCCGACGCAGGCGCCTCGCCGTATTGGCTTTGAGGGCGACCATGCGTGCTCCTGCCTAGCAGGCGCCGCGCCAATCGCGAATTGTTATCTTTTAGAGCGACTTAAGCCAAACCCAGACAACGGCGCTGCGACAAAAGGTTTCACGCGCAGTGGACACTTTGTCCCAAGCGGTACCGCGCCCGTTTTCGTACCCGTAGGCGCGTGGCTATCCCCGAGCCGCCGCGCGAATCCTTCGCAGCTTCGCGATCAGCCCGCCCAGCAGATCCAGCCGCAACGCGTTCGCGCCATCCGAAAGCGCCCGCGACGGCTCTTCGTGCACCTCGAGGAACACTGCGTCCGCGCCCGCCGCCACCGCTGCGCTCGCCAGCGGCTCGATGAACTCCGGCTGCCCGCCCGACGCGGTCCCCGCCGCGCCCGGCAACTGGACACTATGCGTCGCGTCGAACACCACCGGCCATCCGAACCCGCGCATGATCGGGAGCCCCCGCATATCCACCACCAGGTTGTTGTAGCCGAATGACGACCCTCGCTCCGTCAGCAGGATCTTGTCGTTCCCCGTCGAAGCCACCTTCTCCGCAGCGAGCTTAATATCGTGCGGCGAAACGAACTGCCCCTTCTTGATGTTCACCACGCGCCCCGTGCGCCCGGCCTCGACTAGTAAATCCGTCTGCCGGCAGAGAAACGCCGGGATCTGCAAAATGTCGACCGCTTCTGCCGCCTCCGCCGCCTGTGAAGGTTCGTGGATGTCCGTCAACACCGGAAATCCGCGGTCGCGGACGCCCTTCAGAATCCGCAGCCCTTCCTTCAACCCGGGCCCTCGATACGATTTCACGCTCGACCGGTTCGCCTTGTCGAAGGAAGCCTTGAAGCAGAACGGCACGTCAAGTTTCGCGATCTCATCCGCCAGAAAGTTGACGTGCGCCTCGCTCTCAATCACGCAAGGCCCGACGATGAACCCGAGTTCTGCCCCGCCGATCTCAAACTGTGACGTGATTTGCACTGGTCTTCTCAGTGGACCCCGCAGCCAGCCGGCTCTCGCGCCGCTTGCCCTCTTCAATCGCCGCGCCGATAAACGCGCGGAACAGCGGATGCGGCTCCAAAGGCTTGCTCTTGAACTCCGGGTGGAACTGGCACCCCAGGAACCACGGATGATCCGCGAGCTCGCAAATCTCCACGTACACCCCGTCCGGAGTCTCGCCCGTCAACTTCAGCCCGTTCTTCCGCAGCACCGCTTCATACTCGCGATTGAACTCGTACCGGTGCCGGTGCCTCTCGCTGATCTCGCGCGCGCCGTAGGCCTGCCGCGCGAAGCTGCCTTCGGTCAACATGCACGGATACGCGCCCAGCCGCATCGTGCCGCCGAGCTCGTCCACACCCTTCAACTCGCGCAGCTTGTAAATCACGCGGTCCGGAGTCGCCGGATCGAACTCGGTTGAATTCGCCTGCTCCATCCCGCACACATTGCGCGCGAACTCGATCACCATCGTCTGCATCCCCAGGCAGATCCCGAAATACGGCACTTTGCACTCACGGGCGTAGCGGATCGCGTTCAGCATCCCTTCCACGCCGCGCCGCCCGAACCCGCCCGGCACCAGGATCCCGTCGAAGCGCGAAAGCTCGCCGATCGCATCCGGCCATTTCAGCTTCTCCGACTCGATCCACGTGATCTCGACCTTGGCATTGTGCGCCAGCCCGCCGTGCAGCAGCGCTTCCTTCAGGCTCTTGTACGAATCCTCATACTCGACGTATTTGCCCACCAGCCCGATGGACACCGTCGTCGCCGGCTCCTTCAGCCGCCGGACCATCTCGCTCCACCGCGTAAGATCGCGCTCCTTGGTCTGAATATTCAGCAGTCGGAGGACAATCTCATCCACCTTCTGCTCGGCGAACACCAGAGGGCACTCGTACACGCTCGCCACATCGCTCGCCGTAATCACGGCCTTCTCGTCGACGTCGCAGAACAGCGCGATCTTTTCCTTCATCTCCTGGGGAATCGGCCTCTCCGCGCGGCACAACAAAATATCCGGCTGAATACCGATGGCCCTCAGCTCCTTCACGCTATGCTGCGTCGGCTTGGTCTTCAGCTCCTGCGCCGCCGCAATCCACGGGACCAGAGTCACGTGTACGAAAATCGTATTCTCGCGACCCAGCTCATGACGCAACTGCCGGATCGCTTCCAGAAACGGCAGCGATTCGATATCGCCCACCGTTCCGCCGATCTCTACGATCACCACATCGATGGGCGACTGATCCGCCGCCGTCGACACGCGCCGCACCCCCGCCTTGATCTCGTTCGTCACGTGCGGAATCACCTGCACCGTCTTGCCCAGATAATCCCCGCGGCGCTCGCGCGAGATGATCTGCTCGTAAATCCGCCCGCTGGTCAAATTATTCGCCTGCGTCAACGGAGCATGCGTGAACCGCTCATAGTGCCCTAGATCCAGATCCGTCTCCGCCCCGTCATCCGTCACGAAAACTTCGCCGTGCTGGAACGGACTCATCGTCCCCGGATCCACGTTCAGATACGGATCGAACTTTTGCAGCGTCACCTTCAGCCCGCGGCTCTCCAGCAAGCATCCGATGCTGGCCGCCGCGATTCCCTTGCCCAAGGATGAAACCACTCCGCCCGTCACGAATATATATTTGGCCATTTATTTAATCACCATGGTCTTTATAGAAGTTTTTTCGAAAATCTCCGCCACCCGCTCGCGATCCTCCGGCGTGTCCACACCCAAGGATTCGTAGTCCGTCTCCACCACGCGAATCTTGAACCCGTTCTCCAGCGCCCGCAGCTGCTCCAGCCGCTCCGCCCGTTCGAGCGGACCCACCGTCAAATCCGGATACCCCAGCAGAAAGTCCCGACGATACACATACAGCCCGATATGTTTGAAGTGCGCGTACGCCTCGCCCGCCTCGCGCACAAACGGAATCGCTGACCGTGAGAAATACAGCGCATCTCCCGCCGCGTCGCAAACCACCTTCACCACATTCGGATCGCCGATCTCGCCCGTCCGCTCGATCCTCTTCTTCAGCGTCGCCATCGGCACATCTTCCGCGTCGAGTAAACCCAGCACCGCCGCATCGATCGCCCCCGGATCGATCATCGGCTCGTCGCCTTGAATGTTCACCACGATCTGCGCGTTCGATGCCGACGCCGCCTCCGCCACGCGATCCGTCCCCGAAGCATGATCGCTCCGCGTCATCACCACCCGCGCCGAAAACCCTTCCGCCGCCGACCGTATACGTTCGTCATCGGTCGCGATCACCACTCCCGTCAGGTACCGAGCCATCGACGCACGTTCCCACACGTGCTGTAGCATAGTCTTACCTGCGATAGAGACGAGGGATTTGCCGGGAAACCGGGAGGATGCGTACCGGGCGGGGATAACGCCAAGAATCCTGTGCGGCACACTAGATTTTAGCATGCGAATCGTCTCCCTCCTAGCCAGCGCTACCGAAATTGTCGATGCCCTCGGAGCCACTTCTCAACTGGTCGGCCGCTCCCACGAGTGCGACAATCCGCCCTCCGTCCGGGCGCTGCCTGAGTGCAGTTCGCCCGCCTTCGACATCCACGTTTCCAGCCGCGCCATCGACACCGAAGTGAACCGCCGCCTCCGTGCCGGCGAGCCGCTTTACGTCATCCACTCCGCGCTTATCGAAAGCCTCCAGCCGGATTTGATCCTCACCCAGGAACACTGCGAAGTCTGCGCCGTCACGCCCGCCGATCTCTCCCGCAGCGGCTACGATCTCGCGCAAGCCCGCACCGTCGCGCTCTCCGCCTTCACCCTCGAAGACATTTTCGATAACATCACCAGAATCGCGCTCGCCCTCGACCTCACTCCTCGCGGCGGCGAACTCGTCGCCGACCTCCGCGCTCGCCTCGAAGCCGTCCGCCAGTCCACCGCCCCTCTCCCCCGCCCCACAGTAGCCGTCCTCGAATGGACTGACCCGTTCTTCGTCCTCGGCAACTGGGGACCCGAGCTCGTCGATATCGCCGGCGGCGAGCCCGTCCTCTCGAACCGCCACGCCCACTCCGTGGCCATCTCGCCCGAGCTCCTCGGCGAGGCCGATCCCGAGTACATCGTCATCGCCCCCTGCGGTTTCACTCTGGACCGCGCCTGGCAAGACCGCGCCGTCCTCGAAGCGCTCCCGTGGTGGCCCACTCTCCGCGCCGTCCGCGAAAACAAGGTCGCCTTCGCCGACGGCAACCGCCTGTTCAACCGCAGCGGCATCACCGTAGCCGACACCGCCGAGCTGTTGGCCGAAATTCTTCACCGCCGTGCCCGCGCCCCCCAACCTTCGCCCATCGCACCCTCACCCGATCACCGTCCCAAACCGAGCCGCGACAGTAATGGAGCGGCCGCCCACCCCGCCCACCCCACTCCCGCCCAAACCCCCAATCCCCTTGCGGAAATCCACGATTTCCGCTGGTATACTGAAGCCAGAGTGCGGGAATCATGAAGTGTAATCTGTTCAAGCTCAGTCTTATATCGCTTCTCGTCTGGGTTCCGCTCGCCCACACTCAGGATGGAAAACCTCCTTCCGCCTCACAGCCCAACGTCGAGATCATTCCGAGGCCGAAGCCTGGCCCCGCCACTCCCGATTCCGTACTTGACCGCCGCCCCGACCTCCGCATCGACACCACTCTGGTCCAGATCCCTGTGGCGGTCACGGAACCCATGGGCCGCTACGTCACCGGGCTCGACAAGGAAAATTTCAAGCTTCTGGAAAACAATGTGGAGCAGGAGGTCCTCTCCTTTTCCAGTGAAGACGCGCCTATGTCCGTGGGTGTCGTCTTCGACACCAGCGGCAGCATGGGACCCAAAATCCGCCGTAGCCAGGAGGCCGTCCGCCAGTTCCTCAAGACCGCCAACCCGGAAGACGAATTCTTCCTCGTCCAATTCAATGATGTCGCCGAGCTCACCGTTCCCTTCACGCCCGAAACCGAAGACGTCCAGAACCGTCTCACTTTCGCCGAATCGAAAGGCCGTACGGCCCTCCTCGATGCCGTCTATCTCGCCATGCATGAGATGAAGAAAGCCAAGAACCCGCGCCGTGCGATCCTCATCATCTCCGATGGCGGCGACAACTCCAGCCGCTATACCGAGAGTGAAGTGAAAAACGCCGTCCGCGAATCCGACGTCCAGATCTATGCCATCGGCATCTACGAAGGCCTCGGCGCACGCGGCCGCACCCCCGAAGAGGCCAACGGCCCCGGACTCCTCCACGATCTCGCCGAGCAAACCGGCGGCCGCGATTTCAACGTCGAGAATCTCGCCGAGCTCCCCGACGTCGCCGCGAAAATCGGCCTCGAACTCCGCCACTTGTACATGCTCGGCTTCAGCCCCAAGAACAAGGACCGTGACGGCAAGTTCCGCCGCATCCAGGTCAAGCTCGTCAAGACCGCCGGACTCCCGCCCCTCACCGCGAAATTCAAAATTGGATACTATGCTCCTGCGCAATAGCAAAACGCCCGCGCAACCCCGTAATCCCCAAACCCAGTCGCGACAATTATGGAGCGGCCTGCTCGCGGGAGTCCTGGCGGTAGGCCTCTTCTTCCTCGCTCATGGCTCTCTCCCCGCTCAGCAAGCCCCCGCCAACGCCGATGACGACGTCCCCATTTTCAAGAGCGGCACCGAGCTCGTCGATCTCCACGTCAGCGTGATGGACAAGAACGGCAAACTCATCACCGATGTCCCGGAGGCCGCCTTCAAAGTCACCGAGAACGGTGTCGAACAACCCATCAAGAATTTCCGCCGTGAAGATGTTCCCGTCTCCATGGGCATCCTGATCGACAACAGCGGCAGCATGCGCGATAAACGGACCAAGGTCGCCGCCGCCGCCAAAGCCCTCATCCTCGCCTCCAACCCGCAAGACGAAGACTTCATCGTCAACTTCAACGACGATGCGTTTCTCGACCAGCCCTTCACCAGCGACGTCAAGAAGCTCTCCTCCGTGCTCGATAAACTCGGCGCCAGCGGAGGCACCGCCATGCGCGACGCCATCCGCATGTCCATCAATTACATGAAGCAGAAGGGCACCCGCGAAAAGAAGGTGCTGCTGGTCGTCACCGACGGAAACGACAACACCAGCGAAATCCTCCAGGACCAGCTCATGCGCGAGGTCCGCGAAAGCGACGTCCTCATCTACGCCATCGGCCTGCTGAGCGAAGAAGAACCCCGTGACGCCTCCGCCGCCAAGAAGGCCCTGAAGGCTCTTACCGAAGCCTCTGGCGGACTCGATTACTATCCCAAGGACCTCTCCGAAGTAGAAAAGATCACCCCGCAAGTGGCGCACGAAATCCGCAATCAGTACTTGCTGGCCTACTCGCCGACGAACACCGCCTTGGACGGCACCTTCCGCCAAATCAGAGTGACCGTCAAAGGCTACACCAACGTCCGCTATCGCAACGGCTACTACGCCACCGCCGCCGGACAATCCAAACCTACCGGCCCCAGTTTTTCAAATAAAGAATAGATGAAGAAGTACACGGCCCGCGTCGTTCTGTTCCTGCTGGCGATCGCGCTGGCCGCGTCCGGCCAACCATCGAAGCCGGCCCCGAAAGACGACGATATCCCGGTCTTCAAGGCCGGCAAGCAGCTGGTCAATCTCTACGCCAGCGTCCTCGATAGTAAAGGCAAGCTCGTCAGCGACCTCCCCAAGTCCGCCTTCAAAGTCTTCGAAAACGGCGTGGAGCAGCAAGTCTCCCTCTTCCGCTCCGAAGACGTCCCTGTCTCAATGGGCATCCTCATCGACAACAGCGGCAGCATGAAGGAGAAACGCGAAAAGGTCGCCGAAGCCGCCCTCGACCTCGTAAAAGCCTCCAACCCGCAGGACGAAGTCTTCATCGAAAGCTTCAACGACAAGTGGTATCTGGACCAGGACTTCACCAGCGACATCCAGAAGCTGGAAGCCGCCCTCGACAAGCTCGAAACCCGGGGCAGCACCGCCCTCTACGACGCCATCCACCTCGGCGTCGAGCACGCGAAGAAAGGCAAGCGCGACAAGAAGGTCCTGCTGGTCGTCACCGACGGCAACGACACCGATAGCGACGAAACCCTGGAACAGATCGTCCGCGAAGCCCGCCAGTCCGACGGCGTCTTGATTTACTCCATCGGCATCCTTTCGGACGACACGCCGCACGACACCAAGAGCGCCAAGCGAGCCCTCAAGGCCCTGGCCGAAGCCTCCGGCGGCCTCGATTACTATCCCAAATCGCTAAACGAAATCGACCAGATCATCCCCCAGGTAGCCCGCGAGATCCGTCATCAATACCTGCTAGCCTATACCCCGCTGAACGACGCCCTGGACGGCACCTTCCGCCAGATCAAAGTAAGCGTGACCGGCCCCGGCAAACCAACCGCGAGAGCCAGAAACGGCTACTACGCATCGCCTTCAGAAAAAGCCGCACAGAAGCCAGCCGAAAAGTCCGCGGAGCCGCCCAAGAAATAATGCTAGCCTTCCTCTGGAAGTCCACCCGAGGCTACCGCCTGGCCCCGTGGAACAGCCCCTACCTGCGCTGGCGCATCGAAACCTACTGGGGCTGGCACGCCGAACAAATCACCCCCGCTCAATTCCGCGGCTTCGTCTGGCAGCACCGCACCGAACTCCTCCGATTCCTGCGCTGGGCCGTAGCCATGCAATCCAAAATTTGACCCCCGCCCGCCCGGTACGATACCATAAGAGTTTCGAATGGCAAACACAATCTCAGCGCTGAAACGTGTGCGCACGGCAGAACACCGCACGGCGGTCAACCGGACGCGCAAGACCAGACTCCGTCACCAGATCCGCGCGATGCGCCGCCTGCTTGAGGGCAAGGACCCCAAGGCCGCCGCCGCTCTGGTCCCCAAGACTTTTTCCATGATCGACCGCTCCGCCAAGTGGGGCATCATCAAGAAGAACACCGCCGCCCGCTACAAGAGCCGCCTGACCCTGCGCCTCCGCAAGCTCACCGCCGCGTAATCCAAACCGAGCCGCGACAGTGATGGAGCGGCCTTCCGACGCGCGCACTCACGCCGTCATTTCTAAAATCATCTCTTCCATGACGACCCGGTCATCCGGCCGCGCGTCTCGAAGATCCCGGTCCGCCGCGAACAATTTCGCCACCGCCCGCTCCAGCCCCTTGCGAGGGAACGCGTCCATCGTCTGCTGAATCTGCCGCGCCCGCTCCGGCCAGATCCGAGCCCCCACTTTATTGAAGTACCCCTGAATCTCCCCCGCGCTCCGCAGCCCCGCCTCCCGAGCCGCCAGCGCCATCCGAAACTGCGTCGCCAGGAACGTCAAAGCCAGCGGCATATACTCGCCGGTCCTCGATAACGTATCTAAACTCTCCAGCGCCCCCACCCGGTCGCCGCGCCCCAGCGCCGCCACCAGCGCGAAAATCGTGGTCACTTGAGCATCCGGCACCAGCGCCGTAATGTCCTCCCCCGTGACCTTCCGATCCCCCGCATACAACTTCAGCTTCTCGATCTCCGTAACGATCCGCGAAGCATCCCCACCCGTAGCCTCCAGCAGCATCGCCAGTTCCGCCAGCCCCAACTGCAATTTCGCCGACTTCGCCAGCGACTGCGCCAGCGCCCGCGCCGCCTCCGGAGCAAATGCCCGAAACTCCACCACCGCCGGGACGCCCGAATAAAACTTCTGCACCCGCTCAATCCGAGCCTTATCCTCGCCCTCAAACTCATACCGCGAGCAATCGATCACGACGACAGTCCCCGGCGTAGGCTGCTTCAAGTAGGACTCCAACACCCCCACGCCGCCGCCCTCTTCGTCCGGCTCGACCGCCTTGCCCCGAGGCAGCGCCAGTTCCGCCCGCGAAATCCAAATCACCCGCTGAGAGGCAAACAACGACATCGACCGAGCATCATCCAGCGCCGCCGCCAGCGAAATCGAATCCAGCTCGTGCGAGCTATACCCGTCCGCCCGATCCTCCGCCGCCGGCAACACATTCTCCAGCAGCGCCCGCCGGCACCGCTCGCGATTGTACCCCTCCGGCCCCAGAAACAAATAAACGGACTCCGGCCCCTTCTTCCCCAACCGATCGAGAAACTGTTCCGGAGTCATTTGTCCCGTCTTCTCTAGAAATCGTTCAAAATATCCGAAACCACCCGAGCCGCCGAAGCCTTGCTGATCCTCTCGAGCGCCGTCTGGTCTTCCTCGAAGTACTGGCTCGCCACCGCCGCCACCTGGAACCGCTCCACCGCCTCCACGCGAGGCCGCGTAAACAGCACCTTCCCCGTCGCTCTCTCCACCAGAGAGATCTGCATTGTCACGTGCACTTCCACCGCCGCCGCGCGCGCCGTGGCCGAATCGAACACCGTGGGGAAGGAAGAGTAGCTCGTAATCGACCCCCGCAAAACCGCATCGGCGATCTTCTGGTCCGACACCACCCGATACTTCGTGCGAGCAATCAGTTCCCGCGCCACCGCCTCCGGCAGGCGGTCCGTGAGTTTGTAAGCCGTAGTGTTCCCGTTCGTAAACGCCGGCACCGCGATCGTCTTGATGGTCTTCGGCAGCAGGTCCGCATGCCCGCCCGTATGATACCCGCAAGCCCCCGCGAGCATCGCCATCACCGCAACTACCGCGAGCCTCACAGAAACTCCCGCCCCACCGCCACCGCATTCTCCGCCGCCAGCCTCAAATTGTCCGACACCGCCCACAACCAGCAAGCCCGGGGATTATTCGCGTCCACTGCAATCGCCCCCGCGCTAATCCCGCTCTGCCCCGCGATCCCGACGTTCGACGGCGGCTCCTCGCGCCGCACATCCACGCCGCCCTCTTCCAGCGTCTTCGCAATCTCCTCCACGCCCGGATTCTCCGCGAACTCCGCCCAAACTGAAATGCTGTGCCCATGAAACACCGGAGCCTGAATCAGCCGGATCGACGGCATCGGCACGCCCGGCCACGCCGCCAGCAGCGACGCCAGATGCCGTTCCACCCGCTGCTCGATCAACTCCAGCGGCTCCAGCGCCTCTTCCCCATACCGGGCCAGCAGATTGAACCCCGTCTGCGCATCGAACACATCCATCTTCAATTTCTGGAACGACAGCACCGCCACCGTCTGCTGCCGCAACTCATCCAGCCCCCTCTGCCCGTGCTCGGAAGCCGGCTCAAACACATGCACGACAACGCGCCGCAGCGGAGCCGCCTTCGCCAGCAGAACCAGAAACTGCGCCACAGCAATAGCCGCCGGATGCGCAATAATTTGTATCCCCGCTCTTTCGGAAAGAGCCCCTCGCGTCCCCGCCGGCTCCGCCGAAGGAGCCCTAAGCCGTGCCGAAGTCTGTTCCTCCAGCGCCCCCGTCAAATCGATCAATGCCGGCCCCTTCGGAGGATTCAACTTCAGCGCTCGCCGGCTCGCCGCCGCCGACCCCGCCAAAAACGCCGCCTTCGACCCCGCCAGACTCTCGGCACTCAGCGGAGTCATGACCACCGGCTCTTCGTCTTCTGTCCCAGTTCCGGCCCCGGCCGTAGCCGTCCCCTCCATCGCCGCCGAAATCAACTCCACATGCGGCGCCGGATCGGACTCCCGCAACAACTCCCGAATCTCCCGAGCCAGAAGCGTCTCCCCACCCACCACAGCCACCAACTGACTCAATTCTTCATCTCCTTAGGTTTTTCTTTGCGATCCTGGCGTCTTTCCGAGTACTGTTTTATCTTTTCTGAGCGCGCTCTTTAAACCGGAGCTTCCACGTGCGGAGCCGGCGGCGGCGGAGTCCTCTTCAGCCTCCGTCTCACCACGCCCCCCACCCGAGTAACAATCCCGGTAAGCACATACCCCGCGCTCATCGCCAGCAGCGTAGGCGCCGTAAAACTCCAAATCAAACAAAAAATGCTTCCCGCCACCACCACACTAATAGAGGACCGAGGCTGCAAGAGATTCAAATCTTTGAAGCTCGGATACCTCCAGGTACTAACCATCAGCAGCCCGAGCATCCCCAGCAACACCAGCCAGCCCGCCGAAAACACCCACGACCGCAACGGCACCCCGCCGCAAGCGTACACCACCGCCGCCACCATCCCCGCCGCCGCCGGAATCGCCAGCCCCACGAAATACTTCCTATCCGGCCGCCCCGGATTCTTCGGAATTGGATTCTTTTGAATATTAAACCGCGCCAGCCGAGCCGCCCCACACAACAGAAACAGGAACGAGAAAAAATACCCCGCCCGCCGCAACTGCTCCAGCGTAATCAAATCCGTAGGCGGATCCACAAACTGGATGCCCCAGGCGAACGCCAGTACCGCCGGCGCAATCCCGAACGTAATCACGTCCGCCAGCGAATCCATCTCGCGCCCGAAATCGCTTACCGTGTTCGTCATCCGCGCGATGCGCCCGTCCAGACCGTCGAGAAACACCGCCCATCCGATCGCCAGCGCCGCAGTCTTAAAATGCCCCGTCGCGGTCGCCGAGTTTGCCAGGAAATCGATCACTCCCTGAAATACCTCGATAATCGAGTAAAACCCCAGGAAAACGTTCCCCGCCGTAAACATCGTTGGCAGAGCATACGCCGCCCTCCGCGGCCTCCTGTCCGGCGAACGTGGATCGATCAACCGATCTCGCAAATTCATGACAGCCGCTCCTCCGCCATTCGCGCGATCACACTGGACCCCGCCTGCACCTTGTCGCCCACCTTCACGGTAACGGCCCACTCCGGACCCATCCACATATCCACGCGCGACCCGAACTTAATCAGCCCGATCCGCTCCGCCGGCCCCACCACATCGCCGGTCTTCTTGTAACAGATGATCCGCCGCGCGATCAGTCCCGCGATCTGCGAAAACTTGATCTGCGTCGTGCGCCCGCCCACCACGCCCTCTACAGTCAGAACATTCTGCTCATTCACCTCGCTCGAAGCCGCATAGTTCGCCGCCCGAAACTCGCCCTTCTTGTAGTTGATGCAGATGAGCTTGCCCGGAATCGGAGTCCGGTTCACGTGCACGTCGAAAACGTTGAGGAAAATGCTCACCCGGTGCGACCCGCCCGGAGCCTCATTCACCAGCGTGACCTTCCCGTCCGCCGGAGAAACGGCAACCGCGCCCGCCGGGACCTCGCGCTCAGGATCGCGAAAGAAGTTCAAACAAAACAGCGCAAGAATGTAGAACGGTACTCCCCAGGGCCACCCCACCAGCCAAGTAAGGACCCCGCCGCCCGCCACCAATCCTAGGGCGTAAGTGTACCCATAAATAACCATCACTCATCATTGTCGCATCGCGACCGTAACGCGAGTGTGACAAACTCACTCTTCGCGCTGGGCCAATCGCTCCCGCTCCGACAATAGCTCCCGCTCCCGCCAATTCGCTCCACTCGCACACGAACTCCCGCCCCGCCATCGCTTCCGACCTATAACAATCGCTTCCGACCGCAACACTCGCTTCCGAGCCGCGACAGTAATGGAGCGGCCTGCCGACGGCCCCCCTCACCTCAATCGATACTCCCCCGCCCCCACCACCAACTCCGGCACCTTAGGCCCCTCAATCGTCGCAGCCCCCTCCAGCCCGATCCCCGTAGCATTACTCACCCCGACCACCGGCCCTGAAATCCCCGTGACCTTTACCCCTTCAATCCGAGCCCCCCGAACATTCGCCAGCGAGATCCCCTTCGCCGCCGTTCCCGAAACATCGCTAAAAACAAACCCCTCCAGCGGCTTCTGTGGATGAACCCCCGTTACATCCGCCAGCCAAGGACAATCCTTCACTCGAATCTTAGTAAACGAGAAATTCCGCAGCCGGGGCACCCCCTCCAGCCCCGCCACCGGAGCCTCATCCTGTAACCCACTGGAAAGAGAGTTCACCCGCAAGAACCCCTGCACCATCCCCGACGCGTCCACATCATCTACCGACACGTCCTCGATAAACGCCCCCCGCCCCACTCGACTCTTGATATAGATCGCGAACGTCTGCGCATGCGTAAACTTGCACTTCTCGATCCGCACCCCGCGAATCCCGCCCGAAGTCTCGCTCCCAATCCCGATACAAGCGAAAATCGAATCCGCGAACGTGCAATTGGAAATGACCACGTCCTCCGTGTCTTTCCCCACGGCCCAGGCCTCGCTCCCCCGCCCCGACTTGATCGCGATGCAGTCGTCCCCGGTAGCGATGTCGCACCCGTCGATCCGCACATGCTTGCACGAATCGATGTCGATCCCGTCCCCGTTCCCGCCCGTGCTCCGGATCGTCAGATTTTTAATCGAGATATTCTCGCATAATGTAGGATGAATACACCACATTAATCGGTACTCGGTGGAGAAATCCTCAAACCGGATCTCCCGGCAGTTGATCGTCTCAATCAAAGCCGGATGCCGCAGCGGACTCACTGCCGTGGGCCGCCCGCCCACCGCCGGATTCCCCACAATCTTCCCCGGCCCCACCACCCCGATCCGCTCCGCGTCGAGCGCATAAATCAGCCCCACGTGTCCCGGAATCCACTTGCCTTCCCACCGCACCTGCGTGACCGGATAATCCGCGAAATCCGGAGTCCCCGTAATCACCGCATCCCGATCCAACCGCAGCACCACACCCGACCGCAGCGCGATCGCGCCCGTCAAATAATTCCCCGCCGAGACCCCCACCTCGCCGCCGCCCAAAACCGAGCACCGGTCTACAGCCGCCTGAATCGCCGGCGTATCCTTAGCAACCCCGTCGCCCTTCGCCCCAAATTCCCGAACATTCAGCGCAACCGCACTCTTCGCGAACGGAGCCGCCACCAGCCCCCAACCCGCCGCGCGCAAAAAGGTCCGGCGATCCGTCACTATTTCCCCATACCCTCCACCGCGCCCGCCACATCCGAATCCAGCGGCACAATCTTCCCCATGTGGACCATCTCGAAAACCTTCGCCACCGTCCCCTTGCCGCCCGCGATCCTCATCTCGCCGCCCTTGGTCCGCATGTGCCCCGCGCAGCTTACCAGCATCCCGATGCCGGAGCTGTCCAACGAATTCAGCTCCTTCAAATCGATCACCAGTTTGAGGGCCCCTTCGTCGATCACCCGCCGGATGCTGTTCTCGATCGACAACAGCAAATTCCCCAGCGTCAGCCGGCCAATAATCTCCACTACCGCAACATCCGGTTCTACGCGAGAAATCTTAGTTTCAGTAAGCACGATGTGGACGATTGTACCTCAGCTGAACCCTCCGCTCCGTCTATTCCCAATAGCCGGTCCGTCCGATTCATAAGCTGGATCGCGCATGCTCATCGTCGACCCAACCACACTGGACAAAGCAGGACTCTACGACCTCGCCTGCGGTCTCGATCCCGCCGCGTCCGATCACGCCGCCGCCAAGCAACGCTGCATCGAATTCGTCCTCGCCGAAACCCTGGGCCACTGGCACAACCGCGCCCGAGCCATGATGTGCCGCCGCCTCAAACACTGCGCCCTCACCCCCGCCGAATCCCGCCAACTCGCCGACGCCATCACCGCGCGCCTCGCCGCCGGTAAAATCCCCGAGCAATTCCGCGATCAGCTCCGCCTGGCGCTCCATCTTGACCCGCAGCGCACCCTCGAAGCCGCCCACTCCTGCCTCGCCAGTCGAAAAGAGTACATCCGAAGATTCGCAACTTGGGCCATCCTTCACCGAACCAATCCGGAAAACCCCTCGTATAACTCATAGGCCGCGAGCCGCGACCCGCATATGAAAATGGACCGCGTTCCCGCTCCTCTTCATGGCGCCCCCGCGCCTCTCCGCCCACGCTCGTCGCCCTACTGCTCTACCGCGCCGGACTCCCTTACATCGAATTCGACCTGGCCGCCTGGAGCGGGCAGTCGATCCTCTTCCTCCTGCCCTGGTCCCTGGCAGCAACCCTCGCGTCCTGCCTAGCCGTTCTTATTTCACGCTCTTCATCCACTTCAAAATCGGCCCGCTAACCGAATCGTCCTTCGTATACGGAGACATCACCTCCGAAATATGGCTGTGGTCCTTAAACACCATCACCGTCGGACAATGCCCCGCCTTGCAAAACTGCTCCTTCAGCACCTCATTGAACTCCGTCATCCCCGGAGGATCCAACTCCGCCGAAGCCAGAAAGAACGGAATCTTCAACTTCATCAACCCCGGCAGATTCGACCGCGCCAGTTGCGTAGCGGCGTCCACCTGACCGCGTCCGCCCCCGCCGCCCTTGCCGTCCCCACCCTTTCCGCCGCCGCCCCTCGCCGCGATCTTTCCATCTCCGCCTTTCCCTTTCCCATCGGCCGCACGCCCACCTCCCGGCGCCCCGCCCGGAGCGGCCGCCGGAGCCCCCCCGCAAGTCCCCAGCCCGCCCCCGCGGCCACCCGCCGGAGGCGGCGGACTCACCGGCAAAATATCGAAGTTCGGCGGCGACATCAGCACCGCCCCCACTACTCCCACTCCGAAATCCGGATAAAATTCTGGATGCCCTAAATAAGTGCTCACCGGAATATTCCCCGCCGATTGCGACCAGATGAAAACCCTCTTCGGATTTCCTTTATATTTCGCGATATTCTCGTGCACCCACTTCACCACCAGCGCCACATCCTTCGCCGGATCGTCCCACGCCGTCCCCGGACGCCTCTGCATATTCACGCCCGTCATGCCGCTCTTCACCGCCCACGCCATGATGTTGTCGTAAAATACATCCCCGTTCGGACCGCCCTGCAGCTTGTTCCCCGCCCCGCCCGACACGTAAATCAGTACCGGCTTATTGCCGCCGCCCTTCTCCGCCCAGAACACATCCAGCACATTCATCGGATCCGGCCCAAACGAGATATCCCGCATAAACTTCGTATTCGGATACGGCGGATTCGGCTGCAGCGGCCGGTAAATCGCCGCCGTCTGCGGCACGCAAACCCCGCGCCCGATCTCCACCAGCTTTGCCGCGACGTCCGGTGGCACAGCCCCCCAAGCCGAGCACGCCGCCACCGCGCCCACCCCGATCAATCCCGCCAGAACCTTCGTGAACATGAGTAAACCTCCTGGAGTAACGGCCAATCATTATATCCCATCTCCCGCTTCATCAACCGTTTACCGATTCTTCTCCCTCCCGGCCACGCCCCTCCGCCCCCATCCTGGAGCCGTGCCCCGTCAACCCGATTCCGCCCAGATCGACCTCGCCGAAGTCTTCCTCCGCATTCAGCACGAAATGCTCGCCCAACTCGCCGTCGACCAGCTCTTCGAACACGGTTCCTCGCAAGGAGCCGCCACCGAACACCACTGGCGCCAGCTCTTCGCCCGCTACCTGCCCCAGCGCTACCGAGCCGACTCCGTCTTCGTCATCGACCGCCACGGCCGCCGCTCCCGCCAGATCGACCTCGCCATCTTCGACCCCCTCAGCTCGCCCCCGCTCTTCCCTCACTCCGCCGGCCCCCACATCCCCGCCGAAAGTGTCTACGCTATTTTCGAAATTAAACCGGCCATTTCCAAACAATGGCTCCGCGACGCCGGAGAAAAGGCCGCCTCCGTCCGCGCCCTCACCGGAGCCAACCCCAAACTCCTCTCCGGACTCCTCGCCGCCACCTCCGTCTGGAAACACCGAAACCTTCCCCGCCAACCTCACCCGAGCCCTCCGCGCCCTCCCCCGCCCGCACCGCATCGACATCGGCTGCGCCCTCGACCAAGGCTCCTTCGAACGCCGCCCAACCCTCCAAATCTCCCAACCCGAAGAAGCCCTCATCTTCTTCGTCCTCCACCTCCTCGACCGCCTGCACTCCCTAGGCCCCGCCCGCCCCGCGAAAATGTCCGACTACTTCAAGCAACTCCACCATCTGGTATAACAGTAATACCAGATGCGCTTCAGCTTCGATCCCGGCAAGAGCCGCCGGCTGCGGGCGAACCCCACCGCGGTATCGGGTTTGAGGAAGCGCAGGAGTTGTTTTCCAGGCCCTACTGGCTGGACCGCCGGAGTGACGTCCCCGAACAGTTCGTCGCGATCGGATGGGTTCAGGACCAGCTCTATTCAGTGATGTTCGAAATCCGCGAGGACGCGCAGGGAGAAGTTTTCCACCTGGTCACGCTCTGGAAATCCACGAAGCAGGAGGTGCGACTGTATGAAGAAAACTCGTAAACCCGTCTCTGCCGAAGGCATTGCTCGCAAAGCCGACAAAGGCGAAGATGTCTCACGCTTTTTCACAGGCCAAGGCCGCATGGTTCAGCCCATTCAGCGCGTGAACGTAGACCTGACCGCAAGCATGCTCGCGGAACTGGATCAAACCGCCCAGGACCTCAACGTCAGCCGCCAAGCCGTAATCAAGACCCTCGTGCGCCAAGCCCTCGACCAGCACTACCTAGCCCAACGCGCCCGGCGTCCGTAGGCTCAAGCATGGTCATTTAGCAGCTCAGCTAAGATTCCGGGCTTCTCTTAAATCTAATAGATTGCGGCCTGCCTCGCAGCGCGCTATACATCGCATCCGGCGCCAAGTCAATTCCTCCGGGCCACGCTACAGCGCCGTGATCTAGATAGACTCGCCTGAAAAACTCTGGGTCGCCAAGCGGTGCAAGTACTCCCGTGAATTCCTCCGGCTTCAGGAGCACGAACCCGCTAACTCCATCGGCAAAACGCACCCACAACGAGTGTCGCGCTTCAGGCCGCACTTCAACAACCTCCCAGTGCATTCTCGGATCCTCTTCCTAAAAGTCTAGGTCAAGGATGCGGTTTTTGGAAACTCCCGCCGACCCCGAGCTACACTCCAGGATGCGATGAACCGACATCGAGGTGCCAAACCGGAGCGTCGATGTGAACCCTTGACTCCGATCAGCCTGTTATCCCCGGCGTACCTTTATCCGTTGAGCGATGGCCCGGTTCTCCCTAGCAGCGGGCCATCGGACCATTCCCTTGAGAAAACCCGCCGACTGCCATACCACGAGTCGCCAACTGACACAGCCCGACCAGAACCTCACCGGCGCAGGAGCAGAGAAGAGCGAAGCCGGAAGTTTTAGACTACATCGGCCCCCTGGGGAGAAGAAAGAGGGGAGGTGCAGGTCTCGCGATCAGCTATTTCAAGGTCTCGGGCATCGGGACTATCGCAAACATCCCCTTCCATTTATAGAAATCTTTCTCTAAGAAATAGGCTTGACGAGATGATCTAGCTATGATACGTTCTTTGCGTATCCGCGGATTTGCAGAAACTACAGGTGGTTAAGCATGAAACGGAGATTGTTTTTAAAGGGTAGCACTGGCGTATTAGCGGGCGGCGTGGTTGCCGCATCACAAGCGAGAGGGCAATCAAGCATCTCGTCAATCCGGAGCGTGACGCGGCTTTTCGATCCAAGCGGGTGGCCCCCAAACGCAGGAATTCACGATATCATCCTATCAAACGGTGCCAGTATTTGCCTGCTCGGCGACGCTATGAGCAATCGCTTCGCTGTGGCTGCGACGACCGCAGCGGGTGAACCTTTATGGCAGTATGAACTCCCTAAAGGGAAGTATATGAGCTTGGGCACGACCGCCGGCGGCAGTTCGGTCACGATACATGCATTGCAATATCCGGCGCCGGACAAGCGTAATCATCTGAACTGTATCCTTGGGCTCGATCCAGCAAGTGGGAACATTGCAATTTTGGGGTCCATGGGAAGGCCCGAAGGAACGAGTGGATCACGACTCTCGTTCGTGGGTGATTCCTTGTTAGCGAGGGTTGTGAACGGACAATTTGAGATTTGGAAGGTGGACGCCGATATTACTCTGTATGCCAAGCCTATTATTGGCGTCGAGGGCAGAAATGCTCATATCGATCTGGTCTCTGCGGACTCAGTCGCTATTACCGCGGGGGACGCTGCGAAGTTATCAGTTGTCTCGCTATCCTCGGCTGGCGTAAGCGACTATGTACTCCAATCTCCGGAAATCGATCACGCGAAGAGCTTGGCCCAAACAATCTACGCCAGGAGCGGAATGGACCCGCAGAAGGTGCCTCTTCCGACAGTATGGGCCACGGGAAGCGATCGAAAGGGCTTAGTTTACACTATTCTTTCGCCAATTGAAACCCATAAGCCGGCCCAGATGGTCACGATAAGTCAGACTGGCATAGTTCAAAACGCTGGATCTTACCAGTTCCCCGCTGTTGGAGCTGGTTATGGGCCGCCAATACTGGTGTTGGTCCGCGGCTCCGAGTTGGGCATAGTCTTTGGGTTCGGAAATGTGGCTTGGTATGCCAGCTAAGGCGAGACCTACAGTGAAGGAGCTCGCCGGAAAACTCTTCCGGCGTCAAGCTGTCCGGGAGATCTTCGAAAGGGCTTGGTTGTTGATTTTCCTGGTGCCGCGGCCTGCTAAAGCTCAGGACAATTGTCTTCTTTACTGTGACGAGGCTTGTCCCACGACATGGGTCGGATGTGATGGCGGATACAATTGTCCTGGAAGTGCAGGAGGACAATTCATTGCCGGCTGTGTGATCGGCTACGTTGGCTTCACCGGTAATAGTTGTGGTGGCACAATATGTGTGATTTACGAAGACTGCGAGCCAGTTGATATCTGTAGTTATTGCGATGAATTCGGTACGAGGGGTCTGATGGCCTGCTGTGTTGGCTATGCCTATGACCCTGGCGACTTCACGTTTTGCTGCACCGATCCTCAGTGCTGTCCGTAGGCAGCGACATACAGAGCTTATGGCCCTTTCGCGCATAATCGTTGCTTTGATTTTTTTGCTGAGCGCCGGTTTCAAGCTCAGCGACTACAAGGCCTTCGTACGTTCGGTGGGGGCATATCGGCTTACCAATCCCGCGCGCTGGACAAGTGCCCTTTCCGCCTCCATAATCGTCGTCGAAGGTATTGTCGGCGCAGCCCTCCTGAGCGGGTGGCAGTGGCGTAGGGTGGCCGCCGCGGCCGTCGGCCTGCTATGCGTATTCTCATGGGTCGTCGCGGCGGCACTTCTACGCGGGCTAACGAACATCAAGTGCGGTTGTATGGTTCTCGGCAGAAATGGACCAATCGGGTGGTACGTTTGCCTTCGAAATTTAGGACTGGCTTGCCTTCTGCTGCCGAGCCTGGTGAGTAGTAGGATCGGCGTTCTAGCCTTTTTGTGCGCTGGCGGTCTCCTCGTAGCTTCCTTTTTGAGCATCGACGCAGGAAAGGCGCGAACGCTCACCGTCCGATCATGACGAGGTAGGGGGCACACACGTCATGCTCCCTGACCCGTCGCCAAAAGAAAACAGCCCCGATCTCTCGACCGGGGCTTTGTTTTTGAATTGCGCCCAACGCTTCCGCTGTGCGCTTTAAATTTAATTGGGCGACGTCCTACTCTCCCACACACTCGCGCGTGCAGTACCATCGGGGCTGAAGGGCTTAACTACCGTGTTCGGGATGGGAACGGGTGGAACCCCCTCGCTACAATCACCCAAAGTCGTTTTGATCAGAGCTCCGGAAACCGCTTCGCGGCTCTCCGGTCTCTGAGTTGAATATTGACGGGCACTCCACAAGTTGCTTTGCCACTACCTTACTTCATTTATTTGAACGCACTTGCCACTTGAAGCTCTTTGGGAACTCCAAGTCTACTCTGTGTGTACAGTAGATTTTATGGTCAAGCCGAACGGGCTATTAGTAACGGTAAGCTCAACACATTACTGTGCTTACACATCCGTCCTATCAACGTGGTCGTCTTCCACGGCCCTTCTTACCTTACGGTTGGGAAATCTCATCTCGAGGAAGGTTTCGCGCTTATATGCTTTCAGCGCTTATCCCGACCAGACTTCGCTACCCAGCGATGCCACTGGCGTGACAACTGGATCACAAGAGGTCTGTTCATCCCGGTCCTCTCGTACTAAGGACAACCCCTCTCAAATTTCCTGCGCCCACCACAGATAGGGACCGAACTGTCTCGCGACGTTCTGAACCCAGTTCACGTACCGCTTTAAT
>DASYET010000013.1:0-414678 GCA_036498815.1 Bryobacteraceae bacterium | reverse complement strand
GAAATGGTGATGCCGGGTGACAACGTGCAGCTTGAAGTGGAGCTGATCACGCCGGTCGCGATGGACAAGGGGCTGCGGTTCGCGATTCGCGAGGGCGGCAGAACGGTCGGCGCGGGTACGGTGTCGGAGATTACGGATTAGGAGTTGAGTCATGGCGAGAGAACAGATCACATTGCAGTGCGGCGAGTGTAAGCGCAAAAACTACACCAGCATGAAGAACAAGAAGACCATGACGGAGCGGCTGGAGCTGAAAAAGTTCTGCCCGTTCTGCCGCAAGCACCACGCTCACAAGGAAATTAAGTAGCGTAAGGCTTGGTGTACACTGGAGTTGGCAGTTTCGTCCTGGCAACCCCAAGCGTAAGCGCGGGGACACCGGTTTAGGGGCGTAGGTTTAACGGCAGACCAGCGGTCTCCAAAACCGCGAGTGGGGGTTCGAATCCCTCCGCCCCTGCCATTACGAAACTCGTGGAACCCGTCGTCGCTCGCGCGGAGCGCGGCTGGCCCCCGTAAGGGATAAGAAAGACAAGGCAAAATGGCTGAAGAGTTAAGCGTCACACAAAAAGCGGCGGCGTTCCCCACCCAGGTGAGGGAATACTACGACGAACTGCATCTCGAAATGAAGCGCGTCACCTGGCCGCCCTGGAAACAGGTCCAAGCCACCACCATCGTCGTCATCGTCGCCGTGTTCGCCTTCGCTGGGTATTTTATGGTCGTGGACGCCGCCGTAGGCGGGATCGTCCAGAAGCTTTTCGACACCTTCACCAAGAAGTAAAGGGGATGCCCGACACCATCATGTCCGACCAGATGCTTCCCGAAGACCACACCCCGGAACCCGAACCACTCGAAGGCGACGCCGAGCCCGCCGAGCTCGAAGCCGCCGATTCCGCGGCTGACGAATCCGCGCCTCTCGAATCCGCCGTCGAAGACGCCGCTGCCGAGGCTCCCGCGGTCGAGCCCGACTTCTCCGACAAGCACTGGTACATTATCCATACTTACTCGGGTTTCGAGCAGAAAGTCGCCGACTCGCTGCGCAGCCGCGGCGAGGCCTTCGGCTTCGCGGACAAAATCGGGCAGGTTCTCATCCCCACCGAAGAAGTTGTGGAACTCCGCAACGGCAAAAAAGTCACCAGCAAGCGCATGCTGTACCCCGGCTACGTGTTAGTCGAGATGGAAATGAACGATGAGCTGTGGCACGCCGTCAAAGCCACGCCTCGCGTCACCGGATTCGTCGGCGGAGGCACCCATCCCGTGCCCCTCACCGCCGATGAGGTCAATGCCATCCTGTACCGCCAGGCCAGCGCCGCGGAGCGCCCGCCGCGGCCCAAGATGCATTTCGAGAAGAACGAAAACGTCCGCATTGTCGATGGACCGTTCTCCAACTTCTCCGGCAAGATCGACGAAGTCAACCCCGACCGCAATACTCTGCGCGTGCTGGTCACCATTTTCGGCCGCGCCACGCCGGTGGAGTTGGACTTCCTGCAAGTTGAAAAAGTTTGAGCGTAAAGGATCTCACGAGGAAATATGGCCAAGAAAGTAACCGGTAGTGTAAAACTTCAGATTCCCGCGGGCAAAGCCACCCCCGCGCCGCCCGTCGGCACCGCGCTCGGTCCGCAGGGCGTCAACATCATGGAGTTTTGTAAAGCGTTCAACGCCAAGACGTCGGCCAAGGATCAGGAAGGTCTGATCATCCCCGTCGTGATCACGATTTATTCGGATCGCTCCTTCACCTTCATCACCAAGACCCCGCCGGTGCCGGTGCTCATCAAGCGCGCCGTCAACCTCGCCAAGGGTTCGGCCGAGCCCAACAAGAACCGCGTGGGCAAGATCACCCTGAAGCAGATCGAAGAGATCGCCAAGATCAAGCTGCCGGACTTGAACAGCTTCGACCTCGAAGGCGCCATGGCGCAAGTGAAGGGCACCGCCCGCTCCATGGGCGTCGACGTCGTCTAAACCAGTCACCCCCGTTCACAATTTTTCCGCGCCGCTGTTTCAGCGGTTTGTCGATCTCCATCAGGGCCCTCGCGTGCGGGGGCCCTTTACTTTTATGGCATGAGAAGCCGACGTCCCTCCATCAACGAGCCGGCTCACCGGTGTGCCGTAGAGTCTTCGAAGCCACGCGGCACAAACGTAGAAAATGATGTACGGTCCCTGACGCTTCAGGGAGCGCTAGCTGTCCTGCGAGAAGCGGCAGCCTCTGGTCCGGGGACACGGGCCAAGAAGACACCGGATCTTCGCATGCGGTGGCAGGCTGGCGCCGGCTTGCCGCCCACAAATCCAGAAAAGAAACTCTTGACAGCCCCGGCGTTGTGGCCGCATACTTCTCCCATCGATAAACGATGGGACGCGCACCTGAACTCCTCCCCGGGACCCTGGACCTCCTGATCCTCAAGACTCTTGTCCGCGGTCCGATGCACGGCTACGGCATCGCCCAACACCTGAAGACCGTCTCGGAGGACATCCTCCAGGTCGGCGAGAGCTCTCTGTACCCCGCGCTCCAGCGCCTGCTGCTGAACAACTGGGTCCACGCCGAGTGGGGAGCCTCCGAAAACAACCGCCGCGCTCGTTTCTACACCCTCACGCCCGGCGGCAAGAAGCAGCTAGAGCGCGAGCGCGAGCAGTTCCAGACCATGATCGGGGCGATCCAGAAGGTCCTGGCTTAACAAGGTGCTTCCATGAAACTCCTGCGCCGCCTCCGCTACCTGCTCCGCCACCGCCAGATGGATCGCGATCTCGCCGAAGAGCTCGAGTTCCACCGTTCCCTCCAGTCCGACCCGCGCCAGCTCGGCAACGTCACGCTGGCCCGGGAGAACGCTCGCGAAGTCTGGCTCCTCCCCTGGCTCCAGACCGTTTGGCAGGATGCGATGTACGCTCTCCGCAGCCTGCGGCGCCAGCCCGGCTTCACCTTCGTCGCGCTGCTCACCCTCGGCCTCGCCATCGGATTCAACACCAGCTTCTTCACCGTCTTCAACATTCTGGCTCTGAAGCCTTGGCCCGTGCGCGACCCCGGCCGCGTCGTCATCATCACTCCGCAGCGCGAGCCCGCCGCGATTTCGCTCGACGAGGCGCACTATCTCGGACAGCAAGCCCGGCTTCTCAGCGGCGCGACCGCCACCAGTGACTGGATCGCGCACCTCGGCTTCGAAGGCTCCGGCAGAGGCACACGAGTCAAACTGACCACCGCGAATTTCTTCGAGGTCCTGGGGATCTCGATGGAGACCGGCCGCGGCTTCCTCCCCGAAGAAGATCGCCCGGAGGCCCCGGCGCAAGTCACGGTCCTCAGCTACGGATTCTGGCGCGACCGCTTCGGCAGCGACCCCGACATCGTCGGCAAACAAATCTCGATGGACGGGACGCCCTTCACCGTCGTCGGCGTTGCCTCCCGCGAGTACACCGGCATCGATCCCAATCATGAGAAGTTGTGGATTCCGTTCGCCATTGCGCCGCGCATTCAACCGCAATACCGGCCGGATGTCGTGAGCGTCGCGGGACGCCTCACTCCCGGAGCCTCGCGCGCCAGCGCCGCAGCCGAGCTTACCGTGCTCAGCGACCAGTTCCAGAATCAGTTCAAGCTCAAGCCCCACGGCATCCTGCTCAGCGGCACCACGTTCTTCGAACGCCCGGGAGCCAAGCGCGAGATCCTGCCCGTGGCGGCGCTCATGTTCCTCGGCGTGACGCTGGTCTTCCTGCTCGCGTGCGCCAATGTCGGGAATCTTCTGGTGGCCCGCGCCGCCGCGCGGCAGACCGAGATTGCGATGCGCCGGTCTTTAGGAGCCAGCAGAACCCGCATTGTGCGCCAGCTTCTCACCGAGAGCATGGTGCTCGCTCTCGCGGCTTGCGCCCTCGGCGTGACGCTCGCCTACTGGCTCCCGAACGCGGTCGCGGACTGGGTCGGCCAGTCCGCTCCGTTCCGCCTGGTCCCGGATTCCACCGTGCTGTTGTACGCCCTCGCGCTCGCCGTGGTGGCGTGCGTCAGCTTCGGCCTCGCCCCCGCGCTCCAAGGCACCCGTCCGGATTCCGGCGCGCGGCGCTTCCCGCTGCGCAGCGCTCTGCTCGGGGCGCAAGTCACCATCAGCTCGATTCTCCTCATCGCCGCGGGACTCCTCGTCGACGGCATCCAGCAAGCTCGCCGTCAGGATCCCGGCTTCTCCGTCGCCGGAGTCTCCGTCATCTCCTTCGAGCTTCCCACCGGATGGTACGAAGCCTCCAAGACCCGGGCGTTCTACAACCGCCTGCGCGACGACCTCAAGACCGCCACCGCCGGCGAGCCGTACGCCTTCGCCCGGCATGAGCCTCTGTCGGGCTCCAATTCCGTCGATTCCGCCTGGACGCCGGAGCATCCCCAACCCGTCCGCGTCATCGAGCAGAGCGTTTCACCCGGCTACTTCGCCGTGCTGAACATCCGCATCCTCGCAGGCCGCAACCTCGAAGCGACCGACTCTGGCACCGACGCGATCGTGGTGAACGAGTCTCTGGCGCGCTCCTTTGACGGGCAGGATGTCAGGGCAGGGCAGACCCTCATGATCGGCAGGACTGCGCATCCGGTCGCGGGCATCGTCAAGGACACCTACTCGTCACGCCTGGACCGCGTGGAGCCGATGTATTACCAGCTCTACCGCGCCGAAGATGCCACGCCGCGAGTGCTGGTGCGCGACGCGCAAGTAGGATCGATCGCCGCGGCAGCCTCCGCCATTGACCCGCGGATTCGCGCGCAGGCGGTGCCGCTCTCCCACAGCCTGGAGCTGTCGCTCGAATCTTCGCGCGCTGGCGCGGAGATCGCCGGCCTGCTGGGAGGCTTCGCCCTCATCCTCGCCACCGTCGGTATGGCCGGAGTCTTCGCCTACGCCGTGCAGCAGCGCACCAAGGAGATCGGCATCCGCATGGCTCTCGGTGCGCGGCCTCCGCAAGTGATCCGCTTGATCCTCGGAGCCAGTTCGCGAGCCGTCCTCTCGGGACTGACCCTCGGTTTCCTCGCCGCGATTCCGGTCTCGCGCCTGATGCGGAGCCAGCTCTTCGGCGTCAGCCCCTTCGATCCTGTCGCGTATCTGTCGGTGGCGGTGGTGTTCGCCGCGGCAGCGACAGCGGCAAGCTACGCCCCCGCGCGGCGGGCATCAAGGATCGATCCATCCTCCGCGTTACGATACGAGTAAAGTTTGGGTGGGGCTAGTGCTCTAAGTCGATGCCGAGCTTCTTCAGCTCCTCGGCATAGTAGCGCTTGTGGAGCAGATCCCACTCTTCGGTGCCCTCGGAGATCTCGCGCTTCTGCGTGCGGATCTTCGTGCGCGCCGCGCGGTCCACTTTCTCTTCGGTCTGAAGCAGTTCGGTCACCACTTTGACCAGCTCCAGGCGGACGTCGTTGGGGTCGCGCTTCAGGCGGAACTCGCGGCTTTTGCGCAGTGCGGCCACGACCTTGTGGGAAATATCGTTGATCTTATCCCGGGAAAGCTTCATCGAATCCCCGGTGTCTCGCCCTGCCGCCCGGATCACTTTGCGCTGGCTGATCAGGTTGTTCTTCACGCGCCGGAACATTTCCTGATAGCTGACGGACTCGCGGCGCATGTATTCGCTGTACTGGCTGAGCAATTCGCGCACTTCGTCGTTCAGGCGGTCTTCCACCGCGAGGTCGTCTTCGATGACTTCCGCAATAAAAGCCGCCGCTAACTGCGGATCGGTAGTCTCGATCCATTGCGGACTAAGCTTCTTTACGATCCGGCGCGATATATAACTGACGAACTCGTGAGCGAGCAGCATCCCTCTTCATATCAGTCTAGTGGCACGGGGAGAAGGGTGTCAATCGGATTGTGAGAAGAACATTTCAGGCCGAGCCTGTTAATTCGGCGCCGCGCCCGCATTCTCGCCCGCGCCGCCCTCGCCCGAGTGCCCGATCCGGAATTCGTCGTCGACCGGTTTGCGCCCCTTGAAGCCTTCCTCCACGCCGTGCCAGAAGTGGATGCCGGACTCGCCGAGCTTCCAGCACAGGCACACGTCCCGATCCTGGAAACGCGACAGGAAATCGATCAGCCCGATGTCCAGATCCTTCACCTGGGCTCCGGTTTCTTCCACCTGTTCGAGCGCGTCCTTCAGCGCCGCGGCGCTGGTATCGCGCCGCGCTCGCAGCCCCAGCATCTTCGATGGATTCACTCTCGATCCGCCGGCCATGCGGATGTGGTCGCTCGCCTGCTCCAGCTCGCGGTGCGCTTTCTCCGCTTCCGACTTGTGGAACAAAGCGTCGCGCAGGCTCTGCTCCACTTGCGGGAGCAGTCCCTCGGCTTGTCGCAGCGTAAAATAACGAGGCACTCAACCACCTTACAATAGATCGCGCGGACATAGATCCGCATTACAATGAAGAAAACGACCATGAGCGAATCTGGACTCCCCCTGCCGCCCCCCACCTTCGAATTCCTGATTTTTTCCCTCAAGATGCAGGCCGAAATGCGCCTGGGCCTGATGGCGTTCGGCGGAGAGGACGCGCCGGATGAGCCCGACCTGCCCTCGGCGCGCCATGCCATCGACATGCTGGCGATGCTTCAGGAGAAGACCCGCGGCAATCTGGCGATGGAGGAGCAGCGCCTGATCGAGAACTCGCTCACCGAGCTGCGCTTCCGCTTTGTGCAGGTGACGGAGAGCGTCGCGAAGGCGAAAGCGGCAGCCGCCACGGCGCCCGAGCCCGCTTCTGAATCGGCGTCCCAGCCAGCCCCCGACAAACCCGCGGAAGAATCGCCCACGTCGTGAGCCCCCGGGTCCGGATCACCGTGCTGGGGTCGGGCACCAGCTCCGGCGTGCCCACCATCGGCTGCACCTGCGAAGTGTGCCGGTCCACCGACCCTCGCGATAAACGCCTGCGTCCCTCTGTGCTGTTGCGCTACAACGACCGGACCGTCGTGATCGACACCAGCCCCGACTTCCGCGCCCAGGTTCTCAAAGCCGGCGTCGAGCGCCTGGACGCGATCCTCTACACACACTCGCACGCCGACCATATCCTCGGCCTCGACGACGTGCGCCCGTTCAATTTCCGCCAAAAATCCGCGATGCCGGTCTACGGGAACCAGGAGACTCTGGGCGTGATCCAGCGCGTGTTCCAGTACGCGTTCGAGGAACCGGGACAATCCTCCGTGCCGAAGCTCGATCTCCGGGTCCTGGACGGCCAGCCGTTCGAGCTCTTCGGCATGGAATTCACGCCGGTCCGCCTGTGCCACGGCCGCGGCACCGTGCTCGGCTTCCGCTTCGGCCCGGCCGCCTACCTCACCGACCACAGCGAGATCCCCGAAGAATCTCGCGCCCTGCTGCACGGTCTCGACGTGCTCTTCCTGGACGCGCTGCGTCATCGTCCGCATCCGACGCACACCACCGTCGCCGATGCCCTCAAGCTCGTCGATGAGCTGAAGCCCCGCCGAACGTTCTTCACGCACATGTGTCACGACCTCTCGCATGAGCAGACCGAAGCCACTCTGCCCCCGAACGTCCGCCTCGCCTACGACGGCCTCGAAATCGAGGTCGAGCCGGAGCCGTGACCCGGAGCCTCACCATGCCCGGCACCGTGCTCACCATCGGCAAGTTCGACGGCGTGCACGCGGGCCATGCGCAACTGCTGCGCGAGGTAATCGAACTGGCTCGCGGACGCGGTCTCGCACCAGCCGTGCTCACGTTCGACCGCCATCCCGCCTGCGTCGTCGCACCCGATAGAGCGCCGCGCCCGCTCATGACAGTCGATGAGCGCTGCGAAAAAATCCGCAAGCTCGGCGTCGAGCGCATCTTCGTCCTCCCGTTCACCCAGGACATCGCGCGCCTGACGCCGGAGCAGTTCGTCGTACGCTACATCCGCGACGAAATGGATGCCCGCGTCCTCCTGGTGGGGCACGACTTCCGCTTCGGCCATAAGCAGGCTGGAACTCCCGAGGTGCTGAAGGAGCTCGGAATTTGTTACGGCTTCGAGGTCCGCTTCATCGAGCCCGTCCGCCGCCGCGGCCTGCTGGTCTCCACCAGCGAAATCCGCACCCGCGTCGAAGCCGGCAACGTCTCCAAAGCCGCGCGTCTGCTGGAGCACCCTTACGGACTCTCCGGACCCGTGGTCACAGGGCAGGGAATCGGCAGGAAGCAAACCGTCCCCACGCTGAACCTGGAGCCTTCCGACGAAGTCCTCCCCCGCGACGGCGTCTACATCACCCGCACGTTCGATCTCGCCTCCACTCGCTCCTGGAACTCGATCACGAACATTGGCGTCCGCCCCACCTTCGACGGAGCCTCCCGCACCATCGAAACATTTCTCCTCGATCCCGTGGACACAGCGCCCGCGCGAATCCGAGTCGAATTCGCCGCCCGAGTCCGCGACGAACGCAAGTTCGACGACGCCGCCGCGCTCAAGCAGCAAATTCTCCGCGACGTCGGCCGGGCCCAAGCCTACTTCCGCCGACTAGCGCGCTGGGCACCTGCTTCACTACCATAGATCCATGGCACTTTCTGCGGGAAAGCTTAAACATCTTAAGGCCCTCTCCAACAAAGAAGGAATCATCGCCGCGGCTGCGATGGACCAAAGAGGCAGCCTGCAAAAATCCCTGGCCTCCGCCAAGGGAATCGATCAAAAATCCGTCACCTCAGAGATGATGGAAGAATTCAAAACCATCGTGACGCGCGTGCTCACGCCCCACGCCTCGGCGATCCTGCTCGATCCCGAATACGGCCTGCCCGCCGCGAAAGCGCGCGCCTCCAACGCCGGCCTGCTGCTGGCCTACGAAGAGTCCGGTTACGACAACACCAAGCCCGGCCGCCTGCCCGATCTTCTGCCCCACGTTTCCGGCAAACGCATCGTGGATTGGGGCGCGGACGCGGTCAAAATCCTGCTCTACTACACGCCCTTCGATGACGCTGCCGTCAACGATATCAAGCACGCCTTCATCGAGCGCATCGGCGCCGAGTGCGAAGCCTGCGACATTCCCTTCTTCTGTGAATTCGTCGGCTACGATCCGGCCGGCGGCAACGAAAAAGGCCTGGAGTTCGCCAAGATCAAGCCCAAGGTGGTCATCGGTTCCATGCTGGAGTTCACCAAGCCGCAGTACAAAATCGACGTCCTCAAAGTGGAGGTCCCCACCAACGCCGAGTTCGTCGAAGGCAGCTCCATCTACAAAGGCGAGAAAGCGTACACGCGCGCGGAGGCCCTCGCGTTCTACAAAGAATCCGCCGCCGTCGCCACCAAGCCGTTCATCTACCTGAGCGCCGGAGTCGGCAACGCGCAATTCGTCGAGAGCCTCAACATGGCCACCGAAGCGGGCACCGATTTTTCGGGAGTCCTGTGCGGTCGCGCTACGTGGAAGGACGGCATGCCGATCTACGCTACCAAGGGCGCCAAAGCGCTTGAAGACTGGCTCGGCGATCAGGGCGTGAAGAACATCAACGCGGTGAACGCGGCGCTCAAGGGCGCGACGCCGTGGCACAAGAAGCTCGGCGTCGCGGCGTAAGCAGCGAAGCCCGCGTAACAGCAAAACTCGCCGCGTTTCGGATATCCTGACTGCATGCGAGTCTTGATCGACCTGCTCCGGTTCGTCATCGGCTACGTCGGGCTGCTCCTCGTGTACGGAGGAGTGGCCGCGTGGGAGGCATACTCGAAGACGCCGATGCCCCCGCGCGAGAAGTGGATCATCCTCGGCGCCGTATTTCTGCTGACGACGTTCGAAAACTGGCGGACGCAGCTTCACAAAGCGGAAGCCGCGGAAGCGCGCGCGAAGGAAACTGCGCCCGAACCGCGAGCCTTCGTCGAACATCCGCAAGCGCTGCTGGAGCGTTACAGCGACTCCGGCCCGCTCGCCGACAAGCTCCTGATCCCCGACCTCGGCAAATGGATCACCGTCACGGGCCGCTTCGAAGCCGTGGCGGAATCGCTCACGCATGACGCGATGCATGTGACGCTGACGCTCGATTGCGGCCGCCGCGTCCACCTGCGTTTTCCGCTCGAGGCCCGAGCCTCGCTCGAAGCCCTGCGCGAGGGCCAGCAACTCACCGCGATGAGCCAGATCAAGCAGGGCCACGCCCTCGGCGTCTACACGCTCGACAACAGCGAGTTCGTCAGAGCGCAGCCTCTGCGGTCCCGCGTTACGACGCTAAAGTCGCGTTCAGCGTAATGTTCGTGTTGTAGAGCTTCGACACCGGACATCCTGCCTTCGCCGCCGCCGTGGCTTTGTCGAACGCTTCCTTGGTCGCGCCCGGAATCTTCGCCGTCAACTCCAGGTGGCTCTCCGTGATCGCCCAGCCGCCGTCTTTCTGGTCCAGCGTGATCGTGCACGTGGTCTCCAGCTTTTCCGCCGTCAACCCCGCGCCCGCCAACTGAGCCGACAGCGCCATCGTGAAGCATCCCGCGTGCGCCGCGGCGAGCAGCTCTTCCGGATTCGTCCCCGCGCCCTGTTCAAACCGGCTGTGGAACGAATACGGCGTGCCCGAAAGAATCGCGCTCGCTGTCGTGAGGCTCCCGTTGCCGCTCTTTAAGTCTCCCTGCCATTGCGCCTGCGCCGTGCGTTTCATCGTTTTGGTCTCCTCGTATTTAAGATTCGTATTTAAGATTCTTCCACTACGACTGCTGTTGCTCCGTCGATCTCGATCGGATCCTCCGCCGGAAAACTAAAACCCTCCCAGCGAGCCACCACCGCGGTCGCCAGACAATTCCCCAGCAGGTTCACCGAAGTCCTGCACATGTCCATCAGCGTGTCGACGCCCAGGATCACCGCGATCCCCTCGATCGGCAGTCCGAACGTCCCGAGCGTTCCCGCCAGAATCACCAGCGAGGCCCGAGGCACGCCCGCCACGCCCTTGCTGGTCAGCATCAGCGTGAGCATCATCACCACCTGCGTTCCGAACGGCACGTGCTTACCCGCGGCCTGCGCGATGAACATCGCCGCCAGCGACAAGTACAACGTCGAGCCATCGAGATTGAAGCTGTACCCCGTCGGCAACACGAAGGACACGATGTGGTTCGGCACGCCGAACTTTTCCATGTTCTCGAGCGCCCGTGGCAGCGCCGCTTCGCTCGATGCGGTGGAGTACGCGATGAGGAACGGCTCGCGCACATACTTGATGAAGCGCTTCACCGGAATCCGCACGATCTGCGTTACCGCGCCCAGCACTACGATCACGAAGAACGCCTCGGCTCCATACAGCGTGGCGACAAGTTTGCCGAGGTTCACCAGCACACCGATCCCTTTGTCGCCCACCGTGGCCGCCATCGCGCCGAACACTCCAAAGGGCGCGAACAGCATCACGTAGTTCGTGTACTGGAACATGATTTCCGACAACGAGTGGCAGAACTCGATCACCGGACCCGCCTTGGTCATCCCCACCGCCGCGCACGCCGTGCCGAAGATGAACGCGAAGACGACGATCTGCAACACCTCGCCCTTCGCCATCGAATCGATGACGCTGGTCGGAAACGTGTGCTCGATAATTTGTTCCAGGCCGCCGGTCGACCCCTGGATGCCCGACGGCGCCGCGCTCTTCAACTCCACGCCCGCGCCCGGCTGCACCAGATTCACCGCGCCCAGCCCGACGAACAGGGCCACCGTCGTCACCGCTTCGAAGTACAGGATCGCTTTGCCGCCAATCCGCCCCATCGTCTTCACGTTCCCCGTGCCCGCGATGCCGCACACCAGCGTGCCGAACAACAGCGGTGCGATGATCGACTTGATCAGCCGCAGAAAAATCGTGCCGAGAATTCCCAGCTTCACCGCCGGAGCAGGGAAGGCCGCGCCGAAGGCGATGCCCGCCACCAGCGCGATCAGGATCCACGTTGTGAGCGAAGGCTTCTTCATCGTCCCCCCCACTTCAACTTCTCCCGCAGCACGTCGAAGAACAGCAGGTCCGGAGGCCGCACCAGGATCACCGAATGCTCGCTGCGCCGGCACACCACGCGGTCGCCCTGGTTCAGAAACTCGCCCACTTGCCCGTCGATGGTGAGATACGTCGTCTGGCTGTCGTCCATTGCCGTCACCTGAATCACGCTCGCATCCGGCACGATCACCGGACGATTCGTCAGCATATGCGGACAAATTGGAGTAATCCCGATCGCCGCCACGCTCGGAAACACGATGGGTCCGCCCGCCGAAAGCGAGTACGCGGTGGACCCGGTAGCCGTCGCCACGATCAAGCCGTCGGCCTTGTACACGCAGACGAAGCTCCCGTCCACGTGGACCTCCAGGCTGATCATGCGCGCGATCTCCACCTTCGCCAGCACCACGTCGTTCAGGCCTTCATACGTGGAAATACAACGCCCGTCGCGCCACAACTCGGTCGTGAGAAGCCGCCGCCGCTCCGTCTCCAGTCCTCCGTCGAGCGCGCGCTCCAGTTGCGGAAACAACTCCTCTGCCTTGATCGCGGCCAGGAATCCCAGCCCCCCCAGGTTGACCGCGAACAGCGGAATTTCCAGCCCGCGCGAGGCCCGTGCCGCCGAGAGCAGCGTCCCATCGCCGCCCAGCACGATCACCATCTGCGCCCCGGCGCCGACCTCGTCCCGCGACACTCCCGACGAAACGCCCGCGTAGTTCGCGCTATTCTCATCGAGCCGCGCCGCGATCCCGTGCTGTCCCAGCCAGTGCAGCAGCTCCGGCAGCAGACGAGCCGCCTCCACGCTCCGCGGTTTCGACACAATCCCGACGGTGCTAACGGTGGGCATACAAAAGAAACTCCCGATTTCCTTCCGCGCCCAGGATCGGACTCTCCATCAGCGACGTCGCGAATCCCAGCGCCTCCACCGCCGCCGTCACGCGATCGCAAGTCTGGCGATGCACCTCCGGATCGCGCACGATTCCGCCTTTCCCCACCTGTCCCCGCCCGGCCTCGAATTGCGGCTTCACCAGGACCACCATTTCACCACGTTCGGATAACAGCGCGTTGACCGCCGGCAGCAGGAGCGTTGCCGAAATGAAGCTTACGTCGCACACCGCCAGCTCGAACCGCTCCGGAAAATCCTCGGGGCGAAAAAACCGCGCATTCACACCCTCGCGCACCACCACTCGAGGATCGTTCCGCAACTTCCAATCTAACTGCCCGTGCCCGACGTCCACCGCCCACACCCGCGCCGCTCCGCGTTGCAGCAGGCAGTCCGTGAACCCTCCGGTTGAAGCGCCGACGTCGAGGCAAGCCCGCCCCGTTACGTCGATCTGGAAGTGGTCCAGCGCCGCCGCCAACTTAAATCCGCCGCGGCTCACGTACGGCATGCGCTCGGTGACTTCGATGCGGCAACCGTCCGCAAACGAATGCCCGGGTTTGTCGCTCTTCTGCCCGTCCACCAACACCGCGCCCGCCAGAATCAGAGCCCGAGCTTTTTCACGCGACTCGGCCAGGCCTCGATCCACGACAAGTTGATCGAGTCTCTGTTTCATGCGAAACCTTCATGCATTGCGCCGCACGATCAAATCCGCCAGCTGCCGTAGCCGCTCCCCGCGGTCGTCGAACGGAGCCAGAGCCAGATGCGCCGCGCGCCGCTCTTCCTCCGCCATCTCCCGCGACCGCTCCAACCCGTACACCGCCGGAAACGTGATCTTCTTCTGCTGTGCGTCCTTGCCGGCAGTCTTGCCCAGCTTCTCCGAAGATTGCTCCACATCCAGCACATCGTCCACGATCTGGAACGCCAGGCCGACATGCTCGCCGAAGCGCGTCAGCGCATCGAGCTGCACCGCATTCGCACCCGCAAAAATCGCGCCCATGCGGACGCTGCACCGCAGCAGAGCCCCCGTCTTGGCGCGATGAATCGATTCGAGCAGCGCCGCCGTCGGATGCTTGCCCTCGCCCTCGATATCGTTCACCTGTCCGCCGATCATGCCGCCCACCGTGCCCGATGCCGTCGCCAGTTCCGCCACCAGTCGGATGCGCCGCTCCGCATCCACGCCCTCCAGCTTGGCCAGAGCCTCAAACGCCAGCGTCAACAAAGCGTCGCCCGCTAAAATCGCCATCGCATCGCCGAAAACTTTGTGGCAAGTCGGCCGCCCGCGGCGTAAATCGTCGTTATCCAGAGCCGGCAAATCGTCGTGAATCAGAGAATACGTGTGGATTAATTCGAGCGGACACGCTACCGCCTCCACGCCCACCGGAGCATCCGATACCGTCTCCGCCGCCGCGATCGCCAGCAGAGGGCGAATCCTCTTGCCGCCCGCGAACAGGCTGTACCGCATCGCGCGATGAATCGTGGCAGGATCTTCGGTCTCCGGCGGCAACGCGCGGTCGAGCGCGGCGTCCACGCGCTGCTGCTGATGAGAAATATATTGGTCGAGAGTCACGCTTGCTCTTATACGATTGTTCTTATTTGGACCCGTCGCCGAACGGTTGCGCCTGCATCTCGCCCGCACGCCGCGTCAGGATCTCGATCCGGCTCTCGGCGTCTTCCAGTTGCTTGCGGCAGCTCGCGCTGAGTTTCATTCCGTTCTCATACAGTTCCAATGCGCGCTCCAGCGGCAGATCGCCGCTTTCCATCTCTTTCACGATGGCTTCCAGCTGCTGCAATCCCGCCTCAAACGAGTACGGAGCATCCTTTTCCGGTTCCGGCATCGTTTCATTATAGTGGACGCCTCCGCCGGCGCTGGCGAATCCCCGGATTCTGGTGCCCGGTCCTCTGAAACCAGTCACTTAGGGCAACTGTGTTAGAGTAGAAGAGTCTTTGTCGCATCCGCCCGACAGCGAGTGCCCTGCCGCCGCGTTTTGGCAACTGAGTTTGGGTTCCATTACCGTCTGCCGAAGATCGTATGTAGCAGAAGATGTTGTAGAGGGATTAGCAAGAGCGAAAAGGGGAGTGATTTCGTGACCAATATTTTTGTCGGGAACCTCAGCTACCAAACAAGCCAGGACGAGCTGTACGCAGCCTTCGCCCAGTACGGCGCGGTAGAACGCGTCAACATCGTAACGGATCGCGGTACCGGTCAGCCGCGCGGATTCGCGTTTGTGGAAATGACCAATTCGAATGAAGCCGAGGCGGCCATCTCGCATCTGAACGGCGCGGAACTGCACGGACGGGCGTTGAACGTGAACGAAGCCCGGCCGAAACCGGCAGGGGGCGGCGGTGGTGGCTATGGCGGTGGCGGTGGTCGCGGACGGCCGGGTGGTGGTGGCGGCGGTGGACGCGGCGGTGGTGGTGGGCGCGGCGGTGGCGGCGGCCGCTGGTAATCATCTTCTGACAGAAGCCGGCCGCCCCCGTCGAATCGAAGAACGGGGAGATACAGCGCGGCCGGCATCGATTTGTTTCGGTTCTCGATCAGGGCGGCCTGAGCGCCGCCGCATGGCCTGGATTTTTTCGCGTGGCACAAGCGTGGCCAATTTAACCAACCGCGCACCGCAACACCGGCGAGCGTGCGCGAGGCTGAGGGAAGGAGCATTTTATGGCGGGACGGGGTCCACAAAGTTTCAAGAAACGGCAGAAGGAGCAGCAGCGGAAGGAAAAACAACAGGAAAAGCTGGCCCGGAAAGTGGAGCGCCGGCAGTCGGGCACGCAAGGCGCGCCGCTGGACGACGAACCGTTCAATCCGGACGATCTTAGCCATTTGGACCGGCCCATTGCCGGGATTTACGAAGAGACGACGGAAAGCGAGCGGGGATAAATGCCGGGCATGGAATTCGTTTTTACCGGGTTCCGCCAGGACAGTGACATTCGGAGCTACACGTTCCAGATCATTTCGGCCGACCGCACGAAGAGTAAAGTCACCGTCGGTGCCGACCTGAGCCTGATCCGCAAGCACCGGATTCCGTTACAGGAATTGCCGCTGCTCTGCCGCCGCCTGCTGGAGACGAACGGCGTCGGCAAGTCGCCCACCGTGATGTTCACGGAGAAGGATATGTTGGTATATGTGACCGAGCGGGTCGCCGCGGAGCACGTGGCGGAGTTGAAGCGCCGGGCGCATCGCACGCCGGTTTCCAGCCGGTCGGGCCAGGCTTGGCGCACCGCCGGCAAAGCGGGCATGCTGACCAACGCAGCCGCCGCGGCGAAGAAATAGGTCGCGGCAAAACGAGTTTGAGAGATAAGTCGAGAGGCAGGTGAATTCCATTGGCTGAAATCCGAATTCAGGACGGCGAAACGCTAGAGAGCGCCCTGCGGCGCTTCAAGCGTAAAGTCCTGCAAGAGGACATTATTAAGGAGACCAAACGGCACTCCTTTTATTTGAAGCCGGGCGAGAAGAAGCGCATTAAGTCGGCGCTTGCTCGTAAGCGTAACCGCAAGAAGCGCTCGCGTGACGCGGGTGGCGGAGCCGGCAGCGGACCGGGTAGCGGACCGGGCGGCGGCAGCAGCAGCGCCGAGCAATCGCGCTGAAGTAGCTGTAACTTAACGTAGAACAGGGCAGGCGATTTCGGTCGCCTGCCTTTTTCTTTGGGAGGGACCTGAATGCGTCGGCTCGCATTTTGCGGATTCATCGCGGCGGTCGCCCTCGCCCAGAGCGACATGATCTCCGTGCGCGACCCTCATCCCCTCGCCGCTGCCGCCCGGATTCTGAGTGTCCGCTACGGGGTTCCCATCTCCTACGAAGAGCTCTCCTCTCCCACCTTTACCTCCCTCGAATTCTCCACTCAACCCCTGAATATCGCCTACGCCCCGAAGCCGCCCGTCGATGTTGCCGCGATCACCCGAGTGCTTCAGTCCGCGCTCGACGCTCTTCAGAAGAACGGGAATCCGATGCGGTTCAAATTACTCCAGAACGCGCAGCTTCCGGGAAACTGGTGACGATGGGCTACGGCTTCAACGGGGAGATTCTGTCCCGCCCCGTCTCGGCGAACCATGAAGCCGCCCGCGATGTTCTGGGCGGGCTTGTGTCCAGCATCCATCGTGTACTGGGCGTGCATTCCATCGACGGGAACGACCCGGAACCGCAATACACCTGGACCTTGCTCGCCGCCGGGAGCGGCTACCAACTCAATCTAGAGAAACTCATCCGCGCGATGCGGATCGCGGCGCCGCGGCCTGTCCCCCGCTAGTCCCTCTCCTGCCATTCTGATAAACTCACAGCATGTCGAACTCTATGAAAGCCATTCTGTGTTCCGTGGCCGCGTTCGCGCTGGTTACGGTCTCTCTTCCGGCGCAGGACAAGGCCAAGGCCGCTCCCAAGGCGACCTCGAAGTCCAAGATCCTTCAGCCGCAGATGACAGTGGCGCCCGACGGCGGTACCTACGCCGCTCCTATGGGCAAGCTGGGCGACAAAGTAGAAGCGCCGTGGAGCTCCACCACCATCGGTGCGTCGGTCGACGGGAAACCGAACCCCGGTATGGCGAAAACCGTGGTCGGCGAGATCGTGGACTTCTCCTGCTACCTCGAAGTCGGCAAACACGGCGAGAAGCATCGCGATTGCGCCCAGAAGTGTTTCCGCAACGGCCAGCCCATCGGCCTGCTGACCCAGGACGGCAACCTGTACATGCTGATGGACGAAGAGCATGACCCGCGCCGCGATGGCCAGACCACCTTCCGCGCCGCCGCCATCGATCATGCCGCGCACATCATGGAAGTCACCGGCACGGCGTGGTCGCTTAATGGCTTCAACGCGCTCTACGTCCACGGATTCGTGAAGAAGTAGATCCGGTTTGGACCACCCAAACTCGATTCGCAGGCGCCACGCCCGCCGTGTTTCTCGAGCTTGAAGACTCGCGATGAAGTGGTGGATTTTTAGGATAAAAGCAAACCCACCAAGAACCTTGGTGATAAAATAAAGCCGCTTAAGCTTGCCGATTCCGAGAAAAAGGAGCTGGTGGAGTTTTTGAAGTCACGCAAGGGCGAAGGTGGGCAGAACGTAACCGCCCCCGCCGTATTTCCGAAGTAAACGCAACCGCCGCCGGAAGCGTCTGAACTCGAAGGAGGAATGTATGGTCCGGACTCTGTTTAAAACTGATGGGTTCAAAGGTTGTGCCCTTTTGGCCCTTTCCCTGTGTTCTCTCGGCCCCGTTTTCGCCGACACTGTCCCGGCGATCCTCCGCGGCAAAGTGACTCTGCCGGATGGCACTCCGCCGCCGGTCAGTTTCGGAATCCAGCGCCAGTGCAATGATGAGCAGGGCTCCGCGCCCGGGCCTCTTACGAACAAAAAAGGCGAGTACATCTGGCGCATGGACGTGGACCCGCTCGCCATCCGGCGGTGCTACCTGATGGCCAGCGCGAAGGGCTACAGCTCTTCCCGCCTCGAAATCTCGTCTCTCCAGGGCTACACCGATCTCAACATCAAACTGGAGGACATCATCGTCACTCCGGCCACGGCGGATCCCGAGTCGATCATCAGTAATGAAAGCGCGGTTCCCGCCAAAGCCACGCCGGCCTGGAAGGCCGCCATGAAGGCCATGGATGCGGGCAACAACACGGAGGTCATCAAGAATCTTCAAGCCGTCGTGCAGGCGTCTCCCAAGTTTGCGCAAGGCTGGGACACGCTGGGCATTGTCCTGAACCACGTCGAAAGAACCGCTGAGGCCCGCGACGCGTTCCAGCACGCCATCGAAGCCGACCCGAAATACGTTGCCGCCTATGTGAGCCTGGCTCGCGTGTCCATCAGACTCAAGGATTGGGATGGAGTCACCAAGGCCGTCGACGGGGAGCTCAAGCAGGACCCCAAGCACAACTACATCGAAATCTATCTACATCAGGCCGTCGCGCGGTATCACATGAAGGATTACGATGGAGCGCTCGCCGCCGTGCAGCAGTGCATCATGCTGGACAAGACCCACGCCCTGCCGCGTGCCGAGTACATCTGGGGCCGGATTCTCGAAGCCAAAGGCGACCTGGACGGAGCCCGCCAGCACATCAAGCATTATCTGGAAACCGACAGAGCCCCGCGTGACTTGGCCGACGTCAAAACGCACCTGGACACCATGGGGAAACCGGGCGCGACGGACCCGGAGCTGGAAGTCTTCTAGGGCTGCGAAAACTTAAGTCAGCAGGAACTTCTTCGTCTCCGCGAGAAAAATCTGAAGCTGATCGTGGTGCAGCCAGTGTCCCGCGTGATCCACCTTGACCACGGTGCGGTTGCGGATCGCGTTCGCCTCCGGCGCCAAATCCGGATCGATGGCGAAGCTCTGCCGGCCCCAGAATAACTGCACCGGACAGGTGATGCGGCTGAATACCGACGTCGCCTCGTCCGCATTCATCCCATACGGCGCGCCCAGCCGCGCATAGTTGTCGAACTTCCAGATAATGGACCCGTCCGCGTTCCAGTTGGTGCCATGCAGCGTCAGATGCTGCGCCACCTCGTCCGACAGGAACGGATTCGCTTCCTTCATCCGCGCCACCGCCGACGCCAGATCCGGATAACTGTGCGGCTGGCGCGCTTCCGCGCCGCGCGTGCGCTCGATCCAATCCCGCAGGCGGTCCGCCGGAGCGCGATCCTGCAACTTGCGCGTCGGAGGCAGCCCGACGCCTTCGATCGCCACCACTTGCTTCACACGATCCGGATACACGCCCGCGTAGAGCAGCGTCACGATCGCGCCCAGCGAGTGCCCGATGATAGTCACGGGCGAACCTTTGACGATGTCGGCCAGCCCGGAGAGGTCCAGGATATGTTCGGCCACGCTATAGAGCGCCCCCGGAGCCCACGCGCTGTTGCCGTGCCCGCGCAGGTCCAGGGCGTAGACGTGGTAGTCCTCCCGCAGCGCCCGCGCCACCCAGTCCCAGTTGCGCGCGTGGTCCAGCCCGCCGTGCACCAGGATCATGACGGGCTTGCCGTCGGTGCCCCAGTCCCAGAACTGGAGCTTCAGGCGGTGCGAGTAGTAATAGTGAGAGACCGGTTCCACCTAACTCTTTTCCTCCGGAACATTTTTGAGCATACACGTTCGTTCGGACGTCCGGTACGCTTGCAGCAACGCCCCCGCCGCGGGACCGTAGCGGGGCGGGGCAACGCGATTCCCGTCTTCGAGCTCCAGCAGCATGTGGAATCGCCCCAGGATCACAGGACTGCGAAACACTCCGCCGGCGTAGGAAATGGAAACGCTCTCCTCCATTTCGAACAGTTGCCCCCGCACGGCGGCGGCGAACGTCGCGAGTTGCTGTGCGGCGGACTTGAGAATATCCTGCGCCGCATGATCCCCGGTGGCCGCCGCCTGATCGACCAGCGGGGCGAGCCTTGCCAACTGCGCCTTCGTCACCTCACCGCCAGCGAAACGATGCAGGAGCGCGTGCGCGCTCTCCACTTCCGCCTCCGCAAGAAACAAATCGCGAAGAGCCGTCGCCGGTCCCCAGCCTTCTTCCTGCCGCAGAATCGCGCGCAGCGCCTGACGGACCAGATCGAACGCGCCGCCTTCATCACCGAACGCGTAGCCCCAACCGCCCGCCCGAGCCGTCTTGCCCGAGCCGTCGCGACCAAACGCGATCGACCCCGTGCCCGCGATTACGATGATGCCCGGCTCTCCCGCGAGAGCTCCGGTCAGCGCAATGTCCGCGTCGTGCGTGAAGAGGAACCGGTCGGCTCGGATCAATTCGCGTGCCGCCGCTTCCTGGGCGGATGGACGTCCGCTCAACCCAAAACAAGCGGCTTCGAACGTGCCACCGAGCGCCCCCGCTTGCTCCAACGCCTCTCGCAGGGAGCCTTCTTTCTGGCACGGTCCACCGAGCCCCCGTCCGATCACCTCGCCATTCTCATCGCCGACCAGAGCGAGCGTGCTCGATTGCCCGCCATCAACGCCGAGAAACCTCGCGGGATTCGTCACGGCACAACCCGGTAAATCCGGATCCCCGACCCCGACGCGATCTGCGTCAATCCCCAAAACTCCGGATCGTCGCGAATGTCCTGCGAGGCGAAGTCTCCGTCGCCCACCAGCAGATAGTGGATTCCACTCCGCAGCAACTCCCGCGTCGCGGCCTTCCGCAAAAACGCCGGAGGCTCGATCGGACTGGACCGGGGCGTGTCCGCGAGCTTGCTCCACGCGCCCCCGGCGAACTCCTGCAGTTCCAATTTCGTCTTGTAATCCCAGGCGTGTTCCACGCGAACTTCATCCACTGCTTCAGGGCGCCCGAAGTCCACGTCTACGTACTGCCCGGGTACGGCCACCTCCCAGGAGCGCCACCGAGTCGCCGGATTGTTATCGAACGCCAGCTGCACATCCCAGGGATTCGGCCACGCCTTCAGACGCCATTCCGGCCGCCGCGGGACTTCCACGCCTTTGTCGAAAAATCGGAGCTCGTGGACGCCCCACTGGAAGTGCGCGTCGCCCGGATTCGCGGTTTGCAGGATTCGTATCCGCGTGGAGGTGCGCTCCGGGAAGGAAAACTTGTCCGCCACGCGGGCCTGGAACCCGTCCGCCCACCCCATGTTCACGGTGTCCACCAGCCGTTCGTTGAACGCGGACTGGTAACTGATCAAGATGTCGCGAGCCGTGTAAGATTGCGGCACCTCCCCCATTGCCAGGACGCGCTCGCCCTTGGGAACCGCGGAATCCACCAGCATCGCCGCGCCATAACCCGCAAAGCTCTCGCGAAGATAGCGTTCCTGCGGCATCAAACGGAGCGCCTGCCGGTACAGAATCTTGTTGTCCAGCTTCCACGCCCCCGGCGACGCGGTGTGCTCCAGTTGCGAGGGCCAACTGGTGTAGGCATGGAACAGCATGGCCAGGGCGAGCACCGGCGCGAGCTTCTCTTTTTCGGTAGAGAGCGCCAGCGCCATCGCCAGCGCCACGAACGGCAGACAAGGAATCAGGAATCGAGTCCCGACATTGGTGAAGTACAGCGCGGCCATGACCACGCCGCACGCCACCAAGCGACGCCCGGCGCGGAATCGCAACGCCAGCAGCGCGATCGGTGCTCCCAGGAACGCCATGCCCAGCAAACCCTGCGGGTGCGCCCCGCGAATCGTCACCTCCAGCGGCAGAGTGCGCTTGTCGGTGATCCCGTAGCCCGGCCCGCTGAGCAGCTCCTTATATTCGCTCTCGAACATGGGATGGAAGAACGGATTGCGGAAGACGGTATCGGCAAAGGGAGCCACCGGGTCCTTCAGTACGATGTAATCCTTCACCATCCACGGCGCAACCATCAGAATCGAGTAGAGCAACACAGTTATTGCCGGACGCAGCTTGCGCGCCCGCCACAGCACGAACAACAGCGTGAACGGCAGGATCACGAACGCGGTGTACTTGGTGGCGTAGGCGTAACCGGCCAGCAGCCCGACGGCGACCAGCGCCCCGGGATTGCGCCCCTCGTCCCAAAGTTCCAGGAAGTAAAACACCGCGAAGACCACCGCCGCCACCGCGACGTCGATATAAGCGGTGGTCCCGTCGATGCCCACCACAGGACTCGCGAAAACCAGAAACGCCGCCGCCGCTCCCACCCAAGGTTTCCCCAGCCTTCGCCCGTACGCGAAAATCGCCATCGCCAGCGCGATCAGGAACGCGAAGTGCACCAGCGCCGCCGCCGAGTGCCGCCCGATCGCGAACGCGGGGACGTAGAGCATCTCCACGCCCGCGCTGAGCGCCGCATACATATTGGTCGTAACCCATTCGAATCCATGCGCCCGCACATAGCGCGAGACGTAGCCCAGATGGTAGCCGGACCCGTCGGGACTCGCCTCCGGCGCCCAAGCATGAAACAAATACAGGAGGGAAAAGAGCCCAAACAAAACTAAACTAAGACGCTTGATGCTGTAGTCGAGCGGAGCTTCCGCCTCTCCGCGCAGCCGCCACGCTCCCTTCGCGAGGGCCCCTCCGATCGGGACCAGGCACAGCGCCACCAGCACCGGCCAGTACGCGACATGTGCCGCCAGCACCGCGAACACCGCCAGATGGAAGCACGCCGCGCCCAGGATAAACGCCAGCGGAGGCTGCTCCGTCCGCTTCAACGTCAGCCCCAACCGCTCGAGCAACAGGACGCCCGTGGCGTAACAGGCGGCCACCGTAAGCGACGCCCCCAACAGTGCCGCCAGAGCCTGAATCATTCCTGCGTTAACCCGATCCGCTTCAGGATGAATCCGAGCTCCGTCGCGTCGGTGGGCGAAACCCACACCTTGTCGATCTCCGCCGCGATCACGGCGTCTTTGTTCGGCTCCACCAGGCCCGGCGGCAGGGGAGTATCGAGATGGCGTTCTCCCGGTTCCGGGCAGCTGAGGGAGGCGGCCAGCTTGTCGTTCACGTAGACCGTAACCTTGACCGGACCCGTGGTCTTGAACGTTGCGTCCGCAATGGCGAAATCCATCACCAGATGAAGATTATCGGCGCTCCGGACCGGCACGCGCGCGGTGGGCCGCTTCCCGGTCCACCGCCAGTTGCCGTTCAGCCCCCGAATGTCCTGCACAAAGTGCGACTCCGCGTCGCCGTCGTCCATGTTGATGACATGCGTGATGCGGTAAGTCCGCGACATCGTGATCGGCGCCATCTGATCCGGCGGAGCGTACGCCTCCGGCATGTTTTTGCACGCCGCAAGGCTCAAAAGAGCAGGGGATAACAACGCAAGGTTCGAGAGCAGACGCACGTTCACCGTAAGGCTACTATAGCGAACCTTACGGGGAGCCTTCGCCGCGGCGCGGGACGTTGCGGCGCGTCTCAAGGCCATCTAGCGGCACACTCGCTTCACGCCGATCCTTCTAGAAATGCCGGATTTCTCTAAACCCTGGCTCACGTTCCTCGCGGTGCTGGCGGGAATTGGCTTGATCCTGAGCTTTCTCTCGCATGTGGCGGCGTTATCCGGAGCCCAGGGGCCGCTCGGCACCCGGACCTTTTGGCTGCACATCGGCGTCTTTATCGTCTGGATCCCCACCGTGCTTGTCTCCAAACGGATGACCGCGGGGTTCGACCAGAAGGATTTCTGGAAAGCGGTGCTCCGTGGATGTCCGTCTTGGGCGCGATACGTGGTGGGCGGCTTCTTCGCCTATGCGCTCGTGAACTTCATCCTCGCCTTGACCAACGCGCCGCCAAAGGGCAGCGGACCGGGCGGGATGCCTCCCTCCGTGGTGCGCGGATTCTCCGGGCACTGGATGGCGTTCTATTCGGCGGCGATGGCGGTGCTCTATTCCGCGGCGCACGTTCCCGAGTTGCGGCCGCGTACGTGTTCCAACGGCCACGCCGTTGGCCCGCAGGCGCAGTTTTGCGAGAACTGTGGACAACCGGTAGCGGCTCCACTTTCGGGCCTCGCGAAATAGATCCGAGGAGCGCCGTTACCCAGTACCCGGGCCCCTCAAGGTACCTCTGTGCGCGAAAACGATTTAACCTTAGGGCCACGAAAGTGACACAAAAGCTCTTGCCCCCGCGCGAATCCCCGGTTACTCTTGAATCAGGAAGGAGGAAAGAGCAGACGCCATGATGGAAAAGTTACTCACCGGCGCGATCACCGTAAGCTCGATTCTCCTGTTCTGTTATTGGTTCCGCTATACCTGCCAGTTGATCCTGAGCGCGGCCACTTCGCGGGATTACGCCACCAGCATCGCGCAGTCTTATCGACTGGGTTTCCTGGAAGCGAAGGAACGGTTGCTCCAGGGCGCTCCGGAATGGGACGGCGTGAAGCAAATGTTGGATCGAGATTACGCCGTACTGATGCGCTTGATGGAAGACGCCGGCGGAGTAGAGCGCCGGATGCTCGCGGTGCACTACAGTGTGGCCGGTGCCTGCTTCAAGGCGTGCCGCACGGTTTCTCCCGCCGCCGCCCGTAAGGCTCTCGACGAGATGACACAGGTGGTCGCGTACTTCGCGAACTCCTTCGGCGAAGCCGCTGCTTCTCCGGCCGCAGCCTAATCCGGCTCCAGCACCTCAAGGTTCACTTCTTACGCGGCGGTTCGAAATACTGTAAGGACCTCGGAGGCGCGTCGCAACGCACTGCGGCAACTGCTGCATTCCGAGAGGTGCTCTTCTACGTTGTATCGCTGAAAGATCGGGAGATCGCCCAGAGCATGAAGCATGAGCGAGTCCATACCGACGTGTCGGGTCTGTTGTTTTACGGCGGCGAGCTTTGATCCTGCCTTGCTGCACGCACGGATTGGGATTATCATCGGTACTCTTGTAAGCATGTCAGTCGCCACTGCATGCTCCTGTATTTTCAGCAGCCGGCGCCGACGTTGATCCCGCGATGGAAACCAAGATGGCTCTTGCGGCCGTTGTCGGTTTCAATTGGGAACCCGCCGCGCGACCACGGGAGCTTATACACTGAAGCCGTATGGACAGGAATCAGGCATGGGAGATCGTGTGCGAGTTCGTGAAATCCGACAGCCTGCGGAAGCACATGCTGGCCGTGGAGGCATGCGTCGCCGCGTATGCCCGCCAGGCAGGCGAGGATGAGGAGAAGTGGGCTGTCACGGCGCTGCTGCACGATTTCGACTGGGAGATTCATCCCAATTTGCCAGACCATCCCACCAAGGGCGAGGCGATTCTTGCCGCACGCGGCGTCAGCGAAGAGATCCGGCGCGCGATCCTGTCGCACGCGGATTTCACGGGAGTCCCGCGGGTCTCGCCGCTAGAGAAGACGCTGTTCGCGTGCGACGAATTGGCCGGGTTTCTCACGGCCTGCTCCTTTGTGAAGCCGGGCCGCAGCATTCACGAGGTGGAAACCGCGTCGGTCCGAAAGAAGCTCAAGGATAAAGCGTTCGCGCGGGCCGTGAATCGCGACGACATCATGAACGGCGCGAAGGAGATGGGCGTGGACTTGGATCAGCACATTTCGTTCTGCATCGCCGCGATGAAGGCGCGCGCCGCGGAACTGGGATTGGCGGGCAGCGCTGCGGCGCTGTAGGGACGGGCCGCGATCCCTTCACCGGCTTCGCACTGAGGTCGCCGCCCTCTATTCTTGCGCCTCAAGCAGCGTGACCTTCACGTTCATGGTCTTGCCGTCGCGGACTACGGTCAGATCCAGCGTGTCGCCTGCGCGCTTCTTGGCGATAGCGCGGGGAATCGTGTCGCGATCCTCCACCGGCTTGCCGTCCACCATCGTGACCAAGTCGCCGCCGGTGGGCACACGGTAGTTGCCGACAATCTTCTCATCGTGTGCGCCGCGCAGTCCCGCGCTCGCGGCAGCCGATCCGCGGTAGACCTCGAAGACCAGCAATCCGCCGCTCGGGGGCAATCCCAGGGCCTGCGCGAAGTCGCCCGACACCATGGCTCCCTGAGCGCCCAGGTTCTGGGCCGGAGCCACGCGCTTGCCCGAGCGGATCGTCTCCAGCATCGTCTTGGCGCGATTGATCGGCATCGCGAACCCGATCCCGATATTCCCGTTCGGCCCGTAAATCGCCGTGTTGATGCCGATCACATTGCCCGAAGAATCGAGCAGAGGCCCGCCGCTATTGCCTTGGTTGATCGCCGCGTCGGTCTGGATCATACCTTCGAGGTTGTTGTTGTTCTCGCCCTGGATATCGCGATGCAGCGCGCTGACTACGCCGACGGTGAGCGTTCCATCCAGCGCCAGAGGCTGCCCGATGGCGAGCACCTTCTGTCCCACTTGCAAACGATCCGAATCGCCCAAATTGAGGAACGTGACCTTGCGCTTCGGCTCGATCTTGATCAGCGCCAGGTCGTTCACGCGGTCGCGCGCCAGAATCGTCGCTTTGTAGTTGCTGTGATCGGAGGGCAGGCTCACTTCCACCTGCGCGCTGCCGCTGATCACGTGGTAATTCGTCAGAATCCGTCCCTCGCCGTCGATCAGGAAGCCGCTGCCGAGTTCGCGCTGCTGATAATCGCCGAAGAAGAAATTGCGCTGGATCACCGTGCTGGTGATGTAGGCGACGCTGTCCTTCGCGTTTTTATAAATGTCGATGTTGTTTTGCTCATCCGGACCCAGCCCGGCCGATTCCGCAACCGTTGGTCCGCTCCACAGCGGAGCATCGCTCGATCCCGGCGAGAACACGTGATGGAACGGAGAATCCGCGCGCGTGGTGAGGTAAACGAAGCTGCCCACGATCAGGGCAGCGAGCAACAAAGATCGCATCTTCATAGAGTCAAACTCCGCAACGATTCATAAACCGCCCGGGTTTGGGCGAGCGTGTGTTCCTTGGGTCCTGAAGTATCGATGATGTAGTCCGCGTACTTCACTTTTTCGTCCAGAGGCATTTGGCGCCGCATCCGCTCGAGTACCTCTTCACGTGTCAGATGACCGCGTGACATGGCGCGCTCCATTTGCTGCTCCGGGCGGCAGATCGCCACAATCATGCGGTCGAAATCGCGATAACTTCCCGTCTCTATCAGTATGGCAGCTTCGGTTACGGCGATGCCATGGGGATTTTGACGCTCGAACTCCGCCTCCGTCTCGCGGCGCTTCGCGATGACGACGGGATGCACGATGGCGTTGAGTTTTTCGAGCTGCGCCGGATCGTGGAACACGTGCGCCGCGAGTTTACGGCGGTCCAGCGTGCCGTCGGGGTTCAGGAATTCGCGGCCAAACACGCGAACGATTTCGTCGTAAGCCTCGCCGCCGGGTTGCTGCGCTTGCCGCCCGATCTCGTCGGCTTCGATCAGCAGGCAGCCCATTCCGGCGAGCGTGTGGCCGACGAAAGTTTTTCCGCTGGCCAGGCCGCCGGTGAGTCCTACTCGAAGCATCGTTCCTGTTACGCGGCGGGTGCTACGCCGTGGCTTCTGCCGCCGCGTGCTGCTCCGCCAGCATCACAGTGTTCGACATCAGCATCGCGATGGTCAACGGTCCCACGCCGCCCGGCACGGGGCTGTACGCCGCTGCCACGCGCTTGACGTCCACGGGGTGCACGTCGCCCACCCAGGCGACTCCACGCTTGGCGAAGTCTTCGGCCTTGCCGAACCTTGCGGCCTCCGCGGCATCGGTAACGCGGCTGGTACCGACGTCGACCACGGCGGCTCCCGGTGCGATGAAATCGGCCGTGATGAGCGCCGGCTTACCGATGGCCGCCACTAAAATGTCGGCCCGGCGGCACTCCGCTGCCAGATCGGCGGTGCGGGAGTGGCAAATGGTCACGGTGCAGTTCTCTTGCAGCAGCAACAGCGCCATCGGCTTGCCGACGATATCGCTGCGCCCCACCACCACTGCGTGGCGGCCCTCCATCGGGATCTTGTAATACTTCAGCAACTCAATGATTCCAGCGGGCGTGCAGGAGCGCGGAGCGGGCCGCCCGGCCACCAGATGGCCGACGTTCACGGGATGGAATCCGTCGGCATCCTTATCCGCGGCGACGGCTTCCAACACCCGCCGCGAGTCGATATGCTTCGGTACCGGCATCTGCACCAGGATGGCGTCGATGTCGGGCCGGCGGTTCAGCTCATCGATCACGGCCAGCAACCCGTCGGTATCGATCGAGGCGGGCGGGGTGATCTTCTCGCTCAGCAGGCCTAACTCACTGCAAGCTTTGATCTTATTGCGAACGTATTGGTCAGAAGCGGGGTCTTCTCCCACCAGCACCACGGCCAGGCCGGGTCGACGCTTCAGACGTTCGACGCGGGTTTTTAATCCCGCCATGATTTCGTTGCGAACAAGCACTCCGTCTAAGATTTGTGGCATTCCTAAGAGAGTGTAGCAGAGAAGCGCGCTGGCCTCTAGAATCAATACCCTGCGATGGGGGAGGGGTACCACCGAACCATGAGTCTTACCCCCTGCGGGGGGATAGTTCTAAGGTGACGGAAACCGTCAAGAAACGGTCAACCTGAGACTTTTCACGCGTCCTAGTAGGCATTCCTACTGATTCTTTCTGAAAACTGCCGATGATACTTTTGTATCAGCAACAGGGACCTGTTGCCAACGTAAGGGAGAGAGGAAACAAAATGAAAAATCTGGTATTGAAACTCAAGATCTGGAAAGACAACAAAGGTCAGGACCTCATCGAATACGCTTTGATGGCGGGTTTCGTGGCCGTTGCCGCCGGCGCCATCATGCCGGGTGTGGCGACCAGCATCAGCACGATCTTCTCGAAGATCGCGTCTGTCATGACCGCTGCCTCCAACCAGGGTAGCTAAACCAAACCAACTCTTTGCCGGGGAGGGAGGCGGACTCCGGTTCGCCTCCTCTCCGGCATAGCTATTTCTGCCCGGCTGTATCTTCTTAGACCGTAACTGCTGGTTGAATTTCCTTCCCGTCCATTTCCCCTTTAGTTTTCAGCTGTGCCCCTTGACGTCTGACAAGGAGACCGTCACCGTCCCGGTCTTGCCCGTTGCCGGATTCATAAAGAGGAGCTTTAACTCCGAGGCTTTCGCCGGAGTTTTCAACTTTAGATCGTAGGGGAACCCCAACTGGGCGGCTTTCTCGTAAGTCGCTGGCCGGAGACTCAGGGTCAGGGTCTGATCGGAGGCCTCGCCGACCGCACGGCCCTCCGCATCCGTAAAGCGCGTCAAAAGCTTGAGCTTTCCTGACCAAACGCCATGATCGAGCACGAGATCCAGGCTGCTCAGGTCGAGCAGGGCGTACATGTCCAGACTATCGCCCGCCGGTGTGATCCGGAGCGCGATCGGAATCGCCGTGGCATCGACGGGCTGATTCATGGTTCGAATCGCGTCCACTTTCGGATCGCGGGAGACCGGAAGCGGACCGGGTTGGCGGATGGTCTGCGACCGCAGGACAACGCCCCGCCGCGAGACTTGAACGGTCACTTGGGGTGGTCCCGCGGCCGAATCTTTGGCGAACCGATAGTACCCAAGAGTGTAGCTGACACGGCCATCGTCCAAAGCCTCCCGCATCGCCACGTCAAGATCGTTGCGGTAATAATAGGCGAGGCCTCCCGTAAAAGCAGCGATGGCGTTCATGGCATCGACAGGTCTAGGCGGGCACGGGGCGAACTCCCCGGGACTATCGGCGACAAGCTGGGGGCACACACCGAAGGCGTCCACCGGATAGATTGCGACTCCCGCTTCGCGGAGCTTTTGTAGAGCCGGCCCGCTGACCGGAAAAACATCCGCGATCCAGATGAGGTTCTTCCGCCCTGGAATGCCCGCGAGATGATCCGCCACCTGAAGCAGTTCCCCATCGCTGGCGGAGATTCGCCCCAGCGCATCGATGCGGGCGGCTTCCCGCATTTCCTTGGCGGGCGCGAATGCTTCCGCCATGGCTTCAGAGGTTTTGACGGGCATGTCGATGGGAATTTTCCAGGCGCGGAGCCGCTGCTCCAGCAAGATCCGGTCCGAGGTGAATTCGCAGATTACTTCCAGTTTGCGCTGCAGCGCATAGATCGCGATCTTGTCGCTCGGCGAGATTGACCGTAACAGTTCGAGCGTCTTGTGGATCGCGGCCCCGCTGCCTTCCTCCGGTTTTCGAGGATCGCCGAAGTTCGTATGGAGCGTGTCGAGCAGGATGACGGCGTAGCCGCTGCGCGATCCCGTGGAGAGGGGCGGTTGATTGGTGAAGACCTGGGATGCCTTTGCTCCCGTCGGCCGAGGCACGGTGGCTTCCGACTCCGCCTCGAAGAGCCGGATCTCTTGCGCGACGCCGCGATCGAAGATCCGGAACTCTTCGCGTTTGAGGTCGGCCACGGGCTTGCCGTCCGCGTTCTGGGCAATGACGTTTACCTGGATGAGTTCGGTGTCGACGCGGAATCGGGCGTCGGGCGCGGCTTGCTGAGCGAGAGCGACGGCCGTGATCGAAAGGAACACCGACAGTTGCCGCATAAACGGGTTCTTGGCCAACTGTATCAGACCTTGAGCGATCTACTGAATCGTGATCGGGATGTCCTGTTCGGACGTGGCGTCGAATGCGCCTGAAATCCCTCCGCTCGGACCGATTTTGAACGTTGACAAGCCGCCCACTCGCGTCGACACGCGCACCGCAAGGATGGATGGATTGAGCGGATCAGCCGAGGGAGCCAGTTGACCGAGGAAACGGGCGGGAATCGTGAGGGCGCCGGCCTGCGCCGGCGAAACGCAGGAAAGCGGTGCTGTGCTGTCCGGAGGGTAGAGCGTCACCGTTACGATCTGGTTGCCGGAAAAGCCGAGAGGATTCCATCGCACGGTCGTGTCCCGGCGCCGGTCCAACGCGCTCACTTCCGCGGAGTTGGTCACGCGGATCGCAGGCCCCACCGGCAAGGCGACGGTGAACGGGATCAGACGCGGGCCGGATGCTTGCGTCAGAGTCCAGGTTCCTGGCAGGAAGAAGGAGTCGGGCACGGCGTCCATCGTGAACGAGGCGGGATCAGGGTCTACCGGAAAGACCACGGTTAGTTGCGACGGAACTTGAACCGACCGGCCATCCGGCCCCACCAGGCTCAAGGAGCCGGGGTTGCCAAACCCTGGGACGGGCGCCGTGGGGTCGAAAAGCACGAGGTAGCTCCGATCGCCCTCCGTCGAGCAACGGAAGAGGGCGTCGTCAGACTCCTGGGCAGGCTGGGAGGCCACCGCGACTCCAAACGCATCCTCCACGCTCACATAGAAATTGGCATAGTCGGAGCGGGTGAACTTAGTCCAGTCCGTGATGTAGGGGTCGAAGGACGGTTGGATGGAACTGCTGATCCACGAATGGGAGAACGTGACGCCTCCCCCTTGATCGAGAGTAAGCAACTGTTCTGGCGTCAATCCCAGAGGATGCTTGCAGGCGGCCGCGGGGTCCCTTGCGAAGGGGAGCGAGCCGCGGTTGGTCAGGACTCCGGCCACGGTGATATCGACGGCGACATAGCAGCCCTCGGGAATCGCGGGATCGTTGGGGATCCGGACGTTCAACTGGTCAAGACCGGGAGATCCCGGCGCGGGTCCCGCGTAGGTCATGGGCGCGGGTCGTCCGCCGACCAAGACGGAAACTTGACTCTGCGCCGCCGAGCCCAGTCCTGTTCCCCACAGAGTCACAACGTCGTTCGGGTGGGCGGGACGCGTGAGCGAGTTTTGTGCCAGCGCGACAGGTCCGTTCGTGAAGAGCCCGAAGCTGCTGGGTACGATGGTCACGCTCGCGGAGCCTTGATCGATGCCATCGAACGACGCGTGAATTTGCGCGGATCCAAGGGGCGCGTTCTTCGGGATGAGTGCGATCACCGAGTAAGCATCCGTCGCGCCGACAATCGGCAACACCATCGGCGCCTGCCCACCCGAGGGCAAGAGTTCCGCCGAGACCATGCTCGGCCGCGGTGGTCCGGCGAAAATCCGGAGCAGGGACCCGGGTGCGAACTGGTGGCCGATATACAGGTCCGCTGCATTCTGGAGATCCGGAGCGGGCTGCGCCCGTAAGCCGAGAGCTAAGAGCGCCGGGAGAAGAAACCTCACACGAGTTAGATTACCGGAGTTCGAACGCCCTCGCCTAAATCCGTGCGCGCTGATATCATAACTGGGACTCGGAGGAGTCCTCATGACAAAACTAGCTGTGCTGTCCCTGGCCATCGCGTTACCGCTGTGTGCCGGCACCATCAACTTTGACGATCAGGACACCGCGGGCGGCGCCGTGACGCTGACCAATCAGTATGCGTCTAGCGGCGTTCTGTTCAACGACATTACCGCGGCCCAGAACTTCAAGTTCAATATCTTCCCGCCGTCGACGCTTAACTACGCGTCTCCGTTCTGGACCGACCTCAATCCTGGCACCATTAGTTTCGTCGATCCGTTGAACTCCGCCACCAACGCATTCGTCAGTTCCGTCTCCTTTACTTTGGTGGGCCTGACCAGCACCGTGCCGAATCCAGGGAACTTCGGCGGAGCCATGGTGGATGCGCTGGATCTTTCCGGGAACGTGATTCCCGGCCAGAGCATCGTGATTCCCGCGACGAGTGTGACGGGGCCGAATCAAATACTGACCTTTACCGGCGATATCCACGCCCTGCGGTTCACACACACCGCTGCCACCACGGGCGCGCTGCCCATCGACGACCTCACCTTCGGCGCCCTTACCGTGCCGGAGCCGTCCACGTTCGGACTTCTCGCCGCTGGCCTGCTGCTGACGATTCGCCGCCGCTCGCGGTAGAATACTTTAGAAAACCATGAAACAAGTTTTACTCGCTCTGATGCTCACGGGCGCCTTGATGGCGCAGACGAAAGAAGCTCCTAAGGGAGGCGAGCCCAAGGCTCCGGCCCGGTCCACCGCGCCGAAGACGCCGGCTCCCGCGGCGGGCAATCTGCTAGACCCCAAGACTTTGAACCAGACCGCTCCGGCCCAATATCGGGTGAAGTTCACCACCACCAAGGGCGACGTGGTCATCGAAGTGACACGGGCATGGGCGCCGCGGGGCGCGGACCGTTTCTACAACCTTGTGAAGGCCGGCTTCTTCTCCGACCTGGCGTTCTTCCGCGTGATCTCCGGGTTCATGGCGCAGTTCGGCATCAGCGGTAAGCCGGAAGTGGCGCGGGTCTGGGATAAAGCCAACATCGCGGACGATCCGGTCAAGGAACACAACACGCGGGGACGCCTTACCTTCGCCACGGCCGGTCCGAACACGCGCTCCACGCAGTTCTTCATCAACTTTGGCAACAACGCCGCGCTCGATTCGCAGGGCTTTGCTCCATTCGGCGAAGTGGTCTCCGGCATGGAGAACGTCGACAAGATTTATGCGGGTTACGGCGAATCGCCGAACCAGGGCGCGATCCAGGGGCAGGGCAACGCCTACCTCAAGAACTTCCCGATGCTGGACCGCATTATCAGCGCGACCATCGTGCCGATGCCGGCTCCGGCTCCCGCGGCCGCTCCTGCCGCGGCAAAGTAGTAACGAGCAGGCAGTAACGCGGTTGTAGGCAGTTGTATTCGGTCTGCAATCTTCCCCCCGCGGGGAATTTGATGTATCTTAAGTAACTCGCGCAGGGCCGTCCCCACACGGCCCTGGCGCGGATGTAAAGTGGTCCCTCCCATGGCGTCTTCCGCGGATCTTACCTTTGAACGTGGCCTGCCGGCCAATCCCGATGCTGAGCGCTTGGTGCTCGGCTCCATCCTGCTGAACGGCTCCTTGTATTTACAAGTCGCGGCGGTGCTGGATTCCGACGATTTCAGCCTCGAAAAGCATCGCCGCATCTTCGGCCGCATGAAGGAACTGTATGACCGCGGCGAGCACATCGATCGCGTGACGGTTGCCGGCGAGCTCATGAAGCAGGGGCAGCTGGAATCGGTGGACGGCCTGTCGTACCTGGTCTCGCTCGACGAAGGTTTGCCGGAAGTGGCGAATCTGGACGGCTACGTCCGCATCGTCAAGGATAAATCGCTGCTGCGCAAGATGATCTTCAACGCGCAGAAGGTGATCGACCGCTGCATGATCGGCGAGGAGGAGCCGGATCAGATTCTGGCATCGGCCGAAGAGTCCATGCTGAAGCTGGGCGAGGCTCGCACGCGCGATCACCTGACGGCGCCGGGCGAGATCGTGGAGAAGTTTCCCGGCGGCATCTCGGCGTTCCTCGATCCCAGCCAGCGCATCCGCGGCTTGAGCACGGGTTTTACGAAGTTCGATGAGATGACCGGCGGGTTGAACGGCGGCGAGTTGATCATTTTGGCGGCGCGCCCTTCCATGGGAAAGACGGCGCTGGCGATGAACATCGCGGCGCACGTTTCGACGCATCCGAGTATGAAGCGGCCGGTGGCGGTGTTCTCGCTCGAAATGTCGTCGTCGAGTTTGCTGACTCGCTTACTGTGTTCGGCCGCGCGCGTGGATCAACACAAGTTCCGCGCGGGATTCTTGAACGCCGAAGAGCGCCGCCGCTTGCAAGTGGCCTTGTCAAATCTGACGGAATCGCCGATCTTCCTGGACGACACGGCGGGCATCAATCTTATGGACATCCATTCCAAGCTCCGCCGCATGCAGGCCGAGCATGGGCTGGATCTGGTGGTGGTGGATTACCTGCAGCTGATCAGCAGTCCGGGCGGAGGCAAGGGCGCGAACCAGAATCGCAACCAGGAAGTCAGCGCGATTTCGCGCGGCCTGAAGCTGATGGCGAAGGACCTGAACGTGCCGTTCCTGGTGCTGTCACAGTTGAGCCGGGCTTCCGAGACTCGCGTGGGCGATCACAAGCCGCAACTGAGTGACTTGCGCGACTCGGGCTCGATCGAGCAGGACGCGGATCTGGTCGGCTTCATCTTTCGCGAAGAAGTGTACAAGCGCGATAACGAAGACGTGAAGGGCCTGGCGGATCTGATCATCGCCAAGCAGAGAAACGGCCCCATCGGCACGGTGCCGCTGCGGTTCCTGGGGCAGTACACGAGGTTCGAGAATCGGGCTGAGGATCTCGAAGGGATTGTGCCGGAGGAGTAAAAAATCGCCGAGTCTACTTTCCGTTGCGGTACGGGGCGGGAAGCTGGTGGGAGAAATCCGGGGCGGCCGCGGCGGGCGCTGGTTCCGGCTGTGCCGCGGCGTGCAATTCGGCCTGCTCGAATCCGGGGATGGTGATGTTATAACGCCCGCCGTCGGAGCGTTGAATGTAGCCCTTGCCCTTCAGGTACCACAGCGCGGCATCGAGGTGTTCGCGCGGGCACCCGAGCAACTCCTCAAAATCGTGGATCGTGAGCGTCGCGCGCTCCGGATCGTGCAGAGTCTTGGCGTAGAGCAGGCCGAGAATGCCGCGGCGCTTGTTCACTTCGGCGGCCAGGCCTACAGAGGCGGCGGACTGATCGAAAATCTTCCAGCGAAGCTGGCGCGCGCGGCGGTGCTGCGCGTCATAGCCGGCGCGGCGCTCCGGATCTCCCAAGACCGCATGCGCTTCCGAGATCTGCACAAACCATTCCGGATTGCCGGTCTCCAGATTGTCCGGATGGTAACGCTGGGCGAGAATCCGGTACACGCGATGGATGGTTTCCGTGTCGGCTTTGGGGCTGAGTTGCAGGATTTCGTAGTAATCCAGTTCTTCTTGCGGGCCGCCCACCGTGGGCTTGGGCGGGGGCGTTTCGGAGTGCGGCTGCGAATCCGGGGGCGGTGGCCGCCGCCGGGATTCGTCCACGAACTCCAAACCCGCGCGGTACACGCCGACGCTGGATTCGACGCACCAGCGGACGTTGGCCTGCACCACGATCTCATTCTGATCCTCGCCCAGTTTTCCGCGCACGGGAATGACCGAGCCGATCTGCAGCGGCGACATTATCGTGATGCCGATGCCGCCGGTGGCGCGGTCGAACGTGTCCGCGGTGATCCAACGCGATCTTCCCAGGCCGTCCTTCAACTCGATGCGGACCAGAAGGCGCTGGTCTGTACGAGCGGAGCGGCGTCGTTGCTGTTCTCGAACGGACGTGTCGATGCTCCCCTCCCGCTTATCGTCCGATAAACGGGGTTCCGATAGCAACGGGGACTAAGGGGCTCTAAGTACTAGTCGATCAATCCGTTACGGAGGGCGAAGCGAACCAGCTCGCCGGTCGAATGCAGGTTCAGCTTCTCCATGATGCGGCCCCGGTGGGCCTCCACGGTGTAGACGCTGAGGTTCAAAGTGTTCGCAATTTCCTTGTTCGTCTTGCCCTCGGCGATGTGTTGCAGCACTTCGCGCTCACGGCTGGTCAGCAGATCCAGGGGGTCGGTGACGTGGCGGCGATAGTCGGAGAGCACGGCGTCGGAGACCGACGGGCTGATGTAGCCCTCCCCTTTCGCGACGGCGCGGACGGCGGCGATGAGGTCGGCGTCGCCGGAATCTTTGAGAAGATAGCCGCGGGCTCCGGCGCGCAGGATCTCGCGGACGTACATGGAATCTTTGTGCATGCTGAGCGCGAGCACGCGTGTGCGCGGCGCGGAGGCGGCCAGGCGGCGCGTGGCTTCGATGCCGTTCAACTCCGGCATGGCGACGTCCATGATGACGACGTCGGGGTGCAGTTTTTCGCCCAGCTCCACGGCTTCGCGGCCGTTGCTGGCCTGTCCCACGATCTCCATGTCGGACTGCGCTTCCAGGATCATGCGGAAGCCTTGGCGCACCAGAGCGTGATCGTCGGCCAGAAGAATTTTTATCATGAATTCGGCTGCAGGAATTCGGGCGGGCAGGGGGCCCAGACTTCAATTGTCACGCCTTGTCCCGGCTTCGACTCCAACTTCAATTCTCCCCCAGCGCTGTGGGCTCGTGCACGCATGCCGGAGAGACCCATCCCTTTGCGGGCATCTTCGGAGAGTCCGCGGCCGTTGTCGGAGAGCGTAAGCCGGACGTGGCCGTCATCGGCGCGAAGGAAGACGGAGACTTTGGTTGCGTTGGAGTGCCGCGCGATGTTGGTCAGGGCCTCCTGCACGATGCGGAACAGGTGCGTTTCGGTTTCATCGGGCAGGCGCCCATCGAAGGTGGACTGGTAATCGACCGCGATGCGCGTCCGCTCGCGGAAGCGCTCCACCAGCCAGCGAAGGCTCGCGTCGAGTCCGAAATCGTCAAGGATGGTGGGGCGGAGAAGCTGCGAAAGCTCGCGGACGTTGGAGATAGAGGTCTCGATCAGCTTGGTGGAATCGTCCAGGCGGGCCCGGTCCGTGGGGTCGGAGGCGAGCGCGGTGAGGTTGGTCTTGATCGCCGTGAGTGAGCCTCCAAGCTCATCATGCAGCTCATGCGCGAAGCGCCGCGCGACGGCTTCCTGAATCTCCAGCATGCGGAAGGAGACGCGGCTCAGCTCGCCGGCCTGACCTTCCATTTGGCGGAACACTCGCGCGGCTCCGCGGACGGTGAGGAACGCGCAGACCAGCGCGATGGCGAAGCAACTTCCCACCAGCGCGGCGGATTCCTGGGCCAGCTTCGACACGCGGCCGTTCACGGCCTGTTGGTGGGAGAGCGCGCGGGCGTAGCTGAGATCGACCAGCTTCGCCACCACCGTGGTCACTTCCTCATGCCGCCGGAAGAGGTCGGCCGAACTCGCTTCCGGGAGCTTCTTCAGGGTGAGCAACTGGCGGGCTTCGCTGGAGAATCCGAGCATCGCGCGATGCAGGCCCTGCCAGGTTGCGGCATCCGGGCTGCTGGCCGCGCTGGCGACCAGTTGATCGATATCGGAGTCGGTTTTATCCAGGTCGAGCAGGACTCGCGCCCGATCCACCATTTCGGGCGTCTGCGAGAGGCGATAGAAGGCGGTGTTCAGGACCTGCTGCTCGCGTTCCACTTCGTCCAGCAGGCGCGTGATCACGAGCTGATCCATCACCAGATCGGTGGAGTTGCGGGCGACGGTGCGCGCACTGATCGCGCCGATGATGGCGGCTCCGGCCAGCAGCACCAGCACGGCGGCGAATCCAATGGCAAGGACGCGGACAAGGCTTCGCATGAAGTGCGTTGCTCTGATCGTAACGTAAAGCACCCTAACGATTTTTCATGAAGAATCGCTCTGCACAAATCGCCTGCGGAGGCTAAGGATCGTGGCCCGGGCAAGGGATCGTCAATTCGGTGGCCCGGGCGCATGATGGGTTCGTAAGGGTGAGACACCCGGATGGACAAAAAGGAGAAAGAGATCATGAAAAAGTTGATTTTGGCAACGATTTTGACGGCAGCGGCGGCGATCGCGCAGACCAGCGGGACGGCTCCGAAGAGCAATCCTGCGCCGGCTCCGGCCGCGACCAGCCCGGCTCCGGCCACCACGAACGGGAAGCCGGTGGTGAAGAAGCACAGTAAGGTGAAGAAGAACGCGAAGCCGGCGACCGGCACCAGCGCGGCTCCTGCTGTGAAACCGGCGAACGGTTCCCAGGCTCCGGCTGCGAAGTAACTGCCATTTCCTCCTGCCGGCGCGGCCCGGTGCGGATGCGGGAACACGATAGACGACCGAGCTCGTCTGTCCGCTCTTCGCGCTCGCGCCGGGCCGTTTTGCGTGTACGGATGGTAGACTAAAGGCAGTGATCCCTGAGAATCCAACGGACCCTCTTGCGTCCGTGGCCCCCGACCCCCCTGTTGCGGACGCGACGCCAAACCCCGAAGTAGCTTCGAACGAAGCGGTTTCAAACGGGGATGCCGGCCACGAAGCGGCTCCGAACGGCGAAGTTCACGTCCCGGAAGCAGCGGCTGTTGAGACTCCCGTTACGGAAACCGGCCAGCCCGTTCCTACCGAAATCGCTGGGCAACCCGAGAGCGAAGAAGAACCGGGCGAGCGGCCGCGCAGCGCGCTGGCGGAGTGGATGATCACCATCCTGCTGCTGCTGTTCCTGACCACGACTCTGGTGCAGGCGTTCGTGATTCCGTCCGGCTCGATGGAAGACACGCTGCTGATCGGCGATCATCTTTTAGTCGATAAGCTGGCCTACGCGCCGTCCGGTCCCATCAGCAAGTACCTGCTGCCCTATACCGACGTGAAGCGCGGCGACATCATCGTGTTCCGCTATCCGGTGGATATCCAGCAAACCTATGTGAAGCGGTGCATGGGTGTGCCGGGCGACCGCATCAAGCTGATCAACAAGGAACTGTATTTGAACGGCGTGAAACTGGATGAATCTCAGTACACATATCACAAAGCCGCTTACCGCGACGATTATCGGGACAATTTCCCGAGCGAGCCGGATTCGACGGTGGACCCGCGCGGGCTGGACATGCTGGCGAAAAACATCGTGAACGGCGAAGTGGTGGTGCCTCCGGACAGTTACTTCGCGATGGGCGATAATCGCGATCTTTCCTGGGACAGCCGGTACTGGGGTTTCGTTCCGCGCAAGAACATTATCGGCAAGCCGCTGATCATTTATTGGTCCTACGAGCGTCCGCCCGACCAGGGGAATACCATCACCGTCGGACAGGTTCTCGACTTGACGCTGCATTTCTTCAGCAAGACCCGCTGGAACCGGACGTTCAGTCTGATTCACGGGCGTAAGATCCCTTAAACCGAATTCCATGAGCCGAGCCTCCAACGCTGTCCGCGGTTTCGTAAACGAGTGGACGATTAACATCCTGATTCTGTTGTTCGGCACCACCACTCTGGTGCAGGCCTTCATCGTGCCGACGGGTTCCATGGAAACCACGGTGCGCGTGGGCGACCACCTGCTGGTGGACAAGCTTTCCTACTCGAATGCGGGACCCATCAGTAAATACTTCCTCCCCTACACTCCGATCAAGCGCGGCGATGTGATTGTCTTTCGCTATCCGCTGGATATTTCGCAAAACTACGTGAAGCGCGTGATGGGCGTGCCGGGCGATCACCTTCGTTTGCACGCGTGGACGGACCCGGACGGACATATTCATAAGGACGTGTTCCTGAACGGGAAGCAATTGACGGAGCCGTACATCCAGCACGTACGTCCGGGGATGCCGCTTTCGATCGAGTCCTATCCTGATAATTTCCCCTCGGGTCCGCCGACGGTTCCGGAAATGGCGTCGCAAGCGGATTCGGAGGTAGAGAGTGCCCGGCTGGATCTGCAGCGCGCGCAAGAGGCCCACTTGGATACGCGGAGCGCGGCGGCCGAGGTGAATCTGGCAGCAGCGCAGCGGAAGCAGGCCGCGCTGAATTTTCTGGCGCAGAACATCGTAAACGGCGAAGTGGTGGTGCCGGAAGGCTACTACTGGGCGATGGGCGACAATCGCGACAACTCGGCCGACAGCCGCTATTGGGGCTTCGTGCCGCGCGACAACATTATCGGCAAGCCTCTGCTGATCTTCTGGTCCTACGACGCGGATACCGCGGACCTGGTGGACTTCACCGCAGACCACTTCATCGATCTGGCGCGCAACTTCTTTTCCAAGACTCGTTGGGACCGTGAGCTGAAACTGATTCGCGGGTATCCCGTCGGACAGTAAGATGGCGAGTCCTCCGTACGGCCTGATTCTCGCCGGTGGCCGGGGCACTCGATTCTGGCCGCGCAGCCGGCGCAGCGAAGCCAAACAAGTCCTGAAGTTTTTCGGCGAGCGGAGCCTGATCCAGCAGACGGTGGACCGGCTGAAGCCGGTGATTCCGCCCGAGCGGATTTGGGTGATGACGAATCCGCACCTGCGCGCGGCCATCGTGAAGCAGCTTCCCGAAGTGCCTGCCAAACAGATTCTGGCGGAGCCTGCGCAGCGCAACACGGCTCCCGCGATCGGGCTCGCCGCGCACATTTTGGAATCGGTGGAGCCGGGCGCGGTCATGGGAGTGTTTCCTTCGGACCACGTGATCGGCAAGCCTCGCGAATATGCCCGTCGATTGAAGCCGGCGTTTAAGGCCGCGCGCGAAGGCAAGATTGTGGTGCTGGGAATCCAGCCGCGGTGGGCGGAGACGGGCTACGGATATATCGAATTTGAGGCGGGCAGGGAAGTTAGTACCGCGGAGCCGGCTCCGGTGCTGAAGTTTCGCGAGAAACCGGATGCCGCGACGGCGGCCGCATACGTCCGCGCTGGGAATTTTTCCTGGAATGCGGGGATGTTCTTCTTCCGAGCCAGCGTGATGCTGGACGCGCTGCGGCGGGATCTTCCGAAGACCGCCAAGCTGATCGACAGCCTGCCTCCGTTCAGCAAGCGAACGTTCGCGGCTCGCATGGCCGAGGTGTTTCCGAAGTGCGAGAACATTTCGATCGATTACGCGGTGCTGGAGAGGGCTCCAAATGTGGTGGGCCTTGCGGCGGGCGAGATCGGCTGGAATGACGTCGGCAGTTGGAACGCAGTGTATGAGCTCGCGGGCGGCGACGCTGCGGGCAACGTGGTGCACGGGGATTCCCTGGTGGAAGCTTCGAGCGGAGTCTATGCGCAAGCGCACGGCAAGCTGGTGGCGCTGCTCGGCGTAAAGGATTTGATCGTGGTGGATACGCCGGACGCGCTGCTGATTGCGGATCGCAGCCGCGCGCAGGAGGTCGGCGATCTGGTAAAACGTCTGGAGAAGATGGGCCGGCACGATTTACTCTAATGACGAAAAAGCGCCTGGGAAATAGCGACATGGATCTGACGCCGATCGGCATCGGCGCGTGGGCCATGGGAGGCGGGGGATGGAAGTTCGGCTGGGGTCCGCAGGACGATGCGAAGTCCATTGCGGCGATTCACGCGGCGCTCGATCTCGGCGTGAACTGGATCGATACAGCGGCGGTGTACGGGTTGGGGCACTCGGAAGAAGTGGTCGCGCGGGCGCTGGCGGGTCGGAGCTTTTCTGCATCAAAGCCCCGGCCGTACGTCTTCACCAAGTGCGAGCGCATGTGGGACGAGCAGGGCAACATCTCCGGCGTGCTGAAGGCGGACTCGATTCGCCGCGAGTGTGAGGCGAGCCTCCGCCGGCTGAAGGTCGACGTGATCGATCTGTATCAGATCCACTGGCCGGAGCCGGATCAGGACGTGGAAGAGGGCTGGACCACGCTCGCGAAATTGAAGGAAGAAGGCAAGGTCCGCTGGATCGGCGCGTCGAACTTCACAGTCGCGCAGCTGCAGCGGTGCGAGAAGATCGCGCCGGTGACTTCGTTGCAACCGCCGTACTCCGCGATCTCGCCGGAAGTGGAGAAGGAAATCCTGCCGTATTGTTTGAAGCAGATTATCGGCGTGATCGTCTACTCGCCCATGAAATCGGGGCTGTTGACAGGAGCGATGACGCGCGAGCGCATCGCCGCATTGCCGGAGGACGACTTCCGCAAGCGGGCCGTGGCTTTCCAGGAGCCGAATCTTTCGCGCAATCTGGCGCTGGCCGACAAGATGAAAGAGATCGGCGCGAGGCACGGACGATCGGCAGGGGAAGCCGCCATCGCGTGGACGCTGCGGAACCTGGCGGTGACTGCCGCCATCGTAGGCATGCGCTCGGTGGAGCAAGCCAAGGGCGTCATCGGCGCGATGGACTTCCGGCTCTCCGACGAAGAGGCTGCCGAGATCGCCGCTGCTTAGTCAGTTCTCCGTGGGCACGCGCTCGATGTGATCGACCACGACCGCGTCAATCGTAATCTTCCTCGCTTCCAGTTTCAGCCCGAGTTGTTCCTGGAGCGCCGTGAGCAGCGCAGTCCGCGTGTCGGCAGGGTCGTCGGGGTTGATGGTCCACTCGAGTTTCATGTCGAAGACCCCCTTGAGTCCGGTTTGGTTCTGGACCGGTTCGCGCACCTGCCGGGTAAGCATGTCGGCCAACTTGTCCATCGAGATGTTGGTGCCCTGCATTTTGCTGTTGTTGCTATTGGAGCTCGACCCCGCGTTGGGCGGCGGCTCGTGTAACTCAGGCGGTTTCTTTCCGGGCACCAAGGCGTAGCCAGAGATCGATTTGGGCTCGTGGTGCATCTTAAGGCCGAAGCGTTCGGCCAGCAGCGCTTGCAGCATGACGGGGATCCCGTCGCTCCGGACTCCTTCGGGGATCTTGGCGACGATATCGAAGCGTGCATCGTTGAGCCACGCGGGGGCCGAGATGGCATAATCCTGTACCCTGTAGGCTTCCTGGATCAGTTGATTCAGGGAATCGTTGTCGATGCGCACCAGCCCTTTATCGGAATGCTCCCCGGAGTGGCTGCTGCCGGAGTCGTTCGGCTTGATCGCCGCCGCTTCGAACGATTGTCCGAACGTTACGGCGGCAAAGCAAAGCGCGGGCAGCAGGCATCCTGGGGACAATCGCGCAAACATTTCAGGCCTCCGGTGGTTTTGCTTTCTTCATGACTTTGTCGAGCACGCGGATGCTGCGGTCCACTTCCTGCTCCGTCAGGATGTACGGCGGCAAGGCCCGCAGCACGGTATTGTGCGTGCAGTTGATGAGCAGGCCTTCCTCCATCGCATCCAGAGCGATCTGTTTGCCCGAAAAATCCAACTCCACGCCGATCATGAGGCCATAGCCGCGCACCTCTTTGATGAACCCGTGGCGCTTCGCCAGATCCGTCAGGCGCATCCGAAAGTAACTACCCGTGGAAGTGATGTTCGGTAACAAACTTTCTAAAATATCGAAGAATTCCAGCGCCACGCGGCAGGCGAGCGCTCCGCCGCCGAAGGTGGTCCCGTGCATTCCAGGGGCGATGGCGGCAGCCGCCTTTTCCGTGCACGCCACGAAGCCGAGCGGAATCCCGCAACCGATGGGTTTGGCGGCATACATGATGTCCGGCATCACCACGGGATCGAACATGTGGTACGAAAAATACGTGCCCGGCCGGCCGACGCCGCATTGCGTCTCATCGAACACCAGCAAAGCGTTGTGGCGATCCGCCAGCTCCCGCGCCTTGCGGACGAAATTCGGGTCCAGGGGGCGGATGCCGCTTTCTCCTTGCACAACTTCTAAGACGATGCCGGCGGTGCGATCGTTGATGACTTGTTCCAACGCATGGATGTCGTTCCGCGGCGTGAAGCGTGCGCCGGGAAGCATGGGCTCGAAATCGCGCCGATAATTCTCCTGGCCGGTGATGGAAAGGGCGCCGAACGTCCGGCCGTGGAACGAATCATTGAGCGCGACGGTTTCATACTTCTCGGGGTTGATTTTGCGGCCGTGCGAGCGCAGCATCTTGAGCGCGCCCTCGGTGGCTTCCGCGCCGGAGTTGCAGAAGAATACCCGGTCAAGGCCGCTGGTCTGCGCGATGCGCTCGGCGAGCGGGCCCTGGTATTCGTGATAGTAGAGATTCGAACAGTGGATCATCTTCGCCGACTGCTCACGGATCACTTTCATCAGCCGCGGATGCGCGTGACCCAGAGCGTTCACGCCGATTCCGGCGATCAGGTCGAGGTAGCGCTTGCCGGACGTGTCGTATACATAGCAGCCCTTGCCGCGTGCGAGCACCAGCGGAAGGCGTGCATAATTTTGCAGAAGATAGCGTTTTTCCAGGTCGATCACCGACGGCTTCCCGGCCGCGGCGGTTTCAGGAGATGTGGCAACAGAATCCATTTGTCTCATGATAGCGAGGTTGTTCCGGGCCGCGACAGACGGGCTTCGGAAGGCTGTATGTTACGATGAATCATCCGCGCGAGACTGCCCGGAATCCCCCGTTCTTTCAGCCAAAAATGAATTTCGACCGCGCCATTGCCGCTCTGATCGATCACACTTTGCTCCGTCCCGATGCGACGGCGGAGGACATCCGCAAGGTGTGCGCGGAAGCTCGACAGTACGGGTTCGCGAGCGTGTGCGTCAATCCTTACTGGGTATCGTTGGTGGCCGGGGAGCTTTCGGGATCGGCTGTAAAGGTGTGCACTGTGGTGGGATTCCCGCTGGGCGCGAACACCACCGCGATCAAGGCCGCCGAAACGGAAGCGGCCGTTCGCGCGGGCGCGCAGGAAATCGACATGGTGTTGAACGTCGGCGAGATGCGCGGCGCGAATTATGACGCGGTGCGGCAGGATATCGAAGCTGTGGTCGAAGCGGCGCATCGCGGCGGAGCTATCGTCAAAGTGATTCTGGAGACCGCTCTGCTGGACGATCATCAGAAGGCGATGGCGTGCTCGCTCGCAAAAGTGGCGGGTGCGGAGTTCGTTAAAACCTCCACCGGGTTCAGTTCGCATGGAGCTACCGTGCAGGATGTAGCCCTGATGCGCAGCGTGGTGGGCGCGGAGATGGGCGTGAAGGCTTCGGGCGGAATCCGCACGCTGGACGACCTGAAGTGCATGGTCGCCGCGGGGGCCACTCGCATCGGGGCCAGTTCCAGTGTCAAAATCATTGAGGCGACGGCGCGCTAACCCGCTCCGGTCGAATCCACCATGGTCCAGCCCCGCAAGAGTCCGGTCCGTTTTCGCGAGCGTGAAGAGCTGCTCGACTTCCTGCTGGAAGTTTCGCGCATCACGTCGGAGTCGCTCGACCTCGACAAGCTCTTGGAAAACGTCGCGGCCATCGTCAAGAACGTAGTCCCTTACGACTTGTTCGCGATCCTGCTCTTCAGCGAACGCACGCAGGGGCTGAGCATCCGGTATTCGATCGGGCATCGCGAAGAAGTGGTGCGCAGCCTGATCATTCCTCTGAACGAAGGCGTGACCGGAGTGGCCGCGGCGACGCGCACGCCGATTCTGGTGGACGACGTAACGCAAGATCCGCGCTATCTGAACGCGCTGGACGCGGTGCGCAGTGAGCTCTCCGTGCCGATGATGGCGCGCGGGAAGCTGGTAGGCGTGATCGATCTGCAATCGACGCGCGTGAAGGCGTACACGGAGCAAGATCGCAGCCTGATCCGTTTGATCGCGGCTCGGGTGGGCGCGTCGATCGAGAACGCGCGGTTGTATTCGCGGGTGAACCGGCAGAATCGCGCGCTGCGGACGCTGTCGCACTTGTCGCAGGAATTCAGTTCGCTGCTGGATTTGGACGAATTGCTGACGAAGATCGCGGCGACGGTGCGGACGTTCGTGAACTACGACGCGTTCGGCGTGTTCCTGGTGGATCGCGAGCATGAGCAGGGTGTGCTGCGCCACCGCTTCAGCGCGCGGTTCGATGAGCGGGTTCATCTCGATAACATTCCGCTGGGCAAAGGAATCACGGGAGCGGCGGTGGAGGCTCGGGTGCCGGTGCGCGTCGCGGATACGGGCGCCGATGCGCGGTACATCGCGCAGCACCCGAACATTCGCAGTGAGCTCGCGGTGCCGTTGATCGTGCAGGATCGAGTGGTGGGCGTGCTCGACGTGGAGAGCGAACGCATGGCGTTCTTCACGGAGGATCATCAGCGCATCTTGACGCTGCTGGCGCCGCAGATCGCGAGCTCGGTGGAAAACGCTCGTCTGTACGAGGAGCTCGCGCAGCGTGAGCGCCGTATGGATGAGGATCTGAAGGCCGCGCGGAAGCTTCAGCGCGTGCTGCTGCCCCGGCATGCTCCGGCGATTCCGGGCCTGGAGGCGGGCATCCGCTCGCGTCCTGCGCGTGATGTGTCGGGCGATCTTTACGACTTCTTCGAACAGGGCGCAGACCGGACTCTGATCGCCTTCGGGGACGTCAGCGGCAAGGGCGCGTCGGCGGCGCTGTACGGAGCGCTGGTCAGCGGGCTGCTTCGTATTCTGGCGCCGCAGCACGGCCGTCCCGGCGACCTGATCAAGACGCTGAACGAGCAGTTGATGGAGCGCCGCGTGGACGCGCAATACGCCACGCTGCTGATCGCGCAATGGGAGCGCAAGCGCAACCGTCTGACGTTCGCGAACGCGGGCGCGGAGCCGCCGTTCATCTTCCGCCGCGGCGAGGTTCTGAAGCCTCGGGTGGAGGGCGTGCCCATCGGCCTGTTGGAGGATCGCGAGTACGAGGAAGTGGAGTTCGTCTTGGAGCCTGGGGACACGATTTTGTTTTATTCCGATGGAGTGGAGGACCAGTTGAACGCGAAAGAGGAGGATTACTCGCGCACGCGCGTGCAGAAGCTGTTGACGAAGAGGCACGCCGAATCGCCGCAGGCGATCGCCGACTCGTTCATCGCGGAGCTGGATAAATTCCGGGGTTCCACACCCATCACGGACGACCAGACGGTGGTCGCGCTGAGGCTCCACGCATGAGCCCTCTTCAAGTGCAAGACCGCGCGCTGACGGTGGATGGAGTGCCGCTCGCGACGATCGCGCAGCGGGCGGGAACGCCGTGCTATGTGTACTCCGGCGAGGCGATTCTCCAGAACTTTCGGGCCTACGACGCCGCGTTCGGAGACTTGCCGCACACCGTTTGCTACGCGGTGAAAGCCAACAGCAACCTGGCGATTCTTCGCATGCTGGTGAGGGAGGGCGCGGGCTTCGACATCGTTTCCGGCGGTGAGCTGTATCGTGTGCTGCGCGCGGGCGGGGAAGCGAGCAAGGTGGTTTTCTCCGGTGTCGGCAAGACCGCCGAGGAGATTGACGCGGCGCTGGTGGCCGGCGTCGGGTACTTCAACTGCGAATCGGAGCCGGAGATGGCGCTGCTGGATTCGCTGGCGCACCGCCGCGGCAAGAAAGTTCGCGTGGCGCTCCGCGTGAATCCCGATGTCGAGGCCGATACGCACGCCCACATCTCCACGGGACGTCTGGCGCACAAGTTCGGCGTCGATATCGACGAAGCCGAAGCGGTCTACGATCGCGCGCGGCAGCTTCCGAATTTGTTGCTGGAAGGCGTGGGGTGCCACATCGGCTCGCAGCTTTTCAACCTGGAGCAAATGGACGCGGCGGACAAGCTGCTGGACTTGGTCGCCAAGCTTCGCGCGAAGGGTTTCGACATCCAGCATCTGGATATGGGCGGTGGACTCGGCGTGGCGTACAAGCCTGACGACGCGCCGCCTCCGATCGCGGAGTTCATCACCAAGCTACGCGAGAAGCTCGAAGGCAAGAACCTGCACGTGCTGATCGAGCCGGGCCGTTCCATCGTCGGCGGCGCCGGAGTGCTGCTCACGAGGGTGCTGTATCGCAAGAAGACTCCCGAGAAGGAGTTCGTGATCGTGGATGCGGCGATGAACGATCTGATCCGCCCGGTACTCTACGACGCGCACCATGAGATCGTGCCGGTGCGGCAAACCGATGGAGCGAAATTCGTCGCCGACGTGGTGGGGCCGGTGTGCGAGACCGGAGATTTTCTGGCTCGGGACCGAGAGCTGCCCGAAGTGTTTCCCGGAGACCTTCTCGCCGTGTGCACGGCGGGCGCCTACGGGTTCGTGCAAGCTTGCAACTACAACGCCCGGCCGCGGCCCGCGGAAGTGCTGGTGGAAGATGGAGCGTGGCGCATCGTGCGCCGGCGCGAATCCTTCGAAGACCTCGTAAGAGGCGAAGAGTAGCTGTTTAAACCTAGTTCCGCGCCTTCTGCACCTTCGGCGCCGAAACGTAGCCCACCACCATATCCTTGCTGATGGAGTTGATTACCAACTCGTAAGGCTGCGTCGCGCGGTCCAGCAGGAACTGCACGGGCTCATTGAGACCCTTGTCCTTCTTCTCAATCTTCTTGTCGTCCGCCGTCAATTCGATGGTGTACTTGTTGCGCTTCGGATCAGCCGAGATCAGCCGCAACTGCACGTCGCCGAACTTGGTCGGCAACTTCACCTTGGCCAGCTTCACGTCGGTGTAGTTGCGTTCGCCTAAAGCTTTGAGTGACGCCAGCTCTTTGCCGTTGGTGGCGATCAGACCGCTCTGCACTCCGAGATCGCCGATGGTGCTCTTCAGATCCGCGATGTTTTTCTCCAACTGCTGCTGGGTCGCGGTCTGCGCCGTCTTCAGAGTGCCGACCTCGCCCGACACCTCGCCGACCTTGGTCTGCGTTTGCGTGGCTTGATCCTTCACCTGATTCACATCGTTGGCCACCGCGCTCACGCGCTTTTCCGCTTGCTGTTGCGCCAGTTCCAACTTCTCCGCCAACTCATCGGCGTGCTTGGTGGCTTCGACCTTCGCGTCGCCCGCCAGGGCGCTAGCCTGCCGCCGGGCCTCATCCACTTCCTTCTTCAGGTTCTCCACCGAGCGTTTGCTGGTCTGCACCGTGACGGAGGAGCTTTCCTGCTGCTTGGTCAGCTCCGTCATCAGCGAATCCCGGGTGTCGGCGATTTCCGACTTCAGCTCATTCACTTGGTAGAACAGGTATACCGACGCACCCAACAGCGCCACCACAGCGCCGAACAGGATGGCGATCTTCACGCCTCCCCCAGAGGGCGGGGGGGGCTGGTATGGAGCTGGGGTGTTTCCGCCGGACAACGGACTACCAATAATGGAACTCATGGTAAGTAATCTCCTTGGGGAGCTTGCAAATTCCAGTCTATCACCTTCCAAGTGCGTGACAGGTCACTGTTTAGACGACTTTCCCTGAGTTTGGGTTTCATGGAAACCTTAGACCGGGAGTTGTGTTGCCCAGAACGGCAAGGGGAAGCGGGCCTCCGCCGAAGATGCCGGCGGCCCCCGGAATCACAAAATTGATGTCCAGGATATTGGTGGCCGGGGTGACGGACAGGTTCGCCGGAATCTGGAGGTTGATCTGATAGAGCCCCACAAATCCGGGAGCCAGCCCGACAAAAGAGGGCACTAACGGAAAGAAAGGAAGTCCGGCATTTCGCAAGGAGGCCTGGATCGGGACATCTGCCGTCGCAAATGAGAGGGGTGCCAGCGGAGTGGGGAAGCCCGTGGGCACGGCGGGACTTACGGCTCCGAAACCGGTTCCGAACATCGTCACGGTCTCCCCCAACAGCGCCGGATGCGTGGAGGTGACCAGCGCCATTCCGTCCTGGTGGATCGCGAAGGGCTGGCTCGCTGTGACCGGGTCGGGAGCGCCGAGACTCAGCAGCGAGGGGAAATAGGAGTAGACGTTCAGTGAGAACGCCGCTTCGAACATGGGGCCACCGCCGGGAAGCACCAACTCCGGACCCATCGGCTCGGCCCGCGGGAAGGCTTCGGCGGGATAGGGCTGCGCGGGAACGTCCCAGGGAATTTGGAACACAATCTGGGTCGACGAAACCTGCAACAACGGCGCGGGTTTGCCCTCCACGGTCACGCTAACGCCGGAGAGGGAAGCGGAATAGGGCGGGGTGCCCGTCGCGCTCGCGTACGGGAAGTTGAACCCCGTGAAAACAACTAGCGATCCGGGCGATCCGCCAAACAACGATAACGAGGACGGAAAAGACTCGACCAACGTCGTGGCGAACCCCGTGGTGGTATCGACGCGCAGGAGCGCTCCTGTGTTGGTGAGCGCGAACGCTACCTTTCCGTCGCCGGAAAGGATCGCCTCGGAGACTCCCTCGGGAACTTGCGTGAGCTGGCGCAGCCCGGAGCCATCGGTTCGCGCGTAGAAAAGCTGCGCGGGCTTGGGGGGATCGACCAGGCTTCCGATCGACACGAACATCACACGGGTGCCGTCGCGATTCAGTTGAAGCTGAGTGATCTGCTGGCCCGCCGTACCAATGCGGACGGCGGGTCCGCCCGTTGCTTGGGCGAATAACTGCCCCGTCTTTGCGTCGGCATAAGCGAGAGTCGCGCCATCGTCACTGATGGCCGTCAAGTTTGCGCTGCCGAGCAATGTCGTGGTGCCGTCCGGCGAGATGATCGCCGGAACGTATCCCTGCGGAGCTCGAATCGTCACCAGCAGTAGTCCCGTGGAGCTGATCTGAGGGTGGCCGTATGTAGCCTGGGTCAGAGTGGTGCGTTTGCCGGTGGAAAAGTCGATAAGAACGGGCGAATATCCGGAAGGCACGGGTCCCAGGATCGTGCTGTAGCTCACCGCGTATCGTCCGTTCCCGCTGATCGCGGCGCCGCCGGCGTCTGCCGGGACGAAGAGGCGTGGCGCGCTGGGCGGCGTCTTCGGGGTGGATTCTTCGTCAAAGCTGCAGACATCCCCGATGTTGCAGAACTGATGCGCCGTGTAGACCAGGCGCGCTCCGTCCGCGCTCACGCTGGGATGGGAGAGATCCCAATACGGGGCGCCGGAGGCCACGTTACCTTCGTCGTCGACCAGATGCGCTCCCGAGGAGTCGATACGGAAGAGCTTCGACGCCAAAGATTGCCCGGCTCCGGGCATGCGGAGCGTGGTGGCGAAGTACAGCACGAGCCGTCCTTGGTGGTGGCTAAGTGCGCGGTTTGCGCGGAAAGCGAAAAAGTAACGAGGAAACACAGCAGCAATTTCACGAAAAATGCTCCTGATTAGGGGAAGGACGCGAGGGCGAATGTCTTCACGGTAGCATAGGCGGGCTCCGCGATGGTTGTACATTTCGGTGATACCGTAGAAGCCTGGAGGCTGCCATGAAGATATTCTCTTGCGTATTCGCCCTGTTCGCTGCGACGGCCGCGTCGGCCGCGGATGACCTCAAGAAGCCGCTGGTGATCGCGGAGCAGGGCAGCTACTTCGTCGGCGGGGAAACGAAATCCGTCACGCCTCCGGCGGCTCCGGGCCGTGGACCCGCGCCTGCCGGAGACATCACCGTCAACCAAATGTACGTGCAATATCAGATCCCGGTGAATGCGGCGCCGCATTTTCCGGTGGTCATGGTGCACGGATGCTGTCTGAGCAGTAAGACCTGGGAGACCACGCCGGACGGGCGCATGGGCTGGAACGAATACTTCGTGCGCAAGAATCGCCCGGTATATATGGCGGATCAGGTCTCGCGGGCGCGCTCGGGATTCGATCCCACGAAGTTCAGTGCGGTCAAAGCCGGGCAGCTTCCGCCGAGCGAGCTGCCGAACGTGCTCAGCGCCAGCCATCAGGTGGGATGGTCCGTGTTCCGCTTCGGCCCGACCTTCGGTAAGGCGTTCCCGGACGAGCAGTTCCCAGTGGAGGCTCTGGACGAGTTCTACAAGCAGATGATCCCGGACCTCAACAGCCTGCTGCCGAATCCGAATCCCACGTGGACCAACATGGCGGCGCTGGCGGTGAAGCTGAAGGGTGCGATTCTCATGGGGCACTCGGAATCCGGGTTTTATCCGGAAGAGGCCGCGATGATTGATCCCGCGGGGGTTCGCGGCATCATCTCGATTGAGATGCCGTGCACGACGAATCTGCCGGCGGCGCAACTGGCGAAGCTCGCGAAGATTCCGATTCTGGTGATGTTCGGCGATCATTTGAGCGACGTGCCGGGAGGCATCGCGAACTGGCCACAGTCGTTCGATTCGTGCAACACCTTCGTCAAGCAGATCAAGGGTGCGGGAGGCGACGCGCAGATGATGTCGCTTCCGGCGATGGGCATCAAGGGCAACAGCCACATGCTGATGCAGGATAAGAATAATTTGCAGCTCGCGGATTTGATCCTCACCTGGATTGACGGGCATGTGGAGAAGAAAGCGGTGGGCAAGAAGACGGCGCGATGAAGAGAGTCGGGATCACTCGGCGAGAGCTCGGGGCGCTGGCTGCGGCAGCCGTGGTGGCGCCTCGGCTTGGCGTCGCACAAACGCTCGCGGAGGCGGCAAATCCGGTGCTCGACGTCGCCGACTGGAGCTATCAGTTCTACGGCGTGGAGCACGCGTTGCTCGCGCGAGGCACCGTCTGCAACGGAATGCAGATGTACGTGGAGCACTGGATTCCCGCGACGGTCCGCCATCCGTATCCGGTGGTGCTGGTGCATGGCGGATACGGGCAAGGGTCGGACTGGTTCAGCACTCCGGATGGCCGGCGCGGTTGGGCGTCGATGTTTCTGGAGCAAGGCTACAAGGTCTACGTGGTGGACCGGCCGGGGCAGGGTCGCAATCCATTCCAGCCTTTTGTGAATGGAAATTTCGACGCGCAGGCTCCGACGGTGGAGCGTGCGATCGCGACGGCTCGCGGGGCGGGGAGTTCCCAGTGGCCGGGAACGCTGGACGCGAAGGATCCGGCCGTGTTTCAGTTCCTGTGTTCGATGGGGCAGCCGATGCCGAACAACGCGCAGACGCAGGCGGTATGGCGGTCGCGCGGGGCGAAGTTGCTGGAGGATATCGGGCCGTCGATCTTCGTGACGCAGGGCGATGGCGCGGTGTTCGCATGGGTGGTGGCGCAGGAGCGGCCGGCACTGGTCAAGGGCGTGGTGGCCGTGGAGCCGACGGCCAACGCGATGCAGTTTGCGAAGCCGGAGTCGCTGCCGGTGCTCACGGTGAGCGGAGCGGCGTCGGGCCACGGTCCGATGCTGATGATGGAGCGCAACAATCGTGAGGCGCTCAGGCCGATTTTGGCTTGGCTGGAATCCAACGTGACGAAGAGCGCGCCGGCGGTCGCGAACGATCCGCATCCGAATCGCGAGAATACATCGCTGCGGCTCGCCGAGCAGGGCGGCTTCTGGGTGGGCGGTCGCAAGACCATGCCCTACGGCGAGATCGCGCAGGGACAGATGTTCGTCCAGTACATGATCCCGGCGGAGCGGCGGCACGCGCTGCCCATCGTGATGACGCATGGCGGAGGCGGCCAGGGAACGCACATGATGGGCATCGGCGGTCGGCCCGGCTGGGTGCACTATTTTGTGCAAGCGGGCTATGCGGTGTACTGGATCGACCGGCCGAGTTATGGACGGTCTCCGTACCATCCGGATGCTCTGGGGCCCAGCCATTTGCCGAACGTTCCGGCCTTCGAAGGATTGCTCGGCAGCACTGCCGTGTTCAACACCGCGCAGTGGCCGGGGCCGGGCGGCATGAACGATCCGTTCATCGACCAGTTCATGGCCTGCGAATCCGGCAACATTACCGATGAAGCGTTCCACAGCGATCTGGCGTGGCGCGGCGGAGTGGAACTGGTGGACCGCATCGGGCCGTGCATTCTGATCGATCACGCGTTCGGCGGATTTTTCGGATGGGGCGTGGCGGACCGGCGTCCGAATCTGATCAAAGCGATTTACAACATGGAGATCAACGGCAATCCCTTCGCGGCGCAGTTGCGCTGGGGATTGACGGCGGGTCCGATGACCTACGAGCCTCCCGTGACGGATCTGGTGCAATTCAAGCTTGTCGATCACACGGAGCCTCCGGATTCTCCGCGGCCGGTTCCGGCAAGTTACAAGCTGCAAGCGGAGCCGGCGCGTAAATGGAAAAACCTGCAACACATTCCTATGGCGTGGATGACCAGCGAGTTCGGCGGAGGCGGATCTCCGGTGGCGAATGTGGAGTTTCTGAAGCAGGTGGGTTGCGACATCGAAATGGTGCGGCTGCGCGATTACGGAATTTACGGCAACGGCAACCTGATGCTGCTGGATAAGAACAACCATGAGGTGTTCGTGCTGATCCGCGATTGGCTGGATCGCAAGCTGGGCAACGCGGGCACTGCTTAGAAAAAAGGCGCGTGATACTATGCTTCTCATGAAGCAGCTTCTCACCGGACTCCTGCTCGTCGCACCCCTGTTTGCACACCACTCGTTTCAAGCCGAGTACGATTCCACCAAGACTGTCAGCATCAAGGGCGTGGTGAAGAAAGTGTCGTGGGTGAATCCGCACGCGTATGTGTACGTCGAAGCGACGGACCCGAACGGCAAGACGGTGACGTGGGCGTTCGAATCGTTGAGTCCGAATGCGCTTCAGATTCGAGGATGGTCCCGCAATTCGCTGAAAGAGGGCGATCACGTGACGGTGGACGGCTATCTGGCCAAGGACGGCAAGCCGCTGGCGGATGGGTCGCTGCACGCGAATTCCCGGCTGATCACGCTGGACGATGGACGGAAAGTTTTCGCGGGGTCGTCGGCGGACGATTCTCTGGCGAACGGCGAGGCGACCAAGTAGGTGCGGTCCGCTGTCATAGCCGCGTTGATTCTGGCTGGAGTCGGCTGGGCCCAAGGAAAGAAGTCCCCGTACGATCAGGCGCCGCCGGCGGGTCCTACGCCGAAGGCCGCGGACGGGCATCCGGATCTTTCGGGTGTGTGGAACCCGGGCTTGAGCTTCTCGCAGATGGGGCAGGTTCCTTTGCAGCCGTGGGCGGACGCTTTATATAAGGAGCGTCGCGCGAATTTGAGCAAGGACGATCCGGAGGGGCACTGTTTGCCGGCGGGCGTTCCGCGGATTTCGCCGTTTCCGCAGAAGATTGTGCAGACGCCGAGCCTCGTCGTGCTGCTGGACGAAGGGAACGTGCACAGCTACCGCCAGTTCTTCCTGGATCGCGGGCATCCTAAAGTGGTTGATCCTTTATGGATGGGCGATTCTGTCGCCAAGTGGGACGGCGACACGCTGGTGGTGGACACCATTGGGTTCAACGACCTGACGTGGCTCAATGGGCAGGGACTCCCGCACAGCGATGCTCTGCATGTGATTGAACGGTACCGGCGGCCGGATCTGGGGCATCTGGAAATCGAGATCACGATGGAAGATTCGAAGGCGTTCACCGCCGCTCACACGTTCAAGCGGACGTACACGTTCATGCCGAACTGGGAGATCCACGAGTACATCTGCAACGAGTTCAACGTGGATGCCGAGCACTTGGTCGGCAAATAGCCTGGCGTCGCGGTCTCCGCGCTCACGCTTGGGGTTTGAGGGAACCTGAGGCGGCGGCGCGCGTCCAAAATGAGGTGCGGTGCGCTGCCGTTTTCGCGACGGAAACGGGGGCGAGTTGCATGCAATCTCCCTTGTGGAAGCGAGGTTCCGCAACGGGGTGGATGATGTATAATTGCTGAGGCTTGAGCGTGCTGCTCGATACACTTGAGCCGGTTTTGACACGACGCTTTTGACGGAACAAGGAGAGACGGATGGTCAGTCTGGCAGATGCACGGAGAGTAATCGCCGCGGCGGAAAAGAAGGCGGCGGAAATCGGGCAACCGATGAACATCGCTATCGCCGATGGTGGCGGCAACATTGTGGCGCATGTCCGCATGGACAATGCGTGGATTGGCAGCATTGATATTTCCCAGAAGAAGGCCTACACTTCGCGGGCTTTCGATATTGAGACCAAGGACCTCGCCACACATTCCCAATCCGGCGGGCAGTTCTTCGGTATCCACGCGTCCAACAACGGCAAGATCATGATCTTCGCCGGCGGCATTCCGTTGAAGCGCGATGGAAAAGTCGTGGGCGCCATCGGCGTCAGCGGCGGTTCGGGCGATCAAGACCATGCGGTGGCCCAAGCGGGCGCCGCAGCATTCTAAGTTGGAAGGTTAAAGGAGATATACATACATGGCAAGCAATCGTGGAGTAGCTTACATTAAGCCGGGCGTAGTGGAGGTTCAATCCATCCCCTACCCGAAGCTGAGAATGCCGAAGAGCGAGACCGATCCGTTCGGCGGCAAAGACGCTCCTCATGGCGTCATCCTGAAGATCGTCACGACCAACATCTGCGGGTCCGACCAGCACATGGTGCGCGGCCGCACGACGGCTCCGCAGGGTCTGATTCTGGGCCACGAAATCACGGGCGAAGTGATTGAGAAGGGCAACGACGTGGAGATGTTGGAAGTGGGCGACATCGTCACGGTGCCGTTCAACATCGCCTGCGGACGCTGCCGCAATTGCCGCGAAGGCAAGACGGGTATCTGTCTGACCGTGAATCCGGCTCGTCCGGGCGCGGCGTACGGTTACGTGGACATGGGCGGATGGGTGGGCGGACAGGCCGAGTACGTGATGGTGCCTTACGCCGATTTCAACCTGATCAAGTTCCCGAACAAAGAGAAGGCGATGGCGAAGATCAAGGATCTGACCTTGCTCTCCGACATTTTCCCGACCGGCTACCACGGCTGCATCCAGGCTGGTGTGGGACCGGGCACCACGGTATATATCGCGGGCGCGGGTCCGGTGGGCTTGGCGGCGGCGGTGGGCGCGCAGTTGTTGGGCGCGGCCGTTGTGATCGTCGGCGACATGATTCCGGAGCGTTTGGCGCAGGCCAAGAGCTTCGGCTGCGAAGTGATCGACGTCAGCAAGATCACCAACCTGGCCGATGCGATCGCACAGATCGTGGGCGAGCCGGTTGTCGATTGCGCGGTGGACGCGGTGGGCTTCGAAGCACGCGGACATGGCGCGGGCTCGGTGAAGGAAGCTCCGGCGACGGTGCTGAACTCGCTGCAGGAAGTGGTGCGCGCGGGCGGCTCGATCGGTATTCCCGGCCTGTATGTGACGGGCGATCCGGGCGCGGTGGACGAGGCGGCCAAGATCGGCGCGCTGAGCATCCGCATCGGTTTGGGCTGGGCGAAGTCGTGCTCCTTCCACACCGGCCAGTGCCCGGTGCTCCGCTACAATCGCCAGCTGATGAACGCGATCCTGTACGACAAGTGCCATCCTGCCAAGGCGGTCAACGTAACCATGATCAGCCTGGATCAGGCGGCGCAGGGCTACAAGGATTTCGACAAGGGCGCGGCGAAGAAGTTCGTCATCGACCCGCACGGCGTCGTGAAATAGAACGTAGATCTATTCCGCAAGCACGAAGGGCGGCTGGGAAACCAGTCGCCCTTTTTGTTTGGCTTGATCGAGCCGAGAGAGGGCAGGCCGACACTTCGGGCTTACTCTCACAAACACCGGCTCACATTCTCGGGAGCTCCCCATCCGGTATTCACCCACTCCGGAGCGGGACCTGGTCTTGTCCAGGCGTGCACCCATCACGCGCAAACGTCGTACGGAGGATCTAGAATCCGTACTCGGCTGAATCGGCCCTCTGACGGGAGGAACGCTCGATCTCTTCTGGCTCACTTATAGCAGGGGGTTCCAAGGAATCGCTCGGGCGAGGAGCGCTAAGTGAGAGAGGACAGGGGAAATAAAAAATCTCGTTCCGACGAACTTCCACGGCTCACTTTTCCGGTTGAAAAAGTAAAATCCCTCTATTTCAGCCCCATGTGCTCGTGATCTTTTTCGTTTTCGCAGTAGGTCTCGATTAAGTCCGAGTCGGCGAGCAGTGTGTAGGGGAGCGTCACGGTCCAGGGCTTTGCGTAAGCTTTGGGATCTTCGATGGTGATTTGCAGTTCCATGTGGCCGAAATCCTTGCGCGTGAAGCGCTCGGTTACTTTGCCGGATTCAGTTTGGGGGTGGCCCTTGAACGTGTCGAGCCAGGCGCGGCCGTTGAAGCCGGTGGTCTCGACGATCAGTGTGTTGCCGTCCCAATGGCCGACGGAGTAGCCGAGCCACGTGGGGTTGGGGTCCTTGGGAAGCGGGCGGCCATCGAGGAAGACTTGGCGGAAGGTCGAATTCGACGAGGTTTCATAGAGGAGCACGACCAAGCCCGGGGTCTGCACGATTTTGAAGGGATGCAAGGCTTCGCCGTCGTTCGAGGTGTCCATGCGAGGCACGCCAGGGGGCATGCAGGCGGCCATGAAATCGCCCTTGTGGTCATTGGTTTCGCGCTCATGCTGGATCGCGGCGGCGTCGGGCAGCATTTGGATGGCGCCGGGTTTGAGGTCGGTGCCGAGGTCCTTAAAGTAATCGGCTTTGGTGATCCAGACGCCGGAGAGGTCGGGCTTGCCGTCGAAGGATTTGCGCGCGGGCGCGGTGAGTTCGGGCTTGCCGTCCTTCGTGCGCGGGGTTCCGGGAGTTTTGTAGTTCACCCACTGCGCCGCGGCGGGGAGGCTTAGGATGGCGAACAACGTGATGGGAAGAAAATGTTTGTGACGCATCAGGACTCCATGAACCATTGCATCGCTTCGGCGGCGATTTCCGGAGGAAGCGTGTGCTTCCCTTCAAATTCGCGGTAGGTGACGCGGTAGCCTTCGCTTTTCAATTGCGGGACGATGCGGCGGCTGCAGGAGTCGATCGGGAGCACGTTATCCTGCACGCCGTGCGAGATGAACACCGGGGGCTTTCCGGCGCGCTCGCCCGGCACGATGAAGCCCGGCGAGAAACCAAAGACGGCTCGGAACAGATCGCCGTTAGCGAGCCCGATGGAGAGTGAGTAGGAGGCTCCGTCGGAGAAGCCGGCCATGGCGATGCGGGCGGGATCGATCTTGCGAAGCTCAAACGTTCGCGCGAGGGATTTGTTGATGAATGCGGGATCGGGCGCGTAGATGCCGCCGATGGCGTCCCAGGTTTGGCCGGCGGAGGCCGGGGCGAGGAGCAGGAAGCCGTGCCGATCGGCGAGGGTGCGCAGGAGTTCGATGCCGCGGTCGGCATTGCGTGTGGCTCCGTGGAGAGAAACGACGAGCGGGGCGCGGTCAAACTTGGCGGCAGATTCGGGGATATAGAGGAGCGCGTCGCGATCGTCGCGGAGGCCGAGGGGGCGCAGTCCGGCAGGGGCGGGATTTGCGGGCGAGGGACTTGCGGGAGAGGCAGTGGGTCTCGCGGTGAGTCGATTGGCGGGGCGGCCTTGAGCGCAGACGCAGGCAGCTCCGGCGAGGGCAGGGAGTGCGGCGGCGAACATGCGGCGTGTCATCGTGCTGAGCGGCACTACGCTGGACGGCATAAGACCGCAGGGTATCATGTTCTCAAAGGCTCCGCCCCTTACAAACCATGCCCTGTGTGACGAGACTGGTCTGGTTGCTGCTTGCAATCGTTCCCGCGATGGCGCAGACACAACCCAGGGGTCTGGGCGTACTCAAGCCGGGACGCGCACGGCAAGGTGCGATTGTTCCCGGCGAGCAGGTTCGGTTCCGGCTGCTGCTGAGTGCGGGCGAGTTTGTGCGGGTGGCGGTAGAAAAGAAAGACGTCGAGATGCGGATCGCGCTCGACGATGCCGCGGGCGCGGAGATCCTCGCGACACACGTGCCGAATTCGGCGTTCGGCGTCCAACACGTTTCCGCGGTTTCACCACGAGGCGGGGAATATACGCTGGTGGTCTCCGCGATGGGTGAGGTAAAGCTTCCGGGTCACTATCGCGCTGAGGCCGTGGCGCACCGCACGCCTACGGAGGAAGATTTGCGGCGTGTGCACGCGGACCAGATCTTCAGCGCGGCGCTTACGACGGAGGATCGCTCACAGGCCGTGGCGGCATTTCTCGCGGTGGCCAAGGAGTTCGAAGACTTAAGAGATGTTCGGATGCAGGCCGTGGCCCTGCATCAGGCGGCGCTGGTGTCCGATGCGGCGAACGATCATCAGAAGGCGCTCGATCTATACAATCAAGCTCTGCCGCTGCGCCGGTTGGCTCACGACCGGTCCGGCGAGGCGGCGACGCTACAGAACATCGGCATTGTGTACGCCGAATTGCGCGAGGGGGCAAAGGCTCTTGAATATTCGCAACGGGCGCTGCCGCTCCGGCATGCTTTGCCGGATCGGGCGGGTGAGGCGGGGACGCTGGTGGTGATCGGCAGGCTGTACCAGCAATTGGGGTCCGCGAATTTGCCAAAGGCGCGGGAGTCATTTGTCCGCGCACTGGCGATTTATCGGGTTCGCGGGGATCGCGATCAGGAAGGGCGCTTGTTGCTGTTGCTGGGCAACGCGGATTTCGATCTGCACGCGCGGCAATTGGCGGTGGAGGAATACGCTCAGGCGGTGCCGATTTTTCTCGCGCTGGGGAACCGGCAGTTGGAAACGGAGGCTCGGGATTATCAGGCGTTCGCGCTGGAGGCGATGGGGGAGCGGCCGAAGGCGCTGGCCCTCTATCAACTTAATCTGCCGATTTATCGCGCGCTGAAAGATCGCGAGGATGAGGGGGTGGCGCTAAACGATATCGGCGCGATTTATGGGGAACTGGGGCAGCCGCAGGAGGCGCTCGGGTACTATCAACAGGCTCTCGCGATTCGCAAGGAATTAAAGGCCACGGCCGATGAAGCGTCCACTCTCGACAACATGGGCAACGCGTATTCGGCGATGGGAGATCAGCGGAAGGCTCTGGAGCTGTATGAAGAGGATCTGCAACTGCGTCGCGTCGCGAAAGATCGCAAGGGGGAATCCGACACGCTGAACAATATGGGAGCGGCGTATACGGTGCTCAGCGAGAAGGTGAAGGCGCTCGACTACTACAATCAGGCGATGGCGATTCGCGTGGAGGTGAAGGATATCGCGGGCCAGGCGGGGACGCTGCACAACATCGGCAATGTGTATCGAGATTTGGGGCTGAAGGACCAGGCTCTGGAATACTACAGTCGCGCGCTTCCGCTGCGGCGGCAGGCGGGGGATCGCACGGGCGAGGCGAACACGCTCAATAGCATCGGCACGATTTACGGAGACAAGCTGGATTTCCGGAAGTCGATGGAGTACTTCCAGCAGGCGCTGCCGATTTTGCGGGCAACGGGGGATCGGGCGCTGGAGGCGGCGACGCTGGATAACATCGGCGTGGCCTACTCGGGGCTGGGCGATAAGAAAAAGGCCCTGGAGACTTACAATCTTGACCTGCCGATCCGGCGGGCGGCGAGCGATCCGGCGGGCGAGGCGGTTACCCTGCGGAACATCGGTGCGGTGTACGGAGACATGGGCGATGTTTCGAAGTCGCTGGATTTTTACAGCCAGGCGCTGCCGCTGTTTCGGGCGGTGGGAAACCGCGCGGGGGAGGCGTCGACGCTGTCGAATTTGCAGATCCTGTTGAAGACCGCGCAGCCGGATCTGGCGATCTTCTTCGGCAAGCAGGCGGTGAACGTGCTGCAAACGGTGCGGCGCGACAATCGCGGGCTGGAGGATTCGCTGCGGCGGAGTTATGAGAGCTCGATTGAATCGACGTATCGAAGGCTGGCGGGGCTGCTGGTATCGCGGGAGAGGTTCGGAGAAGCGGAAGAGGTGCTGGACCTTTTGAAGAACAAAGAGGCCAGCGATTTTATTCAACGGGACAAGGTGTCCGACCAGCTGCGTCCGGCCACGCTGCTGGATTTTGAGTCGAAGGCTCTGGAGCGGTATGAGCAGATCTCCGGGCAGGTGGTGGCGCTGGGGCAGAAGAAGGCAGCTTTGCTGGCAAAGCGGAGGCGAGAGGCGTTGGGTCCGGCGGAGTTGGAGGAGTTTAACAAGATTGAGGGCGATTTGAGCGCGGCTAATGCGGTGCTGCGGAGGTTCCTGGAGGAGCAGCAGAAAACGTTCGCGGCGGATTCGGCAGGGGCCAAGCGCGTGGTGGATTTGAAGAACGCCGGGGCTCGGTTGCAGAGCGAGCTGACGCAACTGGGTCCGGATGTGGTGGCGATCTATACGTTGGTGATGCCGGACCAGTACATCGCGATGCTGGTGACGGGGGGCGTTCGGAAAGCGTACTCCACGCCGATCAAGGAAAGCGACCTGAACGCGAAGATTTTCGAGTTCCGGCAACAGTTGCAGAATCCGGGGTCGAATCCCGTGCCGTTGGCGCAGGAGCTGTATCGAATTGTCTTCCCGGAGGGGCTGCGGCAGGATTTGGATTCGATGCAGGCGAAGACAATTCTGTGGTCGATCGATAGCACGCTGCGGTATGTTCCCATCGCGGCGCTGCATGACGGCAAGGATTATTTGGTGACGCGATTCCGGAATTCGTTGATCACCCCGGCGAGCCGCATTACCGACAAGCCCCCGGAGTTGTGGCAGGGCGTGGGATTCGGGGTCTCCGAAGCGAAGGCCGATTTTGTGCCGCTGCCGTCGGTGCCGGAAGAGTTGCACAATATTTTTCGGGTGAAGGACACGGATGCCGCGCCGATTCCGGGGAACATCCGATTGAACGGAGAGTTCACGCTGGCGGCGTTTCAGAACGATTTACGCCGATCGAACAATAGCGTGGTGCATATCGCGACACATTTCGATTCGCGGCCAGGGGTTGCGGCGAACTCGCACTTGCTGTTAGGGGATGGCAGCGAGTTGAGCCTGGCGGAGATTGAAGCATCCGAACAGTTATTCGATGGTGTGGATTTATTGACGCTTTCGGCTTGCAGCACGGCGTTTACGAATCGGAGCGAGGACGGGCGCGAGGTGGATAGTTTCGGCGAGATCGCGCAGAGGCTGGGGGCGAGCGGAGTGATCGCGAGTTTGTGGAGCGTCAACGATGAGGCGACGGCCCGGCTGATGGCTACGATGTACCGGCTGCATCAAGAGAATCCGGCGATCGGGAAAAGTGAGGCGCTGCGGGCGGCTCAGGAACAGATGGTGAAGGGCGCACTGCGGCCGGGCACGGGGGATCAAGCGGATCGCGGCGCGGTGGCGAATCGCCCGGCGGGTGCGGCTCCGGCGGAACGGAATTGGCGGCATCCGTTCTACTGGGCGCCGTTTATCTTGATGGGTAGCTGGAAGTAACGCTCGCGGCTTTACTTACAAACTACTTGCCGACCAAGTGCTGCACGTCTTTGTTGTTTTCGTTGCAGACGTATTCCGTGATTTCCCAGCCGGGGGCTAGCTGCGAGGATTCGAATACTTTCCAGGGGCGCGAGTAGGCGCCCGGATCGTCGATGGTGATCTCGATGTTGATGCGGCCCAGCTCGGGACGCGTGAAGCGTTCGATGATGTGGGCTTTCGAGGTGCGAGGGTGGCCGACGAGATCGAGCCACGCCTTATCGTTGAAGCCGACGGTATCGACGACGAGAGTATCGCCGTCCCAGGTGCCGATGGAATCGCCCCACCAGGTGTCGATCACATCGGGATCGTGCTTGCGGCCGTCGAGAAACACTTGCCGGTAGCTGTGCACGTTGCCTTCGTAGAGGATCAGAAAAAGATTCGCGGTTTGGACGATTTTCCAGGGGTACGGATCCTTGCGCGGAGTGCCCATAGGGAGGCAGAGACCTTCGGGATCGTCCTTGCTTTCGTCGTCGTTGCGCTGTTTGAAGAGCTGCTTGGCGGACGGCAGCATGGGGACGTCTTCGGGCTTGAGATCGCGGGCGATGTTGCGGGCGATGGTGTCGGGGCCCTTGGTGGGCGGATCGCCGGGGCCGTAGCCGGGGGCGTGATAGACGCCGGTGAAATCGGGATGGCCGTCGGCGGTCTTCGGCGTGGGCAGGCCTTTGGGGGCTTGCGGCATGCGGCTCTTGTCGCCGGGCTGTGCGGAGGCAGGGGCTGCGATCCAGAGGGCGAGGGCGCATGCGGCCGCAGCCGCGGTGAATCCGATCAGGCGTTCACGCATTTGTTCATCTTACTTCGAGAGTGACGGAATCGTCAGGGTTTGCACGGACCAGGTGGTGGGGATCGCGGCCCTAGGGGTTCCGCCACGGGTGTTGCCGATGTTGCCGAGGAGGGTCGCAAGAGGATCGTTGCCGCCGCGCGTGGCGGAATCGGAGCGGACGCCTTCGGCGGGGAAGAGTTGCGGGTCGAGCGGATCTTTCGAGGTGAGCAGGATGTACGTGTCGAGGCCGTAAGGCGGCTGAATGGTGAGGTCGGATTGTTGTGAGGTAAGTTCGATGGAGGCAGGCGGGGCGCCGGGGTCTTTTGTCGAATCGTTCATCGGGATGCGATTGCCGGTGTTGCTTCCGGTGGAGGGAAAGAGCACGCCGACATTGCCGTCGCGATCGATGACCAGGACGTAGATCCAGCGCGGCTCGACTGTGTCGGGCCTTGTGGCGGAGGTGAGCCAGAGTTTGTAGGTTTCGCCGGCGGTGGTGTGGTCGCGGCCGGGGGAGAGGGGTGTGGGGCTGCCGGGCTTTCGAAGTTCGAGGCGGTACGGGTAGGAGTCGCGGCTGGTAAGTGTGAGCCAGCCGTAGATTCGGTTGAGTTGGAGAGCGCTGGCCTGGAGCTTTGCTTCGAAGCCGGGATCGGAGGCGGAGATCCAGTCGGTGCGGACGGGGAGGCTCAAGCCTTTCTGGTCCGCCTCGGTAACTCCAGGGCGGAGCCATGCGTATTCGAAGGCGCTGCCGTTCCAGCGTCCGGCCAGGATGTACTTGGGGGCGTTCGGCGATTTTTGTACGCTTACGGCGCTGTTCGCGGTGCCCTCGCCGAGGGCTAGTTTCGCGGCTTGCGCGCTAGGGAGCGGATAGTTGAGGAAGAGTCGCGCGCCTTTGGGGATCGCGGCGGCGTTGAGAGTTTTGCCGAGAGGCTTGCCCTTGGTAGAGGAGCCGGAGAGCAGCTGCCACTGGCCGTCCAGCCACCAGATTTGGTGCGTGGGCGTCGCTACGGTCGGGTCGGAGACGATTTCGACGCCCGCCTGCGCGATCATGGCTGACACGTGCGCGAGTTCATCCGCGGTAGGACCGTTCTTCTCGAAGTACACGGTGAGGGAGTTGGGCTTCGGCACGGCCCATCGGTCCAAGCGGAATCGCCAACCGGGCTGGACGGTCGTGCCGCCGGGACCAGGCGTCGCTATGGCGTCCGCGAGACGAGCTTGTGAAATCGTGATCCGGACCTCCGGGGACTCTTTCGACGTGCTGACGAGTTCGGAGCCTTCAAAGATTCCTGCGGCGGTGCCTTTGTCGATGACGAGGGTGCCGTCGGGCTGAATGCGGAGGACCCTGGCGACCATGCCGGTGGTGGCGTCGGCGGGTTGGTCGAGGAGGTCGCGCTCGAGGCGTCCTTCGCCGGAGATTTGCGGGTGCTGATCGTTGTGTTCCAGGGAGACGGCGAGCTTCGCGTCTTCGAACAGGGTACCGATGGCTTCGCGGGGAGGATGTGTGGTGAACGTGTCGAGCAGTTTCGTCGTGAAGAGTCCGCGGCCGCCGGATTCGTTCGCGGCTTCCTTCTCATATGCGGCGGAGAGGACCAGCACGGGGTTCGGCATGTCGCGAGAGCGGCGCGTGGGCAGGATGAGATTGCCGGAGGCGTCTCGTTCGCCGGGATCGTTCACGGTGCGCGAGTCTGCAAGGCCGTATTTGGGGCGGGAGAAATCCATCGCGCCGCGTGTGAGGCCTCCACTCTGGCAGCTGTCGAAGATCGCGGTGAGGATGACGCCTTTGCGCGCGGCTTTCAAGTAGAGGCGGACGAGCTCTTTGCTGCGGATGTCGGGCGCGCCGCCGGCGGCATCGTAGGGGACGATGGTTTCGTCGAAGGCGTCGGGCGAAGACAGGTCCTTCACGGCGGTGTTGCGGATCTGCGAGCCGTGGCCGGAATAGTAGAAGAGGCTGATGTCGCCGGGGCACTGCGAAGCGTCGATGAGTTGGCGCTCAAAGGTGTCGAGAATGTTTTGCGCGGTGGCTTGGTCTTCGGTCAGCAGCTTGATGTTCTGCTCTTCAAAGCTGTAGGGATCGCCTTGGAGCACGGCGGCGAAGCGGGTTGCGTCGTTCACGGCTCCTTCGAGATTCCAGAATTCGCGGGGTTGGAATGATCCTGCAACGGGGAGTCTGGCGACGAGGGCGGTGCCCGCGCGGATCGCAGGCTTGCGATTGCCGGTGTAGGTGTTGATGCCGACCACGACGGCTCGGCGGACGGGCGTGCATTGGGCGGCGGCAACGGTCGCGGTCCCGAGCAACAGGCACAAGGCTGCGAACGTCTTCATCGCTTACGAGCCGTTATTTCTTGTTGGTGCTTTTCGCGGGCGTTTCTGCCGCGGCAGCAGCGGGTTCCGTGAGACCGGGAATTCCGAGACGAATCGCGGAGACGTCGAGCTTCAGCGTCACGTAGGTGAGATCGGGCACCGTCTGCGGAGCCTGTTGATCCACAGGCGTGTTCGATTTCTTGCGTTTGTCGATGAGGTAGCCCTGGTTGAGCTCCAGGTACGGAAGATGCTCGGCCAGCAGGTCGGTGTGCTGACGCGGGATCATCACGTAATTGCCGGTCTTGAGCGGGACGAACTGCGGCGGGAAGCCGGGGCGCTCCATGGATTGCTGGGTGGAGGCGGCGTCGACGAGTCCGCTACTGAGGAAGAACGAGGCCCGCTCTTCCAGAAGGCTGTAAATCGCGGTGAAGGTGCGAGCGGCGGGCAGGCTCATCGCGGGGAAGCTCATCAGCGGCGAAGCGATGCCGGCGATGTTCACTCCCTGCCGCAGGATTTTATGCAGTGCCGATTCCTTGGTCATCGACGAGACATTGACGGCGAATTTGCCGGAGCCTCCGGGCAGGATGACTTTGTTATCGCCGCTCATCAGGTTCGGCTGTTGCATGCCGAGCTGCTGGAGCGACGGGAGCTTGCCCGCCTTGTCGGTATACAGCGACGCCATGGCGACCCAGGCGGCGGGCGCCAGCAGATCCATAAAGGGGCGAGTCTGCACGCAGTCGATGCGGAGTTGAGAAGAGGTGAGTTCCCTGACCGCTCGTGCGTCTTCGGTGCCCGGGCGGAACTGGCCTAGCGTGAGATTGACAACCGTGTCGCCGGGGTGTGAGAGAAGTTCTTCCTTCTTGATCTGATCCACGTAGCGGAGGCCGCTGCTATCGGAATAGAGATAGCGGACGTCTTTGCCGGGTCCGGCGGCGGCCTTCTGGATACCGCGGGAGGTTTCGTAGAAAGATCCCCAGAAATCGTTGGTACGGATTTGGCCGGTGGCCAGGGGCTTGGATTGGGCCTCGACGGAGGAGGACAGAAGGGCGGCCAGGCCTCCGCAGGCGAGGATCTCTTCGAAGAAGTTACGGCGGGACTCCATATGCGTTAAGTGTGCCATAGGAAGTTTGGGTTGTGGGTTCCCGTGCCGACGCTGGGGGCTGCATCTCAACGGTTACGGCGACGCGATCGACCGCTCGACGCAGCACGGGCGTACGGCTGGCGCGATGCGGCCCCCAGCGTCAGCGCGAGGACATGTTAGTGCTTGCCCATGTCGACTTCGCCCTCGATGCAGGCGAATTCGAGGTGCTCGAATTTGGGATCGAGGATACGGCTGTAGGAAAATTGCACGGTCCACGGACGCGTGTACAATTTCGGATCGTCGATGGTGGCTTCGTACTTGAGATTGTTCGAGTCGATCGGCGTGAGGCGCTCGACGACGTGAATCGCGTCGCTATGGATGTTGGCGGACTGGTCGAGCCAGGTGCGGCCGACTTGATTGGTTACGTCGATGACAAGCGTGTCGCCTTCCCATTTCCCACGGGAGTCGCCTTCCCAGAGGTGCACCGTGGGATCGACGTGCGGACGGCCGTCCAGGGGGACGATGCGGTAGGAGTGCATGAATTCCCAGGTGAACACGACGTAGTTGGGCGGCTGGACGATGCGCATGCCGAACGGCGTGAACATGGAGTGCGGGACTCCACCCATGAAGCAGTGCGCGTCGGATTCCTCCACCATGTGGTTCTCGCCGAGGTCGATCTGTTTCTTGCGCGCTTCGGGGGTGTAGGGGATTTGTCCATCCGGTGGATCGACGATGATGCCGGCCGTGGCGGGGATCTGTGTCTTCGGATGGCCGGAGGTTTTTTCGATGGAGTACATCGACATGGAATTGCCGATGGTCCGCTGGAGCCACGCGCCTTGCAGATCGGGCTTGCCGTCGGGCAGGCGAGGGATGGGTCCGCCTTTGATCTCCTGCGGAGATACGTAGGGGTTGCCGTTGAGCAGCGGGTTCACGGGGCCGCGGCCCCCGCCCTGGCCGCGGCCGCCGCCCTGGCCGAAGCTCAGCGGAGAGAGGATCGCGAGAATCGTAAGCGTCGTTTTTACTTGCAGCATCTTCATGTACGTCTTTCTATGTCTCATCTGCCGTGCTGCGGATCCGGTTTGTCGCCCACGGTGAAGGTGGGGCCTTCTTTGACCGCGAAACACTCGTACTCCATGATCTGGAAATTCTTTTCGGTGTGGAGCGTGAGCGGCACTCTGATCTTGAAGGGCTTGGAGAGCACCTTCGGATCGGTCATGGTGGCTTCGTAGGTGATGGTGTCGGGCGCGGTGCGGGTGAAGCGCTCGGCTACCTTAAGATCGCCGCTGTGATAGTTGCCGGCGGCGTCAAACCAGGTTTGATCGTTGAAGTCGGCGACGTCGGTGACCAGGGCGTCGCCTTCCCAGTGGGCGCGGGTGTCGCCGAGCCAGAGGTCGAGTCCATCGAGATGCTCGCCACCCATGTTGATGTTACGGATGACGTGGACGTACTGGGACAGGATCGGCATGACGGGCTGATTCGCACTTTGCACGATCTGGAACGGGTACGGCACGTACATCAGGCGAGGCACGCCGGGCATCCAGCATTTGTTCAGCGGATCGGCCGTGGCGCGTTTGACGGCGTTGTCCTTCTTCTGCGCGAGCGCTTCGGGCTTGTACGGAATCTTGCCATCGGCGGGCTCGACGATGATGTTCTTGCCGTTGATTTTGCCTTCGAGGTCGGCATCGACCTTCGCGCGCACCTCCCAGATTCCGTTGAGGTCGGGATGGCCGTCGGCGAGGCGAGGCGGATTATAGGCCGCGCCTTTTTTCGCATTGGCCTGGGAAAATGCGGGCAGGGAAGCGGCGCACGCCAGAGCGATTACCGCGAGGCCGGCCCTCACTGCTTGCCCGTCGCGGGCGGAGCACCCGCCGGGGGAATGTTGCCTTCCGACGATCCGGCGAGCATCGTCTTGCCGTCGGGGGTCTTCACCGAACGCGCGTTGACGGTGTTGGTGCCGTTCTTGGCGAGGGTTCCGGTGACGACGATCATTTCACCTTCCTTGATCGCGTCCTTGCGCCAGCCGTTGCGGTAGAGGGTGTTGGGCGGGCCGGTTTCGATGTCCCAGGTCTCGACCTTGCCGGTGGCAGGGTTGAGGGCATCGACGTGAATCCAGGAATGGGGGTTGACCCAATCCATCTTGATGAACTTGCCGTTCAGCGTGATGGGCTTGGTGGAATCGAATTCCGCCGCGAAGGAGTGGTGCGCGAGAGCGGGCAGCGTGGCCGCCAGAAGAAACCCGGCCGTCCGCCAGTAAGTAGAAAATTGCATGCTTGCCTCTAAAGCATTCTAGTATGCCGGAAGACGAAGGCGTCGAGCAAGTTTCGTTCGATGCGAGGAAGAGTCCTATGGTGCAGCTCACGGCCCGCAACGGTGTCTGGGACCGCCGGTATGGCCCGTGCCTATCTCCGGGGCTCCGGAACCGCCGTATCCACCGCCAGCAGCTTGTCGAGCTCCCCGCGGTCCAGCGTTTCCTTGCGGATCAACTCGCGCGAGATCAACTCCAGCGGACCGCGCCGCCGCAGCAGGATTCCCGTCACCCGCTTGTGGATCTCGCCGACAATCCGCCGCGACTCTTCGTCGATGGTTTGCGCCGTCCGCTCGCTGTAATTGCGCTCCTCCATCTCGTACGCCGACTTAAGGAACTGTCCGCCCATCGACCGCCCGTACGTCAGCTCGCCCAGCGGCCCGCTCATCCCGAACCGTGTCACCATCTGCCGCACCAGCGCCGAGGCGCGCTCCAGATCGTCCGACGCTCCGGTCGACACCACGCCGTTGTACTCGATCTCCTCCGCCGTGCGCCCGCCCAGCAGCACCGCGATCTGATCCTCCAGCTCCGGCTGCGTCATCAAGTAACGTTCTTCGGTCGGCAACTGAAGCGTGTACCCCAGCGCGCCGATCGAGCGCGGAATAATCGAGATCCGGTGCAGCGGATCGGCATGCTCCACCGACAGTGCCACCAGAGCGTGCCCCGCTTCGTGCACGGCGACGCGCTCCTTCACCACGGGACTCATCACGCGGCTCTTCTTTTCCAGCCCCAGCATCACCCGGTCCACGGCTTCTTCCAAATCGCGCAGCGTCACCTCCTCGCCACCGCGCCGCACCGCCAGAAGAGCCGCCTCATTGATAATGTTCGCCAAATCCGCGCCCACCATGCCCGGCGTCCGCGACGCGATCGTGCCCAGGTCGACGTTCGCCGCCAGCTTGATCTTCCGCGCGTGCACCTTCAAAATCTCCAGGCGATCTTTCAAATCCGGGCGATCCACCAACACCTGCCGGTCGAACCTTCCGGCCCGCAGCAGCGCCGCATCCAGGACCTCCGGCGTATTCGTCGCCGCCATGATGATCACGCCTTCCGACGAATCGAAGCCGTCCATTTCCGCCAACAGTTGATTCAGCGTCTGTTCCCGCTCATCGTTGCTGAACCCGATGTTCCGCCCCGCCGTCCGGGACTTCCCAATCGCGTCCAGCTCATCGATAAACACAATGCAAGGAGCTTTCTGCTTGGCCTGCTCGAACAGATCCCTGACCCGGGCCGCGCCGACGCCCACGAACATTTCGACAAACTCCGAACCCGAGATCGAGAAGAAGGCCACCTTCGCCTCGCCCGCCACCGCCTTCGCCAACAGAGTCTTGCCCGTCCCCGGAGGCCCCACCAGCAGCACGCCCTTGGGAATCCGCCCGCCCAGCTTCTGATATTTCGCGGGCTGCTTCAGAAAATCCACCACCTCTTCGAGCTCACGCTTCGCCTCGTCCACTCCCGCCACATCCGCGAACGTCACCTGGATCTGTGCCGACTCATCGTGAATCTTCGCCTTATTCTTCCCGAACGTAAGCGGCCCGCCGCCCTGCGCCATTCGACGCATCCCGACCCCGTAGATCAGTACGAAAATCATTAGCGGGAACAGCCACCCCAGGACGTTCCAGATCCACGAGCTCTGCTCCAGGTGCCCGGCAAACTTTACCTGATGCGCGTCTAATTCCTTCAAGATCAGCGACTCATCGACGCCCGGCAGCCGTGTCGCCGTGATCGTTCGCTGCTCGGGAGGCTTCGGATGCGCGGAATCGTCTTTAAGAACACCCATTAGCTCGCGATCCGTAATGTTCACTTCCACCAGGCTTCCTGCCCGTATGTCGGCCAGGAACTCGCTATAAGGAACATTCTTTGGAGCCGAATTGCTCGCCAGCCGGCTGGTCGAATAAATCACCACTCCCAGGGCGAGTACGTTCAGGGCGGTAAAGATCCACCGATTCCTCTGTGCGCGATCCATCTCCATATCAGGAGAGCAATCCGCTTGCCATCCCTTGCACGATACTCTCGTGCTACAAATTGAAAATGTCCGACCTGCGCTACCCCATCGGCCCCTACAAATTTGCCGCACTGCAACGCACGGACCGCCCAGCGCTGATCGCACAAATCAAAGACGCTCCCAGCCATCTCCGCACCGCCGTCGCCGGCCTCTCCGAGTCCCAGCTCGACACTCCCTACCGCCCCGGAGGCTGGACCATTCGACAGCTGATCCACCACCTCGCCGACGGCCATATGAACTGGTACATCCGAACCAAGCTCGCCCTGACAGAGCTTCAGCCGGGTATCAAACCCTTCGACGAAGCCGCCTGGGCCGAGCTTCTCGACTCGCGCACCGGACCCGTCGAACCCTCACTCGCCCTCTTCGAGAACCTCCAGACCCGCTGGGCCCAGCTTTTCGAAACCCTCGGGCCCCAAGATTGGTCCCGCACCCTCGTCCATCCCGAGCGAGGCGAGCTCTCCCTCGACTACGTCCTCTCCAGCATGGCCTGGCACGCCCGCCACCACACCGCGCATATCGCGGAGTTTAGGAAGACACGGTAAGTCCGGCTCAATTCTCCGTCGGCTCTTTCTCCATGTGCTCGATCACCAGCACATCGTACGGGAGCCGCTTCAACTCCAACTTCAACCCCAGCTGATCCGCCGCGGAAAAGGCGTCAGGAGCCGGATCGGCCGCGTCCGCCGGAGCAATCGGGGCCGCGCCAGGGCGCCTGCTCGCGTTCGCGATCTCGACTTTAAAATCGTACTCTCCCGTCAGTCCGGTTTGATCCAGAACCGGATGATCCAAATTGAACAGCCCCGCGACCCTCGACATCCCGGCCCTCTGGCCCGTCCACCGGATCCGCCCGTCCGTAGGCGTGCCGACCACCCCGGAGTAACTGGGCGGAAGACTGGGAAAGCCGCGTTCATCCGCCTTCCCCATCGAGGTGCCGGGCGCAAGCTCCGCCGGCGGCTCCTTCGAAGATTCCTTCATCTTCAGTCCGCTCTTTGCCACCGTCATCACGTAGACGGGCAGGATTCTGGACTCATGATGGAGCTGAAGCTTGAACCGCTCCGCCAGCAAATTCTGGAGCATCACGTCGAACTGCTCTTTCGTCGCGCCCGCCGGGACCTTGGCGATGATGTCAACGCGCTGCCCAGGGGCCCATCCCGGCGGCGCGGAGATCTGATCGAACCGCACCCCGTACGCCCGCGTGATCAGCGGGCCCAGCCCGATGTCTCGATACGTGATTTGACCGGGGTCCTGGCTTCCCGGACCACCTTGCAGATTCGGCGCCGGTACCGCGCCCGGTGGGAGCCCTTCCCGCGGCGGCGACACCCGGATCGACGCGACTTCGAAGTGAGAGAAATCCTGCGCGCCGCAGCCGAGCGCCAAGAACAGAGTCACGATGACCAGTCTGCGCATGTCGTCCTCCTACCGGACCATCACACACACCGGATGTTACCGGATTGTTACCGCACTCAAGGCCGCTCTGCCGCCAGCGCGCCCTCTCGCGTGACAATCTGCACCCCCGGCAGCGGCGGATTTCCGCAATCCAGCAATTCCCGTCCCGCATAATACTCCAGCCCGTACTTCCACGTTCGCGACACGCTGGAATCCAGGCACGCACCCTCCACCTCCGCCGAGTGCTCTTGCCAGAACGCCCGCACCGAGTACCGCTCATCCAGCGCCGCCAGCGTAGACGATTCCAAGACTCCCAGCACTGCCGCCATCGCCAACGCCGCCACCAGCACCCCTTCCGGCTTCTGCCCCTTCCAAGCCGCCCACCACGCCCCGCCCGCCGCCGCGACGATGAAAATCCCCTCGATCCATCCGAGTTGCCACGTCCAGTGCGACTTGCTCACGCTGGCTCGTAGTGCCTCTGGCAATCCCGACGCGATCGAAGGCAGCAACAGCAACAACAGCGCGCACCCCGCGATCCACCACTCCGCCCGTGGAGCCCGATCCAGAGCCACCGCCAACACAATCGCCGCCGCCGGCAGCAGCGGCAGCAAATACCCCGGCAACTTATTCTGCGCCGCCGAGAAAAATACCAGCCCGATCCCGATCCATACTAATAACGAGCGAACCCGGAAATCGTTGAGAACTTTTCTTCGGAAAAGCAGTGCCACCAGCGGAGTCCACGGAAACAGCCCGGCCAGCAGCACCGGCACGTAGTACCACCACGGCTGCACATGCTGCCGCTCCGGAGTAAAGAACCGCCCCACCTGCTGCACCCAGAAATACTCATGCCAGAACGCCGGCCCGTTCCGCCAGTAACACCACAAGTGCCACGGCACCGCCACCGCCACCGCGCTCACGATCATGGGAATCCGCTTCCCGCGCGCGATCAGCCATACCGGCGCGATCAGGACCAGCGGCACGAAAGCCTTCGCCAGCATCGCGAGGCCGAGCAGCGCCCCCGCCAAATACCCTCGCCCGGGCCGGGTATCGAACAGCGTGACCAACAATGCCGCCCCGAACAACGCCGACATCAGCACATCCGGCACCGCCCCGTAGCTGTAAGCGATCCACCCCGCCGAAGTCCCCAGAATCGCCGTCCCCATCATGGCGACCTTCGCCGAAAACTCCCGCTCCAGCGTCGCAAAGAAAAACAGCAGAAACCCGAGACTCGCCAGCGCCCCCGGCACCCGAGCCGCCCACTCATCCCGCAGCCCCACCTTCGTCGCCACCGCCGTCAGCCAGTACAACAGCGGAGGCTTCTCAAACCAGGCCGCCCCGTTCAAATGTGGAGTTACGAAATCCCCGCTCTGCGCCATCTCGCGCCCGATGGACGCATACCGGGGCTCATCCGGGCCCAAAAATCCCGCGCTTCCCAGATGCAGAAGATAAAGGAGAAAAAGAGGAACAATCAACCAGCTTCGCGACAACTCCTCAGTATAAGCGACCCATCTTGCCCATCACCGCACTCTCGAACTATCCTTCTCCCAGCGCAGATGAGCATTGTCCGGCAAGTCAATCGTCAGTTTTGGTGCATTCCGGACCCACCGACCGTGTCTTCTCGTTCTTACTTTGCGATCTTAGCGTTCTTTGCGTGAACTCTTTGACTTGCTCTATGCCGCATTGCGGTATACTCTGGGAAAGTGGACCATGGTCCCGAAATCACCGTTCTGCAACTGCCAAAGTTCAAGGCCGAAGCCACGGACCTGATTGGAGCGAGCGGCATCGAAGCTTTAGCCGAGCATCTGTCCAACCATCCAGCCGCCGGAGACGTTATCCCCGATGCAGCCGGCGCTCGCAAGTTACGCTGGGCGGCGAAAGGCAAAGGAAAGCGCGGCGGAGCCCGCGTGATCTACGTGTACGTAGTGGTGGCATCGAGCATTTACTTGCTCCGCTGTTACGCGAAAAACGTCAAGACGGATCTCACCGCTACCGAGAAAAAGAGTTGCGGCAACTCGCAGCCTACCTGAAAGGAGCTCACTGAAATGCCCAAGGCCCCCGCAAAAAAATCCGCCTTCGGAGCCGATCTTGTCCACGGTATGAAGCAAGTCCTCGCCCACCGGCGCGGCCAGATCGAGCTCGAGCAAGTCTGGCCCAAGCCGGTCGACGTGAAGGCTATCAGGAAGCAGGTGAAGATGTCGCAAGCCGAATTCTCCCGAGCCTACGGCATCAGCAAACGAGCCCTGCAAGAGTGGGAGCAAGGCGGCCGCCAACCCGACTCCGCTGCTAGAGCCTACCTCACCGTCATCGCGAAGAAACCATCCGTAGTCCGCCGTGCTCTCGCTGCCGACTAAGACAAATCGCTGCGAGCAATGAATCAAACGAAAGGGCTCTTCTCACCGTACGAACCAGCCGCAGGCTCACGCGCTGAACAGCACCACCTGGGCGCGGTGCCCTTTGTTCAACTTCTCGTCGCACGTGTAAAGGATCGAGTCGGTCGCTTCCGCCAATGCGATGTAGGCGGCGTCGTAAACCGTAAAATTGTGGCGCAGCTCCCACATGCGGCTTAACAAAGGGATGTGGGAATACCGCTCGGCGGGCAGCGCCGCGAGCCCGTCAAGAAATTCCTGGCTGCGATGGGAATCGATCCGCCTTCCCGCCGCCAAGTTTCGAAGGGCGCTCGCCACTTCCACGTCGAGCAAATGCGGTACCAAGAAAGACTCGTTGCTCGCCGCCAGACTTCGCCGCAGCGAATCGGCCGACTTCCCGTTGGTCAGCAGTTCGACGACCACCGAAGCGTCCAAGACGATCATGGGGAGATACTACCGCGCGTCCCGCAATTCCCGCACCACATCCACGGCGCTCCGCGCCCCCGCGATCGGCTTCGCACGCTGGGTTGACTCCAGCCATTCCCGCATCGTCGGCCGCTGCGCCGTGCGCTCCAACTCCTGCTTGATGAAATCGGAAAGACTCATGCCCTCCCGAGCCGCGCGAGCCTTCAAAGTGCTATGCACATCCTCGGGAACGTCCCGTACCTGAATCATCTTCGACATGCTCTCAGCATACAAACATGTGTTTCACATGTCCAAGGGCCGCGCGCCGATGTCTATCGCGCAATGCGGTTTTACCCACAACAACAGCATGCCCGAGCACGCCAATAGCATGCCCAAAACTGATCTACCCGGGTTCTTTCTGCCAGACCTCAGCTGCCGCCAGCGCGCCGACTTCGACCTTTGCGACGTCCGCCACTGGGCCCCCTGTCTTGGGCGAAAATATTCTTGACTCCGCAGGCGGGGGCGGGCTATGCTAGTTCATCCCCGGGAGGCGAACAATTTGGCCCACAGAGTAGATCTGGATGCGATGATTCCGCGCGAAGATTTCGGCGTCATGGACGATTCCTTTGCTTTGGACTTGATGAGCGATTTCCCCATCAGGCACCTTACAAGAGATGCGCCGGTTCTGCGGCTCCTACGCAAGCCTGATTTTCAAAGAGAGACGAATCATTGGACCCCAGAGCAGGTTGTAACGCTCATTGAGAGTTTTGTTGACAGTGAAGTGATTCCGTCCCTCATCCTCTGGAAGGCTCCAAGCTATATTTTTGTCATTGACGGCGGCCACAGGCTAAGCGCCCTGCGCGCCTGGATGGAAGACGATTATGGCGACAAGCATATTTCGCGCGCCTTTTATCGAACCGACATTCCGAAAAAGCAACTGGAGATCGCAGAAAGAACGAGGAGGGTCATTGAGAAGAGGGTTGGTCGATATACGGATTTGGTTGCACAGGTAGATTTGAAGACCTCTCCTCCGACAGTGAACAAGCGCGCTCAAGTTTTGGCTACTCGGGCCCTCCCCCTTCAGTGGATACAGGGAAATGCTAAGGCCGCAGAGACTTCTTTCTATAAGATCAACTCACAAGGAACGCCCCTAGACGATACCGAGACGATGCTAATAAAGAATCGTCGCGGGCCGATCACCATTGGAGCACGGGCTATTGTGCGCGGTGGAAGCGGTCATAAGTATTGGTCTGGATTCAGCCCAGAGTACGCCAAGGAGATCGAGGAAGTGACGGCGCACATCTACGAGGATGTCTTTAAGCCGGAAGTCGATGAACCCATAAAGACGCTCGAACTACCAATTGGAGGATCGGTCTCTCCAGTCGATGCGCTCGCATTGTTGATCGAGTTTCTGTGTATCGCCGGTACGCGACAACAGGGCATACGGGCCATTGAGCAATACTCGGATGACGTCGATGGCCAAGGTACAGTCTCAGTCTTGAAGAATGCCTATGAAGTATTGAATCGGATGTGCGGAAAGAGCAGGGGTAGCCTCGGACTCCACCCGGCGATTTATTTTTACAACGAGAAGGGGAAATATAGCAGGTTCCTTTTCCTCGCGATGTCTTCCGTTGTGCAGGACAAATTGAGAAACAATGACTCCCTGTGGTTTAAGAAATTTACCGAGGCACGATCCAAGCTGGAAGCGTTTTTGGTTGCAAACAAGTCAGTGCTGGGGATGTTGATCGTCAACTTATCCAAGGGGCAGCGCGTCTCCAGAATGAGGGATCTTATTGAGTTTCTTGTACTTGAGCTACGTTCCAGGGAGGTGACTATCGAGGAAGCAATTTCCGTGCTCGGGCAAACGGGAAGGATCGTTGACGTAAGAACAGTCCAGGCGTCGGCAGACATTACAGATGATACAAAGACAGCGGTTTTCTTTAGGGATGCCATTAAGAACGCGCTTCAGTGTCCCATTTGCGGGGGCGCCATGGAGCCCAAGAAATCCGTATCATTCGATCACGTCGAGAGGATTCGAGAAGGCGGCTCCGGCGACATTGAAAACGTCCAAATGGCACACCCGTACTGCAATACCGGCTATAAGAACTGATACCGATGAGGACGAATGAAACATTCAGTCGAGTACGAACGCTTCACGGCACTCGTGGAACAGGTTCTATCCGTTCCCAAGAGCGTCGTCAACGAACGCCTAGCGGAGTACAGAAAGCAGGTGGACGCGAACCCCAATCGGCGCGGGCCGAAACGGAAGGTCAAGCAACCCTCCGTCGGCCACGAGGCAAGCGAGAAGCACTAATTGACCGCCGGTTTTTCTCCCACCTTGCCGGTGAGTTCCTTGTAGGTAAGCCGCTTACCCGTGATGTTTCCCGCCAGCGCTTGAGACCTTTCAGCATCATTCATGTCGTTGCAGTTGTTGTAGCGGAATGCCTGTTCATCGAGATAGCGAAACAGGTGATACGGTTCCACTGAAACGTGCGTTCCGTGCAGGCCACGCTTCAAGAGACTCCAGAAGTTCTCCATCGTGTTCGTGTGAACGTTCTCGCGAACATACTCGACCGCGTGATTGATGACCGCGTGCTGGTAGTCGCCCTCCAGGCCGCTGTACGACTTCAGTTCATCGGTAAAGATGGCCGAGCCAGCTTCCACATGCTCACGAACCTGCTTTTGAAGTTCCGTCTTCCGCCGGTTGTCCACGACCATCGTGCGAACCGTGCCGCCGCGCTCGACCATGCCCAGAACCATCGTCTTGTCGTTGCCGCCGGTGCCAGTGATCTTGCGAGCCTTAAGGTCCTTGTGCATGTTGCGGGCTTTCTGCCCGATAAAAATTTCGTTAACCTCGACCTCGCTGGAAAGCTTTCCGCCGGTACCGGAGTCCTGTTGAGCAAGGCGGATGCGATGCATCAGGTGCCAAGCATTCTTTTGGGTGACGCCGACGCTGCGGTGAATCTCCCAAGACGAAACGCTATTCTCGCAGTTGGCAATCATCCACATGGCCGTAAGCCACTTGTCCAGACCGAGCGCGGAATCTTCCATGATGGTTCCGACCTTCACGGAGAACTGGGACTTGGGATGCCGCGCCTTGCACTGCCAGAGACGCCGCGCAGGCAGGTAGGACACGTTCTTAGATCCGCACGTAGGGCACGCAACGCCATCCTGCCACGCCTTGCGGTGCGCCACCAGATAGCTAACGCAATTGTCCAGATTCGCGAAGTATATGATGGCTTCCTTCAGCGTCTTGGGCTCGTAAGTGGCTTCAACCTTGTCCATACAAGAACTTTACTATGAAAAGGTTGCGGAGTCAAGAATATTTGTGTCCTGTCTTAAACCCACCCCTCGCCGCACGGGAAAAGTCACGCTCCTGGCGACGGTGCCGTCTAACTCCGATCTCAATCTACCTTCCCCTCAATCGCTTACCGATTAAGATCCCTTGTTTCCGCGCACCTCCGTGTTACTTTCTAGCCGAAAGGAGTTCTCCTGTCATCGCAGGCGAAGAAAGCAGGAACAAAAGTCGCCACTGCGAAACGATCCCAACAAGTGACTGAAAACAAAGCTCGCCTTCGTCGGGATCCCAACAACCCAGGCGCCCCGTCGGGCGCGTGCGGAAAAGGGACCCTGAACGTTGCCAGGCTCAGGTCCATCGTCCGGAGAAACCACACCAATGAAACTTCACCCCAAGACACTCTTGATCTTGCTCACGCCTCTCGCGGCGGCATGCTCACGGCATCTTCGTCGGGATGGCGTCCGGACAAGCCCAGCGGCACACTCTCGCCGTCACATCACAGCCCCACCGCCAGAGCTTTACAATCTACAATAGAGACACAGGTACATGAAAACCGCCACTCTCCTCCTCCTAGTCCTTGCCGCCTACGGACAGTCCTCGCGCCCGGGTGCGGCACCCGCCAAGCCAACCTTGGATAAGGTCAAACTCGAAGCCTACCTTCGCCACGTCGAGGTCTGGGTTCCCTCGATCGCCGTCAAAATCGACGATCCGCAGCCCGCGCCCGACCTCCCCGGCTTCAACCTGGTGGCCGTGCACCTCACCTATAACAAGGATTCCATCGACTCCACCTACTACGTCTCCAACGACGGCCAAAAGATCCTCAAGGGCCAGGTCTGGGATCTCAACAAGAGCCCCTTCCAAGGCGCCATCGACAAGATCAAGGTCGACAACCAGCCCGCCTTCGGAGCCAAAGCCGGAGCCCCCGTCGACCTTGTCGTCTTCGGCGATTTCGAGTGCCCCTATTGCAAGGAAGAAGCCAGCGTCCTGCGCCAGAACATCCCCACCGCGTTCGCCGACAAGGTCCGCGTCATCTTCATGGATTATCCGCTCGAATCACTTCATCCCTGGGCGCACTCGGCCGCCATCGCCGGCCGCTGCATCTATAAGCAGAACGCGGACACCTTCTGGAAGTATCACGATTGGATCTACTCCACCCAGCAGGAGACCACGGTCGATAACTACAGCGCCAAAATGACCGAGTGGGCCGGCAAGAATGGCATCGATTCCGTCCAACTCGGCCGCTGCATGGATAGCAAGAACACCGAAGCCGAAGTGGAACGCACCAAGGCCATGGGCCGCTCTGTCGATGTCGAAGGCACGCCCACGCTGTTCCTCAACGGCCGCAAGCTGATGGACCAGAACGCGCAGTGGCCGGTGCTCTCGCAGTTGATCGCGCTCGAGATCGATCACCAGGCGGCGGTCAAGGCGGAGGCCGATAAATGCTGCACCCTCGACGTTCCCAAAATCTTAAAGTAGCCCTCGCGCTCGTCCCCTTCATAGCCTCCGCCGCGAACATCAGCCCGCAGGCCTACCAATCCGACGTCCAATACCTGGCGTCGCCGAAGCTCAAGGGCCGGGCCACCGGCTCACCCGAGCTCGAATCCGCGGCCCAGCACATCGCCGCTCAGTTCAAATCCTTCGGCTTGAAGCCCGCCTCAGGCACCGACTTCGAGCAGCCCTTCTCGGTCACCATCAACGCCCACTTGGGCCCCGCGAATCACTTCGTCGTTCATTCAAACAAAGCCCAGGAAGGCTCCACTAAAGCCACGTTGACCTCGGCCAAGGATTACATCCCCTACAGCTTCTCCAGCTCCGGAACATTTTCCGGCCCCGTTGTCTTCGCCGGCTACGGCATCACCGCTAGCGACCTTCACTACGACGACTATGCCGGCCTCGACGTCAAAGATAAAATCGTGATGATCCTCCGCGATGAGCCGCAGGAGCACGACGCCAAAAGCATCTTCGACGGCACCGAGCTCACCACCAACGCCAACGTCGCCCTCAAGGCCTCCAACGCCAAAGCTCACGGAGCCCGTGGCGTCATCCTTATAAACGATTCCGCCGCGCACCCCGGCGACGCCGACAAGCTTCCCGCCTTCGGAGCCGCCACCGGCCCCACCGACGCAGGCATCTTCTTCGTCCAAGTGAAAGCCTCGGAAGCCGACGCCTGGATCAAAGCCGAAGGCAAGGATCTCAAGGAACTCCAAGCGGGCATCGACAGCGATCTCAAGCCCCGCTCGTTCGCTTTTTCCAAGCTCACCGCGGACCTCGCCGTCGATATCAAGCACGACACCAAGATCGTCCACAACGTCGAAGCCTACCTGCCCGGCCAGACCGACGAGTATGTCGTCATCGGAGCCCACTACGACCACCTGGGACTCGGCGATGAACACTCGCTCGCGCCGTCCCTGATCGGCACCATCCATCCCGGAGCCGACGATAACGCGTCCGGCACCGCGGGAGTGATTGAGCTCGCGCGTTACCTCTCCCAGCAGCCGAAACAAAAAAGAGGCTTTTTGTTCCTTACGTTTGCAGGCGAAGAGCTCGGCCTCCTCGGCAGCAGTTGGTACGTGAACCACCCTTTGCTTCCGCTTGAAAAAGCCGCGGCCATGATCAACATGGACATGATCGGCCGTATCCGCGAAGGGAAAGTTTACGTCAATGGCAGCGGCACCGGCACCACCCTCGCCAAGCTCGTCGCCGACATCCCCGCGCCTGCCGGCCTCCATCTCGATCTTTCCGATAAGTTGGGCTACGGCGGTAGCGATCACATGTCGTTTACGATCAAGAGCGTGCCGGTGCTCTTTTTCTTCTCCGGACTGCATGGCGACTATCACAAACCGAGCGATACGCCCGATAAGATCGACAGCACCGATGCCGCCAAGCTACTGGATTACATCGCGACCGTTGCCACCCGCCTTGCGTCGGAAGACAGCCGCCCGCAGTTCGTCCGCATCCAGGAAACACAGGACAATTCGCCGGGAGCATCCGGCGGCGGAGGCTCTGGTTATGGGCCGAACTTCGGCAGCATACCGGACTTCGATGAGCCGCCCCACGGCGTCCGCTTCGCCGACGTTCGTGACGGTACCCCTGCCGCGAAGGCCGGACTTAAGCAAGGCGATATCCTTATTGAGTTCGACGGAAAAGACATCGGGAATCTGTACGACTTCACCTATGCCCTTAGGGCCCATAAGCCTGGAGACGAAGTACTTGTTAAGGTTTTACGCGGGTCCCAGACAATTGAGGCGAAAGTACTACTCACCGAGCGCCGATAGTCTGGCATACTTCACCTAGGCCAGACAACAGATGAATTCTCAAACCTCGAGTACGCGGACCTTGGCGCTGAATACGAGTAGCCGTTCGTTGCCCCCTCTTATTTTGCATCCGTTTGCGGCACAGGGCGGACCGGCGAAAGTGATCGAGAGTTCGCGCGCCAGTCTGATGCTGCAAGGGCTGTTGCCTACTGGGGAGAGGACTACTGAGGAACTCGACCTATCTCTTTTGCAAGGCCGCTTTTCCGAAATCCAGATGCTGTTCTACGTGGGCAAGGATCTGGTGCGCTGGATCGAGCAGTGCATGGAACACATCACGCGCGAACCGGACCTGCGCGAGAGCGGCATCCGTTACCAAAGCTTTGCCGCGCTGCTGGTGAATCACACGCCGGAATCCGTGCAAGCCAAGCTGAAGCGCTGGGGAGTAGCGGATTACCGCTCCATTTTTATGCGCGCACTGGGCCTGAACACCATCCTGAGCGCGGTGCCCGACGTCAGTTGTTTTTCCGAAGAGTTCATCCGCAACTACTATCGCTACGCGGACCAGATGTTCATCAGCCGGCAAGGCCAGGTGGCTTTTACCAGCATCGAAGATCTGGGTTTCGAATTCGAGATCTTCGCCTCCGGCGAATACTCGCGCATGCTGGAACGCGAGTGGTCTGAAGATTAGTCCTCCGCGCACCACAAGACCGCTGTACAATAAAGGCGAATGACGCGGCGATTCGCGGGCTTCTTTCTCCTTCTGGTGATGGCGTCGACGGGCGCGTACGCCGTCGCGGAGCCCCGTGTTTCCCAAAACGTCCACGTCGAATTCTCTGTCGCGTGCCGCCAGCAAGCGGAGCTTCCTGCAATCCAAGCGTCTCCGGCGCGGTATCCTTCCGAGCAAACTTGGCATTCCCCCGCTTCCCCGCGCGTCCGCCGCGGCGTCGAGCGGGCCCTGTATCAACGTCCTCCTCCTGCCGCGATCTAACGCGGCCACGTGTGCGGTTTTCACCGTTCCAACATTTTGGAGGATCCATGTCTTCGACCATCTGGAGCCAGGCGCGCGCCTTCGTGCGCCGGCGTGCCAATTTTTACGCGGGCGGCCTGCGAAGCGCTCCCCGATTGTCCACCTTAGCCAAGGTCCACCGCTGGCGAGACGAGTTCGAAAAGCTGACCGATGATGAGCTCCGCGCCGTGAAGCCGTCATCCCGAGGGGAAGCTTTCGGGAAAGCGGCCGTGGCCTGTGAGCGCTTAGCCGGGCTCCGCCCACACGACGTCCAGATCCTGGGAGCTCTCGCGATGGCCGAGGGAGCCATCGCCGAGATGCAGACGGGCGAAGGAAAAACGTTGGCCGCGGTGATGGCCGTCTATGACCTGGCCCGCGATGGCGACGCCGTTCACGTCCTCACGGCGAACGATTACCTTGCCCAGCGCGACGCGGAATGGATGGGGCCGGTCTACCGATTCCTGGATCTCTCCGTCGGCTTCGTCACGCAGACCATGGCTACGGAGCAGCGCCGCCAAGCGTACGATTGTTCGGTAACTTACGCGACCCCGAACGAGGTGGGCTTCGATTTTCTTCGCGATCAGCTGGCTCTCAGCGAGGATGAGTTGGTGCTGCCGCAATTCGCTACGGTTCTGGTGGATGAGGCGGACTCGATCCTGATCGATGAGGCCCGCATTCCTCTGGTGATCGCCGGAGGCCACGTGGAAGCGGAGCATCTGGCGCGGCGGATGGCCCGCATCGCGGAGGAACTGGAACGCGGCTGGGATTTCCACACCGATGGGTACCAGCGCAACGTGACGCTCACCGATCGCGGTATCGCCCGCGTGGAACAGGCCGCCGGAGTCGAGAACCTGTACGCGGAAGACGGGGTCGAAGCGCTCGCGGCCATCGAAGCGGCCCTGCACGCTCGCGTGTTGCTGCACCGCGACGTCGATTATCTGGTGCGCCACGGTGCCATTGAACTGGTGGACGAATTCAAGGGCCGCGTGGCCGAGAATCGCCGTTGGCCCGCGGGCTTGCAGACGGCTCTCGAAGCCAAAGAGGGTTTGCCGCTGCGGATTCAAGGCCGTATTCTCGGCTCGATTACGCTACAGAATCTGATCCGGCTGTATCCCCGGCGTTGCGGCATGACGGGCACCGCCGCGACGGAATCGCACGAGTTCCGTGAGTTCTATAGTCTCGACGTGATGCCCATTCCGACGCACCGCCCCCTGATCCGCGAGGATCGCGAAGACTTCGTTTTCCCCCATCGCCATTCGAAAGAGACCTCCGTCGTCCGGGCCATCGCGGAAGAGCATGCGTCGGGACGCCCGGTTCTGGTGGGCACGGCGAGCGTGAAGGAATCCGAACGCCTGAGTGCGCTGGTGCACGCCGCGGGGATCCCGCATCAAGTGCTGAACGCCCGGCAAGACGCGGAGGAAGCCCGCATCGTGGCGCAAGCAGGGCAGCGCGGTGCGGTGACGATTTCCACCAACATGGCGGGACGCGGAACCGACATCGTGCTGGGCGAGGGCGTGGCGGAACTTGGCGGCCTGCACGTGATCGGCACGAACAAGCACGAGAGCCGCCGCATCGACAACCAGCTGCGAGGACGCGCGGGCCGGCAAGGCGATCCGGGGTCGTCGCGGTTTTACGTGAGCCTGGAAGACGATCTGATGGTGCGCTATGACGTCGGCAAGTGGAGCCTGGACGCGCACGGCGTCGGAATGGTGCAGCAGGCCGTGGAGAGCCAGAACTTCCAGATCCGGCAACTGCTGTGGAAGTACGACGGGATTCTGGAGAGCCATCGCAAGGCAGTGCAAGAGCGGCGCTCGGATCTGCTGCGCGACGGCGCGTCGCGGCAGTTACTGCTGGCCTTGGATGAATTGTGGGCGGAGCATCTCGCCGGGATCACCGAGTTGCGGGAAGGCATCCATTGGAGAAGCTGGGGCGGGCGCGAGCCGTTCTACGAATTCGTCCATGACGCCGAGCAAATGTTTCAAACGTTGATGGAGCGGCTTGATCTCCTGGCATCGGGCGAGGAGCCTCTCCCCGATCACGAGCGCGGTGCTACGTGGACTTACTTAGTCACCGATCAACCCTTCGGTCTCATCGGCGAACGGCAGCTGGCGGCGGCTCGCAGGTGGTTGCGGGAAATCGGATTACCGCAAAGGTAGGGAAGCGGTTCAAGGCCGCGGGCTTCCGGACGATGAGACATCCAGGAGTTTCAATGCCGGACGATCGCTCTACTATTTGGCTCGCGGAGACGCTCGCGGAAGCGCTGGAAGCGAGGGATTCCTACACCGCCGGACACGGCATTCGTGTGGGAGACTTCGCGCACGCGATTGCGTTGGAAATGGGCTTCAGCACGCCTCAACTGGAGCAACTGCGCATCGCGGCGCAATTGCATGACATCGGAAAGATCGGGATTCCGGACGGCATCCTGTTAAAGCCGGGACCTCTGAAGCCGGAGGAGTACGGGCTGGTCAAACTCCATCCGCAGATCGGGCGAAGGATTCTCGAAAAGGCACAGACCTTCGAGGAAATGTTGCCGGTCGTGGAATTACATCATGAGAACTTCGACGGTACCGGATATCCGTACGGGCTTGTGGGAGAAAAGGTTCCGCTCAGCGCCCGGATCGTGCGCGTCGCGGACTCCTTCGACGCGATGACCACGGACCGCGCCTACCGTGCTGCGTACCGTCCTGAGGCTGCGGCGCGCGAGATTCAGAATTGCTCCGGCACGCTCTTCGATCCGCAGGTGGTGCTCGCGTTTCTGCGGGTATTCAAGCGCTCCGGCACGATGGGATTTATGGCCGGGGGCTCGGGCCGGTTTCTTTGGGCTGGTATCGATACAACTCAAACACAGGACGACCGTTCGAATCAAGAATCGCTTGAACCGGCCCTTGTTCGTAGCCCGCAGCCGTCGCGAAAGTCTTGAGATGTTCGCCGACTCCGGCGAAGGCTTCCTGCGCGGGAACATGGTCGACGAACAGCGCGTGAGGATCGCGAAGCATGGCCATGATTTCCTTTTGGTCGTCGGCGCTGGGTGTGGCGGAGACGAATGGGCCGGCCGACGGGTGCAGTTCCAGCCGCGCGCGGTGCAGATACATGAGGTTGTCGAAAATGCCCCAGTCAATGGCGTAGACGGCGTCGTGCGCGGGATTTGAGCCTGCGTCCGTCAGCGCCATCGAAAGAGGGTTGAGTGCATCCGTGAAGGCTCCCGCCGCGCCGTTGCGCTCAAACTGCACCAAGTATTGATTCACCACCAGAAGGTTCGAGAGGACGAGCGCTGCCGCAACGGTGGCGCAGAGCCACTGCGGACGAATCGACGCGAGCGCCACTCCCACCAGCAATTGCGGAAAGGGCCACAGCAACACCGTGTGATGGATGGCTCCGCCGGCACCTTTGGTGAGAGCCATAGCCGCAAAGGTCACGACACAGAAGACGATGGAGAAAATGGCCGCGCGGCGGCTTGGAGATCGCCACCACAACGGCGCCGCGAGCCCGGAGAGCAGCATCGCGTACCAAAAATAGCTGGAATTGTGCGGGCCGGTATGATCGCGAATCCAGCCGGCGGCCCGCCCTTGCGGCGTGTAGGCGGGCTTGGGCTGCGGCGACGTTTCATCGGATACGAGATAGCCGAAGAGACCGGAACCGTCGGCAGCGGCGCGCAGTTCCGTGAGTTTTTGAGAGAGATCGGCCAGAGAAACGTGGCCGTTGCTGCTGAGCGTCGCGTTGGGGCGGGAGACGTTGTAATAAAGGAACGGTGAGGCTCCGATGAGGAACGCGGCGGCGGCGAGCATGGCGGTCTTGCGATCGGGGATGTAGCGGCGCACTTGGGGAATGCACACGGCGGCGATCCCGGCCGTGAGTCCCGAGAGCGCCCACACGTAGACCGCTTTGTCCCACATCGCAAGGCCGAAGAGGAAGAATCCCCAGGCGGGGCGATGCCGCACGATGGCGAGACATCCGGCGACCATCAACAAGTGTTGGAGCGCGACGGGTCCCCAGTCTATGGTGGTGGTGAGCAGATAGATGGCATCGGTGGCGAGCAGAACCGTGCCGATGAGCGCGGCCAGCGGTCCGGCGACCGTGGAGGCGAATTCGTAGAACAAGAATATTGTGAGGGCTCCGGCGAGGACCATGGGAAAGCGAACCAGGAAGATGCTCGGCGGGAGGTTGCGGATCAGCGGCCAGTAAAGGACGGTCTTGAGCGTACCCGCGTAGGACTGAATCATCAGCGGAAACAAATGGTGTCCGAGGACGAGCGAAGACTCGGCCGCGCGGAAGTAGATGGGGCTGACGAAGGCAACCTCGTCATTCTCAATTCCGGCGTAAGGAAGAAAGATCGTGCCGAGAAGCAAAAACACGGCGCAGGCTAAAAGGATGTAGGCTCGCAAATTATTTGCTTAAGCCTAACTCGGAAAGCAGTGCCGTTGCACGGTACACCTTTTCGAGGGCTTGTGCGATGCCTTGCGCGGCGACGTGGACGGCGCGGGCTTGTTCGTCGGTGTAGAGGTAGGTGTCAGGGAGGCTTTCGAGGTTTCCATCGAAGGTGACGCCGACCAGTTCTCCCGCGCGGTTGACGGTCGGGCTGCCCGGATCGCCTCCGCCGATATCGGCGGTGCTGACGAAGTCGAGCGGGATGGAGAGGTCGAGCGCGGACTTGAGATCCACCCAGCGCTGCGGGATCTCATAAGGGCCTTCGTTATTGGTGCGGTAATAGAGTCCGCCAAAGCTGGAGGCGGCGGGCGCGGGGACTCCGGCGCGGTCGGTATAGCCCTGAATCACGCCGTACTCGATGCGCGCGGTGCCGGTGGCGTCCGGAGGCTCCGCCGCGCCGAACAGCTTGAAGCGGTACTGCGCGATTTTCTCCGTCGCGGAGGTTTCGAGCGAGCCGAGCAGATCGTCATGTTTCTTGCGCAAGCGGCGGGCGGGTTCGTCGAGCAGGAGGGCCATCTTGACGATCGGATCGTCGGAAGTCTTCGCGACGGTTTTGGGCCGCGAAGCAGGATCCTTCAGCGTGGTGGCTTTAACCATGGCCTCAGCGACCTCTTGCGGCTTCTTGCCGTTGAGGATGGCTTTGAGTGGAGCTTCTTTATCGCCCAGGCGGTTCAACTCCGTGAGGTATTCGGTCAACATCAAAATCTCGATCTGATCGTTGATGGATCCGGCGGTGGGCAGAGGCTCATTGCGGACCAGCGCGCGGGCGATCGCAAACAGAGTGGACCCGGGGGCGGGCGCGGCTTCCAGGATTTGGTACTCCTTTTCGAAAGGCGTCCAAGCTTTGTAAAAGTTGCTGACTTCGTCCCACACCTTGCCGCCGGCGGTGCCGAGTTTGGCATCTCCCTCGACGGCTCGGCGAACCTTCGTTTCGAAGATCGTCTTACGGTTGACCAGGCGATCGTCGCGGAGTCCGATGAGGCGGCCCGCGGAGAACTTGTAGTCGTTGAGGAACGGATTGAGAACCGGCTCGGCGTCACGGAGGTTCTGTTCGCTGAGGGCGGAAAACGTGGTGAGTTTCTGGATGCGGGTGCGCAGCCGGGCGACGGCCGCGGGGAGCGCCGTGTCGCGGAAGAAAGTGAGCTGCGCGGCGGTGGCGAGGCGCGAGGTGCGCTCCGGGTTGCCACTGGCGAAGACCAGATCGCCTTCTTTGATGGCCTCAGTGCTCCATTTCAGAAAATGCGGCGTGGCTGCGGGCTTGCCGTTTTCATAAGCGCGCAGGAACGCGACGTCCAGGCCGTAGCGCAGGTACGTGAGCGCGTCGCGCTGGCGGCCGAAAATCGCGAGTTCGGTTTCCGGCGCGAAGACGAGGCGGAGGTCGGTGTAGACCTTATATTGATAGCGATCGTAACGTCCGCCGGAGAAGAGCTTCACCACGGTGCAGCGATTCCCTCCGGGGCAATCTTTTTCCAGCTTCGCGATGGCGGCGTTGCGAAGATCCAGGGCCTGACCGGCGGGGGCGTTGTCCTTGGCGGCGGATTTTACTTGCGTCGTGACGTCGTCGAGCGCGATCAGGACACTGGCTTCAAAGCCCGTGCACTTCGGCTCGGCGGATTGCGTTGCAGCCGTGAAGCCGGACTTGCGAGCGTCGTTGGAGAGGCAGGCCGTGACCAGGTGTTGATTGGTGAGCAGCAGCCCGTTCGGAGAAACGAAGGCCGCCGAGCCTCCGGGGGAGAGCTTCACGGACGCCAGACGCAGGTTGTCGAGGAAGCCGGCGGGAAGATCGAAATCGCGCTTTTCTTTGATCGACTGCGTGGGGAATTGGTTGTACGGCCACATCCCTTCGTCCGCCGAAACGATGGCGGTCAGGGCGAGGAAAATCGCGGCTCGGCGTAACATGTTCTGCACCAGACTACCAGGACGGGATCGGAGGGGGGCGGTTTACAATCAAGCATGCGTGGATTGCTGGTTTCCCTGACGTTGGCGGCGTGCGCGGTGGCACAGCGTGCTCCGGATGTGGCTCCGGATTGGGCCAAGGTGAACGCGGAAGTGCTGCGGCACTTCCAGGCGCTGGTGCAGATCGATAATACCGCGGGGAATGAGACTCGCGCGGTGGAGTATCTGCGCAAGGTGCTGGAGGCCGAAGGCATTCCGGTCATGGTGGTTTCGAACGATCCCGCGCATGCGAATCTGATCGCGCGGTTGAAGGGCAACGGTTCGAAGAAGCCTCTACTGCTGATGGGCCACACCGACACGGTGCAGATCGATGCGGCCAAGTGGACCACGTTCGGTCCCTTCAGCGCGGCGCTTCAGGGCGGATATTTGTATGGCCGCGGCACGCAGGATGATCGTCCCCACTTGGCGGTCAACCTGACGCTGATGCTGTTGCTGAAACGAATGCAAGTGCCGCTGGATCGCGATGTGATCTTCGTGGCGGAGGCGGGGGAGGAATCGGCGACGGCGGTGGGCATCGAGTACCTGGCGAATGAGCACTTCAAGGATCTGGACGCCGAGTATTGCTTCGCTGAAGTGGGTTCCGTTCTGCGCAGGGCGGGGAAGCCGTTGATCGCGTTTACGGATACCGCGGAGAAGCTGCCGAAGGGAGCTCGGCTGGTGGCGCATGGGCCGGCGGGGCACGGGTCACGGCCGATGCGCTCGAGCGCCGTGGTGCATTTATCGCGGGCGGTGGAAAAGATCGCCACGTGGGATCCGCCGATGCGATTGAACGACACCACTCGGACGTATTTCGAAAAACTGTCGACCGTGGGATCGCCGGAGGAGAACGCGCGGTACAAAGCACTGCTCGATCCGAAGAAGTCCGCCGGGGCACGCGAATATCTGGCGGAGCACGATCCCGACAAGTACTCGAAGCTGCACACTTCGATCTCGCCGACGATGCTGAAGGCCGGGTTCCAAGTCAACGTGATTCCTTCGGAGGCGGAAGCGACGCTGGACATTCGCGCGCTGCCGGACGAAGACATGACGAAGTTCTTCGAGCTGATGCGGCAGACCATTAACGATCCGGCGATCGAGATCATCCCTGTGAATCGGAACGCCCGGCCGCTGGCGGCTCCTTCGCGGCTGGATACGGAGGCCTATCGCGCGATTGAGGCGGCGAATCAGAAGATTTATGGCGTGAAGACGGCTCCGGAGATGCAAACAGGCGCCACGGACATGGCGTTTCTTCGCGCGCGCGGGATGCAGTGCTACGGCACGGGCACGCTGGTGGATGAAGAAGACGGGGCGAAGGGGTTCGGTCCGCACAGCGATCAGGAGCGGCTGCTGGAAGAGGGCTTGTACAAGTTCATGCAGTTCACCTGGGAGACGGTGACGAACCTCGGGGCAGGGAAGCGGTAGAGCTTTGTTTGAACGAGCTACGAAGTAGCTCTTTACAAGGATGCTACGCTCGAAGCATGGGGCTTTCCCAATCGTTTTTCGCGCAGCGCTTCGGGCTTACGGAGCGCGATCTTGAATCCTACTTAAGCGAAGCGTTATCGGCCGGCGGCGAGTATGCCGACCTCTATTTCGAATACCTGGCCTCCACTTCCGTGGGCATTGACGAGGGCATTATCAAAAGCGCGTCGCAGGGCGTCGACCTAGGCGTCGGCGTGCGCGTGCTGATCGGCGAGCGCACGGGCTACGCGTACTCGGACGATCTGAGTCCGGAGAAGATTCGCAAGGCGGCTCGCGTGGCCGCCCAGATCGCGAAGGGTCCCGCGACCATCGTCAAGACCGGCTTCGAAGAGGCCCGGAAACATAATCTGTATCCGATGTTGCAGGCTCCGCATGAGACGGCGCTGGCGGAGCGGGTGGATCTGATCAAGCGCGCGGATGCGGCAGCGCGGGCGTACGATCCCCGGGTGTTTCAGGTGCAGGCAAGCTATGCCGACAGCATCCGCGAGGTGATGGTCGCGACGAGCGACGGACGCTTGAGCTTTGACCGTCAGCCGATGGCGCGGATGAGCGTGGCGGTGCTGGCTCGCGAGGCGGACGGAGTTCCGCAGCACGGATACTCGGGCGGCGGGGGACGGGTCGCGCTCGATTTCTTTCTGACGGAGAAGACTCCGGAGCATTTTGCGCGAGAAGCCGCGCGGCAGGCGATCGTGCAGTTGGGAGCGGTGGAGGCTCCGGCGGGCGAATCGACCGTGGTCCTGGGTCCGGGATGGCCGGGAATCCTGCTGCATGAGGCCGTAGGGCACGGGCTGGAAGCGGATTTCAATCGCAAGGGCGTTTCCGCGTTCGCGAATCGAGTGGGCCAGCAAGTGGCGAGTCCGCTGTGCACGGTGATCGACGACGGAACCATCGGAAGCCGGCGAGGGTCGCTCAATGTGGATGACGAGGGCACGCCGACGAAGCAAAATATCTTGATCGAGAACGGAATCTTGCGTGGTTATTTGCAGGATCAATTATCGGCGCGGTTGATGAAATCCAGCTCGACCGGCAGTGGGCGGCGCGAGAGCTATCAGCATGTGCCGATGCCTCGCATGACCAATACCTACATGCTGGCGGGGCAGAGCGATCCGGAAGAGATCATCCGCGGCGTGCAGAAGGGCGTGTACTGCACGACGTTCGCGGGCGGTCAAGTGGACATCACGAGCGGCAATTTCGTGTTCAACGCGACGGAGAGTTATCTGATCGAGAACGGCAAGTTGACGCGGCCGGTACGCGGCGTGACGCTGATCGGCAACGGGCCGGAGTCGCTCAAACACGTCAGCATGGTGGGGAACGATTTGCAACTCGACGAAGGCATCGGGATTTGTTCGAAGGAAGGCCAGAACATCCCGGTGGGCGTGGGCATTCCGACGGTAAGAGTGGACAAGATGACTGTGGGAGGCACCGCGGCTTGAGCGAAAACAACGGCGGCGACATTCTGGACATTGCACAGTCGGCCGTGCGCCGCGCGAAACAACTGGGCGCGGATGAGGCCGAGTGCACGCTGGCGGAGGGCGAGGAATTTTCGGCGGGCGTGCGGATGCGCGAGATCGAGAACCTGAAACAGGCGGGATCGAAGGGCGCGGGGATTCGCGTGCTGATCGGGCGGAACACGGGCTCGTCGCACACGTCCGACCTCAGCTCTGAAGGCATCGAGGCGATGGTGCGCTCCGCCGTCGATCTCGCCAAGATGACGACCGAAGATCCGCATGCGGGTTTGCCGGAACCGGAAGAGCTCGGCTCATTCGCGGGCGATCTGGCGCTGTATCACGAGGACATCGCGAAGCTGGAAACAGAGTGGAAGATTCGGCAGGCGCTACGGGCGGAAGAGGTCGCGCTGGGTGTGGACCCGCGGATCGAGAACTCCGAGGGCGGATCGTTCGATTCGTATGTGGGCGCGCGGGCGTTCGCGAACTCACGAGGATTCGCGGGACAGTACCGGATGTCGAGCTGTAGCCTCAGCGTGGTGCCGGTGGCGAAAGAAAACGGAGGCATGGAGCGCGATTACTGGTACACGTCGTCGCGTGCGGCGGCTCGACTGGAATCGGCGGACGAGGTGGGCCGCATCGCCGCTCAGCGCGCTCTGCGGCGTTTGAATCCGCGCAAGATCGATACGCAGAAGGCTCCGATTGTGTTCGATCCGATCACGGCGAAGTCGTTACTGGGCGAGTTAGCGGATGCCGTCAATGGCGGCGCCATCTATCGCCACGCGTCATTTCTAGTGGGAAAGATCGGCGAGAAGATCGCGTCGGATTTGGTGACGATTGTCGATGACTCGACGATACCGGGTCTGTTCGGAAGCGCGCCCTTCGACGATGAGGGCGTGCCTTCGCGCCGTACCGTGGTGGTGGAGCGAGGTGTGCTGAAGAGCTACCTTCTGAATACGTACTGCGCCCGCAAGCTGGGGTTGAAGACTACCGGCAGTGCGTCGCGAGGCCTGAGCGGCAACGCGGGCGTGGGTACCGGAAATTTTTATCTGGAAGCGGGGGCGAAGAGCGAAGCGTCGATCATTGCAGGCATCAAGCGCGGGCTCTACCTGACGCAGTTGATGGGTGCGACGGCGAATAGCGTCACCGGCGATTATTCGAGCGGTGCGTCGGGCTTGTGGATCGAGAACGGCGAGATCGCCTATCCGGTGGCGGAAATTACCATCGCAGGAAACCTGAAGCAGATGTTGCTGGACGTCAGCCAGGTGGGCAGCAACCTGGAGTTTCGTTCGTCCGTCGCATCGCCTACAATCGTGATTCAGGAGATGACCATCAGTGGCCGCTAAGAAATCCTCATCGCTCGGACTGCCGGTTTATATCGCGGGCGCGGTGTTCGTGATCGGCGCCGCGGTGTTCGGGTTCCTCGCATGGCGCGGCAGCCGTCCGGCGCAGGATCTACCGCTATCGGATGAAGCCAAAACATACGTTCACAGCCAGTACCTGAAGCTGGACGACGTGACCATGAAGGCCACCGAAAGCTACGTCAAGCAGAACCTGGTGGAGATCGAAGGCAAGATCGGCAACGCCGGGGATCGCAATGTGGATCTGATCGAGGTGTACTGCTATTTCTACGACGCCGCGGGGCAGCGCGTGTATCGTCCGCGAGTGGCCATCGTGAACACCGGCATGGGCGGATTGAAACCGGGTGAGACGAAAGCGTTCCGCCTGCCCTTCGATGAGGTTCCGCAGAGTTGGAACCAGACCATGCCGCAGCTGGTCATCGCCGCCGTCAAGTTCTCCTAAGGGTTGAACGCGAGCGATGGCGCGAGTCCTGCTGGTGGATGACGACACCACCGGCCTCGAAATTCGCAGACTTCTTTTCGAGCACGCCGGGCATCGCGTCGTCGCGGCGTCCGATCCGGTGGAGGCCCTCGCGCTCTGCGGCGAGGATGCCTTCGACGCTGCGATCGTGGACGTACGGCTTCCCGCGGTGGGCGATGGACTCGCGCTGTTGCGCGATCTTCGCCGGCGACACTCCGCGCTACGGCTGATCGTGTTATGCGGCGACTGTTCCGATCTGGAGGGCCGTCCGGAACGGGATTATGTCGACGAGATTTTTGCGAAACCGGTGAGAGCGGAAAAATTGCTGGCGGCTGTTAAGATGAAATCGTCGTAACGGAACCATCGAAAGTTCTGTCTCACAGTCAGGGGAGAACAAACGTGAAACCTGCTCGGTTATTGCTGGCGATGCTGTTGTTCGGATTCACGTCAAGCCTGTTTGCGCAGGCAGGTAAGTTGACCATTGTTACCACGACTCTGGCGAACGGCACCGTCGGCGCCGCGTATAGCCAGATCATCACGGTGAATGGAGGCGTGCCGCCCTACACTTTCCTGCTGACGCCCTCCACGGTTTTCACGGTGAGCAATCCTCCGCCGGGATTGACGCTTTCCTCGGGCGGATTCTTTAGCGGCACACCGACCAAGGCGGGAAGCTACACGTTCGGCGTCACGGTGAAGGATTCGGGCAATAGTGTGGTGGCGTCGGTCTACTCGGTGAATATCGGCACGCCGGTGGTATTCACGACGGCGTCTCCGCTGGCTTCGGGAGTAGCCGGGACCAGTTACTCGGCGAACATTTTTGTTTCCGGCGGTACGCCTCCGTATAACTTTTCCTTTTCGGGCCCGGGTCCCGCGGGGCTGAGCATTAGTAGTTCGGGCGCAATTTCCGGAGTTCCTACCAGCGTGGGTCTGGTGTCGTTCACGGTGCAGGTGACGGATAGCTTTCTGGTGGCCGCGACGAAGCAGTATCAGGTGACTTTCTCCGCGGGACCTCCGCTGTTGCAAGTGTCGGCGCTCGCGCTGGATTTTGAGGCGCAGGCCGGAGGCGACGCGGCTCCGTCGCAATCCATCGGGATCACCACTACGGGTTCGAACGTGTTGGTTCAAGGGTCGGTCAATTATTCGGTGAATGTGGATGGCGGCACGACGGGTCCCCTTGCGCCGACGTGGCTCACGGTGAAGCCTTCGGGCGGCACGACGCCGGGGCGACTCACCGTGACGGCCGATCCGGGGACTATGCCTGCGGGAAGTTATTCGGCAGGTATCCACCTTTCCGTGCCCGGAAATGCTTCGCAGAATGTGATCGACATTTCCATCGTGTTCAATATTAATTCCAAGGGTCCGCAACTGGAGTCGTTTCCCAGCGTCTTGAAATTTGCCTCGCGCAGCCAGGTATCGGCGCAATTGACGCAGCCGGTGATGCTGCACAACAGCGCCGGGGGAGGCGGTTTACCGTTCACGGTTTCGGTGGCGGGGAAAAGCGGGTGGATCACCAGCGTGACTCCGGGTTCCGGCCAGACTGCACCAAATTTCGTTTCCGTGATTCAGGTGCAAGTGAATACGGCGGGCTTAGCGGTGGGGCATTACCGCGATGTGGTGCAGATTTCCTGGCTCGGCGGCATCCTGCAAATTCCTGTGGTTTTGTTTGTATCGGATGTAGGGCCGATTCTCGACCTGAGTACCAAGGGGCTACGGTTCACGGAGGTCGCAGGCAACGGAACATCGAGTGTGCGGCAGGTGAAGGTGTTGAATCGCGGCGATCCGGCCACACCGGTCCACTGGGCGGCGGATCTGCAAAGCGGCAGCGAGTGGTTGACGATCGGGACTCCGGCCGGCGTGGCTTCACCGGGTGCTCCGGGATTGCTGAGCTTGCGGCCCGGTCCCAACGTGGCCAGCTTTGCGACAGGCACTCGTAATGCTCTGGTGCGGGTGCAGGACCCGGCGGCGCTGAATTCGCCGCAGTATCTCGCGGCGGTTTTGGATATCGCGCCCGCGAGTGCGGCACCGGTGCCGGAGGCGGTTCCGGCGGGAACGGTGGTGGTCCTGCCGGTGGGTTCGAAGCAGTCGTTCACAAATGTTTTCAGCATTGAAACCAGCAGCAATGCGGCTGCGGGATTCCAGGCTTCCACGTCCACTTCCGACGGCGCGAACTGGTTGACGGTGGCGCCGGTTTCGGGCACGGTATCGTCGAACACGCCGGCCACACTCAACATCACAGCGAACACGACGAATCTGAACGGCGGGATCTACACCGGAGAAGTCACGGTCTCGCTCGGGTCCGCGATCAAAACCATCAGCGTCACTCTTATCGTGACCAATCAGACGTTCGCGGTGTGCACGGCTTCGCGCATCACGATCACTCCGTTGGCATTGACCACGCACTTCTCGGTGCCGCAGGGCTTGCCCGAAGTGTTATCCGCGCAGGTCACGGACGATTGCGGGAATCCGGTTTCGGGCGCGAACATTTTCGCGAGTTTTTCGAACGGAGATCCCGCCGTGGTGCTGACGGCCGATGGCGGAACGGGCACCTACACGGCGGCGTGGGCTCCGGGGACGGCGTCGCAGCAGATGAACGTGACGTTCCACGCGGTGTCGGGCGGGTTGCTGCCGGTGGCGGCGACGCTGATCGGCGACGTGCTGCAGACCAGTGCTCCGACGCTGGCCGCCAACGGGAGCTTGAACAACTTGAACGCGTTGATCGGCGGCGCTCTCTCGCCCGGCGACGTCGCGGCCGTGTTCGGATCGAACCTTGCCACAAATTCCATTTCCACTTCGAAGGTTCCTCTGGTCACGGCGTTCAACGGAACAGATCTCCGCATCGCGGGCCTGGATGCTCCGCTGTTTTATGTGAGTCCAGGACAGTTGACGGTGCAGATCCCTGCGGAACTTCCGGCGAACCGGCAATACTCGGCGATCGGGATCGTGAATGGAGCGCTTACGCTTCCGGACACCATCGATCTGGCGGCGGTTTCGCCGGGCATCGCGGTGTTGAGCGACGGCAGCTTGATCGCCCAGCACGGCGATTTCTCGCTAGTGACGGCGCAAAGTCCGGCGCACGTAGGAGAGACGATCGTAATGTACCTGGTGGGCATGGGCGCGACGAATCCCGCAGTGGCTTCGGGGCAACCCGCGCCCGGGGCCGAACCGTTCGCGAGGCCGCTGGCGGCCCCGTCCGTGATGATCGACAATCAGCCTGTGCAGGTGGCCTACGCCGGCATGACTCCGTCCGGTGTCGGGCTGTACCAAATCAATTTCACGGTGCCGAAGTCGGCGAGGACGGGTGTGCCGCTGAACGTGGTGGTGACGCAGGCGGGAGTCGCCGCGAATTTGACGACTCTCGCGGTGGCGCCGTGACGTAAGGCGTTTAGGATGCCTTGAAGCTACGGCTGCTGCAGCAGGATCATTCACATCCCCCGCTCCTCTCGACGCCCGTGGGCGCATTTCAAAGAGAAGGTGTCACAGCACAGATCCGTCTTTCACGGATAGACGAACAATGAGAGGCTGCTCTCCCATCTCCTGTTCGACATCGAGCGTGAGCACGTCATCACGGCAGCTCTTTAGCGCGAGAACCAACCCGCCCAGGTTTTGGGAGACCCATTGCCGCCTCCGATCTCTTCCGAAAGCGCAGACGAACTAGCTTCCCGGTACAAAGAGCGTTTGACGCTCTTCGTCGAACATAACTTCGTAAACGGGGTTTTGAGGGCCAAGTGTCTGGCACGCGTTCGGATTGTCGGCGTCGACGAGATAGAAGTGGTTCCCCGCGATGACGACGAAGGAATCGGCTTCGTGCCAAGCGATCACCTCTGAATACCCGGAATCGCTGTCCTGGAAGTTCCCAACCCACACGTTTCCGTCGGTCCAAAATCGGACGACGAAGCCTTCCGACCAAGGCGTCGGATGCCCGAGATGGAAATGCTTCGGAACCGGCCCTTCGCCAGGCAGGCCCGTAAGGATTTTCGATCGAAGAGTTCGAGCCGGGCCGGGGCGGAACTCGAGAATTGACATGCCTAGGACTTCAACTCCAGCGCCCCGCGCGGAGCGATTCCATCGACAATCCGGTGAGCTCAGGGATTTCGGATTCGGGGATGGCTCCGCAGTTCACGGCTCGCAAGAAATAGTTGAGCAGGCCGAGCGCGGTGGCGGCGTCGTCGAAGTGGCCGCCCACCTGCGTCGCTTGCGCGGATTGCTGGACGAAGTTTCGCAAGCGGCGCGAGGCCTCGGCTTTGCCTTCGAGGAAGAACGCGTACACAGCGGCGTAGCGCGAGGGCAGCTGCGACGGATGCAGGTCCCAGCCTTGGAAATAGCCGTTCGAGAGCGCGCGGCGCACGGCGTCATAATGCAGCTTCCAGCCGCGATGGACTTGATCGCCGAGCGGCAACGTGTTGGTGGGTCCGTCGGCGAGGCGGACTCCCGTGCCCGCGAGATGGAGCTGCATCAGCGAGCGAGCGAGATCGCAGGCGGGATGCTGCAGGCTCTGCGAGGCGAAGGTGATGCCGAGCGAAGAGGTGTAGTCGTAGGGCCCGAAGTGGGCGGCGGCGCAGCGGCCTTGCGTGGCGTCGAGAAGCTCGGGCAGGCGCAGGATGGCTTGCGTGGTCTCGATCATTAGCTCGATCGCGATGGGCGGATACGGCTTCAGAGCTTCGATCAGCGTGTCGATTTCCGCGGGCACGGTGATCTTGGGCAGCATGACGGCGAAGTGCGGAGGCATCCGTCCGCCGGTGCGGGAAAACAAAACGTCCAGGAAACGTTTGAGGGTCCGAAGGCCGCGTGAGCGGGTCTCCGCGTTGAGGGGCTTGATGCGGAAGCCGGAAAAAGGCGCTACGGTGCCCGCCTCCATCGCGGCCGCGAGTTCCACAGCGGAGCTTTGCGCGGCGGCGTCCTCTTCCTCATCCGACCGAACGCCGAAGCCGTCTTCGAAGTCGATGTGGACATCTTCCACCGGCTCGCGCTGGAGCTTCTCTTGCACGCGCTGATACACCGTCTCTGCGAATTCTTCGGCGATCCCGAGCACTCGCGCAAACGCTGCCGCATCCGGCGCATTTTCGCGGAGCGATTTCAGAGCAAGAGCGCCCATCTTGGGACAGGTGTCCGCGCGGAAACGGTGGGCGCCGCCGAACAGGACTTGAACGGGTTCACGAGAGCGCAGCATTTCTCCCCTAGTCTACGCGTCAATACTTCACGCGGTGGGGCGACTCCATCCACAGACGGAATGCAACCATTGCTTCATCGCGCATCAAAGGAAGAAACGGGATACTGCGGCCGACCTGCGGCGTGGCGATCTGGTCGTAGATGAACTGATCGTCGAAGCCGGCCTTGGCCGCGTCGGAGGCGCGGGCTCCGAAAAAGACCCGCCGCGGACGCGCCCAGTAAATCGCGCCCAGGCACATGGGGCAGGGCTCGCAACTGGTGTAAAGATCGCAGCCGTCCAGTTGGAACGTTCCCAGCGCCGCGCAAGCCGCCCGGATCGCGACGATTTCGGCGTGCGCGGTCGGATCGTTCGTCGTAGTCACATGGTTGGCCCCCGAAGCGAGGATCTTGCCGTCCTTCACGACCACGGCTCCGAACGGCCCTCCGCGCCCGCTACGGACGTTTTCGAGAGCCAAATGGATGGCGGCTTGCATGAAGAAATCGGACATTGGAGCCTGGGACTATTCTATCGTCACAAGAAGCGTTACAATGGAACAAGAAGTGAACCCCAGTTACAACCCTTATTTGCACCGCTACGCCCTGGCGCTCGCCGTCTGTACTTTGTTTCTTGTGGTCGCCGGAGCCTCTGTTACCAGCAACCAGGCCGGACTCTCCGTGCCGGACTGGCCGCTATCTTATGGACAAGTGATGCCGCAGATGACCGGCGGCGTGTTTTTCGAGCATGGCCATCGCATGGTGGCGACGTTCGTCGGCATGCTGACCGTGGGTCTGGCGATCTGGCTCGCGCGTAAAGAGCAGCGGGCGTGGATGCGCAAGCTAGGATGGGCGGCGCTGGGCGCGGTGGTCGTGCAAGGCGGGCTCGGCGGATTGACGGTGCTGCTGCTGCTGCCCCCGGCGGTGAGCGTGTCGCACGCGTGTCTGGCGCAGCTGTTTTTCTCGACCACGGTAGCGATTGCAGTGTTCACGTCGAAGAGTTGGTTCGAGGAAAGCGAGATGGTGGAGGATTACGGTCGGCCTTCGCTGCGGTCGCTTTCGCTGGCGGCTCCGGTGCTGGTGCTGGCGCAGATTGCATTGGGCGCGAGCTTCCGGCACGGCGCCATCGGCGTGATGGCGCACATCGTGGGCGCGATGGTGGTGGCTCTGGCCATCCTGATTTTAGGGGCGTTCGTGCTGCATCAGTTCCCGGATCATCCGTCGCTGCGGCCCGCGGCGATCGCGATGCTTTCGATCACACTGCTGCAACTCATGCTGGGAATCGCGGCCTATTGGGCGCGTCTCAACGCGCTCGAGAAGCCGCTGGCGATGGTGATCGCGACGGTGATTCACGTCGCCACGGGGGCTCTGACCCTGGCGTCGACCGCGGTGCTGGCAATACAGGTCCGCCGGCACGTGCGGGCAGCGGTGCCTTCGGAATCGCGAGAGGCGGTAGCAATTTAATGAAATCGCGATTCAACGATTTTCTGGACCTGACCAAGCCGCGCATTACGGTATTCATCCTGATGAGCATGGCCATCGGCTTCCTGTGCGGGATGCATTTGAATCCCGGCTGGCACTGGGGTGCGCTGATCAACGCGATCATCGGCACCGGGCTGTTGGCCAGCGGAACCGCGGCGCTGAACCAGTGGTATGAGTCCGACGGCGACGGGAAGATGGCGCGCACCAAGCGGCGTCCCATTCCTTCGGGCCGCGTGACGGCGAAGCAGGCACTGTGGTTCGGCGTGACGCTTTCGATCATCGGCTTCGCGGAGTTGTGGATCGGCGTGAATCTGCTCGCGGCGCTGCTGGGGCTGTTCACTCTGGCCAGCTATCTGTTCGTGTATACGCCGCTGAAGCGGGTGTCGCCGGAATGCACCACCATCGGCGCGATTCCCGGCGCGATGCCTCCGCTGATCGGGTATGCGGCGGCGTGCGGACATCTCAATCTGGAAGCCGGTATCCTGTACGCAATTTTGTTCCTGTGGCAGTTCCCGCATTTTTACGCGATTGCCTGGATGTATCGCGACGATTATGCTCGCGCGGGAATCCGCATGCTACCGGTGGTGGAGCCGGACGGCGATTCCACGGGTCGGCGGATCGTTTTGTTCTCGCTGGCGCTGGTGCCCATCAGTCTCGCGCCATCATTCTTCTCCATGGCCGGGAATTGGTATCTTTACGGCGCGCTGGTGCTGGGAGTCTACATCTGCTGGACCGGGTTCCGCGTGGCGTCGGATTGTTCGCTGGTGCGCGCGCGGCAGGTGCTGCTCGCGAGCGTGGTCTACCTTCCGTTGCTCTATGGCTTGCTGCTTTTGGACAATGCGCGGTTCTAGCTGCGCGGTTCTGGCGGCGCTCGCCTTAGCCACCGCGGGCTGCGCGCTGCATGCGAGTCTGCCGATGTACAATTCCGTTCCCGATTTTGCGCTTACTGATCAGACCGGAGCTCCGTTTTCGGGAGCCGCGGCACTCCACGGCCACGTCTGGGTGGCGGATTTCATGTTCACCAACTGTCCGGGGCCGTGCCCGCGGATGAGTTCGCAGATGCGGCAAGTGCAGAACGCGCTGGCGTCGTCCGATGTGCGGCTGGTTTCGATGACCATCGACCCGGGTCGCGATACGCCGACGGTCCTGGCAGACTACGCGTCGCACTTTTCCGCGAAATCCGGGGTCTGGTATTTCCTTACGGGGCCAGTTGAAACGCTACGGCATCTGGATCGCGACGTGTTCCAACTCGGCGATATCGACGGGAGCCTGGACCATTCGACGCGCTTCGCGCTGGTGGACCGCAAGTCGCGGGTGCGCGGGTTCTATCTCACCTCAGAGCCGGATGCCATCGACCATTTGATCGCGGACGCACGGGGTTTGATGAAGGATCGCGATTGAGCGTCCACGATCTTCCGGCGTTGAACGCCACGTTGAACGCGATCTCCGCGGTGCTGCTCACGCTGGGGTACCGCTACATCCGGCGCGGTGAGCGCGACAAGCACAAGCGCATGATGCTGGCGGCGTTCAGTGTGTCGGTGGTGTTCCTGATCTCGTATCTCGTCTACCACTATTTCGCGGGCGCAGTTTACTATTCCGGCACCGGCGTGATCCGGTACGTCTACCTGACGATTCTGGTGACGCACACGATTCTCGCGGCGGCCGTGCCCGTGCTGGCGGTCATCACTCTGCGGCGCGGGCTGAAGGCGCGTTTCGACAAGCATCGCAAGATCGCCAAGTGGACTTGGCCGATCTGGATGTACGTCAACGTCACGGGCGTCGTGGTGTATTTGATGCTGTATCAGTTTTAGCGATCAGTTCGCGTCGGGTCGTTCGAAGTGATCGAAGACCAGCATCTGCGCCGATTCCTTTCGATCTTCCAGCTTCAGTCCCAGTTGCTGTTCCAGCGCCGCGAATAAATCAGGTGCGTCTCCGCCGGGTGCGCGGCCGGGCGGCGCGACGGAAAAATCGAGAGAGAACTGGTACGAGCCTTCTAGTCTCGTGCGCTCAAAAACAGGCCGCCCGGGCGGGCCCAGGAACAGAGGATTCGATGCGAAATTCGCGAGTTGCTGCATGGACCAGCCTCCCGAAGGCGCCTTGGCGTCCTTCGCGGCTGCGGGCGGCCCGGCAACTCGCACCGGCGAACCGTTCACCGTAACCTTGGTTTGTTGATCTCCCGACGCGAGCTTGAATTTCGGCCCGCCCTTGGCCACCACTAACGCGTAAATCGGAATCTCCTTCGCCTCGCGATGAGTGGCGAGTGTGAAGCGGTCGGCGAGCAACGCTTGCACCATGAGCTTGCACTGGTCCTCGGTCACGGGACTCGCGGATTTGCCCTCGATATCGTAAATGGCGTCGGAGGAATCGACCCACGCTGGCAGGCCTGAGAATTGGTACGGCTTCACTTCGAACGCCCAAAGCAGAGTCGAGCGCAGTCCTTGGCCGCGCGAGACGAAGTCTCCGTTGGAGCAGCCGAAGCTAAGCTGGCGCTGGCGAGGGTCGAGTTTGTTCAACTTCACCGAAGTGACGTCGAACCGGGGAGCCTCTTGCGCTGAGCTGAGAGCGGCGAAGGCTGAAAGTAGTCCGAGCGTGAACTGGGGCTTTGTCATCCGTCCATTCCTTCGGATACTTGACGTGCGTTTTCTTCCGGCGTGCAGGTAGTATCCCGCAATCCCTGCACACCGGCCCGGGGAAATGGGTCTAGAATTGATTAGGAGGCATCGCCATGAGGCTTCTCATTGCAGGCGTGCTGCTGACTGGCTCTTGCTTACTGGCGCAGACCAGCGCCACCGGGTTCGGACGCATGATCAATCCCAGCGGATTGCCGGCTGCTCCTGGCACCACGGGGTTCGGGCGTATGATTTATCCCGGCACGGGTGGTCCTCCAGCGACGGTGCGTGCCGCGGCCGGGACCGCGGGGCCTAACGGCGGCCGCGGAGGACGCGTGCGGATTCCGCCGGCTCCGCCGGTGGCGCATCAAGGCCATGGCAACGGCGCGATCGTGGCGTATCCGGTGTATTACGGCGGGTATTATTATCCCTATGACGCTCCTGTCGCGCCGCAGCAGGGCTACGGGCCCGATCAGGGTTACGATTCGAATTACGGTCCCTCGCCGGTGGTCATCATCAACCAGAATTTCCGGCCGGATGTGATCAATCCCCAGGTGACGGATTATTCAAACGCGCCGCTTCCGCAGTACATTCCTCCGCCGTCCCCGCAAGTCCCCTCGCAGCAGCCGGCGGTTTCAGGCGCGGACACAAACTTCGCGCTCATTTTCCTGATCGCGATGAAAGACCATACCATTTATCCGGCGGTGGCCTACTGGGTGGAGGGCGATACGCTGAACTACGTGACCGCGCAGGGCGCGCGCAATCGCATCAGCCTGGAATTAGTGGATCGGGACTTCTCGAAGCAACTGAACAAGGAACGGAACGTCGAGTTCGGACTTCCGGATCCGCCTCCGGCTGCGGCGAAATAGAGCGGGGATCAAATTTGAAGGGGAGAGAGTAAGCAGATAGGTAAGCAAGGCGCAGGCTTGGGGAGCTTCCGAGGTAAGCCCGCGCCCTTTCGGTCAGGTGGGGACTATTTCCGGCGGAATTGCCTCCGGCTGAGTCCCAGGCAGACCAGGCCGCTTCCGATTAGCAGGACGGGTCCAGGCTCGGGAGTGGTGGCAAGAGCGCCTTCTGTGAACAGGTTGGTGAAGTTCGACTGCTGCGCGACTCCGTTCTGACCTTGCAGCGAGATCGCGTCCAGAACGTTGAAAGCGCCGCCTCCGGAGAGCGCGGTTACGGGGCCTGTGACCAAGCTCAAGGACGCGTGAGAGGTACCACCGTCACTGGAGGACGATTCCTGCACCGGGCCGCCGTTGCTGGCGTCCTTCACCGCGGATACGCCCGCGGCGTTGGTGTTGAGCAGCGTCGTCTCCATCTGGATATCGACCACCGGGTTGAGGTTGGGCGTGATGATGTAGTTGAAGTTGTAGGCGAGGAGCTGGCTGTTGCCGACGCCGACTACAGTGGCGGTTTGGTTTGCCGTCGCGGGCAGATTCTGATACGTGAACGCCAGGGAGTCGATGCTCGCTGCCGTGGACGGTGTGATGAGGATGTCATCGGTGGAGATGGTCGGCACGCCGAGGCTATTGGAAAAGCTGAGGGCCGAGAAGTTGCTGAACAGCTCATTCCCCACGGTACAGCCGCCGGAGCCCAAGGCTTCATAGGCAGTATAGGTGGTCGCAACGCACGCGGAAGGCGTTCCCCGTGCGAGCGCGGCCAGCATGACTGGCAAAACGATCTTCAGGTAGTGCTTCATTTCATTCTCCTCTTTTTTGATTCGGATGCTGGAATGTGACACAAGGGGCGAGGGCGGAGGTCAGTGTGCGCGCGCACACCGCTACCCACGCAAAACCGGTAAGGATTTTGCAATTGTGCGGGACGGAAAATCAGTTTTGTTTCAATTTACGTTCGGATCGGCAAGCGTACGATGGGTGCGGAGTCCGTAGAAGCGCACCCGGCACCCGCGGCAGCGGTAGGGAACCAGCAACAACGCCATTAAGAAGGCGTCCGCGAGGCAATGATTCGCGGAGCGGCGGACTTTCTCCGCACCACAGTTCCAGCACGCGGGAAAGGGGAGGGTATGGACGACGGCCCTGACCCAAGTGGTAAAGGTCCCCAGCAGGAGGGCCATTCCGACCGTGATGACTGCCATATAGCGAAGGCTAAGATGCATGAGAGTTCCATAAAGTGTCCTGACGAGGAATACTCCTTCGACATGGCACGCTATGGGCCAAAGGTACTAGGACTATGCATGGCTAGGTAAGATGTTGATTCTGCATGTAAGGGCGCGGACCTACCCGGCTGGTACGGAGGTAAATCCAGCACTATGGGTGGTACACCTTAGGAAAATTTGCGCAGGCCTACGCAGAGTCAAGCGTTTACAAAGAACCTACTGAGGAAGAAATTCTGTCTACGGATCTTTTACACAGCGGAACCCTATGTCCGGCCCGGAAAAGCGGGCGGGAATCGAGGTATGATCCCAGGCGAATTTGTCTTGCAGCACCAGCTGGAAGGAGCCGCCGCGCGTGGCGATCCACGGCTCCGTGGCCGTGACGGGGATGTGGATGTCGTTGTTGAAATGATCGATCACCGCTTGGCTGGGTTGGATTTCGCCCTCCACCATTTCGGCGGCGTTTCCGAACAGGTGGTATAGGCCCCGGTAGGGTGGGAATGTGCCTCGGGCGGGGACGAGTCCGGGGACGGGGCGGGTAGGATTGCCGCGGAAATTCGCCTTGGTGGCGTCGAGGTCGTTGCCCCAGGGGAAGAGGTCGCCGTTGGTTCCACGGGCGGCGCGCTCCCACTCCTGCGCGGTGGGGAGGCGCTTCCCTTGCGATTTGGCGAAGGCTTTCGCCAGGGCATACGTGATATTCACCACCGGGAAGTTCGGCGTGGCGTTCTCCGGCATGACGCAATGGATCTGCGGCTGTTGCCCGACAGTGCGGCAGAAGTAGGCGAACTCGCTGTTCGTCACTTCCGTCTCATCGATATAGAAGGCGCGAAGCTGAACCGGCGTTTTATCCGGGCCGTAAAGAAACGTTCCGGCCGGGATGTAGACCATGCCGGGGATCTGCTCGGGCGGACGGTAGTGGATCCAGAGGATGACGGAAATCGCCGTCACGATCGCCACCAGTGCGTAAGTGACGATGGAGAGCTTGACGATAGAACGGGTGGGTGAAATTGTCGCGCGGACCGGAGGCTCCACCGGGGCCTCTGGGAGCTGAACCTGCGGGACTGCCTGCGTCTTTTCCACGCTGCTGGCTCCGGAGAGGTTCGCTTTCAGAGACTCGACGATCGGTGCGAAGCCCTGCGGCCGGGCGGCGGGATCCTTGGCCGTGCAGCGCATCACCAGGTCGCGGACAGGCGCGGGAACTCCCGCGTTTTCCATGAGCGAAAGATCGAGAGGCTGGTGCAGGATCTGGTAGAAAACCGTCTCCATGCTTTCCCCGGTAACGCCGCGGACTCCGGTCAACAGTTCGAACAGCACCATTCCATAAGCGTAGACGTCCACCAGAACCGTGATGCCGCGGCCGGCCGCTTGTTCGGGCGACATGTAATACGGGGTGCCCATGGACATGCCGGTCTTGGTGAGCGAAAGGTCGGCTGTCTTGGCGATGCCGAAATCCATTAGCTTGACGCGGCCGGTCGGATCGATGTGGATGTTCTCCGGCTTGATGTCGCGGTGGACGATGGCGCGGCCTTGGATATAGTTCAACGCCTCCGCAATTTGCAGCGCGATCTTCAGCCGCTCCAACAGACTGCCGGCGCGGTTTCCTTTGATGGCGTCGCGGAGATCCTCGCCTTTGAGGTACTCCATCACGATGTAGGGGCGGCCTTCGTGTTCGCCGAAATCGAAGACGCTGACAATGTTTTCGTGCTGGATGTTGCCGGCCAGGCGGGCTTCCTGGAGGAATCGCGCTTTCGCTTCGGAGTCTGAGCAAGCTTCCTGCGTCAGCAGCTTCACCACCACGGGCCGGTCGATCACGGTATCATGCGCGCGATACACGTGCGACATCCCGCCGCCGAGGAATTCGAGGAGTTCGTATTTGCCGATAGACGCGGGAAGTTGCATCGGATCAAACAGCGCCGGCCAGCCAGAGAAGCAGATAGACGAAGCCGAGTCCAGCGACGACGGCGAGGCACGCGAGCAGCATCAGCCCGCCTTGCGTGCGGAACGGACCGGGCATGTGCTGAAGGAAGCTGGGCAACCCGGCGGGCATGGGTTCCGGAGTCTCGATGTAGGCGCCCGCGGCGGGGATGTTGACCGGGGCCGTCTGCGGGCGCGCCGCCGGCTGCGGGGGACGCGCCGGGCTCCGGCCGGGATCGAGCATCCGCTCCAGTTCCGCGCAAACGATTCCAAGGTTGGGCGGCCGCTGGACCAACTGCTTCGCGGTGCAGCGCGAGATGAGATCGGCGAGGGGTGCGGGAACGCGGGAGGTTTTGAGCGGCTCCATGTTCAGAGGCTCATACAGAATCTGCTGGAAGATTTTTTCGACCGAGTCTCCGCTGACGGGCTTGGCGCTGGTCATCATCTCGAACATGAGGATGCCGAAGGCATAGACATCGGCCTGAGGAGTCAGCGGACGCCCCAGTACCTGTTCGGGCGCCATGTAATACGGAGTGCCCAGCGTGAATCCGGCGCGCGTGAGGGCGACGCCTTCGCTTTTGGCGATGCCGAAATCCATCAGCGTGACCTTGGCCACCGCGTCGATGTGAATGTTTTCGGGCTTGATATCGCGATGAATAATTTTGCGGGAGTGAATGTAATCCAGCGCCCGCGCGACTTGCAGGGCCGCGCGGATGCGGCTCTGGGTATCGCCCAGGTGATTGTTCTTGATGGCGTCGCGAAGGCTTTCGCCCTCGAGAAACTCCATGACGATGAAGGGGCGGCCCCGGTCTTCGCCGAAATCGTAGACGCTGATAATGTTCTCGTGGCTGATGTTGGAGGCCATGCGGGCCTCCATGAGAAAGCGGGCTTTGGCTTCGGCGTCGGCGGCTCCGGCTTCGGTCAGGATTTTCAACGCCACGCGGCGGCCGAGAACCGTATCCTTGGCGCGGTAGACATGGGACATGCCGCCGCCCAGGAACTGCTCCACCTCGTACTTGCCGACGCGGGTAGGGTGTTCCATCAGCGTGTTACGGGAAGCGCACAATTCAGTTTAGACAAAAAATCCTTGCTGAATACGCCCGTGTCCGTGACGAACTCATAGGTCACCGGACGGTTGTTGACGGACATCGGCTTTCCGGCGAGGCCGGTGGTTGCCGTCCAGTCAAACGTGTAGCTGTTGCCGGAGGATCGCGTGGCCTGCGCGTCGGCGAAGAAGTGAAAAACCGACCACGTTCCATCGAAGGGCTCGATGTCGAAGGCCGTGCCGCCAATCTTGAGCGCGAGGCGGAAGCTGCGCGTGCCGGGCCCAGGCCACGCGAACGTGTGCTGCGCGCCGGCCTTGAGCGTCACCGGCTGGTTGTTGATGGTGACGGTGAATTCCTGGATCAAGTCCGACGCTTGCGGTTTCATCGTGAATTGAAGATTCGGATCCGTACCGTCGCCGTAGATCCCGCGGGAAAGCTTCATCAGCTGGCTAACGGACGCGACGAAGTTCGAACTGACTTTCGAATTTGGCTTCGGTGTGCAGTTGCCGTCTGCCGTGCACTCCATCGCGTTCTTGAGCGTCGACTCGTACACGGTCCAGAGCATACCGGTCTTGGGGCGCAGGATGTTGCCGAGGTCGTCCAGGCTTACTTCTTGTTTCGCCGTGGGATTGAACGGGAACAGATTCTTCAGCTTGCTATTGAAGGCGGAGCATAAGCCGGAGCCTCCGCTGTTGAGATCCTGCGAACCGAGGCTATCGAGGTTCTTGATGGGCTGGAGCAGCAAGTCCTCACTGCGGCGATCGATCTGCGCGTCGGGATCAGGCGGGAACGTGGACGAAAGTTGGCGGGTGGAGTTCGTGGCGGAGAGAGCGTTGTCACGGACGCCCTGGTCGCTATTGGGTTCTTTGTTCGCAGCACGATCGACCGCTTGCTGCAGCGTCATCAGGCCCTGATTGTAGTTCTGGTTGGGCGGCAGCACGTACTGCTGCACGGTAGAGTACGGCGAGACCACTTGCACCGCCCGGAATTTATCGGAGACGCCGGGGAGGTCGACGGTGGTGTTCTGCGAGGTCCACCAGAACAGCGCGAGCAGCGGCGCTCCGCTGCCGGTGAGCAGCGTGAGCTTCTTCGAAGCGTCCGCGAAATTCACGTAACGGTTCACGTTGCTCTTCTTGAGCACGTTGCGCCAGGTATCGATGTATTCCCCGGTGTAGCGGTCGAGGATTCCTTTTTCGAGCGTGGCCGGGTCAAGCGATTGCGCCTGAGCTGGACCGAGCACCCATTGTTCCCCGCCGAAATTTTGCTTCTTGATGGCGTCCTGGACGAACTTCCAGCCGTCGCGCGTGAAGGGCCACGCGACTTCGACGGCGCTGGTGACGGCTTGATCGGAGCCCGGGAACTTCTGATTGAAAGTCGTGCTGGGGTGGCCTTTGGAGGCGTCGGCGAGCAGCGCCCGGTACGCGCGCTCGATGCCGGTGAAGCCCGAAAGGTAGAGGCGGGCGCGGTCGCGCGCGGCCGTGTCGACGGGCGTGGAATAAGGATTCCCGTTGGCGAGATCCTTCGCGTAGAAATCGAACTGGAGCTTGGCCAGATCCATGCGAGTCTGACCGATTTCACCGTCGCGATTGTTGGACCAGCGATTCAGCAGTCGCGCGCCGAGGAAGGATTGCAAGCCGGGGTCGGAGTCGCGCTTCCACTCGGAAGTGGTCAACAGGTAGGACTTGAGTGTGTCGTACGGGTAGCTGTAATCGTCCGTCGGCGTAGGCGCGGCGGGCCGGCTGTTGAGGTACGCGAGCATCTGCGCTTGCGTGGAACCGAACAGCAATTGGCGGAAGCGCGCATAGTAGATCCGGCGCACGTGGGGCAGAAGATCACTGCGGTAGAGTCCCCAGCGGAGGCTGAGGGGCGCGCCGTTGAGGTCGTAATCGGTAAGCTTGGCGAGCGATTTGCGCAGAGTCTCCAGGCGATTGAGCGAATCTTCCGTGGGAAGCCCGGGCGCGGCTGCCTGTGCGGTGATGGCTTTCGATGCGGCACCGGCCTCCGACGCCAGCGAATTGTTGCCGAAGTAGGAAACCGTCAGCATGATGGAGTACAGCAGGAATAGCGCGGCGGCCGAACCGAGCAGGATGCGCTTGGTCAAACTGGTCTTCACGCTGGAGCCGCTGGCGGCGCGCGAAGGAGCATCCGCGAGGATGACGTCGTTGAACAAGTGGCCGAGGAAGATCCACTGCGGGAGCTTGCGCGCGGCCCCGGTGGGTCCGGCTTGGGCTTGCTGCGCGCGGCGTTCGGCCTGTAGGCCGGCGCGGAACATTCCCGTGGCTCCATGAACTTCCGGAGCGGCCTGCGCCTGCGGTACCACCGGCGCGGCGACGTCCCGGACTTCCACCGGGCGCACGCCGGAGAAGTAGAAGCCTCGCAAGAACGGGCTGGCGCGAAGCTGGCTGGGGCGTGCGATGTCCACCAGGAATTGAACCAGAAGATTGCGCAGCTTACGGAACTCGCGGGGAAATTCGTAGGCGGCGGGGATCTTTTCGACATCGGACTCACGCGGCAGCAGGTGCAGACGATGATCGCTGAAGGAGTGGAAGAGCAGCGCGAAGGCCTCATTGAGACGGCGCGTTTCCTCCTCCGCGTACACTCCGCCGGAAGCGGCCGGCCGGATCGGCAGCGTGGCTCCCACCACTTGGCCGGCCTCGTCTTGCGTGAGGTTGCGGACGTAATCGGCAAAGTAGGGAAGACGATCCGCGCGGGTGAACAGAACGTAGACGGGGAAGCTGATGCCCAGCAGTTGCGAGATTTCGCCCAGACGCTCGTGGAGATAGCGGGCGGCATTGCCGATAGCATCCGCCGCGCCGGGGCGCGTGAACGCTTCGAGATCGAAGCACAGCAGGACGCCTCGCGGAGCCTGGGAGCCCTTGCCGCCGGCCGATTTGAGGCGCGAGGGTTGCAGCTTCGCCACCAGAGCTTTCCAGTTGCCGGGCTGGGCCATGAGGGCTCCGCCGGCCTCGACGAACACGGTATCGCGCGCGAAGAAAATGTTCGCGGCGCGTGTGGAGGCGACCACGCTTTCCTGATAAATCTGTCCCGCGAGCAACTCGGGCTCCAGACCGGAGTTGAGGATGGTGCTGGTCTTGGCCGTGCCGCGGTCCCCGGCGACGAAGATCATCGGCAGGTTGGCGATGCTGATGCCGCCTCGCGATTGCGCGAGTCTGGCGTTGGCCTCGCGGATCAGGTGGTCGACTTCGGCGTTGCCTCCCGCGCCGCCGCCCGCCGGTGCTCCGGCATTGTTGGCCTTGGCTTCCCGGCGCGCGTTCCAGCGGTTCTGGAAGTACATAAAGATGGCGGCGGAGCCCAGCCCCAGCGCGGCCATCAGGCCCATGAAGAAATACCAGGTGGGCCCTTCGAAATGGAACAGGCGTCCACCAAGGGCTCCGATAATCATGAAGAAAACGAAGAATGCGGCGGCTCCGGCGTAGAGTGTCATAGCGCCGGCCCCGCGAGAGTTTGAAGAGTCGTCACGCCGGAGCCGAGAGCGAAATAATACGCGATAAACAGTATCAGCGCCAGAGTGAAGCAGGTTGCCGTGGCGATGGTCAACCGCCGCACCCAAGGATCGCCGCCCGCGACGCGGACCGGATCGCCGGAGGGAAGACGCCAGTACGGCGCCAGCTCCGGCCCATCCCGGCGGATGCGCTGGATCTTCTCACCGGCTTGCAGGGCAATCGAGCGCAGGTCGCCGCGTCCACCCATGCTGTAACGGCCCGCGAAGCCCAGCAGGAGGCAGAGATAGTAGATCTCGATGAGGTCCGCAAGCTCTTGCGAGTCGTTCCGGACCAGCAGCTTGTTCAAGTTCGAGAAGAAGATCTCTCCGGCTAGCTGCTGTCCGTACCGTTCCTCCTGCATCGGCTGGCGCGGCCAGTCGGCGAAAACGGGCGAGCGGAGATTCAGAATCGACTCGTCGAGGAAGGCTACGACGGCGAAGATGGCGAGCTCGATATCGTCGGCCGAGTAGCCGCGGCGGCGGGCGTCGTCATCGGCCATCTTCACGCCGGCCCACAACTGTTGACGGAAGCTGACCGCATCGCTGACCTGTTGGCGGTGGGCGCGCAGGCGCTCCCCCACGGTCAGAAGCTCTTGGAAGACGAAGGCTAAGTTTTCCAGCTGGCGTGGCGCGGGTTGTGGCGTCATCTAGGTTCCTTCCAAAACTACCAGGAGTTCGAGAGAAGGATCGGGCAGGTCGCCCGGAACATACAATCCGATCTCGCGGGTTTGTACCAGATGATCCCAGCAGGGGCCGCTGCGGCTCACGCTGAAGTACTGGCAATCGGCGCGCACCGGAATCGCGGAGGGCGGCACCGGAAGATGCGTTAACGCCATGCCCGGCAGCGCGCGGTTCACCAGCTGCGGCACGAACTGTTTGGAACAGAGCTTCACCAGCTGGGGCACGCGGGCGATCAGATCGGGTTCGCCGATATTGCTGCGGATGGAAAAGATCCAGCGTGAGCGGTCCAGTACCCGCTGATCCTTCACCGCGCCTTCGTAGAAATAATCGGCGCGTTTGACCAGCGGGATCTCGATGTACTGCGTCGGAACGATGGTTTCCAGATGCGTGCGGATATGGTCGTCCAGGCGCCCGAAGCTTTTTTCCAGGTCGCGATGATGGTACAGCGGCAGGTTGCTGGGGTGCGATTCGAACGCGAAGGTGCAGAGCGCGCCGCCCAGCCGCAGCATTTCGCGGTACAACTCCTCGGGATGTCCGCGCTTGGTCAAATAATGATGCCGCAGCGGCGCCAGCGAAGAGTTCACGGTATGCATCAGCCAAAAATTGGCGATCTCGCGCGTGGAGAACTCGGCCCAGGAGCGTTCTTTCCCTCCCGAAGCTGTTCGGGAAAAACGCGAGCTCTTGTCTTCCAGGATCTCGATCAGGCGTCCCAGCAGGGCCATGAGCGGCTCGCTGGCGCTGACCTCGAGGCACGGCGGAATGAACGTAGGATCGAAGACGTATTGTCCGGAACCGCTGCGCATGATGCGGGCAATCGGCAGGGTGACAAAGTCGCCGGAGGATTCGGTGTCCAGCAGGATTTCGATGTTCTTGCGGCCCAGGTGGACGGGTTTTTCGTCGCGGCCCGTGGTCTCGTCGAACAGCATCCGGAGCTCCGCTTGATAGCGCGTGACGCTGGATTCCAGGCCGTTGTCGGGCAGAGTGGTGTTGACGCCTTCCGGGCGGCGCGGAGCCACGGCGAGCATTACAGTGACTGTGTCGCGCGCGGGCGGGAAAAGATCGGCGATGGCGCGGGGCACCGGCGAAGCGTCGCACTCAGGCATATGGAACACCAGGCCGTCGGGGAAGATGCCGCGGGCGTGGATTAGAGAGACGGTTCCGTTCTTCAGCGCTTCCGCGTCGAGTTGCGCGCCAACCAAGCCCCATGGCTCGAACCAGAGAGACGACGTGGCGAAGCGAACGGAGTCTTCGAAATAGCGGCTCTGCGCCTGGAAATGGTGCGGGCCCAGGTACATGCCTTCGGACCAGACCACTCGCGACAGGTATTTCATGAACGCGGCTCGGGGCTCTTCATGTGTCGTTACTCACTGTATCGTTTCTCACTGTATCGTTTTTCGGTCGATCAAGGGAACGGGCACCGCGGGCCTGGGCCTGCCCCCTAGCTGATTCCGCGGAGTTCTCGAAGAAACGGGCTCAGGCCATCAGGATCGCGTGGCGTTCCAGGGCCGTGAGCTTTTCCTGGAGTTCCCCGACGGAGCAACTCATCTCCATCGCGAGTTGGCCCCGGTCGCGCGTGCCGTCGAGGAGGCTCAGTAAGCGGCGGCCGGATTCGTCTTCGATGCTCAGCGCCCGGTGGCGGAGCGTGGACACCGACGGGTGGTTTTGCTGGGCTTGATAGCGCACCAGCGGACTCGCGGCGGGTTTGTCGCCCGCCTTCACGGCGGCGGACGGAAACGTGGAGAGCTCGATCAGGTCGCGGCGATAGAGCTCGACGGCGAGATCGGTTTCTGGCGGATCCAGAGGCCGCGAAGCGGGCCACCGCTGGATCAAGTCCTCCAGGAAAGCGGCAGTGTCCGGAGTTACCGTGATGCGGATGCCGCCCGGCGTGGAGAATTCGTTCTCCCCCGAAAGCTCCGCCGCGCTGGAGGCGTGGAGTCCCGCGGCCCGGCTCGCATCCCACTTCGCCACTGGCTGGAGCGCGTGATGGCAGAGCAGGGAACGCCGGAACCGTCGGACGCGCAACAGGTCCAGGAACTGTTCCTGAAAGATGCGGCCCGCACGGCCCGCGGCCCCCACGGCTTCCAGTGCCTGCTTCGAGAGCTTCATATTGTAGGTATCCGCGACGCTCGCGTCGGCGACGTACGTAAGCGCATGTGCCAATGCGTGCTCCGCGAAATCGCGGAAATAGACGGGCTGGAACACCGGCGCGAGGAAATCGTGATACAGCGAGCTATCGGTGCGGTCCAACGCGGCGGAGGCTTGATAGGCGACGGCTTGCTCGATAGGATCGGGATCGGGCACGCCCTCGGCCACCAGCTCCATCATGGCTCGCGATGCGGCGATGCGGTGCGCCGGGTCCTGGAAGCGATCCGCATGGAACAGCATCATCTCCCGGATCAGCTGGCGAAGATGGCCGCCGGGCATCGTGTTGTAGCTGACGAAAGCAATGCCGTTGGGCCGAAGATGCTGGCGGATGACCGCGAGCAGGCGGTCGCCGATCTGCGGCGGGGTCCAGCCATAGAGGCCGTGGGCGACGATGTAGTCGAAGGTGCCGAAGCTCTCGTCCATTTCGAGCAGGTTCAGCTGCTGAAGTTGAACGTTGCGGAGGCCGAGGGCTTCGATGACGGCCCGGCCGCGATCGAGGGGGATCGACGCCAGATCGATGCCGACGAGATCGGCCTCCGGCATCGTAATCGCGAGAGGAATGAGATTGCCCCCCTCGCTGGTGCCGATATCGAGCACACGCGCGTGCAGCGGCGACGGCGCGTCCAGCCCGTGCAGCCGCGCCAGCACCGCCATGTGATCGGGATGCGTCTGGACGTACGGGTGATTGATGTAGGGGAGTTGGTCGTAAGCTGTCATGGTTATCGGATCTCGCTAAGGCGCGATTTCGGCTCTCAGCATGACGGTAACGCTCACTTCGATCGTGCTGGACCCGATTTCAGTTTGCGGCGTCCCTTTTGCTCCTGCCCGAGCCGGCGTTGCTCTCTTTGCTTTGACGAAATCTCCGTCGGGTTCGTATTCTTCCGCGGAGAGCACTCGCACAACATGAACACCGAGGCCATCGGCACTCGCCTCCGCGCTCGCCTTGGCCTGCACGGCGGCCTCCTCCAAAGCCTGCGACCGGGCGGCTTGAGGATTCTTCAAGCCGAAGTCCAGCTTCTGGATGCTGTTGGCTCCCGGCTGTAGGACAGCATCAATCACTTTGCCCATTTGATCCAGATCATGGAGCACAACCTCAACGACATTCGTGGCGGTGTAGCCGTCGATCTTGCCAGCCTGATAGGCCGGCCTTACGGAATAACTGATGGTCTTGAACCGATCGTTGGGTCCCAGGATTCTGCGCAGGTCCGCGAGCACCGCATCAGTCTGCTTGGCATTCTGGGCCGCGACGGACGCTACCTTCGATCCCTGCGCTACTACTCCGATGTCGATCACTGCCTGGTCGGGCTTTACAGAAACGGTTGCTTCACCTGTGTCCAAAATGTAGGACTTGTCAGACGTGTGCATCGCAGCGTCGATTGAGACCTTCTGCGCCAGAAGCGGTACGCAGGCGAACAGCAGAGCCCCGAACGAGGCGAATCGATTGATCATGACATCCTCAGCATACAGAAGGTGAGTCTATCGGGGATGGACTTAACGCCACCCCTCCGAACTCACATCCTGTGGGCCGAACGTCTTCTCCGCGCCCTGGATCAGCGCCTGTTTCTCGGCATCGGTGAGCCGCGCGGCGGGATGCATCGGGAGATAAACCTTCGGCGGCATCTCGCCACTCTTGACCTTCTCGGCAATGTCTTTGGCATGCTTCTGCGGCACATTCCACTCGGTGAAATTGAGATGGCGCCGGCCGCCGTCAACGTCGTTCTGGACCAGCCACGACACCGGTGCGACGTTCGAGTACCAGGGCCATGTAGTCAAATTGCTGTGGCAGTCGAAGCAGGCGCGGCGGAAGAGTTCCCTGGTTTGTGGCGAGTCCCAGGAGGGTTCCTGCGCTGCGGAAGGGTTGGCGTGCGTGTGGCCGAACGGCACCAACTGAATCGCGGCGGCGGCGAGCACAACCCACAAGACGATCTTCATGGAGACTTACTCAGCATAACCGCAAGGGACGGTGGGAGTGGACGCCACCGCTGCTTGCGCGATACGATTGTTTGCTTGCTCGGAGGCAGCTTTCGATGAGGTTATTCACAAACTCGGTACTTTGTTCATGCCTGCTGGCGCTGACGCCGCTCGCTTCGGCGTCCGTCGCCACCTACGGACCCACCAATGAGAAAGTGACCAACACCGGCCTGGGAGGCGATTTACAGGGCCGCGGACAAAACCGCGTCACCTGGGGAAACTGCGTGTTCAGCGGCGGCAACACCACATGTACCGTCACCGCGCCCTTCACGGGATTCGGCGGCGGCGGGACCATCGCCTGGGTTTTGACGTATCCGGGGAACGGCCCATCGCCACTGGGGACCGATTCGCAGACCCCAGGGAGCGACCTCCTGGGTGGATTCTATCTGACCGGCCCCTCCAGCTTCGTCACTACCGTCACGGAAAGCGACGGCACGATTCTGACGTTTTACGGGCAAGGTCCGTATACGCTTTACAGTTCGCCAACCTGCACGGGCTTGCCCGCGAATTCCCCATGCGCCACCGGCCGGGTGGGGCTGACGCCCGGAGCGACGATCACAGGCCCTCTTACGGGAACCTTCGATTGCACCCCGATCATCCGCAGCTCGCAGGGCGTCATCAGCGCGGGCGCGTACGGCGCGTTCTCCTCCATCGCGCCGGGCACCTGGGTCGAAATCTATGGGACGAATCTCGCCACGAATATGGGACGGCTTTGGGCCGGCGGCGACTTCAACGGCTTGAACGCTCCCACGTCGCTCATGGGAACCACCGTTACGGTGGCCGGACAGAAGGCGTTCGTCGATTACGTGAGTCCCGGGCAAGTGAACGTGCAGGTGCCGTCGAATGTCCCCACGGGAGTGCAGCCGGTGGTTGTGACCACGGGAGGCGGAGTCAGCATTGCCTACTCCGTACAAGTAAACACGGTGCAGCCTGGATTGCTCGCGCCGCCGCAGTTTGTGATCAACGGGACGCAGTATGTCGTGGCGGTGTTTCCGCCAGACGGCGGTACATACGTGCTGCCTCCGGGAATTACCAATGCCGTGCCGACCAGACGGGCCAAGCCGGGCGACACGATCGTCATGTACGGCGTCGGCTTCGGGCCGGTGTCGCCGAACATTCCCGCGGGGCAGATCGCGCAAGGCCAAAGCGCGTTGGGGTCGTTCAAGATTTCCTTCGCGGGGACTCCTGCGACGGTGAACTACGCCGGACTAGGACCGAACTTCGTGGGCCTGTATCAGTTCAACGTGGTGGTGCCCAGCGTCACGGCGAGTGACACCGTGCCGGTCACATTCTCCGATGGCTCGGTTAATGGCACGCAGACCATGGTGATCGCAATCGGCAACTAACGCCGGTTAGCGCTTGTAGCCGATCTTGCGGAGGAAGTCGTGGCGCCATTCCTTGGCGGCCTGGTCTTCCACGCCCTTCGGCGAACTGCCGTCGATCACGCCCAGGACTCCGCGGCCCTGTTGGGTCTCCGCGACGATCACTTCCACCGGATTGGCCGTAGCGCAAAAAATCGTGCAAACTTCCGGGACATCGCGGATGCGGCCCAGCACGTTAATCGGGAAGCCATCGCGTAGCGCGACGACGAAAATGTGTCCCGCCGCGAGAGCTTGCGCATTGCGCGCCGCCAGCGCCGTCAGGTCGGGATCGTTTCCCTCCGTGCGCGTCAGGCAAGCGCCGGAGGCTTCATTGAACGCGACGCCGAACTTCATCTGCGGCACCGTGTTCACGATGGCCTCGTAGATATCCTCCACGGTCTTGATGAAGTGGCTCTGGCCCAGAATGATGTTGCCGTTCTCCGGGATTTCGAGTCGAACGGTCTGAAGCTGCACTGCCTGTTCTCCCATGACTTCCCACTATAATCGAGCTTGATCCTCGACCACATCCGTAAACTGCCGCGCGGGCGCGCGACCCTGAAACAACTGCTGCGCGAGCTCGGCGCCAAGGGAATTACTCGCCCGCAACTCGACGCAGAGCTCGCCCGGCTGGCCTCGCGCGGCGAGATCGTCGAAACACGCTCGGGTCAATATGTTGCGGTGGGTGCGAGCCGCGAATTCGCCGCAGGACGCCTCAATGTCCATCGCGACGGCTACGCGTTCCTCACGCCGGACGTTCCCGTGACCGGCCTCAAGAGCGACATCTATATTCCCAAGGAAGCCGCCGAGCAAGCCATGCACGGAGACCGCGTGCTGGTGCGGATCGGCCGCATCGATCCTGACGGCCGCGCGCATGGCGAAATCGTGCGTGTCCTGCGCCGCGCCCATCTCACCGTGGTGGGCGAGTTCCGCATCCGCCGCACCGGGCACTTCGTCGTGCCCCACGACGACCGCATCCGTCAGTGGATTGAAATCCCCGAAGGCATGGCTCTGCCGAAGGGCGGCAAGAGCGTGAACCGCGTGGGCGCGCGCGCCGTCGACGTCAAGACCGTCGAGGATCTGGACGGCCTCATCGTCACCACCGAGATCCTCGACTTCGGTGAAAAGGGCGAGCGTCCTTTCGGCAAAGTGATCGAGATCCTCGGCCGCCCCGACGATTTTGGGGTCGACGTCGAAATCCTGATCCGCGCCCACCATATTCCCCACCAATTTCCGGAAAAGGTCCTGGAGCAGGCCCGCTCGCTCCCCGGGCCGATTCCCGACGACGAGATCGCACGCCGCCGGGACTTCCGCTCACTGGACATCGTCACCATCGATGGCGAGACCGCGCGCGACTTCGACGACGCCGTCTGGGCCCAGCGTCTCGACAACGGAAATTTCGCGTTGCAAGTCCACATCGCGGACGTGAGCCATTACGTGCGTCCGGGGTCGCCGATTGACGCCGAAGCCGCCCTGCGCGGCACCAGCGTATACTTTCCCGATCGCGCCGTGCCCATGCTGCCTCTGGAACTCTCCACGGACCAGTGCTCGCTCCGCCCGCATGAGGACCGCCTGGTGCTCTCCGTCCTGATGGAGATTGACGGCCAAGGCGATATCGTCTCGCAGGAGTTTTGCCGCGGAGTGATCCGCAGTGCGGAGCGGATGACGTACACCGCGGTTCATGGCGTGCTCGAAGGCGACGCCGCGTTACGCGAGAAGTACGCTCCGCTCATCAACCGCTTCGAGCAGATGCAGGAACTCGCGAAGATCCTGAATCGCAAGCGTGTGAAGCGCGGATCCATCGACTTCGATCTTCCCGAGCCTCTGCTGGAATTCGACGAGTTCGGCGAAATGACCGGCGTAACGCGCGCCCCGCGGAACTTCGCGCACAAGCTCATCGAAGAATTCATGCTCGCGGCGAATGAAGCCGTAGCCTCGCATCTCGAAGCCGCCGGCGTGCCGCTGATCTTCCGCATCCACGAACGGCCGGATCCAAAGCGAGTGCTGGATTTCGAAGAAGTCGCTACACAGTTCGGCTACTCGCTGGGCGGCGGAGGCGCGCCGGTGAAGAAGTTCCGCGATCGCGAATCGGGCCGCGTCAACGTCGTGGCTCTCGATAATCCCCTGCTGACGTCGAAAAGCTACCAGAAGCTAGTGGCCAAGCTCGAAGGCAAGCCGGAGGAGCGCATCCTTAGCTACCTGATGCTGCGTTCCTTGAAGCAAGCCCGCTACAGCGAGAAAAACGTCGGCCACTTCGCGCTCGCCGCGCCCAGTTACACCCACTTCACTTCGCCCATCCGGCGCTATCCGGACCTGATCGTGCATCGCGTGCTCGCCGCGCATCTGGACGGCAAAACCTACGACGCCGACCTTCACGGCATCGCCGAATCATGCTCGGAAAACGAGCGCCGCGCGGCAGAGGCGGAGCGCGAACTGGTCGAGTGGAAAAAAGTGAAGTTCATGATCGACCGCGTGGGAGACGAGTTCGAGGCGCTCATCATCTCCACCACGCGCTTCGGATTCTTTGTGGAGCTCGCGGAAATGTTCATCGAAGGCCTGGTGCCGATGGATTCTCTACCCGGCGACCGGTACAACTACCACGAGAACACGCGCAAGATTATCGGCGAGCGGAATCGCCGCCAGTATTCCATCGGCGACCGCGTGAAGGTCCGGCTGGACCGCGTAGACGGCGCGGAGAAAAAGCTCCAATTCTCGGTCGTCGAAGAAAACCGGCGTAAGAAAAAATGACAAGGGGGCGGGAGGGCGCCCCCTCGATCACCCAGCAACCACCTCCGACAGTTGGTGGGCAATATCGTTCATCGCGCACGCCTGCGCGGAAAGTTCTTGGCTTGCCGCCGCGCTTTCCTCGGCGCTCGCAGCATTGCTCTGCGTGACCTGTTCCATTTGCTGGATGGCTTTCGCCACCTGCTCGGCCCCGCGAGCCTGCTCCGTGCTCCCCTGGTTGACCTCGTCCACCAGGATCTTCACGCGCGCGGCGCTCTCGGCGATGCCTTGGATCACTGTCGTCACGTGTTCCAGCTTTGCGTTTCCGGCGTTCGACTTCGCGATCGAGTCCTCGATCAGCGCGGTCGTATCCTTCGCCGCTTGCGCGGAACGCTGCGCCAGATTCCGTACTTCGTCCGCGACCACCGCGAAGCCCGCACCGGCTTCTCCGGCGCGCGCCGCTTCCACGGCGGCATTCAACGCCAGGATATTGGTCTGGAACGCGATCTCATCGATCACTTTGATGATTTTCGCGATCTTGTCCCCGGACTCCTTGATCTCATGCATGGACGACACCAACTCACCCAGCGCCGTGTCGCTGTCGTGAATCCGGCGGTCCACTTCCGCCATCTCTTGCGCCGCGTACTGCGAATTATCCGCATTGCGGTGATTCATGGAGGCGATCTCCTGGCTTGCTTGCGACGTCTGTTCCAGCGACGATGCCTGCTCCGACGCGCCCTGCGCCAGAGTCTGGCTGCTCGCCGCGATTTGGCCCACCGCGCTGGTCACTTGGGAGGACCCGTCGGAAATCGACTGCACGATGCCCATCAGCTTTTTGCTGAGCTTGGAGATAAAAAAGTAAACGCCGATTCCGATTCCGGCCGACAAAGGCAGCAGCCACGCCGCGCTCTGAAACAGGCCTGCCTTCACCACCGCATCCACGCGATCCAGTTTCGAACGCAGCAGGAACATGCCGTGCCGGTCGCCGGCATGCCAGCCTTCCATGCGGAGCCCTAGCAGATCCTTCCCGTTTTTCGCGTTAGGGCCGGCAGGGTCCCCATGGCACAACAAACAATCGGCGCTGAGTACAATCGGCCGGGCGTACACGATTTCATTGGCGCTTTCGTTCACCTCAAAGTATTCGGGCGCGCCTCCCTCCATCAAGCTGAGGATGCGTTCCTCTTCGCCTTGCGGGACGTTCTTCGGATTGCGCGGATTGTGACGGGCACGCGGAATTCGTAACCGTCCTTGGCCGCTACTTCGGTAAGCGAATTCCATGCCGCCACCACCGGCACGGTTTTGAAAATTCGGGTCTGCCGGTAATCGGACGTTTTGGCCGCTTCCGCCAGCAGTCCGGATTCATCGAACATCTTCGCTGTGCGCATCGTGGCGATGGATTCCCGCGTGTTCTCAGCGCTCAGGATCGCGGTCCGCATGGTGTCTCGCGTGAGATCGATTCCTTGACGGCGGATCGCGGATCTTTCGATCAGGAATCCCGCCGCGGCCGTGGCGATCACGGAGCTGACAGCCACCAGGACAATCTTGGTTTTAAGAACCATTCGGACACCCTCCCGGCAGCGCGCCCGCGTCGGCGGATGCGCTTCACCCAAATAACGGTATCGCCCCGAAAGGAAGATTCTTGAGCTCTTTTTCGACGGCGCGACACGCCGGGTGGCAGCCCCGCGGGGATTGTGGGAACATCTTCATAGCAAGTTCAAAAGGAGCCGGAACATGTCCAGCAGGCCGGGATTCTTTGTTGCTGTCTTCGTCATTCTTCTTCCCGCGCTAGCCTTGGCGCAAGGCTCCGGACCCGCCCAGTGGCAGAACGATTTGAGCCCCATCGGCGCCGCCGATTGGAATTACGATGCCGCGGCGCACCTGCTGGAGCGCGCCGGCTTCGGCGGCACCCCGGAAGAGATCGAGGCTCTCGCCAAGCTAACGCCGCAGCAGGCTGTGGCGAGGCTGGTTCGCTTCGAAGGCGCTCCCGCGATTCAACTCCCGCCGTTTGACGAATCCGGCGTCCACGATCCCGGGTTGGAGCCGTTTCCTCCCAGCCGTCCCGCCGTGACCGATTTGGCGAAGGAAAAAGGCGAGGCGCTCGGCATCAAAGTGAAGCCGGCCGGCAATCGCCGCCTCCAGCCGATCGTGGATGAGTTCTTCTACTGGCTCCGCGCCAGCGCTCTGGAAACGAATCGCGTCTCCTACTGGTGGGCGAACCGGATGCTGACCAGTCCTCGGCCTCTACAAGAGAAGATGGCTCTGTTCTGGCACGGACACTTCGCGTCCAACGAAGCCAAGGTCCGCGATTATCGGAAGCTCCTCATGCAGCTTCAGCTGTTCCAGAACCAGGGCTTGGGCAATTTCCGCGACCTGACGGTGGCGGTGGCGCAAGGTCCCGCGATGCTCTCTTTCCTTGACGCGGGCGTCAACGTCAAAGGCGCGTCGAACGAGAACTTCGCGCGCGAAATCATGGAATTGTTCACCATGGGCGTCGGCCACTACACGGAAAAAGATATCCGCGAGGCCGCCCGCGCCTTCACCGGTTGGAATTACGACGACGTAAAATTCGTGGTGAATAAAGAACAGCACGACGACGGCGAAAAGACGTTCCTCGGCAAGACCGGACGCTTCGACGGTGTCGACGTGATCGACATCATCATGCAGCAGCCGGCCACGGCGGATTACATCGCGGGCAAGATCTACCGCTACTTCGTGCGCGAGGATCTTTCGCCGGAACTGCAGAAGCAACTCGGCTCCGTCCTGCGCGACAATCATTACGAAATCTCTCCGCTGCTCGAAAAGATTTTCCTGTCGCGCGATTTCTATAGCCCGGCGTCTGTCGGCACGCAGATCAAGAGTCCGGTGCAACTGGCCGTGTCGACGTATCGCAAGCTGGGCCAGAAGAATCTCCCCGGAGTTCCGGATTTCAACCTGGCTACCGGCGCACTAGGGCAACAACTCTTCGCTCCGCCGACGGTCGCGGGCTGGGCCGGAGGACAAAGCTGGATCACGCCGGGTCTCCTGCTGGAGCGCGGCAACTTCGCGCGCGACATTCTGTTTCCGGATATCAGCTTCCTTCCGCCGGATCGCTACACCGGAGGAGGCGAGGTCCGTCGCGTCGCCGAGCGCATCCGCGAAGGCATGGACATCAGCACCGCGACGAAGGACGAAGGCAAAATGGACGTCGCCGAATCGAACAAGAACGCCGACCGCGACGAGGATTTCAATACTCGCTACGGCAGCTTCCGCGGATCGCAGATGGCCATCGAGCGCGTGAAGCCGATCCCTCGCGACACGCCGCAAATCAATCTTTCGAAGATGATCCTGGACTCGAAGGCGCAGAGCACCACGCAGGTGGTCGATTATTTCATCCGCCGTTTCATGCGCGTTCCCCCCAGCGACGATGCGCGCCAGAAGCTGATCGCATTTCTGAACAAAGAACTAGGCACCACGGACATCGCCGCCGCGCGGACCTATATGGAACAGCCGCTGCGTCTGGTCCTGCACCTGATCATGAGCCAGCCCGAGTTTCAGTTGGCGTAGGAGGTTCGAATGTCCACCAAGCGATTTTCGTTCTCGAAATCCAGCCGCCGCGATCTGCTCCGCGCCGGCATGTACGGCGTCTGCGTGACGGCGGGCGCGTCGCTACAAGTACCCGTGTTCGGACAAGCCGCGGCCCAGCTCGCCGCGCAAGCGAAAGCCGACGGCAAGATTCTCGTCGTGCTGGAACTCTCCGGCGGCAATGACGGACTCAACACTCTGATCCCCTACGGCGACGACGCGTACTACAAGCTCCGCCCCAATCTCGGCATCCCCAAGAAGGAAGTCCGCAGCATCGATAATCACTTCGGCTTCAGCGCCGGCATGGCCGGTTTTGAGCGTTTATATAAAGACGGCAAGCTGGCCATCGTGCACGGCTGCGGGTACGAAAATCCGTCGTTCTCGCACTTCACCTCGATGGCCTACTGGCACACTGCGGCTCCGAACAGCGGCGAGGAGTACGGCTGGGTCGGACGCCTGGCCGACAACATGGCCCCCGCTGCTCCACCGAACTTCCTGGTCAACATCGGCGCTCGACAATCACTCGCCGTGCGCAGCCGCAAGCACGTGCCGGTGGTCTTTGACGACCCCAACAAATTCACGCAGGAAAAATTCTACGAAGAGCGCGAGGTCTTGGGCGCGGTCTCCGAGGATCGCAAGGCCGACAACCTGTCGCGACGCTTCCTGCTCGATACCGCCCGCAGCGCTCGCGACGCTTCGGCGCTCGTGCAACAAGCTTGGGCCAAGTATCATTCGCCGGTCGACTACGGCATCACCGGTCTCGATCTGCCGAAAGTCGCCGCGCTGATCGACGCCGGCATGCCCACCCGGCTCTACTACACCAGCTATCGCAACAACGCCTTCGACACCCACGTCTTCCAGAACGACACGCACAAGCGACTACTCACCTACGCCTCCGACGCGGTGTCCGCGTTCCTTAAAGACCTGGAGCGTATCGACCGCGCCGATGACGTGGTCGTCATGATCTTCTCCGAGTTCGGCCGCCGGGTCCCCGAAAATGTGAACCTCGGCACCGATCACGGCACCGCGAATCTGATGTTCGTCGCCGGAAAACCCGTGAAGGGCGGTCAATACGGCGTCATCCCCAGCCTCACCAAGCTCGACGCCGGCGACAATCTCATCTATACGACGGACTTCCGCCGCGTCTACGCCACCATGATCTCCGGCTGGCTGGGCCTGCACGACACCAAGCCCATCCTCAGCGGCGACTTCGAAGCGTTCGATCTGTTCGCGCACCGCGCGTAAACGTTACGCGGCCGGAAAACGGCCCTCGAAAACCAACTCCTTGAGCGGCTTCCGCGTATTCGGTTTCTCCCGAGCTTGATCCTTTTCCGAAAGATCCTCCACCTTGCCCGGATGCCCGATGGCGATCATCGCCTCCACGGCGAATTCCTCCGGCACGCCGAGCTCCGCCCGCGCGCGCTCATAGTCGAAACCCTGCATGCCGTGAACCACCAGCCCCATCGCCGTCCCCTGGAGCGCTAGGCTCATCCACGCGGCTCCCGTGTCGAACGAATGCGTGCGCGCGGGCTTTCCGGCATCGTTCACCTTGCGGGAGAGCACCACCACCAAGGCTCCTGCGTTAACGCACCACGCGCGGTTCGCTTCTACCAGCAAATTGAAGAAGCCATCAAACGAAGCCGTCCCCGCACGCCCATAAACAAACCGCCACGGCTGGTTGTTCCCGGAAGAAGGAGCCCACCGCGCCGCCTCGAACAGCCGCAGGAGGTCCCCTTCGCTCACCGGTTCACCACTCATCGCCCGCGGCGACCAGCGCTCTAGAAAATGAGATTTAATTTCGTGTTCTGCAACTCGGGTCATAGTAGTGATGGTAGCGCCGTGATACCCTGAGGGTTTCGCCTCGGCATGTCAGTTCAAATTTTCCTCGAAGGCAAGCTCCTCGGAATCGACGAGTTTCTGCTGGCTCCCGCCGGTGGCGACGCCGATCAGGTGTTCCTCGGCCGCTCGCATTGGATCAGTCTGCTCAGTGAGGTTTTACCGCGCGCGCTGCTCACCGAACTCGGCCTCGCGAAGATTCTGCTCGGCTCCAGCGGAGGTGGCCAGTTCCTCTTGGTGCTGACCGAAGAGGTCCGTGCCGCCGCCGAGGAGTTTCTCAACGCCGCCGCCGCCGAAATCAGCTCGATGAGTAGCGGAGTCCTGAAGCTGGTGTGGAGCGTCACCGAAAATCTGGGCGATTGGAGCGATGTCCGCCGCCGTCTTCAGGAAGGCATGGAGCGCCGTCGCGGAGCCCCCGGTGCGCTGTTCGAAATCCCTCCCGCCGACGCCGGCGCCGAAGCATATTTTCTCGATCTCGCGGAGCATCTTCGCGAAGCGGGCATGGCCGGATGGTCGCCCGAGCATCCCGGCCGCGTCTCCATCGGCGCGGGAAAGCACGTCTGGAACCTGGCCGCCTCGCCTGAAGCGCTGCCGCTCGCGCGTCATGCCGCCCCCAGTAAGGATGGCACCGCTCCCGCTTCGACCAGGCAACTCGCCTCGCGAGCCGCGGGCCTGCACACCTGGGGCGTCCTCCGCGGAGACGTCGATAGCCTCGGTATCCGCATCCGCCGAGCGCAAACCATCGAGGAGCACATCCAGCTCTCGGTGTTGTACAAGCAATTCTTCGCGGGCGAGCTCGAAGTGATCTGCTCCATGCCCGAATTCTGGCGCAAAGTCACCGTAATTTACGCAGGCGGCGACGATTTCGCGGTCTACGGAGCCTGGGACGCCCTCCCCGGCCTCGCCAGTGAGATGGAGCGTCTGTTCCATCGCTTCGCCGAACAGAATCTCAAGGATTTTCCGGGTGCCGAAGGCAAAACCATCAGTATGGCGATCGCCCTGGCCCCCGCCGCCGACGCGTCGCTCGGCGCGGTGTTCGAAGAAGCGGGCCGCCGGCTCGAAGCCGCCAAGTCCGCCGACAAGGATTGCGTGTACCTACTGGGCCGCACTCTTGAATGGAAGCAGTTCGTGGAAGCCGCGGGATTAAAAGATTCGCTGATGCGCATGATTTCGGATTTCGGTTGCTCGCCGCAGTATCTTCGCGACCTGTGCGGCATCTACCGCGAAACCCAATCGCGCATCTCCAAGCGCCAACTCCGCAAGACCGGGGGCGAGCGCCCGTGGCGTTATCATCGCCGCATCCGCCGCATCCTGAGCGCGTCGCGTCCACGCGGCTCGCAGCGCGGAGAGTATCAGAAAGCGCGGACCGCGCTGATCGCCGACCTCATCGGCCGCAGCGCATTGACCGTAAAGTTGCGGCCCGCGGGCCGCGTAGCGTTAGAATGGGCGAGGCTGTCCGCCGAGGCATAAGGAAATCGCATGAACGACGAAGTACAAGCTGAAGCAACACCCGTCGCCGCGGAGCCGGTCGCGGAAACACCGAAGGAAGCTCCCGCGCAGGAAACTGCGGCGGCGGAAGCTCCTCCGGCCGAATCTCCGAAGGCCGATACTCCGAAACCGGAAAGCGGCAAGCCCGAAGGCGGGAGGCAGCACAACGGTCCCAAGCGTGAAGGCCAGCGCGGTGGTGGCCCCCAAGGCGGCGGACCCGGCGGCGGCGGTGGTGGACAACGTCCTCTCCGCGAAGATCGCGGACCTCGGCCGGGCGGCGGAGAACGTCGCGGACCCGGAGGTGGCGGTGAGCGCCGTCCCGAAGGTGGTCGCCCCGAAGGCCGGTCTGAAGGCAGACGCGACGATCGCCGCGAAGGCGGACGTCCCGGCGGTGGCCGTCCCTTCGACGGACCTCCCGCCGACATCGAAATCGAAAAACTCATCGCGGACAGCCTGTATCTCGACAACCAGGCGCACGCGGTGGTCGCGCGCATGCGCGATATGGACCCCGGCACCAAGAGCCAGCTTCGCCGTCTCTATAACGCGGTCCGGCGCGCCGTGCGGGCTCCGGAAAGCGAGCGTCAACATCAGTTCGTGATGCTGCGCGCGCGACTCGCCTACACCATCGCGCGCCATTCGCTCCGCAGTCTGGATGCGCTGGAGCGCCTGCTGCTCCAGGTCACGCGCAAGAACGACGCCAAGGGTTACGAAAGATTCAAGGACTTATTCGAAGCCATCGTTGCTTACAACGAATAGCGCGGAGAAGAGACGGGACACTATGAGCGCACACACTGCTCAGACACAACTGAAGCTGATCGGAAAATTGATTTTCTCGGGCGATCTGCATTGCGAAACCGGCCTGCACATCGGGGCGGGGAAGGGCTCGCTCGAAATCGGCGGCGCGGATAACCCGGTCGTGAAGGACGCCTTCGGCTTGCCCTACATTCCGGGCAGCTCCTTGCGCGGACGTATCCGTTCGCTGCTCGAAAACGCGTGGGGACTCACCACGCCGGCCGAGCTCGTGTATCTTTCCAAGCGCCGCGGCCAGGAAGTCCGCATCCACCAGAGCGACCGTGCCGATGACGAGATCTGTCTCCTGTTCGGCCGCAGCCCGGGCCGCATGGAGCGCGTCGAAGGCGAAGCCATCGATGCCAAGTCGGCTAGTCCCGCGCGCCTCACGATCTACGACTCACCGCTCGATCCCGAGAGCATCACCGCGCAGATGCGCGAAAATCTCGACGACGAAATCACCGAAGTGAAGAGCGAGAACGCCATCGACCGCATCACCTCGCAAGCCAATCCCCGCACCCTGGAACGTGTTCCCTCCGGAGCCCGCTTCCGCGTCCGCCTCATCGTCGACATTCTCTGCGAAGAAGACAAAGTCCTCCCCGCGAAAGTGATCGAAGGTCTGCGCCTGCTCGAAGACGACGCCCTCGGCGGCGGCGGATCGCGCGGCAGCGGCCGCGTCCGCTTCTCGAATCTCAAAATCACCTGGCGCGACCGGGCCTTCTATTCCGACGGCGGTGAAGAAACCGAGCTCGCCGCGGGTCCCGACCTCGCGCAGGTGCAATCGGCGCTGAAGACCAGCGGAGCCGGCTTCTAGCGCCGGCATCTCGTTCACGTAACACATGGCAGGCTCTACTTTGAAAGAGATCAGCATGCTCATCCGCCTGTGGCCCACTTCGCCGTGGCGCATCGGCCCGGACTCGGGCGATCGCGACCGCGTCGAACGTGTGTACCACAGCGACACGCTCTATTCCGCCGTGTCGAGCGCGATGGCGCGTCTGGGCAATCTCGAAGAGTGGCTCGATGCCACGGCCCGCGCAGCGGAACCCGCCGTCCGCTTTAGTTCCTGTTTCCCGTTCCACGGCGACACGTTGTACGTCGTGCCTCCGCGCAATCTGTGGCCCCCTCCGGCATCCTCGAAGGTCCGCTGGAAAGGCGCCCGCTTCGTCCCGGTCTCCGTCGTCGAATCCCTCGTCGCGGGCAAGCCCGTCTCCGAAGAAGGCTGGGCCGTTGATGGACCCAGTGAGACCCTGATCACCATGGGCACGCAAGGCCCGTTCCGCGTTTCCGTCCGCTCCAGCGCCGCCGTCGACCGTTCCGGCGCGGGCGTCGCTCCGCACTCCAGCGCCTGCCTCGAATTCGCTCCGCAGGCCGGCCTGTGGGCCCTCGCCGCCTTCTCAAGTGATGCCGCGCGCGACCAGTGGAAAGCTCCCGTCACCGCCGCCATCCGTCTCCTGGCCGATTCCGGCTTCGGTGGCGAACGCTCGCGAGGCTGGGGCCGCGCCGAAGCCGAAGTTTCGATGCAATCCTCGGCACTGCTGCCCGCACCCGAAGCCGATGCGGAAACCGGATGGTGGATGCTCTCTCTGTTCCAGCCGTCCGCGGAGGACTCCATTGACTGGACCCGCGGCAGCTACTCTCTCACCACCCGCGGAGGCCGCGTCGAAAGCGATGCCGGATCCGGCGAAGCGAAACGTTCCACGCGCATGATCACCGAAGGCTCCGTCCTGGCCTCCGCCGCCGAGCCTCGCGGAGCCGCCACCGACGTCGCGCCCGAAGGCTTCGCGCATCCCGTGTACCGCTCCGGCCACGCGCTCGCGATTCAGATTCCATTGAGGCAGTCCGCATGAGATACCGCGTAACTTGTCTCACTCCGACGCTTGTTGGCGACGGCCAGCGCCTCGCGCCCATTGACTACATGGTCTGGAAGGAGCACGTCAACGTGCTCGACCAGCGCCGCATCTTCAAGCTTCTCTCCAAAGGTCCGCGCCTCGAAGGCTACCTCACGCAGCTCAAGAAAGCCGACAAGCTCGACTTCGCCTCCTGGGGCGGCTTCGCCCAAAACTTCGCCGGACGCCGCATCCCCTTTGAGCATTCCAGCTCCATCCCCGTCATCGAACGCGCCCGCGCCGAGCATCTCTTCATCCCCACCTTCGCCATGGCAACCTCGGGCGAGCCCTACCTGCCCGCCACCGCCATTAAAGGCGCCCTCCGCACCGGAGCCGTCAACGATCGTTGGACCGAGACCACTCTTCAGCATCTCTTCGAGCGCATGGCGGGCGAGCGTCCGCCGCGCAACCCCGCCACCAAAATTGAAGATGTCCCGCGAGCCAAGCGCATCGCTGCGGGCGATTCTGGAACCGTCGCGCACTCCGCGATGAAGGTTCACTTGGTGAAGGTAGCCACGCTGCAACAGCGCGGCCCGAAACTGGAGCTCGGGTGGAAAGAAAGCGCTCCGCTCTTTGCTGAAATGGCCGTTCCCGGCACGTCGTTTGAAGGTTCGTGGAACGAAAAATCGCCGCAGGACCGCCAGCGCCTCTTCCAATCCGCGAATAAGTACGCCGCCGGACAGCTTGCGCGCCACAAGTCGTACGCCGCCCAGGCCGGCTTGTCTCGCGTCGCCGCACTCGCCGAGGCGCTCGAAGGCCGCTTGCAGGAAGTCTCCGCGCGTCAGAACTTCTGCCTGCTCGCCATCGGCTGGGGCGGGGGATTGCACTCCAAAGTCGCCTTCCTCGATACCGAAAACGCCGCCTATCGCAACGTCGCGCGCCAGTATCCGTACTTTGAGAACGCCATTCGCACCGGGCTCCCGTTCCCCAAAACCCGCCGCATCATTTTCGAAGGCGGCCAGCCTGCCAGCCTGCCGGGCTGGGTTATGGTGGAAGTAGCCTAAGCCTTCGCGCTACCATCGGTAATTCGAATGTCACAAACCACGGCATCGCCGGGCGTCGAGTCCGCGCGCCAGGACGAAATCGTCCCGCTCTATCACGTCGTCCTGCTCGATGATAATGAGCACACTTACGACTACGTGATCGAGATGCTGTGCAAGATCTTCTGCCTCTCCGTCGAGGCTGCCTACAACAACGCCGTCGAAGTGGACCGCACCGGACGCACCATCGTGATCACCTGTGAGCTCGCGCAAGCCGAGTTCGGCCGCGACCAGATCCACGCCTACGGAGCCGATCCGCGCATGGAAGTCTCCAAAGGCTCCATGAGCGCGATCATTGAGCCGGTCGCGCCGTAGGCAACACCCCTTCGTAGATACGGCGCCGGGAACCACCCTCGCAAATCCGCAGCCACGGGAGAGAATCCGCCAGCGGCCCGTGCTCATCCGGATACAGCAGCACGACAAACGCCTCCCGAGGATTCTCCGCGAGCGAAGACCGCAGGTTTTCCAGCACCCTGCGCATGACCGCCACAGGAAACGGGTTGAAGAAGAATAACACCAGGCGGTCCGGAGGAAACGGGAAGTCCAGGGCGTTCTGCCGGGTGGATTCGATCTCCACGCTCCGCGGCTTGCGTTCGCGGAACCGCCGGATGTTCGCTTCCGCTACCCCGTGAAGCTCTCGGGCGAACTCCACGCCGGTGATCTTCCGGAACGGGAACTCCGCCGCCAGGAACAACACTCTGCCCTTGCCGGATCCAAAGTCCACGAAGGTGAATTGCGAATAATCTTGAACGGGCACGGCCCGAATCGCCCCACGCGCCGCGCGGACCCCGGAAGGATGATACATAAACCCCTCCTGAGTGGTCCCGGCGAGTTCCAGTGTCTCCAGGCCGAGCGAGCCCGCCGTTTTCACGCCGCGCGTGAAATCGAACCACCACCCGTCGGCATAAACCGCCAATCGGCGAAGACGCTTCAGGACAGTGTCTCTATATCCGGCGAACATGGGGCGGGAGGGGGAATTGTGATCCACTCCGCCATCCACGATAAGCGCCGGGGAAGATGCGGGCTGAGCATCTTGCACAACGAGCGCAGTGTGGCCCAGCCGGGCGACCGGTTGTCCAGATAAACCGAGGTGCACTCGACAGGAGAGGAAATTCGTGCCAACGGGCCGGCCAATCCGGCCCAGAACAGCAGGCCGCGATGCCTCTGCTCGATCAATCGCTCGATCAGATATCCTCGCAGCACCTGCGAGAGGCACGCCGTCCGGTAGTCATGTTCGTTGTTCATCTGGAAGAACACGATCGGATGATCTTCCCCCTGCCAGCCGCCCAGGATCGCCATCAATTCTCCGTCGCGATGACGTAGGCCTACTAAAATGGGCCGGTCCACCTCCGAGAAAATCCGGATGGCCCGCTCCACGCCCTCCAGGTCTCCGCCAACGACGGACTTCTTCAGCAGCCCGTAAGCCGCCTCCTTGAATTCCACGAAATCCAGGCGATCCACATACTGGTGCCCGGCGGACTCCAGCCGCCGTCGCGCCGCCCGAAGGTTCCGGCGGGCCTTATAACTCAGCGACTCGACGAACTGATCGTAGTCCGTGCCCAGCGGGATCAACCAGTGGTACTGAAGCGGACCGCTCGTCATTTCCGCCCCGGTCCAGGCCGCTGCCCGCCGCGCCGCGGCCACCACCACCCCGTCCGAGGGAGCCATCAGCCGGACTCCCCGCACTCTTTTTGCCGTCAGCAGGAACCGCAACGCGGCGTCCATCACCGCTCTTCGTTGCTCCTCGTCACACAGAATCTGGTAGCCCAGCGTCGCGTCTGAGAAAACCACTCCCGTCCGAAGGACCCCGATCTTCCGCTCCTTCAGATACACCACGCCCACGATCTCGTTTCCCTGCCGGATGACCAGCACATAAGGTGCCCACTGCTCCGGTGTAAGAGAAGCCAGGAAGAAGCGCGGTCCCTGGGTCGCCGGAAACCTCGCCAACAACGGACCGGCAACATCGGCAAGCGCCAGCACGTCTGCCGGCTTGGTGAGTCTCTCAACGCGAAGGACGGTTTCGGCCGCGGAAACCGGCGAATCCAACTGTTGTAATTCCAATCCGAACCTCTCGCAAGTTGGTTCCGATGTCCCCAAAATACGGGCCAACATGCCAATCCCAAAACTAAAGTCGTAGTGAGATTAGCACGCAAGTCCTGGGGCAACAAGGGTATAGAAGGCTTAAGGAATACTAGTACTTTTCCCAGTGGAATTTTAACGAATTGAAATAAAAGGCCTTGGAAAAGCTAAGGCTACGCTCCGACGCTTTCCAAATCCCGCGCCGCGTAATGCCGATCCACGTAATCGTTCAGGATCACCATGAACTCCGCCACGATGTGGTCCCCCCGCAGAGTGCACTTCAGTTTCCCGTCGACATACACCGGAGCCACCGGCTCCTCAAACGTCCCGGGGAGCGAAATCCCGATGTTCGAGTGCTTCGATTCGCCCGGCCCGTTCACCACGCAGCCCATCACGGCGACTTTCATCTCCTCGACGCCGGTATACTGCGTCTTCCACACCGGCATCCGCTCGCGCAGATACGTCTGAATCTGGTCCGCCATGTCCTGGAAGAACGTACTGGTCGTGCGTCCGCAGCCCGGGCACGCCGTCACCTGAGGAGTAAAGCTCCGCAGTTCCAGCGATTGCAGGATCTGCTGGCTCACGATCACTTCCTCCGTGCGATCCCCATTCGGCATCGGCGTTAGAGATGAGCGGATCGTATCGCCGATCCCTTCCTGCAACAGCACCCCGATCCCCGCCGTCGACGCCACGATGCCTTTCGCCCCCAGCCCGGCCTCGGTCAAGCCCAGGTGCAGCGTGTAGTCGCTCTCCGCCGCCAGCATCCGGTACACCGTGATCAGATCCTGTACGCCGCTCACTTTGGCGCTCAAGATAATCTGATCCCGCCGCAATCCATAACTCTCCGCCGCTCTGGCCGAATCCAGCGCGCTGACGACAATCGCCCGCATCGTCACCGCCTTCGCGTCCAGCGGCTCCGCCAGCAGATTATTCTCGTCCATCATCCGCGTCAGCAGCGCCGAATCGAGCGAGCCCCAGTTGACCCCGATGCGCACCGGACGCCCGTACTCAATCGCCGCCTCAATCATGGTGCGGAAATTGTCGTCGTGCTTCTTTCCGATATTCACGTTCCCCGGATTGATGCGATACTTCGCCAGCGCCCGCGCCATCTCCGGATACTTCTTCAACAGCAAGTGCCCGTTGTAGTGGAAATCGCCGATGATCGGGACCTTGCACCCGAACTTATCCAGCGTCTCCACGATTTTCGGCACCGCCCGCGCGGCCTCGTCCGTGTTCACCGTGACGCGCACCAGCTCGGAGCCGGCCTTCGCCAGCGCCATCACCTGATTCACCGTCGACGGAGTATCCGCCGTGTCGGTATTCGTCATGGATTGGACCACGATGGGATACTCGCCCCCCACCATCACCGACCCTACGCGAACCGCCACCGAGCGGCGGCGCGGACTTGCAGCCATGCGGAATCCTCCCGAATTCTCCATTGTATCAGCCACCGTCTCTTCCGCCCCCCACTGTTTCGCCGCGGTTCCTCCCCGTTCGAACCCCATGGCGTAGCCTGGGGACCGCGCAGTACTAGCCATCCCGCGGGATTCGAGCTAAACTAAAACCACCCAATGATCCGTATTGCGTGGCTGTGCATTTTTGCAGCAGTGGTGTGTGCCCAGAGCACGCCGGAGCCCGGCTCTCTGGCCGCGCTGGAAGCCGACGCCCGCCAAAAAACCGCGACATGGCAAAAACTTGCGCTAGAGATGGAATCCACCGTCGCCCGCCTGCTCCCCTGTGACGCCAAGGCCCCGGTCACCATCACTCTTGCCAGCCAGGCCTCGGAAACCCGCCTTGCCGCCATCTCCGCCTACCTGCAAGCCGACCAGCAGGAAGCTGCCCGCGAATCCGCCGGAGCCCAGCGCGTACTGGTCGCGGCACAAACTCTCATCTCTGAGCTGTCGATTGAAAGAAGCGATGTCGCGCAAGAACAGTCCGGCGTCGACGGCCAGCTTGCCAACCTCACCGAAAGCGTCAAGAAACGGCCCGCCCTCGCCGACACGCAGAAGATGCTGCAGCAACTCCAGAGCCTGACCGCACAGCGCGCCACTCTCGCGCAAGGCGGACTCGACCGCCAGGAAGCGTTTCTCGCCGCAGTGCGAGGCTTGGTCACGATGCTCCAAGCCCGCGAAGCTTCCCTGAAGGATGCCGGAGTCGCCTATGAAGCCGAGCGCGCCCGCTGGAACGCCTACTATGCCGCCCGCCTGGCGCGAGCCCAAACCGAATGCAGCATTACGCGCGCGACTCCCGCGCTCCCGCCCGCACGCGCTCCTCAAGGGAAACAGAAATGAGGAGACACTCCACCGTTCGAATCGCTCGCGCCGTTCTACCGCTCCTGTCGGCGTTCGCGCTCGTTTCTCCCCAAGCGCCTGCCCAGCAAGCAAATGCTCAGCAGGCCAATCGGGACGCCTACCGCTCCGCCTACAAAACCTGGCGTGAAGCCGAGCCCAATCTGGAATCCGACGCATCCGCCCCCGCGGAAGCTCTCACCGGACGCGCCACCCACGCCGCCACGGAAGCCGTCAACTTCGGCGCTGCCCGGGCCGCCTTCCTTCGCCAGCTCGCCGATGATCAGGGCCAGAACGCCCTCTGGCTCCAGAACGCGATGTCTCTCCCGTTGCCCGATTTCGCCCCCGCCGTCGAACTTCAGCGTCTGGTCGGTGCCGAGACCTCGAACGTCAATTCCACCATCGCCACTTTTTCCGGAGACGCCGATCGCGGCATCCAGCAATTGCGCCAGGCTCTCGAAAAGGAGCGCGCGGCGCTCGCGGCGCTCGATTCCGCCATCGCGGACCGCCAGAAAGCCGTGGACAAAGCCGGCCGCACGGAGGAGTCTTTCGAACCCGCGCGCGCCAAAGCCTTCGCCGAGTATGACGCCGTGACGTCGAAGCTCCTCACGCCCTCCGCCGCTCTGGCGGATCAGGAAAACGCGGCCTGGGCCAAGTATTATCCTTCGCTCGCGGCCCCGACCCCGGCGCCGGTTGCCGTCTCTTCCCTCACTCCGTCCGCCGTTTCCGCGCCTGCCACCGCCCCCACCGCTCCGCGTCCCGGCATGCCGCCCCTTCCGCTCACGCGCTACACCGGAGTCTGGGTCTATCCCACCACCGGCGGCCGCTTCTTCGGTGCCGAGCCCGAATTCGTCGATTTCTCCATCCACGAAGAGGATGGCCGCGTCACCGGCGAACTCTATGCGCGCTTCAAGCTTCCGGCAGGCAGCACCGGCGATCCCGTGCTTCGCTTCGACGTCTCCGGAGAGCTCTCCGAAAAGCGCGTCCAAAGTTTCGCCATCCAGACCGCCGAGGGTGCGAAAGGCTCCATCGAACTGATCCCCGGCAACGCCTTCAATCTCCTCGAAATCAATTTTCAGACGGAGCCGTCACCGAAGAAGGTTCGCGCCGCCGACCTGGTTCTGGTGAAGAAGTAGCCCCCAGCGTCAGCGCGGGGACCTCCGCCGCCAGCACCCCCGCCATCGCGAAGAAGAACGCCGCCAGCGCCGGCCTCTGCTGGAACGGATAATCGATCCCCGCGTGCACGAACACCGCCATCAGCCCCAGCCCCCAAAGGGATCGAAACGCCGGCCTCGCGAGCATCGCCACCACAGCCGCCATCGCCAGCAAGAACGGCACCCCGCCCTCCACCGCCCACTGCGCCCAATCGTTGTGCGCCTGATTCACGAAACTCCCATCGTCGAACCGCGCGTAAGCCGGATACGCCGCCGGCCACGTCCCCATCCCAAACCCCGCCAGCGGTCGATCCCGCACCATCTCCATACTCGATCGCAGCAAGTCCGCCCGCACCGCATACGGATTCGGCTCCTGCAAGCGCCGCCAGATCGTCTCCCATCCCGCCACCTCCACCAGCACCGCCCCCGCCACCAGAGCCGTCGCCGCCACGCGCATCAACCGGCGCCCGTCGATCCATCCGCGCCTCCACGCGATCACCGGCAGCACCACCAGTTCCGCGAGGCATAGCACCGATCCCGCGCGTGAACCTCCCGCCACCACCGCCGCCAGCATGGCCGCCGAAACCAGCATCCACGCGAAGCTCCGCTTGCGATCCTGAATCGCCGCCGCCAGTGCCCACCCCATCGTGCATTCCAGATACGCCGCGAACTGATTCTTGTAAGCGAACGGTCCCAGCACCCCCGCCGTGTACAGCCAAATCAGCGCCGCCACCGCCAGCCCCAACGCGAACAGCGTCTGCCCCGTAAGAAATCGCGCCCGAATCTCCGCCCGCCGGCTCGCCGCCAGAGCCACCGAAAACGCCGCACAGTTCACCGCCCACCCCAGCGCCGCTTCATACGATCGTTCCGCATTCACCGAAATTCCCGCCCAACCCTGCAAGACAGCCCACACCGCCGCGGCTGCCAGCACCACCCCCACTGGATGGAGCCCGACCGCAAACCGCCGCCGCACCAGCACCACCGCCGCCATCCCCAGCACTAAAATCTCAAAAACAGAAAGCGCCCACCGAGGCTCCACCCGCAGCACCAACAAGCCATACCAAAGCACCGCCGCGAAGGCTCCCGCGAGCATCATTCCGCCGTCTCCGTCAACGTCACGTGCCGTAACTCCACCCGTCCCTCAACCCGGACCTCGCCGCTAGGCCTCTGATACCCCAGTGACACAACGGCCCCCTCCGCCCCCGCCACCCGCATCTCCCCCGCACTCCACTCCGCACTCGCTGCGACCGCCCCTCGCGCAGCCCCGAGCTTCCACTCCAACCCCGTAGCCTTCGGAAACCCGTCCGTCCGAGCCTCCCACCGCAAAACGTACTTCCGCCCCGCTTTCACGATGACGAACTGCCGCAGCAACTCGCACGTCTCCGGCTCCTGCCCGCTCATCACGATCCTTAGCGACGCCGGAGCATCCAACTCCACTTCCGTAACTCCCAGCACCGTCAACAACCGCCAGTCAAACCCGTGCCCGATCCTTGGAGCCTCGAAATCCGTCCCCACAATCCCCGCCGGAGCCGCGTACCCCAGCGCCACCCAAACCTGGCGAGCCTTCGCCGCCTCGCCCGCCTCCAGCAAAGCATCCATCGCCGAGTTCAAGACCATCGCGTCCGAAACCCGCGTGTCCTCCGGACCCTTCCCCGCCGCCAGCTTCAGCGCCGCTGGACCCACCGCCTCCAGCCGCCGCTTCCCCAGCACATACCAAAGATACGCACTCACGACATCTCGCCGATCCGGAATCGCCCGCGACCAAACCTCTCCGGCGTCCCCCGACACCTGCCAGCACAAATCGAACGCTGGAGCCCGATCCCCATACGAAACCTCCAGCGCCGCCCGCACCCATTTCCAAAACTCCGCCGTCCGCCCCTGCCGGAAATAGAAATTTGCCAGCGTCCACCGAGGCTCATACTGCCGGTCCACCTCCGCTGCCGCGAGCAGCCACTTCTCCGCGCCGCCCCAATCCCCGCGAACCTCCGCATCCAGCCCGAGCCGAATCTTCGCCGACGAAGAATACCGGTCCAGCGCGACCATCTTCTCCAGCACCGCCCGCGAGTCCCCGCCGTCATACTCCAGTTGTAGTGCCCGCAGCGAAAGATACGCGGTATTCAACGGCAGCAGCGCCGCCGCCTTCTCGACACCCGCCGGAGTATTCGTCCGAAAGTCACGATCCGCCACCGCCAGCAACACCGAAAACCCGACCGCCGCGGCCACTCCGATCGCCGCCAGCACCCCCATCACTCGTGAGCCCAACCGCGCCCCCCTTCCGAACCGCGACAGTAATGGAGCGGCCTGCCGACGTCCCTCAGAGCTCGTGGAACAGACATCGATCCGCGTTCATCCCAGGCCCCCAAAACGTAATGCATTCCGTTTACAAACTGCGATCTTGTTCGCGTCCCTCTCTCCCCGTATACTTGATCCTAAGTGAAACAGCTACTGGTTCCCGCACTTTTATTTGTCGGCACTGGAGCATTCGCCGCGAACCCGGTCATCGGCATCGTGGCAGCCAGCGGCCATTTTACCTTGCAGGGCTCGGAAGTCTGGGGCAACGCCACGTTGTTCGAGGGCGCCACCATCGAAACCGGCTCCGCCTCCTCGCAGCTCGCCCTGAAAAACGGCGTGAAGGTGCAGCTCGGCGCGCAATCCAAAGCCCGCATCTTCGCCGATCGCGTGACGCTCGAACGTGGCGTCGGCCAAATCTCTCCCGCGGCCTCTTTCGAACTCGATGCCGCCGGCATGAAGATCAAAGGCGCCGGACTCCGCGTGAACCTCGGCGAGCAAGTTGAGATCGCCGCCCTCACCGGCCCCGCAAAAGTCTCCAACGCCGAAGGAGCCACGCTCGCGGCCATCCCCGTCGGACGCCAGATGAACCTCTCGTTCCAGGCCGCGCAAACCGGCACGCTTTCCCGCTCCGGCTGCCTCCTCTATAAGGAGAGTCATTTCATCCTGCAAGACGAGAACACCATGGAAGTCGTCGAGCTCGCCGGATCGGACCTCGCCCCCAACCTCGGCAATCGCGTGCAAGTCCGCGGCACGGCCTCCACCGCGAAGCCCGCCGTCTCCATCGCGACTACCGTCCTCAACGTCAACGCCGTTTCGCCGGAATCCACTGGCGGATGCCTCGTCGTCGCGTCCACCCTGAACGCCCAAACCGAAATGCCTCGCGGAGCCGCCCCGCAGTCCGCGGGCAACACCAACCCCGCGCCCGCGGGCCAGACTCCGAAGGCGAGCGGAGGCGGAATGTCCTCCGGAGCCAAAGCAGCCATCATCATCGGCGTAGCCGGTGGCGGCGGAGCCGGAGCAGCCATCGCCCTCATGGGCAAAAAGAGCTCGACCAGCCCGTAGCGAATTCTACATCCCCCGTAATTCCGACTGAGCGAGCCCCTTAAATCGGCCCGTCTGCCTCCGCCGCTGCGAAGGCATCGTCTGCACCGCCTCCACGCACCGCTCGAACGCCCGCTTCGCCTCCGCGCCGCGCCCCGAATCCTTCAGCGCCCGCCCCAGTAAATACAGCCCCTCTGGATCGTACTCCCGCCGGTCCACGAACTTCTCCAACTCCGCCAGAGCCTTCGCCGTCTCGCCCAGCTCCAGATCCGCCGCCCCCAACTCGCGCCACACATCGCTCGACGAATGCTTGTCGTTCGCCGCAGCCGCCGCCGCAAAGTGCACCCGAGCCTCTGCATACCGCTTCTGCTCCATCAGAATCCGGCCCAGTTGATACCGCGGATCCGGATCTCCCGGATCGATCGCGATTGCCTTCTCAAATCGCGGAATCGCCTCCGTATAATTCCTCCGCTGCTGATAAATCAGCCCGAGCTGATACTGCGCATCCCCGTCGTGAGGATTCAACGTCGACGCCTCCAGATGCCGCCGCAAGCTCTGCCGCGAGCTCAACCCTCCCGACAGCAGCCGTATGTCCTGCCCCAGCAGCAGATACCCGAAATACAGCACCATCGGCGACGCCAAGTAATAAAAGATTCCGCCGACCACCGAATACAGCACCGTAGCCGCGCCCACCGCCACCCAAGCCCCCGCCACCGCCGCCGTAGCGTGTCCCGCGCCGGTCCCCATCACCGTCCGCACCGAGAGCACGGCGAGAACTAGAAAATACAGATAGCCCGCCACCAGAATTCCCACCATCGCCGCGCCTCCCGGCACCAGCGCTAGCAGGATCGCCGCCGGCAAATAGGCCGCCGACCACGACATCAAACAACACACCAGCAGCGGCATGTAATCGCGCCGCAGAATCACGCCCGCGCCCCCCAAGGCATCCCACCATGCGATGATCAGCGCGGCCATCGGAACGAACACCACCGCCATCGGAATCAATCCCACCATGGGAGCCTCAGGAGTGAACCTCATCAGGCCCTGTTGCGGAAGCCGAAAGGGTAGACTCGGCGGCGCCTGTTCCGCTTGCGGCGCGCCCGGCTCAACACTCTGGTCAATCCCCGGCGCTTCCTCCGGAACCACGAACCGCGATCCCACCGCAGCATTCAACCCGAAGTACACCATCACCGCCAGAATCGCCGCGAACGCAAAGCTCCCCCGATCCAGCACCCCGCTCAGCGCCCGCGCCGGACGATAGTAAAGCCCCAGGAAAATGCCTACATTCTCACCCAAGTAGTGGCTCCCCCGAGATCCTATTCTAGCCGTGTAGGACTCCTTCAGCCTCCACTTCGATCGGCACCGCCGCATCGAGTACCGCGCAAACAAAATTCCTTTTCGCTTCTTTTGTAAAACTTAGCGATGTAACTCCCTCGGCCCACCGGCGCCATGCCGCCATAATCGTGGCCGAAAGGAGCCGTACCAAGTGCCAGGACCACCGGTTCCCATCCGTCCCCGCCGCTCGGGACTTCCGCCTTCCCAGAGTCTTTTGGAGCAGCTCGCCGGCCGCGTTGTCGGCCAGCCGCAGGCGTTGGCCGAAATCGTACCCTACGTGCAAATGCACCGCGCCGGATTGACGCCCGAAGGCCGCCCCGCCGGAGTCTTCCTCCTGCTGGGCCCCACCGGCACCGGCAAAACCCGCACCGTCGAAGTGCTGGCCGAAGCTCTGCACGGCAGCGAAAGAAACCTGCTCCGCGTCGACTGCGGCGAATTCCAAATGGAACACGAAGTCGCGAAACTCATCGGCGCGCCGCCCGGCTATCTGGGCCACCGAGAAACCCAGCCCATGCTCACGCAGCAGAAACTCACCGGAGTCACCAGCGAATCCTCCAATCTCTCGCTGGTGCTCTTCGACGAGATCGAAAAAGCCGCGCCCAGCATGACGCGCCTGCTGCTCGGCGTGCTGGATAAAGCCACGCTCCGCCTCGGCGACAACAGCAGCGTGAATTTCGAAAGATCGCTGATCTTCCTGACCAGCAACCTCGGCGCCGCCGCCATGAGCCGGGAACTCTGCCCGGACTTCGGCTTCGAACCCATGGTCCGCGCCCAGCTCGACCCGCGCGACCGCCCGCCCGCGCACCGCAAACTCTCCAGCATCGGCCTGCACGAAGTTCGCCGCAAATTCTCGCCCGAATTTGTGAACCGCATCGACGCCATCGTCACGTACCGCCCTCTCGATGCCGATTCCCTCGCTGCGATTCTCGATCAACAAATCGCCGCCCTGGAGCGCCACATCCGCAACCGCCTCGAAGAGCGAGCCTTCGATCTCGACGTCAGCGACGCCGCCCGGGCCCTCCTGCTCCGCAAGGGCACCAGCATCGAATACGGAGCCCGCGAGCTCAAGCGAACCCTTCTCCGCCTGCTCACGCAGCCCCTCGCCGCCATGGTGGAGAGCGGACAAGTGGAACCCGGTTGCACCGTTCAAATCGGCCTCGCGCCCGATGGCGAAGCCCTGGCACTTGTACCCGAATGATATCCTCGCGTTCAGTGCCCCTCTCCGCCCTCAGCTTTCGGGAGTCCTCCGTCGCCCGCACCGAGGTGGCGAAGATTCTCCCGCTGCGCGATCTGCACCGGCAGGAGATGAATTGCCAGATCATTCACGATTCCTTCGCGCTGCGAGGCTTGAGCGATCCGTACGCCGTCACGATCGACGGCCACCTCGCCGGCTACGGCCTGGTCGCGAATCAATACTACGAAGGCGCGGTCTGCGAATTCTATCTCCAGCCGCCCTACCGCCGCGCGGCGCTGCCGATCTTCCACCAACTCCTCGAAGCCAGCCGCGCGACGCACATCCGCACGCAGACCAATGACCGCCAGCTGTTGCTGATGCTCTACGATTGCGCCGAGAACATCGTGAAGGACAACTACCTCTTCGCCGATTCCCTCACCACTTCGCTGCCCTCTCCCGGCGGCGCTCTCCGCAAATCCGGCACCGAAGGCCAAGAGGAATGGGTGCTTGAGCTCGACGGCCAACCCGTAGCCGCGGGCGGCCTCATGTTCCACTACAACCCCCCGTACGGCGACATCTACATGGAAGTCAATGAAGCCCACCGCCGCCAAGGCTTCGGCAGCTACATGGTGCAGGAGTTGAAACGTATCGCCTACGAGATCGGAAAAATCCCCGCCGCCCGCTGCAGCCCGGACAATCTCATCTCCCGCCAGGCCCTGGAAAAAGCCGGAATGCTCCCCTGCGGCCGCATCTTACAAGGACAGCTTCCTCGTCGCTAACGCGAACCACTGCCGACCCCCCTCGTCCTCCTCCCGCTCCTCATCCGACGCGTAGACTGCACCAACAATGAAGAGCGCTTGTCGACGGTAGTAGAACCAGCGTGCTCGGAGCTAAGGTAAATATCATCTTGTTTTATGTTTCTCTCTCTTTCATAATGCATTCATGGATAACGAAATAGCTCGCTCAAGTCTGAGAGGACACTCGATGGTCAAGAGGCTCCTGAAGAATCCCAACTGGAGCGGCGCCGCGGAAGCCGCCATCGATTACTTCGTGGATGGGACGGAATGCCCCATTCCCTCGTGGATACGATCGTCAACCTGGACGCAAGTTGAGGTCGCGTATCGGCAAATTACCAAGTCTGGATCGCCGAAGAAATCGACGGGCGAGTCAGTCGGCAGTGCTGAGCTCAGGCAGCAACTCCTTGGCGACCCCAGCGTCACGCGTCTTCTTAATAACGCCGGTTGGAAACCCACAGCCCAAGCTGCAGTGGACTATTGCGTGGACGGAACGCCCGTGACGAGCGGGATCAACCCAAAATCTCAAACGTTCCGCCAGGTGCAAGAGGCTTACGAGAAGCTCAAGAAACGGCTACGTTGACCGGCGGGCCAGCAAAAATCCCGCCACACCCATCAACTCCGCCGCCCCGAACACCGCCCAAGGAAAACCTCGCGGCATCCCCCCGGCCAGCCAATACCGCCAGTCCCAAGCGAACGTAGCCGTCATCAGGACTCCGGCGCCCACCAGCAACACCCAAGCGATCTTCGAGACTCGCGCGGGAGGATGCAGCAGCGCCACCACGCCTCCCCAAGCCAGTGAACTTGCCGAGATCAGCGGCGCAAGTACCGGAGCCGCCCACGGCACGGGCAGCAGAAACAGGATGTCCCAGTCGAATACCGAAGCCGGCCATCCCAGCAGCACCCGCAGCCATACGTAGTACGCCAGATCCCAGACCCCGAAGATCAAAGCCAGCGCCGCAAGCCACGTGCGAAAGTCCCCAGTGACGGCCCAAGCCACGCCGGCCAGCATCACGATGGTCGCGCCCTCGCGAATCTGCTCCTTCGGGACCAACTCGCGCGCCGGACCTACTCGATCCAGGTCGGGAAGCGGAAATAGATCGCCGGGAACCAGCCCCAGCCGTGTGCGGATCGGAGCCGCGATGGTGCGCAGATACACCACCTGCGTCGCCTCCGTGTAGCCGAAAGCGATCGCGAAGAGGATTAAAGGAAGAACAACTCGTTTAGCGGCCGCGTGCGCCACCAGCGCTGCCCATGCCGCCGCCGGCCGCGCCCACGCTCACTCCGCCGCTGCTGGGGGCCGAGACGGAACCGCCGCCCGACGCGACGCCACCGCCCGTGGAGGAACCGCCTCCCAAGCTGGAAGCACCCTGCGTGGCCTGCGCGAAGATCGGACCGCTATTCGCCGACCGGATCTGCGCCGCCGTCTGCGCCACCGCCGTACTCGGCGAAGTGGGACGCTGCACCGGCTGTGCGTACCCGCCGTATCCGTAATAGTTCGAGCCGTACCCGTATGCGCCCGGAATGTAAAGATACCCCACCGTCAGCGGACTATAGAAAGACCACCCGAATGGGCTGTACCCGTAGCCGGACCCCGGCAGATACGTGAACATCCCGAACCAGGGATTCCACGCCCAACCGCCCGAGCCCGTCCCGTAGCCCGACAACCAGCCCGACTGCCCTGCCGCGCGAGCCGAAGAAACGTTCGCCGTCGCAATGTAGCTCGACCGGCGCGAAGCCCAGCGATAGAAAGGATCCGTATTCTTGGGATCGAAGTTCGATGCCACCAGCACGCCGTTCAGATCCACCTGGCGGCCCTTCCGCGCAATCACCGTCTGGCTGCCGGAAATCACCGTGGCCTCGCCATCGTAAACCCGCAGCCGCGCCGGCGACGCTTCGAAGCGATATAAACCTTTCTTCGAAACCTCCACGTTCGCGCCATTGACCTTGATCTCGATGACGTTGTCCTTCAACAACTCATCCGCCTCCACCAGCGCGCTGCCGGAAAGCACTTCGAGTGAAGTGTCCGCCAGCTTGTTCGAGATCATCTTAAAGGAGCTGTCTTCCGACAGCCGGAGGAACACGCCCGGTGCCAGCAGAACTTCCACGCGGCCTTCCTGAGTCGCCAGGACCTGGCCGTTCTTCACCTCAGGGAACTCGGCGAACTTCGGTTCGACGGCCTGGCCTTCGAGTTGCACTGATCCCTCCACATAGTGGATCATGCCCGAATGCGCCGAAATCGCACTCTGTGCCCAAGCGGAAGCGGCACCCGTAAGCGCCAGAGCCAACGCGAGTTTCCTCATGATGTGGCCCTCCTTGTTTATAATCATGTGCCTATTTAGACGCCCCAGTCAAGCGGCACGGTACAAGCTTTTCACAGGCGTGCCGGATCGCCTACACCCGAATTGCATACCACGCCATGCTTAGCCCGCTCTTCCTGCTCGCCCTCTTCCAGGACCCAGCCACTTTCCGCAGCGATGTCGCCCTGGTCCGCGTCGACGCCGAAGTCAGACCGGCGGACGATCTCAAGCAGGAAGACTTCCTCGTAACCGACGGCGGGAAGCGCCAGCCGATCCTCTTTTTCGGCCACCAGGAAACGCCCCTCGACGTAATCCTGCTCTTCGACACCAGCGCCAGCATGCGCTCCGTCGTCGCCCGAGTGGCCGAAGCCGCCCATACCGCCTTGAGCGAGCTTCACGAAGGCGACCGCGTCGCCGTCATGGCGTTCGACTCCACCACCGACCTGATCACCGATTTCACCGGCGATTTCACCGCGGCCGAAGAAAGCATTTCCAAGCAAGTGCTGACGCGCCACTTCCGCTGCTGTAGTCCGATCCAAGGCGCGCTCGAATCCGCCGCCCGGATCTTCCAAAAGCAGCCCAGCAGTACCCGCCGCCGCGCGATCGTCATCCTTACCGACGATGAAGGCACCTCGCGCGACCCCGGCGCGCTCCGCCAACTCTGGGAAGCCGACGCCGTGGTGCTGGGCGTGATCGTCCGCGGTCCAGGCTTCACCATCCAAATCAGCCCGTCCTCCTTCCGCGACCAAGGCATGCGCAGCTTGGCACTCGAAACCGGCGGCGATACTCTCAAAACCAGCGACGCCGCCGAAGGACTCCGCGAAACCCTCCACCGCCTGCGCCTCCGCTACAGCCTGTACTACGCTGTCCCGCTCGTAAGCCCGGGGACTTCTCCCCTCCACAAAATCAAAGTACAACTCGCTCCCGAAGCCGCCCGCCGCCATCCCGGAGCCATCCTCCGGGCCCGCTCCGGCTATATTCTCCGGTAACCGATCGCCCGACGCGAGGTATTCCTCACCAAGGAGCACCTATGAAAATAACCTTCCTCTTGCTGGCCGCCCTGGCCCTCGTCCCCGTCGCGCACGCCCAAATGCGCGACAACCGCGACCAATCCCTGTCCTGCAGCGAGTGGGGCGGCGGCCGCCAGGCCCACCACTGCGACATCCGCGAACAAACCATCGCCACCGCCGGCCATCTCAACGTCGACGCCGGCATCAACGGCGGCGTCACAGTTAAAGGCTGGCTCCGCAACGATGTCCTGGTGCGCTCCCGCATCGACGCTTGGGCGGATTCGGATGCCGCTGCCCGCGCCCTCGCCGGCCAAGTCACCGTGAACGCCGCCAGCGGACAAGTCTCCGCCCGCGGTCCGAATCCCAATTCCAACATCCGTGAAGGCTGGTCCGTCAGTTATGAAATCTTCGTCCCCCAAACCAGCGATCTCAAACTCACCGCGCACAACGGCGCCGTCTCCATCTCCGACGTTCGCGGCCGGCTTGAGTTTGGGACGCAAAACGGAGCCGTCCACCTGGCACGCATCGCGGGAGACGTAAATGGCGCCACCGTCAACGGAGCCCTGCGTGTGGAGCTCGCGGGCGCGGCCTGGGAGGGCCGCCAGTTAGACGCCAGAACCACCAACGGAGCCGTCACGGTCTCCGTTCCTCAAGCCTACTCGGCCCATCTGCAAACCGAAACCGTGAACGGCGCGGTAAAGTCTGAGTTTCCCGTCACCGTAAGCGGCCGAATCCGCCGCCAAAATCTCGACATGAACCTGGGCTCCGGCGGAGCGCTCATTCACGTCGGCACGGTCAACGGAGCCGTGCATCTCCAACGCATCTAACTCAGGCACTGAAAACCGGAATCTCCATCTCCACCGCGAAATCCGCCCCTCTCAACGGGGCGGTCGCGGTGAGCAACCATGCGTACTGATCGCCTTTCCCCCAAAAGCTATCCGGCAAGCCGGGCGGAATGTCGATCGCGACATCCATCACCACGTCTCCGTTCGTAGCCTGTCCCTTCAGCACCGGCACCGACGCACCGCCCACCCACAAACTCTGATCCCCGTCCGGATCCTGGCCGTTCGCGTTCGGATTCGTTGCCGTCGTTTCGCAGCGCAGCGTGATCGACGCGAACTCCGCCGCCTCCAATGCCTGCGGAGCATAAAGCCTTCCGCGCAACGTTTGTCCCGGCCTCCCCGGCATGGTTTCCAGCTGTAGCCGCGTCTGCCCGAACCGCTGAGCCCGCGCCGCCGCCACCACCGCCCAGAACGCCAGCCCCACCCCGATCAGCGGAATCACCAGAGCCGCCAGCACGCCGTAGTGCCCGTCTCGCAGTTCTTTGGGAATGATCAGAAACACCGGAAACGTCGCCACGTTCCAGAACACCGCCAGGCAAATCTGCATCACAGCCTGCGCCCCTTGCGTGGACTTGATGCCCGCCGCGGTCCATTCCACGCGCCACTTCCACGACTCCTGCGGATACTGCGCCATCAACTGCTTTTCCTTCTGTGCCTTCTTCATCCGCAGAAAGGAGGAAATCAAAATCCCCCAACCCGCTCCTCCAAACAGCAGAATGAAGACCAGTGAAAACGCGATCGTCTCCACCCGCAATACCGGTTTCAGAATCGACTGCTCCGGAGCCTTCGGATTCACATGCACCGGATACGGCTGGTGTGCTTGAAGATGCTCATTCAGATCCTCATACGTATCCTTTTGAAAGCTTCCCAGGTTGTCCGCCCCATACAGCGAGACTCGATGCCCCGAGTACATCCGCCCCTCGAACACATACGTATACGTCGCATCCGCGCGGTTCGATGCCTGTCCCGATGCAGTAAGCTCCGCCGTCTGAAGCGTGCCCGGAACCACCGTCCAACCCTGCATGGCCGCGAGCAACAGCAAAGTCCGCAGCGTGGAAAACACCAGTAGCGTTCCGATCGCCGCGAAGGGAATCGCGAAAATCCACAGCCCGCCTACTTTTGTCGTTAACCCGGAAAGGCCACTTGCGGGAGTGCGCGCCACTAGCGCAGCTCCGTCATCAATCCGGCCAGCCCCCACTGCATATTGAGACTATCCGGAGCCCACTTATACTCCGCCGTCAGGAACTTCGCCACCTCGTCCTGGCTTTTGCCGGACCGGATCTGGCCCTGCACCGCGGTCCGCAACTTGGTCGCGTTGTCGATATACGTCTGGATGCCCGCCCTGTTCGTCACCGGACCATGCCCCGGAATCACCGTGTCGAAATCCAGAGTCTTCATCACGCCGTCCAGCGTCTTGGTCCACTCCACGATGCTCCCGCCGCCCGGATAATCGATCAGCGGCAGCGCGCTCGTCACCAGATCTCCCGTGTGCACCAGCCGCAGGGCAGGGAAGTAAATCACCGCATCGCCGTTCGTGTGCCCGCGCCCAAAATAAATCGCCCGCACTTCCTTGCCGCCCAGGAAAATATCGCTCTCCTGCGTGAACGTGATGCGAGCCGGAACCATCCCCGCCGGAGCGTTCGACTGAATATGCTTCACGATTCCGTTATGCGCGTTCAGCGTCGAAATAATCTCCGCCGTGCCCGCGAACTTCGTATTCCCGCCGCTGTGATCGGCATGATAGTGCGTGCTCAGAATGTACTTCACCGGCTGATTTGTGACGCTCTTCACCCGAGCCATGATCTGGTCGTAATCCTGTTCATACTTGTCGTCGACCAGGATCACGCCTTCATTCGTAATGTAGACCGCGACGTTCCCTCCGTCGCCGACAATCTCATAGAGATCGTCCTTGATCTTGTCGATCGTCAACGGCGGCGGCCCCTGCTTCGCATTCTGCGCCTGCGAGCACGCCACCCAAGCCCCCGCCAGCACCACCGCCGCGGCACTCAGACGAATCAAGACTGTTCTGTTCATGACTTGTGGCCCGCCTTCCCCAATGCGAAAGATTATACGTCAAAGCAGTAGCGCCTCGGAGAGCGTATCATCGAAAATATGGCTCAAATCCACATGAGCGAAGCCGAACTGGCGAAGGACCTCCACGGCGTCCTCGAAAAAGTCCAACGCGGCGCGGAAGTAGTGGTGGAGCGCAACCACGCGCCTTTGGTCGTTTTGAGCCCGGCCGTTCCCCCGCGCCGTAAAGTTTCGGAGGTCCTGGCTCTCATGCCGAAGGATTCCACGGCAACCATGGATGCGGATTTTGCCCATGACATCGAAGCCGCGATCGAAAGCCATCGCGAGCCACTACAGCCTCTCGAGTGGGACTAATCCTCGACTCGTCCATCGTCGTTGCGGCCGAGCCTTTGGGCCAGACAGCGTACCAAATGCTCCAATCTATCGGGCAAGATGCCGGTGATCCGGAGATCGCGATTTCCGTCGTGACGGTTTTGGAACTAGCGCACGGTCTCGCCCGCGCGAGCACACCGGACGACCTGCTTGCGGGGATGCCCGTCTATCCGGTGACGGTCCTCATAGCTCCGTGCCGGATCGACGGTCAGATGCATGCGGAAGGGAAGCGCCTCGCTCTCGCCGATCTTCTGATCGCCGTGACGGCGCTCGATCTCGGCTACTCCGTGGCGACCCATAACATCCGCCACTTCGAAATGATCCCCAACCTCGCCGTCAAGCGCTACTAGCCCTCCGCTACCGCGCCTCCGCCGGAGCAATCCGCCCGAGCCTCTCCTTCCGAATCGCCGGCCCATCCTCTTTGTTCAACTCCACCAACCGAAACCCCGGCAATAACCGAAGCTCCTTATCCGGACCCAGTGTGCCGCACACGCAGTCCGATCCGTACTTGCGAAGCACCACCATCTTCGGCTGCGAATCGAGCGTCAAGAATTCCTCCTGCTCCCCCGCCGCCATCATCCCCGCCGCCACGCCCCCGAACGGGACCGCCAGCAGCAGCACCGACAGCACCAACCCCGTCTGACCCAGCGCGTCCCAAATCCATTTCGCCCCGCCGACCTTTTCTTCCGCGCCCGTCAAAATCTGCAACACCCACACCACATAGGCGAGCCCCGAAAAGAACAGCAAGTCCGCGAGGAATCCGTAATGCGTCCCGATCCACACCATCAGCGCCAGTGCTATCACCGGCACCACGATCCGCATCAGCGCGCGATACCACTTCGTCCCCACCGCCGTCATTACGGCCACGCCCAGGTACAGCCCCACGATCAGCAGCGTTAGGAACACCCGGAATGCATTCTCCGGCGTGAACTGCACCACCTCAAACGGCAGCCCCCAGTAGGAAACGTACCCGGCCTCATAACTCAGCGTCGTGATGAACGTCAGCAGAGTCAGGAACGCCGCAAGATCCCAGCGACCCAGCCGCTTCTCGACAATCGACTCCCCGGCCGCCTCCGTCCCGTTCGGCATCTTGCCCCGAACTATATCACTGCCCGATGCCTACGGGAAACGTGATCACGTTACTCTGCTTCACGTTCGGACAAAGCGCGCCGAAGCCAAAGCAGCTAGGAAACCCGATCATCTGCAGCGTCGCCAGGCTGGGCCCGATCGAAGACGGCACCACGAAATTCACTTGAAAGACTCCGATCAGCCCCGGACTCAATCCCACGTACGGCGTCTCCACCCGGACTCCGTTCACATTCGCGTAATAACTAAAGAGCCCCGGTTGATCCACCCTCGGCAGCGGATCGGCGCCCGCAGGCATCCCGATCGCCGGAGCGTTCGAGATCGAATCGTAATCGGCAAGATTCGTTGCATACGCCACCAGCATCTCGCCGGGCCGCGCCGGATTCGCCGCCGTCACCAGAGAATAGTCCGCGTGCTGCAACACCCCGTTCTTCTTCGCGTCCGCGAAGAACACTCCCCATTGCCCGTAAAATCCAGGAGCCGCACCCGCTCCCGTCTCGCCCGATTGCGTGACTAGAATCAGCGGACCATTGCCGGTTTGACCCGGCGGCGGCAGCGGAATCTGGATATTGATCTGCTGCCAGTGCCCATAGAGATCGTTCACATCCGCAATCGCGAGAATCGGCGCAGGGCTCCCGTAAATCGTCACGGAGACGCCGGCCAACGTATCGGGCACCGGCGATCCGCTCGCCTGAACCACGCCCGTAATGCCCGTCAATCCTTTGACGAAAATACTCGCCAAACTCCCCGTCGCCGGCAACGACGATGTGAAGTCCGAACTCGTCCCCATTCCGATCACCTGAATCTGCGCGCACGCCATCCCCGCCGTCATCAGTAAAAGGAACCCGCGCGACTTCATCCCATTGAACCGGCACTTTGCATTCCACTCCCGCGCCGCTCAGCGTAAAGGGATCTCTCCGAATCAGCCCGCCCGCAAGGGAAAACCGGACACAGCGTGTGGGACAGGAATGGCCACCTTGCGATAGACTCAATCATGGAAATTACCAAAGTCCACGGCCGCGAGATCCTCGACAGCCGCGGCAATCCTACTGTCGAGGCCGATGTCCAGCTGGCCGACGGAAGTGTCGGACGTGCCGCCGTTCCCTCCGGCGCCTCCACCGGGGAACACGAAGCCGTCGAGCTTCGCGATAACGACAAATCCCGCTACCTCGGCAAGGGCACTCTCAACGCCGTCGAGAATATCAACCACAGCATCGCGCCCGCTCTGCTCGGCATGGACGCCCTCCGCCAATCTTCCATTGACCGTCTGATGCTCTCGCTCGACGGCACTCCCAACAAATCCAAACTCGGCGCGAACGCCATCCTCGCCGTCTCCATGGCCACCGCCCGAGCCTCCGCCGTCTCGCAAATGCTCCCGCTCTACCGATACCTCGGCGGAGTCCCCGCCTGCACGCTGCCGGTGCCGATGATGAACATCCTCAACGGCGGAGCCCACGCCGACAACAGCGTGGACCCGCAGGAGTTCATGATCGTCCCCTACGGCGCCGAAAAATTCTCGGAAGCCCTGCGCTGGGGCGCCGAAGTTTTCCACACCTTGAAGGGCGTCCTCAAGAAGCGCGGCTACTCCACCTCCGTCGGCGACGAGGGCGGTTTCGCCCCGAATCTCAAGTCCAACGTCGAAGCAGTGGAAGTAGTCCTGGAAGCCATCACCAAAGCCGGCTACACTCCCGGCGACCAGATCGGCATCGCCCTCGACCCCGCCGCCAGCGAATTCTTTGACGCCAAGGCCAAAAAGTACATCTTCAAGAAGTCCGATAAGAGCGAGCGCACCCCGCAGCAGATGGCCGAGTTTTGGGCGGACTGGGTTCGCCAGTATCCCATCGTGTCGCTCGAAGACGGCATGGCCGAAGACGATTGGGAAGGCTGGAAAGCCCTCACCGAAATGGTGGGCAAAAAGATCCAGCTCGTCGGAGACGATCTCTTCGTCACGAACACCGAACGCCTCTCCCAAGGTATCTCTCAAGGAATCGCGAACTCCATTCTCATCAAGGTGAACCAGATCGGATCTTTAACCGAAACTTTGGAGGCCATGAAGATGGCGTCCGACGCCGGATACACCTCCGTCATCTCCCACCGCAGCGGCGAAACTGAGGATGCCTTCATCGCCGATCTCGCCGTCGCCACCAATGCTGGCCAGATCAAGACCGGCTCCGCCAGCCGCACCGACCGCATCGCCAAGTACAACCAACTCCTGCGGATCGAAGAGGATCTCGGCTCCGCCGCCCGCTATCCCGGCCGCAAGGCGTTCCGCCAATAGGGGATCGCCAGGATGGATCAAGCATGATGAACAATCGTCCGCTCGTCCTCACGATCCTGGACGGCTGGGGCTTCTCGCCCGCCCTCGAAGGCAACGCCATCGCGGCAGCGAATAAGCCTAATTATGACCGTCTGTTGCGTGAATTTCCGAACACATTAGTTCATACCTCCGGACCCTTCGTGGGCCTCCCTGACGGCCAGATGGGCAACAGCGAAGTCGGCCACCTGAACATCGGCTCCGGCCGAGTCATCCACATGGATGTCACGCGGATCGACCTCATGATCCTTAACGGCGATTTCTTCCGCGTTCCAACCCTGCTCGCCGCCATGCACCACGCCCGCACCCACCGCCTGCACCTCATGGGGCTGGTGAGCGATGGCGGAGTCCACTCCATGAACACTCACTTGTACGCTTTGCTGGAAATGGCGAAGCGCGAAGGAGTTACGGACGTCTGCGTGCACTGTTTCATGGACGGCCGCGACACTCCACCCGAAAGCGGAGCCGGATTCCTCGAAGCCCTGCAACGCAAAATTCGCGAGATCGGTGTCGGCCGCATCGCCACCGTCAGTGGCCGCTACTACGCCATGGATCGCGACAACCGCTGGGACCGCATCGAGCGCGCCCGGTCCGCCATGGTGGACGGCGTCGGTGAAAAGAGCACCGACCCGGTATCCGCCGTGAAGCGCTCCTACGAAAAAGGCGTCACGGATGAGTTCATCGAACCCGTCACGATTGTCGACGCCCGCAACGAGCCCGTCGGTCTGATCCGCCCCGAGGACGCCTGCCTCTTCTTCAACTACCGCGCAGACCGTGGACGCGAGATGACTCAAGTACTTACCGAGTCTCCCTTGAAGCTCCACTTCACCACGATGACGCAGTACGAGAAGTCGCTGAACGCGTCCTTCGTGCTTACTCGGGAGCATCCCAATAACATCCTGGCCAACGTCATGGCCGCCGAGAATTGGAAAAACCTCCGCCTCGCCGAGACCGAAAAGTACGCCCACGTCACGTACTTCTTCAACGGCGGCATCGAGAAGCCGTTCGCCGGAGAAGAGCGCGAACTGGTGGCGTCGCCCAAAGTCGCCACCTACGATCTCAAGCCCGAAATGAGCGCCGACGGCATCGCCGACGTGGCCGTGAAATCCATCGAGAGCCGCGGCCTCGACGTCATCGTCATGAACTTCGCCAACGCCGATATGGTGGGCCACTCCGGCAAATTCGCACCCACTGTGAAGGCCGTCGAAACCGTGGATGCCTGCCTCGGTCGCATCTACGACGCCCTCAAGCGAGCCGGCGGCCGCTGGATCATCACCGCAGACCACGGCAACGCCGAAATGATGATCGACCCCGTGACGCACGGCCCGCACACGTACCACACAACGAACCCCGTGCCGTTCGTAATCGTAGACGAAGAGCGCCGTCCGCTGCGAGCAGGCGGAGCCCTGCAAGACATCGCCCCCACCATCCTAAGCATGCTGCACGTCGGCCAGCCAAAGGAAATGACGGGCCGCGATCTGCGGAGTTAGCGCCCCTTCTCCGAGCCGCGACAGTAATGGAGCGGCCTGCCGAAAAACGCACGCTCAGGCCGCAGCCCGTGCCATTTGGGTTCGCAAGTGGCACAGGCTTCAGGCTGTGATTTCCAGACTACCTGACTAAACCGCCCCCAACCCGAGCAGCCACTCCACGAATTCCTGATTCCCGCTCTTCCGAGCTGCCCCCAGCGGCGTCAGCCGGTCGTATCCGAGCCAGTTCAATTCCGCTCCATGCGAGAGCAGATACTCGGCCGTCCACCTCTGCCCGCCGCGGCACGCGTGCCAGAACGAAGTCGTGATTTCATCCGGCGTCGGCGATCCCGCGAAGAACTTCTCCACCCGCTCCAGCAACCCCAGCGCCGCCGACTGCGACAACGTCGTCCGAGCCCCCCTTTCCAGCAGCCGCCGCGCGCACTTCCACTGCGCGAAAATCACGGCATCCGACATCGCCGAGCCGCCCGTGAAGATCGCGCCGGGAGCCTCAATATCCGCCCCTCCGTCGAGCAGCGCATCCAGCACTGCGACATCGTCGGAGCTCGCCGCCCCATGCAGCGGAGTCTCCGGAGCATTCCCGCCGATCACCGGCGCGTCCGGATCGGCCCCCGCGGCAATGAGCACCGCCACTGTCGCCGCGCCATTTGGAAAGTGCCCCGGCCAATCCGCCACCGTGTGCAGCACGGTGCGCCGAACGCCCTTCGCATCCACAATCCGCGCCGTCGCGAGCCCGGGATTCTCTCCGAGCAGCCGCTCCAGAGCCGCCAGATCGCCCGAGTGAATCGCCGCTACAATCCCCGAGCCCAGCGGTCCGTCCTTCGGAATCTCCATCAAACGCCCCGCCGCTTCTTCTCGTCGTCGTACGCCTGAGTCGCCCGCTCCAGCCGGTCCAGCAATCCACCGAAAAGCTGTTTGGTATCGGCCTCGCGAAGCTCTTCATCGGAGAGGTTCTCAAAGTACGATCTCCATCCCTCCTCCACTTCGTCGTTGAACATCTCCTTGTCCAGAACGCTCCGCGCCGCCATCACCAGAGGGCTCGCCACCATCAGCCAGCTCTCGCTCGGCGCTTCCTCGCCGTCTTCCACCTCCAACTTATGCAGCGCGAGACGGCACGGGATCCCCGCGTGCTGAAGAATCACCTTGGCGTCGAGCGCCCGCGTCGACGGAGTCCCATCCGGTGCCACGCCGAACGTACACGCGCAGGCATCATCGCTGTCTTCGTCCGCCTCGCCCTCAAAACCCTCGCCGTCGTAATGAAGAGTCGGATCGTCGTCCTCATCCGGATCGACCGGCGCCGTCAGATGCCGCTCCTTCAACTCATCGGCATAGCATTGCTGCGCGACTTCCGTCAGTTCCCCCCGATCCACCTCCAGCAGCGCCTCGTCGGACAACGACGCATAGTGCTTCCGCAAATACGCAATATCGGCCACGTTCACCTCGCCTTCGAAATTACGATATCACGTTAAGCTGCGGCAGCATAGCTACTTAGCACTTCGATCCGCCCTTACACACAATTACGTGATACACTGGTTTACGTGGTAAGAAACGTCACATTCAGCCTTCCCGTCGAGCTGATTCGCGAAGCCAAAATCCTCGCCGCCAAGCAGGATAAATCCCTCAACGCCATTGTCCGCGAATCGCTGGAGCAAGCGGTGGAAAGCGATCGCCGCTATCAGGAAGCCGGTCGCCGCATTCTGGAACGCGCCAAGGAAGACCTCTTCGAAGCCAAGCCTTGGCGCTGGAATCGCGATGAAATCTACGACCGATGCCGCTGACTGATGTCGCTTTTTTCGACACCAACATCCTGCTGTATATCCACGATCATCGCGATCCCGTGAAGCAACGGCGCGCAGCCGAAATATTCGAGCAACACCTCGTATCCAAGACGATCGCGATTAGCACGCAAGTGATTCAGGAATTCTACGTCACGGCGACGCGAAAATTTTCGCTACCCCCGGAGCGAGCGAGAGAAGTGATTGCGGACTTCTGCGAAATGAAGCCCGTCACGATCGACACCCCGCAAATCCTCCAAGCCACCGACCTCGCTGCGAAATTCCACCTCTCTTTCTGGGACGCCCTCATTCTCGCCGCCGCCGAAACCGCCGGCGCCACGCTCCTCCTCAGTGAAGACTTCAGCCCCGGCCAAGTCTACGGCCGCATCCGCGTCGTGAATCCTCTGCTGCCTTCTTGACGGAACTCCTCCCCGCACGTTGCAGCAAGCCCCGCGTCATGATAACTTCGGTCTGTCGTAGAGGAGATTCGTTCATGAGATTTTTCGCGCCCCGGCGCCTGTCTTCGCCCGCCTTCCTCGCTCTGCTTTCCGCCGCCGCGTTCACCGCGGTCTTCATGGTCCCCAGCAGCATGCAGGGCCAGCCGCAGGGCAAGGACAAAGCGAAGACGAAAGCCAAGGCGACCGCCGTCCGCACCACCACCATTGCCACCGGACTCTGGCATCCCTGGAGCCTCGCGTGGCTCCCCAACGGCGACATGCTCGTCACCGAGCGCAACGGCAAGCTCCGCCGCATCAGCGACGGCAGGCTGGATCCGAATCCGATCTCCGGCGTCCCGGCCGTCCACTCCGTGCGGCTCTCCGGCTTGATGGAAATCCTGCCGCACCCGAACTTCGCGCAGAACCAGCTGGTCTATCTCACGTACACGAAAGACGTCGGCCCCGACATGGTCGCCACCACGCTCGCGCGCGCCAAGCTGCAAGGCAACCAGCTCACCGAAGTGAAGGACATCGTGATCTGCGATCCCTGGGCGGGCGACGGAGGCTCCGGCTCGCGCCTCGCGTGGGGCAAGGACGGCATGCTCTATATGACGACCGGTGCTTCCAACGGTAACGCCGCGCAAGAAGGCACCAGCCTGCGCGGCAAGATCCTGCGCCTGCGCGACGACGGCACCGCCGCGCCCGGCAATCCCTTCGCGGGCAAGCAGGGATTCAAGCCCGAGATTTATTCCATGGGCCATCGCAACTCGCTCGGCCTCGCCTTCAACCCCGTCACCGGCGATCTGTGGAACAACGAGAACGGCCCCTACGGCGGCGATGAGATCAACGTGATCAAGCCCGGCAAGAACTACGGCTGGCCCCTCGTGAGCTTCGGCCGCGACTACTCCGGCCCCCAAATCATCAGCTTCAAGGAAGGCATGGAGCAGCCCATCGTATTCTGGGCCCCGTCCATCGCTCCCTCCGGCATGGCGTTCTACACCGGCGACAAATTCCCCGATTGGAAGAACAACGTCCTGGTGGGCGCGATGCTTGGCGGAGCGGTGCAAGGAGTCGGCCATTTGGAGCGCATCACGTTCAACGAAAAGTGGGACGAGACCGCGCGTCAATCCCTGCTCACGGATCTGAAGCAGCGTATCCGCGACGTGCGCCAGGGCCCCGACGGCTTGGTCTACGTCCTCACCGACGAAGAGAATGCCGCGCTAATCCGCCTTGAGCCCGCACAGTAATCCGGCTCAGTCGGCGGCCGCCCGCGGACGCCGCACCATCCAATAAATCGCGCCGCCCAGCGCTCCCAGGAGGAAGCCCAACGGACCCGTAATGAAGATCCCCAGCATGGGCCCCTGATTCGCGCCGGGATCGAAAATCATGGGCCCAAGGAATCCGCCCAGGAAACCGATCCCTCCCGTGATGGCCGCGCCGAAACCCACGCAGGCCGCCAGTCCGGTAGGCATCGAATCCGTCAGCGGCCAGAGGTACGCCGCCACCAGCACCGCGCAGGCCAGCGCCGCCCACTCTCCCGCCGCATAAAAACTCGCGCCCCGCAGAAGCATCGGCAAGACCATCAGCAGTAGGACCAAGTAAGTCGCAAGAGCCGCAACCATCGTGAGAAACACCCGTACGAACGCCTTCATGGGGCATGAGCATAGCACGCCGGCGCCGGTCCTGTAATAGACTGGTACAGCCCATGCTTGTCACCGTTCAGCAACACATCCTGCAACAGCAGGAAGACCAATTTCCCGCCGCCCGCGGCAGCTTTTCCTCACTCCTCAGCGGCATGACGCTCGCCACGAAAATGATCCAGGCGAAGATCCGCCGTGCCGGACTCGTCGACATCATCGGTTCTGCCGGCGAGGTCAACGTGCAGGGCGAGACCCAGCAGAAGCTCGACGTCTATGCCAACCAGGCAGTTCTCCATTGCCTCGGCACGCGTGAGAGCGTGGCGCTGCTGGTCTCCGAAGAAAATGAGCAGCCCGTCACGATCGACCACTCCGCCAACGGCAAGTACATCGTGGTCTTCGATCCTCTGGACGGCTCTTCGAACATCGACGTGAATGTGAGCGTCGGTACCATCTTCTCCATCCTGCGCCGCGAAGACGGCGAGCATGGCGAGGCGGCCGTTCTGCAACCGGGCTACAAACAAGTGGCCGCCGGATATGTGGTCTACGGCTCGTCGACCATCTTCGTCTACACCGCCGGCCAGGGCGTCTTCAGCTTCACTCTGGAGCCCGAAATCGGAGCCTTCCTGCTGACGTCTTCCCACATGAAGATGCCGGCGAAGGGCCACACGTATTCGGTGAATGAGGCCAACTCGGACAGCTTTCCGGAATCCTACCGGGCTTACTTGGCCAGCCTCCGTGCGAAGAGCTACGGCTCACGCTACATCGGCTCGCTAGTGGCGGATTTCCACCGCACGCTGCTCAAAGGCGGAGTCTTCCTCTATCCGCCCACGAAGAAGAATCCCCACGGCAAGCTGCGCCTGCTCTACGAAGCGAATCCGCTCGCGTTCATCGCCGAGCAAGCCGGAGGCAAGGCAATCTCGGGCGACTCGAACATCATGGACATCCAGCCCAAAGCGATCCACGAGCGCACTCCGCTGATCATTGGCAGCCGCACCGAAGTCGAGCACTTCCAGGAAATCCACAAAGGCGCCGCCGCGTCCGTCGAAGCCTAATTCTCTGTCGGCTCTTTATCCATGTGATCGATCACGATCACATCGAGCGGCACCTTCGACTTCTCTAGCTTCAGCCCAAGCTGCTTTTCGAGCGCGCTAAACAGATCCGGCGCGGCATCGCTTGCGTCCGGCCCAGTGGAACCTCTCGCCAGCCCCGACTGAGCAAACTCAAGCGTGAAGTCGTACTTGCCGGTCAAGCCGGTCTTATCCATCGAACGTCCTCCGAGCGTGAACTGCAGCAGGTTGAGCAAACTTTGCGGAGTCGACATCCGGAAACTCAGGCGCATCACTCCGTTGGTGCTCCTGCCCATCATGTTCGTACGACCTGCGGGAAGTTGAGGAAAGCCGTCGCGATCGAGCGGTGCCATCTGCGCGGGAGTCCCCGGCTTCGGCGCCTCCGGCGGCGGACCGTTCGGCAACTCGGCGTCCTTCAACTTCGCGCCACCCTTGGCCACCACGAGTGTCCACATATCGAAGTCTTTTTTCTCGCGATGGTACTTCATATGAAAGCGCTCTGTCAGTAGATTGAGCAGCATCTCATCTGCTTGCTCCTTCGTCGCGCCGGCCGGAACGTTCGCCGTGATATCGAACCGCGTGTCCTGTCCCATCACCCAGTCATTCCCGGAGATCTGATCGAACGGCACGCCGAACGCATTCATCAGGAGGACCCGCATCAGCATCCACGTATACGTCACACGCGTCGGATCGGCGGATCCGGGGCCGCCCGTGATGACGCCGCTCGCCGCAATCGGCGTGTAAGGCGGCTTCGTTCCCGCCGCGCGCACCGACGCGACTTCGAAACTCAGCGGAGCCTTCCCTGCTTCCGGCGAAGGCACTTGGCCGAACGCGGCCACGCCGCCCACGGCCAAAGAAAGGATTCCTACGTGGAACTTCATCGCGTGCATCCTCCGTGAAGCTTAGACTCCACCGGAAATCGGTTTGATGCTCGAAATTATCGTGCCGGTCCGCCCCCCGGCCCCTGCGCCGGACCGCTGATATGTTGCAGATCGAAATTGTCTTCCTGGCAAATGTATTCGAGCAGTTCTGTGCCCGCCATCAGCTTCGCCCGACCCGTCGTGGTGAACGGCTTCGTGTATGCGCCCGGATCGTCGATCGTCACTTCGATCGTCATGTTCCCCATGTCCGTGCGCGAGTAGCGCTCAATGGTGTGGAGCTTCTCCGTATGCGGATGCCCCTTGTAATCGAACCAGAACTTGTCGTTGAAGCCCACCGTATCCACCACCAGCGTGTTGCCTTCCCACTTGCCCGTCGAATGCCCGTACCATGCCGGATCCGGATCGTCGGGATGCTTGCGGCCGTCCATGAAAATCTGCCGCCAGCTATGGATGTTGCCTTCAAACACGATGAAGTACAGCCCCGGAGTCTGCGCGAACCTCCACGGATACGGCGACCCGCGCGGGATTCCCGAGGGCAGGCAATTCGCCTCCGGATCGTCCTTCGATTGCCGAGTCTTCACCAGCGCCTCCGCCCACGGCAGCATCTTCACTTCCTCGCCCGGCTTCAACCCGCGCGAGATGTCGCTATCGTTGCTGCCACTGCCCAGCCAGACTCCCGAGAGATCCGGCGTGCCGTCCGCAAGCTTCGGCGCGGGACCCGTCGGCGTCGGAGGCTGCCTCTGATACAGCCCGACGTTGCCGCCCTTCGCCGCTTTCGCGTTCGATTTTGCGCCGCCTGGAGGAGCCTGCGACCGCGCCGCGAACGTGCCGAACGCAAATCCCGCGACGACAATCGCCGCGCTCAACGCAACTCGGCTCTTCACTTCGCGTCCTCTTCAAACGCCGAGAGGAAGTTCAGCTTGCGCCCGTCCGGCAGCGTGATCGTCTGCGCGATCGCCAGTGTCGAATTGTCTTTGGCAGGCGATCCGGCCACTGTCACCGTATCGCCCTCTTTGAGCGAGTTCCTCTTCCATCCGTTCCGCACCAGCACGTTCGGACTCGCCAGCTCCAAATTCCAATTCGTGACTTTGCCGCTCGCGTCCTTCACGTCCATGAAGAAGTGCGCGTGCGGATTGGTCCACTCCACCTTCGTCACCGTGCCCTTCAACTCGATGTGCTTGGTGGAATCGAACACCGCCGCGCCCGAATGATGCGCCAGCAGGGGCAACGCGATCGTCGCCAGCCCCGCCGCGAGCACAAGCGTGGATTTCATGCGAGCCTCCTTATTGCTTGGGCGCCGCCGGAGCACCGCCGCCCGGCGCGCCGCCGCGCCCCGCGCCCGGAGCATTAATGCGTCCCTCGTCCCAATGCTCATCCGCCTTGCCGTTGACGAAGCGCCACATGTCGAAGTGCGTCGTCGTGTACGTCTGTCCCGGATTCCGCGGATCGGCAGCCTCTGTGCGCGTCGCCACCGTCACATAATCGCCATCGGCCACCACCGCGACCACCTTGGTGCGCCAGTGATCCTTATCCGGAATCGGCCGCGGAGCCGCCTTGCTGAATGCCGCCACCACTGTGGCGCGCCCTGAACTGAACCCCGGGTTGTGCTGAATGTACTGCTCAGTCAGCCATTTGTCGGATTCATTCCAATGCCCGCATTCCAGCAGATCCAGCACAATGTGCATGGCCGCCTGCTTATTTGTGTTCAGTTTCGGATCTTTATCGGTGAATAAAGCGGCCGGATCGGCGACACCCACAACCGGAGCGGCCTGCCCAAACAGGCCGGGAACAGCGGCAAGACTCAAAAACGCGATGAGAGGCAAACGTTGCATAGAACAACGTTAGTGAAGCTGAGAGATGCAGTCAAGCGGAGTTACTTTTTCCCCCGACCCCTCTCCGCTTGCGCCAATCGATCCTTCGTCAACTGATCGTTGGGAAACTCGGCGAGGATCTTCTGATACTCCGCGATCGCCTCGTCCACTTTCCCCGAGCGTTGCAGCGCTGTCGCCAAATTGAACCTCGCATTCGTGAAATCCGGCTGCAGCGCGAGCGCCGCGCGGAACTGCACGATCGCCTCCGGCACCCGCCCCACCGTCTGCAACGCCGAGCCCAACAGATTCCGAGCCTCCGCCTGTTTCGGATCGATCCGCACCGCCGCTTCCGCCATCGGCACCGCCGCCCCCGCGTTCAGCCGAGCCAGATACAGCGCCCCCAAAATCACGTGCGCACGAAAATCGTCGGGATACTTCTCCAGCGTGTGCTTCATGATCGCTTCATCAAGTTCCAGCCGCCGGTCGCCATCCCCGCGAGGCAAGATCTGGAGCCACAAGTGCCCCATCTCATCCGTCGCATGATTCCCCGCCACCACCCGCTTCGGCGGCTGATTCGGATTCCGCACATTCGCCGCCGAATTATCGTAATGAAAGCGCATCGAAATCAGCGTGCCCTTGGGCAGAAACACCGGCTCGCGGAAACGATACACCGTCTGCCAGTTCTGATCCCAGTCGGGAATCCGCACCAGCCACTTCTTTGATCCGTCCGGCAGCGTCGCATAGCCCTCCAGCAGCTTGCCCAAATAATGCGCGTGCGGATACACGGCCAGCACATCCGCATCCATGGGAAGCCGAAAATCATCCGACACTGCGAAATCCCGCACGCCCGCCGCGATGTTCAGCGCGCCGTCATGCTCCAGTTGCAGCAGCATCGGGTACTTGGTCTGCGGCTTGTCCGTGAAATACAGCCCGATCGACGGACGCACCTGCTCCGGCTTCCCCGTGGGCCGCAAGTGCGCGTTCAACACCAGATCCGCGCCCGGGTCCAGCCGCCATGCCAAACCATCCGGCTCAACATACGGCGCTCCGCCGGGCTTCCAGAAAAGAAAATGCCCGTCGTCAGGATCGAAAATACTGCGCCGGTTCGCCAGCTCCATCCCCTCAAAGCCCGCGCCCGGCGACTTCTCCTGCTCCCGCCCCCAATGCGACTTGTCCACCACGACGTTCGCGTGATGCACCACCTTCTTCTCGCCCGGCCGGATCTCCATCGCCCGCACGAACCGAGTCTTCGCCAGCTTCGGCGACAACACGAAGTTCCAGTACACATCCGTGCCCGTCGCCGGAAGCGTGAACGCCTGCGGAGCTTCCACGATCAAATCCGGCGGCCCGAGCTGCCACCCTTCCGTGAACTCCGGAGCCCGCGGAGCCTCCGCCGCGTTGCCCTCGGGAGCTCCTGCCGCGGTCCAATCCGCGATCAACTTGATCTGCGCCGCCGTCAGCCGGTTCGCATCCGCGAAATCGCCATAGCCCGCTTGCGGCAGCCAGGGAGGCATGAAGCGGCTCTGTGTCACGGCCCCGATCTGCTTCGCGTGCCGCTTTACATCGTCATACGTGAGCAGGGAAAACGGCGCGCTCTCGCCCGGACGGTGGCACGCGGAGCAGTGATTGAAAATGATGGGCGCGATGTCGTGGGAGAAAGTAGGCGTCGTCTGCGTCGCGAGTACGCACGAGACTCCCAGCAGCAACACGCCCGCCTTCATACCTTCAGCGTAACCGAACCCTTGCGCGCCCTTGACGGCTTGGCTAAAATCGAGGCAAGTCAATCGTCGGCGGGCGAATCAGCTGAAACCGAGCCGCGACAGTAATGGAGCGGCCTGCCGGCCCGATCGAGGAGGAGCCAAATCGTGAATCTTCGTCTTTCTCTGGCCGGATGCGTTGTTGCCACCGCCGCGCTCGCTGCGCCGAACGCCGCCATCACATTTAACAAGGACGTCCTCCCCATCCTTCAGAAGAACTGCCAGAGTTGCCACCGTCCCGGCGAAGTCGCGCCGATGTCTCTGCTTACGTACTCCGACGCCCGCCCTTACGCGAAGGCGATGAAGCAGGCCGTCGTCACCGAAAAGATGCCGCCCTGGTTCGCGGATCCGAAGTACGGCCACTTCCGCAACGATCGCCGTCTGAGCCAGCCCGACATCGACACTCTGGTCGCCTGGGCCGATAACGGCGCTCTCGAAGGCGACGCGAAGGACAAGCCGGCCGCCGTCACGTTCACCGAGGGCTGGAACCTGAAGCCGGACCTGGTCCGCGAAATGCCCGAAGCCTTCTCGATTCCCGCGAAAGGCACCATCAATTATCAGTACGTGCGCGTGAAGGGCGACTTCACCGAAGACATCTGGGTCTCCGCCGCGGAGATGCGTCCCGGCAATTCCGCCGTGCTGCATCACGGGAAAGTGTGGGTGGTGCCGCCCGGCTCGCGCTGGATGTCGGACGCCGAATACGGCAAGTTCTACGAAGGCCAGGAGACCGGCCGCAACTCCCTCTCCGACGGCAACGACATCATCGGCAAATTCAACCCCGGACTCGGTGCGCAGAGTTTTGATGTGAACGGGTCCGCGAAGCTGATTCCGAAGGGCTCCGATCTCGTCTTCGAACTGCACTACACGGCGGTCGGCACAGAGACCACCGATAAATCGAAGCTCGCGTTAGTGGTCTCGAAGCAGCCGCCCACCAGCCGCTACTTCCTCTCCTCCGGACCCACCGCGTCGAATCTCGTAATCCCCGCGCGCGACGGCAACGCCGAAGTGGTGAGCGAAGTGACGGTCGGCTTGGACGACGCGAAGCTGGTCTACGTCCAGCCGCACATGCACCTCCGCGGCAAGGATTTCGAGCTGCGCGTGATTTATCCGACTGGTGAAACGGAGACGCTGTTCAAAGGAGTGTTCGATTTCAACTGGCAGCTCGGCTACGATTTCGCGAAGCCCATCCCGCTGCCCAAGGGCACGCGCGTCATCGGGATTTCGCACTTCGACAACTCGGCCAACAACAAGTTCAATCCCGACCCGAACATGGTGGTTCGCTGGGGTCCTCAGAACTGGGACGAAATGAGCAACGCCTTCGTCGGACTCACGTTCGGCTTGAAAGACGATGCGAATCAACTCTTCCATCGCAGCGGCCCGAGCCTGCTGCTGCCGAATAATTACGGTCCCACTCTCGCGACGCTAAAGTAGCACAGGCTTCAGCCTGTGGAGCGTTTACTCCACCGGCAGCTTCACCACGCTGCTCTGCTGTCCGCCTGCGCTCACCGCGAGGTCCAGCACCGTCCCGTGCGGCAAGCTGTCCACGATCTTGAAATTCACCTGCGTGGTCCCGACCATGCCCGGCGCCGCGCCCGCCCAATCCGGCGCCAGCGTCAATCCGCTCGTCAGCACGCTCACTTGATCGAGCACCGTCAACAGGGGCGAATTCGCGATCGTGAAGCCGTCGACCACCGGCTTGTTGTACGGACCGAAGCCCGTGCCGTAGAACGAAATCACTTCATTGCGCCGCGCGGGACTATCCTGCGTGACGACTGTGCCGTCCTGATGCAGCGCCACCATCAACGGCAGGTTCTGCGGATTCGGTTGCGTGAACACGCCCGGAGCGTCGCGCCTCACGACGAACGTTCCCGACACGTCCTGCTGGCCCAGAATGTGGACCGTGATCGGATAGGTGCCGTCCGCGAGTCCCGAGGGAACCTGCGCGCCGATCTGCTGCGGCGAGACGAACAACAGCGGCAACAGGTAATCGTTCACCGTCACCGTAATGCCGCCAATGGTCTGAGACAGCGGATTCGAGCCACCGATGATCAGGTCGCTCGCCAGATTGTTTCCGTAAATGCTCACGATCGAGCCCGGCCCGACGCTGCCGTCCGGAGTCGCGCCCGCCGCGTTGATAATTCCCGCCGGAGCGATGAACGGCACCGTCGTGAACATCGCCGTGATGCTGTGCGGAGAGCTCATCGTGAGATACCCGGTGCTGAAGCCGCCCGAAAGGTCGCCGTTCCAGCGCGAGAACTTGAAGCCTCCGTTCGCCGCGGCCGTCACGGTCACTTGCGTTCCCTCCGGGAAATAGCCGTCCGGAGACGCCGGCGAGTACTTGAGCACCGCCGCGCCCGCCGGATTCGTCGTGGCGGCCAGCAGATACGATTCGTGATAGTTCGCCGTGTACACCTGCACGTTCTGGTCAAACGTCACGGTGAAGGCAGTGTTGTTCGTCCCGCCCGCCCAGCCATCGAAATCGTAGCGCGACAGCGGATTCGTGGGAATCGACGACGGTACGCTCACTTTGATCTGCGAGCCGCTCGCGCGGTTTACGGTACAGGGCGTCGTGCACGCCGCGCCGTCCACCGTGAAGCTCAATCCCGCCGGCACGCTGCTGATCTGCGCCTGCCCTAGCAATTGATACGTGGCCTGATACGATACCGCCTGGCTGCCCGCCGGAACCGTAATGGTCTGCGACGCGGTGCCTCCGTTGGACCACTTTACGAATTGGTACGTGCGGCCCTTCGAATCGGTTTGCGTCAGCGGAGCGTTCAACTGATGCGTCTCGCCCGTGCCCCAGACGAAGTTATACGAGGGCCAGTTGGTGCGTCCGTCCACCGAAATACCCAGACCGCCCGGATTCGTCGTGATGCTCGCCGGAACGCCCGGTACGAAATTGGCGATCACCAGATCCACCAGGTCCAGCCGTTCGTCGGTCACGTAGTTCGCGTTCTGTCCCAGCCCGTCGCTGAATCCGGCGAAAACCCACTGCACGCCTGCGGCGTCCATTTGCGTGGGCGGAGCCCCGATTTGGTGCGCGGTATCGGGAAGAAAATCGAAATCGCCGATGCACAGCGGCGTGTAGCGCGAAGGCGCTCCGCCGGGAATCGCGGCATAGTTCGGCGTGCAATTGTCATTGATATTCGTGCTGGGAAGAATGCTGCTGGGAAGCGCCGGAGGAGTCGTAATGGTCGTGTGGTCCACCACAACTTGGAATCCCAGCGGATTGGTGCGGAACTTCACGCGCTTCGCCGGCATGAATCGCGGCGTCAGCGTCACGGCGGATTGAAGATTGTACGTTCCCAGATAGCCGTTGGGCGGCGCGCCGTCAATCCACCAACCCACGAATCCGAAACCCGGATAAGGGAAGCCGTTCAAAATATGCTGTCCCGGAGCCAGCCGGATGGTTATCGAGTCCGCGTAGCAGACGTTGTCGATATAAATGATGCCGTAGCGGAAGCCATCCTGTTGCGCGTCGCCGGGAGCCGATCCGCCGCACGTGGCCGGGCCCGTCGTGGAATTGAAGAACTGGATCGCCACCAAGTACGTGGAGATGGAAACTTGTCCGATAAACGAAGTCAGGCCGGGTTGGACGGTGATGGTTTGCGTGATCGCGTTGCTCGGAATCAGCAAACCGAAGTTGTCTTTCCATCCCTGGAAAACCCATTCCGTGACGTCGCCGTTGGCGGCTTGGAATCCTAAAGTTTCACCGGTGGCTTCGTCCACGCTCAACAAGAACTGCAGCGTGTGCTTGCTGCCCGTGGGCCACAGGAAATTCTGCTGCGACGTATATTGCTGGCCGTCGACGATGAAGATAGGACCGGGAATCGTCAGTCCCACGTTGACGCTTTGCACGGATTGCGCCCAAGCTCCCAAGGAACAGAGCAACATCAATAAGATCAACCATTTGGCTTGTTTCATCGCGCGCGGAATCCGCCTCCCTCACTTACGACTTCTTTCGGTCCGGACATAGGACTAAAGGACGCAAGGTCCCAATTTGTAATCGGCGGGGGTTGGGGGAAGCTTTAGAACAAATACCCCAGCGAGCATGAATTAGAAGTTCTTTGAATTCGTGCTCCTACGTGTTTCTTCGGGTCCGGTAACGGTTTCCGGTTGTGCCAAACTGGTGTCGGGGAAGCGTTTGACAGCAGCAACATTTTTAGCGGCCATTGTTTTGGCGCTCGCGCTCGGGGCCGGGTTCGCCGCGCTCTGGTTCCGCCGGCCGAAGGAAGACGCGGCCAAGCCCGTGGCCGACGCCCTGGCTCGCCTGGAAGCGCAGATCCGCGAGCTGGAGCTGCGCCGCCAGCACGCCCTCGGCGGCCTGGAGCAGCATCTCACTTCGCTGAGCCGCGAGACCGTCGCGCTCTCCCAGGCCCTGCGAGTCCCCAACGCGCGCGGCCGCTGGGGCGAGCTGACGCTCCGCCGCGTGGCCGAGCTTTCCGGCATGGTCCGCTACTGCGATTTCCACGAGCAAGTCTCCGGCGGAGGCATGCGGCCCGATATGATCGTGACGCTGCCCGGGGGACGCACGCTCGCCGTGGATGCGAAGGCTCCGCTCGCCGCGTATCTTGACGCGGAGGCGGCTCCGGACGAGACCGGCCGCGCCGCGGCACTGGATCGCCACGCGCAGCAGCTGTCGCGGCACGTGCAAACTCTGGCCGCCCGCGAATACTGGACCGCGATGCAGCCCTCGCCCGAAATGGTAGTCCTGTTCCTGCCCGGCGAACATTTCCTGAGCGCCGCCTTGGAGCGCGATGCCGCGCTGTTAGAGCGGGCCCTGGACAAGAAGGTCTTGATCGCGACCCCGGTCACTCTGGTCAGCGTGCTGAAAGGCGTCGCCTACGGTTGGCGGCAGGAGCGTCTGGCGAAAAACGCCGACGAGCTGCGCCGCATCGCCTCCGAATTTCACGATCGCATGCGCATCTTCGCCGAGGCCTATTCGGACTCCGGCCGCCAGTTGGCGAAGGCGGTGGAGGCCTATAATCGCTCCGTTGGATCGTGGGACGCTCGCTTGCAGCCTTCTCTCAAGAGGATGCGCGAGCTGGGAGTCGGCGGCGCAGCGGAGATCCCGGACCCGGCACGCATCGACTTGAACGTGCGGGCGGAACTGCGTACGGAAGTCCGCCCCGCTCCCAGCGAGGTGGACCGTCCCACATGACGCGAGACTTCTTCCTCTACCTTTCCCGCCGGCCCTGGCTTCGGAAGTGGATGGAAGGGTCCGGCGCGGCCCGCCGAGTGACCAAGCGATTCGTCGCCGGCGATACTTTGGCCGATGGCGCGGCAGCCTGCGCCCAACTCCAGACCGAGAATCTGCTCTCGTCGCTCGATCACTTGGGCGAAAACGTATCTTCGCTCGACGATGCCGCCGTGGCCCGCGACGCGTATCTCCAAGCTCTGGACCAGATCGCCGCTCGGAAGCTGCCCTCGACTATTTCTTTGAAACTCACGCAGATGGGCCTGGATTTCTCCGAAGACGCGTGCCTCGAAAATGTCCGAATCTTGATAAAACGGGCGAGCGCCGCGGAGACGCGCATCGAGATCGACATGGAATCGACTGCCTACACCGACCGCATTCTCTCTGTCGTGGAGCGGATCGCCGGCGAGGGCGGCCGCATTCGCGCCGTGATTCAGGCGTATCTTTTCCGCAGCGCGGCGGACGTCGATAAGCTGAATAAACTCGGCATCCCGGTGCGCCTGTGCAAGGGCGCCTACCTGGAGCCGCACAGTGCGGCCTTCGCCGAGAAGCGCGACGTCGATACCAACTATTTGAAGCTCATGAAGGTGCTGCTCGATCACGGCACCTACCCGGCGCTCGCCACCCATGATGAGGGCATCCAGAACGAAGCGCAACGCTACCGCCGCGAGCGCGGCATCGGCGCGGATAAATTCGAATTCCAAATGCTGTACGGCATCCGCCGCGATTTGCAGAAGCGCTTAGCGGGCGAAGGCTATCGCGTGCGTGTCTACGTGCCCTACGGAACCGAATGGTATCCGTACTTCACGCGCAGACTCGCCGAGCGTCCGGCGAACGCGATCTTCCTGCTGAAGAATCTGCTTAAGTAAGAGGTACCTGCTCCACGATTTGGATCCCGAACGCATCCAACCCGGGGAGCTTCCGCATCCGATTCGTCAATAACCGTATGGTCGTGAGACCAAGGCTCGCCAGAATCTGCGCGCCGATCCCGAACTCATGCAGAGGCCGCGGCGATCCGTCTGGCAGTGGAATGTGTTTCCGTTCGCCCCATCCGGAGTGGTGCAGGTACACCAGCACTCCCGCGCCTTCCTCCGTGATGCGTTGCAGCGACGCCCGCACCATCGCGCCGCACGTGCATGCGGTCGAGCCGAATACGTCGCCCAGCACGCAGCGCGAATGCATGCGCACCAGAACATCCTGCTTGCCGCGCACCTCGCCGTGCACCAGTACCAAATGTGCCTCGCCGTTCACCGTACTCTCAAATGTCAGCGTCCGGAACGTTCCGAATTCCGTGTCCAGGCAGCCTTCGCCGCGCTGCACCACCAGATTCTCCGTGGTGTGGCGATAGCGGATCAGGCTGGCGACGGAAATCATCTTCAACCCGTGCGTCGCGCAGAACTCCATCAACTGCGGCACCCGGGCCATGGTGCCGTCCGGGTTCATGATTTCGCAAATCACTCCGCCCGGCTCCAGTCCCGCCAGTCGGGAAAGATCCACCGCCGCTTCCGTTTGCCCCGCGCGCACCAGCACGCCACCTTCACGCGCCCGTAACGGAAACACGTGGCCGGGACGCGCCAGATCCCGAGGACTGGTCTCCGGCAGCATCGCAATCCGAATCGTATGCGCGCGATCCGCCGCGGAGATTCCGGTCGAGACGCCCTCGGCCGCGTCAATCGATTCGCAGAATGCCGTGCCGAATCGCGACGTGTTCATCGGCGAGACCAGCGGCAGGTGCAGACGGTCGCACAACTCGGGCGCCAGCGCCAGGCAGATCAGGCCGCGGCCGTGCACGGCCATAAAGTTGATGAGCTCCGGAGTGACGAACTGCGCGGCCAGCGTGAGATCGCCCTCATTTTCGCGGTCTTCGTCGTCCACCACCACCAGCATGCGGCCGGCGCGGATCTCCTCGATCGCTTCGGGGATCGTGGCAAAAGGCATTGTGTCTTCAGGATAACGCAGGGGTGGCGAGCGGCTGGGGCGAATGGCATAATAAGAACTCCCCGAAAGCCCCAGGACCGAAATATGCTCTATTGCTCGAATTGCGGCAATCCCGTGATGCCCGGGACGCATTTCTGCACGAAGTGTGGAAACGCCATTGCGAATATGCCGGTTCCGCCGCCGGCCCGCCCGGCGAGTTCCGGCGGGAAAAAAGTGGCGTGGATTCTCGGCGGCTTGGCGGCCTTCGTCGTTCTGGGGATCGCCGCCGTGGCCCTGATCGCCTACCTGCTGGAGCCTTCCGTGGACCCGCGGGCCGTGTCGAAAGCCCAAGATTTCCTGGGCGACCGGGAGCGTGGCTCGGAAGTGCTCCGCGCGGTCCATCTGACCGCCGACTATCACGGGCATGAATTCGTGAGGACAAAATCTCTCGGCGAGGGAGCCTTTGCCGTGGTGTACCGGTTCAACTGGGATAACGATGGCGTCACCGATATTGCTTTCCAGTGCGATCGTACGGGATTTTTTGAAAAGTTGAACGTCGTCAGCGATAACGCCGGACCCTTGGCCCAGCCGTTTCTCGCGGCGAACCTCTCCATCCAGGTTTTAGGAAACTTGTTCGTCGAGGGGCTGGGTGATTCGCTCACCGCGGAGAACAAACAAAAACTCCAGAAGTTTGTCGATGACGCGGACGCCAAAGGCGGATTGGAATCGTACCTGATGATTCTCCAATCCGTGAATCGGTGACGTAGGCGCGACTTGCGTTAGAACAGCAGCTTCAACCCAAACTGAATCTGCCGCGGCTGCGTCGTCAGGGCGGTGATCAATCCCGCGGACGCGTTAAAGTTGGCGCCGGAAAACACCGTGGAGTTCGGCACGCCCAGATTGGTGTGATTCAGGATGTTGAAGAACTCCGCGCGGAATTGCAGATTCACGCGCTCAGAGATCGCCGTGTTCTTCATCACCGAGAGATCCAGGTCCGCCAGACCCGGCCCCGTGTAAACGCCGCGACCCAGATTGCCCCACGTTCCTGCCGCCGGCAGAACAAACGCGTTGGGGTTGTACCACTGGCCCTGATGCCCCAGAATCACCGGTCCGGTGAACGCCGTGTTCAGCGAAGGACGATCCGGATTGCGGATATCGCCGTCGCCGGAGCGGTTCGCTCCGATAAGCGGTGTGAACGGGAAGCCGCTCAGCAGGGTCGCGATTTCGTTCAGCTGCCAGCCCGAGATCAATTTCCCTCCCGCGCCGTGCAGGGTGCTCGCCCAGCGCTTGCCCTGTCCGAAGGGCAGCTCGTACCGCGTGGAGAAAGACGCCTGCTGCTTCGGATTCAGCGCAGACGGACCCCAGTCCCGGCCCAGATCGTTGCGATTCATGATCATCTGCGGCTCATTCGAGCTTTGCGCGATCGTCAGCGCCGAGTTCATATCCAGGCTCTTCGAATACGTGTAGTTGGCGCGGAACTGCAATCCCTGCGCCAGGCGATGCGTGAACTCCAGTTGCAGAGCGTTGTAGCTGCTGTTGCCTTCCGTGTACCAGAAGAAGCCCGCGCCCAGGAACGGATTCGGCCGGCCCGCGACCGGAATATATTCCGCGCCCTGCGCCACCGTGGTCTTCGTGGTCCCCGGAGTTCCACCCGCGGTGCAGCCCGCCGAGTTTGAGCAAATCTGCGCCGGAATCGAATTCGGATCGACGCTGACGAAGCCGTGATATCCGAAAGATCCCACGTACGCCACGCGCAGCGCCGTGTTGCGCGTCAGTTGATGCTCGATACTCACATTCCACTCTTCCACCGTCGGAGTCTTCGCGTCGGCCTGCACGCCCTGCGGAGCGAACGTACTGCACTGGCTGGTCGGAACGCCCGCCGTGCACGCCGGAGGAATCACCGAATTCGGGAACACCGGAATGCTGTTGAACAAGGAGCCCGACGACGTCAACGATCCGTTGGCCGGGGGCAGCGAATTCAGCAGGAAGCTCAAATCGTCGATCAGCGAATAATACATGCCGAAGCCCGCGCGGAACGACGTCTTGCCGTTTTTGAACGGGTCCCACGCCACGCCCAATCGCGGCGAGAACAGCTTCTTCGCATTGTTGGTCGTGAAGGCGGAACTACCCACCAGCGGATTCGTTACCAGTACTCCGTTCGCATCCGTCACGTAATTGGCGGCGCGATTCGAAACCTCATTCCACCCGGTGGTGAATTCGTGGCGGATTCCCAACTGTACCGACAGGTGTGGAGTCACGCGGATGTTGTCCTGCACGTACCAGGCTCCGAACAAGCTGCGCCAGCCGAGTTCGTTGGCGCTGGGCACCACCTGAAACTGCGTCGTGGTGCCTTGCAGGAAGGTGGTCAAGCTGGCGAACGTCGCCACACCGGTCTGGCGCGACGCGGAATCTTCGTTGTCCTGGATGCGCTGGAACCACACGCCCGCCGTGATTTGGTGCCTCCCCTTCAGAATCTGGAATCCGTCTGTGACCGTGAACAGATTGCGGCGATTCCACGATCCGGCCGCGTTATTCACGCCCGCCGCCGTAATGCCCGAGAGCCCCGTGGTCGTGACGCCGCCGTTGACGACGATGCCTCCCGGTCCCAGTCCGTTCACGAAATTGAGATTGTTGGGGAAGCTGGGCTGCACGGCGGCATCCAAGTTAAACGCCCCGCGCGAAAAACCAGCCCGGAAGGTATTCAGCATGTTGGACGAGATCACGTGAGTCTCTTGCACGCTAGCCACCTGCATCCGCACGGAAGTGTTGGACGCGAAGATCGGGTCCGCGCCGGGAATCAGGCTGACGCCGTCGTCGATCGTGTACGAGCTCGACAACGTATCGGTGGATCGCAGGTTGTAGTCGGACCGCAGCGTGCCGAAATCTTCGCGGATGTTCTGCTTCGGATTGTTGAACGAAAACGCCGTGCCGCTGGCAATGCCGTTCACCGTCAGTTCCGGACCATTCGCCGTGGGCCAGTACCCGAAGTACGGCAGCATGGCTTTATTCAGGTTCGCCACCTGCGCATAAACGCCCGTGGTGGCGTTGGGGAAGAAGCCCTGCCGCACCTGCGCATCCGGCACCACCGCGACGCTGCTCTGCGTTAACGCCTGGCGGAAGCCTTCGTAATTTCCGAACAGGAACAGCTTGTCTTTCTTGATGGGCCCGCCCAGTGCGGCTCCGAATTGATTCTGATGGAATGGAGGCGTCGTCGAACCCTGCGTGAAGATGCTGCGCGTGTCCATTTTATTGTTGCGAAGGAATTCGAAGATCGACCCATGCAGCGCGTTCGTGCCCGACTGCGTCACGACGCTCACTTGCGCGCCGGAGCGTTTGCCGTATTCGGCGCTGTAGGAATCGGTCTGCACGTTGAACTCGCGTACGGCTTCAATGCCCAACAGATCTCCGCTCACGCCGCCCGGCGTAATGGCCAACTGGCTCGATCCCGTGTACTCGATTCCATTCAGCATCACCACGTTGTCCGCCGGACGCCGCCCCGCCACGGCGAACGTGTTGCCGTTGCTGGTGCTGGTGTTGGCGCTCTTCAATCCATAGTTGACGGTGCTGGGGTTCAGCGTGAGGAGATTGTCGAAGCTGCGTCCGTTCAGCGGCAGATCCTTCACCTGGCGCTCCCCCACCAGCCCGGCCACCGAAGAATTGGTGGTGTTGATCAGCGGAGTCTCGTCCGAAACCGTCACTTGATCGGAAATCTGTCCCACTTGCAGCGGCAGATTCACCACCGCATCCTGACTCACAACCAGATTGATGCCGGTGCGCACTTCGGTCTTGAAGCCGGTCTTCTCCGCCTTCACTTCCTGCGGTCCGATGGGCAGCGCGACCACCTTATATTCACCCGACGGGCCCGTCGTCGTGGTGCGGACAGCGCCTGTATCCAGGCTCTTCACCGTCACGGTGGCGCCCCCAATTCCGGCGCCCGTGGCGTCCTGAACTTGCCCGGAAATCGACGCATTTACTTGCGCGCGCAGCAATCCGGAACTCGACGTCAACGCCAGCGTGGTCAACAGGAACCATCGGACAGAGATATTTCGACAGAGAATTTTCACGCGGACCTCCCACCTGATCGTATTGATTTTACACTACCTTGCGAGGGTAGAGCGACTGAATTTCACGCGGTGTTAACGGACGAGACCTGCCGATCTCCAGGCCCGCGATCTCGATCGCGCCGATCTTCGTGCGCACCAGCTTGAGGACCTTGGCCCCCAGGGCCTCCACCATGCGGCGCACCTGGCGGTTGCGGCCCTCCGTCAGGGTGATTTCGAAAAACGTGTACCGGGCCGCGTCGCGAAGGCGCGCAACGTGCGCGGGCCGGGTAGGACCGTCCGAGAGCACGATGCCCTGGCGCAACTGATCCAGCTGTTCGTCGCTCAACAGCAGGGAAGCCTTCACCAAGTACGTCTTCGGCACGTGCGATTCCGGGTCCGTCACGAAGTCGCCGAACGCGGTGTCGTTCGTCAGGAGCAGGAGCCCGCTCGAATCCTGGTCCAGCCTCCCGACGGGAAAAATCCAATCCTTTATGTCGCTCAGCAGATCGTAAACCGTCGGCCGCCCTTCCGGATCCTTGAACGTCGTGAGCACGCCCTTCGGCTTGTACAGCAACAGATACAGCTTCTGTGCGGCACGCAGCGGACGTCCATCGAACGTGACGCGGTCGCGTTGCGGATCCACCCACGCATCCGGCGTCTGCACCTTCTTGCCATTCACGGCTACGCGGCCGTCCGCGATCCAGCGGCGGGCATCCGTGCGCGAACCCAACCCGGCTCGCGACAAAACCCGGTCCAGCGTTTTCTTGATGGACGCTTGCTTGATCGGCGTTTTCTGAACAGGAGCTTTCTTCAACCCCTAATATTAAAGGAATGCCGGGGTTTGAAAAATGCTAGAGTGCGTTCCCAATTTTTCAGAAGGCCGCGACGCGGCCGTCGTCAGAGCCATCGTCCAGGCGATCCAGAGTGAAGCGGGCGTGCGCGTGCTCGGGTGGGAGTCCGACGAGGACCACCATCGCAGCGTCATCACGTTCGCCGGGCACAACGACTCTGTGATCGAAGCCGCGGTGCGCGGGGCAGGGAAGGCCGCCGAGCTGATCGACCTCCGCAAACACTTCGGCGTGCATCCGCGTGTGGGAGCCGCCGACGTGATTCCGTTTATCCCGCTTGCCGGCGCAAACATGGACGACGCCGTCGCCGCCGCGCGCCGCGCGGGCGAAGAGATCTGGAGTCGATTCGGAGTTCCGGTGTATTTCTACGGAGCCGCCGCCCGCCGTCCGAATCGCCAGCGTCTGGAACTGGTGCGCCGCACGGGATTCGATGGCGCTCCGCAGGATGTCGGCGACATTGCGGAGCATCCCACCGCGGGAGCCGCCGTCGTCGGCGCGCGCGGCTTCCTGATCGCCTACAACGTGCTGCTGGAAACGCCCGACACCGCCATCGCGCAGGCCATCGCAAAGAGAATCCGAGAATCCTCCGGCGGATTCAAGTTCGTCAAAGCCATCGGCCTGCACCTGAAAACGCACGACCGCGCGCAAGTCTCCATGAACCTGACGAATTTCGCCGCCACTCCGCTCGAAGAAGTCTTCCACACCATCGAACACGAAGCCTTGCAGGCCGGCACGCGAGTCCACTCGTGCGAATTGATCGGCTTCGTCCCGCAAGCGGCTTTCGACGCCGCACCCGCCTTCTTCCGCCGCGCCGAAAATTTCATTCCTTCGCGGATCATCGAAGCGCACTTGCTAGACTTGAAGTAGAGTGCTGGTCACGATCGAACCCCAACCCCAGCGTCCGCCCTGGCTGCGTGCGCCCGCGCCCGTCGGCGATAACTATCGCGAGCTCAAGCAACTGGTGCAGGATCTGAACCTCCACACCGTGTGCGAGAGCGCGGCCTGCCCCAACGTGGGCGAATGTTGGAATCGCCGCACGGCCACGTTCATGATCCTGGGCAACGTCTGCACCCGCCGCTGCGGCTTCTGCGCGGTGCAAAAAGGCGGCCCGCTGCCGGTCGATTACGACGAGCCGCGCCGCGTCGCCGAGGCCTGCGCGACGCTGGGCCTGAAGTTCGCCGTGATCACGAGCGTGAATCGCGACGACCGCAAGGACGGCGGCGCGGAGCTGTTCGCCCTCACGATCCGCGCCATTCGGGAACGCATCCCGGAATGCGGCGTCGAAGTGCTGGTGCCGGATTTTCAAGGTTCCCACGCGGCCATGGATATCGTGCTCGAAGCCGCCCCGGAGATCCTGAACCACAACACCGAAACCGTGCCGCGCCTCTACCGGCAAGTTCGCTTGGGCGCCCGCTACGAACGCTCGCTCGATATGTTGGCGCACGTGAAGCAATCCCGCCCCGGCACGCCGACGAAGAGCGGGCTGATGCTCGGCCTGGGCGAAACCATCGACGAAGTGCTGGCTGTCATGCGCGATTTACGGTCGGCGCACGTGGATATTTTGACGCTCGGCCAGTACCTGCGGCCCTCGCAGAAGCACCTCCCGATCATCCGCTACGTCACGATTGAAGAGTTCGCCGTCCTCAAGCGCCAGGGCTACGAAATGGGATTCCGGCACGTGGAAAGCGGTCCGCTGGTGCGGAGCTCGTATCACGCTGCCGACGCCGTCGCGTAGTTCCCCTAAGCGAAAGCCCTGAACCCGCCCGAGGCGTTCCCCCTAGGCGCTTCCGCCGCTTCCTGCCGATCTTATAAGTAAGCACATGTCTGCCCCTCTTGCCGGAAAATTTCAGGATCACTACACGCTGCTCGGGGTCGATCCCCGGGCCGATCTCGAAGTCATCAAAAAGGCGCACGCCAAACTTGCCGAACGGTACCATCCCGACCATGGCGAGGCGGCCCATCTGGAAAAGTACGAATCGGTGAACCTGGCATGGGAGATTCTCTCCGACAAGTCACTGCGCGCGGAATTCGACAAGATCAAGGGAATCGAAAAGGACGACGGCGGTCTCAAATTCAGCGGAGTTGCCTTCTTCAGCGCCCTGGGCCGGGAGGCCAATCTGCGTGCCACGGTGCTGTGTCTTCTTTACGACACCCGCCGGCTGAAGCCGTTCGCTCCCGGCATGTCCATTCGCGTAATGGAAAGCATGTTGGAAGTTTCCAATGAGGAGCTGTATTTCGCGCTCTGGTATCTGAAGCAGCGCGGCTTCGTCCTCAGCGACGACAAAAGCAACCTGCAAGTCACCGTGGATGGCATGGACTACCTGGAACAAAACAAGCCTCTGCCGGAGATGGTGCTGCCGTTCATCAAACACGCGGCGCTGCAAGCTCCGCCGACGCTGGCCAAGATCCCCATGCCGATCCCGGAGGACGCCATGGAGCCGGAATCGGTATTGAAAGTCCTGAACCGGGCACTCGCGCGGCGGTAGCGAATCTATTTCGCCGCCGCCTTCTGCTGCTGCGCCAGCAACCCTCGGAACGCGCCCTCTTCAATCGCAATTTCGGTCTTGTAGCCCTCCGGGTCGATGAACGGATTTGGCCCGCCCTTGCCGAGCTTGGCGTGCTTTTCCACCAGGTTGTACATGGCCGGGTGCGAGCCCAGCGGCACATCGCATTTCAGGCTATGCATCACTTTAAAGCCGCGCTCATACTCATCCGCGATGCCCGGATTCTTCGCGTTATTCACTAACTGAAATCCCGGATTCACGCCCATGCTCCCGATAATCACGACGTCGTAGGTCTTGCCCGCATCCTGCACCTTCAGAGACCACGTGGTGCAGCCGTGCGTATGGCCCGGCGTCAGGTGCGCCACCAGCGTCGTTCCGCCCAGCTTCACTTCGTCGTTGTCGTGCAGCACGCGGTCGATGGGATGCGCCTTGCCGCCCGGCTTCATGGCTTCCAGGGCGGGAACGTCCTCCGCCATCGCCATCACTTTCGCGCCGGTCATTTCCTTCACCATCGCGTCGCCTTCCATGTGGTCCGCGTGCGCGTGGCTGCCCAGCACGATCTTAATATCGGAAAATTTGAAGCCCAGGTCCTCCACCGATTTCTTGATCGACGGCACGTTCGCCTCATACGCCGTATCGATCAGCACGTCGCCCTCCGGCGTCACGACCAGGAACGATCCCAGCGATTCGCTGCCCACGTAATAAATGTTGCCGATGATCTGGTGCGGCGGATACTGTTTGAGCTGCTGCTCCTTGGTTCCGACGTTGCGCGTGAACAATTCCTGCGGCGTCCAGACCTTCGTTTGCGCCCAGAGAAACATGGCGCCCGAGCCAGCGGCGAAGAGGCTCAACAGCAACTTGGATGTTCGCATGTTGGTATGCTAGCAGGTCGTGGCACTCAACTACAGGCCGTATGACGACCGCACGCAGGTCTTCCGCAAGATCGACAAGTATCCGAAAAGTTTCACGCGCAATCCGGCCGAGCCGTTGATCGAGCGCCCGCTCACACTCACCGAACGCACCGGACCCATCGGGCTCGCGTCGCGTCTGAAAGCCGGCCCCATCGACCTCTCGCGCAAGGTCCCCGAAGGCCCGCGCGCCATCGGCCAACTCATCACCGTTACGGGTCGCGTGACGGACGAAGACGGATCGCCCATCGCCGGAGCCGTCATCGAACTCTGGCAAGCCAACTCCGCCGGCAAGTACGTCCATGCGTGGGATCGCCACATCGCGCCGATCGATCCGAACTTCACCGGCCAAGACCGCATGATCACGGATGAAGACGGCAACTACAAATTCTTTTCGATCAAGCCGGGCGCGTATCCGGTGCTCGAATCCGGATGGTGGTGGAGGCCTCCGCACATTCACTTCTCGATCCTGGGGCCGAGTTGGATGGACCGCTTCGTCACGCAGATTTTCTTCCCCGGCGAGCCGCTCAATGAAATCGATTTGCTGCTGAACGCCGTGCCCGACCGCGACGTGCGCCATCGTCTGATCTTCGATTACGAATCGGCCACCATGGGCGACGTCAGTTCGATCGGCTACCGCCGCGACTTCGTGCTGCGCGGCAGCCGCCGCACGCCGGAATTGGATTAAGAGGACGCTGGACTAACGAATGATCACGTCTCCGTTTTGCACCATCGGCCCGTTTTTCCCCTTCGAATTCGTGGACGGCCTGAACGATCTCACGAGCCTCGACGGCCAGACCGCGCGCGGCCAGCACATCCTGCTCACCGGCCGTGTGCTGGAAGAGGGCGGAGCCCCCACCGGCAACACCATCCTCGAAATCTGGCAACCTGACGCCGCCGGAATTCTGCGCCATCCTCTCGATCCGCGCTTTGCGGAAGCCGATCCCGGATTCGGCGGCTGGGGCCGCGCCCGTACCGACGCCCAGGGAGCCTACACGTTCCGCACCGTGCTGCCGGGCGCCACGGCGGACCGCGCCTCGCATATCGACGTGATGATTCTCGCCATCGGCCTCACGCGGCGCCTGGTCACGACAGTATTTTTCGGAGATGCCTCCGCCGATCCCGTACTCACATGCGTCCCCGAATTGTCCCGCCCCCGCCTGATCGCCCAGCGCGCCCCGTCCCTCGACACCGAAGGCATCCAAGGCTATCGCTTCGACCTGATTCTGCGCGGCGGCAACGAGACTCCCTTCTTCTTGGACTAGGCCGGGCCGGCTCCCGCCCCACTGCCGTTTGGCTTAGTCGATCCCTTTCCCACCACGATAAAATAAAGACTTACATGGTGGTTGACGCCCAATGAATCTGACCGCTTTATTCATCCAGCGGCCGGTCATGACCGCGCTGGTCATGATGGGAATCCTGCTGTTCGGCATATCGGGCTACCGCTCGCTGCCGGTCAGCGATCTCCCCAACATCGACTTCCCCACGCTGCAGGTGCAGGCCTCGCTGCCCGGCGCGAGTCCGGAAACCATTGCCGCCGCCGTCGCCACTCCCCTTGAGCGCCAATTCTCAACCGTCCCGGGGCTCGATTCCATGACCTCGCTCAGCGGGCGTGGCCAGACCAATATCACCCTGCAATTCACGCTGGACCGCAACATCGACTCGGCCTCCCAGGACGTGCAATCCGCGGTGGCCGCCGTGCTGAAGCGGCTGCCTACCAGCATGCCCGCGCCGCCCACCGTGCAGAAAGTGAATCCCGCGGATCAGCCGATTCTCTTCATGGGCCTCAATTCGAAAACGCTCTCGCTCACGCAAGTGGACGAGTATGCCGAGACCCTGATCGCCCCCCGCATCTCCACCATCAGCGGAGTCGCGCAAGTGAACGTGTTCGGAGCCGCCAAATATGCCGTGCGCGCGCAGCTCGATCCGGCGCAACTGGTCTCGCGCGGCATCGGCATCGATGAAGTGGTGCAGTCCATCCAGAAGCACAACGTCAATACACCGTCCGGCACGTTGTGGGGACCGAAGCAAGCCTTTACGCTCATCACCGAAGGCCAGGTCATGAACGCCGCGGCATACCGGCCGCTGATCGTGGCGTACCGCAACGGAAATCCGGTGCGGCTGGATGAGCTCGGCGACGTTCTGGATAGCGTGCAGGACACGCGCAATTACGCGTGGCTGAACAATACGCGGTCCATCATGTTCCAGGTGCAGCGCCAGCCCGGCACCAACACCGTGGAAGTGGTCAATCGCATCAACGCCCTGCTGCCCGAGTTCACGGGACCCCACGGACTACTGCCGCCCTCCGTGAATCTGGAAACCGTGTACGACCGCTCGGCCTCCATTCGCGAATCCGTCGACGACGTGAAGTTCTCGCTGGAACTCGCCATTGTCCTGGTCGTCCTGGTCATCTTCGTCTTCCTGCGCAACGTCTCCGCCACCATCATCCCCAGCCTGGCGCTTCCGCTCTCCGTCGTCGGAACCTTCGCCGCGATGCAGTTGCTCGGCTACACGCTGGACAATCTGTCGCTGATGGCCTTGACGCTCGCGGTTGGCTTCGTGGTCGACGACGCGATCGTCGTTCTCGAAAACATCGTGCGCCACATGGAGATGGGCAAGCCGCGCATTGTGGCCGCGCTCGAAGGCGGACGCGAGATCGCGTTCACCATTCTCTCGATGACGCTCTCGCTTGCCGCGGTGTTCATTCCGGTGCTGTTCATGGGCGGCATCATCGGACGCCTGTTTCACGAATTCGCGGTCGTGATCATGGTGTCGATCCTGATCTCCGGCTTCGTCTCTCTCAGCCTCACGCCGATGCTGTGCAGCCGCTTCCTGAAGCCGCCGAGCGAGCATCACAATGCGCTGTTCCGCGCCTCGGAGCGAGTCTTCGACGGCCTGCGCGACGCCTACGGCTGGACGCTTCGTGGCGTGGTGCGCCATCGCTTCATCTCGCTGATCGTCGCCTGCGGCACCGTCGCCGCCACAGTCTATCTCTACCGCCTGGTTCCCACCGGCTTCATCCCCAGCCAGGACACGGGCCAAATCTCCGCCTCCACGGAGCTTCCGCAGGACGCCTCTTTTGAGGCCATGGCGAAATCGCAATTCCAGGCCGCGGCGGTCGTCATGGCGGACCCCAACGTCGATGCTCTGTTCTCCGGCGTCAACGCCAGCGGCGGCAACAACGGTGCGAACGCGGGACGCATGCAGCTCCGCCTGAAGCCGCGCGCACAGCGCACCATGACGCCGGAGCAGATCATCGAAGAGCTGCGCCCCAAGCTCAACGCGATTCCCGGAATCCGCACCTATCTGACCAATCCTCCGCTGATCCGCATCGGCGGCCAGCAGAGCCGCAGCCTGTACCAATACACGCTCCAGGCGCAGAATCTCGATATCCTCTACGGCTCTGCCCGCGAATTCGAAAAACGTCTGCATGAGATTCCTCAGCTGACTGACGTCAACAGCGATCTGCAAATCACCAGTCCGCAGGTGAAAGTGGAAATCGATCGCGACCGCGCTTCCGCCGTCGGCGTCACGGCGGATCAGATCGAAGACGCGCTCTACAGCGCCTATGGCACGCGCCAGGTCTCCGATATTTACACGCCCACCAACGATTACTGGGTGATGCTGGAGCTGAAGCCGAAGTACCAGCTGGATCCGACGTCGCTCGGCATGTTGTACGTCCGTTCCGCCAGCGGAAAACTGATTCCGTTGAGCACCGTGACGCGTCCGCGCAGTACCGTCGGACCCCTGGCCGTGACGCACCTGGGCCAACTGCCCTCCGTCACGATGAGCTTCAATCTGGCTCCCGGCGTTTCTTTAGGCGATGCTGTCGCGCGTATCGACGAAGCGGCGCGCGAGCTGCCCGCCGAAGTCCACACGTCGTTCCAGGGCGTCGCCGCCGCGTTCCAATCCTCGCTCACCGGCATGGGATTCCTGCTGCTGATGGCGATCCTGGTCATTTACATGGTGCTGGGCATTCTCTATGAGAGCTTCATCCACCCGCTGACCATTCTTTCCGGCCTGCCGTCGGCGGGCTTGGGCGCGCTGGCCACTCTGCTGGTCTTCAAGAACGAGCTGAATATTTATTCTTTCGTCGGCGTCATCATGCTGGTGGGCATCGTCAAGAAGAACGCCATCATGATGATCGACTTCGCCCTCGAAGCCCAGCGCACGCAGAGCATGACTCCCGCCGAAGCCATCTACGAAGCCTGCCTGGTGCGCTTCCGCCCCATCATGATGACCACGATGGCCGCGCTCATGGGCACTCTTCCCATCGCGCTCGGCCTGGGCGCGGGTGCTGAGGCCCGGCGGCCGCTCGGTCTCGCCGTGGTCGGCGGACTGGTGGTCTCGCAACTGCTGACGCTCTACATCACGCCCGTGGTCTACATCTACATGGAGCGTGGCCGCAGCCTGTTCAGCAAGAAGAAACCGCAGCGCCGCTCCGGCGCCACCGGCGTTCGCCCCCTGCCCGAGCCCGCGGGCGCTCTCGGCGATTAAGCATCTCTTCAGGATTGTCCTGTACAATGAATCTCCCCTGAAAGGAGATTCGCGAATGGAGTTGGCCGCGGTACGAAACGAGACCTGGAAGGGAGGCGCCATCGGCATTGGCGCCTGCATCCTCACGCTGGCAGTGGGCGGGCGCTTACAAGCCGTCACCGGCGATGCCGGCGTGCTGTTGGGCCTCTTCGTCGCCACGGCGGTCGCCGCATGGTACGCCGGCCGCTGGGCCGGCATCGTCACGACCGCCATCGGAGTCTTCGCGAACGCATACATCCTGCCGCCCGCGTACTCCCTGGCCATCGCCAAACCCGCCGACTGGGGCGCCGTTTCTTCCTTTGCCGTCGGAGGCATCATCGTCAGCCTGCTCTGCGGGGCGGCGTGGCAGTTGCGCCTGGAGACTCGCGCGATGGAAGCCACTCAAACCGAGTTGCTCCAGTTGCGCGCGCGCAATGCCGAATTGTCGGATCAAGTGCGGCGCCAGGAAGCCGCGCTCGCGGCGTCCGATCAATTCTTCGCCGCAGCCAGCCGGACCGCCGCCACGGAGGCTGCCTCCGAAACCGCGGGACCCTACACGCGCCAGCAGGGCATCCGCCGCATGCTCGAAATTCTGTTGTGCCGCGCGCACGAAGACGCCCTGCGCTCCGTCCATTTCGACGCGAACCGCTTGCCGGATTCCTGGCACTTCACCGCGGCCTTCCATCCGGAGCACGAGTCGCCGCCGGCTGAGCCGCTCACGCCCCTTGAGGTCCGCATGTGCAATCGCATCGTCACGCGCGAGGGCGGGCGTTGCTGGACCAGCCGCAGCAACCGCGGAGCCTGGGAATTGAAGTTTACTCTTCCGCGCGTTTGACCGAAGCCGGATCCAGGTACCGCACGACGCCTTCCGTGTCCGCCGTCGGGCCGTAATTGCTGAAGACGTCGCGATTGATCACGCGCAGCAGCGTCATCTGCTGCCCCCGATGGTGCGCCGTGTGCGCGATTCTCCGCACCATGATCCAGGCGCGGCTGCGCGGAACGTCGAAGAACTTCACTTCCGCCTCCCACCACGCGTCGTCCTTCTCGCGTAAAGCGGCCAGCCGCTTGAGCGAATCCTCGGCGTAGCGTTCTACAAGCGCAGCCCGAGTCTTCGACGACGGCAGCGGCGGCCCCCCCACGTCGATCCCGAACATCTCGCGAAACCAGTTGTTCTCGCCGATGCACTGGTGCTCCATGTGTTCGCGCGCGCTGCGCCCGCGAGTGTCGGTAGCGTGCGGACGCACGTCGAGATCGTCTTCGTGGAACATGCTCCACACACTCACGACCTTGATCCGCTCCGTCTCGTACGTGTCGATCAGGAATTGATAGCGCATAAGATCATCGTCTCAGCACGTGCCACAAACTTGTAAAGTCGTCGGTCCAGATCAGCGGCGCGCTCGATGCGGGCCATGCCGACGCCCGCGCCTTCATCGATCCTCGCTCCAGCACCGACGCATCCGGAGCCATCGCCACCCAGCGCGCAGCGTTCTCCCCCGTGTCGATGCTTCCCGGCGAATCGAGCAGCACCACTTTCCATCCCAGATGTTCCGCCATCCCGCGAGCCACCGGATCCAGATCCAGCACGCCATTCGTAATGTGCAGCATCAGGATCCCGTCCGGCGCCAGATGCGTTTTGTAAATATCCGCGGCCTCCGCCGTCAGAAGATGCGCCGGGATCGTATCGCCCGCGAACGCATCCACCACGATGGCGTCAAACGTGCCGGACTCGCGTTCCAGTTGGACGCGCCCATCGCCGATCGCGACTTCCATCTGCGCGTCCGAATCTTTCAGGAAAGTGAACTCTTTCCGCGCGATCGTCTCCACGTTCGGATTGATTTCGTAAAACCGAAACAAGTCTCCCGGCCGTCCCCACGCCGCCAGAGTCCCCGTTCCCAGCCCGATCACCGCGATCCGGCGATTGTCTCGCTGCAAAGCATTCAGTCCGACCGCGATTCCGCTGCGCGGCCCGTAGTAGGACGTGGCCCAATCGTGCTGTTCTTCGTTCAGATACTGAAATCCGTGCGTCGTGCGCCCATGCGTCAACATGCGGAAGGGACCGTTCACGTCGCGATGCACGGAAACGCGCAGGATGCCGTAAAAATTCCGCCACCGCTCTTCGGCTTGATGCCCGCCGAGGATCAACGCGTCCGATCCCGCGGAGATGCCGCCGAACAACAGCGCCATCAGAGGAATGCGGATGATGAAATTCTTGCCGTTCCACAATTCGAACGCGCCGTCGCGCATCCATCCCGCCAGGCCCAACAAACACGCCGCCGCGAACGCGATCGGAAACTCGCTGTACTCGCTGAATATATGGGGCGCGATGAGAGCGACGAAGACTCCGCCGAGCACTCCTCCGGAAGCCACCGTGAGATAGAACGTCGTCAGATACGTTGGCGACGGCTTTGCGCACGCGAGCTCCCCGTGGCAAATCATGCACGTGCAGAACAGTGCAATCAGATACACCGCCAACTGCGCCAGTAACGGCACGGCGAGCGCCGCTCCGCTCACCATGCACGCCGCCGCGGCCGATAATCCTCCCAGTACCGCGAACACCGGCCTCCGATACCACCGCTCGCTCTCGAACGTCAGCATGAACGTCAGCAGATAAATCGACAGCGGAGCCACCCACAAGAACGGATTCACCGCGATCTCCTGCGAAACTTCGTTGGTCGTGGCCAGCAGCAGTGCGGATCCTGCCGCCGACAGCGACAGCCAGAACAAAATCGTCCATCGTCCGGGACGCTTGCCGTACGAATCGGAGATCGTCACGGGCACCGCATCGGGACGGGCATTCCATGCGGTCCACACACAGCTCGCGACGAACGCCAGGTAAAGGAGCGACCACACCTTGGTCTGCATGCGCAGCGTCAAGTACGGCTCAACCAGGAACGGATAACTCAGCAGCGCGAGAAACGATCCCAGGTTCGACAGCGCATAGAACCGCCAGGGCGCGTTCCCGGGCGAGCTCGCGGAGATCCACCGTTGCAGCAGCGGAGCCGTTGCCGACAGCAGAAAGTAGGGCCCGCCCACGGTCGCCGCCAGTAATAGCAAGATCCGCAGAGTAGGATCGCCGCCCTCGGTGTGCTTCCAGAACTCCGCGCGCGGTGCAACCGGCAGCAGCCCGAGCGACAGAATCAGCAGTCCGATGTGGACCGCAGTCCGCCTCACCCAGTGCGCGTACAAATATCCCAGCAGCAATGCCGCTTGGAAGAACAGCAGGCACGTGCTCCACACCGCCGGAGTGCCGCCGAACCACGGCAGCACGTAGCGCGCGATGATCGGCTGCACTTGAAACAGCAGAAACGCGCTCAGAAAAATAGTTACGGGAAAGCGAAGTCCCGGCTTTACGGGAGAAGGACTCAACGCTTCGCCGCGCTGAACGTGAGATGCGCCGTGAAGAACGGCAGCACCTTCTGCTCGAAGCGATCCTTCACGTGATTCGTATGATCGCCTTCGTACGTTTCGTACGTGTGCGCGATTCCCAGCGACGTCAGTAGCGCGTCCATGTCGCGATTCGATCCGTACAGCGTATCCTGCAAGCCCACGTCCATGGCGACCGCTTTGAACTTCTTCAAATTCGCGACGTAGAAGTTCGCCATCACCAGCGGCGAATTCGCCATCCACTTCGCCCCCACCATCGCGTTGTACTTGCCGTCTTCGTTTAACTGGTCGAAGAACAGCGCCTTCGCCGGATTCGGAGACCACGCCGCCGCCTCGGCAAACGCCGTGTTGCCGAATCCGCCGCCGCGTCCACCTTTCGCTCCGCCCTTGCCCTTGCCGTCATCCTGCTTGCCGTTCGCCGCCGCAGCCGCTGCTGGAGGTGCAGCCGCCGGTGCCGGACCCTTCGCCGCTCCCGGAGTCCCACCGCCGCGAGCCGCCGGAGGCGTCCCGTTCATCAAACAGCACGAGCTCATCGCATAAATGCTCGACCAAACTTCCGGATACTTCATCGCCAGCCGCCACGTCCCGTACCCGCCCATCGAATGCCCCGCGAGCCCACGGCTGTCGCGCGTCGCGATCGTGCGGTAATTCTTGTCCACGTACGCGACCAGTTCCTTGCTCAGGAAAGTTTCCCAATCTCCATTCGTCGGCGACGACGAATACATGGCGCCGTTGTACTTATTGAAGGAGTCCGGACTCACCAGGATCATTTCCTTCGAAGTCCCCGCCGCGATGTCTTTATCCGCCAGTTCCGGCATGCCCAGGAAGGGTACCCAGCGCTCCGCCGTCAAGCCATAGCCGTGCAGCAGATATACCACCGGATAGCGCTGATTCTTGTTGGCCTGATAGCTGGGAGGCAGATAAACGAACACGTCGCGATCCGGAGAATCGCCCAATAAATTTACTTCCAGCGATTTCGCGTGTACTTTAATATGCTCCACCGTGCCGGCCGCCGGCGCCTGCGCATACAAGAAAGCCGCGACACTCAAGACCACCACCAGCGTGAGCGTGAGGCGAACAACCAGAGTGCGTTTCATGGGGTCTAGTCTCCTTTTGTAGTCGGTCCAAAAACCGCAAACCATTTTACACCCCGCCCGATCCGCATGCATATGGTTCTTCACGCCAATCCGCCTAAGCCGCGGCGGACGCGCAAGCCTTGACGGAACTTCCGCCCTCCCGCGCTCGTACTTCTTCACAGGTATGATCGCGTTCCTGCTCTGGTGCATCCTGTTCGTGCTGTGCTGGCCCCTCGCGTTGGCCGCCTTGATCCTGTACCCGTTGGTCTGGCTAATTCTGCTGCCCTTCCGCATCGTCGGCATCGCCGTCGGCGGAGTCCTAAAGCTGGTGTGGGACATCGTCACTCTCCCCCTCACTGTCCTCCGCCGCGTCGCCAGAGTACCCTAGAGGAGTACCGTTCAGTACAGCCGCTCGGAACCCGTGTAGCGTTCCTCTTTTCGATCACGCAACAGGAGACGCCGATGCCCAGCTCGCTCTTTTCCGCCGATTTCCAGGCATTTCTCAAGCAGGCCGCCGCTGCCTCATTCCCTTCGCCCGCCGATTGGCGCGATCCTTGGATTTACTTCCTCATGGTGGATCGTTTCAACAACCCCTCCGCTGCGCCCGCGCACGTCCCGTTTGACGACCCCAACTATTTCGCTTTCCAGGGCGGTACATTCTCCGGAATTCGCGCGCAATTGCCGTACTTGAAGCAGCTCGGCGCCGGAGCCCTCTGGATCAGTCCCGCCCTCAAGAACCTGCAGTTCGACCCCGGCTCTTATCACGGCTACGGCATTCACGATTTTCTCCGAGCCGAACCGCGCTTCGCCGACAATCCCGCGAATGCCGACGACGAACTGCGCGCGTTAGTCGACGCCGCGCATGCCGCCGGACTCTACGTCATATTCGATATCGTGTTGAACCATGCCGGCAACGTGTTCGGCTATCCGAACGGTGCGGAGTCTCCGTTTAGTCCCACGCCGCTGCCCGTGAAATGGCGCGATGCCTCCGGCGCCGCCCGTCCGGATTTTCCCGACGTCGCCGCGATCGCGGATCCGCCGCTCGACGGCGTCGTCTGGCCCACGGAACTGCACCAAAACAAATTCTTCCGCCGCCAGGGCGATCCCGCGTCCAATGGAGACGACACCGTGGGCGATTTCAGCGTCCTCAAGCAAATGCGGACGGACGATCCCGATCTCCAGCGTTTCCTCATTCGTGCCTATCAATACGTGATCGCGCGCTACGATATCGACGGCTTCCGCATCGATACTCTTCGCTACTTGAAGGGCGATCTTGCGCGCCTGTTCGGAAACTCCATGCGAGAGTTCGCCCTCAGCATTGGCAAAAAGAACTTCTTTACATTCGGCGAAGTGCTGGACGGCTCCGCGGAACAGGACATCGCGCGCTTCATCGGCCGAAACACCAGCGACCAGAGCGATCTGGTGGGCGTCGACGCCGCGCTCGACTATCCTCTGTTCAACAATCTCAAGCCCGTCGTCAAAGGTTTCAATCCGCCCAGCGCGCTGGTCTCGATGTACCAGCAGCGCAAGACCACGGAACAAAATATCCTCAGTTCCCACGGCGACGCCACGCGCTATTTCGTGACATTCCTCGACAATCACGATATGAAGGAGCGCATCCGTTTCGAGCAGCCCGGCGATCCCTCACGCTTCGATGATCAAGTGACGCTCGGCATGGCGTGCCTGTTCTCGTTGCCGGGAATCCCCTGCGTCTACTATGGAACGGAGCAGGGACTTCACGGCGCGGGCTCCGATCCGGCGGTCCGCGAAGCTCTCTGGGGCGGTCCCGGTTTCAATCCCGCGAACAAATTCTATGTAGCGATACAACAAATCGCCGCCGTCAGAGCCGCGCAACCCGCCCTCCGCTATGGCCGCTTCTACTTCCGTCCCGTCTCCGGCGACGGCGTGAATTTCGGAGTCTCGCCCTTCTCCCCCGGCGTCGTCGCGTTTTCGCGCATTCTCAATGATCAAGAGGTCCTGATTGCCGCCAACACCAGCACCACGCAACAATCTTCGTTCGACGCCATTATCGAAATCCAACTCAGCCGGCCGGGCGATCCATTCCAGATCCTCTACAGCAATCAACCCGCGCCCGTCGCGCCGCAGCCCGTGCGCGCGGCGTCGAACGTCAGCGTTCACGAAGTGGACGGCTCCCTGGGAACTGGCCCGCTGCACACGGTCCGCGTCACTCTGCTGCCTTTAGAAGTGCAGATATTGAGAAATTCAAGTGTGATATAGTCCTCGTTTATGCGCTCCTTGTTTCAGCCGCTCGGCTACGAACGCGCCTATTTCGAGAATGTTTTAGCCTCGTGCGACGCCCTGCAAACCCAGGGTCCGGCGGCGATTCAGGCGCGCATTGAGGAACTCAAAAAGGCCGATGTGAACGCGGCCAGCATCTGCGAACTCACTCTGCTGGAGCTAAAGTTAATGGGCGCGCCGGGCCTGGTGCAGGCCATTCCCGACTTGCGTTCGCGCTGGGCCGTCATGAGCGGCGAGCCTGCGAATGCGACTCCTCCGGATGCCGCCAGACCCGAAGACTTGCTCGCGGAGGCCAGTTTCCTTACCGTGATGATTCACGGCCATTATGGACTGATGCAGACGTTTGAAAATACCAAACGCTGGATCCTGGTCTGGATGACGCTGGGCTTGCTCATCGGCGTCGGGATCTGCCTTTACGCGAACGCCAAAGGCCATCTGGGCAACGGAGTTCTTGCGCTGGACCTTGCGGCCGGCGTGCTCGGCGGCTATACCAGTTGCCTCTGGCGCGTCTTCCAAGCCGTACCCGGCAATGAACTCGTGGCCGCGACGCAGGCGATTCTGTCGGATCGCGTCGCGGTCGTGGTCAAGCCAGTGCTGGGCGGAATCTTCGCCATCGCGCTGCATCTGCTCTTCATGAGCAAGCTGCTGAGCGGACCTCTGTTCCCCGCGTTGACGATCGACGGCAGCGATACCACCGTCCACTTCGTGAATTTCCTGACCGGGACCGTCAGCGCCGCACCCGCCGAATTCGCGAAGCTTCTGATCTGGTGCTTCCTGGCCGGCTTCGCCGAGCGCTTCGTGCCGGACGTTCTGGATTCGCTCGCAACCCGGGCGGAGAAGTCCGCCGCGGACGGCAAGTAGCGCCTCTAAGCGCGAAGCGTCTTCATTGTTTCAGACGCTTTGTCGTACAGGAACAGCGCATCGCCGCCCGTCGACAAAAACTTCATCCCGCGATCGCGCCAGAACTTGGCCAGATGCAGCGGACGCATGTGGATCCCCGGTGCGATGCCGTGCTTCACACAGCTCTCGATAATCTTGTCGATGGCGTCGATCAGGATTGGGTGCTCGAATTCGCCCGGCACGCCCAGCGCGATCGATAAATCCGCCGGCCCCACCATTACCGCGTCCACTCCCGGCACCCCGCACAACTCATCGCGAGCCTCCAGTGCGCCCTTGGTTTCGATCTGAAAAGTGACCATGGTGTTCGCGTTCACATGGTCCATGATCTGCTTTATCGTGAGGGGCTCGTAGTCCACGTTGTGCTGCGAGAATCCGTAGCCGCGCACGCCCGCCGGGGGATAGAACGCCCAACTCACGGCTTGCGCCAGCAACTCCGGCGATTCCACGCGCGGAAGCAGCACGCCCATGGCGCCCATGTCGAGCGATCGCGCCACAAGATCGTACTTCAAATCCGCGACACGAAGAATCGGAGCCATGCCCGCCGCAATCGCCGCGCGGCACAGGTCTTGCAGCGTCTCGTAGCTGAACGGACCATGCTCCGCGTCGAGATAGCACCAGTCGAGCCCTGCTTTGCCGAGAATCGTCGCCACCGCGGGGGAGCGTAATTGCGCGAAGGAGCAGCCGAGCTGGAGTTTGCCTTCCTTCAGGGCCTGTTTTACGTGATTCGTGTGCATCTCAAACCGTGAGCACGCGATGGTCGGGACAACTCAGTTCCACCGCGTCATAGATCCGGTCCACCACGTCGAGCCCGTGCTTGGCGAGGAAGGGCAGGATCGAATAATAGCGCTCCTGCAAATGTTTATGCGGATACAGGAGTCCGATTAGGTGCTGTGCGTCCACGCCCGCGCGCGCGTCGCGGCGAAGAATCTCGCGGCCGGTCTTGCGGCGCATCTTCTCCACCTGATACAGCATCTTCGCGCGGCTTTTCTGCAAGGCAGCCGCCAATGTGGGATCGAAACGCTGCAACTCATCGGTGAGATGCGTCAGGCATCGGTCGACTTCGCCGCCCGCGTCCACCAGGGACCGTTCCAGATCAGCCGGCACCAGCGCCTGCGCCAGCCGGTCCTTCAGCGACTCCTCCGGCACCAGCACATCCGTCAGCGAAAGGTTGTAGCGGTCGAGCGACTTGTGCGCCCGCGAATCGAGCAGCGTAAATCCGCTGCGAGCCAGCACCACCGGCATCCGCCCGAGCAGCCGATCGTAAATCACGCTGGATTGCGCGAAATACGCGAGCTCTCCGGGTCCGCCGACGTACGCCACCGTGGGCAGCAAATAATCCTGCAACACCGGGCGGAGCAGGGCATTGGGCGATGCATCCTCCGCGCGGTCGCACAGCGATGCCAATTCCGAATCCTTCAACCGCTGCGGCACGCGCTCGCCATTCTCCAGCAGGAAGAACAAGGACGTCTTCGGCTCCACCAGAACCTGCGCATGATAGCCCGCCGCCGCCAGTTCGCGATTCCGCTCCAATAGCCGGGCCTTCAACTCCGGAGCCGCCGTCAAAGCCTCCGCCATCTTCGGAGCCCAGATGGCGCGAATCGTGGGATCCAACGGATCGAGCATAATCAGGCCCATCCGAGGCAGCAGCGTTTGCAGCAGCGCGCGGAAGCCTTCCGTCATGGTCGCGCCGGGCCGATAGCTCTGTTCCACCGCGTCCATCACGCCATCGGCGTACGGAAATCCTTTGAGCGACTGCCGCAACTCGTCGAGCGGCGGATGCGGCAAGCGAATCCCGCCCACCGGCTGCGATCCGGAGTGCGCGGCTTCCACGTGCAAGCGAACGGATCGCTGCGCCGCGTCGAACGTGTACGCGTGACTGACTTCTGGAAAATCGTGATCCTCGGATGCGAGCCAGAAAATCGGTACCGCCGGAATTCCGTGCGCTTTCAAGGCCTCGGCCAGCCGAGCCGCCGTGAGCGCTTTGTAGATCGTATACGCGGGGCCGCCAAACAATCCGACTTGTTGCCCCGTGACGACCGCAACCGTTCCCGGCTGGGCCAGCCGCTTCAGCGATTCCGATTCGCCGTTCTGCGCTCGCAGCGCCCGCACCACCGCCGCGCGCCGGTCGCCGGGATAGTCCACTTCCTTCGCCGCCGCTTTCAGCGAATCCGTGTTGTGCGGATCGTGCGCGTAAAACTTCGCCACCTTGTCGAAGTGATAAGTGAAATCGGCGAACAGCCGGGACGTGCCGGGCAGATCAGTGTGCCGGATACAAACCGTTTCCATGAGGATCAGATGAGCGAGCGCCAACCGCAGTCGCAGACAAGCGTCCGCGCTACAAGTCTTATTCTCGCTCAGGAAGCGGCTACTTTGCCGAAAGTCCCTGCGTGAGTTCGATGTAGATGCCGTTCGGATCGGTGATGAAGGCGATCTTCAGGCCGATGCGCGCCGTCATATCCGTCACTTTCATATCGAAGTTGATGCCGTCGGCGGCCAGTTTCTTGGCGATCGCATCCAAATCCGTGACTTCGAAACCGATGTGATCGAGCGCGCGGCCCTTGGTGGGCGGCTTCGGAGCCGCTTCCTTCCCGCCGCGACCGGCCGAAGAGAGGAAGTCGATTTCGCCGCCCGGGAACATGGCGGCGGGAGAGTTGCGGCGGCTGCCGTCTCCGGCGCCGAATTCCTTGATGTACCACGCCTGCGACGCCTTCTGGTCCGCCACCGACGCGTGGATGTGGTGGAACGCCACGGGAGTCTTCAGATCCTTGTTCTCCATGATCTCCACCGTGATGTCGTCCGGCATGCTCAGGAACGCTTGCACGTTCGGCGTGAGTTCGCGCCACATCAGGCCCGCGGCCATCGCTTTGGCGCGCACCGCCGGATAGTCCTTCACTTCGAAGCCCACATGATCGACCACACTGCCGGTGCCGCCGTTCGGCGTCGCCTTGGTGATGATGACGAAAATCCCGGGGAACTTCACCATTTGCATGGTGCCCGCGGCGACGGCCTGTCCGCCCAGCATGTCCACCCACGCCTTCTGTGTCTTCTCGACGTCGGGCACGGTCAAGTGGATATGTCCCAGAGAAACTCCCGCCGCGTTCGGCGGAGCCGTTTGAGCAGAAGCCGTTTGAGTAGAAAGAGTAGTGGCGGCCACGGCCGCGGCGAATAAAGGAAGCCAGCGCATGGGCACTAAGCTATCACAGTCCGGCTATGACGTAAAGCTGCGGGAGGCAGTGTTTACGGGTACGTGGGGATCATGAACGGCATGCTATTACTGATGCGCATGGCGTATTGTCCGGGCTTCTTCGACATCAACCCGATGGTGGGCCGGTCGATGAAAAACGTGAATTCCCGGCTCACTTTTCCGGCGCGCCACGGGTCCATCATCAGGACGTAGTGCGGCGTGTCGCCGGAGTTCAATTGCATCCCGTAAATCAGCACGGTGTGCGCCAGATATCCGTCGTTGCCGATGTTGTAGACCAAAATGATGTAGCCGAACTTTTGAATCGCGTTGAATAGAGTGTCCGCGCCGAACAGCGTGCGCGAATGGGCGGCGTTTCGCGCATTGCTGTAGAGGATGGATTGCAAGTTCAGACTCTTACGGATGGAGTCCCACCCTTGCGGCGTGAGGCCGTCGTTTTCTCCGGTGAATCCCTTTGAGTCCATGTTCGAAACCCAATCGTCCGGAGAGAATACGTTCACGTCGTGCGTCACTTGGAGGAACGACACAAGAGCATCGGACCAGCAGATCCACTCGTTGTCCGGCTCCAGCAGCACCGGCGGATCGGGAATCGCCTGCACCTGCATGGATTGGCCGCGCAGCAGCGCCATCGTGATGGCTCCCGCGTCGCCATCCTGGGCCAGTTGCTGGTCGCTCTGGTACGCCAGAACCTGGCCGCGCGTGGCCGCGTCGTACACGCCGGTCACGGGGATCTGCTTATCGAAATAATCGTTCAGAAGGTTCTGAAGAGCCTTGATGTCCGATGGGCTCAATGCCATGATTTACCTCAGCAAAAAAGATGGGCGCGGCCGCCGGAAAGTTTCACGTTTATTTCGTGCCTTTGGGCGCGCCTTTCGGTCCTCCTCTGGCTCCGCCGCCGCGAGGCTGGCTGGCCGGTGGAACCGTGCCGTTCATGCGAGCGTACACCACCATCTGGCCGTAATGATCGTAGCTATGCAGGCCGAGAAACGCCGCCATCGCCAGGCGCGTCGTCATGCCGGGGCCGAACGCCGAAGGCACCGGGTCCAGCATGTTCTCCTTGGTGAGCGATTGCATCGCCTTGTGTGCGTAAGCGAGCGAGCCCTGGAAATACGTGACGATCTGGTCCTTGGTCTTGAGCGTATCGGGGCCATTGTCGCCCGCGCCGGTGTCGATGGGAGGCTTCTCGCCCAGCACCGACGCCGAAATCCGCCAGATCATGGTCGCGTCATGCCGGGCTTGCAGGGCGAACGTGCGCACGCCGTCGAAAGTGCCGTTGGTGGGCGCGAAATCGAACTTGTCGGCCGGCATGGCCTGGACGATGCCGAGCACCTCGCGCTCAATGGTGCCGACTTGTTGATCGTAAATCTGCCCCACCGCGTCTGCCTTGAGCATCGCCGGGGCTGCCATAAAAGTTAAAATGAAAATCTTTCTCAACGGATTGTGCCTCCTGGTGTCATTGTTGATTGTACAAGTGTCGATGGTACAAGGGAACTGACGACTCGCTCTTTTCGTATCTGCTAGCATAGCCTCACGCCAAATATGAAGCGGTCTCGCGCCATCACTCTTGCCCTCGTACCATCGCTCGCCTCCTTCTTGGCCGCGTGCGGACACAGCGGCCGGCGCGTGTGCCTCGACGACGGTCAAACCGTCATCGACTCGCGCGCCTGCGAGCCTGGTGGCCACGTCCCCTATCTGCCCTTGGGTCATTGGTATTATCCGAGCTCCGGCGGATACTTTCCCATGGGATCTCGCATCAGCGGCAGCGGCGGCTCGTCCAGCGCCTCGCCCTCGGGAACGGTGCGCGGCGGAATTGGCGCGTCGGGCGAAGCGCATTCCTCCGGTGGGCATAGCAGCGGAGGAGCCGGCGAATGAAGCGCATCGTGGTGGCGCCGCGCGAGAACTGGCAGCAAAAGGTGGAGAAGGTCGGGCTGACGTATCATACGCCCGGCGGCCGGACGTATTGGGATGAATCGGTCTGCTATCGCTTCAGCGGTCGCGAGGTGGACGAGCTCGAGGCCGCGACCGAGGAACTGCAAAAGCTGTGTCTCGCCGCGGGGCAGTTCATTCTCGATCATGACCGCTTCGATCAGTTTCAGATTCCGTTTCTCGCGCGCCAGCCGGTCCGCGACGCGTGGGAAGCCGAGCCTCCTTCGCTGTACGGGCGCTTCGATCTCGCCTACAACGGAAGTGGTCCGCCGAAGCTGCTGGAGTACAATGCCAACACGCCGACTTCTTTACTCGAAGCCGCCGTTGTTCAGTGGGACTGGCGCCAGGAAGCATTTCCGGCGACGGACCAATTCAATTCCATCCACGAAAAACTGATCGCCAAGTGGAGCGATCTGAAATCGTACCTGCGTGGCAAGCCGCTCTACTTCACGTGCATGCCCGACGACGAAGACCTGATGACCGTGACGTATCTGCGCGACACGGCGGAGCAGGCGGGCATTAAGACCGCGCACATCTTCGTCCGCGATCTGGGCTGGAACGTCGGAGCGCAGCAGTTCCGCGACCTCGCCGACAAGCCGATCGGCAGCATCTTCGCGCTGTATCCGTGGGAGTGGCTGCTGGCGGACCTGCCCGGTCCCGTGCTGACAAGCTGTCCGAACATGGATTGGATCGAGCCCATCTGGAAAATGATGTGGTCGAACAAGGCGCTGCTGGCGGTGCTGTGGGAGATGTTTCCGAACCATCCGAATCTGCTGCCGGCGTATCTGGACGGGCCTCGCGATTTGCGCGACTTCGTGCGCAAGCCGCTGCTCTCGCGCGAAGGCGCGAATATCACGCTGCATAAGGACGGCACGGAGATCTCGACTCCGGGTACATATGGGGCGGGCGGCGCGGTGTACCAGGCGCTCGCGCCGGAGTGCGTGTTCGAGGGCCAGACTCCGGTGATCGGCAGCTGGTACGTGATGGACCAGGGCTCCTGCGGCATCGGCATCCGCGAAGCCGAAGGCATCACGACCAATCTCAGCCGCTTCGTGCCGCACTATTTCGACTGACGAGCTTGCAATCCTCAAGGGTTGCGATACTCAAGGAAGGAGTCCGCGATGAGCGATACGCGCCAGCACGTGCACGAGTTGCTCGACCTTCTGCCGCCGGACAGGCTCGCGGCCGTGGAAGGGTTGCTGAAATCCTTGTTGGACCGCGAGGAAGACTGTGAGGTGGCGCAGGCCAAGCAGTGGCTGCGTGATCAGGGAGGCAAAGGAATTCCGCCCGACGAGATTCTGGCAGAGTTCGGCCTGACTCCAGAAGACTTCCGCCGGATGGGCGAGGAACGAGATCAACGGCGCCGGTGAAAACGTGCCAAAGCAAATCGAATGGACGCCGCAGGCGCGGGCCGACGTGCGGCGGATCGATCGCGAAACCGCTTTGAGGCTTCTCGAAGACCTGGCGGACTTCGCGATAAATGGCTATGGTGACGTCGAACGGCTGACAGATGTCGAACCCCTGGAATTGCGGCTCCGGCTGGGGACTTCCGCATCCGCTTCTACGATCTTGGTGAAAAGCTTCAAGTTCTCAGAGTGCTCCACCGCAGAGAAGCGTACCGCCGCTAAAAACACTTGTGGCCCGCTCGCCCGGCTCGGAAGCCGGACGGGGCGGGCCACGTAAGCGTTCTGTTTCTGTGAACCGGCTACTGCTTGCCGTTGGTGCCGTCGGCGCCTGGGGCGGAGCCGCCCATGAACAGACGCCGTCCGTCCATGTACTTCAGATTCGCGCCCACCGCGCGGTTCGCGCCGTCCTTGGCCAGATAGCCTTCGACGATGATCTCCGTGCCTTCCGGCAGCGAGTTCTTATCGAACCCGTTGCGGAACAGGGCGTTGGGGCTTCCGCCTTCCACCATCCACTGCGTGACGCTGCCGTCCGGATTCTTCACGTCCAGATGGATCCAGGAATGCGGATTCACCAGTTCCCACTTGGTGACGCGGCCTTGCAATTTGACCGGCTTCTTCTCATCGAATTCCGCCGCGAACGCGTGATGCGCCCAAACCGGCGCTACCGACATGAGCAAACCGATGCCCGCAAGGGCGGCTGCAAATTTGATTCTCATGGTCTTTTCGCTCCTCACTACTTTTTCTTCTCGATGGCGCGCTGGCCGCTCAGGTTGTTGGCCATGCCGTAGTTGCCTTCGTGGCAGGCATACTCGTAGATCGGGCTGTCAATCTTGGTCATGGCGACCTCGCCGCTCCACGGCTTCACCCAGGTCTCCGGATCGTCCACCGTGAACTCGTACTTCACGGTATTGGCGTCGATACGAGTAAACTTCTCGATCACTTTCAGTTTGTCGCTGGTGGCCGCGTTCTGCAGAGTGGTCTTGTCGGTGAAGTTGGTGGTCTCGACGATGAACGTGTCGCCTTCCCAGTGGCCGCGCGAATCGCCGAACCACTGCTTGATCGCGGCGGGAATGTGCGGGCTGTTGTCGGCCGGAATCACGCGGGCGTCGTGGATCATTTCCTGCATGATCGAGACCGTGCCATTGGGACCCTGCACGATTTGCAGGTCGCTGTTGTAGCCTTCCGGAAGCATGGGCGGACCTTCGGCGCCCCACAGGATGCAGCGCTCGGCCAGCGGGCGGCTATCCGGGCCGTCCCACTGATGCGCGGCGGCGTAGGCGCGGCGCTCTGCCGTACGCTTGGTCGCTTCCGGCGTCATGGCGGGCAACTTGCCTTCCGGACCGGAAAGGATGGAGGTCCGCAGGCTGGGAGCGTTCAGCTTCTGGCCGCCGGCCAAGCCGAATTGCGTGTTGTCATAGTGAAGTTGCAGAGCCGGCTGGCCGGTCTCCGGATCGATGTTCGCCGCCGCACCGCCGCCGCGACCGCCACGGCCGCCGCCCCGGGTTGCCGCGGCGCGGGCCGCATCCAACTGGGCTTTCTCTTCCACCGACGTGTAAAACTCTTTCGCGCCCAAATCCGCGGGACGGGCCAATGGCACGGCGCTGGCGTTCGAATACACGCCGGAAAGATCGGGATGGCCATCGGCCGTGCGCGGGATCGCCGAAGCCTTGGGTGCCGCGGCGGTCTTCTTCTGAGCGGCAGTTTGGCCGTGAACGGGGGCGGCGAGGAAGGCCACGACCGCGCCGGCGAGAGCGGAAGCGAGAAAAGTTTGTTTCATCGGCATCTCCTTCTGGTGAGAAGTCTTTCCTTACTTAATCGTATTCGGAAGCGGTACCTTGCGGTACTGACCGTACATCATTTCTTCGGCGAATTCAGAGCACTTGTATTCCAGGACCTTGGCGCCTTGATCGACGCGGCGATACAGCGGCATGCTGATCTTCCACGGCTTCGAGAAGACTTTCGGGTCTTCAATCGTCGCTTCGTACATCAGCGTATCGGCGCTGCGCGGCGTGTAGCGTTCGACCACGTGTAACTGGTCGCTATGGAAATCTCCCGCGCGGTCCAGCCAGCTTTGATCGATCAAGCTATTCACGTCCACTACCAGGGTATCGCCTTCCCAGTGTCCGTTGGACCAGCCCATCCAACTATCGGCGGGAGCCTTGGTCGCTTTATCCATATTGATACTGCGGACGGCGCCCGCGAATTCGTACACCATCATGATGGTATGCGGGTTCTGGACGATCTGGAACGGATACGGCATGTAGGTGGAGCGGGGCACTCCGCCCATGTAGCACTTGATTTCGGGATCCAGCGTGAGGCGGTTCTGATAATTCTTCTTTTGTTGCGCGGCGGCAGCGGGAAGGTACGGGATTTCGCCGCCTTCGATCACGCCGAGTCCGGGGGGAGTGGAAAACTCCGCGCCGAGCGCATAGACCGGGCCTTGCGAGGCCGCGTGCGGACGAAGATCCCAGTTGGCTTCATTATTGGCCTGCCAGATGCCGTCGAGCCGGGGAGTTTTTCCATCGGGCGAACGGGGAGCCTTATACGCAGGCGCGGGGGCCTGGCTCAATGCCGGAAGGAATGTTCCCAAAATACCCGCAGTGAGAGCTACCGCCGCCACCGCCGAACCACGTACCCACTTACGCATCCCGAACGATCTCCTCTATGAGGCTGCCACGAAGCATAGTCCCGATCACAAGTGATAGTACACGTTGGAGATCACGGTGTCAAACCCTTAGATGGGGCGTGTTTTCGCTGCATTGGTCCCGCTCTCCTGCAAGCCCTTCCCGCCGTTGGAAAGCTGCCACGCGTTTTCTTAGCCCGCATGGTAGCTTGAGGGAAGCTGGGCGGAAGAGAATCAGGGATGGCGAAAATCGACGACCGTCGCTCGAAAAAGGAGATCGAAGGTGGAAAAACGAACGCTGTTGGGTGTGGTGTCTTTCACCATTCTGGCGGGCCTTGTCCTCACTGCGCAAGACAAGTACACCGCGAAGGTTCCGGGCGGGCTTGCGTTCTCAGAGTTCAGAGGATATGAAAGCTGGCAGGCTATTGGCGTCAGTCGAAGTGAAAGTGCCGTCGCACTGATCCTGGGAAATCCCGCGATGATCAATGCTTACCAAGCGGGCATCCCCGGCAACGGAAAGCCGGTACCCGACGGGGCCAAGATGGCCAAAGTTCATTGGGCGCCGAAGAAGAACGAGTTCTTTCCGGACGCGACCGTGCCCGGCAAACTTGCGAACGTGGACTTCATGGTGAAAGATAGCAAGAGGTTCGCGGATAGCGGCGGATGGGGCTACGGGGCATTCGATTTTGACGCCGCCTTGAATACGTACAAGCCCGCCACCAAGGCGAGCAGTCCCGCGCAGGGCAACGACGCCAAGTGCGGATTCGCGTGCCACACGGCGGCGAAATCGCGAGACTACGTTTTCACGGAATACGGGAAGAGATGAAATAGTTTTTCCCGGTTCCGGCAAGCCGGGCGGCACGCTGCCGCCGCGATTGCTAGAATGGCCCGCATGACGCCCGCGTGGACCCGAAGTGCGGCTCTGCTGTGTCTGGCGGGGTTGGTGCGGAGCCAGACGGACCCTGCGCAGATTCGCGTCGACGTGAGTCTGGTGACGGTGGCGTCCACGGTCTTCGATCGCGACGGAGCTTTTGTTCCGGGGCTGAAGCTCAAGGATTTTCGCGTATCCGATAATGGCGCTCCGCGCGAGCTCCAGTATTTGTGGGCGGAACAGGATCTGCCTTTAACGGTGGGCTTGGTGGTGGACGTGAGTGGCAGTCAGAGGCGCGTGATCGAGGAACACCGGGCGGCGGTGGAGCAGTTCTTCCGGCAGGTGCTGGGCCCGAAGGATCAGGCGTTTCTGGTGACGGCGGGAATGGATGTGAAGCTTGTCACGGATCTTACGGGGTCGATCGACGATCTGGAAAAGGGGGTCCGGAAGATCGATATTCGCCAGCGCGCGGGAAAACCGTTCGGCGATTCGTGCGTCGGGCCGAAGGGCGATCGTCCGCTGGCGCCTCTGTGCGGGGGAACGGCTCTGTGGAACGCGGTCTATGCGTCGGCAAAGTTGAAGATGAAGGGCATCTCGGGGCGCAAGGCGCTGATCGTGCTCTCGGACGGGATGGATACGGGCAGCAAGCACAAGCTCGGCGACGCGATCGAGATGGCGCAGAGCGCCGACACTCTGGTGTACACGATTCGGTCTGTGGGAGTACCGATGCTGGTTCCGATTCCGTTGCTGCGCGGCAAGCAGCAGCTGGGCAAGCTGGCGGACGAGACCGGCGGGAGGGCGTTCACGGATCCGAAAGGGAATGCGTCGGAAGTGTATGCGGAGATCGAAAAGGAACTGCGCAGCGTGTACGTGCTGGGCTTCGCCCCTCCGGAGGGCGAGAAGGCAGCGGGCCGCCACAAGTTGGACGTAAAGGTGGAGCGCAAGGGCGTGACGGTGCGGGCCCGGCGGGAGTACGTGGTGCCTCCGGCGCCTTGAAACAGCCAAAAATGTCAAAGAACTTATTGGGGATCCCCAGGCCTGCTCGATTTTGCCCCAAACAGGAAGGGCCCCGCTGAACCGCAGCGGCACGGCCATCGATTTACGTCTGCGCAGGGTTCCCTCGAGGTGCTCCTGCGTTCGCGTGATCCGGTATCCGACGAACGACCCGGACTCTTACGGCTCCACGGTACAGCATCGCGGCAAGGCGGGCGGTCGCGGCGGCAAGGTAGCTTGCTGACGCGGCAAGAGATAAACTTTCGAGCAGAGGCGTGATGGGATCAACGTTTCGAGGCCGGGCATCGTTTCATCTTGCAGAGAGTGCATTTGATCCAATTGCATTTGATCCAATAATGCTAGATGCCGCGTTGATGACCGGAATCAGTGTTGACGCGGGCGGCGACACGTTCGATCAGGTGCTGCGGCAGCGCGAGCGGCAGGTTCTGCGGACGGCGTACCGGGTTTTGGGCAATTGGGCCGACGCGGAGGACGTGGCGCAGGAGGTTTTTCTGCGGCTCCACCGGCATGGGCTGGGGTTCGCGAATGAGGCGGCTCTGGGCGGGTGGCTGTACCGGGTTACGGTGAACGCTTGTCTCGATAAGGCTCGGCGAGCGAAGCCGGTGGTGGAACTGCCGGAGACTCTGCGCGAAGAAGCGGTCGCGGAAGCGGGGCTGATCCGGTCACAGGAGAAGGAGCGGCTGATGGCGGCTCTGGCGACGCTGCCGGTGCGGGAAAGGGCGGCGGTGGTGCTGCGGGAGATCGAGGGGTTGTCGACGGCGGAGGTCGCGGCGGCGCTGGGGACGAAAGAGGCGACGGTGCGGAGCCAGATTTTCCACGCGATGCGGCGGCTGCGGGAAGTTTTGGAGAGCGGGAAGGCATGAAAGACGAGCAGATTCGCGAGCTGTTTTCCGAGATGCGCGAGGAGGCGATACCGGCGGAGTCGCTTGCGCGGGTGCGGAGGGCGGTGGCGGAGAGTGTGCCGTCGCGGCGGCGGTGGTTCGGGTGGAAGTTTGCGGCTATGGTCGCCGTGGCGGGGTGTTTGGCGGTGGCGATGGTGGAGTTGCGGACGGCGCAAGTTCCGGTGAACGGGCGGGCGGTGCAGGGTCCTGTTGTCGCTGTGCAGCAGAGTGCGCCGGTGGTCGAGGCGGCTCCGGTTTTGCCTGTTGCGCATAAGGCGGCGCGTCCGGCGGTGGTGCCGGTGCGGGAAGTGGAAGTACGGCGGACGGAAAAGGCGCCCCCGGTTTCTTCGGATAACGGCGGCGCGCATGAGATTCGGATTGAATCGTCGGATGAACCGGATGTGGTGATCCTGCTCATCGGCGGCTGAACAAAAACAACATAAGGAGCGAAGAAGATGCGATTGCTGAAGATCGTGATGCCCGTGGTGTTGCTGGCGGGATTGGTGTGCGCCCAGGAGAAGCCTCCGGCGGACAACGGCTACGATGCCGTGATCATTCCGGTGAAGACTCTGACGGGCGATTCGTTCGACCGGCTGGTGAAGCTGCTGCAAGTGTTTCAGGTTCGGATGCAATCGGACGAGAAGCTGCGGACGATTGTGGTGTATGCGCCTCGCGACGTGGTGGACAAGATGCGCAAAGTGATCGCGGAGCTGGATCAGCCGAGCAGCGAAGCGGCGATCGGGCGGAACATCGACATGACGCTCACGTTCTTGAAGGCGTCGACCAAAGCAGCCACGACGCCCTCGACGTTGCCGGCCGATATGGAGGCCGTCGCGAAACAGCTGCGGGCGAACACGCAATATAAGGACATCCAGCTGTGGGACACGCTGCCTCTGCACTTGCAGGAGGGCAAGGAGACTCAGGAGACGCTCCGCCTGCCGAGCGGCAACGCGATCGCTGCGGGGTATAGCACTGTGGGACAGGTCAATATCCGGCCCGAAGGAGTGACTCGGAAAGATTCGGGACGGTTCGTGCGGTTTTCCACTGTTCGGATCAGTTTTCGAGTCCCCTACGCGACCGGCTCCTTTAATTCGGGCACGGGCAATGCCCAGGCCTCCACGCAATATCAGTACATGGAGGTCGGGCTGACGACGTCGGGAGACTTTATGGAGGGGCAGAAGACGGTGCTGGGTAAGGTGTCGGGCGTGGACGATGAGACTTCGTTCTTCGTGGTAATCTCGCTGAAGGTACTGGATTAACGAGGTGCTGGATTAAACATGGGAATTGCTCTGCTGCTGGCCGCGATGTTGTTCCAGGAACCGCCTCCGGCGGGGTCGTTGAAGCCGATCATCGACAACGAGCGGGCCAGAGTGTGGGATGTGAAGGACGCGGTTCCGACGACCAAGACGTCCGAGGACACGGTGGTGGTGGAGCTGTCGGGCAAGGCGCACTTCGTGCCGAAGGGCGGGACGCTGGCGATTATGGGGCACAGCATCGTGATCGATGTTAAGGATCACGCGCCGAACGCGATGAAGAATACGACCGGGTTTCCGCTGGCGTTTCCACGGCCGGGGTCGAAGAAGATTCTGGAGAATTCCAAAGTGATCGTGTGGGATTACACGTGGAAGACGGGCGTGGCGACGCCGATGCACTTCCATAACAAAGACGTCGTCGTGACGTATTTGGAGAATGGCGATTTGAAGTCCACGACGCCGGATGCCAAGGTCACGGTGAATCAGTATAAGTTCGGGGATGTAAGGTTTAACTTACGGGATCGGGTGCATACCGAGACGCTGGTCGTGGGCAAGCAGCACGCGATTATTACGGAGTTCAAGTAAGCTCCAGCGCTACTTCGTCAATTTCTTCGCCGCGGGCCAGCGCGAAGCCTCGCTCCTCGCCGGTGATTTTGAAGCCGCACTTTTCCAGGACTCGCAAAGATGCCACGTTGTCTTTCGCGGCATGCGCGTGGAGAGGGCGGGTTTTGAACTGGCGGAGGAATTCTTGCAACGCGGCGGTGGCCAGGCCTCGGCCCCAGTGCTCTCTTGCGATTCCATAAGTGATTTCGGGCTGGCCGAAGAGGACGTACTTCGAGACGCTGCCTATCACTTGATTCTCGAAGACGATGGTGCGGAGGACGTTGTCCGGGTCGGCGCGGATTTTTTTCCAGTGTTGATCGAAGAGGGCACGGTCCTGGGGATCGCGGCCGAGGAAGGCGGCCCTGTGGGCGGCTTCGGGATCGCGCCAGTGATCGAAGAAGAGAGGGAGGTCGGCGTCTTCGACCTCGCGCAAAGTGATCTTCATGTGAGCCTGTTTTAGCACGGAATGCGTGATCCCGGTTGCGACGCTTTAGGCCTTGTCCCCGCGCTTACGCTTGGGGCTGCGTTGTTCAGGTCAGTCCAGGACGCGGACGAATTCGGCGATGACTCGGTAGTCCTCTTTTTCCGGGTCCAGGTCCCAGGCTTCGAACTCGGGGTTGAGGGGCTCCAGGCGGATGCGATCGTGTTCCCAGGAGCCATCGGGGCGCTGGGATTTTTCGCTGCGGTAGCGTTTCACAGTATAGCGGTCATTGGCGCCGCGGCCGAGGGCTTCCACCAGCACCAGGCGGCCCTGGCGGGAGCCGGCGACTCCGGCGCGGAAGACGCAGAGGCTGGCGTCGGGAATGTGCGGCTCCATCGAGTGGCCGGCGATGCGGGCGGCGAACAGATCGGGCGTGAGTTTGAGGCCGGGAGGGGCTTCTTCCCATGCTTGCTCGGCGACTTCCTGATTTTCGAGAAATTTGCCGGCGGCGACAGTGAGCGAGTAGCGCGGCAGATGCGTGACGAAGGGGCGAACGGTGGAGCGAACGTGTTCGCGGTAGAGGCGGGCGAGCGCACGGTCGAAATCATCGACCACGGTCTCGCGGGGATCGGTGATGCGAAGTACATTCGACATGGTGTCTTCGAGGAGCGCGAGCAGTCGGGCCGCGCCTAGCTCGGAGGCTTTGGCGGCGAGGTCGAACTCGACAGCGGAAAGGACGACGGCTTCCCCGGGCGCGATCTGATCCCAATCGCGGCGCAGACGCAGGTGCAAGCGGTCCTGGGACGGATCTTCGAGGAGGATTCCGGCGGCCACCGGGGGCTGGCCGGGGAGTTCAAGCTCCAGTATGGATACACGTGCAGCGTAAGTGGTCGCGACGGACATTCGCAGGCTTCACGAAATGATGACACAGGTTGGCTGTAAATGGGAACAGATTTACGACCCGCGGGGACGCGCGATCTGATGCGCGCAGGCCTATACGTACGGGGCCGGAAAGGCGCCGTACTATTGATTCGGGAAGTAGGCCGGGCGGGCGCGGACGTGGACGTCGGGGAGTTCGACCGTCACTTTGAGCTCGCGGCGGACCTTCTTTGAATTAGGCGGGATGTCCGGGACGAAGCGGAGCACGTATTGCAGCGTGATCTCGCCGGAGAGGTCGGCGATGGCGCTGAAGAGCTTGGTGGCTTTGGCGTTCGCGTAGCCTCCGGTGCCCAGATCGTAGGCGAAGTTACCGCCATCGCGGGGGACTTGCAGGTAGCCGGAGATGTCGCTGTACATGTTCTGCCGCGGGTACTCGACTTTGCCTCCGGTTTCGTTGGCCAGGCGAACCAGGGTGTCTTCGGCGCCATTCGGGAAGTCGGCCACGGTGCTGACGCCGTAGATCGTGACTTGTTCGCGCTGGGCGAGTTCGATTACTTCGTCGAGGGTCTTCTTGCTGGCGTTGTCATGGCCGTCGCCGATAATGATGATGACGCGGCGGGGCTCATTGGGCTCGCCGGGGACCAGCTTACGGTTGGTGCAGGCCTGAAAAATCGCGTCGTAGAGGGCGGAGCCGCCGCCGGGCTTGAGCTTCTTGATCCGATTGACGATCGAGTCGGCGTCGGAGGTGGTGTCGACCATGACTTCGGCGTCGGAGCCGTAGCCGATGAGGTAGCCGGAGTACTTGGGATCGCCGGGCAGCAGAGTCAGGACCATCTCTTCAGCGGCTTCCTGGAAATCCTTCCAGCCGGAGCGGTTGGCGTTGCTCAGGTCGATGAGGAAGCCGACGACGACGGACTGGTTGTGCTCGCGCGAGAAGTATTCGATGGTCTGTGGCTTGCCTTCGTCGTAGAGTTTGAAATCCTTCTTTTCGAGGTTGGCGACGAACTTGCCTCGGTCGCCGGTGACGGTGACGGGGACGATGACTTCCTGGACGTTGACGCGGATGGGCTCCTGGGCCGGCGTGGAGGAAACAACGGCCAGACAGGCGCAAAAGACTCCGGCGACACGGGCGAGGGGATTCACCATCTTACCTGCGATTATAGCGGAAAGTAGGACAGACGATCGTTGTTTGTGGTCTGTCAATCTCCGGGGCGAGGGAGAAAGACAGACCACGAAAAACGATGGTCTGTCCTACTTCTAGAACGTGAAGCGGGCGACTAATTGGCCGGATCTCGGTTGGGCGGAGCCGCCGGAGATCCAGTTTACGAAGCCGTAGCCGCCGTAGTATTGGCCGCCGAGCTGGAACGGAAAGGTGGACGGGTTGGTTCCGAAGAAGCCTCCGGTGGCGGGGGCGGAGTAGAACAGGCGGTTGAAGATGTTCTGGAAGTCCGCGCGGATTTGCAGGTTGTACTTGCCTTCCTTGCCCATGCGGAACAGGCGGCCGAAGTTCATCGCTTCGGACGGCTGGCGCTGCCAGCGGTAGCTGTTGTAATACGGCGCCGAGGTGCCGAACTGGCCGGCGGCGGCGTCGGTCCAGGCAGCGGGATTCAGCACCAGCTGAGTGGTGGGGTCGAACTTCGAGTTGGGATCGACGAGCAGCGGGTTCTGGCCGGGAACGACGTTCCAGTATGTGTGGCCACCGCCCCACGTTGCCGGATTATTTTCGGGTCCGCGCTGGAGCTGGCTGAGCAGGTTGTTGCTGGAGGGCGGGGTCTGGATGAGCGCTCCGCTCTGGTAGCGAAGCACCGCGCCGATCTGCCATCCGCGCAGAACATTCGAGACGATCTTGTTCTGCGTGAAGGCCGGTCTGGGTGTGGTGTAGGTGCCGGAAATCACCATGCTGAGCGGACGGCCCAGGCCGGAGAGCTGCTTGTTCTGCTCGCGGTTGAAGACGTCGTTGATCAGCGGTGTGGCGGGCGTGAAGTACTGGGTGTCGGCGCTGGTGCCGAGCACGGTGTTCTTTTCCCAGGTGAAGGATCCCTGCATTTCGAGGCCGTGCGAGTAGCGCTTGGTGGCCTTCATCTGGAGCGAGTCATACCAGGTGTCGCCGAGCGGCGGTCCGAGGAAGGGCGGGACGCCGTCCCACTGCGGAACCGGGCGCAGGGACTGGCCGACGGTCTGACTGGTGGGGAATCCGGTGTACGGAAGTCCGCCGAAGCCGCGCTGGATCGCGGTGGGCGATCCGATGGGCAGGCTGAGCAGCGCGCGGTCGTTGGCGTTCGCGATGTCGAGGTGATTGCGCGTGAGATCTGAGATTTGCAGTGAATTGTAGTTGGTGGAATTGAGTTCCGGCGCGGTGAACCAGGCTCCGCGGTTGCCGACGTAGGCGGCCTCGATCACCAGGTTGCGGAGAACTTCGCGTTGCAGGCCGATGCTCCAGGTGAGCACGCGCGGCGGACGGGAGCTGCGGTCGATGGAGATAAACGGCGACTGCGGCACCAGGCCATTGATGGTCTTGGTGGGGTATTTGCCGTTGTCGAAATTGGGCCACGTGATGACGGGGTTGCCGAAAGGATTGCCGGCCGCGTAGGGGTTGCCTTGCGCGAGCGCGGAAACCGGAAGGCCGTAGCCGGGGCCGTTGAACGAGTAGAAGTCGGCCACGTTGTAGGAGAGGAACGCGTTGTTGGCGGTGGTGGCGTATTGGATGCCGGTCCCCGCGCGCAGCACGGTCTTCGTATTGATCTGGTACGCGAAGCCGAGGCGCGGTCCCCAGGCGTAGGGATAGTTGTGGGAGAACGCGCAGTTGCAGCGTCCGCCGCCGTAGCCTTCGTAAATCACGGCGCCGAGGCGTCCGACGGTGGGGTTCAGGGTATTGAACGATCCACTCTGCATGCGGCCATATTGCTCTTTGAGGTACGTGGCGTAGTCGTAACGGATGCCGTAATCGACGGTGAGTTTGCGGTTCACTTTCCAGGAATCCTGCGCGAAGAAGCCCATGGAGTGGTTGCCCAGCTTGGTCTGCGTGGGCGGGCTGATTTGCAGATTGTCGATCTGGCCCAGGAAGAAGCTGGCGTAGTTGAATCCCGTGGTGGAGTTCAGGCCTCGATTGTTTTCCCAGGGGTTGCCGGTTTCCGACGCGGCGAAGCCGAACAGGCCGTTGGAGCGGTACAGGGAATTATCCGGAAAGCCTTCGATCACGAGCTCGCCGCCGAATTTGTAAGTGTGATTCCCTTTCACCCAAGTCAAGTTTCCGTTGGCCGTGGGTTTTTGATCCCACAGGTTCTGCGCGAAGCCTCCGGGGCCAAGGGCTCCGCCGCCGCCGAAGGGACTGCTGCTCAAATTGACGCCGCCGTTGGAGCCGGAGACGAGTCCGGTGATGTTGGGGAAGAGGCTCTCGTTATAGAAGCCCTTGAGGCCGAGAGTGCTCTCATCGAAAGCGGGAGCGATGGACGGAGAGTATGTGTACAGATAGCCGATGCCCAGGTGCAGCAGCAAGGTGGGCTTGAGCGTCTGGTCGTAGTTGATTCTCGCGGTAGTGGAGCGATTGTCGGTGGGCGCGGGCTGGCTGATGTTTCCCGAAATGCCGTTGTTGTTGGGGTTGCGCGTGAGGATGCGCGACAGGTAGCCGGAGATCTTGATGGTGGAGCTGAGGGAGTGGTCGATCTTGAACGAGAAATTCGTGGTGTGTTGGAAGTCGGAGAAGGCGGGCAGAGGGTAGTTGTTCTGCGTGAGGCCATTGGCCGGTTGCGGCAGCAGTTTCTGGATGGCGGCGGAGACGGGGTCTAAACGGGTGAGCGGAATCTGGCCGTTGGGGAACAGATCGCGCACTAGGGCACCGTCGGGTCCGGGGCGAGTGGTGTTGGGATCGTAGACGCCGTTCTGCGGAAGGGCCCGGCCCAGCGAATCGACGGCGGGGGCTCCGTTCTGCGTGAGGTTGCCGAGCCCGGCGGTGGCTTGGGAGAAGTCGCCCTGGCGGTACGCGAGAGTGGGCACGGTGAGGACGGAGCTCGCAGTGGTGCGGTTTTCGCGATACTGCTCAAAGTTGAAAAAGAAGAACGTCTTGTCGTGGCCGTCGTAGACTTTCGGGATCGAGACGGGGCCGCCGATGGTGAAGCCGTAGTCATTGCGGCGGACGGGGTTGCGGATATGCTGGCCGGCTTTCAGGCTGTTGGTGGTGCCGGCGTCGGTGAAGGGAAGTCCGGCGTTGAAGGCTTCGTTGACGAGATAGTCGTACGCGCTGCCGTGGAAGGAGTTGGTGCCGGACTTCATGGTGAAGTTGAAGTATCCTCCGGCGGCCTGGCCAAACTCGGCGGCGAAGTTGCTGGTCTGGACCGAAACTTCCTGAATCGCATCCATGCCGGACTGGTTGATCTGCGTAACTTCGCGCCACATGCCATTGGTGGCGTCCTGGCCTTCAATGCGGATGGCTTCGCTGGCGGAGGGGAGTCCGTTGACGCGCAGAGCGTAGTCGTTGCCGAACTGCACGCCGGGCAGAAGCTGCGTGACGGCGAGAGGATCGCGGATGTTGCCGAAGCCGTTGCTGAAGGGATTGGAACTGCCGCTGAGCGTGAGGATGGGGAGGTTGTCGGCCTGCTCCGCCGTGACGGTATGGCTGACTTCGCCGCTTTCGGTCTTGAGCAGGGGCGCGGCTTCGGTCACGGTGATGACTTCGGTGGGCGCTCCGACTTGCAGACTGACGTCCTGGCGAGTGTCGGTGGCGACCGTGACGTTGAGGTTTTCGCGGACGTATTTCTTAAAGCCGTCGGCCGTGACGGCGAGCGAATAGGTTCCGGCGGGCAGGTTGGCGACGATGAAGTTGCCGGTGGAGGAGGTGCCTCCGCTGAAGACCGCGCCGGAGGCCGTATTCTTGACCTCGATTTTGGCGTTGGGCACGACGGCCCCCGCCGGATCGGCGATGGTACCGGTGATGGAACCTCGGTCGGTTTGGGCGAGCGCGGTAGCTGCCAGGAGCAGCGCGCAGAGGAATAGTAACGTGGATCGCATGGATCAAAAACCCCCTCTCAGTTGCACCAAAGGATAGGCGAGTGGTTCGCCTAACGAAAATCTGCATGCAAGTATACGTCCGAGCAATCGGGTCGTCAAGGGATTTTTTCATCAGTTTCAAAGAGTTGAAAGGGGCGCTGAAAGGGGGCTTTCCGCCATTCGGCGACGGTAGTGGTCCGATGGCATGCAGGAAAGCACAGTTTTCAAATCGTCATGGAAATGAGATTGTTGCGACACATGCCTTCGCTACATTTCATATTTCTATGATTACGAGACGTACGCTCAGGAAGGCCGCGATGGGATGGCTGCTGACTGTTCCGGTGTTCGCCGGACAGATCTTCGCACCAGGGAATCTGGTGGTGAGTGTGGAAGGAAACGGAGTGGTGGGCGCGGGCTCGGGGCCTTATACCGACAATCAGGCTTCTCCGTTCTCGCTGTTCCAATATGCTCCGACGGGAACGTCGAGTGCCGCGTACGTCAGCACAGTGGTGCTGCCGCAGACGGCTTCCGGGGCGAACAAGCCGGTGTCGGCGGAGTACGGTTCGTCGTCGGAGGGCACGTTGCAGCTTTCGACGAACGGTCAGTATTTGGTGGTGATGGGATACGGGGTGAACGCGGCGACGTTCAATGCGAATCCGGGCTCGTTCAGCCTGGTGAATTCGAACACGGCGCTGGGGCAATCGGGCAGCGTGCAGGGGCAGAGCTATACAGCGGTGCCTCGGGTGGTGGCGTTCATCGACGCGAATGGGAATGTGAATTCGACGACGGCGGTGTTCGGCGTATTCAACGGCAACAATCCGCGGAGTGCGTTCACGGTGGATGGGACGAACATTTATATCTCGGGGCAGGGAAATAGTCCGGACAACACGGGCGGAGTTTTCTATACCACCACCGGCAGTAATTCCGCGGTGCCGATCACGGGCAACGATACTACCGGGAAGACGCTGACGCAGGATACTCGCGATGTCCAGGTGGTGAACGGGCAGCTGTATGTTTCGGTGGACAGCAAGGAGGGCTCGGGTTCGGCGCGTTCATTCGTGGGGACGCTGGGATCGGGGACGCCGACCAGCTTGGCCAATAGCGGCAATGGGCCGACGCAGTTGGCGGGAACCGGAACGTCCACGGGCAAAGTCACGTTGACGGCGGCGCAGACAAACGGCGTGAATGCGGCGGGAGAGCAGATCAATTTGAGTCCGGAGGGCTATTTCTTCGCGAACTCGACGACGTTGTATATCGCCGATAGCGGCAACGGGAAGCAGGACGCGGCGACGAATCACACGGGCGACGGCGGGCTGCAGAAGTGGTCGTTGGTGGGCGGGACGTGGGTGCTGGATTATACGATCGCGGGGGGCTTGAATCTGGTGCAGAACCCGGTGGTGAATCCGGCGGATACTTCGGGCACGACGGGTCTGTTTGGCTTGACGGGCGAGGTGGTGGGGAATCAAGTGCTGCTATACGCTACGAATTTCACGATCGGCGATACGGATCAAACGTATCTGTTCGGCGTGACGGATCTGCTCTCGGCGACGAGTTTACCGGGCGGGGAAGCGTTCTCGATTCTGGCGACGGCTCCGGTGGATTCGAACTTCAAGGGCGTGGCGTTCGCGCCGCAGGTGCCGGAGCCGGCTTCGTTGGTGCTTACGGGGCTGGGTTTGGTGGGGCTGTCGCTGATCGGGCGCCGGCGGGGTCGCGGAAAGAAGTAAGACGGGTGTCGAGCTTCGGCAAGATAGCGGCGGTGGCGGTGCTGGCGGCGCTGGCGGGAGTCGCGGGCGAGTACTGGTTTCTGGCGCATCGTACGGTGGCGCTGACCACTCCGTATCAGGCGGTGCTGCTGAGCAACGGGGCGGTGTACTTCGGGAAGATGGAGGGGCTGGGGACTCCGTTCCCGGTGTTGCGGGAAGTGTACTACGTGCAGAACTCGATGGATCCGCAGACGAAGGTGGTGTCGAACACTCTGGTGAAGCGCGGCAAGGAGTGGCATCAGCCGGATCGCATGATTCTGAACGCGAGCATGATTGTGCTGGTGGAGCCGGTGAGTCCGGAGTCCCGGGTGGCGCAGTTGATCGGAGTGGAAAAGGATCGCTAGCGGCTTGCGGGGCGGCGGCGTCGAGCCGCGAGGCGGGCGTACGCTCCGAGCAAGCCTAGCGTCGAGAGTCCGAGCGTGCCGGGCTCCGGGATCGTGACGCCGACGATGGCCCCGCCGACGGCGGCTTCGGAGAAGTCGAAGGTCGTGCCGTCGCTGGGGTCTTCGGGCACGGGGAGCGCCGCGGAAATCGCGGCGATGCTGAGGCTGAAGTTCGGATTTTCGCCGACGCCCGGCAGCGCCCAGCCGAGGCTGTTGGAGGAATCGGTGACGACGAGGTTGCCGGACACCGGGTCGGTGACGAAAGAGTAAGAGAGCAGAGTGATGTACGCGTTGTTGAAGAATAAGACCTGAATCGAGCCGCTGGCTCCGGGTGAAACGTTCAAGGTCACGGTTGAGTTGACCGGGTCCATTCCGAAAGATCCGGTGTTCTGGAAGCTCACGGAGAGACTCAAGCGGTGAAACCGGAGGTATCCAAGAGGATCTGTAATCTCGTTGTCGAAGACGCCGACAACAGCGTCCGCGTTGACATTTGTGTTTCCTCCGGAGGAGGCGAGGGAAATCGATGGGAAGAAGCTCAGGGACGAGAGCGGGCTGTTGAAGAGCAGGCTGGAGTCGGCTTGGGAATCCACCGCGAATCTGGGCGCGGGCGGGAGACTTGGCGCGAAGGGAGGTCCATCCAGGCCGAGCTGAGCGGTGTCTGAGATCGTTCCGGACGGGCTAAGGGAAGATTGCGCGGAGGCGGAACCGGAGCGGGCGCCGCTGGTAAGGGAACTGGTGGCTGTGCCGACGGCGCTGGAAGGACAGTCCGACTGAGGCTGGATCGTGATGCAGGCTTCGGTGAAGGGGTTCATCGTGCCAGATACGCTGCCGGGGGTGTAGTTGAGGACGGCCAGTCCGGTGATCGTACTGCCGAAACAGGCACCCGAAGTGATCGCGAATAAGGCCAGAAATCGCATGAAAGCACCTCTCGATTTCCCAACAACTCTCTGTGTAAAGAGGGGGAATTCCAAGAAGGTGTTTCTCCCGGATCGAACGAGAGTGGCCACCGGGCGTTGAGGATTGCTTGCGATCCATCGTCCGGTGGCCGGAGCCAAACTTGCGCCGATGTGTGAGTGGCCGCCCTATTTCACACTCTGCTGCCTGGATTCCACGGTTTTCGATTTCACGAGGGTCCAACCTCGGGGCACGTCGACCTTGGATTTGCCGTTCAAGTACTCCTGAAGGGCTCCTCCCGATTCGGTAATGATCTTGGTGTACGTGGCTTGGGCGGAGACGGAGCAGTGCGTTATTTTGTAGTCACACGTGATCGTCGTGCCGCCGGAGGTGTTGCACTGAACATTCCCCACGTTTTCGACATACGAGCCGTGGCCTGACTCGCACCCTTTTTGGAATTCCGCTCTTAAATCCGCGCGTGCCGGCTGGGAGCCGGGGCCGAGAAGCACCAGGACCAGGGCTGCTGTCGTAAGTGCTATTGATTTCCACATGGAAGCCTCCTTTGTCTTGTCCCGTTAGGACTATCGACTTCACGTAGTGAAATTCGGCGGTCGAGCGTTTCATTCCGCTTCCGATTCGGCCTGGGCCCAGCAACCAGCTCCGATGATCCGCGCGACGCCTTGCTACTGGATCGAAATGGTGGCCATGTCGTAGCTGGAGGAGCCGGCGACGGCGAACGAGATCGGCACTTGGCCGGAGGGGACGTTGAAGGGGATGACGGCGTCGATTTGGAGGACTCCGGCGACGTCGCCCGGGGCGGCTCCGGCGTAGAGGAGTTGCGCGGGGACGCCGATGCCGGGAGGTCCGCCGATGAGGACGGAGACGGCTCCGAGCGGGGCGGGGAAATTCGGGGCCTTGGCGACCGAGCCGTCGAGGCCCTTGGGATTAGTCTGGCCTTCGCCCGTTCCGAAGAGCAGCACATAGGTGCCTTTGGCCGCGGGGTTGAGCGGACCGTTGAGAGTGCCGTCCTGATTGACGATGGCGGCGGGGCCTCGGCCGGAGCTGTTCGAGGAGAAGAGCGCGGGCGAAGTGGCGCCGACAGGAAGCGTCACGGCGTTGGAGAGAGAGCCGCTAAGGGAGATTTGGACGCTGGTGGTGGAGTGGCCCGCGACTCCGTAGGGCACGACGGCGGCAAGCTGATTCGGCGACACGTAGACGAGCGGGGCGGCGATGCCGTCGAAAAGGATCGAGCAGGAGGCGAGTGAGGTTTCGACTTTGCCGTTGAGGTCCAGGGCGAGCTGGACCAGGCTCGGAGGGCCGATGTTGAGTCCGAAGATCGTGACGATTTCGCCGGGGCTAACGGGAGTGAACAGGAAGCTGGCGGCGTTCACGATGTTGGCGGCGGAGAGAGTGAAGGGCTGCTGGAAGGTGGCCTGGACGGCGATTTGCTTCTTCACGGTGATGGTCTGGACCAAGGTCGAGCCAGAGGCATCGCCATCCCAGCGCGTGAGTTGCGCGCCGGAGGAGGGAGCCGCGGTGATGGTGATTTGCGCGCCGTCGTCGTAATAGCCGTCGGGCGAGGAGGGCGTGACGGTGAGGGAGCCGGGTCCGAGGGTGGCGGTCGTGACCAGGTGCTGGGTCTTGTAGAGCGCGGTCACGGTGCCGAATTGTCCGGTCTTGGGGAGATTGATCAGATGGGTGGCGGCGCCGGAGTCGTTCCAGCCGGTGAAGACGTAGCGCGTGGCTCCGGTGCCGAAGGAGATGGTGGGCGCGGCGGATACGGTTACGGTGGAGGCCGCCGCCGCCGAGATGTTTCGAGGCGCAGGCAAAATGGTGGCATTGACACTCACCGGAAGCTCTGGCGGGACGGTGTTGATCAGCAGGAGATTGGTGGAGGCGGTGGCGAAAGTCGCGATGTAGTTCAGGCCGGGCTGCGAGAGCAGGAACGAGATGTTGGCGGCGCTGATTCCGTGGACATTGGTCAGGATGGAGCCGGCGGTGTTGTTCCAGGTGAGGAATTGGTATCCGGTGGCGGGAGCCGCGAGGAGAGAGAGGGCGGTGCCTTCGGTATAGTATCCGTCGGGCGATAAAGGCGTGACTTTCACGGTGCCGGCGCTGGCGGGAGAGACGGAGTTCGTAAACTGGAACTGGCGCACGAAGTGTACGGTGAACACGGAAACGTCGGCCGAGGCGGTGACGGTGTGAGATTTTGCGCCGTTGTCGCTCCAACGGGCGAAGAGATAGCGGGTGGGCGTGCCATCGCGCTGCACCGCCGGGACGTCGACGGTATGCGCGGATCCGAACGACCAGTTCACGAGAGCCGGGGTGGTGGATAGGCTGCCGTCGATCAATACTTGCAGTCCAGGCGGATTGGACGTGATGGTGGTGGCGGGCGGCGAGGCGGGGCCGATGTTGACGGAGATCGGCGGCGGATACAAGCGATTCACCGCATCGATATCGCCGGCGGAGATTCCGGTGACGGCGACTCCGTCGAGAGGGATGCCGGCGGGGATGGTTTCGAGCGTGATCAGGTTGCGATCCGCCGCGCGGGCGTAGCGGCCGAAGTGCATGAGGGAGGCGTAGTCGTAGGGACCTTGCTCAGAGGCGATCGGCACGGAGAGGGCATAGTCGGGCAGATAGCGCTTGTCGATGTTGGACGAGTTGGGCGTGACGTAAAAGTCGCGGTCGGCACGAGTGTGTTCGCCGTAGAGGCCGATGGCGTGGCCGAGGCTGTGCGCGAGGTCGAGGCTGGTGCAGAGATCGTCCACGGAGAGGGTCTGTGGACCGCCGGTCATGCCGACGGCGGAGGCGCATATCTGGTTGTTGAGGAAGGTCCGCGAGAAAGTGATGTAGTTTCCTTCTTTCGAGCGAGGGTTGAAGCGGAGGGCAGTCTGGGAGGTCCAGAGCGCGATGGCGTCGGAGATGCGCTGGGGATTCGGCACGTTGGAGTCGATCGCATACGGGATGACGCCGCCGGGCCAGAGGAGTTGGGAGTCGTTGGGGACGAGGGCTTGGGGCTGGAGTTTTTCGAGAGGGCCAAGATCGAGGTCTCCTTCCAGGATGGCGTGTCCGTGGACGACGCGATAGGTGACGGCGCGGCCTCGGAAAATGGTTTGTCCAAGTTCGACAGAGATCTGAGCCGGCAGGGTTTGGGTGAGGAAAAGGAGGGTCCCGAGGGCGGCCAACGGAAGCCGCAGCGTGCGCATGGGCGAAGGATAGCACGGACAGCGGAGGAGTCCGCGAAGGCTCAAGGAATTGCGGTTCAAAAGGGGTTCGAAAAGGGGTCTTCTGGGGTTGTTAGGGTTAGGGGTTAGTCTTAGCAGGTACAGCTGTTGGGGGGAGAACCACGATTCCTTGAGCCGTTCCGGATCTCATCATTACGAGGGAGAAGAAAGCAATCGGGGGACCAAAGATCGGCCGGGTGTAAGTCGATGGAAAGACACGGCGGGGGAACGGGCAGAGTCCCAAGTCGGGATCCCGAAGCGGAAAGAGTTACCGGAACGGCTGCATAGGGATGCAACGGGGGGACGGGGGCAGTGTTGCGGGGTTCGTACGAGAGGAGACCGTGCAGAATAGACTAGGAGTAGCGGAAGGAATGTCTGCATTGCAAGACGACAACGCATCCGCGACAAAGAAGGATATTACGGAACTCCGCCAGGAGCTCAAGCAGGAGATCGCTGGACTCCGTCAAGAGTCCACGCAGAATACGGCGTCGCTTCGCCAGGAGCTGAAGCAGGGCATGGTCCAGATGGAGGACCGGCTGGTGGAAAAAATGCGCGACATGCAGACTGAAATGCTTCGCGCGTTTCACAACTGGGCGAGTCCGACGGACATCAAGCTCCGGGGCCACGAAGACCGCATCGCCTTACTCGAGCAGCGGGTGTTCGCCCTTGAACGTGGCGAACTCCCGCCCCAGGCGCGTTAGGCCAGGTCGAATTTTTCGTGGTGCAGTAGCGGATCGCTCTTTACGATCACGGGGCGGCGCAGGACCTCTTCCAGCTCTTCCAGATATTTGTTCTGGTGCGATTTGAGGATTTTTGCGACGTCGGGGTGCACGCGCAGCATGACGTCCTTGCCTTCCACGCTGGAGGACATCTTGCGAGCTTCGGTGAGGATCTCGCTGACCACAGTCTGGACGCTCTTGATGGACCCGGAGCCGTCGCAGTGCGGGCACGGCGAGCAGAGGGTGCGTTCGAGCGATTGCTTCACGCGTTTCCGCGTGATGGCGACGAGGCCGAAATCGTTGAACTGGAGAATTTTGTAAGGAGCGCGGTCGGCGCGCATGGCTTCTTCGAGCGCCTGCATGACTTTTTGGCGATTCTTGCGCTCGTCCATGTCGATGAAGTCGATCACGATGATGCCGCCTAAGTCGCGCAGGCGGATCTGGCGGACAATTTCCTTGATCGCTTCGGTGTTGGTCTTGACGATGGTGTCTTCGAGGCGGTTGGATTTGCCGACGTACTTTCCGGTGTTGACGTCGATGGCGACGAGCGCTTCGGTCTGGTTGATGACGATGTAGCCGCCGGACTTGAGCCAGACTTTCGGGCGCAGAGCTTTTTCGAGCTCGGACGTGATGTTGAACGAATCGAAGATGGGAGCTTCGCGGGTATAGAGCTTCACTTTGCCGACGAGGGCGGGCTGGAAGCGCTGAACGAAACTGACGACGCTTTCGTAGAGCTCTTCGTTGTCGATCCAGATGGATTTGAAGTTATCGGTGAGCTGGTCGCGAAGGACGCGCTGCACGATGTCGAGATCGTGGTGCAGGAGCAGGGGAGCGGGCTTGCGCTCGGCTTTGGTCTTGATGTCCTGCCAGAGCTTGTAGAGAAACTCCATGTCGGCCGCGATTTCTTCTTCGGTGCGGCCTTCGGCGGCGGTGCGGGTGATGAAGCCGCCGACCGTGCCGGGTTTGCGCTCTTTGAGAATGCGCTTCAAGCGGAGGCGCTCCTCGTCGCTGGAGATTTTGCGCGAGACGCCCATGTGTTCGAGCGTGGGCATGTAGACGACGTAGCGGCCGGGGAGAGCGATGTGCGAGGTGATGCGCGCGCCCTTTTGACCGAGAGGTTCCTTGGCGATCTGGACGATGATCTCCTGGCCCTCCTTGAGCATGTCGGTGATGGAGACGGCGGGCGTGTTGCCGCCGGTGCGTTCGGGACGGGGACCTCGTCCGCCTTCCGGACGTCCCCCTTCCGGGCGTCCGCCTTCGGGGCGGGAGACGGTGCGCTCTTCGGGGCTGCGGGGGGCGGCGGGAGCGCCGTCTTCACCGCGCGGCTCGCCAGCGCGGGGTTCGCGTCCTTCGCGGGCTTCGCCGGCGGGTCCGCGGCCACCGCGACGGCGGCGGCGGGAGATGCGATGCGGGAAGCGTCCGCCGCGCTCGCGCACTTCGGCGGAGCCGGATTCTGGGGCACCGTCGGCTGCGGCGGCGTCCACGGGAGGGGCTTCGACGCCCGGCTCCAATGCCAGGGCGCGAGTCTCTTCCGGGCTTTCGTCGCTTTGATCTTCGCTTTGATCTTCGATTTGTTCTTCGCCGTCTTCCTCAGACTCAGCGGCGTCGGATTCCGCGGCTCCGGCGGCGTCTTCGTCCACGCCTTCGATGGCGTCGAGAATCATGGCCTGAATGTCGAGATCCTCATCTTCATCGAGCAGGGGGGCGACGGCAGGGCCGGAGTCGGCGGCCTCTTCGGCTTCCTCCTTTTCCTCCGCATCCGCTTGGGGCGGGGCAGCGGGAGGAGCCGCGATCACGGTAGCCTGCTGGTGCGGCGAAGGCGCTTCCGCGATAGGCTCGCCATGCGCGGGTGCGTCGGGCAAGGTGTTGTCTGGCGGATAGTGGATCGGCTCGTCGTACTCCGATTCTTCCGTGGCGGCGGGCTCGGCGGCCGGAGCGGATGCGGGTCGTGTGAAGGCTTCGGCGGGCAGGGGCGGGGGCATGGCCGTGCCGCGATACTTAGCGAGAGATTCGCCGGGGAGGACGACGCGTTCCTGTTGCGAGGGAGCAGCTTCGACGGCTTCGATGACGTCGCTCTCTTCGGGTTCGTCCGCTTCGTTGCCGGATTCGGATTCGCCTTCAGAGGCGGGGGCTCCGGCGGGAGCGTTGGGGTCGGCGTATTTCGATTCCGGGAAGCCTCGTCCGCGATTGCGGCGGCGGCGCGAACGGCGGCCGCGCCGGTCGCCACGGTCTCCTCCCCGATCGTCGCGGGGCGCGGATTCGCCTGCGGGCGAAGGGGCGGCGACGGCGGAAGGCTCGGCTTCGGGCGCGGATGCTTCGGTTGCGGGAGCGGCTCCTTCGGCCGGCGGTGGGGGTGCGGCGGCGGTCAGGGAAGGCGGAAGTGCCTGGCGGCGTTCTCCACGATGGCTGTCGCGATCGCGATCCCGGCCTCCCCGGTCACGGCCTCCGCGGTCGCCACGATCTCCCCGATCTCCACCACGATCTCCACCACGCTCGCTGCGGGATTCGGAACGTTCGGAGCGCTCCGGGCGCTCGTCACCGGTTACCTGGTCGAAATCCTCATGGTCTTCGAGGAAATCCGAGACGTAGAGGAACGTATCGCGCTCCAGGCCCAGATCGACGAAGGCCGATTGCATTCCGGGCAGCACGCGCGTGACGCGTCCTTTATGAATACTGCCGGCGAGTGAATACTCGTTGGCGCGCTGGAAGTAGACCTCGCAGAGTTGGTCGTCTTCGAGTAATGCGACTCTGGTCTCGTGCCGGTTGGACGAGATCACCATTTCCTTGCTCATCGCTAGCCTCCCCCATGGCCGTGCGCAAAAAACGCACGGGCTCGCCGCTGCTTAGGACTCGCGGCGCGTGACCAGCGTGGGACTCGGGACTTGGCGGTTCGGAAGTACTGCCGCCGGAGGCTTCCGGTGAAGACGAGGTGGAGTTTCTCTCTACAGCAAACTCTTGCGTACACCCCAGCCGGAAGCTGCCGGCTCGAAATCGATGTCCAGATAGCGAAGGGCCAAGTGGGGACGTTCCCCTCAACTCCGCCGGCCGAACACCCAAAATTGGTTGCCCGAACTCGCCCCGCAATCCCCGCGCTCATTCATCGCGCAGGTCCGTCTGCGGGCTTCAATTTAACTTCTCCTCGCGCATCTGCGAACAGGACCCAGGTAATGCGCGAAAAACTCCTTAAAACTGTTGCCTCAAAAAACCTTCAAAAAAAGTGTGAATCCAAAAAACCTTTAACTGACAAACCGCCGGAGCCGAACGTTATTTACCAGCCCCAGCAACATAAAAACCGAAATCATGTTTGAGCCGCCCGCGCTCATCAGAGGCAGCGGAATTCCCGAAACGGGCACATTGCCCACCACCATTCCGACGTTGACCAGCACGTGGAACAGCATCAACGTGGCCGCCCCCATACAGATATACATTCCGGCCCGGTCAGGCGCGGTCTGCGCGTTCTGCACCATCTGCATCAACAACAGAAAATACAACCCTAAGACCACAATGACTACGACAAACCCATGCTCTTCCGCGAACGAAGCAAAAATAAAATCCGTTGCCACCGCCGGCAGAAAACGAAGCTGCGTCTGGGAACCGTGCGTGACGCCCCGGCCCCACATCCCTCCGTCGCCCACCGCGATGCGCGATTGAATCACCTGGTATCCGCGTCCCTGAGGGTCCTGCGTAGGATCCAGAAAAGTGATCAACCGGCCCTTCTGATACTCGACGTCCCGGCCTAACTCCTTTAATACGAACCACCCGGTGGGCACCGCCAGCGCCAAAGCCAGCGCCACGATCGCCAGATAATGCCACCGTAGCCCGGCCATCAGGACTCCTACGACCAGAATCGGCACGTAGGTGGCCCCGGTGCTGAAATCCGGCTGGGCCATCACCAACACCGTAGGGATTGCTACCAACCCCCCCAGTTTCAACAGATCACGGAACTTGACCTCATCCCTTTTCAGTTCCGAGAGGTACCGTGCTACCAGCAATACTATCACTAGTTTGACAAATTCGGATACCTGAAGCTTGTAACTTCCATAGCCGATCCAGCGGCGGGACCCGAAGACCTTGGTCCCGAAGGCGAAGGTGGCGATCAGGGTGGCTACCGAGACGGTATACAGAATGGGTACCTGGGCCAGCAGGGTGTGATAGTCGATGGAGGCCACGGCCCACATGGCCACCAGGGCGACGGCAATATAGAGGATCTGTTTCCACCAGGCGTCGTGATTGCGGGCCTCGTGGGTGGCGGAGTAGATCTGCAGGACGCCGAGGGCACAGGCGATGAGGGCGATGATGACCAGGGGCCAGTCGAAATCGCGGATGCTGCGGTAGCGTGCCACTTCGCTCTAGTGTAACGGAGAGAAATGCCAGGTAGGACAGACCATCGTTTTCTGTGGTCTGTCTTTTGGGTGGCAGGGGGAAGGCATGAGCTTTACTCGACGACGTTTGCCTCACTGGGTTCCTGGTGGGGCGGTGGTGTTCGTTTCGTGGAGAATCGCGGGGTCGGTTCGCGGGGAGGTGGGAGGGCCAATTTGGTTGGGGGATCCGAGGGTTGCACGGGTGGTCGCGGATGCTTTGCTGTTTGGGGAGCAGAGCGGGCGGTACAGGCTTGTCGCTTGGGTCGTTATGCCGAATCATGTGCATGTGATTTTTGAACCGATTGGCCAGATAGCCGGAGTCATGAGGTGGCTCAAGGGGCGCACTGCTCGGGTGGCGAATCGGATTTTGGGGCGAACGGGGGAACCGTTTTGGCAGGAGGAGTCGTTTGATCACTGGGTGAGGTCGGATGAGGAACTGGGTGGGTTGGTTGATTACGTCGAGAACAATCCGGTGAAGGCGGGGTTGGCCGGGCGGAGGGAGGAGTGGATGTGGTCTAGTGCTGGACGGCTGACAGACGACAAAAAACGATCGTCTGTCCTACCTCAAGGAAGAGGTGATTGAGCGCAGAAGGGGCATTCGGGAAGTGGGCAGAACGGGCTAGGGGGCGCTTCTTGCTGCGCCGGGGCGCTCGAACCAGGCGGTGGCGGGGGCCTTCGGCTGGGCGGCGCGGATCTTTTTGTCGAAATAGGCTTTAATCACGTCGCGGACGATGGGGGCGGCTAGGGTGCCGTGCTCGGCGGCTTCCCAGAGGGCGACGACTACGATCTCAGGATGGTCACAGGGGGCGAAGCCTACGAACCAGGCGTTGTCTTTCAACGTTGCGGCCAGGGCCTTATTCGATTTCGCGAGAGTGTTCGAGATGCGCTGGGCGCTGCCGGTCTTACCGCAGACGTCGACGCTGCTGAGCCGCGCGGTGGCTCCGGTGCCGCCTTCGTTGACGACTCCGTACATTCCCGAGACTACGGTGGCGATGTTTTCGGGGCGGAGGTCGCCGTGGCGGGGCTGCTCCGCCGGCGTCTCGGACTTGACCAGATGCGGACGATACCATTCGCCTCCGTTGGCCAAGCCGCCGATGGCAGTGGCGAGCTGGATCGGCGTCACGGTGGTGTAGCCCTGGCCGATGGCGACGGAAATGGTCTCGCCCAAATACCATTTCTCGCGTTGGGTCCGCAGCTTCCACTTGGTGGAAGCGACAATACCTTCCTTCTCATCGGGCAGATCGATGCCGGTCTTCTTGCCGAGTCCGACGGCTTCGGCGTATTGCGCGATGGTATCGACGCCCAGGCGGTCGCCGACGTTGTAGAAGTACACGTCGCAGGAGTGCGTGATGGCTTCGTGCAGGTTGATGGTGCCATGCCGGGCGTCGCACTTGAACATGGTGTTATAGAACGTCGCGCCGCCGGGACAGAAGAACGTGGTGCTGGGCTCGATGGTGCCTTTTTCCAGAGCGGCCAGCGCGACGATCGGCTTGAAGGTGGAGCCGGGCGCGAACTGCGCTTGAATCGCATTGTTGTAGAGCGGCTTGTCGGGGTTGTTCAGGAGATCGTTCCACACGTCGGCTCGCATGTGGCCGCTGAAGATGCTCGGATCGAAGGTCGGGCGGCTGACCATGGCCAGGACTTCGCCGTTGCGCGGATCGAGGGCCACGACGGCTCCCTTGCGATCCTCCATGGCGAGTTCGGCGACGGCTTGCAGATCGAGGTCGATGGTGGTTTGCAGATTGCGGCCGGGGGTGGGCTCGACGTCATCCACTTTCTTGCGCACGCGGCCGGCGCTATCCACTTGTTCGCGGCGCTGGCCGTCGACACCCATGAGGACATCGTTGTACTGGCGCTCCAGGCCGGACTTGCCGACCCGCTCGCCTTGAGAATATTTCGCGAACTCGGCGGAATTCAAATCGAGGTCGCTGACTTCGCCGACGTAACCGATGACGTGCGCCGCGAAGCCGTTTTGCGGGTACAAGCGGCGGGGCGTCTGGACAGGCACCATCTCGGGAAAGGTTTCCGGATCGCTGTGCGATTCAATGAAGGCAAGGTCGGCGGGCGAGAGATCGGATTTTACGCGGATGGGGGCGTAGCGGGAGCGCGCCATCTGGAGAGCCACGCTTTTGCGGAGCTCTTCGGGGTCCAGGCGCAGACCTTGCGCGATGCTGTCGAGGTGTTCCTTCTTCAGGTTTTCCTGGGAGAGCGTGAGGCTGAAGGACGGTTGATTGTCGACGATGACGCGGCCTTCGCGGTCGAGGATCTTGCCGCGCGGGGCGGGCTGGGGGACGGTGCGGATCTGGTTGCGCTCGGCGAGCTCACTGTTGACATCGTGGTCGCGGACTTGGAGGGCCCAGAATCCGAAGGCGAGGAAGAGGAAGACGCTGACGGCGACGTATTGGAAGACGGCGATTCGCGCGAGGGCGAAGCGCGTGTCGTCCTTGAGGAGACGGCCGGAGGAGTCTTCGGGCCGGCCGCGGTCTGGTTCGGTGGGTAGCACTTGTTTTTAGTGTAGTCCGTGGAGCGGCGGGTGAAGAGTGATCGGAGACGAGGAAAGATTGACAGACGACACAAAACGATCGTCTGTCCTACTGTTACTCCGTCACTTTTAGTTTGTCTAACAAGTGGTACAACGGGGCGGCTACAGCGGCGTTCAGGGCAGCGAGCACAAGAGTTTGTTGGGGCTGGAAATCGAACGTTTCTCCTACCAGGGCGTGGGAGAGGACCCAGTAAAAGAACTGGTGGAAGAAGAAAAAGAAGAACGCGAGGATCACGCGGACATAGGTGTTGTCGACTTCGAAGCGCTGGCTTACGGAGGCGGCGAAGTAGCCGACCAGGGTTTTGACGAGTCCGTACATGCCCAGGTAGTGGTGCGACAGAGAATCCTGCGCGAGTCCGATGCCGGCTCCGATGAAGACGCCAGCCACGGGGCTCCGGCGCATGAGCGAGAAATAGACGGTGACGAGCAGGGGCAGTTCGAGGTAGGCGAGATAGCGGACGAACTGCGGGACGTAAACCTGGAAGAGGATCGCCGCTAAAGGGATTCCGGTGAGCGCCAGCCAGTTGTATTTCGAGATGCGCGTTTTGCGCGACTCGTGAAAGCCGACGGGGGTATCGTTCATGGATGCTGCGAGGAACCCGTGGGCGGCGAGGCATCCGGCACCGCATTAAAGTTCGGGGGCGGCGAGTTCTTGTCGCCGAACTTGGCCTGGAGCTGCTTGTCGCGTTTGGCGATGCGATCGAGATCGGTCACCAGAGCGGCGCCCTTTTGCGAGGCCGCTTCCGGAGCCTCGTTGACGGCGTCGGGCGGCGGGGGAATCAGATGGACGGCTTGATTCGGCTCCGGTGCGTCGGGGATGGTGCCGTGCACCGCGTCGATGACGATCAGCACGTCTTCGAGGCCGCCTTGCAAGCCGCTGGGCGTGAGGATGATTTCCTTGCGCGTCTTACCGGGGCGAACGATGGTGGCTTGGCCGGCCTTCAGCCCGCGGGGGAAAACGCCATCGGTGCCGGAGGTGTAGAACCACTCACCTTGTTCGACCTTCTCTTCGTTTTCGATGTAGTCGATGTTGACGGTGCTGCCGCCCTTGCCCTTCAGAGTCCCCTGCACGTGGCCCTGCTGGGAGATGACGCCGGCGCCGAAGGCGGGGTCGGTGATGAGGCGCACGTATGAGGCTGGGGGATAGACGCTAATGACTTGGCCGACGATTCCTTCGGGCGTGATCACGGCCATGCCCTTCTGGATGCCATCGGAGGAGCCGCGGTCGACGATGACGACGGTGCCGTTGGTGCCGTTGGTGTCGGTGGTGTTGCCGGTGACGTGCGCGGCGACGGTCTTGGACTGGGACTGGGTCCGGAAGATCGCGAGCGCGCTGGCGCGGTCCGCGGTGGAGAGTTGGGCGCGCAGGTATTGGTTTTCGAGCTCGGCCTGATCGAGACGCGCTTTCATTCGCTGATTTTCCTCGCGCACGCCGCGGAGCGCGAAGTAATCATGAAAGAAGTGGGAGAGTCCGGAACTGCCGCCTTGCAGAACTCGTGCCATAGGCGTGACAGCGCTGACGGCCCACACGCGGATCAGGCGAACATCCTGATTACTCTTGATCTGGTAGGCGAGCAGCCCCAGTTGCAAGAGAATCGCTACCAGCAGGACCGACAGGTTGCGGTAGCGAGTGAGTAAGAACTCCATAACTCAACAGGGTCCCTGGCGCGCCGGACCGTTCAATCGATCGCGATGCGCCGCAGCAGTTTGAATTCGCTCAGCATCTTTCCGGTTCCGAGCACGACCGAGGCCAGAGGCTCCTCGGCGATCGAGACAGGCACGCCGGTTTCCTGCCGGATACGTTTGTCGAGACTCTTGAGCATGGCTCCGCCGCCGGTTAAGACGATGCCGCGGTCGCTGATGTCGGCGGAGAGCTCGGGCGGAGTGCGTTCGAGCGCGACGCGGATTCCGTTCATGATGGTGGAGACGCAATCGGCCAGAGCTTCGCGGATTTCGGTGTCGTTGATGGTGATCGTCTTGGGTAGGCCTTCGAGCGTGTTGTGGCCCTTGATCTCCATGGTGATTGCTTTTTCGAGAGGGAAGGCCGAGCCGATGCTGATCTTGATCTGTTCCGCGGTGCGTTCGCCCACAAGCAGATTGTATTTCTTCTTGAGGTATTGCGTGATGGCGTCGTCCATGGCGTTGCCGGCGACTCGGACGGAGCGCGAGTAGACGATGCCGGAGAGCGAGATCACGGCAACGTCGGTGGTGCCGCCGCCGATGTCGACGACCATGTTTCCGGAAGGCTCGGTGATAGGCAGGCCCGCGCCGATGGCGGCGACCATGGCTTGCTCGACGAGATATACTTCGCTGGCTTTAGCATGGTAAGCGGAGTCAATGACGGCGCGCTTTTCCACTTGCGTGATTTCGCTGGGGACTCCGATGATGATGCGCGGATGCACCAGCATCTTGCGGCCGTGCGCTTTCTGAATGAAGTAATTCAGCATGCGCTCGGTGACTTTGAAGTCGGCGATGACGCCGTCTTTCATGGGCCGGATGGCGACGATGTTGCCGGGCGTGCGGCCCACCATTTCCTTGGCTTCCTTGCCCACGGCTTCCACTTCGCCGGTGACTTTATTGATGGCGACGATAGACGGCTCGTTCACAATGATGCCCTTGCCCTTCGCGAAAACAAGGGTGTTGGCGGTGCCCAGGTCGATGGCGAGATCGGACGAAAAAAGACTAAATAACGACCGGAGGTTCATATAAAAGCGAAGAGGAAAAAGGGAACTTCAGGCAGGTCCCCGTGCCCCATCCGAAGGTACCACAGTGGAAACGCGCGGGCAACGTTTTGTTTTATTTTCAGCGAGGTAGAGGGAAGGGAGGGCGCGGCGATGGCGGAGGGTTCCGGGGGCGGGGTTCGCGACGCGCCAGGCTGAAGCCTGCGCCACGTCTCGGGCATGTCATTATGGGTGAGGATCTTTGCGCTTGAACATTTCCCGAAGACATCTTCTAACTTTTCCTCTCGTGGCCGCGGCTTGTTCCAGGCGGCGGGGCGGCTATCGGGGCTATGCATTTATCGCGAACGAGGAGGGGCAGGGGATTGCGGCCATCGATCTAGAGACGATGGCGGTGGCGCGGAGGATTCCGCTGGACGGTTCGCCCACCCAAGTGCTTGCCTCGGGCACGCGGCCGGTGATTTACGCGCTTACGCCGGACACCGGGTCGGTGCATGAGGTCCAGGTTTACAAGCTGAGCTCGGAACGGAAGTCGGCGGTGGCGGCGACGGCGGTTTCGATGGCGCTGGCGGCGGACGAAAAGTCGATGTACCTGCTGGCGCGGCAGCCGCGGGCGTTGATTTCGGTTTCTACCGAGACGCTGCAAGCGCAGTCCAGCATCGCGCTGCCGGACGATCCGACGGATTTCGCGGTCACAGTGAGTGGAAACTTCGCAGCTGTGACGACTCCGCGCGGGGTCTGGGTGGCGGATCTGACGGCGCGGTCGCTGCGCGGGCCCCTGGCGGAGGGCGAGTTCGGGGCGGTTCAATTTCGGAGCGACGGGAAGGTCGTGATCGCGGCGGATCTGGGGCAGAGGCGGTTGTCGCTGTTCGACACGGCGACGGGGAAGCTGATCACGCATCTGCCGATGGCGGTGCGGCCGGACAATTTGTGCATCGATCAGACGGGCGGCCAGTTGTTCGTCACCGGGGACGGCATGGATGCCGTGGTGATCGTGCAGCCGTATCAGACAGAGGTCGCGGGGACGGTGCTGGCGGGGCGGACTCCGGGTCCGATGGCCGTGTCGTCCAGCATGCTGTTCGTAGCGAGTCCGCAGTCGGGGAATGTGAGTATTCTGGACATCAACTCGAAGAAGGTGATTGGAGTGGCGCAGGTGGGCGCGGATCCGGGGTTCGTCACCGTGACGCCGGACAACCAATATGCTTTGGTGTTGAACCGGAAGTCAGGCGATGTCACGGTGTTGCGGTTAAGTCTTAGTCCTTCGGCTTTAGTGCGGGAGCGGAATATGTGGGCGGTGCTGACGGTGATTCCTGTGGGTTCGAAACCGGTGAGCGGAGCGGTGGCGGTGCGGGGTGCTTAGGGGCCCTGCCGGGTTGCTTTTTGCCGGGCTGGTTCTGGGGGCGGCGGCCTGCGGGCAGACTGCGCCGGTGCAGTCCTATAAGATTGTCGCGACGTTTCCGCACGACCCGAAGGCGTTCACGGAAGGCCTGGAGTTCAAGGATGGGGCGCTGTATGAGAGCACGGGCCTGAACGGCGAGAGCTCGCTGCGGAAGGTGGATCTCACAACGGGCAAGGTCCTTAAGAATGTGCCGCTTTCGACGCTTTATTTCGGGGAAGGAATTACGTTCTTTGGGCCGCGGTTGTACCAGCTTACGTATCACAACGGGATTACGTTTGTATACGATCCGGCGACATTAGAGAAGAAGCCGGAAAGCTTTCATTACACGGGGGAAGGCTGGTCGCTGACGCACGATGCGAAGCATTTGATCATGGACGATGGATCGTCTTCGCTGCGGATTCTGGATCCGGCGACTTTCGCGGAGTTGAGCCGGTTGCCGGTGCGCGACGGGACTCGGCCGGTATCGAATCTGAATGAGCTGGAGTATATCGAGGGCGAGATCTGGGCGAATATCTGGATGACGGAACGGATCGCGCGGATCGACCCGCGGTCGGGGCAAGTGACGGCTTGGGTGGATCTGACGGGGTTGGAGCGGATCGCGGGCTGTACCGAGAATTGCGATGTGTTGAATGGGATCGCGTACGATGGCGCGCGGAAACGGATTTTCGTCACGGGGAAACGGTGGCCAAAACTGTTTCAGATTGAGGCGGTTCCGAAGGGAAAGTAAAGAGTCCCCTCGCTTACGCTTGTCGCTTGCGCTCCGGGTTAGGATTGGGGCGGGAGGATGACGGGCTCCAGGGCTGGGAATTCGTCATCGGAGAATTTTTGAGCGTGCACGGCTCGGACCAGATCTTCGGGCGTGAGTTGCGGGCGCAGGGCAGGCGCGGGGTCGGCCAGGGCGGACTGGAGCGAGGGAAGCGACGGCGAGGGCGGGGCGACCGAAGCCGGGGCCAGGGACATCAGCGGAGAAGCGACCTGCTGGCTGCGGCGCATGTCCTTGAGAATCTCCTTCGTTTCACGGAGATCGCCCGCCATCTGAAACACCTTCATGATGCCGGCGACCACCAGCACAAAAATCACGATACTCACGACATCTTCGACAAAGACTTGCGCAATGCCCACAGATTTTTCCTCTCAGGAACCATCGGCGGGACGGCGGGGGTGCTTTAGGGCACCGGCGAAACACGCTACGCTAGTCGCTTGCCCCGCATCGTGAGCCGGCTCCGCCTGGAGCCCCCCTATTTCTGGATGGCCGTGGGTATCGCGGTGGCCATCCTGTACGGGTCGTTCTACCCGTTCAATTTCGTATCAAGGCATTTGATCCATCCCTACGATCCTCACGGGCCGGTGGGGGTGCTGCTGGAGAGCGGATTCCGGCTGGGGCCGCGAGATGACGTGGTCGCGAATCTCTTGTTGTATGCGCCGTTCGGGTTCTTCGCCTTCTACGCGATTCGGGCGCGCGTGGTGGCGGCGGTGGCGCTGGCGACGGTGGTGGGATTCGGGATGTCGCTGGCCGTGGAACTGGGCCAGTTCTACGCCGCGGGGCGGTTTCAACAGATCTCCGATCTTTCGGCGAACACGGTGGGAATGCTGGCGGGCGCGCTGGCCGCCGCGGTAGTTCGAGATCTCGATTTCTCGCCGTACGTGGTGTTGATCCTGACGTGCTGGCTGGGGGAGCGGTGCTATCCGGCGGAGGCGCTGCCTTCGCGGCTGGAGCTCTGGCGGGTTTTCGTGGGCTGGTTGGCGGCGGGACCGATGCTGGAGGACTTGTGCGGCGAAACGGGTGGCCGGGTGGCGCTGGCGCTCCTGTTGGTCGGCTGGATCAAGGTGCGGACCACGATGTTGGGGATTGGGCCGTTGGAGATCGCCGCGGGGACGGGCGCGGCGCTGTTGTGGGTCTTTATGCAGTGGAAGGTTCCGGGACGCACGAAAGTTGTGGCGGCCGTGGTTGCCGCCTTCGTGATTGTGGAGGCTCTGGCACCCTTTCATCTTTCCCCCACCGCGAGCGCTTTCGATTGGGAGCCGTTTCGCGCCCTGCTAGATGCCGGGACCGAGACCGCGATCCGCGTGTTCCTGGCGAAGGCGTTCCTTTACGGGGGACTGCTGTGGCTGCTGGCGCGAGCCGGTATGACGGTGGCAGCATCGGGGGCCTTGTCCGTGGCGCTGGTGTTTTGCTTGAGCGTGGCGCAGACGCGGTTGCCAGGGCACTCCGGCGAAATCACGGACGCGGTGCTGGTGCTGATGCTCACGGCGATGTTGAAGCTGGTTTCCTTGGCGCAGCGACCTGGCCCCGCGACCTTCCCCACAAACAATTCGGGCGTCGACCGATAAGGTTCCCAGGCGCGGGTTGCGCCAGCGCAGCGAGCCAGCCGTCCTAAGGAGAAGATTCACGTGAAAAAGATGAAAATTGCCGCCCAGTTGTGGCTTTTGGTGGGCCTCACTTGGGGCGTGGGCACGGGAGCCGCCTGTTTCCTGATGCTCCGTTCGCGGAGTATCGCCGCGAATTACGACAGCCTGCTGGAGCGCGAAGTTCGCTTGCAGGATTCCGCACGGCAGATGCAGGTGAAGTTCAAGATCCAGGTGCAGGAATGGAAGGACTTGCTGCTGCGGGGAAGCGATCCGGAGTCCCTGAAAAAGTACGCGCAGGCGTTCCACGACGACGAGAAGGCGGTGGATGAGATGGCGGCGGCGCTGAAGGCGCAGGCCCCGGATGCGCAGACGCGCGACCTGGCGGCGCAGTTCGCGCAAGCCCACACCGAGATGGCGGGGAAATATGCGGCGGCGCTCAAAGCGTTCCAGAGCGGCAACGGACAGAAGCCGCATGAAGCGGACAAGATGGTGAAGGGGCAGGATCGGGCCCCGACGGCCCTGGTGGACCAGATGGTGGAGCTGCTTTCGGCGCGGACCAAGAATGAATCGGAGGCGCAGAAGCAGGCGGTGGCGTCGCAGATGTGGGAAGTGACGATCATACTGCTGCTGGCGTTTGGAGGAATCGGCGCGGGGGCCGCGGTGACGATCCGGCGGCTGGCGGGGATCCTCCTCCGCACGGCGAAGGATTTGCAGGAAACGGCGAAGCAGGTATCGAGCGCCGCGGGGCAGGTGTCGGCGTCGAGCCAATCGCTCGCGCAGGGAGCCAATGAGCAGGCGGCGTCGATTGAAGAGACCTCGGCGTCGAGCGAAGAGATCAATGCGATGGCGCGGCGGAACAGCGAGAACTCGCGCTCAGCGGCGGACCTGGTGACGCATTCGCAGAAGCAATTCTCGGCAACGGAGCAGGCGCTGGATGAGATGGTGGTGGCGATGGGCGAGATCGACGCCGAGAGCCACAAGATCGCGAAGATTATCAAGGTGATCGATGCGATCGCGTTCCAGACCAATATTCTGGCGTTAAACGCCGCGGTGGAAGCGGCGCGGGCGGGCGAGGCGGGGATGGGCTTCGCGGTGGTGGCGGACGAGGTTCGCAATCTGGCGCAGCGGAGCGCGCAGGCGGCCAAGGATACGGCCGCACTGATTGAAGGATCGATCCATAAATCGAGCCACGGGAAACAGAAGGTGGATGAAGTGGCGACGGCGATTCGGGCGGTTACGGAGGAGTCCGGGCGGGTGCAGAAGCTGGTGGCCGATGTGAATTCGGGAAGCCAGGAGCAGGCGATCGGCATCGAGCAGGTAGGCAAGGCGATCATGCAGATGCAAAGCGTGACGCAGAGCACGGCAGCGAGTTCCGAAGAGACCGCGGCGGCAGCGGAAGAGCTGAGCGCCCAGGCAGAGTCACTAAAGGATATGGTGGCGGAGTTGTCGGTGTTAGTGGGGGGCTAAGAGCTCCTGCGCGGTTGAAGACCATGGCGATTCCACACCCAGGAATCGCCACAGCCGTTCGGCGGCGGCGCGGGCCTCCTCAGCTTCGGCAGTTCTGCCGGCGGCTTCGAGCCGTGCGCTGGTCCTCTTGAAGAAATGCGCTTTGTCGCTGGGTTCGAGAAAGGGCGCGTCGCGCACGAGGGTGGCGGCCCGATCGAGATAGGCGCGGGCGGAGCTCTCGCTGTCCCGCCACGCGAGCAGGGCCAAGGTGACGAGGGCGTCGCCGGCGTCCGGGTGGCCGGTGGAAGAGAGAACATCGCAGGCGGCGCGGGCCGTGGCCTCGGCTTCGGCGAGGCGGCCCGTTTCGAAATAGCCGAGCGCGAGCCAGACCTGATGTTGCGCGAGGCGAAGCTGGTCTGTATCCACGTCCTGCTGGGCCAGCCGGGTTGCCTCCTCGAAATCCGCGAGGGCCTCGGCGATTCGTCCAGCGGCTCGATGGAGCTCCGCGCGCTCACTCAGAAAATTCCGCATGCCGTCGGCATCCGGTTCGGCGTGAGAGGGGAAGGCGGCCTCGGCTTCGGCAAGGCGGTCGATTCGGCGGAGAGTCGCAGTTGCCATGAGGCGGAAGCTAATGCCGTGGCGCTGCATCCCTCGAGCGCCGCAGAGCTGGGCGGATTCAAGCAGCAGGCTTGCCCCGCGGGCTCCGCGGCCGACTTCTTCGAGACGGATCCCGAGGGCTCCCAGGCGCTGGGCGGCGCGGTTGCGGTCCGCTTCGGGAACCTCGGGGGAGCGAAGGAGGGATTCCGCGAGGCCCGCCGATGCGAGGCCGCGTTCCGGAAATCCCAGGTCGAATTCGCAGCTCATGCGGGTGAAGAAGAACTCCACGCGGGTGAGGAAGTCCTGGGGGCCTTCCGGCAGGAGCGCCAAGCCTTGCTCGATTTCGCGGAGGGCTAGCTCAGTGTGCTGGTGTTCGCGGTGGAGGACGGCGAGCAACAGATGGGTCGACGCGAGCTGGAGCTTCGTCTTGCACGATGCTTTGGCGCGCTCAAAGCCCAGCACCGCGTGATCATAGGCGCTCTGCGCGGGAGCGGCCTGATGGCGGATGCGCAGAACCTGGTGGAGTCCGTACCAGCAATGCGCCTCGAAGCCCGGATTCACGTTGCGGCAGAATTCGAGGCACTGAAGGCAGCTCCGGTAGTGTTGTTCCGCTTCGGGCAGGCGGCTCAGCTGGAACTCCGCCGTGGCGAGGGCGTGATAGGCCTGGGCGAGCTCCGCTTGATTCCCGCGGGCCTCGGCCTGTTCAAGAGCGGTGCGGCGGAGGGCGAGTTCTTCGACGCGGTTGAATTCGTGACGCTTACGATCGGCATCGTCGTGGACGGTGGAGCCGAGGATCTTGCTATAGAGGTTCTGGCCCTTTTCCGTCCACAGGATGGTGTGGAAGAGCATGGTGCCGTCGGAATAGCCGATGGGCAGGAGATTGGTGACGAAATCCGCCAGGAAGAGAGCGCCCATGAACGTGATGGTGTGCATGTACGGCTCGGCGGCAGTGCCCTTCAGGTTGAGGCAGAGGGAGGCCATGAGGAGCGCTCCGAGGAGCGAGGCGAGGGGTCCGGCGGCGAAGACCAGGATGGATCGGGAGCGGACGTGCCAGCCGGAATCGGGAACCGAGCCCGCGTAGCCGGCGGCGGTGAGGATTCGGCTGAAATCGAAGTGGAAGCGCCGGTGGCCCCCCGCGTCCTTTTGAAACGTGAACGGGCCGATGTTCAGCGAACGGAAGCGGAAGCCAAGGGAAAGGGCGACGGCGGCGTGTCCGAACTCGTGGATCGCCACGGTAATGAGCTGAAAGAGAGGGAGGAACCAGAAGCCTACGACGCGGAACTCCGGGGTGGCAAAGCCAAGCGCCGGGAGGATTTGGGTATTCGCCCCATAAAAGGAGAAAACCAGGATCCCCACGTAGACCCAGGAACGGAGGGGGTCCAAGGAGCCGCGGCGGCCATAGGTCCAGAAATCGTCGGTTTCGGCGATTCTTTGAGGCATGCTCCGCTAAAGATCGTCGGATTTTCGGGCGGGGGATAGTGGCTGAATTAGTGGTCGGCCAGGTGCGGCGAGTCCTTTTCGTTTTCCTGGCAGATGAACTCGATCAGATCGGTGTCGAGCATCAGGCGCTGGTGGACGGTGACGGTCCAGGGCTTGGTGTAGGCTTTGGGATCGTCAATGGTGACTTCGATTTCCAGGTTGCCGAAGTTGGGGCGGCGGAAGCGCTCGGTGAGTTTGCCGGACTCGGTGAGGGGGCTGCCTTCGACATCAAGCCAGCCCAAGTCGCGAAAGCCGGTGGTTTCGACGACGAGAGTGTCGCCATCCCAGTGTCCGGCGGAGTAGCCGAACCACCAGGGTTGCGGATCCTGGGGATTCGTCCGGCCATCGGTGAAGATTTGGCGGACTCCGGCGTTGGCCTCGTAGAGAATGACGATGACGCTGGGCGTCTGGATCATTTTTCTCGGCTGGCCGTGCGTGTGGAGCTGCATGAGGCCCAGCGGCAGGCAGTGGGCGTCGGGATTGTCCTTGCTGTTGGTGGCGACGCGCTGGCGGTGGAGCTCGGCGGCCCAGGGTTGGAAGGGGAGTCCGTCGGGGAAGGAGGCTCCGAGGTTCCAGAACTGGCTGAGGCGGACGGCGAGCGGAGTGATGTCGGTGGCGGAGGCGGCGGTGCGGGCAGCTTGGGTTTGGGCAGGGGGCATGGGTCCGCGGACGTACTGCCAGACGCCCGTGAGGTCGGGTTTGCCGTTGGAGGCGCGGGGGGCAGGACCGTTGAGGTCGGGCTTGCCGCCGGGGGTTTGGGGTACGCCGGGAGAGGGGAACTTCGGCCATTGGGCGCGTGCGGAGGGCACGGCGGCCAAGAGTGCGAGGGCAAACAGGAGAGTCTTCATCGCGAGCTACACCAACTTACTCCGCGGGGGCGGAGCTGTCAAACGAGGGATGGGTGAGCAGGGGTTCGGGCGGCGATACACTAAAGGGCATGAAATTTTCCAAGCTTGCTCGTAACGTGGCCGCGCTGCTCTGCGCGGTGGTGTTGATGATTCCGGTGATGGCGGGGCAAACTAAAACGGACGCGAAAGCGGCCCCGAAGGTAGCGGCGAAGACCAGCGATCTGGTGGACATTAACTCCGCGACGATTGATCAGTTGAAGGCGCTGCCGGGGATCGGGGACGCGTATTCGAAGAAGATTGTCGATGGCCGTCCGTATGCGAAGAAGGATCAGTTGGTGTCGAAGAAGGTGGTGCCGCAGGCGACGTACGACAAGATCAAGGATTTAATTATCGCGAAGCAGGGCAAGAAGTAGCGGACCGGCAAAAGTTCGACGGGACGCGAAGAGTTTGGCGCCTCCGCGGATGCTGCGCCCCTGTGTTTTCAATCTTCTCCGGTGTCCGAAACCTGGAGCCCCAATTGCCGATAAGCAGGCATGGGTTCTATCAACAACATTTCCTCGACCCTGCAGGCGGCGCTCTGTACCGCTCTGCAAAGCGCGGGTCTGACGAGTAAGACGAGCGGGGCATCGCCCACGCAACCGCAGGACAACGGCCAGCTCTCGCCGCTGGCGCGCGTGCTCAGTACGCTGCAGCAATTGCAGCAATCCGATCCCGCGAAGTACCAGCAGGTCACGGCGCAGATCGCGACGAATCTGCAAGATGCGGCGCAGACCGCGCAAGCGAATGGCAACACGACGGCGGCGAATCAACTGAACCAGTTGTCCGCGGATTTTTCCAACGCTTCGAAGACGGGGCAGTTGCCGAACATTCAGGATTTGGCGCAAGCGGTCGGCGGGCACCATCATGGCCACCATCACGGACATCACGCGCATGCGGCGGATGGGGATGGCGATTCCGGGGCCACGAGTTCCAGCGGCGGTGCGGCCGCGGCATCGAGTCCAACGGCGTCGAATTCAACGGCGTCGAGTTCAGCGGCAGGCACCGATCCGCTCGCGATTATTTTGAACACGCTGTCCAGCGCTGGTCTGACAAACTCCAACGGTTAAGCCTTACTCCGTTTCCTTATCTCCTCGCCCCAGCTGATAAATATGTAGTGATTGTTCTCCGCACCGATGGAATGTTTGTACATCGCAGCTTGGGAAAAGGCTGCGAGAACCAAGCACTGCAACACACATAAGTTACGGACCGGATTATCGGGTATCTCAAGGAGCCTCGCGTGCAAGATCAGGAAGTGATCCGTGAATTCCTCGTGGAGAGTTATGAGAATCTCTCCCGGCTGGACCAGGAGATCGTCGAATTGGAGAAGCACCCGAAGGATACGGTCCTGTTGGGGAGCATATTCCGGACCTTTCACACCATCAAGGGGACGTGTGGATTCCTGGCGTTCAACACCCTGGAGCGCGTGACGCATCAGGCCGAAACGCTACTGAGCCAGTTGCGCGACGGGGAGCGGGAGCTGCGTCCCGCGCTGGTATCTCTGATTCTGGAAACGGTGGATGCGACGCGGAAAGTGCTGGCGTCGGTGGAAGCGACGGGAGAAGAGGGCTCGGAACAGTTTGGGGACTTGACGGCGCGGCTGCGCGCAGCAGCGCAGGCGAAGGACCAATTTGAGGCCGCGGCACCAGTGGCGGTGGAGCCTCCGCATGGGAACGGCTCCGCCGAAGCGTCCGAGAAGAAGCCGGAGGAAGACGCGGCGAAATCATCGGCGGTGGCGGATTCGAACATCCGGGTGGGCGTGGGACTGCTGGATAAGTTGATGGATCTGGTGGGAGAGCTGGTGCTGACGCGGAACCAGATCCTGCAGTACAACAACGACCGCGAGGACGCGGCGCTCAACGCGACCTCGCAGCGGCTGAATCTGATCACGAGCGAGTTGCAGGAGGGCGTCATGAAGACGCGCATGCAACCGATCGGGATGGTGTGGAACAAGCTGCCCAGGGTGGTCCGCGACATGGCGGTGGCGCTGGGCAAGCAGATCCGCCTGGAGATGGACGGCGCGGAGACGGAACTGGACCGCACGATTATCGAGGCGATTAAGGATCCGCTGGTCCACCTGGTCCGCAACTCCTGCGATCACGGCATCGAGACTCCAGAGGCTCGGGTACGGGCGGGCAAACCGGCGGAAGGGCGGCTCACGCTGCGCGCGTTTCACGAGGGCGGGCAAGTCAACATCGAGATCGGCGACGACGGCAAAGGGATCGATGTCGCGCGGGTGAAGCAGAAGGCGGTGGATAAGGGGCTGGTCCGGCAGGATCAACTGGACCGGCTGAGCGACCGCGAAATCCTGAATCTGGTTTTCCTGCCGGGGTTCTCGACGGCGGAGACGATCACGAACGTTTCCGGGCGGGGTGTGGGCATGGATGTGGTGAAATCCCACATCGAGAAAATCGGCGGCGTGGTGGACCTGTTCAGCAGGCCGGGCGAAGGCGCGACGGTGAAGATCAAGATCCCGCTGACGCTGGCGATTATTCCGGGGCTGGTGATCACGAGCGGGAACCAGCGTTCGAAGCCGCGCTTCGGCGCGGGGACGGGCGAAAGGTTCGTGATTCCGCAAGTGAGCCTGGTGGAGTTGATTCGCCTGGAGAATCAAGTGGCGAATTCGCAGATCGAGCGGATTCACGGGACTCCGGTGTACCGGCGGCGCGGGAGCCTGCTTCCGATCGCGTACCTGAACGACATTCTGGATCTGGTGCCGTCGCGCGAATCGACGGTAGTGAATATCGTGGTGCTGCAAGCCGAGGACCGGCAGTTCGGGCTGGTGGTGGACGGCATCAACGACACGCAGGAAATCGTGGTGAAGCCTCTGGGCAAACAGCTGAAGGGGATCGACGTGTATGCCGGGGCGACGATTATGGGCGATGGACGCGTGGCGCTGATTCTGGATGTCCTGGGGGTGGGCCAACGGTCGGGAGTGCTGTCGGAATCGCGGGAGCAAGCGCGGTCCTCGACGGAGCAGAAGTCGCAGGCGGGCTCCGAGCAGCAGCGGCTGCTATTGTTCCGCGCGGGATCGTTCGAACGGTTGGCGGTACCGTTATCGCTGGTGGCGAGGCTGGAAGAATTTCCGCAATCGGCCATCGAGCACGCGGGCGGCGGGCAGGTGGTGCAGTACCGGCAACGGATTCTGCCGCTGGTGTCGCTGCGGGCGGTGTTGGAACCGGGGGGCTCGGCGGGCGGGGAACTGGCGGACCCGGTACAAGTGATCGTATTCAACGATGGCGACCGCAGTTTGGGCGTCATGGTGGACCAGATTCTGGACGTGGCCGAAGAAACCGTCACGATCCGGCAGAAGACGAATCGCGCGGGAATGCTGGGGTCGGGAGTGGTCGGCAAGCAGGTGGCGGATTTCCTGGATCTGAACTACGTGATACGGGCGGCGTCGGCGGACTGGTTCCAGGCGAATGGAAGCCAGCCATCGGCGGGCAAGCGGATTCTGGTAGCGGAGTCTTCTGCGTTTTCGCGCGGGCTGATCCGCAGCGGGTTGGATATGGAAGGCTACCACGTGCTGGAGGCGGCGAATCTGGAGGAAGTGATTCGCGGGCTGGAGCAGCACGCGGTGGATGTGGTGGTGACGGCGCTGGATCTTCCGCCGGACGGCAGCGCGGCTGTGCTCGATGCGATCCGCCGGCGGCCGGAGTGGCGCGGCATCCCGGTGTTGGCTTTAGCCGATTCGCCGGAACAGGTAGCCGAGCAGGTGAATCACCGGGCGGGACAGCAGGTGGAGTTTCAGGATTGCCAAGTGAAGTTCGATCGCGGGGCGATGTTGGAATCCGTGGCGCGGCTGGCGTCGGCGCTGGACTTAGCGGAGACGCATTCCGATGAGTTGGTGGGCGCGGGAGACCGGTCATGAGCGCGCAATTCGCCACGTTTTTCGTCGCCGACCTGTTCTTCGGCGTGGAAGTTTTACGCGTGCAGGAGGTGCTGCGCTTCCAGCAGATGACGCGGGTGCCGCGGGCTCCGGACGTCATTGAGGGTTTGATCAATTTGCGGGGCCAGATCGTAACCGCGGTGGATATGCGCCGGAGGCTGGGGCTGCCGGCGCGCGAGGGAGACCAGACGCCAATGAACATGGTGGTCCGGACGGATGAGGGCGCGGTGAGTTTGCTGGTAGACGAGATCGGGGATGTGCTCGACGTGGAGGAGACGGTATATGAGCGTCCGCCCGACAATCTGGATCCGGCGGCTCGGGAATTGATCCGAGGGGTTTACAAGTTGAAGGACCGTTTGCTGCTGGTGCTCGACGCGGAGCGCACGGTGGATCTGGCGGTCGGCAAAGTAGCGTAGCGAATTTCCCAGCAGTAACCAAAAAAAGGAGCAAGGATTACATGGCCAAGGTGAATGATAGCCGTCGAGGTTCTTCGGGCGCCGCCGTCCTGGAAGGCACGAACAAGGAATCGAACGGGCGGCAAGCCCGCGAGAAGGAAAGCCAGAGCAAAGAGCTACTGCAGGAGGAAATCCTGCGGTTGGTAGAAGCCTCGCGAGCGGGACGGCTCAGCGAGCGTGGGCGTGTGGACCAGTTCGAGGGCAAAGACCGGTTCCTGGTGGAAGGCGTGAACGCGATGCTGGATGCGATCCTGTTGCCGATCGCGGAGGGCAATCGTGTGCTGGCGCAGATCAGCAGCGGCAAAATCGATGAGCTGATTTCGCAAACTTATAGCGGCGATCACGAAAAGATGAAGGCGGCGGTGAACAACGTGGCTACCGGCCTGCAAGGGCTGCAAAAGGAGCTCGCACGGTTGACGGAAGCCTCGCGCGACGGGCTGCTGTCCGAACGCGGCAAGCCGGAGCAGTTCCAGGGTGCCTATGCGGGGATCGTCACGGGCGTGAATCACATGCTGGATGCGATTCTTCTGCCCATTGGGGAGGGGAATCGGATCCTGGCACAAGTGTCGAATGGGAAGATCGACGAGCTGATCGCGCAGACCTACAAGGGCGACCACGAGAAGATGAAGGTCGCGATCAACAATGTCGCCACGGTGCTGCAGAGCTTGCAGAAGGAATTGGGGAGGTTGACCGAAGCCTCGCGCGACGGGCAGCTTTCCGAGCGCGGCAAGCCGGATCAGTTCCAGGGCGCCTACGCGGGCATCGTCATGGGCGTCAACCACATGCTGGATGCGATTCTGCTACCCATTGGGGAGGGAAATCGCATTCTGGCGCAGGTGTCGAACGGCAAGATCGACGAGCTGATTGCGCAGACCTACAAGGGCGATCACGAGAAGATGAAGCTCGCGGTGAATAACGTCGCGACGGTGTTGCAGAGCTTGCAGAAGGAATTGGGCCGGCTGACGGAGGCCTCGCGCGACGGGCAACTCGCCGAGCGCGGCAAGGCGAGCGATTTCCAGGGCGCCTACGCGGGCATCGTGAAAGGGATGAACGACATGCTGGACGCGATCCTGCTGCCGATTGGCGAGGGCAACCGCATTCTGGCGCAGATTTCCGGCGGCCGCATCGATGAGCTGATTGCGCAGACGTATAAAGGCGACCACGAGAAGATGAAGATCGCCGTGAACAGCGTGGGCACGGCGCTGCAACGGATGGCCGAGGACGTCAACCTGCTGGTGAAGGCGGCGGCGGACGGAAGGATTGGGACACGCGCCGACGCGGACAAACACCAGGGAGCGTACCGCAAGATTGTCGAGGGCGTGAACCAGACGCTGGAGGCGATCGTGGAGCCGCTGAAGGCGACCGCGCAGAACGCGACGGCGCTGGCTTCGTCGTCAGAAGAACTCACTGCGGTGAGCCAGCAGATGGCGGGGAACGCGGAAGAAACGGCGACGCAGGCCAACGTAGTTTCGGCAGCCAGCGAAGAGGTGTCGCGCAACGTGGCGTCGGTAGCGTCGGCCTCGGAAGAGATGCAGGCGTCAATCCGGGAGATCGCCAAGAACGCGAACGAATCGGCGCGGGTGGCGAAGAACGCGGTCAGCGTGGCGCATTCGACCAACGAGACGGTCAAGAAGCTGGGAGAGTCCAGCCAGGAGATCGGCAACGTAATCAAAGTGATCACGAGCATCGCGCAGCAGACCAATCTGCTGGCGTTGAATGCCACGATCGAAGCGGCGAGGGCCGGAGAAGCGGGCAAGGGTTTCGCCGTGGTCGCCAACGAGGTGAAGGAGCTGGCCAAGCAGACCGCCAAGGCCACCGAGGAGATCGGCCAGAAGATCGACGCGATCCAGGGTGATACCAAGGGAGCCGTGAAGGCAATCGAGGAGATCGGCACCATCATCAACCAGATCAACGATATTTCGAACAGCATCGCCTCTGCTGTGGAAGAGCAGACGGTGACGACCAACGAGATCGGCCGCAGTGTGACCGAGGCCTCGAAGGGCGTGGGCGATATCGCGAAGAATATCGGCGGCGTGGCGGTGGCGGCGAAGAATACGACGCAGGGCGCCAACGATACTCAGAAGGCCGCGCAGGAGCTCAGCCAGATGGCGGCGCGGCTGCAGCAAGTGATCTCGAAGTTCACGTTCTAAATTCACGAGCTGATGTCCAAAGCACTGGTGGTCGACGATTCGAGGGCCGTTCGCATGATCCTGTCCCGAACCTTGAAGGAGCTCGGCTATGAGGTTCGGGAAGCAGCGAACGGCCGGGAAGCGCTGGAGGTCCTGGACGCCGAGGAAGCCTCGGTGTCCTTGCTTCTGGCGGATTGGAATATGCCCGAGATGAATGGCCTGGAGCTGGTGAAGCGGCTGCGGCGGAATCCGCGGCTGGCTTCGCTGGTGGTGGTGATGGTGACGACCGAGACGGAACTGGATCACATGGCGGCGGCACTGGAGGCCGGGGCCAACGAATACGTGATGAAACCGTTCACGAAAGAGATCCTGCGGGAGAAGCTGCAACTGGTGGGAGCGCGACCTTGAGGTTCCGGAGCGACAGACGATGCCAGCGGTGAACAAGCGCATGCTCCAGCCGGGGGAGCGGATTCGGGTTTTGATCGTGGACGACTCGGTGGTGATTCGAAGACTGGTGACGCATGCATTGGAGCAGGACCCGTCGCTCGAGGTGGTGGGCGTGGCGGCGAACGGTTCGATCGCTCTGCAACGCATCCCGCAGTTCAATCCGGACGTGCTCACGCTGGATATCGAAATGCCCGATATGGATGGTTTGGAGACGTTGCGTCGAGTCCGGAAGGATTTCCCCTATCTGCGGGTGATCATGTTCAGCACGCTGACCGAGCGTGGAGCGGCGGTGACGCTGGAGGCGCTGACGCTGGGCGCGGACGATTACGTGGCCAAGGCGTCGAATGAAGGGTCGCTCGACCGGTCGCTGGTGCGGCTGCGGGATGAGCTGGTTCCCAAGATCAAGCAGTTTTTCCATATGCCGCGGCTGGCTCCTGTGGCGAAGGTGGCGGCGCCGGAGGCGGCAAGTCCACCGCAGGAGCGCGGCGCACCGGGCAAGACGCGACCGCAAGTACTCGCCATCGGAGTCTCCACCGGCGGTCCCACCGCGCTGGGCGAGATTCTGCCGCAGCTTCCGGCGGGGTTTCCCCTGCCGGTATTGGTGGTGCAGCATATGCCTCCGCTGTTCACGCGATTGCTGGCGGAGCGGTTGCACGCAACCTGCAAGCTTCCGGTGGAAGAGGCCGCGCAAGGGATGCAAGTGGAAGCGGGTAAAATCCTGATCGCTCCTGGAGATTTTCACATGAAGCTGGCGCCGCAGGGGGCAGGGGTTCGGGTTTGCCTGGATCAATCGCCGCCGCTGAACTCGTGCCGGCCGGCGGTGGACGCGCTGTTCGCGTCGGTCGGCGAAGTGTACGGGGGAGCCGCGATTGCGGTGGTCCTGACGGGGATGGGACAAGACGGGATGCGCGGCGCGGAGATTTTGAAAGCGCGGGGAGCCAGGATTCTGGCGCAGGACGAGGCGACGAGCGTGGTGTGGGGCATGCCGGGCGCGGTGGTGGGGGCCGGGCTGGCCGACAAGGTGCTGCCGCTCGACCGGGTGGTGCCGGAGATTCTGCGGCTCACGTGATGGACTGGATGTCGACACTTACCCCTCCCGCGGAAATCCTGGCCGACAGCTACCGGTTCCTGCAAAAGCACGTTTACACGGAGTCCGGCATCGTGCTGGAGGAGAACAAGCAGTATTTGTTCGAGTGCCGGCTGGCGCCCCTTGTGCGGCAACTGGGGCTGGAGTCAATCAACGATTTGTGTGCGCTGCTGCGGGCGACTACCCGCCCACCGGGAGTGGCGCGGCAGGTGGTGGAGGCCATGACCACCAACGAAACCTACTTCTTCCGCGATCCGGCGCACTACGACGCGATCCGCACCGTGCTGCTGCCGCGGCTGATGCGGGAGAAGTGGGACAAGCGATCGATGCGGTTCTGGTCGGCGGCGTGTTCGAACGGGCAGGAAGCGTACAGCCTGGCCATGCAGCTGCTGGATGGCGGATGGACGGACTGGAACATCCAGATTCTGGGCACCGATTATTCGTCGCTGGCGGTGGAGCGGGCGCGGTCGGGAAAATATCAACAGATCGAGGTGAATCGCGGATTGCCGGCGGCGTTGCTGATCAAGCATTTCCGGCGTGCGGGCGTGGACTGGCAATTGAGCGATGCGGTTCGGGCGATGGCCCGATTCGAAACTATCGATCTGCGCCAGAGCATGCGGGCGCTGGGCCCGTTCGATCTGGTGTTCTGCCGCAATGTGATGATCTATTTCGACGCTCCCACGCGCAAAGCAATGCTGCAGGAGATCCACGGCACGCTGTTCCGCAGAGGCTGGCTGCTGCTGGGCGGCGCGGAGACCGCGTTCGAAGCCGAGGAATGGTTCGAGCGTCAGACTGTGGGAGGCGCGATCGTGTATGTCGCGCGGTAAATGAGGAATGGCATGACGAGGGAAGCACAAATTCACGTATCGCCGGATGAGCTCGCGCAGATTGTGGAGTCCGTATTCGCGGCTCAACTGGACACCGAAGTGATGCGCTGCGACGCGCCGTGGTTTCCGGAGGGGGACGGACTGACCGCCGTGGTGCAGTTGTCCGGCAGCTGGAACGGCACGGTGGTGCTGGAATGCAGCCGGCGTCAGGCGTGCCAGTTCACCGGGAATTTCATCGGGGTCGCTTTGCAGGAAGGTCCCATCCCGCCGGCGGAAGTCGACGAAGTGGTGCGCGACACGATGGGCGAGCTGGTCAACATGATCGGCGGGAATTTGAAATGCGTGCTGGCGCCGGGGATCGAGCTGTCCATGCCCTCGGTGCGGGGGGGCTGCAATTTCGCGCCCGGCATGGAAGTGCGCGAGCGGCTGGCATTCCAGAGCGCGGAGGGGACGTTCTGGATCACGGTGCTGGTCGCGGCATCGGACAAGGGCGAATGAACGATGATAAATAGGTGCCCGACTCCGACGCTACCGACACCAAGCTTGTTTTAGACCCTGCCGCGCAATCGCCCGCGGCGAGTTACGCGCTGCTGGTCAGTTCCATCGTGCCGCGGCCGATCGCTCTGGTTTCCACGATTTCGCCGGAAGGCGTCACGAACCTTGCGCCATTCAGCTTCTTCAACGCCATTTGCGCCGAGCCTCCGGTGATTTCCTTCGCGGTGGGAAATCGAGTTCCGGCGAAGGACACGATCGCGAACATCCGCGCATCGGGCGAGTTTGTCGTGAACATCGTGAGCGAGGCGATGGCGGAGCGGATGAACCTGTGCTCGGGCGAGTATCCGGCGGGCGTGAGCGAATTCGCGATTTCCGGATTGACGCCGCAGCCGAGCGAGGTGGTGAAGCCGCCGTCGGTACGGGAATCCGCGATGAGCATGGAGTGCCGGCTGGTGCAGATTCTCGAGGTGAGTAAGCGGCCGGCGGGCGGGAGCCTGATCCTCGGCGAGATCGTGCGCTTCCATCTGGACCGCTCGATGCTGGAGGGCGGCCGGCTGAATCCGGAGAAGCTTCGCGCGGTGGGAAGAATGGGCGGGAACGGGTACACTCGTACGAGGGATCGCTTCGAGATGGCGCGGCCACAGGTCTGATGGAAAAACAAAAGCTACTTACTTTGTTGTTGGCGCTGGCGGTAGTGCTGGCTGTGGGGGGATTGCTGACGCTGGTGCCGGTGTCTTCGACCCGAGACAAGAGCGACCTGGGCTACTACGCGCTGTGTCCGTTCGCGCCGTACAGCACGCTGACGCTGCTGGGGCTGGCGGGCGTGGCGTGGGTGATGCGGAGCTATTTGAAGACGCCGCCCCGGAAGACGGCGTCTTGAGGTTTCGCGCTACTTTTTGACGTCGACGCCCGGGCGGGGGACTTCGAACGGAACATCTTCGCCGGGTCCCGAGGAGCCGAGGAAGAGCTGCTGCCCGTTGGGCAACTTGAGGTCGCGGCCGTTGGCGCGGTGTGAGCCGTCCTTGGATTGGTAGCCTTGGATCACGATTTTGTCGCCCTGCTTCAACGTGTCCTTGGTGATGCCCCGGCGCAACAGGATGTTGGGGCTGCCGGCCTCGATGGCCCAGTTCTCGATCTTGCCTTCGGCGTTCTTGACGTCGACATAGATCCAGCTGTGCGGATTGATCAACTGCACCCGGGTGACGGTGGCGTCCAGAAACTGGACGGGTTTCTTCTCATCGAACTCCGCCGCGAAGGCGTGGTGGGCTCGTGCCGGCACCGGCGCGAGCAATAAAGCAATCCCGGTGACAATGCCGATATAAACCACGGCTCTTACAGTGAGCTTGGCTTGCATAAAACGGACCTCCCGAAAACTCAATCTTCTCACAACCGTTACTTGGTGGGCGGCGCCGGCGGATTGCCGGAAATGTAACGCTCGAACACGGCCTCGCCGGGCGGAATCTTGCGCGTGATGTCGACGTTCATGGTGAGGCCTTCCCAGTGCTTCACCAGTTGGTCCTTGCGCAGATGGCCGTACATGGTTTCCTCCACCATCTCGACGCAGCGGAACTCCATCAGCTGAGCGTTCTTTTCCAGGCGCCGGTACAGCGGGAAGCTGATCTTCCAGGGGCGGGTGAAAACCTGCTTGTCTTCGATGGTGGCTTCGTACTGAATCGCGTCCTTGCTGATGGGCGTGAAGCGCTCGATGACGTGCAGGGCATCGCTATGGAAGTTTCCGGAGCGATCGAACCAGGTGGCGTCGGTGAAATCGGAGACGTCGGTGACGAGAGTGTCGCCGACCCATTTGCCGGTGGAGTAGCCCATGTAGGCGACGTTCGGATACGGTTCCATCGGCGCGAGATGGATGGTGCGCTGCGCATTCGCGAATTCGTAAACCATCTGGACGTTCTTGTCGCTCTGGATGATCTGGAACGGATGCGGCTGATACATGGCGCGGGGGATGCCGGGCTGGAAGCACTTAATTTCAGGATCGCGATCGATCCAGTTGGCCTGGTTCTCTTTCTTGCGCGCCGCGGCCCAGGGCTGGTAGGGAATTTCGTCGCCTTCGACGACGCCGATTCCGCCGGGGATCCATCCGTCGGCTCCGAGGGCGAGCACGGGGGCGGCGAGGACGGTGGTGCCGGGAGTGTAGCCGGGCTGGCCCACCATCGGGCGAGGCTCATGCGTTTGCAAATCCCAGTTGGCGGTGTTGTTGGCTTCCCAGATGCCGCTGAAATCGGGCTTGCCGGCGATGCGCGGGAGTCCGGGGATGGCGGCCGCGGCGGGAGCCTGCGCCGCGCTCTCCGTCACCGCGACTGTGTAAACTCCCACCGTGACGACGGCAATCGACGTTGCAATGACCCAGCCCTTGCCCCAAAACCGCATGTGCGAAACCTCTCTCCCTCATCCCGCAGCGAGCGAGCGCGGGAACAACCCATACGTTGACACGGGCGTCGGCGAATTGTCAATGGCGTGCAGGGCCTTCCTTTCGCCGGCGGGATCGGGTATGAATGAATCCATGAACCAATCGGGCAGCGCGGCGCTGGTGTTCCCTTCGGGAGCCGTGTTCGAGGCGGTACGGAAGGCATCGAAGAAGGCTGCTTTCGGCGTGCATGTGGAAATGCAGCAGGGCATGGGCGCTCTCGCGACGATTGCGATGGCCGCACCGTGGGTCGGGATGCTGGGCACGGTATTCGGTATTGTGGACTCATTCGTGGGCTGCGGCGGGAATAAGGCTACATGTCTTGCCGCGGTGGAGGAGAGACTCTCGTGGTCGCTCTGGCCCACGGGAGTAGGGCTCGTGGTAGGACTGATCGCTCTTGTGTTTCATCGCTACTTGAGCGGCAGGCTGAAGAAAATGGATCGAGAGATGGACAGCGCTTCTCTGGAATTGATCAACTTGCTGGTGTTGAGCCGGGGGCGTTTTACGCTCGCGGCTGAGAGCGACGGGCCGGTGCTCGATGGACCGATGTTCGGCCAGAAAGCTTGGGCTGACGCGAAGAGCGACCAGAAATGGCTGCCCTGGTTCAGAGCGATAACGTGCTTGGCACTCGCCAGTGCGTGGAGCCTTGACGTCGCGCGGAATTATGCGGACTACTCGTACTCCCTCGCATCGCTTGCGCTGAATGCGTGCGTCTGGGTTTTGTTTACGTTTGGGTGTAGCTGTCTGCTGGCTTGGCCGGTGTGGTCCAAGCTCATGCGCCGCAGGCCCGGCGGATTGGCGATGCTGGGCTCTGTCATTTGTGTGTGTTGGAACCTGGCGGAGTTTGTGTGGTAAGGAGTGCTCTCTTAGATCGCGCTGCTCGCGTTGACGGTGGTCCCGGGCAGTGTTATCCTCGCATCGAAGCGGAGTGCGTGCGTTGGGAAAGGAAGATGTTTCGATGCGGCGACGATATCTGGTAGGTTTGGGCGCGGTGATGATCGTGGCTGCGCTGGCGTCGGTCGCAGCGATCTCGCTGTTCGCGCAGGCTCCGGCGGCTGCTCCCAAGCCGGCTGCTCCCAAGGCTGCGGCTCCTAAGGCTGCTGCGACCGCTAAGGGCGCCGTTCCGCGAACTCCTTGGGGCGATCCCGATCTTCAAGGCGTGTGGTTCGTGATGGCGGATGTGCCGCTAGAGCGGTCCGCGGCGAACGCCAACAAGGAGTTTTTGACCGATGAGGAAGTGGCGGCGGCGGACGCGGCCAAGGGGATCAATCCCGGGCGCAATGCGCGGTCGGCCGATAAGGGCGCGGATGTGACCGGGGCCTACAACGCCGTGTTCAACTCGATTTTGAAGACGGGCAAGCGGACGTCGATGATCATCGATCCTCCGAGTGGCAGGATTCCTCCGCTGGTGGCGGGCGCGCAAGGACAGGGCCGCGGCGGTTTCGCGGGCGGAGGTGGCGGCGGACGCGGTGCGGGTCGCGGCGGAGCGCAGAATGAGAATCCTGAGAATATCGCGCAGTCTCCGCGGTGCCTCGGTGTGCCGATGCCGTTCCTTCCGCTAAACTCGGCGTTCGCGCAGGGCACGGTGATGCAAGTTTCGCAGTCGCCGAAATCGCTGGGGATTTATATGGAAGACGACCACGCGGGTGGCGGCAATCGCGTGATCTATATGGACGGACGTCCGCACCTGCCGAGCACCGTCAAACTCTATCTGGGCGATTCGCGCGGACACTGGGAAGGCAACACGCTGGTGGTGGAGACGACGAATTTCTCGCAGCCCTTCCGCGGATCGAACATCGATACGTACAAGATGATCGAGCGCTTCACTCGCGTCGACGCCAACAATCTTCGCCGCGAGATCACGTTCGACGATCCGAAGACGTGGACCAAACCGTGGACCATCCTGATCGAGATGGGCAAGACCGATGACAAGCGGCAGATGATCTTCGACTCCGCTTGCCATGAGGGCAACTACGGCATGGTGGGCATCCTGGTGGGCGCGCGCAGGGAAGAACAGGCTGCTGGGGCCAAGAAGTAAAGGAAGCCGTAGTTTGCCCGCACTGCTGCTGCTCTCTTTCGGGAGCGGCGTGGCCGCGCTCATTTACGAGATCGTCTGGTTTCAGCTCCTGGAATTGGTCATCGGCTCGTCCGCTGTGTCTCTGGGTGTGCTGCTCGCTACGTTTATGGGCGGCCTGTGCCTGGGTAGCTTGCTGCTGCCTCGGCTGATCTCGCCGGAACGGTCGCCGTTGAGGGTGTACGCCGGGATTGAAATTGGGATCGGCGCCCTGGCGATCCTGGTCCTGCGCGGGATGCCTCTGGTGGGAGGGATCTTCCATCTGCGTGGTGTTGTTGCGGCGATTTGTCTCTTGCCTCCGACGCTGCTGATGGGTGCAACGCTTCCGGCGCTGGCTCGGGCGGTGGACCAGGCTTCGCTGGGATTCTTCTACGGAGCCAATATCGCGGGAGGAGTGCTGGGATGCCTACTCGCGGGGTTCTATCTGCTGCGGGAGTTCGACACGTCCACGGCGACTTATGTGGGGGTGGGGGTGAACGTAGCGGTAGCGGCGATCGCGCTCTTGCTTCGCACGACATCGGTGGCGGCGCAGGCCATTCCTCGCGAGTCGCAACCTACAGAGAGCGGCGCTATTGTCCTCATTGCCATTGCGCTCTCCGGCCTGTGCGCGCTGGCTTGCGAAACGATCTGGACCCGCACGCTGGGCCTGCTTCTGGGCGCTTCGGTCTACACGCTCTCGATTATCGTCGCGGTGTTTCTGGTGGGGCTCGGCTTGGGCAGTGCGGGCGGCGCGCTTCTCTGCCGCACTACCGCGAGACCCGCGGTGCTTCTCGGCTGGTGCCAGCTTCTCGCGGCGGCGGCCATTGCGTGGACCGCGTACAGCATATCGGCATCCCTGCCGTACTGGCCCATCGATCCGTCGCTCTCCACGAACATCCGTTTCAACTTCGCTCTCGACATGGCGAGAGCATTCTGGGCGCTGCTTCCGGCGACTCTACTCTGGGGCGCGAGCTTTCCGTTGGCCCTGGCGGCCGCGGGGGCGAAGAAACAAGACGCTGCGAAATTGTTTTCCTCCGTTTATGCGGCGAATACGCTGGGAGCCATCGCTGGGGCACTCAGTGCGAGCCTGATCCTGTTTTCGTGGATCGGATCCCAGCGTGCGCAGCAGGTGCTGATCGGGCTCTCCGCGGCGTCGGGACTTCTCATTCTCCTGCCGGCGTTCCGGTGGGCGAGAACGGTTGCCGTCGTGCTGCTTTGCGGTGTCCTGATCTGCACCGTTCCCCCGTTGTCGAAGCTCTTGGTCGCATACGGGCGTTACGCGGCCACGTGGGTTGGAAAGGGCGACATCGTTTATGCCGCGGAAGGCAGAGACTCCTCCGTGGCGGTGGCGAGTTTCGCCAACGGAGCCCTCACGTTCCACGTTGCCGGAAAAATTCAGGCTTCCAATGTACCCCGCGATATGCGGCTTCAGCGCATGCTGGGGCATCTGACGACTCTTGTCGCGACGAGCCCGCGCTCGGTCCTGGTGATCGGCTGCGGAGCCGGCATCACCGCGGGCGCTGTCTCCATTGACCCGCGGGTGGAGCACGAGACCATCGCTGAGATCGAACGGCTGGTCCCCCAGGCGGCGTCCACTTACTTCGCCGGGCCGAACTTCGATGTCCTTCACAATCCAAAAGTCCAGCTGCATATCGACGACGGGCGGCACTACCTGCTCACGACGAAGGATCGCTTCGACGGCATCACAGTGGATCCGCTGGACCCGTGGGTGAAGGGCGCGGCGAATCTCTACACGGCGGAATTTCTGGACGCCATGAAGCGGCATTTGAATCCCGGCGGGACGGTCACGATGTACGTCCAACTCTTCGAAACCAATGCTGATGCCGTGAAGAGCGCGGTGGCGACATTTTTCGAAGTCTTCCCGAATGCGACGATTTGGGGGAATCCGTACAACGGCCGGGGCCACGATATGGTGCTGTTAGGAACGGCGGAGCCTCTGCACGTCGATCTGGATCGGATGGAGCAACTGTTCGGGCATGGGCACGATGCGGCGTTCGATGCGGTGGCGGATTCTCTGGCGGAGGTCGGGATGGATTCGCCGGTGGATCTTTTCGCGACGTACGCGGGCCAGCGCGCCGAGCTCGGAGAATGGCTCCAAGGAGCGGCCATCAATCGCGACCGGAATCTGAAGATGCAGTACCTGGCGGGATCGGGATTGAATCTCGACGACAGCGTGAAGATTTACGCGGACATGCTCCGGTATCGCCGTTTTCCGCCGGATGTGTTCACAAGTGCCGAGGGACGCGTGTATTCGCTGGAAGAGATGATGCGCCGCGCCCGCTGATCCATCGGAATATCAGCGCGCGCAGGTGTCCGGCCAGCCTTCTTTGCACGCGAGCGCGTAGAGAGCGGCCGGATCAGCCTCGTGAATCTCTCCTTTGCTGCCGCGAAGGATGATGGGAAGATCGTCGAGTGCCGGTTGAGCTGCAACGAAGTTTCCGCTGCCGCTCTTGATCTCGGCTAGATTGCGGCACGCCATGGCGAAGCCGAGTTCGCAACCGCGAGACAGAGGCTCCGCGGCGCCCTTCGGATCGAGACGCCGGGCATCCTCGCCGGAGCGAGCCAGCGCGATGTGCATGAGCCCGGCGTCATTGCACGCCCAGCCGGAGCCTCGATGGCAAGCGTTCAATTCCAGATCCGCCAGATAGGGGCAAGCATACGCGTGGCCATCCTGACAGGCCGTGCGCCAGAACGGGAGCCACTGCCCCGGGTGCGCATCGCCCACGCCTTGCGTCGCGCTCAGGACGATGAAGATCACGGCCCAGACGGAAATATAGGCGAGATTCCGCCTACGGCCCAGCAGAGACTTGCCAAGCGCGGCAGGGTCCAGCCATCGCATGGCGCGCGATCGCGCGAACGCGTCGATTCCTTTCACGGATAAGTTTAGGAGTGGCACTTGCAGCAGCTTGTCGTAGAAGGTGGGCATGCCGGCGCTGCCCAGCAATTGATACAGCGCGCAGGTGCTCAGGCCGTAGAGCGATCCGTAAATGATGCGACCCAACTCCGTTCGCGGCGACGTGGAGGGATCGTTGAACAGCAAATGCATGCCGAGGAATACGGCAATGGGAATGTAGGAATCGTAGAAAAAATAAATTCCAGTCGCCGCGAAGTAGAGACGCCCGAACAGGTAGGTGGACACTACGGCCGACATGGTCATCGAAGTGACGCCGAACAAGAGCTGTCCTGGCAATCCGATCAGGAATAGCGCGAGGTACATGTGCGGCGGATAGAACTGCGTGGTGGCGATCTCTTGTCCTCGGGTGATTCCGCTCGACGCGGTCGCGAGAAGCACGAGGGAGAAAACGGCGAGCGGAAAACTTGAGGGGTTGAAAATGTGGGTGCGGCGTCCGTCGCGTTTCCAGCGGATCGCTTCTTTGGCGGCGAGGCCGAGCGCCACAAGTCCGAATTGCAAATAGAACCAATCCGGCTTGAACCACAAGAACAGATTGATGCTGATCACGATGGGGAAGGGCGAAAATCCCAGTGTGTAAGAGTCGCGCCGCGACCAGGAGAACAGCAGGTCGAACGCATAGGCGAATAGCAATTGCGCCAGGATGAACGGGACGAACGCATACACCGGAGGCCAATACCATCCCCAATACGCGAGCACCGATGACTGGGCGCAGGCTTGTACGTAATGCTGCTTCTTCAGCGCCACTTCCAGGGTCAGGGAGCGTGCACGCGGGATGAGTGCCGCGGTCCACACGCAGAACAACGCGGAGGCGCCCAGGAACGTCCACAACAATCTTGGATTCTCGCGGATGGGGGCAAGACCCGCCATCACCGCCAGAGCGAGCGCAAATGCCACGGGAAGAAGCAGCGCCCGGATTCCTACCGGCCGCGAGACCGCCGTTTCCGTCACCGTCGCCACGTTCGAATCACCGAATAGTATCATCGCATCTCGCGGTATCCTGGACGAAGATCATCTCTATGCGAAGACTGCTTCTGGCCGCTTTCGTCGTCGTTTCCGCGCTGGGAATCACGCTCTCACTCCGCGCGCAGTATCAAGCTTCGTTCAAGGTCACCTGGATCGAGCCCAATAGCAATGCCGTGTTGCCGGAATTCGATGCCTTCGATAGCGTCGATGGCACGCTGGGGGTGCTGAATGCGTCGGGCGAGGTGAACACGGAAGGGCACCCGTTTTTCGTTCCTCTTGGCACGAACGGCCGTGCGTGTATCAACTGCCACCAGCCTACGTACGCGATGAGTATTTCCGCGGCCAGCATGCAGCTTCGTTGGAAGCAGACCGACGGCAAGGACCCGGTGTTCGCCGCTTTTGACGGCTCCAACTGCCCCAGCCTTCCGCAGAATCAGGAGAGCTCGCACTCGCTGCTGATCAAGCGCGGCTTGTTCCGCATTCCGCTGTCCTGGCCGCCGAAGGACGCCGACGGCTCGGCGAAGCCGGTGGACTTCTCCGTCGAAGTGGTGCGCGATCCGACGGGTTGCAACAGCAGCCGCGAGTACGGGCTGCACAGCGCGCAGCCGACGATTTCGGTGTATCGCCGGCCACGGTCTACTGCGAATTTGAAGTATGTGGTGGCCGGCGCTCGTCCGGTGGTGCTGAAGACGGGACTGCTGGCCGACGTCGATCCGGAAACCGGAAAGTCCGTGAGCATGAACCTGATGACCGACGCGCGCGAAGCGACCCTGAAGACGCAGGCGCTCAGCGCGATCCTGGGACACGAACAAGCCAGCAAAGCTCCCACGAAGCAGCAGCTGGAACGCATCGTCGAATTTGAGTCGCAAGTCTACGTGGCGCAGCAGGCGCATGTTTTCGGCGGACCGTTGGCCGTCGCCGGGGGACCGCCGGCACTGGGCGTTGCCGCGCTGCGGGATCATGCGGCCGGGGCGTCCGCTGAGCCGGTGTTCGGCTTATTCACGTCGTGGAAGAACGGCGACTACGTGCGATCCTCGGTGGCGCGCGGCGCGGACCTCTTCATGTACCGCCAGTTCTGGCTGCGGGACGCCGCGCACATCAACAACACCGGGGCGGGGAATCCACTGAAGGGCACCTGCGCCAGTTGCCACAATTCGCCCATGACGGGGCAGGATCTCTCGGCGGGATTCGTGGATGCGGGAACCACGAATTTCCCGACCTGGACGGAATCGCCCACGTGGGCGGAATCGAGCGAGCTTCCCGTTTTCAAGATTACGTGCGCGAAGAGTGCCGCGCCGCATCCGTATTTGGGGCGCACCATCTATACCACCGATCCTGGCCGTGCGTTGATCTCCGGCCGGTGCGCGGATGTCGGGTCCATCGTGATGCAACAACTCCGGGGGCTATCGGCGCGGGCACCGTATTTCGCGAACGGCTCCGCGCGGAACTTACGCGAAGTGGTGGATTTTTACGATCGCCGCTTCGACATGAAGCTCACGGATCAGGATAAGGAAGACCTGGTCACATTCCTGGGAGTCCTGTAAATGCGCTGGAGTTTGACGTTGCTGCTAGCGGCGTCGGTGGCGCTGGCGCAGCAGAAAAGTTTCGTGGCGTGTCCGATTGTTCGCGACACCAAGACGGTCCCGTGCTTTCTCGCCGAATACGATGGCGAGTTGTATTTCCTGGGCACGCAGCCTGACGTGACGGAGGACTTTCACGCGCCGGAGCTGAGGCACGAGGTGCTGGCGGAAGGCCGAGTGGTCCCCGGACCACGAGTTTGCGGCGGCATCCCTCTGCAGCCCGTCTCGATTTCGGTGATGAAAGAAGTGAACCTGGCGTGCAGCACCATGTTGCCGCCGGAACCGGGCATTGACGCGCCCGTTGTCTCGCGCTCCGCGAAGGCCACGGCACCTTTGGCGGGCCCGCACGAATTTACGGTGCTCTATTCCTTCAACGATGACGATCTCGCGCCCGCCGTGAACTCCGTGTTGACCGATGCCGCCGACTACGCGCAGCGGATTCATGCGTCCAGCGTGAAGATGACCGGCTACCGGGCGACGACGCTTCTCTCCAATGGGAATCGCATGGTGGAGAAAGAGGGCCTCGCCGAAAAGCGCGCGCAGAACATCGCAGCGTTGCTCGCAGGCTTAGGCGTGGCTAACGTTACGGTGGAGTGGAAAGCGGAAGCCACGCCCGCCGATGGACGGAGCGATCCGTCGCATCGGCGCGTGAGCATCCTGGTGACGCCGTAGCCGCGAGCTTACTGGATCGTGATGAAGTAGGCCGTGTCGTACTGGAAGCTCAGAACTCCCAAATCCAGGCTGCCGGCCGTCACTGCCTGGGGCGGCAGCGTGGGCTTGAAGTCAATCTCCGTGCCGGCCGAGGCGGGAAGGGCCAGCAGCACGCTCGGCGGAATCGTGAACGTGTTTGCCGCGGACGGCACGAAGCAGGAGAATCCCGTGCTGACGTACGCGGTTCCATCGGGGTTCACCACAGAGGAGGCGCCGTCAATCTCGACGGAATACGCGGAGGAGCCGCCCACCCAATTGATCGTGATCCCGTCGGTGCGGTTGTTCTTGGTGAAGGCCAAACGCGATTGATCGCTGTTCTGCCAGGTGGGCGTCTGCGCAATCGTAAACGAGGAGGTGAATGCCTTGACGTCGATGCCTCCCGCCGCTTTGATGCTATAAGAGCCTCCGGAAAAATATCCGCCGGTGGCGCTGAACGTCGATGAGTATGTGGTGGGATAGCCGGCTGAGCCGCTCTTCGCCTCCTTCATGACGGACTGCCCGTTCGGTCCGCTGACCACAATGGTCCCGGCGTCGATCCCGGTGAGGACGGAGAAGAGAGCGGTCGTCGCCGAGGATTGGTTGGTGGTGGTGGTGCACGTACCGGAGGCCGGTGTATCGAGGTACGTCAGCGCCGTGGGCCGCGCCGTGGGAGGCAAGGAGACCTGGGCGAATTGGCCTGAACCGAAATCCTGGTACGTCACGCCGGAAGCTGTATAGGATCCGATTCTTCGTCCCATTTGAAACGAGGCGTAATTGAACGGATTCGCGCTGGACATCAGCGTCTGCACGGCCGCACCCGAATACACCGGATTCTGCGGCGTACACGACCGGCCCGAGTTCGTGACGGGAACCAGAGCGTAGTTACTCACCAGGTTGCCAATCTGAACCGCCAGAGGTACGGCGCAGCCTGTGGGGACGCCGTCCGGTACCGTGAAGACGATCTGATCCTCACCGATGCAGCAGCCGGAGCGGCCCTGATAAATGACGGGCGCGGCCACACCGCCCAGCAACACCGTGAGCGAGGAATTTGCAATCGCCTGACCCAGTCCCGCGCCGGCGGAATCATTTCCACTCACGGGCCCGAGTCCAGTACCCCAGAGCACCAACGCATCGCCCGGACGCGCGGCGCCACCGTAGGTGTACGGTCCACCGCCGCCGAGGGATCCGGTTCCCGGAACGGCGGAGACCACGCTGTAATCGGGAAATGTCACGATCGCCGCGCCCTGTCCGTTCTGCGATGCGGTGAAGATTCCGAAGTTGCTTTGTACGATGGTGACGGAAGTGGAGACGCTGGCGGTTCCGTTCGTGGTTACGGTGAGCGCCCCGGTGCCGATGGGCGTGTTCGAAGGCAGCAGCGCGCCGATCTGCGTGGCGGAGGCGTAATACATCAGCGCGTTCACGGTGGTGTTGTTCACGACGATGCTCACAGACGTGCCGCCCACGCTGGTGTCTTGAAAGGGAGCCGATGCGGTTGCCAGAGTTGACGGGCCCAGGTTGGTTCCGACCACCAAAAAGATGGATCCCTGCGCGATTCCCGCGTTCGGCAAACCTTGCATGACGCCGCTGGCATCGTTCGCCACCGCGGTAATCACCGGCGTCTGCGCCGCGGCAATGCCCATCCCCACCAGAAATACCAACCCTGACTGAAGCAATCGAATCGAAGTAAACATTGATATATTGACGCTACCATGCGCCGCCGGGTTGCCGAGAAGTCGCGCGGGCGGAGCCCTAGAAATCCGTTGCCGGATTGAAGTTCTTGGTGGGAAAGGTCGCGGGAACCGCGGGCGGTTTTAGCACCGGATCCGTACGGCCCGCCAGGTTGGGGTCGAACACGACGAAGCCGGCCCCGGGTGAGCCATTTGGCAACGAATAATCGTCGGCGGGGTAGGCAGGATTCTTGAAGCCCGGATTCTTGATCACGCTGATGGAGTCCTCATTCACCAGTTGCTGCCATTGCCCGAAGGTGTAAAAGTTCCACGTCTTGCTATCCGCGGAGCAGGGAGTGTTCGGACCCGGCTGTGACTGGGGCTGCACGTGGAACGCCTTGATGTCGCTGGCGAAGGCGCCGTCGGTGCGCCAGTACATGTTGTTACTGAAAAGCTCGAAGGTGGTGTAAGCGAATCCGGCGCTATAGGTGCATCCGCCTTGCACGCGGAACGGCGGGTTCGAGGCGGTGCTGCGGTCGAAATAGAAGAGGTTGTTGCTGATGTTGAATTCGGTCACAGGTTGAGGCGGCACTCCGTCCTGGTAAACATCGCCGATCCCGATGATCGCCGAGCCGGCGTAAGCGATGATGTTGTTCTTGATCGTGTTCGCCTGGTTCGGAGCGGGCGGCCCGTGCGGCGTGTAGGCTCCGAATCCGGAGACGCGGTAAATCAAATTGTTTTCGACATCCACCAGACCGCTGCCGTCGTCCATGTACACGCCGTGGCCGCCGTAGCCGTTGCTATCCATGACGGACGCATCGGTGACGTCGTGAATTTTGTTGTTCACGATCTTGTTGCCCGCCGCGGTGAAAACCTGGTTGCCCGCATCGATGCGAAGGGACCCGCCGTCGTTCATGATCCCTTGCAATAAGTTGTAAACGTGATTGAAGGAGATGACGTTATTAGCATTGCCGACGCCACTCGGCATGACGGTCTCGGCGATACTCTGGGAAGTGGAGATGGCGCAGTGGTAGCCATCGTAGACATCGTTATGGGTGTAGAGATTGTCGTGTCCCATGCCCTGGCCGATGCCGAAGGAGGCGGGGATATTGCGGCCGTAGCCTTCCACCACGTTGTTTTGCACCAGCATTGATTGCGGCACGTTGGCGTCGTTGTTGGCGGGGATATACGGTTCACCGATGCGGATTCCCAGTGCGCCGATATCATAGAACGCGCTGTTCTGGATCACGTTGTTCGCGGTAACGGCGTTCAAATTGGGGGAAACGCAATAGCGGGGCGACCCGGCCGCGTTCAGGCAGGAAATGAACTCCAGTCCGGTGCCCGCGGTCTGGGTCACGGTTCCGCCATCGAACGTGATGTACTGCGAGTTCTGGAAGCTGACTGCGCCGCTGATGTCGGGCTCGAGTTCCTTGGAGACGTGTCCTGTAGGAGCCAGCGTGTAGTTGTCGTGCTCAAACGTCAAGCCCTGGAACGTGACGTATTGCAGACCGTTCGCCACCAGCAACTGCGGAAGCTGCGGGACGATGACGGTGTCGGTGTTCGGATTCTCACCGGGATTCGCGAGGTAAATGAGCGTCCACGGGGTGCTGGAATGATCGAGGAACCATTGTCCGGGCAGCGTGAGCTGGTCCTGCACGTTCTCGATCAGATACCGGTTGCCTTGAATGAAGCCTTCCTCACTCGCGTTGCTTTGCGACATTCCTGTGCGTCCCGCCAGGTACACCAGGTGGTTCTTGGTGTCGATGCAACTGATGGGAAGTTTGGAGGTGCTGAACTGCTCGAAGACCAGCAGGTGGATATCGCCGGCGATGGAGGCGCTGCCCGAGGTCTGCCCGCACAAATTGCCCGCCGCGGGAGCGAGGTTCTTCCAGGTATTCGTGACGGGGTCGGCGGGATCGTATTGAAACCGGTCGAAACATTCCCATCCGCTGCCGGCGATATATACGGCGCAGTTGACGTCCGGAGCGGCGGCGGGAGGCGGCGGCGCGTTCAGATAAACCGTGTTGAGAATCCGGTAGTACGCGCCGAGCACGGTACTGTTGGCTCTGGAGCCGAGCCGGGGCCTAAGACGGCGGCTTCCGTTATAAAACATATTCTCGAAGTATTGTGTGGAGGCCGGAAGGGTGGCCTTCCACGTATTGCCGTTGGAGTTGGTCCACTTCTGCACGCGAACGCCTCCGCTGAAGACCGGAGTCTCGCCGGGGAAGTTTTGATACACGACGGGTGTTGCTGACGTTCCGGAATCCGCCGCTCCGAACATCACTGTGGAGGGAAGGAAATACATGCCCCCGCGAAACTGAATCGCCACTTTGGTTAGGCCGGTTTTGCTGATGGAGCCGGCGAGCGCGCGGGCGCGATCAAGACTCGCCAGAGGGCCATCCGTACCGGCGGAGTTGGGCGCGGGCAAAGTGCCGCTCCACTGATCGTTGCCGTTTGGCGCTGCGTAGAATGTGATGGTGGAAGGCGCTGCTCCGGAGCCCTGAATCGCGATCATCGCCGCCGGTGCCGCCTGCGCGCCGTTGTACGTCGCGACGATCGCGTTGTCGCCATTCGGAGCATTCTTGGGGATGGTCACATTGAGCTGAAACTCCCCGGGTCCGACCAAGCCCGCATAATCTACCGTCGCCGGAAGACCGCCGATAGTAATCACGGGCAGCGTCGACAACGTTCCGCCCTGGGTTTGCGATCCCGGGACGATCGGAGCCGTGGTGGTGCCGAAGCCGTTCGCGTACAGCAGCACAGTGTCGCCCGGCTTGGCCGGGGTGAAGGTGTAGCCCGGAGCGGAGAGACTTGCGGGTCCCAGCAAAGTGTAATCGGAATGCAGCGCGGCTACGTACGGTCCACCTCCGAAAATAAAAAATGAGGGAGATAACGATTTCGCGGCAACAGTGAAGGGGGCGCTGGTGTTTCCGTTATAGGTGACTTGCACCGTGGCGGAGCCCTGCACGGGATCCGGCGGCGTCAGGATATTCACCTGCGTCGGACTCACATAGTAGACATACGCATTCTTGCCGTTCACCGTCACGCTGACGTTGTCGAGCGAGGTGGGCATCTGCCCGTTGACGAAGTCCGATCCGAGCCAGATCCGCGCGTCATTCGCTTTGGCGAGCTTGGTTCCATCGATTTCCACCCAGGTGTTCGGCGCGATCAGCGCATTTCCACCCTCGGCGTTGCTTACTGCCGTGATTAGAGGAGAATTCTGTGCCCAAATCGAACAAGAAAAGAGCACAGCGGCGAAGAGCAACGGCTTCATAGACAGTATGGATGCGGCCTTTATGCCGCGGGTTTCATTGTAAACCGTACACCAGAATTGTCGGCTGCCCCATGACCCGGAAGATGCGGGAATCGAGGCCGGCCGCGAGTGCGATCTGTTGCTTCCCGCCCTGTTCGTACGTGATGACTCCACCGCCCACTGGCTGTCCGAGGGACATCTTATGAGCCACGTTACCGGACGCGGCGTCGAACGCAAAGAAGTCGCCGTTGAGATCCGCGGTCATGACCAGGCCGCTGGCGGTGGCGAGCAGTCCTCCTACCATCGGAGTCGCCGTCTGGAATTTCCATTTCACGGCGCCGGAATCGGCATCGATCGCCGTTACCCATCCACGCTTCGGCGATTCGTCCATGGTGCCGAATCCGTTCGCGGCTCCGGTAAACGCCTTGCCCGCTTCAAATTTGGGAGGCTTCGCCTCCATCTTGATGGTGGTGCACCAGTCTGTGCTGTTCACGAAGACAAGATTCGCATCCGCCGAATAGGCGGGACCGTTCCATTCCACCCCGCCGGCGGTGCCGGGACAAAAGCGGGTGCCCGCCACCGTGAGGGGCGCGTCGATATTCGCGATGGTGGTTACGGGAGTCTTCCAAACTTCCTTGCCGCCCGCGAGATCCACCCCGTGCAGGAATCCATCCTTGCCCGCGGCCATCAGGCGCTTTTGTCCCGCCTTCGTCATGACCAGCACCGGCGCGGCGGCAATATCCCAGTCATGAACGTCGTGCGGCACCAGTTGATACCAGGTGCGCAGGGCACCGGTTTTCGCATCCAGCGCCACCACGCCGCCCGAATAGAGATTGGCTCCGGGACGATACGTGCCCGCGAAGTCGGGACCAGGATTGCCCGTGGGCGCGTACAACGTGCCCGCATCGGGATCGAGCGTGAAGCTGGTCCAACTGGATCCGCCCGCGAGATGCGTTCCCTGGGGCCAACTCTCCGCGTTCTTCTCCGTGCCCGTGGGAATCAGCGGGAAGGACCAGACTACACGTCCTGTCGCCGCGTCCAGCCCCGCGATCCGTCCAATATTCCCGGCGTCCGCTCCCGCGGTGCCGATGATGACCATACCGTCCCAGGCAATGGGTGAGGCGGAAATGTATTCCATGCTATCCGCGGCGATGATTTTCGTCGACCACATTTGCGTTCCACTCGCCGCGTCGTACGCGGTCACGCTGCCGTCCGCCGATCCGCGAAAAACCCGGCCGTCGAGCAGCGCGACTCCACGAGTAGAGCCCACGCCGGGAGTTCCCGGCAGCTCATGCCGAGCCTTCCACTTCAGCGCGCACGTTGCGGAGTCGATCGCGTAGGTGTATTCGAACGTCGTGAAGTACAGGGCGCCCTGCGAAGCCACCAGTCCGCTTTCGAACATCACTTTTTCCGGCAGCACGTAAGAGCACACTGGCTTCAGACCGGTAACGTTCTTCGCGGCGATCTCGGTGAGTCCGGAAAAGCGTGTGGAGGCGTAATCGCGGTTGTACATCGGCCAGTCCGCCGATGGATTCGACGCCGTGCTCTGAGTCTTGCTCCCGCACGCCGCCAGAAAGGCAGCAAGCAATAACGTGGCCTTACGCATGGGAAACAGAGTATCATCATCCTGCGGAGCTGAGGCGTGGAGGCCGAATGCAGACGGATTCACAGAAGAAAGCTACCGAAAAGCTGCTCGGATTGGTGCAGGCGGAGTTCCCGGGGTTGTCCGATGCGGAGCAGGAATTGATTCGCCAGGCCGTCACGACGGAAACTGCTTGCGCCGGTCCGCACGATCCCAACGATGCGGCGAATTATCCGGAGTTCTCAGAAGTGGACACTCCGGAACATGGCGCGCCTTGGGAGAAGAAGCGCGAAGTTCGTGCGGGCCTGATCCGCTGGTTGTGCGTGAACGCCGAGGCTGCCGCACTGGTGGACCCGAACGGCATTCAACTGTTCGGCGCGCGAATTACCGGCATTCTCAAATTGGATTTCGTCACGATCCCCTTTCCGCTGCGGCTGCGGCGCTGCCGGCTCACCGCGTTGACTTCGCTGCTGGGCTGCCAGATTCCGCGGCTGGATCTGGAGGGAAGTTGGACCGAGGCGATTGCCGCCGATGGAGCCGTCGTCAAGCAGTCGGTTTTTCTGAGCCAGGGATTCCAGGCCAACGGCACTGTATCCCTGGTGACTTGCCAGATTGGCGGCTCCCTGGTTTGCGAAGGCGGCCGCTTTTTGGAAACCATAGTCGCGGATGGTTTAAGCGTGGGCGGAGACGCTTTGCTCCGCAGCTATCAAGTCGGAAAGAATGCCACCGGATTTCTGGTGCAGCGCGGGCTCCGCTTGATCGGCGCGAAGATCGAAGGCGATTTGGATTGCAGGGGCGGCACCTTTGGCGAACCTCGCGATCCCGCCAAGCCCGTGAATCCTCCGCCCGATGCGATCAACCTGGAACGCGCGGAGATCAAGGGACCCATCGTCTTCCTTTCCGACACGGACGGACCTGCGACGGTCGGGTTTCAAGCGAATGGAAAAATCGACTTGGCGGGTGCGTCCGCGGGCATCCTCGCGGATGAGCGGGGGAGCTGGCCGGAACCCGGCTGCCTGCGTCTGGACGGCTTCGTGTATGAGCGGATCGACACGGATAGCCCGCGCGACGCCGCGGCCCGCCTGGATTGGCTCGCGCGAGACACCGCGGCGCCGCAGCCCACGCAGCCGTATCGCCATCTGGCGAAATTGCTCCAGGATTCCGGCGACAGTCGGGGCGCGAGGAAGGTCCTGATGGCGATGGAGGAGAGGCTGGCGAAGCAGAACAATTGGCCGCCCATGCGGTGGCTGAAGTGGTTCATCGGCTACGGCTACTGGCCGATCCGCGCGGTTTGGGTCCTATTGGCGGTGTGGCTTTTGGGAGGACTGGCTTCCTGGCAGGGCGCTCAGGTAGGCGCGATGGCGCCCACGGATAAGGACACGTACGTGATGTTTAAATCCGCCGCGCATCGCTTGCCGCCGCACTATCCTGCATTCTCGCCGCCCGCGTTTTCGTTTGAAAACACGTTTCCATTGGTGAAGCTAGGTCAAGCCGATAAGTGGCCGCCTGATCCGGCGCCGGATGCCTCCGCCTACGCGGTTTTTCTGCGGCGGGCGATCTGGGTTCAAATCGTGCTGGGCTGGTTCCTGGCGACACTATTCGTGGCCGGCGTCTCCGGCATTGTCCAGCATGATTGAGCGGATTCGTGTGCTACGCTGAAGCACAAAAGAGGCTCGACTTTGAACCTGCGCTCCCGATCCGCCCTCCTCCTGTTCCCTCTGGCCCTTGCCGGATGGACCGTGCTTCATGCGCAGAAACCCTTCCGCGAATACCCCGGCCGCGAGTACAACGACTTTCCGCTGCCGGCCGATTACCTGGACAAGACCGAGTGGACCCGCGCGCGCCTCAAAGTCCCGAGCGTGTACGGCCTGGGCGATAACAACTGGACCATCGACTATCCGCGCTCCGATCGCCACCTGCTGCAAGGCGTGCGCCGCTTGACGCGCATCGACACACGCAGCGTGGAGCAAGTCACGGAGCTCGATGGAAGCGATGATATCTACAACTGGCCCACGCTCTATGCGGTTGAAGTGGGCCACTGGGTGTTGCCGGACGATCAAGCCGCGCAGCTTCGCGAGTTTCTTCTTCGCGGAGGCTTCCTGATGGTGGACGATTTTCACGGGTCCGATTACAACCGCGGCATCAACGAATGGGAGACATTCGTCGAGGGCATCAGCAAGGTTCTGCCCGGCCGCGAGATCGTGGATATTCCGAACAATGACCCCATCTTTCACACGATTTATGATTTAGACGATCGTTTCCAGGTGCCCGGCGCGCAGTATCTTCGCACCGGCCTGACGTACGAAAAGGGCGAGACGGGCCGCCCCGCGCACTGGCGGGCGATTTACGACGACAAGGGCCGGGTAATGGTGGCCATTTGTCACAACATGGATCTGGGCGACGCGTGGGAGTGGTCTGACGATCCCGCGTATCCGGAGAAGTGGGCCTCGCTCGCCTATCGCATCGCGATGAATTATTTCACGTACGACCTGACGCATTGATGCTCCCCGCCGACCCGCAGTGGGGCAAGAGTCCGCCCGATTCCGATGAAGAAGTTTTCCTGCAAGGTCCGCAGAGCCGGGGTTCCGAGCTCGGCCGAGCGTTCCGCATCTTTCGTGAGCTGATTCACGGTTTCCGCCAGTTGCACTTCGTCGGGCCGTGCATTACTGTCTTTGGGTCGGCACGCTTCACGGCGGACCATCGCTACTACGAGCTCACGCGCCAGCTCGGCGCAAAGATCGCCGAAGCGAAGTTCACGGTGATGACCGGAGGCGGCCCGGGACTCATGGAGGCTGCGAACCGCGGTGCCAAGGACGTGAGCGGAAAATCCATCGGCTGCAACATCATCTTGCCGAAGGAGCAGAAGCCCAACCCTTATCTGGACAAGTTCGTCGACTTCCGTTACTTCTTCGTTCGAAAAGTAATGCTGGTGAAATATTCCTACGGCTTCGTGGCCGCGCCCGGCGGCTTCGGCACCATGGACGAATTGTTTGAAGTCGCGACGCTGATCCAGACCGGCAAGATCAAGAACTTTCCGGTGGTGCTACTCGGCGTGGACTACTGGCGTCCGCTGATGGATTTCCTCCGCGTCTCGCTGCTGCACAACGAAGCGATCTCCGCGCGCGATTTGGACCAACTCCTGGTGACCGATTCGCCCGCCGAAGCCGTGCAGTTCATCCAGCGCGGCGTAGAGAAGGGCTTCGGCCTGCGCTATGTCCGCCGCCGCCCGAAGAAGCTGCTGTTCGAGCGCGGCGTCTAACGCCGCTGAGCGTTATACTGGCCTCAGTTGGAGGTGGCCGCGATGTTTGCTTCGGTTGAAACAAAGAAGTCGCCCGCGCCCGCTGCGAATCACACGTTGGCCCGTAACTGTGTGCGCGACGCGGCTCCGCCGAGCGGCATCGGCAATCAGGCTGCGCTCCGAGGGGTCCCCTCCGTCGTGAATCGAGTTCTCAATTCTCCGGGCCAGCCGCTTGACCGCTCCGAGCGAGCGTTCTTCGAGCCTCGCTTCGGCCGGGATTTCGCCAAGGTTCGCGTCCACACCGGATCGTTGGCGTCGGCCTCCGCGCAAGCCGTTTCCGCTCGAGCCTACGCGGTGGGGTCGCACGTTGTGTTTGGGTCCCAGGAATACTCGCCCGGGACCGCGACGGGACGTAGGTTGCTCGCGCACGAGTTGAGCCATGTAGTCCAGAGCGGCGGTCAACCGGCCACTCCGCCGACGCGTATTTCGGAACCTGGCGATGTTCTTGAGGCCGCCGCGGAGCGCCACGCGGAAAACGTTCTGTCTCCTTCGCCGGGCCGCGGAGCGATGCCCTCGCCTGCTTCGCCCGCGACGCTGCATCGTTACGCGGTGCCGATGAGCACCGAATGCAAGGATGCCGCATCCTGGATGGACAAGAATTCTCCCTATAAGCCGGAGTGGGCGCAGACGGCGTGCACCTATTCGTTCAACGGCAATCTTGACACGACGCCTCCGCGGAAAACCGGCGGCGGAGTTTCGATTACCGCGCGAGGCAACAACAAAGTGAGCGTCAGCGTGAACTGCCCCACGGACCTTCCCGAATGGGGCATGGGCAAGGGCCCGAAGACTCAGCTGGCCTGGATGAAAATGATCCGCGTGCTCGATGCGCATGAGGGGCGGCATCGGAAGATCGGGCAGGATTGGCGCGCGAAGTTGGACCAGAGGTTCAAGACGACCAACGTTTCGGCGACCGGCACCGACGAAGCGGATGCTCGCACGAACCTGGGGCAGAAGCTTGCCGAGAGTCAGCAGAAGTCGCAAGACGAAGCGCAGGCGGCGCAAAGCAAGATTGATCCGTTCCGGGACGCGCATCTGGTTTGTCCCGACGAGCAGCCCGACCCCGGGCTGGGACCGCAGCCCGACAAGATCCCCAGCGATCCGGCTCCGGCTGAACCGGCGAAGCTCGATGAAGGGAATGCTCCCGCGCAGCCGAAGGCGCTGAGTCCGGATCTTCAGAAGTTATTTCCGAACGACAACTAATTCGCGGACGGCTTTTCCGCGCGGTCGATCATGAAGAAGTCCACGGGGCCTCTCTTCGATTCCAGCCTTAAGCCGACATCAGAGATCGAGGGCGCCAGCACGGTGTTAAACGGGTTCGGATCGCCTTCGGCACGGCTGGAGTCGAATTCGAAATCGTATTCGCCGGTCAGCCCGGTTTGATTTACCACCAGACGACCCATTTCCCCCGATAGGATCTCGCAGAGCCGCTGCATGGACGTGTTCTTGAAGGCGACGTGGCCCGAAGTCGCATCTCGACCTGAGATGGAGGTGTCCATGCGATACCGCTCGCCTTCTTTCGCGGGTTGCAGTTTGGGCGTACCTTTCACCGTGAGAACCGAAATAGCTTGCTCCTTCGTCTCATGGTGCATGGTGAGTTGAAACCGTTCCGCGAGCAGCGATTGCAGCATCAGCCGGACTTGGGCCTCGCCCGACGGATCGGCGCCTTTGGCGATTACTTCGAATTTATCGGAATCCAGCCATCGGGGTCCTCCGCTCAGTTGAAACGGAATCAACGTGTAGGCATACTCGATCAGGGTGCGCAAGGTTGCGGCCCCCACGTTGAAGCGGCCGCCGACGGAGAACCGCGGGCGCGTAAACAGAGATCCGGGACTGACCGGCTTGATCGACGCGGCTTCGAACACCGGCCGCTCCTGCGGGAACGCAGTGGTTAACGATAGGGCGAATACAGAGAGAAGAGCTCGACGCCGCATTTCAGAGACTTTATCACAAGGTGGATCAACGGTCGATTTGTGCCGAGGCCTTCACGGCGCGCTCAAACGCCCACGCACGGATGTGACTGATCTGTTCCTTCATCGTACGCGAGAGGGGGACGAGCTTCACGGCGATGTTGATCAGGTCTTGCTCAGTGAGTTCACGTTCATCCAGGCGAGCTCGTGTGATGGCGGAAACAACGCACTGTTCGATTTCCGCGCCCGCCCAACCGATGGTGAATTTGGTGAGTTGCTCCAGGTTGAATTTGGCGGGATCGATGCCCCGGCGCAGCAGGTGGATCTTGAAGATTTCGATTTGTTCGTGCTCCAAGGGGAGGTCCACGAAGAACACTTCATCGAAGCGGCCTTTGCGGATCATTTCGGCGGGCAGCAGGTCGATGCGGTTTGCGGTGGCGGCGACGAATAGGCCTCGGGTCTTTTCCTGCATCCACGTGAGGAAAAAGGCGAAGATGCGGCCCTGCTCGCCGCTCGATTCCGTGGATGTGATGCCCATCTCGATTTCGTCGAACCAGAGGACCGCCGGGGCGATGTCCTCCATCATGCGGCAGGCTGCGACGAAGGCTCCTTCCGGTTTGCCGTGTCGGCCGGAGAAGATTTCGATCATATCCACGCGGTACAGCGGGAGTTGAAACGCCGAGGCGATCGCCTTGACGCAGAGGCTCTTGCCGCAACCCGGGATCCCCATGAAGAGAACACCCTTGGGGACGATCTCGGAATCCAGGTTGTCGCGCATCTGGAACAGTTTCTGGCGTTCACGGAGCCACTTCTTCAGCGTTTGGAGGCCGCCGACGCCTTCCAGGTCGCTCACGTCCGCGATGTATTCGATCACACCGCTGCGGTTGATGAGCATGCGTTTTTCTTCGAGAAGAGCGTGGAGCGCGCCAGGGCCAAGGTTCGGGTCCGCGGTGAGAGCGCGGCGCACGGCGTAACGTGCCTCATCGAGCGTCAGGCCCTGAAGCGCGCGGGCGAACTGGTGCAGGATGGCTTCGTTAGTGTTCGACGTTTCCTTGCGCAGGAACGCCAGCAGTTCGATGAAATCGGGCGGCCGCAGGTCCAGGAAGATGAGGCTCCGTTCGATCTCGTGCGGGATGTCGGCAACCGGGGACGTGATCACGACGAATCGCTTTTGATCCAGGCAGCTCTGGTAGACATCCCGCAGGCGTCGGCGAATCTCGGACGATTCGTGCAGCGGATCGTGTAAATCTTGCAGGTGGAAGATTGCCGGCTGCTCGTGCGCCGCGATGAAATCCAGCACGGCGCGGGGGGAGTGGGTCCCGGTCTCGACCTTGCCGCCAGTGCCCCGTAGCCCTTCCGTGACGCTCCAGGTCCAGATGGGAGTTCCGGCGGCAATTTCGGTGAGCGCTCCGGCCACCCGCTGCTCCTCGGAGGTGCGGATGTAGATCAGCGGGCGGCCGGAATCGAATAGCTCTTGGATCGACTGCGCGGCTCGACTTAACGGTTCAGATGGCTGTGGCATTCTGTGGGCGGATTCATCCTATTATCGACGACCCGCCCGCAGGACGCGGTGGTTAATGAATGTCGATCTTGAGCAGGGCGTCGGAGTGATCGTGACGCCACGACCAGTAGGCTTGCTGGTCTCGATCTTTGAGTTTCCCAAACTCAATGTGCTTTCGATGGGTGTCTTGAAGCCAGCGCTCGTACGCCCGGTCCTCCCGCTCATTCCACTCATGATCGTCGTTGTGTTTCTTGTCGTGGTAGCGTGCAGGTTTGTGATCGTCGTCGGCAAAAGCTGCACGGGGAGCGACGATCGGGGAAAGTAGAGCGGCCGCGAGTACGGCGGACTGCCAGAGGCGATGCATAGTGATAATTCTCCTGCCACGGATCTCAGCATGCGCGGCTCCATACTCAAAAGGACGCTAGATGTAGCTGAAATAGTCTTTTGCGCGATTTGGTAAAAGTACGCTCCGCCCGGAGAAGGGATCATTTCGCCTGAATGTTTTGCAAGGCCTGGAAAAGTTTGCCCGCTGAAGAAGAACGGCACGCTGCGTGCTAAATAAACGTCCATGCCGACCGCCTCTCCTGCCGCGCTCGCCGGAGTTATTCTCATGGCCTTTGTTCTGAGTTCCGCTGCCATGACGCGCGATCATAGCGCCTTCACCGGCACCTGGACGCTTATTCCCGCGAAGTGCACTTTCAGCGGTCAGCCCGTGTTGCGGACGGCCCGCGTGACGATCGTCGAAGACCGCCACGTGACCATCGTCAAGCGCCGTTTGATCGATGAGGCCGGGACCGTTCACGACGGCAATGAGCCGAATAGCAGGGTCAAGTGGGAGGGCGATGTCCTCAAGGTGACGACTATTCGTGACGGGGTGACGACTACCGAAACTTACACGTTCGCGGAAGACAGCATGACGGCACTCATAGACGGGCCGGAAGGCAGGCCGATCACGCTGGTTTTCGCGCGGAAGTAGTCCGGCCGGAGACCGCGAGCGCGACGCCGATGACCACCAGACATCCCACGACGTTGTACCAGAGAAAGGCGATGTTGGTGAATTTCGCGGCCGCGAAGATGGCGGCTTCGCCCGCCAGCACTCCGTAGAACGCGCCGTTGCCATTGACTCGCTTTACGAAGAAGGCGAGAACGAAGACTCCGAGTAAGCCGCCATAGAACAGAGAGCCGACTTGATTGACGGCTTCGATCAGCGCGCCGAATCCTCGGGCGACGCTGGCGAAGCCCGCCGCGTAGATGCCCCAGAAGGCGGTGGCGATGCGGGAGGCGATGAGATAGTGACGGTCCGTTGCCTCCCCGTGGAAGTGCCGTTTGTAAATATCGATGACGGTGACGGTGGCGAGGGAGTTGATCTCGCCGGAGATGGCCGACATGGCAGCGGAGAAAATCACACCGATCACCAGACCGACGACGCCCACCGGAAGATAGTGCGTGACGAAGCTCAGGAACACGTAGTTGGTGTCATTGTCGCCGGCGAGGGTGATGGCACGGGCACGGGTGGCATCGAGATCGTCCTGGGCGGATTGGAAATGCGCGACGGCGGTGTTGCGGGAGGCTTCGTCCTTCGCGGAAGTGAATTTGAGCGCGGCCGCGCGGCGGGCGTCGAATTCCTGGTCGAATTGCCGCTGGAGGTGAGGATATTCGGGGCTGGCCTGGAGCCGCTTCAGCTCGACGGGGTGGAACAAGACCGGCGGCTTCTCAAAGATGAACAGGACGAAAACCATCGCGCCCAGGAAGAGAATAAAGAATTGCACCGGCACCTTCGCCATGGCGTTGAACAAGAGGCTGAGGCGGCTTTGCGCGATGGATTTTCCGGTGAGATAGCGCTGCACTTGGCTCTGGTCGCAACCGAAGTAGGCGAGCGCCAGGAACGTGCCGCCGAGAAGGCCGCTCCAAATGTTATAGCGATCGTCCCAATCGAAGCTGGTGGTGACGGCGTTGAGTTTTCCGGCGGCGCCGGCGAGGCGGACGGCGTCGAAGAAGGAAATGTTGCCCGGCATCAAGTGTACGGCGACGATCAGCGCTAGAACCAACGCGACCAAGATCACGATCATCTGCTGGACGTCGGCCCAGGTGACGGCTTTGATGCCGCCCATGGTTGTAAACAGCACGACGAGTCCGCCCATGATGAGGATCGTGACGCGGAAGGGCCAGCCGAGGATCACGGAGAGCACGATGGCGGGGGCAGACAGGGCGAGTCCGGCTTGCAGGCCTCGCGAGATCAGGAAGACCACGGTGACCAGGGCTCGCGTCTTGGCGTCGAACCGCTGCTCCAGATATTCGTAGGCGGTATAGACGTTGGCGCGGTGAAAAATCGGGACAGCGGTGGCGGACAGAATCACCATGGCAATGGGCAGGCCGAAGTAGAACTGCACGAAGCGCATGCCATCGACGTAGGATTGGCCGGTAGTAGAGATGAAGGTGATCGCGCTGGCTTGCGTGGCCATGATGGAGAGTCCCATGGCGTACCAGGGCATCGTTTTCCCGGCAAGCAGGAATTGATTGACGGTGTCTGAGCCGCGCCCGCGATACAAGCCGTAAGAGACCAGCACGATGAGCCAGGCGAACATCACTGCCCAGTCGATGTGGGTCATTGTTTAGGCACCGTCATGCTTGATCACAATTAGGGAGCGAAGTGAACGGTGAAGTAGCGGAAGGTGGCGATCAGGCACACCAGATAGCAGAGGACAAAGGTGTAGACGCGACTCCAGGTTTTAAGAATGGGAGGCGGCTCGTCGATCATCATCTCTATTGTTGGGTTTTCGCGGCGCTCAGCATATTCGCGAAGACTCGGTAGGCGCCAGGCACTCCGGAGGGAAGCTCGCGGAACCAATCGTAGGCGGAGAACACGTAGGCGCCCTTCCCGTATTTCACGTAGAGCATGCCGCCCGGCAGCGGTTCTTCCCCGGGGTCGTGAGATTCGAGAACGCTTTGGTAGCGGGAATCCCAGCGATCGGCGAAGTAGAGGCCGCGCTCCTGGACCCAGCCGTCGAAGTCGGCATTGGTGATTTCGTTGGGAGCGTGCAGCAGCGCGAGGCGCGGGTTCGGAAAGGTGATCGGGGCTTCTTCCACCGTGACCCGCTCGTTGGCGATGTGGATGGGATAGGGGCCGATATGTTCGACGAAGCCGGTGGCATCGACGAGTTCGCTGGCGACGGGGCCTCGCGGTGGGGGCGGGGGAGCCGGCGGGGCCGGAGCGTTGGGATCGGCTGCGGCTCCGCCCTGAGTTGCGCCGCGGCCTCGACCACCGCCTCGGCCTCCGCGTCCTCCGCCTGCTGCGGGCGCCGCGTTAGTACCCTGCGCGCTGGGAGTGGCGGGGGCTCCCGCCGGAGCGGCGCCTCCAGGTCCGGCGTTTGGTCCGCCTCCGCGACCACCTTGGCCGCCTTCAGGACGGCTGTATTCGACCACTAGCGTTCCGCCGTTCTGCGTGTAATCGAAGAGGCGTTGATAATTCGCGCGGAGGTCGGCGCGAGTGTTCCAGGCGCGCACTCCGGTGACGATGGCGTCGAATTTGGAAAGGTCGCCGCGGGCCAGATCTTCGGGCGAGAGCAGTGTGACTTCGCAGCCGATTTGGCGCAGTGAGCCGGGGACTTCATCGCCCGCGCCCATCACGTAGCCGATATTCTTCGAAAGATTCTTGATGTCGGCGCGAACCAGCGAGGCCTCGGCGGCCGGGAATAATGTTTGCGCCGGGAAGTGCGGGTAGGCGAGGACCTCGGTTCCGGTGTCGACGTCGCGCGTGCCGACTCTGGCAATCGCTCGTAGATGGCCTCGCGCGTCCGCGGCGGGCGGCGTGAGTTCAAAGGTGGCGGTGGTTTGTTCGCCCGCTCCCGCAAGATCGAAGTGGCGCGTAGGCGGATCGACCTTCCAGCCGGCGGGGACTTCCAGCCGCACGTCGCCGGAGGGCTTGCCGACGTTGGATTTTACGGGAACTTCGATTTTGCGAGGCTTGGTGTCGGCGAAGACCAACGAGTGTTCGGTGAGATCGAGCGCCACGGGCGGGACGATGGCGAGAGGACGAGTGAGGTCGCCGTAGACTTGATCGGTAAAGCGATTCTGCACGGGGCGCGTGATCGTGATGTCGACGCCGGAGATCTTCACGGTGAACTGGGCTTCGAGCACGGGTTTGTTCTCCGCGTTGCCGACATCGCGCTGGTCTTTCACGGAGTAGAGGTTGCCGTCCTTGGGCTGCGCTAACCAATAAGGTTGCGAGTACGGCTGGTCTTCCGGAATTTTTACGTTGAGCGTATAGTTGCCGGGAACGTTATTCTGGAGCACCACCGGAGCGAGGTTGAGCGCCGGGGCTCCGTCCATGCCAGAGAGTTTTACCGCCGTGAGTGTCACCGGAGAGGGCGAGCGCGCGATGGCCGTGAGGTTGACGCGGAGCGTCGAGCCGGGAGTCGCGGTGCCGCTGGCGGCTTGGGCATCGAGCGAGAGGCCGCTGGCGAGCGCCATGGTTTCATCGAGCTCAGTGAGTTTCCGTTCGGCCAGCGGATCTTTCGTGGATGCCGCGAGCGAGGCGATGAGCGGGCGGGCCTGCGCGAGCGTCGCAAGAAGATTTTCGGGATGCGCGGGCACGAAGGAGTCTTCCGCTTGTTTCAGGATGCGGCCGACGGGCGCGCCGCCGGGAATGCGGCTCCAGGAAATATCGATGTCATCGAAGAGATCCTTCGTCGCTTTGTCGCCGCCTACGGTGATGAGCTGATTCTTCTGCGTGCCTTTACGTTCGGCGGTGCCCTGGCCTTGGCTGCGATTGGTGCTGCGGCTCATGGCGCCGATTTCGCCGTAGGAGTAACCAAGCTCTGGGGAGTACTCGCCAACGTCGATGTCGAGGCTCGGCTCCTTTTCCTTGTTCTTGTCGGCGCCCTTCTGATCGGCCTGCTGCACGCCGAAGGGATTCTGCATCAGGCGCTTGGTTTGCCACGGTTGAACGTAGGCCAGCTGTTCGGGAAATTTGGTGGGGTCGGCGGCGGCGGAGAACGCTTCCTTACCGAGGATTGCCGAGACCTGATGATGGCCGTGGCCGTCGCGAGGCGTGCCCGTGAAGCAGAGAATGATCACATCCGGGCGGAAGCGGCGGATGTTCCACACGACGTCGCCGAGAACTTTATCGCGAGGCCACTTGGTGAACGTTTCGTCGGCGGTCTTGGAGAAACCAAAGTCGATGGCTCGGGAGAAGTATTGTTCGCCGCCATCGATGCGGCGGGAGGCCAGCAATTCCTGGGTGCGGATGATGCCGAGCTCGTCGCCTTGCTCAGGGCCGATGAGGTTTTGGCCGCCTTCGCCACGCGTGAGAGCCAGATAGGCGGTGCGGACGTGGCGTCCGCGGGCAAGCCAGGCGAGGACAACTTCGCGGTCGTCATCGGGATGCGCCCCAATCATCATGACGCTGCCCAGGGTTTGAAGGCGTTCGAGCGCCTGGCGGATTTCAATCTCGCCGGACAGCAGGCGCTGGGAACGCATCGGAACCACCAGTACGGTCACGAGCACGGCGACGGCTAACGAGAACAAGAGGATATGTTTAGATCGCTGGGCCATAGGCTTCGTTGATCTATTATCCACTACTGGGGAGTTGACGGACGTGGGTAGGGCGCTCCCCCCGGTCTGCCGGAGACGCCGACTCGAAATTTCTCCTTACCTCCATCCGTCCGAGCGTTTCTTGCGTGCATGCGGCTGGAGGAACCGGCATACAGACCAGGGACCGCGAATACGCGGCGGTGACGGAGATCGATGTTCGCGGACGCGGACGAGTTTCGCTGAAGGAGAAATGGTCGGCGGGTGCGCGAACGTACTCGGGGATCGTGACGGCGGGCTTCCCGAACCTCTTCATGGTCACCGGACCGGGGAGCCCTTCGGTGTTAAGCAATATGGTCATGTCGATCGAGCGGACTGGATCAGCGACTGCGGGCGAGGGCGGGCGCGGAGGACGCTTGGGTGGCACACGCCAATCAGGTATCGAGCTATATACAGTTTCCGACCGCGAATAGTTGGTACGTTGGCGCGAAGGTCCCCGGAAAGGCTCGCGTGCGCATGCCGTAGCCGGGAGTCTATTTCCGCTTCGCGGCCGCGGCCTCTTTGAGCGCCTTCAGGTGCGGAAGGTCGTGGTCTTCCTCATGGCACGCGGCTTCGCGGAGCTCAAATTTTTCGCGCTTCACGGGGAAGGCGATGGTCCAGGGGCGGGTGTACACAATCGGATCAGTCACGGTGGCTTCGTAGTTGAACGTGGTGTCGTTGACGGGCGTTAAGCGTTCGACGGCATGCTCGGCGTGGCTCACGATCTCGCCAAACTCGTCGAGCCACGTCTTGCCGTTGAGGTTGGTGGTGTCGATCACGAGGCTGTCGCCTTCCCAATGGCCGACGGAATCGCCCTGCCAGAGCCGGACGGTGTCCTTAAGATGAGCGCGGCCGTCGAGAGGGATGATGCGCCATGCGACCCGCTCGTGCAGAAACACGAGGTAGTCCTTGGTCTGCACGATCTCCAGACCTTCGGGAACGTACATCGAGCGCGGGACTCCCGCGGGAAAACAGTGCGCCGTGGGATCGTCGTAACCGCGCTCCGTGAGATCGCGGCTCGTGCGCTCCTCCATGGCCCAGGCGAGCATTGGAAGCTTGCCGTCAGGCGGATCGATCACCCAGCTGTTCGGACCGGGTCCGCGTCCACCGCGGCGCTCCAGGCCCTGGTTTGCGCCCCGTGACTGCGATTCGTAAAAGCCCTGGAAATCGGGCTTGCCGTCCGGCATGCGGCGGATGTTCGCGACGGATCCGGCGGCAGGCGGAACCGGGGCGACACGCGCCGCCGCGGTGGTGGCCATCGCGGGCACAGGAGCAGCCTCCGCGCCCGGGTACCAGGTCTTGTCTTCGCGAGTGAAGTCTCCGCTGAGCTCTTCCTTTTCGGCCTGACAGACGTACTCGAACAGACGGTCGCGGTCCACGCGGCGGCGCAGCGGCAGGCTGATGGTGTAGGGCTTGGTGAGAACCTTCTGGTCCTCAATAGTGGCTTCGTATTGAATGGTGTCGCGATCTGTCATGCGGTAGCGCTCCGTGACGTGAAGCTGATCGCTGTGGAAGTCGCCGGCCATGTTGAACCAGGTTTTGTCGTTGTTATTCGCCACGTCGACAACCAGCGTGTCGCCTTCCCAGTGGCCGCGCGAATCGCCCATCCAGGAATCGTCGTCTTTCTCGCGGTGCGGAGTTCCGTCCGTATAGATCAGGCGGTATTCCAGTTCCCATTCGAACGCCATCGTGACGGATTTCGGCCCTTGAAAGATTTGGAACGGGAAATCCAGGTACATGACGCGCGGTACGCCGGGGAGGAAGCACTTGTTGAGTGGATCCGCAGTCTGGCGGTTCTTGAAATTTTCGGCCCGCTGTTTCGCGGCCCAAGGCTGGTAGGGGATCGGAGCGCCGCCCGCCACCACGGAGCGGCCCGCCAGCATGTTGAGCGCCGCGGCGTGTTCCTGAAAATCGGCTCCGGCGGACGTGGAGGCTTGCCAGATGCCTTGGAAGTCGGGCTTGCCGTCGGCAGTACGGGGCAGAGTCCCGGTTTGCGCGAGGACCGTCGCGGACAGGGCGATTGTAGTAATCGTTACCAGGCGGAGCTTGTTCATAGATGTCGCTAGCTACTATGAAACCACAGATTTTCCGCCCGGAATGACGTTACTTCACGCCGACCAGGTGCGCGCGGTCCTTCTCATTTTCCAGGCAGACGTATTCCATGAGCTCCAGTTTGGGCTTGAGTTGGAACACTCGCGATTGTTTCCAGGGGGCGGTGTAGGCCTTAGGATCGTCAACCGTGACTTCGTAGGACATAGTGGTGGGACCGGTGCGGCGCAGCCGCTCGATTAAGTGAAGCTGCTCGCTGTGCGGATGGCCGAGGGTGTCCAGGCGGGTCTTCTCGTTCATATTGACGATATCGATCACGAGAGTGTCGCCATCCCATTTCGCGACGGAGTCGCCGAACCAATTGGGGACGTCGAGATTCTTCGGATGATCGCGCGTGTCGATCGGGATGCTGCGGAAGATGTGCCAGGACTCGTACAGGACCACCAGCTTCTTCGGCGTTTGGACGATTTCGATGGGGTCGGGCGCATTGGCCTGGCGCGTGACGCCGACCGGGAGGCACGGGTCCATTTTGCCGTCGAAAGCCGCGAATTGCTGTTCGCCCCAGGGAGTGAGTTTGGCGGCGGTCCCCTTGGTGAGGTCCGCGGTGTAGGGGCCTTGCCAGACTCCAGTGAGGTCGCCCTTCCAGTTTTGGGCCGAGTCCTGGGCGGTCAAGGGGAGGATGAGAAGAATCCCGGCGGCGGCCAGAACAGGTAATTTGATCATGGCTTCAGGGTGGTACAAGGGATTTCGTGTGTCAAGCGGAAGCGCGGGAACTCTTGTCAAGCCGAAAGGCGCGGGCAACGATCGGAGAATAGAAACGATCGCAGCCGTTCGCTCACTAGTTACTCAGAAAGAGTCGGGACAAACGGGCGGATCATTCGCCCCAATCTCACTGAGAATAGGAGCGCTCTATGACAAACACGCTACGTGTATTCGCGTATTCTCTGGCCGTTGGCATTGTTTTGTCAGTGGCATCAAAGGCAAGCGCGCAAACCGTGCCGACGGATGCTCAGCTGACCTGCACGGTCACAGCCCCCGTGTTCGCCAGTTGGTTCCAGTCCGGGATGGTGGCGCCCAATGGCGTGGTGAACCCCGCGAATAGCGTGACGTTTCCGAATGTTCCCAATTGCAGCTTCTACCAGTGGTCCAAGCAGATGTTCCTGTGGCTGACCTCACCGGCGCCCGTAACCTACGGTGGCGGCGGTGGACGAATCTTCGATTCGCCGACGTTTTTTGACGTGTCGCCTCCGGATGCAAGCGGCCAGCGGACGTTTATTCCGCACACACCCGGATTGATCCGTAACTTCGGTGTGCGGGCGGCGCAGGTGGGTCCTCACGGGCTTCCGGTTGCGGTTACGAGAGCCGGAACGCTGGTGGAGGTGGAGTCCGTTCCCATTGCGCCGAGTGGAAACCAACTCATCCGCAATCGGGCGGGGAGCTTGGTGGAAGTGGCGCGGGCGACGGTAGCAAACGGCAAGATTTCTTTTCTAGACACCGCCGGGAAGGCGATTCAGCCTCTGGTGGCGCCCGCCGTGAAGGCTCTTTCCGTGACCGCGGCGAAGAATCAATTGAGCACGTTGCCCACGCTGCAAAGGCTCCTCATCCGAGGGAAAACGATTTTTGTGGACCCTTCGGGCAACGTGGTCGAGGTGGACGAAGGACAAGCCGGCGGCGGCGATGTCCTGCAAGCGCAGGTGAGCGCAAACGGTTCTCTGGTGTACTTCGTAACCATCGTGAACGACGTGTACACCTACTTCCTGACCGGAGCAAAGGATGGCGGAATTACGCCCGCACCTACTCAATTCCCAACGACGGCGGCGGACTTAGCGAAGGTTGTTACGTTCGCCGCGGCACACGGGAAGACCTTCCCGGATCCGAACGCGCTGGCGATCGAGGTAAAGTCGTCCTGGGTGGAGGCGGCGGGGCTCCCGAACGCGAGCACCTACATCACCATGACCGCGAACATTCCAACGTTCGACAAGACGAATCCGGCTCTGTGGGTGCCCAATGGGCAGAAGTCCGCGATGCTCGGCTTGGTGGGTGTACACGTGGTCGGAAGCACAGCGGGGCATCCGGAGATGATCTGGGCCACGTTTGAACATTTCAATAACACGCCGAACGGAGCGTATCAATATAATGCGACGTCGGGAACCAACCCGAAGACGGTGCCGCAGAGCACGGCGGGTACGTGGCTATTTAGTGCGAACGGTGCCACGGCTCCGTTCAATACCTCACACATGAGAATGTCGGCGGCGAATCTCCAGGCGATTTCGCCGAACAACGTAACACCAAGCAACACGATTCGATGGAAAGCCTGGGGGGCCGCATTCAATCTGGCGCCCAACCCGCTGGATCCCACGCCGGCGGCATCGAATACGGAGATCATCTCGATCCACAACAGCATCAGCAGCATGATGCCGGCGGGCGATTTGAGGAATAATTACGTGATGTCCGGAGCGACGTGGACCATCGGTGGCGCGGCACCCACCAATAGCAACCAAGTCGGCACCAGTATGCTGACGAATACGACGATGGAAACTTATCAGCAGGGCACCAGCAATCAAACTCCGGGCACCAACTGCTTCAGCTGCCACACCAGCAACACGACCGGAGTGAGCCATATCTTCGGCGGGCCTTCGACGGGGCTGAAGCCGCTGTTCTAGTGATCTCGGTCGGTCACCAGATTCGTCACCGAGAGGAGCGCCTTCTGGTACGGCGAGGCCGGGAACGCCGCGATGATGTCGCGGGATTTTTGAGTAAACGCTTCGGCTCGCTGCTGGGCCCGCTCGATGCCACTGTGGCGATTCAGGATTTGCAGGATCTTGCCGAAGGGCACTTGATCGTAATTGCCGTCGGCGAGGACCGTCTCGATGAGCTTGCGCTCCTCTGCGGACGCGGTTTCGAGCGCGTAGATGAGGGGAAGCGTTACTTTCCCCTCGCGAAGATCGTTGCCGACCGGTTTGCCGAGAATCTTTTCGCGGCTGGTGAAGTCCAGGATGTCGTCGATGAGCTGGAAGGCAATGCCCAAGTTCCAGGCATACTCGCCGAGCTGCTGCTCTTCGGCGTCGGAGGCGCCTTGCATAATCGCCCCCAGTCGCGCACACGCGGAGAAGAGGCTCGCGGTCTTGCGATCGATCAGCTCCATATAATCGGCTTCCGTGACGCCGATCTTGCCGATTCGTTCAAGCTGAAGGAGCTCGCCTTCCACCATCATCTGCGTGAGATTGATCAGGACGTCGAGGACGGGGAAGCTGCGCTCGCGGAGCGCGACCTGGAATGCCTGCATGTACAGCCAGTCTCCGGCGAGCACGGAGGTGTGGTTGCCCCACACCACGTTGATGGAGGGACGGCCGCGGCGGGTTTTCGCGATATCGATGACGTCGTCATGCACCAGCGTCGCGGTGTGAATCATCTCCACCACGGCGGCCATCCGGACCAGGCCGGGCGTGGATTCGCGGAACAGCCGTCCGCAGAGCAGGACCAGGATGGGACGCAGGCGCTTGCCTCCACCGGACTGCAGGTACTGTGTGATGTAAGTGACGGCGTCGACCGAGGCGATGGATTCAAGGCCGATCTCGCGCTCCACTTGGTCGAGGTCGGTGCGCACGAGGTCGAAGATTTCAATCGCGGTCAGAGCTTGACCGATCTTGCCGAAAGCCATGGATTTATCGAGTGTAGCAGAGGCGGGGAAGAAGGAAAGTCGACAGATGGATTGTTCTCCCACACCGGGTTGTGGAGGAGCAAGCATCGTTTCGTCGGATCAGTTGTGCACAGTTAAATACATGGTCTGTGGGACTTTGACGGGATTGCTCGGAGTATCCATCGCGGTCTGGGTCGAGTTGATCGGGTAGTCCCCATCGGAGAGTCCGGCCGGCACAGCGATATAAAACTCATAGAGCCCCACGAAGCCCGGCGCCAGGCCCGCGTATGAAACCGAAGCTTTGGTCGAACCAAACGAAACCGAAACGGGATTGACCAGAGCGTTACTCAGCTGAGTGATGGTGCCTGGCTCGATCGCTGGAGTTACCTCGCCGAAACCTATGCCGTAGGCGACGATCAGATCGCCCGGCTTTGCCGGCCGGCTGTTCAAACCGAGCGCCGCTCCGGTGCCAACACTCAGCACGTAAGCTCCATCCGAGGCGAAGGTAGCGACCATATACTGCGTGCCCGCGGCGCTATAATTTGCGGGCGCAAGAAAGCCTGGGGCAAGGTATTGGCCCTTCACATCAAAGCCAACGCTTGTGGCTCTACAATTGGTCACTTGGACGCTGAAGCTGCTCGACAGCACTCGCCCAGGCACTTGTACGTTGAGTTGGGTCGGGGAGAGATACCAGATGCTGGCCGCAGCCCCGCTCACGCCTACACTCACTCCGTCCAACAGGGTCGGCGCGGTAGCTCCATCGAAATCACCGGCGGTCCATTGGGCTTCGCCATTCGTCAGTCGCGGATCGCTCGGGTCGATCAGGTTGGTTCCTTTGATCTCCAGCCAGGAGCCCGGCGCGAAATAGGAATAGCCTCCGTACGCGCTGGCCGAAGTGACCGAAGTAATCACGGGCGGTGCGGTGTTGGTGCAGGTACCGTCATAGCCGAACGCTGCTCCGACCCCGCCTCCCGCGACAGTGGTGATGGCTCCGTTCGACAATTTCAGCAGAACTCCGTTAGGGAAGTACACGTTTCCGCTGGAATCGACAGCAACGCCAGTGGGATTGAACAGCTGGACGTCCGCGACGAACCCGACGATGACACCGGACGCATCCGCTTGTTCGCCCGCGATTGTGCTGATCATTCCGTTCGCAACCTTGCGAATCCGTCCGGTGCCGGCTTCCGCGATATAAAGGTTGCTCGCCGCGTCCAGCGCGACCCCTTGGGGACCAGTCAACGGCGCGTTTGCAGCCGGACCTCCATCGCCCGCTATGCCCTTTCCTCCGTTTCCCGCAATCGTCGTAATCGTGCCATTAGTTACTTTGCGGACGCGACCGTTTTGATTGTCCGCAATATACAAGTTGCCTGCCGCATCCACAGCTACTCCAATCGGCTGGGACAACCGGGCACTAGTGGCCGGGCCATTGTCGCCGAGGGAGCCGCCCGTCCCCCCGCCGGCAACGGTTGTGATCACGCCGTTCGATACTTTGCGGATACGATTGTTCCCGAAGTCAGAAATGTATACGTTCCCTGCGGAGTCGACGGCAACCCCCGCCGGATAATTCAACTGCGCGCTCATGGCCGGACCGTTGTCACCGCTGAAGCCCATTGTCCCGTTGCCGGCGATCGTGGTAATGATCCCCTTGGATACCTCACGAACTCGATGGTTGCCTGTGTCGGCGATGTATAGGTTGCCCGCCGAATCCACTGCCACGCCCATGGATGGACCGCTGGCGTTCAACTGGGCGCTCAGTGCCGGGCCATTATCGCCGCTAAAACCCGAGGCAGCTCTCCCGGCCAGGAGCGTCAGAAAACCGGTAGCCGTGTCCAAACGTGTGATCACGTTGTAGTCAGCGGCGTGTGCCATGGCTGCACCAGACGAAGAGCTGCTCATAAACACGTTACCGCCTGAATCGACTGCTATCCCGGATACTTGGCCGATATTGGCCGATGTTCCAGGAGTATTGGAAGGCAGTCCCGCCGCGAACGCGAAAGAAGAAGTGAACGCCGCGAGAATGGCGCCAGTCAGAGAGAGCGTTTTAGGGCGTGACATCCAGAAATGATAGCAGTTTGTGAATAATCCTCATCGAAAGGTGAAAACCCTGGCGCGTTTCATCAATTATTAAAGATAGCTTCGTCCGATGCTTGGCCCGATTGGGCAGGCCTTGGGGGGAGCATTCACGGGAAGCCTGTTTCTGCAAGCTAAAGCCGAGTTACCAGCCGGCGAAGCGAGTAAAGTTTTCCGTCGTGAGCGCCGCGATTTCCTCTACTGCTACCCCGCGGAGGTGGGCCAGTTTCTTCGCGGTCTCCACCATGAAAGCGGGCTCGTTCCGCTTCCCCCGGTTCGGCACCGGAGCCAGATACGGCGCATCCGTTTCGAGCAGGATGCGGTCGGCCGGAGCTTCGCGCGCGGCTTGCTGCAGGTCCAGGGCTTTCGGAAACGTCACGATACCGCCGAAGCTGAGGTAGAACCCCAGGTCGACACAGCGGGCGGCTTCGGCAGGGGTGCCGGAAAAGCAGTGCATGATGCCGGGGAGTCCGGTCGGTTTCCAGTGTTGTTCGAGAAGAGCCAGCGTGTCTTCCCAGGCTTCTCGAGTGTGGATCACGATCGGCTTCCCAGCGTCCTTCGCGATTTGGAGTTGGGCGAGGAACACGTCGCGCTGGACCTCGCGGGGGCTGTGGTCGTAATGGTAGTCGAGACCGATTTCGCCGACAGCGACAACCTTCGGGTGCTGGAGCAGAGACTCCAATTGCTGAAGGATTGCAGAAGTCGACTTGCTCGCATCGTGGGGATGGATGCCCACGGTGGCGTGGAAGCACTCATAGCGGTCGGCCAGGCGCACGGCGGCTTCCAGATCGGGCGGCCCTTCGCCCGTGCCGATGGCGAGCATCCGCGTGACGCCCGCCGACAGAGCACGGTCGATGACGGCTTCGCGGTCTGGGTCGAACTGCGGATTATCCAGATGGCAGTGCGAATCGATCAGCATTATTTGAGCCGGGCACCGACCGGCACTTCTTCCAAGAACGAGGCGAGCGCGGGGGGGCCGTCGTCGAGCGACGCGGCTACGATCATGCCTTGGGATTCCAGACCTCTCAATTTGCGCGGCGCGAGATTCGCTACGATCACCACTTTGCGGCCGATCAGGGATTCGGGCTGGTATGCTTTGGCGATGCCGGCGACGATGCTGCGAGGTTGGGGCTCGCCGATGTCGACCGAAAGGTGCAGAAGTTTGTCGGCGCCCTTCACGGGCACGGCGGATTTCACTAATCCCACGCGCAGGTCGACCTTCACGAAATCATCGATGGTGATGAGGTCGGATTTCGGAGCGCTCTCGGCTATTGCTGGGACGGGAGTCTTGCCCAAAAGCGCCTGCTGCCGCGCGAATTCGATGGCTTCGCCTTCCTTCATCTTCTCGATGGCGACCTTGGCGTCGGCACGAGGGAAAACTCCTTCGACGGTACCCAGCTGCTGGCCGGGTTTCAGATGGCCCCAATGGAGATCGGCCACCGTAACTTCCCCGAGCGGCGTGGAGAAGCCGAGTTGCGCCCAGATTTTCGCGGCGGAAGTCGGCAGCACGGGTGATACCAGCGCCGTGACAAGGCGCAGGGACTCGGCGGCGGTGTACAGAGTGTTGTCGAGTGCGGTGCTAGAGGAGTCGTCGCCGGATTTCGCGAGCTTCCACGGTGCTTGCTCGACGATATATTTGTCAACCGCGGCAATGAAGGTCCAGATGGTTTCCAGGCCCTTCGAAAACTCCAGGCGGCGGAAGCAATCGAGAGCCATGTGCACGGTGGATTCGGCGGCGCCGGCGATGTACTGGTCGCCCGCTGCCTGCGGGATCTGGCCCTCGCGATACTGGTTGATCATCGCGAGCGTGCGGCTGGCCAGGTTGCCCAGGCCGTTCGCGAGATCGGAATTGTAGCGGCCCACGAGCGCGTCGTAGCTGAAACTCCCGTCCTGGCCGAAGACGATTTCGCGCAGCAGGAAGTAGCGCAGGGCATCGGTGCCGAGCACGTTGTGGATGGGCGTGGCTCGGACGATGTTGCCCTTGGTCTTGCTCATCTTGTCGTTCTCGAACAGCAGCCAGCCGTGGGCGTAGATGCGTTTGGGGAGATCCAGCCCGGCGGCCCAGAGGAACGCGGGCCAGTAGACCGCGTGGAAGCGGACAATCTCCTTGCCGATCAAGTGCAGGTCGGCGGGCCAGCGATGCTCGCCCTCCACCGCGCTCATGTAGGTGCTCAGCGCGTCGAACCAAACGTAGAACACGTGCTTCGGCTCATCGGGAACAGGGATGCCCCACTTGATGGAGGTGCGGCTAATAGAGAGGTCGCGCAGACCCTGGCGCACGAATGCGAGCACCTCATTGCGTCGTGATTCGGGCTGGAGAAAATCCGGGTTATTGGTCAGCAGATCGGTGATGCGATCCGTGAAGGCGGATAGTTTGAAGTAGTAATTCTCTTCGCTGACAGTTTCGGTGGGGCGGCCGCAGGTGGGGCAATTGTCGCCGGGTCCGGCTTCGTTGACGTAGGCGTTGTCGAAGATGCAGTATTGGCCGGTGTAGTTTCCCTTGTACACGTAGCCGTTCGCCTTGCAGCGCAGGAACAGATCCTGCACGACCTTGGCGTGGTTGGGAGCAGTCGTGCGCTGAAAGCGATCAATTTCCAGGTTGAGAATCTGCCACTGGTCGCGAAATTCCTGCGCGATGACATCGGTGTACTCTTTGGGCAGCTTGCCGGCGGCGATGGCGGCTCGCTCGACGTTGACTCCATGCTCATCGGTGCCGGTGGCGAGGACGACTTCCCATCCCTCCATGCGCTTCAGCCGGCGGATCGTGTCGGCGACGATCGTGGTGTAAGCGTGGCCGATGTGCGGCGCGGCGTTGGTGTAGTAAATGGGAGTGGTGAGATAGTATTTCATTTCGATTTGAGAGAGGCAGCCCTGCTGTAAGCGTCGGCTGCGGCGGCCAGCACTTGCTTGAGCGGAACGGCGGTACGTTCCGCGATGGCCCGGCAGTCTTCGTATTCGGGCGAGAACGCGTCCTGCGAATTGAGCTTGCCGCGAACCTTGCCCCATGGCGTTTCCACTTCAATGACGCGACGGTCTTCGACGCGGCGCTCCGCGGCATGAATGCGCAGGCCGAGTGTGGAAGTCTCGGCGAAGATGAGCTGCGCGAGCCGCTCCTGATCTTCGGGTTTGGCGATGACGCGGAGCAGGGAACCGGGGCGATTCTTCTTCATCTGAAGCGGCGACAGAGAGACATCAAGCGCGCCGGCTTCCATCAGGCGTTCCAGCGTATAGCCGAGAACTTGCGGGCTGGAATCGTCGATGTTCGCTTCGATGACGCTGACCAGCGTTGCTTCGGGAGCCGAGGTACGCTCGCCGATCAGCGCCCGCAGCACATTGGCTTGTCCGGGGAAATCGCGGTCGCCCGCCCCGTGGCCCACGCTCGCGATGCGCATCGCCGGAAGCGGGCCGAATCTCGCGGCTAAAGTTACGGCGATGGCGGCTCCGGTCGGCGTAGTGAGTTCCATGGCTGGGCCGCTCGAATAGATCGGAGTGTCCGTGAGCAGAAGCGCCGTCGCCGGCGCGGGGACCGGAAGAACTCCGTGTTCCGTGTTCACCGTGCCGCTGCCGACGTTAATTGCCGATACGTGGAGTTCGTCGATACCCAGGAGATCCAGAGCAACACAGGCTCCGACGATGTCGGCGATGGAATCCGCTGCCCCCACTTCGTGGAAGTGAACTTTTTCGATCGGCACGCCGTGAACTTGAGCCTCGGCTTGCCCGAGTCGAGTGAACACGGACGCGGCATTGGCTTTCGCCCGCGCGGTGAGCGGCGCGTTCTCGATCAGTCGGTGGATGTAAGGAAGATGACGGTGCTTTTGCGGAGCCGGGTCGAGATGGACGCGGAACTTCGACGCCGTGATGCCGCGGCGGACAGTCTTCTCCACTTCATAACGCGCCCCGGTGTCGAGCGAGCGCAGCGCCTCAAGCAGCGGTTCCTGCGGAGCACCGGCGTCGAGCAGAGCGCCGACGGTCATGTCGCCGCTGATTCCGGAGAAGGCGTCCAGGTAACAGATCTTCATGAGACCAGTTGTGGAAGAATTTCGGCGGCGGGCCCGCGCAAGGAAAAGTCGGCCGTGCCGGAGACGGGCGTTTCGGCGATGTTGATTTCGACGACGACGACTCCGGCGCGCTTGGCGAGCGCAGCGAGCCCCGCGGCAGGGTAGACAACCGCCGAGGTTCCGATTACCAGCACAATTTGTGCCTGCTGCGTGGCACGTTGCGCGTCGCTCCAGACCTGCTCTGGCAGTCCTTCGCCGAACCAGACCACTCCGGGGCGCTCCATCGCCCCGCAGACGCAATGCGGCGGGATCTCCGAAAGAGGCGTGGAGGTGTCGGCGTGCTCGCGTCCGCAGGAGGTGCAGCGGAGCGTCCAGATATCGCCATGGACCTTAAGAAGCTTCCGGCTGCCCGCGCGGTCATGCAGTCCGTCGACATTCTGAGTGATCACGGTGACGTTCGGCTTTTCCTGCTCTAACTCAGCCAGTGCCCGATGCCCGGCGTTGGGTTCCACTCCCGCGATCACGGTCCGGCGAAAGTTGTACCACTCCCATACCAGCTTTGGATCTTCGGCAAAGGCTTCCGGCGTGGCGAGCTTCTCCGCACGATAGGTGCGCCAGATGCCGCCCGGCCCGCGAAAGGTGGGGATGCCACTTTCGGCAGAGATGCCCGCGCCGGTGAGAGCGGCAATGTTCGAGGCTTGATGGAGCAGGTCGCGCACGTGTGCGCCGGTCGGGTCCATTCCTCATTATAGGGGGGGATGGCAGGCGCCTACGCCAGGTGAAGGACGGTAGCGAGTTCTTTATCGCCGCGGACCCGCCAGATTCTTGCGTCCAGGCAATAGTGCATGAAGGCGATGCCCCAGATGGCGGCCGTCACCGTTTGATACGGGAAGAAAAACTGGGGCAGGAACGTGAGGACGAAGTGGAGTCCCATGGCGACCGCGAGATAGACCCAGACTCGGGAGACGAGGCGCGCGGCGAGGCCATAGCGTTGCTCCGCATCGGGAGCCGTGTAGCGATTGCGATTGTGGAACCACATCAGCCGGTGATACTGAAGACCGTGAAAGAGTCCAAGAGGGATGGCGGCTTGCAGGACTCCTTCGGGTCCGAAGCGGGCTCCGAAGCCTAGGGCCAGCCACTGCAATGGCGCGACGGCGGCGATGAGGGCGAGCTTCGGCCAGTTCATCGAATCGCCGGCGCGGAGTTTTTGGATTTGACGGCCCAGCCAGACCGCGGTCAGGACCCCGTAGGCCACAAGAGCCAACTGGGACACCAGCGCCGGCGTGTTCCATTTTTCGGTCTTCAGGATAAAGAGCGCCAGCGGGACGAAGAGAGACGCGAGCAGAAACCAGCGGTCGAGCTTGCGGTCCAGGTCATTCCGTTCGCGGTTCTTGGCTTTGTAGAGCATGACGAAACCGAAGTGCTGCTTGGTCACGTGGAATTGCTGCCAACAGAAAGCTGCCATGAAAAAGAGCGCGGCGTGACCACTGACGGCCATCGCGGGGCCGATCAGCAGCAGCGGCAGGATGATCCATAAGAACCGGCCCTGTTTCTGGCGCTCAGCGCGATCGAAGTACGTGCGCGTGATAGTGGAGACGACGTGCGGTCCGTCGACGCCGAAGAACCAGACGGCTTGCAGAGGCAGCAGCGGGAAGCCCGACCACAGTAACAGGATGGCGAGGTATCCGGCCGCTGCGGAGCCGATGAACCAGGTGAGATCCTCGCGCTGCGAGATGATCCAGCGAGTATGGATGGGCTGCTGGGGGACAGCGGCTACGGGCGACGGGAGCGTGGCGGAACTCACGGAAATCCTCACCCGTTTATCGGCCGGTCGGGGCGGGACCTTTAGGCGTTCCGGAGGAGGGCGGCGCGGGCACGTTGGACGGCGGCCAGGGCCGCTTCGGGGGTGTGGGCCAGGGCGGTGAGATGTCCCATCTTGCGACCCGGGCGCGGGTCCATTTTTCCGTAGAGGTGAAGTTTTACTTCCGGAATGGCGCAGGCGGCTCGCCAGTCCGGCTCGCCGGGGGACCAGATGTCGCCGAGGAGGTTCGCCATCGCGGCGGGTCGGAGGAGTTCGGTGGACCCGAGAGGGAGTCCGCAAACGGCGCGCAGTTGTTGCTCGAACTGGCTGGTGAGGCTCGCGTCGAAGGTGAAATGGCCGGAGTTGTGGGGCCGGGGGGCGAGTTCGTTGATCAGCAGGGTTCCGTCGGGTTGAACAAAGAATTCCACGCAGAGGACCCCGACCACTTCGAGGGTATCGAGGACGATTCGCGTCAGCCGGCGGGCCTCGGCGGCTACTTCGGGACGGACGCGGGCAGGCGCGATCGTGAGGTCCAGGATATGGTTGCGGTGATGGTTTTCGACGGCTCCCCAGTCGCTGTACTCGCCGTCGGCACCGCGAGCGGCGACTACCGAGATTTCGAGTTCAAAGGGAATGAATTTTTCCAACACTGCGGGGACCCGGCCGATAGAGGTCCAGGCGGCTTCGGCTTGATCGGGCGATGTGACGCGGGCTTGGCCTTTGCCGTCATAGCCGAAGTCGGCGGTTTTGAGGATGGACGGGGCGCCCAGCTCGCGCACGGCTTGCGCTAAATCTTCAGAGGTTTGAATCGCTCGGAAGGGTGTGAGCGGGAGGCCGGCTTTCGTGAGAAACGTCTTTTCGCGGAGGCGGTGCTGCGTTGTGTGAAGCACGTGGCCGGCAGGGCGGACCGGAGCGAATTCGGCGCAGGCCTGGGCGGTGGGTGCCGGAACATTTTCGAACTCAAATGTTACGACTCGGACTCCGGCGGCGAAGCGCCGGACCGCGTCAAGATCGTCATAGGCAGCCTTGACTTCGAGATCCGCGACCTGGCCGGTGGGCGTGTCTTCATCGGGCGAAAAAGTGTGGACCCGGTACCCCATGCGTCGCGCGGCAATGGCGAACATGCGTCCAAGCTGGCCGCTGCCGAGGACGCCGACGGTGGCTCCGGGGTAGATGGGCGGAATGGTCACGGGTCAGGAGAGCGTGTCGCTCAGCACGCGGTCGGTTTGGCCGGCGCGCCAGACGCGGAGTTTGTCGCGCAGGTCGGGCCGCTGATTGGATAAGACAGCAATCGCGAACAGGGCGGCGTTCACGGCTCCGGCTTTGCCGATCGCAAAGGTGGCGACGGGCACTCCGCCGGGCATTTGGACGATAGAGAGAAGCGAATCCATGCCTTTGAGCGCGTGCGACTCGATGGGCACTCCCAGAACCGGCAGCACCGTGTGGGCGGCCACCATGCCCGGAAGATGTGCGGCTCCGCCGGCTCCGGCGATGATCACTTCGAGTCCGCGATCTTCGGCGGTCGAAGCATACTCAGCCATCAAGCGCGGAGTCCGATGAGCGGACACAACGCGTGTCTCGCACGGGACGCCGAAGCTCTCGAGCAGCTCTGAGGCGAAACGCATGGTGTCCCAATCGGACTTGCTGCCCATGATCACGCCTACCAGCGGCTTCGGGTCCATCGTGCTTACTGGCCTTGGGCTAACGTGAAGCCGGTCTTGCTGTCGTAATAACGAAGGCTGGCGGTCATCGTGATCTGCAGGCCCAGTTTCGTGACGCGTCCCAGAAGATCGACGATCTTTTGCTGAGTCACCGTCTCCCCCAGAAACCGGCACCGGAAATTATCGGTGCAGAAGATTTGCGGGGAGCCGTCGGGCCACACTTTAGCCCCGCGGTTGGCGATCATTTCCAGCTTGAGCCCGTCGCCGGAGGCTTTCGCAATCTCGGCGGCCAAACTCTCGGCGGATTTCGCTTGCCACTCGACATACACATCGACGCCGACCAGGTCTTCCTGCGGCAGAGCGTGGACGGCGAGCGGCGGGCTGGGGCGGCGCGGCGCGGTCGCGTAATCGACGGCTTTCAGCGTGACGGGCTTTTGGCCAAGCCGCGCGACCACCGCTTGCGCGAATTCCTTGGTACCGGCTTTCTGCTTGCTCTTGCCCTCTTCGAAAATGTCGTAGGTGTGGATGCCTTCCTCCAGGGTCTTGAGCCAGGCGTTGTGGATGCGCTCGGCGACGTCGGGCTGGCCGATGTGGACCAGCATTAGCAGAGCTCCGTGAAGCAGACCGCTCGGGTTGGCCATGTTCTGGCCGGCGCGGCGGGGAGCGGAGCCATGAATCGCTTCGAACATCGCGGCGTGATCGCCGATGTTGGACGACCCCGCCAGGCCGACGGAACCGGCGATCTGCGCCGCGACGTCGGACAGCACGTCGCCATACAGATTCGGCATCACAATGACGTCGAAGGCCTGCGGCGTATCGGCCATCTTGGCGGCGCCGATATCGACGATCCAGTGCTCCTTCTCGATGGTCGGATATTCCGGAGAAATCTCGTCGAAGATCTTGTGGAACAGGCCATCCGACATCTTGAGGATGTTGTCCTTGGTGAAGCAAGTCACTTTTTTGCGCTTATACTGCAGCGCATACTCAAACGCGTAACGGACGATTTTTTCGGACCCGGGGCGCGAGATGACTTTGAGCGCGATCATCTCATCGGGCGTCGCTTGATACTCGATGCCGGCGTAGAGATCTTCTTCGTTTTCGCGCACGATGACCAGGTCCATCACCGGATGCTTAGTGCGGACGAACGGGTGATAGCTGACGCACGGCCGGATGTTGGCATAGAGGCCCAGCATCTTGCGCGTGGTCACGTTGAGGCTCTTATATCCGCCGCCCTGCGGGGTCGTGATCGGGGCCTTCAGGAAAACCTTGGTACGCCGCAGGGATTCCCATGAGCTCGCAGCGATGCCGCTGGTGTTGCCGGAGAGATAGACTTTCTCGCCGACTTCGATGGTTTCAATATCCAGGAGCGCGCCGGATGCCTGGAGAATCTCAAGAGTGGCCGCCATAATCTCGGGGCCAATTCCGTCTCCGTGAGCGACGGTGATGGGGGTGCGGGTAGCCATGTTGTTGTATAGGTGAACGCGAAGATGAACTTTCTACGATAACACGCGGGCTGAATTCCGCTAGCGCGCGCCGGGGCGGAGTTGAAGCGACGGGTCGACCGCCACGTTCATGAACCCCACCAGCATTTCTTCCCAGCTTTGTTCGCCCCAGGTGACGTCGGCTTTCGGGTCCGGATTCGCGGGATTGTTCGCAGAGTTATCCCACCAGCCGGTCACTTTGATGCGAGTGCCCGGTTGAAGGATGATCGGCTCGGCGAGCGTGTAGGCAAGCTGCCAGTTGAGATCCCATTTGTCGACCTTGAGGATGGTGTCGGTATGGCCGTCGGGATAGATCACGTCGTACTGGAATGCTTTGCCGCGCAGGTGAAGGTGCGGGAAAAGATTCACCAGCGTCATAGGAGCCCGGACCGTGAAGACGGCTTCGGCTGAGTAGTTAGGATCGCCCGCAGGGATTTTGAAGCGCTGATTCGCGGCGCTTATGGAGACCACTCGCTGCTTAGGAGGCTCCTTGGCAAAAACCAGGCCGATGGCGGATTGGTCGGCTCCGGCGGTTCCGTTGGCGGTGTAGTGCATCTGGAACACAAGGTCGGTACCGGCCTTGATCAACTTGGCTTGGCCGGGCTGCCAGAGGTCGGGGATCATGCCAGGAGTGTAGGTGGTGAGGATGTCGCTGCCTCCGCCACCCTGGTTGACCAGGCGCTGCTGCGCGCTCGTGGCCGGGGGGACGGTGGGCACTCCGGGCGCCGCGTCGGCAAGCCAGCGGTTGCCAGCCTCGCGAAGGAAGATGACGGCGTGGTGCACGACGGCTCGGTCGGTGGGCCGAACCTCGACCGCTTGGATCCATTTGTCCTCGGTGAAACCTGTGGGCACGACGATGTACTGATACTCCACCGTGCCTTTGGCCGGGATGTTGACCGCTTGCGGCATGCGGATCACGAGATCCGGTTTCGGGATGTTCCAGCCTTCGGTGAACGTGCGCGGTGCAGGGGCATCGGCAGGCTTGCCCGCAGCGGAGCCGGTGTCGGCCCAGGCGGAGAGCGTGTCGATCTCGGCTCGGCTGAGCGTGCGGTCATGGGCGAACTTTCCGATGTGGGAGTCGGCGGGCCAGGGCGGCATTTTGCCTGTCAGTACCGCGGTCTTGATGGACTTCGCCCAGGGCCGGGTTTGTTCGAACGTCAGCAACGGCATCTTGCCGATCTCCCCGGGACGGTGGCACTCCTGGCAGCGGTTTTGCAGGATCGGCAGGACGTCTTTGTAGAACGTGGGGGCTTGCGCAGCGGCGATCCCCGAAAAAATCGCGGCGAGAAGAAGTGCTTGTTTCACTGGGATGCTTTCATCATACTCAATGGGCTCTTAGCAAGGGCAGTAAGGAGCCCCGACCAGGTATATCCGGAGCGCTCGGCTTCGCGGAGGATGGCTCGGACGGCCGGCATGCGGTCGGCGGGCGTCGCTTGAGTGAGGCCGGCTTTGCCGTCGATCGCGTAGTTCAGAAGGCGCTCGGTGAGCGTGGTGAGGAATGCCTCCTGTCGTGCGACTAACGCGCGGCGGAGTTCGACGGGACCGCTGAATTCCGTTCCATCGGCGAGCGCGCCGGAGGCATCGATGGGTTCGCGATCCGCTTCGGTGCGCCAACGGCCCAGGGGGTCGAAGTTTTCGAGAGCGTAGCCGAGCGGGAAGAAGTTCTGGTGGCACGCGTTGCACGAAGGATCCGGCAGCGTACGAAGTTGTGCGCTCAGCAGGATTCCTTTTTCCAGCGGCGGGATGCCGGGGATGGGATGCGGCACGGGGACTCCGAAGAAGTGAGTGCGAATCCATTTAGCACGGGTGGCGGGCGAGGTCGAGGGCGCGTCCACGGCAGCGTGCTTCGTGAGTACGGAAGTGGCGATCAGGAAGCTCCCTTGGCCCAGCAGGCCAGCCCGATCGGCGTGGGGGAGCGTGACGCGGCGGAACTCGGGGCCTGTAATGTTGGGGATGCCGTAGTGGCGCGCGAGGCGATCGTTCACATAGGTATAGTTCGCGGTCCAGACCTCGATGGCGGGGCGGTCGTCGCGGAGCTGGCTCGCGAGAAAGAGTCTGGTCTCTTGAAGAAATGCCTGCCGCAGCGGAGCGTCGAATTCGGGGAACGCCACGGCGTCGGCCGGCATGGTCGCGATTTGGTCCAGGCCAAGCCAGCCGGCAAAGAAGTTGTCAATCAAGGCGGCAGTTTTCGGGTCCGCGAGCATCCGTCGGACTTGGGGTTGGAGCGCCCCGCCGATTTTCGTACTTTGGAGAAGTGCAGCATCGGGGCCGGAGTTCCAGAGGAGACTCGCTAGCCGGGCGCTTTGTTCCGCGGCAGTCGGAGGCGGAACTCGCGGAGTAGCGATGCGGTCGAGGGATGTCGCCAGTGAGGAGAGAAGCGCCTCGTAGGTTTTCGCGTCGGGCCGCGGATTGTCGACCGGAGGCATCGTACGTGCCCGAAGTTGACGGAGGGCTCGCTCCCATGTGTCTCGGTCAGTCTCGGGCCGATCGGGATCGAGTGAGTCCAGCGCGACCTTCGATTCGGCGAGGCGCGCGTTGTGGCAGGGAACGCAATACGTCGCGATGGTGGCACGATTTTGCCCGAGCGCCGTGGCGCAGAGGAGTGCGATCGTCAACGCGGCGGCCAGCTTCATGATCCGTCGTCCATTTTCCCTCACCGTGCAATTTCGTGCGGGCGGGAAGAAACTGGAGGGGAGGTCCGTCTAAGCGGAATGGTGGCCGGTCTGAGCGAGCGCGGAATCACCGTGGACATCATCGAATCCTGCCGGCGGGGCGACCGGGAGGCGTTTCGCGCGCTCTACGAAGCGTACAAGGACAAAGTGTATTCAATCGCGCTGCACTTCTTTCACGGGGACGAAGCCGCGGCGAGCGACGTGACTCAGCAGGTGTTTCTCAAGCTGATCCATAGCATCTCGCAGTTTCGCGGAGACTCGGAATTCACCACCTGGCTGTACCGTCTGGCGGTGAATGCGTGCATGGACGGGGCTCGGCGAGCGAAGCCGCGGAAGCGGGAGGCGGCCGGCGTCGAGATGGACGGCCTGGCGGGGCCGGATTCGCCTGAACGCGATCTGGCGCAGGAGCAGAGGGCCCGTTCGGTGCGAGCGGCATTGTCGGCAATGCCGGTGAAGTTCCGGCTGCCAATTCTGCTGCGGTATTTCGAGGATCTTTCCTATAGCGAAATGGCGGCGGCGATGAAGTGCTCCATGGGCACGGTGGCGTCGCGGCTGAACCGCGGCCACAAGATGCTCGCGAGCAAACTGGAGTCACTGCGATGAAGGATCCGATGGACGACCAACTGAAGGATCTGCCGTTGGTGAAGGCCCCGGATTCAATCTGGACCTCGATTGAGGCGAGCCTGGACAACGGGGCTCCGCCGAGGCGCGCGTCGCGCCGGGCGTGGGGACTGGTTCTCGCGGCCGCGTGTTCAGTTGCGGTCGCGATTCTCGTCTGGCAGGCAAAGAAGACTCCCCCGGTTTCGTGGGATGTGGTGCGGCTCGACGGGGCGCCCGCGGTGGGATCGAAGGCGCTGGAAGGTGCCGGAAAAATCGCCGAAGGGGAATGGCTGCAAACCGACGGCGCATCCCGGGCGAGGATCAACGTGAGCGATATCGGAACGGTGGAGGTGGAGCCGAACACGCGCCTGCGATTCGTCGCGTCGAAGCCGGGCGAGCAGCGGCTGCGGCTGGCCCAGGGAGAGATCCGCGCCAGTGTGTCGGCGCCGCCGCGATTGTTTTTCGTCGATACTCCGGCCAGCACGGCGGTGGATTTGGGTTGCGCCTACACGATGAAGGCGGACCAGGACGGCAACGGAGTCCTTCAGGTGACGCTGGGATGGGTGTCGCTGGAGTGGAAGGGGCGCGAGTCCCTGGTGCCGGCGGGGGCAAGTTGCCGGACGCGGCCGAAGATCGGGCCGGGGACTCCGTATTTCGACGACGCGGCTCCGGAGTTGGCGCAAGCGTTAGCGAGTTTCGATTTCGAGGGTGGCGGGGACTCGGCGGTGGGCGTGATCCTGCAACGAGCCCGGGTGCGCGACACATTGACACTGTGGCATCTGCTTTCGCGCGTGGATCCGGCGGCGAGGCAAAGAGTCTACGATCGCATGGTGGAACTGGTTCCCCTGCCGAAGACGGTTTCGCCGGAGAGGGCCTTGCAACTCGATCCCGAAACGCTGAAGGTGTGGAGAGAGGAGTTGGCATGGAAATGGTGAAGCTTCTCATGTGGTCGGCTTTGGTGGCGAGCCTCGGAGTGCGGGCCTCGGCCGCGGACTTCACATTGACCATCGGCAGCACCGTGGCGGCGTCAGGTCCAGCGCCGGTGGGGGCGGAGCCGCGGCAGAAGGTCTCGAAGGGGGGCTTGTTCGCGGTGCGGATGGAAGGATGCGAGGCGCTGGACAAGGCGCAGATCAGCGGCACAGCCGAGGGGATCTCGAACGGCGCGCGGGTCTCGGCTCCGGTCACGCTGTCGGCATTCGGTCCCCCCGGAGTTTACGTCGCGAGCTTTTCGACCCCACAGGCGGCAGGGTCGTGGATTGTCAGCATCAGCGCCTCGTGCGAGAGTGCGAAGGCGGGCGCGGTGGTGCCGGTAGGTCCAGCCGGATTCGTGAGGGAAGGAACGAAAATCTTCGCGCACGCGCCGACCAAGGTGGAGGTCGACGCGGCGCTCAAGGGGATCGCGGGGGCAGGGAAGTAGCGGCTTACTCAACGCAGGATGCGGTACCGGGTTTCAGGGAGACGGGGCCGTAGCCGTCACCGGAAACCTGTTGTCCGCTCTCGATCGCCAGCAGGTACGTCTTCGCTGTCGGGGAAAGCTCGAAGGTTCGATCCTGCCGTTGAATCTGGGCGATGAACGGTTCCAGGAAGCGGCCGAACGTCGTGAGCGTGTCCGCATCGCCCGCGCGGAGAGCGTGCTGGATTGTCTCTTTAGTGCGAGGAGAGAGCACTTCCAGGCGGCCGACGAAGACGCGCTGGATGTCGGTGGGAGCCGGCGCGATGGTCAAGGGCAGCAGCGCATCCACGGTGTGTCGCGGCACGATGTAGAAGACGCGGGAGCCTTCCGTGAACCACGAGTCCGCCCACGTGTCCACCATGGCGAGAGCTTCCTTCGGATACAGTCCCAGGCCGGTCAGGCGGGCCGCCAAGGTTTGGCGAAGCGCGGGCAGATCCTGCGTCAGCTCCGGCGCATCCAGAGTTACCGAAGTTGCCACGTTCTCCGCAACGCGGTACCCAATCGCGCCGTGCTGATTCTCGAACGCGATGACGAACGGAATCGGCTCGGTTCCGGTATTGCGAACCTCCAGCTTCCCGCTGGCGTCATAGAGTGCGCGCAACGGCGGTGCGAAGGTGCCGACTCCTCGGTAAAAAATCATCTTCTCCTGTTCGTCGCCGATACGAAGCGGAGTTGAGTCGGTGTTGCGTGCGGCGTAGTAGTGACTGGGGCCTTCTGTCACCGGGTAGCCGAGATCCTTGCCCGGAGTCACTTGAACCTGATTCCATTCGATTTTTGTGGAGGAGTTCAAAAGAGGCTCTTGCCGTGGCGCGGGGGCCGGATTCGGATACCATTCGGTGATCAAGCCTTCAGGAAACGACACGTGAACCGAAAGCGTCGCCGGTTTCGCGGAATAGAAGTACAGCACCGGCGTCTCCATGCGAACCAGGCCCTTGAGCGTGCCCTTGAAAACTCCTGGCGCGCGGACTACGAAGCAGGGAAGGTCGGCAGGCCCTAACAGGGGCGCCCACTCGACGGCGGTGCCGGACTCTTGAGCAACCGACGTAAAAGTCCCCCACTCATGCGTCACTAGCGGCGCGGAGCCCGAGTTGAGTTCCGCCCCAATGAGAAGCGTGGCGGCAGCAGCCATGCCCATTGCCGTTCTGAGAACTAGCATCTTTGTTTCACCTCGCGCGATTGGACGGAAGCGGGTTCGGATTTCTTCCCGCCACATTTTTGCGAAAAATGGAGCCGCAACCGCGCTCGATAACGCGTAGGATATAAGAGATACACTGAATACGTATGTCTGCGGAGAGGCGTCAACAAGTCGAGCGTCTGTATCAACTTGCGCTGCAACGTCCCTCTGCGGAACGCCAGGCGTTTCTGTCCGCTCAGTGCGGGTCGGACTCCGAGCTGCGGCGCGAGGTGGAGTCGTTGCTCGCGCGCGCCGATGCGGATGAGGCGGGAAAGGCTCGCGCGTCCGCGGGAACGCCCGGCGGAGCCACCCCTTTGCGGCGTTTGGGAAAGTACGAGCTTCTCAAAGAAATCGGACGCGGCGGATTCGGCAGCGTGTACACCGCGTGGGACCCGATGGTGGAACGCGAAGTCGCTGTCAAGGTTCTGATTTCGAGCAGCGATCCGGACCTGTTGCAGCGCTTCCGCAATGAGGCCAGCTCGGCGGGCAAGCTGCGCCATCAGAACATCGTCACCATCTACGATTTCGGGGAAGATCAGGGCGTCCCGTTCATCGTGATGGAGATGCTGAACGGAAAAAATCTCCACGAGATCATGGCGGCGCAGGGCCGTCTGTCGCTCGATCGCAAGGTCAGCATTCTGACGCAATCGGCCGCTGGACTCCATCACGCGCATATCAACGGCCTGGTTCATCGCGATATCAAGCCCGGCAACATCATGGTGCTGCGCGATTTTTCGGTGAAGCTTCTGGACTTCGGCATCGCCCGCCTGATGCAGGCCAGCAGCGCGCGGCTCACGCAGCAGGGCATGCTGATCGGGACCGCGAATTACATGTCGCCGGAGCAACTCCGCGGCACCGATTCCGATGCGATCAGCGATATTTTTTCGCTCGGTGTCGTGGCCTACGAATTCTTCGCGGGCAAGCATCCCTTCCAGGCCAACGATCCCATCGCGGTGATGTTCGCCATCACCAGCAAAGAGGTGGAGCCTCTCCGTAAGCTGGCGCCGGACTGTCCGCCGGCGCTCGAAGAAGTGGTGATGCGGGCGCTGTCCAAGGATCGCGATGAGCGGTATCAGTCCGCCGAAGACATCGTGCTGGATCTGCAGCCGGTGCTGCGCGAACTCCGCCAGCAAAGGGCGGCGCGATTGCTGGAGCAGGCGGAACGGGACGTCGGCGCCGATCAACTGGACACTGCAACCGGGGTGGTGCGCGAGATCCTGGAACTCGATCCGGGAAATACCGCGGCGCGCCAGCTTCGCGATACGGTGCAGCGCAAGCAGCAGCGGCGGACGCTGAAACCGAAGATCGACGCGCTGCTCTCGGAAGGGCAGGACCTTTTTTCGGCGCGTCAGTTCGACGCGGCCATGGAGCGCCTGGACGCGGCCATGCGGCTGGATCGCACCGATCAAACGCTGCAAGCCCTGCGCGAGCGAGTGGGCGCCGCACAGGAGCAGGCGAAGAAGGCCGACGCTCTGGTGGAAGAAGCCCGCAGAGCCTTCCGGGAGAAGAACCTCACGGGCGCGTACCAGAGCGTCTCCGCCGCCATCAACACGGACCGTGAGCATCCGGACGCGGCCGCACTGCTGCAGCAGATTCGCGGAGAAATCGATAGCCGCGAACGCGAGCGGGCCCTGCGGGAAGGGCTGACCAAGTGCCGGTCGTTGCTTCTGGTGGAAGCTTTCGAGGAGGCGCAAGCGTCCGTAACGGCGCTGGAGGCGCAGTATCCGGATTCCGCTGAGTTGCGCGAGCTCAAAACCGAAACGCAACGGCGTAAGGCCGAGCATGAGCGGGGCGAGAAGTTATTGCGCGGCCTGACGTCGGCGCGGGAGTTGTTCCGGCAGAAGAAAGTTGCGGAGGCGATCCGGATCCTGGAGCCGCTCGCCGCGGAATTCCCGAACACCGCGGAGGTGGCGGACCTCCTGTCCTTCGCGAAGCAAGCCGAGCAAGCGGAGCGGCAAGCGCAGGACGTGGCGGAAACGGAACGGGAAGTGGAGAAGCTGTGCGGGGCTCACGACTTCGCCAAGGCCTCCTCGCTGGTGCAGGGCGCGCTCAAACAATATCCCGGCGATGCCACCCTTTCACGCTTACAGGAACGGGTCGTCTCCGCCAAAGCAGTAGAAGATCGGGAGCAGGCCATCCGGACCGGCACCGCCCGCGGTGAGGAACTAAGGGCCAAGCAAAAATTTGCGGAAGCGGCACAGCTTCTGGATCAGGCGATTCGCGAACAGGGCAGCGCTCCCGCACTAACGGCGCTGCGAGCCCGCGTCGAAACCGAGTGGGCCGCCGCCAAGCGGGAGCAGGCCCGGCAGGCGGCTATTGTGGAGATCCAGTCGTTGCTCCCGAAGGGACAGGCGGGCGAGGCGATTTCCAGCATTCAGCGCGCGCTAACGGCCCATCCGGGCGACGCGGAGTTGCAGGGATTGCTGGGCTCCGCGCAGAAAATTCTGGCGGACCAGCAGCGTGACGAAGCCGTGCGGCGGGCAATTCAGGAGATCGAAGCCCTTCTGACGGCAGGCCAACTGGATCGCGCACAAACAGCGGTCGACGACGCCCTCCGCAAGTTCCCGCAAGACCCCGGAATGAAGGCGCTGGGACCGCGCCTCGCTGCCGCGCAGAAAGAGGCGGCACGGAAGCGCGCGGTGGAAGCCGTTCGCGGAGAAATCACGAAGCTCCTCAAGGCTGGTAGTTTTGGCGAGGCTCTCCAAAAAGTAGAGGAAGCGCTGAAGCGCGATCCGGATGATGAACTAGTCCGGTTGAAACGTGAGGTGGAAGCGCAGTGGGCGGCGGAGAAGCTTCGGGTGACGCTGACGCAGGCGCGGGAGCATCTGGATGCCGACCGGGTTGTTCAGGCGATTTCAACGCTGGAAGGCGCGGGTGGCGCGGGCGGGCCGCAGGAAGTCGCCGGGCTGCTGGCGTATGCGCGCGAACGGCAACGAGCCGTGGAAACACGGGCGGCGATCGAGAAGATTCTGATCGAGGGTGCGGGTCTGGCCGACGCGGGGCGTCTGGAGGAGGCGCACAAACTGGTAGCCGAGGCTTGTTCGCGTTATGCGAACGATGCCGGGCTTCTGCGGCTGCGCGAGACCATCGCGGAGCGCCTCCGCGCCGCCACGGAGATTAAACGGCGGGAAGCGCAAAGGCTCCAGGAGGAAGAGGAGGGGCAGAGGCAGGCCGCCGAGCAGCGCCGGCTTGAGGCGGAGCGCCTGCGGCAGTTAGAAGAACAGGCTCGCCGGGAAGAGGCTCGCAAGCTCGAGGAGGCGGAGCAGACCCGGCTCGCGGCGGAAAAGGCCCAGCTTGCCGCGGAAAACGCCAAGCAAGAGGCGGAGCGAAAAGCAAAAGAGGAAGCCGAGCGCAGGGCGAGAGAAGAAGCGGAGCGGAAGCGCCAAGCCGAGGAAGCGGCTCGCCGGGAAGAGGCTCGCAAGCGCGAGGAGGCGGAGCGAGCCCAACTCGCGGCAGAGCAGGCGCGTCAAGAAGCCGAGCGAAAAGCGAAAGAGGAAGCCGAGCGTAAGGCGAGAGAAGAAGCGGAGCGCCAGCGCCGCGAAGCGGAGGATAAGCAGGCCGCCGAAGTGCTCCAGCGCGCGGCCCAACTCCGAGGGCAGAAGTCGCGAGAAGAAGCGCGCAAGCTGGTGGACGAGGCGATCGCGCGTTTGGGCCCGCGCACGGATTTGACGGCGTTGCGTCAGCAAATCGCCGGCGACTTGAATCGTGCCCAGTCGGCGCAGCAAACGTTCGATCAGGCGTGGGCGGCGCTCCGGGCAGACCAGGTTGATGTCGCGACTCAATTGGCGACCCACTTGGAGACCGTGCTCGCGGGCGAAGTCGACACGCGGGAACTGCGCGCGTCGCTCGCCGTGAAGGTCGAGCAGCAGCGGGTTCGCGCGGCGGTGGAAGCGGTGGGCAAGCAGGCGGACGCGTTACGCGGGCAAGGGAAGTTCGATGAAGCGTTGGCGCTGCTCGATCAGGCGGCGCGCCAGTACTCTGAAGCCCCGGCGCTCGATTCCGTCCGGGACCGCGTGCGGTCGGAGCAAAAAGTATTCCTCAAGGAGCAAGCGCGAAAGCAGGCGCAGGCCGAGATCTCCGCGTTGCCTCAAACCGCTCAAGCAGCGGCCCACGAAGGCGAGTTGCAGAAGACCGTGGCCCGCGCGGAAGAAATCGCCGCGGCGTATCCCGAGAACAAGCCCATCCAGCAAGCCGCAAAGGCGGTGAGTAAGGCCGCGGCGGCGCGGCGCGCGGAATGGATGAAGGTCCAGGCGAAGAAGGAAGCCGCCGCGGCAAAGCCGGCTGCCACTCCGGCAGTTTCAAAACCGGCGGCGGTAGCGCTTCCCGCCGCAGCGTCCTCAACCTCTTCGCGATCCCGTCTGGCAATCGCGGCGGGCGCCGTGGCGCTTCTGCTCGCAGGCGGATTGATCTGGAAATTTGCGGGCAGCGGTGGCCAGTCTCTGAACGTCTCGACCAACCCGCCGGGAGCTACCGTTACTGTCGGTGCCGCCACGTGCTCCACGCCGAACTGTGCGCTGAGCCTCGCGCCGGGCACCTATAAGATTCAGGCGCAGAAGGCCGGATATCGCACCGCGACCATGAATGTGGAGATCGGCAAAGGTGCGCCCGCGCCGGTGCAGTTGAATCTGGTTCCGGTCGTTACTCGACTCCTGGTCAGTGCCAATTTTACGCGCGGCAGCGTTTCTTTCGATGGAAAAGAGGCCGGGCAACTCCGCAACGGAGAATTCGTGCTCGCTTCGGTGCCCGCGGGCACCCACACAGTGGACGTTCAGGGTCCCGAGGGCAGCGCCACTTTGAAGTTCGAACAGGGCGCCGGAGAGGGGCCGAAGGTTCTCTCCGCGCCATCGGTAAAGGACACGCAGGCCATCGTCGTGACGGGCTCCACCGCGGGTGCGGAGGTTCAGTGCGATTGTTCCTCGGGGGATGTCACGGTAGACGGAAAGCCCGCGGGCCGGTTGCAGGGTGGACATCTGACGCTCGCGCACCTTTCCCTCGGGACCCACCAATTCCGCGTGACTGCTCCGGATGGGATTCGCGATTCTGTCGCGTCCCTTCAGGAAGATCCGGCGGTGAATCTATTTCTCGCGGCGGATCGCAACGCGGGCACTTTGGTCGTTGAGACCGGGCAGGACAACGTCAACGTGTTCCTCGACAATCGCCTGCAAACCGGAGTCACGCACGACGGATTGATGCGCATTCCGGTGCCGGTAAAGCAGTACTCGATTCGCGTGGAGAAGCCGGGCTTCCGAAAACCGGCGGCACAATCCGTGGACGTCAAGAAGGGGGCCCTGGAACGCGTGGTCTTCGAGCTGGCTCCGCTCGAGGCGATCTTGGCGATCCGCGACGCTCAGCCGGGAGTGCGCTTGCAGATCGACGGGCAGTCCTCCGGAGTGACGGCGGGCGACGGGACGCTGCGCGCGAACGTTCCGCCGGGAACCCATACCATCGACCTAACCAAGGACGGCTACACGCCGCGGCATTTGGCGGGAATCGTGTTCGACCCCGGCGCCACGATCAATCTCGGAAAGAACGACGTGGAATTGGCGGAGATTAAAGCTCCGGCTCTCCCCACCCAGCCTCCGCCTCAGTTGCCGCCGGCGGAAGTGAAGCAACTTCCCGATCCGCGAGCCATCGAGGCCCAGGAGTGGGATCGCTTACGCAATTCGCGCAACCTCGATCAATTGGAGGAGTTCCGGCGAAAATACCCCAGCGGAGCCAACAGCGAGCAAGCCGCCCGCCGCATCGAGCAGCTGGAGTGGGAAAGCCTTCAGAACAGCCGCGATACCGGCGCGCTGGATGCGTTTGTGCGCAAGTATCCCAATGGCCCTAATACCGACCAGGCTCGCAAGAAGATCGAAGAGATCGAATGGGCGGGCGTAAACAAGCAGAACGCCGACCAGATTCGAGCTTTCCTCCAGCGTCATCCGGGCAGCGCACAAACCGGCGAGGCCAATACGGCTCTCGCGTCGTTGCAGCAAGGCGACAAATTGGCAACGGACCGCCGGGCGATCCTTCAGGTTCTGGCCCAGTATCAGAGTGCCTACAGCTCCAAAAACATTCAGGATGTCCTGAAGGTGTGGCCCTCTCTTGCCGGAACCACCCAGGAGAAGAATTTGCGGGATGCTTTCCGCAACTCGCGGACGATTGCGCTACAATTGACGCCAAATAGGGATGCGGAGGTCTCGGGGGATTCGGCAACGGTGCAGTGCCGGCGAACGTTGCAACAAACGACCGACGGCCAGCCTCTTTCCCATCAGGACAACGTCGCTGTTACGCTTCGGCGAAATGCTCAAACCTGGACGATCCAGGATATTAAATAGGGTCGCTTCCATGAACGAACAGGAGAAATGAATGCGATTGAAATTTGTGAGGTGGTTCCCGTTGCTTGCGGTTTGTGCCGGGGCAGGCATGCCTGCCGCTTTCGCACAAACGCCCCTTGTAGCCGGAACGCCCGTCACCGGACAGTGCCAGGGGCACGAATCCGAACCCGGTTGCGTCGTCCCGAATTTGTTCGGCCCCGGGGGGCTGACGCTGGCCAACACCGGAACCTTTCCGCACTACGCCCACTTCATCGGATCGGCGCAACAGACTCTGAACCTGACGCTCAGCTCGGCGATCGCCACACAGCTCGCCACGTTGCCGATCATTTCTCCCGCATCGGGGTTCACGTTTTCCTACGATAAGTCGGCGGGCGTTTTTGTCCGTTCCACCACGAGCTTCGGTCCGGTGTACACCGAGCGGGCGGAGACCATCGGAAGAGGCAAGTTTTTCTTCGGCACCAGCTACCAGAGGTTCCGTTTTAGCAGCCTGGACGGCATCGATCTGCACAACATACCGGCAGTCTTCTCTCACATCCCCGTGGCGGGCCAGCCCTACGAATCGGATGTGATCCAAACCTCCAACAACCTCTCCCTGAACATGGACCAGACGGTCTTGTTCGGTACCGTCGGCTTGACCAACCATTTGGACGTTTCCCTGGCCGTGCCGATCGTTTCGGTGCGCTTCGGTGCCAGTTCCGATGCGGATATTGTGCGAGTTTCGGGAGCTGCGTTCGCTCTCGCGCCCACCGGGCAGATTTTCGGCAATCCGCATAGCTTCCCCAACGGAGGCCTCTCCAACACCTACGCCAGCACCGGCAGCGCGTCCGGAGTCGGGGACATCACGCTTCGTTTTAAGCAGAGTGTCTACCGCGGCAAGATGTTCCAGGTGGCAGCCGCGCTCGATCTGCGTCTGCCTTCCGGGGATGCTCGAAAATACCTCGGCTCCGGCGCTACCAGCGTGAAGCCGTTCATCATCATCTCCTCCAACCGCCGGTTCTCTCCCCACCTGAACCTCGGGTATCAATGGAACGGAGACTCGATTCTTGCCGGCAACGTCACAGGCACCACGGTTTCGGAGTTGAACGATGTCGCCGTCATTCAGAACGGTCCTGCCACCAAGGGATCGCTGCCCGGTCAATTCTCTTACGCCCTGGGTGCGGATTGGGGCGCGACCAAGAAACTGACATTGTCGTTCGACTATCTGGGCCAGACGCTGTTCGACGCTCCGCGAGTGTTCCGCAGCACGATCCAGACAGCGGACTTCTCCAAGGTCTGCAATACGCTGAATGGCGTGAACAGCTGCGGTCTTCCTCCGCAGACGCTTCCCACGATTACGGGCGGCAAGGACACCACGGCTCTTAGTAACGGGGCCCTCGGAGCGAAATACAACCTCTTTGGGCAGTTCCTGATCACCGGAGACCTGCTTTTCCGCATGGATAACAAAGGTCTGCGGCAGGATGTTACGCCGCTGGTGGCCCTCTCCTACGCGTTTGGAAAATAGCCGAAGAGGCTACGCCGGCGGGGATCACGCTCAAGTTCGAAGACGCTGAAGGCATCCCGGATCTCGTCATCGACTCCGTCTCATGGGGGGCGCAGCACGTCATTCCCGGTCCCAACGTGGGCGCACGCAAGGCGCAGGTGTCGGACGTCACCGTGAGCCGCACGGGCGGGGACCGGTGGGTCCGCGCTTTTTGCTCAAGCTACGGGCACAGGGCAAGAGCTTCAATAAAGTCACGATCGTGTTCACAAGGAAGGACGATTCCCCCACCGGGTCGAGCTCGACGACGGTCATGCTGACAGACGTCGTGGTCAGTTCGTATCAGAGCGGTCGTGGGAATCCTCCCCTGGAGACGTTCAGCTTCAATTTCGCCAAGATTGAGTTCGCCAACGATATCCCGGATGGCGGCGTCGATGGCTCGTCGCCGAAGGTGTGGAAAAAAGCGAACTAGCTTTCCGCGTTACCGATAGACCTCCGCCGCCTTGAAGTCGCCGGATTTCACGATCGAAACCTCCGACGCATCCACATGGCGGCGGAAGGCATCGCTGATCTGAGCCGGCGTGAGCGCCTGGATTTTTTGATCCATCTCCGCATCCCAGTTCAGCGTGCGGCCCAGCTGCTCCTGCGACGCCAGCAGTGTCAACAGCGCACTGTCCTGAGAGCGCGAAACCAGCCGGGCATCGCGGTATGCCTTCTTGGCCGTGGCCACTTCATCGGCGTTGAACCCGCTCTGGAGCGTCCTTTTCAATTCATCCATGAAGCTGGCTTCCACCTTCGGTGAATTTGCCGGGTTGCTAATCGCCGTGGCCGAGAACAGCGCCGCGTTGCCTTCTCCCGGAGCCGTAAACGAAGTGGAAACGCTGTAGCTCAAGCCCTCGCGATTGCGAATGCGATCCGGAACCCGAGCCGTGATGGCGCCGCCCATCATGTAATTCGCCAGCACCATCGCCGGATAGTCCGGATCGTCCTGCGACATCGCCATCCGCAGGCCCGCTTCGAACTGCGCGTTCGCTTTGTCGGGGGCCTCGATCTTTTGATTGATGGGCGAGGCTTTCTTGAACGTGGACGTCAAGCGCCGGTAGGTTCCCGGCGTGGTCCAGGAACCCAAGAGTTCCTGCGCGGTCTTCAACACTTGGACTTGATCGAACGGTCCCAGGATGGCGAAGACTCCATGCGAAGCTCCGTAAAACTGATCGTGGAACTTCTTCACGTCGTCGAGCGTGAGTTTCTGCATTTCCGCAAGCTGCTCCTCGCGTGTAGGGCCGTACTGCGCGTCGCCCTTTGCATACGGGGAGAGATGCCGCTGTAAAGCTTCTTGCGCCAGTTGCGTCGGTTCGGTGGGAGCGTTCTTCAGAGACTGCAGCCGCTGCGTTTTTACTTGATCGAACTCCATCTCCGCATAGGCCGGCTCTCTCAGGATTTCGAGCGCCAGCCGCAGTGCCGCGTCAAAGTTCTTCGCCGGGGCTTCGACGGTCAGTGTGGTGCCGGAGATCGATCCGCCCCCGCCTCCCGCTCCGCCGCCGCGCCCTCCGCGGCCGCCGCCTCCGCCGCCCGTATTGATGCGGGCGTCCAGCTTGTCCATCGCGTCCTGAAGCTGCTGCCGCGTCTTCGATTTCGTTCCGCGCATCAGCAGAGACGACGCCATACTTGCCGCCGCGTTCTTTCCTGCCAGCGACGCCGAATCGCCCCAGCTCAACTCGATGCTGGCGGAAACCATACTGTTCGCCGTCTGCTTCGGGAGCATCACGACCTTCATGCCGTTGGCAAGCGAGCTTCGCTTCACGCGAGCCTCAATATTCGCGGGGGCCGGATCGAAGGACTCCCCGCGTGTGATGTTCACGTCGCTGCTGAAATCCTTGAGCAGTGCTTCCAGGTTCGGAGTCTCGGGCACCACCGTGCGCTCCGGGGCCAAGTCGGGTGTAAAGTAGCCCACCGTCAGATTGGATTGCTTCAGATACGCCGAAGCCACGCGCACCACGTCGGAAGGGCCGATGTCCTTCAAGCGGCTGTGTTGCAGAAACGCCAAACGCCAGTCGCCTTCCGCGATCGGCTCGCTCAATCGCAGCCCGAAGTTCTGCGCGTCGGTCATCTGGTTGTCCAGATTGCGCAGCAGCCGCGTTTTAGAGCGATCGATCTCCTCCGGCGTCGGCGGGTGCGCGATCACGTCTTGAAGTGTCTCGATGAGCAGTTTGCGCGCTTCATCCTGCGATTGCTCATTGCTGAGGGTTGCGGAAATCTCGATCAGCCCGGGATCGTGCTCCAGGCCGAACGACATCGAGACGGAGTTCGCTTTTTTGGCGTCGACCAGAGCTTTTGCCAGCCGTCCTTGTCCGCCGCCGCCGCGCCCGCCACCGCCGCCCGTCATGATTCCTGCGAGCACTTGCAGCGCCGCGGAATCCGGATGTCCGGCCGCCGGTCCATGATAGGCCAGCAGTACTTCCTTATCCTGGCCCACGCGGCGCAACTCGACGAAGCGTTCGCCGTCCTGCGGCGGCTCTACCGTGTAAGTTTGATCCAGTACGCGGGTGGGCCGGGGGATCTTTCCGATCGTATCGGCCACCACCGCCAAGGCCTTCGATTCGTCCAGCCTTCCGGCCAGCACCAGCACCGCGTTGTCGGGCTGGTAGAACTTCTTGTAAAAGGCGGCCAGCCGCTCGATCGGCACACGCTCGATGTCCTGCCGGGAGCCAATGGTGGACTTGCCGTAGTTGTGCCACAGATAGGCCGTCGCTGCGACGCGCTCTTCCAGGACCCGGCTGGTGCTGTTCTCGCCGCGCTCGAACTCGTTCCGCACCACTGTCATTTCGGTGTCGAGCAACTCCTTCGCCATCTTGACGTTCACCATGCGGTCCGCTTCCAGGCCGAGCGCCCATTTCAGGTTCTCGTCGGTAGCGGGAACGGTCTCGTAAAAATTTGTCCGGTCTTCGCTGGTGCTGCCGTTCCATGACGCGCCGCGGTCGACGATTTCTTTCTTGATCTGCCTGCCGTTGGTGGTCTCAATGAAATTCATGTGCTCCAGCAAGTGAGCCATGCCGGTTTCCCCGTAGCCTTCGTGCCGTGAGCCAACCAAATACGTCACGTTGATTGTGACTTTGGGACTGGCGGCATCGGGATAGAGAAGGACTCTCAGTCCGTTGGGAAAGTCGTATTCTGTGACGCCGCCGAGCGATGCCTTCTTTTGAACCCCGGCGGGCAGTGTCTGGGAAAAGGCGAACCCCGTCGCGAGAACGGAGCAGAGGATGAGTGCGGACGTACGGGTCATAGTAATCTCCGTGAAGTCCGGGATTTCCTTCTTGGTCCCGAGTTGTTAGTTAGTGTACACCGGCGGCACGCGAGCCGCCGTTCGCAGGGCAGACAGAGCCGGCTATTTTCCCGGAGTCTGGCGGGCTGCGGCGTCCACCAGCGCTTCGGATTCGGCGCCCGCGCAAGCGAGCTCCATAATCTGGTCGAAGGGAGCCAGCACCAAGGTCTGCTTGGGAACCACCCAAGGCTTGGTCAGCACCTTCGGATCTTCCAGTGTAGCCTCAATCTCAAGCGTATTGGCATCCACGCGCCGGTAGCGCTCGATGGTGTGCAGGGCGTCCGAGTGGAACGACACACGGCCTTCCGCGGAAATCCAGTTCTCGTCGTTGAAGTTCGTCTTGTCGACCACGAAGGTGTCGCCGTCCCAGCGGCCGATCGCGTCTCCGCGATACGAGGGAGGCACACTGTCGCGATGCGGACGTCCATCGAAGGGGATGATCTGGAAACCGTGATACGTCTCGGCCAGCATGATCATGAACTTCGGAGTCTGCACGATCTGCGCCACCGCGCCCACGTCGAACATACTCACGTTCAAAGTGCCGAACGCGGTGGGCACGCAGGCGAGCGCCGGGTCGTCCTTATCGGCCATCTTTTTGGCCTTGGCTTGAGCCGAAGGTTGGTACAAGCTGGGGAAAGTAGCGGGCGCGGGACCTGCCGCCCGGCCGCCTGCTGCACCGCCGCCCCCTCCTGTGGAAGGAATCGCCGTCGCACCGCTAGCGGTCTTTCCGCCGACGTCGGCTCCCCGCCACCAGACGCCGGAGAGGTCCGGATGGCCGTCAGCCGTGCGCGGAACAGAGGTAGAGGAAGAAGCTTTCGCAGTCTGCGCGGACAGCTGCGAGGGAACCGCCAGCGAGCCGGCCAGCAGGCCCGCCGCGACGAGAAGAGGCAGCTTCGATGATTTCATAAAGTCACTTCGCCTCCTGAGGGCCGAACATGCCGTACACTTGTCCGTCCGCCGTGGTCAGTTCGCGCAGCATGCCACGCTTCTGCGAGACGTCCCGAGCGCGAAAGCCTTTAATCGTGACCTCGGCTCCCGCCTTAATGATGTTTGGCTTGTAGCCGTTGCGGATCATTCCGCTCGGAGTGCCGGCTTCAAACGACCACTCCTCCACCTTGCCGGTCGCCGCGTCTTTGACGTCCAGGCGGAACCACGAATGCGGATTGCGCAGCAAGACCTGCGTAATCACGCCGTGGACCGTGACGGATTGCCCCAGATCGTAGGACGCCGTGAAGGAATGATGGGCTCCTGCGGGCACGCTAAGAGCAAATAAACTCGATACGGCAAAAGCAAGAGCGGCGCGGTTCATAACACCTCCGGTGTCCTGGGAATTTGAGTCCGGCTTCCTCAGCACCAAAAAGTATACACCCGCTAGGCGCGTAAAGCCTCGGGCTGGCGGGACTCGACCACGGCGGCCGGGACCGTGAAGAAGAACGTGCTCCCGTGGTTCGGATCGCTTTCAAACCAGATCCGGCCGCCCATCATTTCCACCAGGCGTTTAGAGATCGTCAGTCCCAGGCCAGTGCCGCCGTATTGACGCGTGGTCGATCCGTCGGCTTGTGTGAACGGGGCGAAGATGGCCGGCTGCTTTTCCAGCTTGATTCCGATTCCCGTGTCGCGGACGGAGAACCGCAGCTCGCAGGCGGATGCGTCGGGAATTGTAGACTCCACCGTGATCGCCACCTCTCCGGCCGGCGTGAACTTTACGGCATTTCCTACCAGGTTCATCAGGACTTGCCGGATCCGGAGAGCATCGCCGCGGACTGTATCGGGCAGGGAATCGCGAAACCGGTAGCTCAAGTCGATACCCTTCTGCCGGGCGCTCAGCGTCAGCACTTTGATCGCGTCCGCCACGCATTCCCGCACGGAGAATTCGGTCATGTCGAGATTCAGCATGCCGGCCTCGATCTTGGAAAAATCCAGGATGTCGTTGATTACGGTGAGCAGCGCTTCGGCGGAAAGCTTCGCGATGTTCACATATTCGCGCTGCTCGGCGTCGAGCGCCGTATCGAGCACAGCCTCGGTCATTCCCAGAATGCCGTTCATCGGCGTGCGGATTTCATGGCTCATGTTGGCCAGGAATTGGCTCTTGGAACGATTGGCAGCCTCGGCGGCCTCTTTGGCGCGGACCAGCTCCTGGGCCGCCCTCTTTTGCTCGGTGATGTCGCTATAGATGGCGGAGACGCCCAGCAGCTTGCCCGCTGCGTCTTTGATGGGCGAGAGGATCACGGATACGTCGATGCGCGTCCCGTCTTTTCTCACGCGCACGGCTTCATAGCGCTCGATGTGCTCGTCGCGTTTAACTTTTTCTATTCCCCGAAGAAAGTCCGGTCTCCGGTCCGGCAGGAAGAAAATCGTGATGTGCTTCCCGATGACTTCCTCAGCGGTGTATCCCCACAAGCGCTGCGAGCCTTGATTCCAGGTCAGAATAATGCCATCCACCGTGGTTCCGACAATGCTGTCGTCGGAGGATTGGACCAGCGAGGCCAGGAAGGCGCTGGTCTCTTCGGCGCGCTTTTGCTCCACCACAAGTTTCGTCTCGGTGCGGCGTGCGATCGACTGAAGCCGGAACATTAACCCTGCCACGAGTAGCGTCGCCAAGGCGCCGAATCCGGTGGCCCCCGCCGTGGCGGCCCTGGCGGCGTAGGGAAAGTGGGGAGTACGGTTCCAGCCCAGAGTCCAAGTGACGCCGTCAAGCTCGAGCTTTGTGACGCGTCCGAACTGCCGGCCCGGTGGCGGCGCAGGATTGGACGAAAATAACACTTTGCCCGACGCGGAGGCTCCGTCGAAAACTTGGAGATCGACGAATTTTTCCTGCCCCCGCATGGCGGACCGGAAGAAACGGTCGGGAGCAATGACCACCGTAACCCAGGCCGTCAGTGCCGCTCGGCGTTGTTCCATCGTGCCCAGGGGCGATCCGCTCTTGTATACAGGAACGAACATCTGGATGCCATAGCCCTGAGTCCCTAACCGTGTATTGTTCGCGAGGACGGGTTCCCCGGAATCGCGAGCCTGTTCCGCCGCCGAGCGGCGGATCGGGTCGGAGGCCAAGTCGGAACCTAGGGCATGTTTCGCCACGGGGGGCGGGTCCGCGCAGATAACGACCAGATGTTCGGCTACATCCGCGGGGGAAGCGGAGCGGAACATGGGCCATATCTTAAAGTTAGGGAGGCCTTTATGCTGTTCGTCCCGGAGGAAGGCCTGCGTGTCCGCGTCACGGACAGGTTGAACTACGGACATCACTTCCGCGCCCGGAAAGCGCGTCATCAGCCCGAGACGGGAAACGAAACCGTGCCAGTCGTCTGGAGTCTTCAGATGATCGGACGTTCCCAAATCCCCGGCCGCGGCACGCAGGGCATTCTCGAAGGCGGCCAATCGGATGCGCAGGTCGGCGGCGACTCCAGCAATAATGCTTTCCCGGTGGGCTTCATCATCGCGAACACGCTCACCATCCATCCAAATGTAAAGAAAGGCACTTAGCGCCCAGCCAATGAGCAGTACCCCCGCCGGAAGTGCGGCTCGGCGGGCTGTATTTAGGAAGTTCTGAGCCGCCTTCACGGGCGGCCTTTAGGCTGAACCATTTAGATGTACGGAGATCGGCTCGCCGGCAGTATCACCGGTGGTAGTCCGTCGCCTGTATGCAACAATCGACGGCGTACAGGAAATGTTTATAGTCAATCCGAATGTCCGGTACCATCAGGAGGGCTTCAGGAAGCTGCTGTATACTGCCTGAAGCCGGGACCGGATGGGACAGTCCCGCAGAATGAGGTCATTATGATCAAGCATTTCCTGACGGTACCTGCCGTCTTCTTCGCGATCAGCGTTGCCGGGCCGAGCCTGGGGCATGCGCAGACGTTCAAGATGGAGAAGTTCGACATCAAGGGCGATGGCGGCACCGACTACATTGCCGCGGAAGCCGGCACGGGCCGGGTATTCGTCTCGCGCGGCAGCCACATGATGGTGGTGGAGGGGGCCAGCGGCAAAGTTCTCGGAGACATCCCGAACACGCCCGGCGTGCACGGCGCGGGTATCGCGACGAAGTCGGGCCACGGTTTTACGACCAACGGGACGGATTCCACAGTCACGATGTTCGATCTGAAAACTCTGGCGGTGATCAAACAGATCAAGGTGGAGACCGGCGGCCTGGACGGGATTATGTATGACGAGCCGGACGACAAGATTATCCTCACCAATCACAGCCGTCCGATCGGTACGCTCACGGCAATCGACCCCAAGACCGGGGACATCGTGGGTACCGCCGAGCTCGAAGACAATGCGCCCGAAGGCGCGGCGGCCGACGGCAAGGGCCACATCTTCGTGAACAACGAAAGCAAGAACACGATCCAGGTGATCGATGTGAAGACGTGGAAGGCGACAGCGTCGTGGCCCCTCGATCCGTGCAAAGGGCCGACAGGCATCGCTTACGACAAAGCGTCCAACCGCATTTTTTCCGGGTGCAGCAATACTTCCGTCGTTGTGGATGCGGACACAGGCAAAGTAGTGGCCTCGATCAAGAACGGCACGCGCGTGGACGCTCTTGGCTACGATCCGTCAAAGAAGTTGATCTTTATCCCGAACGGAGGCGAAGGCAACGTGACGGTGGTACATCAGGATTCTCCCGACAAGTACACGACGGTCGCTACGGTCGACACGTTCGCCGGAGCGAAGACTATCGCGGTGGATCCCGTGACGCACAACGCGTATCTGTTCCAGCCCGAACGCGGTCCGGCGCCGGCACCTGCCGCCGGTGCTCCCGCTCCTGCGCCGGGTGGACGCGGACGCGGGCCTCAAGGGCCGATCGTGGCGTCCTGGTTTATCGTGATTAAGCAGTAAGACGGATCACTTCGCGGGCTTGGCCGACTCCCGAGCCCGCGTAATAATGTAGGCCTGCACCGTTTTCACCTGCGCCGGCGTGAGGATCTTCGCGAACGACGGCATGCCTTCCGAAGCCCTGCTGCCGCCCAAAACGATTCCCTCAATCCCTTCGAGCGTCTGCTTATCCGCATAGCGAAGATCCGGCTCCGGACCGGCGACGGCGTTGATCCCATGGCATTGCGCGCAATCCGAGTTGAAGATCTGGCCACCTTGCTGGATCTCCTTCGCGGAAGCCTTCGTCGTCAGGACCGGCACCGGAGGATCCTTGTGGCCATACGCGGGAGCCTTCAGTGTCGCTGTACCGTCCAGCATAAACGTCAGAATTCGTCCGTAGCCAGGTTTCGTCGTGCCGCCTCCCGGAGCGTTGAAGTGCCCCGGCGCTCCGCCCCATCCCGCCATGACCGAAATGTATTGGACTCCGTTGAGCGCATACGTCACCGGAGGCGCCATGATTCCCGTGCCCGCGTCGAACGACCACAACTGCTTGCCGTCGGTGGCTCGATACGCAACCAGCATCCCGTCGCCGCGTCCCTGAAACACCAGGTTGCCGGCGGTCGTGAGCGTGGATCCGTTCTCGACCGACGGGAGAGTCACTCTCCAGGCGGCCTTCTGTGCCACCGGGTCCCACGCCACCAGTTCTCCCTTGGCCGGCGGCAGCGTCGGCAGTTTCGCGCCCAGAGGACCATCGTATGTTGCGTCCAGACCCAGGTTGAGTGCATTGGAATCGTACTTCCACTTTGGATCCGGCGCATGCAGGAACTGCGTGCCGGCTTTCGCTCCCAGATACATGAACCCAGTAGTGGGATTGAACGCCATCGGATTCCAGTTGTGCGCGCCGTCCGGACTCGGCGATGCGATCACCGGTTTCATGCCTTCGAACCCGGTTGGCGTCTCGATCGGACGCCCCGTCTTGGGATCGAGTCCCGAGGCCCACGTCACGCCTTCCACGAACGGTGCTCCCGAAATGAACTCTCCGGTCTCGCGGTCGAGCACATAGAAAAATCCGTTCTTGTTCGCCTGCATGATCACTTTGCGAGTCCGGCCCCCGATGTTCAGATCCGCCTGCACCAAAGGCTGCGTCGCGTCGTAATCCCAGTTGTCGCCCGGCGTGGTCTGGTAATACCACGCGAGTTCGCCGTTGCTCGCGTGTACAGCCACAATCGAGGCCGTGTATAAGCTGTCGCCGCCGCCGCGAATGCCGCGGTACCAGGCCGTGGCGTTGCCGGTTCCGAAGTACAGCAAGTCCAGCGTGGGATCGTACCCCATGCCTTCCCAGGGCGTGCCGCCTCCGCCCGTCTTCCAGTAATCGCCCGACCACGTTTTCGCGGCCGTTTCCAGGGCCTTCGATTCGAACCCTTTCGCGGGATCGCCGGGCACGGTGTAAAAGCGCCAGTCCTGTTTTCCTGTCTCCGCGTCGTACGCCGTAATGTAGCCGCGAACGCCGTACTCATTGCCCGCGTTTCCGACAATCACCATTCCCTTGGCGATGCGCGGCACGCCCGTGATCGAATACGCCTGGCTGACATCCGCCGTCGCGACATCCCATACCGGAGTTCCGGTTTTCTTGTCCAATGCAACCAGATGCGCATCCAGCGTTCCGACGTAAACTTTGCCGCCCGACAGCGCCACGCCTCGATTCACGACGTCGCAGCAAATGAAGAACGCACGCTCGCGATTCACCTTGGGATCGTAGGTCCACTTCACTTCGCCGGTCTTGGCGTCCATGGCGTACACGACGCTCCACGAACCTGTTGTATAAATGATGCCGTCCTCGACGATCGGAGTCGCTTCCAGTCCTCGCGTTGTGTTCAACTCGCGGCTCCACGCCAAGCCGAGCTTGCCCACCGTTTGCTCGTCGATTTGTTTGAGCGGGCTGAAGCGCTGATCGTCGGACGTGCGTCCGTACATGGTCCAGTTGTTCGATTCTTGATCCGCGCTGCGGCTGCACGATGAAATCAGGAAGGCGAGGGGCAAGAGTGCCCAGGCAGCGACGTGGTGCTTCGACATAGAAAAATTCTCCCGAGACGCGAGGTGCAGGGTCAACTATAACATTGCGGAAGTTGACGTTCGCCCGCTCCGGGAGCGGCGGGCGAGTATCAGGTGGCGATCCAGGTGCCGCCGACTTTGCCCAACGGCACCTATCCGATCGTCGCGTCCATGGGCGCGGTGAACCCGGTGTCCTCCCCGAGCACCGTCCTGATTACGGTCCACAATTAGCGGCAGCTACGTAGAATGAACTACGAGACGTGAACGTGCACGGGCTCGGACGCAATCCCGTTGGCGACCACGACTAATTCGCAATCGCCCGTCGGAGCCGTGGGAGGCACGAAGAACTTCGTCCCGACCTCTTTGTCTCCGGTGGCGACGGCGAGCGTCGAGAAGTCATGCGTGCGGCAATACGAGACGGTGCTCCCTTTGTGCAGGCGCACCAGCGGATAGTTCGTCGCCGCGGTGTAGTCGTCGCCGTAGCTGACGGCGTGGGAGAGGCCGTTGAAGCGATGCCCCTTCAACTCGTAAGTCTGATCGCGACTGACGTGATGCGGATGATGATTGATCTTCGGGCGCCAGTCGTGGTGCGGTCCGTCGTCGGGAGTGTAAATCCAGATCTGGTTGGTCTCCGCGGTGTAGAGCACTTGCCCGTTGGGCAGCAGCAACAGCCGGGCGGTCCAGGTATCGCTGGTGGCGATGGACGGATTGGGCGCGGGAGTCGGAGCCAAGCCATTGGTGATCGGATCGTATTCGAGGAACACCGAAGGACCCGCCCAAAACTCTGTCCCCTCGGGATGGCGCTTGCCCGCGCAGCACAGGACTCTGCCGTTCGGGAGCAGAACCGCCGGCGCGTCAATCGCCGTTAGAGGATTGCCGGAGCCGTCATGTAAATCGGGTCCGTTGGCCCATGATCCCGGGTCTTCCGTATGATGCGGAGCGGTGTAGAGGGCGGTATGCGTGGAGCCGCCGATGGCGAACACGCGGCCGTCGGTCATCAAGACCGCGGGTCCGATCTCCTTCATCACGTTGTCGACGAGATTCTGGGGCGTGCTGCTTGCGCTCACCCAAATATCTTTGTGCGGCAAATATTTTTCCGCGGCGTTCGGATTGAAGACCTCCGCTGTCAGCACAGTTCCATCGCGCAACAGGGTCCAGGTTTCTTCGTTGGTGCGGCCGATCTTGGTGGGGGCCATCGTGCCGAACGCCGTGCCCGCCTCGCGCCAGACGTTGTGGTGCGGCTCCCAAACGGCCGTGCGGGAGTTGTCCAGGCATCCCATCACCACGCTGCCATCGGGCAGGACGCAAGACGAGAGGTCGCCGTGAATCCAATCGAACCCGGCAGGCTTGCTCAAGTGGGACCACGTGTTCGTCAAGGGATCGAACATCTCGCCCAGCGGCGTGTCGTTCCCGGCATTCGAATATTCTCCGCCGATGGCGAACACCTTCCCATCCTTCAAAACTCCGGAGGCGAAGAATTGATGAGTATTGACCATGTTGAACGGGGCCGACCACGCGCCCGTGGTGTAGTCGCCCTGAGTGTCCGGCTTCAGTCGCCGCCACTCCGCTCCGTAGGCGCTATGCACGAGGACGTCGCCGTCGGTCAACAGAATCATACTGTCTGAAGCCAGGCTGGCGGGGGGTTGATTGGTAAGTGCTTTCCAGAATCCCATGATGAGTCGCTCCTTCTTTAGTCTTGAATCTTGAATCTTGAATAACGGTGGTTCGCGCGGTGCTTCGGGGAACCGCTCGACTGTCTAGTTGCTTCTCGCGGCGAATCGTTTCACCATTCCTCGAAAACCCCAAATCACCTTAGTTCCGCAACGCTGCTCCAGGTACCGACACTACTCAGGCGTCGGGCGTACTAGTCGGCATGCGACTGCCCCCCACGTAACGGAGGAAAGAAATGGCTGACAAGATTACAGGCGAAACCGGCAAATTGACGGTCAACGTCGCTCTGCCCAAGACTGATCCCGGAAAGTCCGCGCCGCCGGCGCGAGTCTATTTATTCGACGCCGCCGACCAACTGGTGGATTCCGCTCCCGCTCAGGAGCAAGTCGAATTCCAGGTCGATCCAAACCAGCGCTATCGTGCGACGGTGGGCCCGGACTTGATCGTGAAGGGCCAGCCGGTGCCGCCGACGCTGGTTCAGCGCCTGGCGTCGTCGAGCGCGCAGAGCCGCGACTATTTGCCTCAGCTCAAGAACTCGAGGATCGCGCTGAACGTGGATGCCACTACCGTCGCTCTGTGGCTGGTGCGTTGCATCAACGTCCACGGCTCGGTGCGAAAGCTGCTGAATCCTGGCGGCGATCCGCCGCAGTACGCTTCTATCTGCACGGGAACGGTCCAAGTCTTCACGATCGACCTGGCGTGCAGTCTGGACAACCTCAGTCCGGTGGCTCTGGCGAATTTGAAGAATACGATGCTCTCCCGGATGTTGGGTGTGGAGATCGCGGACATCATCGCGGGAAATTTCGGCGGTGCCATTCAGATCGGCACTCTGGCCGGAGGCCTGATCCCGCTCAGCGGAGTGGCGCTCAAGAACTACATCGTGAACCACCGCGCCGAACTGGCGCCGTTCATGTGCAATATCATCCCGGAGTGGGCCATTTGCTACGTCCAACTCGCGGACGCTCCCATCCAGTCCGACGGCACCTTCTCGAACACGTACTGTTTCTTCCTGTGGGAAATCGTTGATGTGTACTTCGAAGTGATTCAGACCATCGACGGCGTGACGAAGGAAATTTCCGATCCGGACATTCTGTGCACCACGATGTTCAATTACGACGGTACGCAGCCCGCGCTGATTACCGTGACGGATCCCACGGCTGTCGCGTGCCTTCCGACGAATGCCGGACCCGGCTACCTGTACGTGTGGCCGACGGCGATCGGCAACATCGATCTGCGGAATATCGACGGGATCGAGACGCTTGCGGGCACAGGCTTGACGGCGGACGGCTCCGGCAGGCCGGTTGCCTGGGGCGGGGAATTGCCCCTCCAGATGCAATTCCACCCGGGCTTGCTGGCCGGCGGCGTGTCGTACTATCGCTGGTCGTACCGTTTCGACGGCGATCCCGACTTCACGCAGATCAACACTCCGGTTACGCATCGCTGGCAGGACATCACGATCGACGGGATGGGCGTGATTCACATCCACCTGAACGCGTATTCGTTCGGGCCGAACATGGTGGGAACGCAGACCAACCTCTTCGAAGTGCCGGACCTGATCACCAAGACCTGGATCGATATCGATGATCCGTCAGACCGGCCGTTCGCCTACTTCGACAGCACGGCCGGTCTCACTCCGGCTCGAAGCGGTATGTGCACTTTAAAGCTGGAGATGTTCGACGCCGGAGGGAATCACTTGTCTAGCGGAAACGCCGGACATGCGGGTCCGTTCAAGTACATCTTGCCGGACCTCGCACTGCCGCCGGGCGCGTTCAAGGATGCTCCCGCTCCGAACATTGACGCCAGCGGGGACCTTAACTTCCGCATCGGTGTCGATAATAACGCGACCAAGGCGGCGCTGTACGACGCCGTCACCGGCTCGCACGGATCGGGCGATGCTTGCGGCATGCGGCACTACAACGGCCCCAACGATCCCGTGACGATCGTGTACGCGGCGACGCAACCGGAGAACTTTATCGACTGGTCACTCAGTGTCACTCGGGGCACCTGTGGACAAGTCGCCGGAACGTCGGCACATACCAGTTCGGCTGATCCGGCCAACTTCACGAACAATGCCTCTGTGTTGCTGGCTCCCTTCGGAGGCTGCACCGCTTGTGTACAGGCCGCTTTCGCGGTGAACCTGTACTGTGCGGCCCGCATTACGAATGGATACGGGCGGCAATCGCAATACGACCGGTCCGCCACCATCGCGTTCGCGCTTCTTACACCGTAGTTGCGATGAACGCGTGGGATCCAAACTGGTGGCCGCGTTGGACGATGTGCGTCCTCGCGGTCTGGCGGCTCACTCATCTGCTGGCGCGCGAGGATGGTCCGGAGGATTTGATCGTCCGCTTACGCGTCAGACTGGGAGACCGCGTCCTGGGCAGAGCGATGGACTGCTTCTATTGCCTGAGCGTCTGGATCGCTCTGCCCTTCGCGCTGCTGTTGCCGGGAGGCTGGCTTGACCGGGTTCTCGGTTGGCTGGCTCTCTCCGGCGCGGCGTGCCTGCTCGAAAAACTCACAGAGAAAGAACATCAGGAGGAAGTGTATGTGTTGCGGTCAAAAAAGAGCGGTGATGGCGAACCGGACGGCGTCCCGCCCGTCTTCGCCGGCGGAAGCGATCGGGTACGGCAGTAACGTTCGCCGGTTGCAGTACTTACGGGAATCGCCGCTGGCGGTGCGAGGGCCGGCGACCGGGAGGCGGTACGAATTCTCGGCCGCTGTCCCGGAGCTTGGGGTGGATTCGAGAGACGCCGTCGCGTTGGAGCAGACGGGATTCTTCCGCATCCTGTAGCGTGGAGTCCCCGCTTGCGCGTGGCGGATCGCAATTCGAGCGTGGCATCCGCACGTGCATCATAAATCGGGAACGTTCCCTTTCCGTTGTCCGGCTCCAACGGCAGAGGGACGCATTCACCCAGGCGGCCCGGGCCCATCGATCTTACGTCTACGCGGGGTTCCCTCGAGGTGCTCCCGCGCTCGCGTGATCCGGTATCCAATGAGAGACCCGGACTCTTACGGATCCATGGTAGGGCCGGTTCCGGAAGGATGCGAACGGCCGAATTTGGATGTTCCTGAAAACGTTCGGCATAAAATCGGGAGTTTGCCGTGATTGAGGGAGCCGGGCGACCTAAGAGCGTTTTAGGAGGAACGTTCTTAGAACTCCTATACTAAGATGGTTCTCAGTACGTCCCGAGGGCCTCTTGCAAGAACGGTACTCATTCGACGCCGACTACGTTCGGCGCCTGGGGGAGGGCGATAGCGCAACAGAAGACCACTTTGCACGCTATTTTGGCGACCTGATTCGCATTAAAGCGTCGATGCGCTTGCGGTCCCCTCAGCTTGCCGACGACATCCGCCAGGAGACCTTGATGCGGGTACTACGCAGCGCCCGCAAGGGTACCATCGAGCAGCCGGAGCGCCTGGGGGCGTACGTAAGCATGGTCTGCAACCATGTGATTCTGGAAGCGTTCCGGCGCGACAAGCGGTTGAGTCCGCTTCCCGAAGATGCCGGGGAAATTTCCAGCGGCGAGGCCAGCGTGGAAGGCGACCTGATTCAGGACCAACGGATCGCCGTGGTCAAGCGGGCGCTGGGTGAATTGCCACAAAAAGACCGTGAGCTGCTCAAGCGGATCTTCCTCGATGAGGAAGATAAGGACGAGGTTTGTCAGGAGTTTAACGTGAATCGCGACTATCTCCGCGTGTTGCTGCACCGGGCCCGGGGCCGGCTGCGGACGTCCCTCAAGGGATGGGGCCGGGCCGCGGGCTGACGATTTTTCCCGTATTCTTTGTAATGATTTGTAACTTAAGGTAACTACAAACCGAGAGAGCATGGAACACGAACGAGCCGTCCAAAACCTCGCCGTCGAGTGTTACCTCCTCGGAGAGATGACCGCCGAGGAGCGGGAAGACTTTGAAGCGCACTACTTTGAGTGCACGGTGTGCGGGGAGGATCTGCGCGCGGCGTCGCAATTCATTGCAGATGCGAAGGATATCCTTGCCGCGGACCGCGTGCAACCGATCACCACGCGAACTGTGGTGGACCGGCCGCGGCCTTCGCGCTGGCTGGGCTGGCTTCAGCCGCAGTTCGCGGCGGCCGCCATCGCGATTTTGGCCGTGGTTGCCGGTGTCGAATCTTTTGCCATCCCCAGTCTGGAAAGACGGCTCTCGGATGCAGATACGCCTCGCGTGGTAAATCCCACCTATCTCAAGGGTCAAACACGAGGGGGGCCGGAGACGCCCCGCATTGTCCCGGGAGAACCGGCGGTATTCACGGTCGACCTGCCAGAATCTTCACCGTCCGAGTTGCAATTCGTCGTAGAATCAGCCCAGGGCCATCCGGTGTTTCGCATCGCCGGGAGGGCACCCGGCCACGGCGATCCGGTGACGCTTTCGATTCCTAAGTTGGATCTGCCGGAGGGAAGCTATACGCTGGTGGTTGAGCCAGCCGAGGCGAACGGTCAGAACGCGCCGCCGTTGGAATCGTATCCGTTTGAGATCAAGCGTTAGTTTTCGGCAGTCAAAACCACTGAGGAGCTGATTCGATCACCATGGATTCTAAAGAGTATCCTTCACGATACCTGCATATTGCCGGCGCGTTTGGCGCGGGAGGCACGGTCTACCAAGTGAAGGGCGACCCCAAGAGCAAGCCGCCGGTACCGGACGTGGACGTCTACGTGCAAACGCCGGCGATCGCGGCTGCGCATCTGCCCATGGCGGGAGGAAGAACCGAGTCGAAGGCGGCAAAGTTCCGGCAGGACTGCCAGAAGGTGAAGTTTCCGGAGCTACCGAAACTAGTTTTGAAGAAATTGAAGGAGACCGAGCTGATTTACGTGGGCGCAGCGTATTCGCTGGCGCACACCGAGCCGGAAATCGCGGGCAAACCCATCGTGTCCTACACCACGAGTGAAGTAAAGTCGGTTCGGCTGGCGGGCGGATTGTCGATGCGTTACGCACTGCTCAATATGCAGTCCACGCACAAGCCGGGCGAGCTATATCCCGAGATCACGTTCGGGAAGACGGAGATCACGGGGCTAAAGTTGGGCAAGGCGGAGTTGAAGATTACTCTCGATCTGGACACGTTCAACCGGTATCCGACGCAAGCTTCGTTCGAGGAGGCGTTCCAAAAGAACGCCGATGTCCGGGCATCGATCACGCCGCGGTTTTTGATGGATGGAAACTCGCTGCATAAAAACCAGTCCGGCTATGTGGTGGGCTCCCTGGTGAAGAGCATCGAAGGCTTGCCGAAGGACGCCACGTTGGTGGGCGGCTACACGATCATCTGGCCGCCGGTCGGGAGAATCGTGCTGGGCGAAGTCTTGATCAGTCCGTACGTTCGCCGGGTCACTCTGCTGCGTATTAAGGAACGCTGCACGGAGGTTGGCTCCGGCTGCTCCGGCGGCAGCACTCTGCCTTAGGCTCACACAGCCACGTTACTCTGAGTACATGCGATGGCGCGTCTTGCTGCTGTTCTGTCTGGCGGCGGCTTGTTCGCGACGGCCGTCTGCCAGCCAAGCTTATGCTCAAGCCTGGACGGAGTTCCAGCATGGCCGCTTGCCGCAGGCGCAGAAGACGGTTGAGGCTGCGCTCCAAGGCCGGGCCGCGGAGTCGGTCGAGGCTCTCCGGCTGCTTGAAGTAGAGATTCTTCTGGCGCGCGGACAGTACGGGAAAGCGTCGAGCGCGCTGGCGCAAGTGGCGGATCCGCACGAACAGCCGCTGCATCTGCGCTGGTTGGTGGACCAAGCGGACCTGCTCCGCAGACAGAATCAAACCGCGAAAGCGACCGCACTGTTGGACCAAGTGGATGGCGCGGCCGGCGACCAAGGCACCGGAGATCCGGTGTTCCGAAGTCTGCTGCTGCGGAGCGCCGTCCTGTTACGCGCGAATCGCTTTGACGACGCCGAGGCGGTATTGGAGCGGTTGATTCCGCGCACCGAGAAAGCGGGCGACACGTACAACCAAGCCAGCGCCTGGCTCAACCTTTGCTTTTCCAAGCTGAAGCGCCAGAATTACGACGAATCCATCGAGTATGGTATGCGGGCGCTGGATCTGGCGGAGAAGATGGGCGCGCTTCGTGTCGCCGCCACGGCCCACAATAACCTGGGCATCGTCTACACCGTGTTCCACGATCTGGACCAGGCAGCGCAGCACACAAACCAAGCCATCACGCAATTCCGGGAAGTGGACGATCCGGGCAACCTGGGCGACGCGCTGGGCGAGCTCGGGAACATTCATTTGCTGGGCCGCCATCCGGAGCTTGCGGTGCAGGACTTCCGCCAGGGTTTCGATATCGCCAAGGGCATGGAGGACGTGGGCTCCGCGGTGCGCTGGGCCGGCCGGGAGGCGTTCGCCCAGATGGAGCAGAAGCATTGGGAGGAAGCGGAATCCTGGAACCAGCAAGCGTTGGCTCTGCGAGAGCGATTGAAGGATGCGGGAAACGACCCGTACTTGCAATTGAACGAAGCGGCCATCGCCAGCGGCCTGGGCGATTCGGTCACGGCCGAGCGCCTGTATCGCGAGTTAATTACGGACTCCAAGGGTGTTCCTTACGTGGAGTGGGACGCGCATCTGCGGCTGGGGGCTTTGTATGCCAGCCAGCACAAGTTGCCCGAGGCGAATGCCCAGTACGTTCACGGACTGGAGGCCATTGAGCGGGTTCCGGACGGATTTGTCAAAGACGAAGACCGGTTTACGTATTACGACCTTCAGATGGAGTTCTTCCAGGACTATGTGGATCTGCTGGCCGACGAAAAGGACATTACCGGGGCCCTGAAGGTGGCGGAGTATAGCCGCGCGCGGATTCTGGGGCAGAAGCTGGGCATTAAGCCGGGGACGATCGACAAGGTGCAGACCGCGGCTTTTGAGCGTTACGCCGGCCGGACGAAAACCGTGTTGCTGTCGTACTGGCTGGCCCCCAAGCGATCCTTCGTTTGGGTGATCAAGGCCAACGGGATTCGCATGAAGGAACTTCCTCCGGGTGACAACATCGGCGAGTGGATTCGGGAGTACGGAAGAGCCATCGACCAGCAGGGGCGCGATCCGGTGGGGCAGGGGTTGCCGCAGGCGGAGCGTTTGGAGAAGGCTCTGCTGGGTCCGCTCCGGGAGGAACTGGCTGGCGCGACCCGGGTAGTGATCGTGCCGGATCAGGAAATGCACACCTTGAACCTGGAGACGCTGCCGGCTCCGGCGGATGCGAAGCGGTATTGGATCGACGATGTGGAGCTCTCCGTGGCGCCGTCGTTGAGCGTTCTGGCCGAGACTGCTCCGGCAGCCGCGCATCCTAAGCCGACGATGCTGTTGATCGGGAATCCAGTGCCGGCCAGTCCGCAGTATCCCGCGCTCCCTTCGGCCAAGGTGGAGGTGGAGAAGATTCACGGGTTATTCACGAATGCGGTGGTGCTGACCGGGCCGGACGCGTCGCCGCGCTCCTTCTTCGATGCGGTACGGAATCCGTACTCGATGATCCATTTTGCCGCGCATGCGGAGACGAATTCGCAGAGCCCGCTGGAATCGGCTGTGATTCTTTCGAAGAGCGGCGATAGCTACAAGCTTTACGCTCGGGACGTCGCGCGGATGAAGCTTGCGGCGGATCTGGTGACGATTTCGGCGTGCCGGAGCGCCGGGGCGAAGGCGTACGGGGGTGAAGGGCTGGTGGGCTTCGCGTGGGCGTTTCTTCAGTCCGGCGCGGGGGCCGTGATCGCCGGGTTGTGGGACGTGAGCGACAGCTCGTCGTCCGAGCTGATGGATAAGCTCTACCAGGGAGTGGCAAAGGGTGCGACTCCCGCCGCGGCGCTCCGTGAGGCGAAGCGGACGCTGCTGCATTCAGGCGGCGCTTTCCACCGGCCGTTTTTCTGGGCTCCGTACCAAATCTACATCCGCTAGCATGCCAAGGAATAAATTCCCGAAAAATCCTGTGCAACGATTCGCGGCTCTCGCTCACTACTGATCGAGCGGCCGCAAGAGCCGCAGGAGCCAGGCCAGTCGGAGGACGGGAGTAGTGGCGGAGCGGATGCTGCGGCTTAAGCTTCCGCCTACTCCTTTGGCTTGGTTCCCCGAAATGTTTACTTTTTAGGGGCGAACGGGCCGACTTCTGGTTTGCCCTGCGTGTCTTTCAGGGGTCCGAGTTCCGCCGCGACGCCGCGCGAGATGGCCGCCGTTTCACTGGCGTTCTGGAAGCACGTGAAGTCAGGCCGGTCGCGCCAGGAAAACGGGCCGCAGAGGCGTTTACCGGCGGCGATGGCGGCGTCGTGCACGGCGTTGATCAAGCGCTCATAGTCGGGCGTGCCTTGCCGGTAGCCCGAGAAGTTGCCGAGGTCGCCGCTGGCCGCGAAGATGGCCGTGACGCCGGGAAGCGCGGCGATCTGCTTCGCATCTTTCACGCCGTCGAGAGTCTCGATCATTTCGATCAGCACGACGTTGTCGTTGATGGTGTTGCGATAGCCGCCGGGGACTCCGCCCCACATCTCCGCGTCGAACGCCTGGCCGCCGCCCTGGCTGCGCTTGCCGAGAGGGGGGAACATGGCCCAGTCTCTCGCGGCTTTGCCTTCTTCGAGGGAGCGCACGGTGGGAATCACGATCACCAGCGCGCCTAAGTCCATTGCGTGCTGGATCTCGCGCTCATCGGTGTAGGCGACGCGCACGCCGGGGACGGCCTTGGCGCGAGGGCAGGCTTTCCACATGCGGCCTACGGCTTCCCAGTCGCGCGAGTCATGCTGCATCTCGGTCCAGATGAAGTCGTAGCCGGCGTTGGCCATGGCGCAATAGGTTTCGGGGCTATCGGTGCTGAACACCGTGCCGCCGGTCACTTTCTCGCCCTTCATCATTTTGAGCATGACCGGATTCCAGATCTTGGAATTGGCGGGCGCGTTGAACGCGGGTCCGTATTTCCAATTGGCGGGATCGATGGGGCCTTGATTGACGGCTCCGGCCGGGGCGGTGGCGATGGCGCCGGAGTCCTTGCCGGCGGCTGCGGCGAGAGGGAACTGAAGTTTCCCGGCATCCGGGTTGTTGGCGTAGGGATCCGCCGTGGGTTTAGGCGCGGGAGCCTGGGCATGAAGTACGGCGCATCCGAGCGCTGCGGCGAGCGTGGCCATTTGAAGTAGACGGTTCATCTCAAACTCCCTTTCCTGATCCTGTGGACATTTTTCGCGTCCGGCCGGCGGTTGTCCCGCGGTCATGAAACATCGTATCAGGAGAGATCGTTTGGCGGGGCAGGGTCTAGGGAGAATCGGCCAGGACGTAACTCATCACGGCGAGCGCGGCGGTGCACTTGCGGAAATCCTCGGGCACGATCTTGTCGAACGTGTCTGCTTGCGAGTGATGGTAGTCGAAATAGTGAGCCATGGTGGTGCGGAGTCCGAACGACGGGACGCCCTGGTTCATCAGCGGCGTAATGTCGGCCTCGCCGTTTCCGGCAGTCAGTTTGTCCGCGCCGATTCCCTTGAGTAAGCTCAGGATGGTCTGGGCGCGTTTGCGGAAGTCTTCGGGCACGTCTTTCGAACCCAAATCGAAGCCGACCGGCGTCTCCGCGCCTCCGTCCATTTCGAGTGCCGCGAAATGCTTGTTCCCTTGTTCGCCGGCCCAGGTGCGATAGGCGTCGCCGCCGCGCGCGCCATTCTCCTCATTGGTCCAGAAGACGACGCGAATCGTGCGGCGGGGACGAAGGCCGGCTTTTTGGATCAGAGCCACGGCTTCCAGGGCAGCGATGGCTCCGCCGCCATCGTCGTGCGCGCCTTGGCCGACGTCCCAGGAATCGAGATGGCCGCCCATGACGACGATTTCGCCGGGCTTTTCGCGGCCGACGATTTCTCCCATGACGTCGGCGGAATCGGCGTCGGGCTCGGAGTGCGCTTCCATCTCCAGGTGAACGCGGATTCGTTGACCGGAGCGGGCGAGGCGATGCAGGTACTCGGCGTCCTCCACGGAGACGGCCGCCGTGGGGATTTTGGGGTCGGCATCGGTGTAGCGTGTGGAGCCGGTGTGTGCGTCGCGAAGGCTGCGAGGCGTGATGGAGCGGACCAGGGCCGCGACTGCGCCTAGCTTCGCGGCGCGCGAGGCGCCTTGCGAGCGGTACGTGACGGTCTGGCCGTAGGTGACGAAGGGCGCGTCGTAGAGTACGATCTTCCCCTGGACGCCGGAGCGGCCGAGTATTTCGAGCTCGTTGAAATCCGAGACCACGGCGACATCGGCGGTGATGCCGCCGGGGGGAGTGGCGATGCTGCCGCCCAGGCCTAGCATGACGAGAGGTTTTCCGAGAGGCTCAAGCAGTTCGACCGATTCGCGGCCTCGTACCCAATGCGGGACCTTCACGGGGATGGTGCGCACGTTTGTGAGGCCGGCGCGTTTCATTTCGTCGGCGGACCAGGAGACGGCTTGATCCAGAGCTTTCGATCCGCTGAGCCGATTGCCGATGCGGTCGCAGAGATATTGCAAACGGCTTAGGCCGTCGTTGTCCGCGAGCGCGGCCTGGATGAGCTGGTCGGCGGCCTTGCGGTAGGGCGTGACGCTCATTCCGGCCGCGAAGAGGAGCGCGGTCAGGGCGAACAGGGGGGCGAGGCTGCGGCGCATACGTCCATGGTAAGGCTCCGCGGGCAACGGCTACTCAGGCAAAGGCTTCTCAGGTACAAGCTAGGCGTGCGTGGCCACCTTCTTGCCTGCGAGAAACGTCAGGGAGGGGAAGAGCCGCTGGTGGCCGGTCCGCTTGTTCTGGAAGTTGTCGACGAATTCGAACGATGCTTCCCGTAGATCCAGCACCGCGATGTCGGCGGGCGCGCCGAGTTTTAGCGTTCCCCGGTTCGCGAAGACGGGGAACACGCGAGACGCGTTGACGGTGGCGCAGGCGATCACTTGTTCGAGCGGCATGCCGAGCATCAGAAACTTCGACATGACGTTCGGGAAGTCGATGACTTGCTCGGAGCGGCTTTCGGGGGTCCAGTCGGTGGAGAACGTGTCTGGCAGGAAGCCCGCTTTCAAGATCTGGTCGGCCATGTCCCAGCGTAGATGGCCAGTGCGTCCATTGCCGAGGTCGAAGCGGACGCCGCGGCGCCGGGCGGCGAGCACCTCTGGCAGAATGTGGCCGGCCTCGTCGATGATGCTGTTCGGAGGAGGGGCGAACATGTGCGTGACGACGTCGCCGGGTTTGAGCAGGCTGAGCAGCTTGGGGAGCGGGGAGATGGTCTGGCCCATGTGGATCATTACGGAGAGGCGGAAGGCGGAGGCGACTTCCTGGGCCCGGCGCAGTACTTCGAAATCGTTTGCTCCGGCGACGTCGCGGGAGAGGCGCGCCTTTACGCCGACGATCATGTCACGGTGGCGTTCGATGGCTGCCCGCGCGGCACTCACGTCGGCGCGGTTCAAGTCCATCGTGTCGCCATCTGGAATAATGCCGGCTTTTCCAATATTGATCAGGACTCGGCAGGGCTGCGGCGCGGCCTTGGCGATTTCGATGGTCTCGTCGATGCGGTCGGCGCCTTGCGAGCCGGCGTCGATCAATCCGGTGACTCCGTCGGTGAGGCAGAGCGCGGGGCCGTCCTTGGATCGAGCCGCGTGCGTGTGGATGTCGATCAAGCCGGGCACCACTAGCTTGCCGCGTGCCTCGATGATCTCCGCGCCGCCGGCGGGGATGCTGGACCCGATCGCCGCGATCCGGCCCTGCGCGATCGCGACATCGCGGATCGCGTCCAGTTTGCGCGAAGGATCGATCACGCGGCCACCTTTGAAGACAACGTCGTACTTTGCCGCGGCGAGTAAGTCTGGAGCTAGTGCCGCGCCACCTGCGCTTGTGGCGAGGAACTGACGCCTGTTCATGGGGTCCCGTCCTTTCGTGGAAATATCGTATACCATGAGCCAAAGGGGGGTGCCCATGCGCGTGTCGGCTTATTGTGGCATCGCTGTTTTTGCTTTGGGATGGGCCAGTTCGGCCGAAGGCCCGACGTTCGATGTTGCTTCCGTGAAGCTTACGGGACCGGAGATCCAGCAGCCGTTTACCATCACGGGCGGTCCCGGCACGAGTGACCCGGTACGATTTCGCGCGCCGCGCATTCAGATGGTGACTCTGCTGGCCCGAGCTTTCGACGTGGCCACGGATCAGCTCAACGGACCGGCGTGGCTCCGCGACTTTGCCTCCGCGAACAACTACACCGTGATTGCGACGATGCCTGCGGATACGACGAAGGAGCAGTTTCAGAAGATGCTCCAGAATTTGCTGATCGAACGGTTCCACTTGGTCTACCATCGCGAGAAGCGGAGCTTTCCAGGGTATGAATTGGTGGTGGATAAGGGCGGTCCGAAGTTCAAAGAGGTGACTCCGACGCAGGACCCGAATCCCGACGCGGCGCGCGGTCAAATCGCGATTCTGGGTGGCACGCCCGGAGTGGATGGATTTCCCAATATTCCGGGATCGCGCACGATCAGTCAGATTAGCCGCACCGGTGAAGAGAAAACCAAGTATCAGGAACGGACCATGGCGGACTTCGTCTCCAACCTGGGATTTCTGATCGGCAGTTCGCAGGGCAAGAGCGTTACTTCAGGCTATCTGCAGCCGCGTGTGGTGGATAAGACAGGGCTGACCGGAAAGTATACGTTCCTTTTGGAATACTTCAATGCCGGCTCCGCGCAGCTGGCTGCGAGTCTGCAAGCCACTCCGCCGCGGACCGATTCCGGGGTCGCCGGTGCTGCGACGAGCGATCCGGAGGGCGGCGGGCCTAACATTTTCGTCGCGATCCAGAAGCAACTGGGCCTGCGGCTGGATAAGACGACGGACATTCCGCTAGACGTGATCGTCGTCGATAGCGTCGATAAGGTTCCGACGGAAGACTGAAACGCGGACGGCCTCGATTTCCTCTTCCCCTATATTCTCAGCTAGAAACGGGCGGTCCTCCGTCCGCACTAACAAAAGGAGGCTGAAATGAGATCGTGGAGAGTTCTGTTGGTTGGTTGTTTAACGGTCGCATCGCTGGGCGTCAACTCGGCGTTTGCGCAATTCCCAGGGATTCCGAAGTTTCCCGGCAAGGCGAAGAATAACAACAAGGATAACGGCCGGCAGCAAAAGAGCGACGGAGCGAGTCCGGCAGGAGTGCCCGTACCGCCCGATAGCCCGGTTTTCGACTCCTTCCGCAAGCTGGAGCAACAGAGCGTTTACCACCAGCGCATGACCATTACCGCGAACGATCCGCAGGTGGTGCAGATGATGGCGCAGATGGGCTTCGGCAATGCCGAAACGATCACGGCGGGGGGCACCAAGCAGGTTTCGATGCACGTGAAGATGCCGGCGCTGGGCCAGATGACGGACTTTGAGATTCGGGCCGTTACGCGGAACGGACGGGTCGCCAAGAAGTGGCTTTCTCCCGACTCGGGCCGGATTTTAGCGGCGCAGGACGCTTCCATCGCGAAGCAACTGGCGGACGCGGAAGCGCAATACGCGTCTTCGATCAGCAAGAGTCTCGCCTCTGGACCGTTCGGGATGGTGGGTGCGGCTGTCGACAGCGCGGCTGCCGCCACGGCGCCGGTGCTCGCCGCCCGGGCCAGTAAACAGGCTCATGACTTCTTCGAGTGGAGTTGCATGGATGTTCCCGGAAAGGCTTCGCAGGCCCGTGCGGAGCCGCCTCCGCTGACGGATCTTCTTCCGGCGGGCGATCAAGCGGTGGACGGGGTTGCCGCAACCGCTTATGAGTTCTACGTGCGCCAGAATGGGAGATCCCAGGGACCGATTCAGATGTTTGTCGCCAAGGATACGGGCTTGCCTCTGCGCATCGGGATGAACGATCCTCGGGGCGCGGGCGGCATGCAGATGGATTACTTCGGTTTCAACCAAGGTGGCGATTTCGAAGTCCCCAGCTGCATTTCGGACCGCAAGTAACCGGCCTCGTCCGCGCGGGATGCTTGACACGTGGCGGCGGGCATCCTAGCATTCATTAGAGAGTAGGAGATATCGCCATGAGGTTGGCTTTCTGTTTCACCGTTCTGGGTTTAGTGCTGGCGTCGGCACCGGTGCGGGCGCACCACTCTTTCGCGGCCGAGTACGATAGCACCAAGCCCGTCACGCTGACCGGCGCGGTGACGAAGTTCGACTGGACCAATCCGCACGTCTACTTCTTCATCGACGTGACCGATGAGGCCACCGGACGAGTGACGAACTGGGCGTTCGAGATGGCCGCTCCGTCCGCGTTGAAACCCAGCGGGTGGACGCGGACGACGATGAAAATCGGCGACGTGGTTACGGTGGACGGCACGCGCGCGAAGGACGGCGGCAACCATGGCAACGCCAGGTCGGTTACGCTGGCCAGCACGGGGCAGAAGCTGGGAGCCGCATCGAGCGAAGGACGCGGCGGCGGCGCTTACAAATAGGCACCGCTGGTTCGCGACCTCGGGACGTCCCACCAAAGATCTAGGAACAAAGACTGGAGAAGTCGATGCGCATGCATCTTAGCCGCCGTTTTGTCGCCATCGCCGCGGCGCAAGCGATGATGTTGACGGGTTTGGCAGTCTCGTTGTTTTCTCAAGCCCCGGCGCCTGCCGGTGGTGCTCCCCCAGCGGGCGCGGCTCCAGGAGCACGCGGCGGCCGTGGCGGAGGCAGGGGCGGTGCTCCGAAGCAGCCCTCTGCGCCGACTCCACGGTATCCAGATGGGCATCCGATGCTGAGCGCGCCTCCGGGGCAAATCGGATATTGGAACTCCGGAACCGGGTCGATCACCGGGAAGGGCGGCAACGGACTTCCGACCAATCTCGACATCAGCGAGGTCCCCTTCCAGCCGTGGGCGAAGGCGTTGTACGAAGCGCGAAATGCCACGCAATCGCGGAACGATCCGCATGTGCGTTGCACGCCGCCGGGCGGTCCACGGCAGTTCCACACGCCGTTCGGGCTGCTCATTTACGAGATTCCGGAAGCGAAGCGTGTGCTGGTTCTCTCCGGCGGTGGGCCCCGGGAATGGCGCGTGATTTATACAGACGGTCGTCCGCATCCGTTGGGCGAGGACGTCGCGCCCACGTATCTGGGCCATTCGGTGGGGCACTGGGACGGCGACACGCTGGTGGTGGACACGGTCAACTTCAATGAGAAATTTTGGATGACGCGGTCCGGCCTGCCTCATACCGAAGCGTTGCACTTGACCGAGCGCATCTCGCGTCCTGATTTCAACACGCTGAAGTATGAAGTGACCATCGACGATCCGAGAACGTACACTCGGCCCTGGTCGGGCGGACACACCATTTCGTGGGTTCCGAATCAGGATTTCGAAGAGTACTTCTGCCAGGACAACAATCGCGATATGGATCACATGGTGGGCAAGTAATGCGGGCGATCACAGCACTGGCACTCCTGGCGGTTTTGGCGATGGTGGCTCCGGCTCCCGCGCAGGAGGGCCATCCGCTCACGGGCACATGGCACGGCACCTGGGGACCCAACGCAACGGACCGGACCGACGTCACGCTGGTGATGAATTGGGACGGAACGCTCAGCGGGCTTTTGAATCCGGGCCTGAAGTCGGCGAAGCTTGAAAAAGCATCGCTGGACGCGAGCAATTGGGGCGTCCACTTTGAAGCCGACATCAAGGACAAGTCGGGAGCGATGGTGCACGTCGTCGCCGACGGGAAAATCGAAGACGTGACGTACGTACACCGCGCGATCATCGGGACTTGGACTCAAGGGTCGGCGAAGGGCGATTTCAAGGTCGTCCGCGACAACTAGTCCGAGAGTTCAATTCCCGGCTTCCGCATAGAGCCGGGTCACAAATCCGGTCATGGAATTGACGTTGGGCCAGTCTGTGTTGGCGGCCCAGGCCGGGTAGTTGGTCTTGAACACCTCCGTCAGGCGCGTGGCCGCATCCGCAGCCGAAATTCCCGAACGCTTGAGCGTGGCGGCTCGTGCTTGCATATCCCGAATGAACGCAGCTTCCGCCGTGATCAGGGAGGCATCGCCGACCTTGCTGTGCGTCGGGACGACGATCTTCGGTTGCAGCGGTTGAAGCTTATCGAGCACTTTGAGCCAGCTTGCGAAGCTGCCTCCCGAAGACGCCACCGAGGGCACGACCTTGTTTTGGACGATGTCGCCGGTGATCAAGGCGCGATCCGGGTCCACGAGAATCAACTCGTCGCTGGCGGTGTGTCCCGCGCCCAGGAACATGAGCCTCACGGTGACGCCGCCGCCGAGGTCCAGTTTCGCCTCGGTGTCAAAGGTGATGTCCGCGGGACGCAGAGGCCCCAGGCCCTGGAGGGACGACGCGTACTGCGGCGAGTTCTTGAAGAAGGTCATGGTCTGGTCGCCTTCGCGTTCCAATTCCTGCTGCTGCACGGCGGGGCGGATCAGGACGGTCTCCGGCGGGAAGGCTCCGACTCCGGCCGCGTGCTCCGGATGATAGTGGGTGGTGGTCAAGAACAGCTTCTGGCCCTTCGACAGCCGTTTGGCGACGCGGGCCACAATGGCCCCGTTGCCGTTTCCCAGTCCCGTGTCGATGACGAGAGTCGCGGCGTTACCGATGACATAAACTACGTTCGGAAATCCGGTTGTCATGAAAACGTGGTCGGAGACCTTGGTGCTGGTCTCCGTCAGGATGGGGGAAGGGAACTGGCCCAAGGCTGCCGCGGCGGCCACGAAGAATATCGCGAAGATGGTCGTGCGCATCGGCTACGATCATACTACTGCCGCAAGGATGGCTCCGGCTCCACGGCGTAGTTGACGCTCGCTTGCGTGGGTAGCGCGAGGGCCGTTCCCGCGGCGGCGACCGCGTCCAGGATCTTCAGCAGCAGCTCTTGTTGGATCTGGAGGAATTGGTCACCATCGCCGGTTAAGACGTAGGCGAAGATCTCGATGTCCAGCGAGTAGGCTCCGACGCCGACAAAGCGCACCGGCAGAGGGCCGGTTTCGACCCTCTTATCCTGCACGAGCATCAAACCGATCGACTCAAGGACGGCCCGGACCTGGCGCCCTGTGGTATCCCGGCGAAGGTTCAGGATCGGGTGGAACAGCATCTTGTCGCGCCGCGAAAAATTCTCGAGCGTCATGGTGGAGAACTCGCCGTTGGGGATCGTGACCAGTGTGCGGTCCAGCGTACGGATCCGCGTTGACCGCAAGCCGATGTCTTCTACGGTGCCCACCTGATTGCCGACTTTGCAGAAATCGCCGACGTGAACAGGATGGTCGCTGATGACGGCAACACTTCCGAACAGATTCTCGATGGTCTTCTGCGATGCCAGCGCGACGGCGATTCCTCCAATGCCGAGCCCCGCCAGGATCGTGCCGGTGTTGTAGCCCCAGTTGCTGAACATGGTGATCAGCCCGAGAATAAAAATGAGCACCTTCAGCACGCGCGCCGCAAGCGGCAAGACGGAGCGCGAGAAGCCGGGATGCGAGGCCTCAAGATATTTCCGCGTGCGAAGAACTCCGAGATCGATGACGCGCGCACACAGCCAGGCGAATCCGATCACGGACAGCACCGCCAGACAGCGCGTCAAATAGAGTCGAGGAGTGGGGGCCGGCGCGATCCACTGCATCCCGGCGCCGAACAGGGCGGCAGCCAGCAAGAGTTGTACGGGGCTAACGATCGACTCGATCCATTTCCCCGCGGAGAAACGTTCCAATGCCGGCGCTACGAACCATACGATCAGCAACGAGACCAACTTCGTCAACTGCCACAGCACGACGGCTAGCAGCAGGAGCGCGATCCAGCGCCACGCGGATGTGTCGAGAAACTTCCAACGCACCAGAGGCGCCGGAAGATGCCGTTCGATGGGCGACTGGCTGGTGGCGATCACCAACTGAGGAACCTTGTCGAGAGTGTCCTGCGCAAACCGCCATACGAAGGAGTGCGATCGCAGCTCGGTTCGCTCCAATTCCAGATCCACCGGCTTTCCGTTGACCTGAATCGTGGCCACGCGCTCGCGGTTTGCGGGCCGCCCGGCTTCCTGCTGGCCTTCCGGATTCCGGCTCAGAGAGGCCACGTCGAACTGCGGATCCTGATCGAGGATCTCATCGAGATCCTGCGCCAGTTGTTTGCCCTCATCGAGCCGCTTTTGCGGGGGCAGACCACTGAGGTCCAAATACCGGGTGGCGCGTTCATAATTCTTGGCGTCGCAGATCGCGAGAAATGCGAGCACCGTGCTCTGGGGCGAGGTTCGATTCAGTGGATCCTGCGAATCGACCGCAGCAGCCGGGGCATGCGCCGGTTGGACCTGTCCTGCTAGAGACGCCACGAGGACCAGCGCCCCCGCGGCGAACGCAAACCAAAGAAACGCTTTCGTCATCCCTTTGCAAGATGCGGCGCGGTCTCTAAACGTTGCGTGTCAGCAGGCCGGGCTTGGACACCCAAAGAATGGTAGCCTTTGTTGTGGGAAGAACGGGCGGAGGACTTTAGAGCAGCATGCTTCTTCAGAACGCGATCGCGGATGCGCTCAATAGTACCGAATGGGCGTTTGCGCTGGCGGAGTGCCTTCACATCGGCGGATTTGCGGTGAGCATCGGATCGATCGCGCTGGTGGACTTTCGGATGTTGAACCTCGGGTTGCGGCATGAGACGGCCGCCCGCATCCTGAAGTACACGGAGCCGTGGACTCTGATTGCACTGGCTGTAGTCGTTTTCTCCGGCTCGGCGCTGTTTTTATCGCAGGTCGACATTTACCGGGTGAATCCAATTTTTCCACTCAAGATGTACGCGCTGGCCGCCGCGCTGCTCTTTAATTTCACCGTCCACAGAAAGGTGGCCACCATGGTGAACGCGCCGCCGGCGTTGAGCACGACTGTGGCGATCGTATCCCTGCTATTGTGGGTTTCCGTCGTGTTCGGCGGAATCTTCATCGGGTTTCTGGAATAGGAGACTGACAGACGTGGACATCGCACACTCCATCCAGAGCGTCGGCTTCCTGACGGAGTTCGCCGAATCGCAGCTTCCGTACCCGATTGTGCTCTCGATTCACCTCACGTGCATTGCACTGTTCGGCGGGATGATTCTGGCGACCAACCTGCGCCTTCTGGGACTCACTTTCAAGAGCCTGACGATCACCGAGGTCGTGACCAGTCTGCGTCCGTGGAAACGCCTGGGCGGAACCATCATGGTCTGCACCGGTTTACTTCTGGCGACATCGGAGGCGGAAAAGTACTCGCCCAATCCGTTTTTCTGGACCAAGATGACGATCTTGGGATTGATCCTGTTGCACGGCCAGGTCTTCCGCCGCAGTGTCTATGCCAACACGGAAGAACTGGATCGATCGCCGGTAATTCCGGCGAACGTGAAGATCGCGGCGGTTCTTTCCCTGGTCCTGTGGATCGGCATGTTCACCATGGGGAGACTGATCGCGTACTGGGATTAACGGCGGTCTAGATATACGCGAGCAAGCGTCCGGCGGTCACGGCTCCGAACCAGCAGATCAGCGCAGCCCAGGCGAGGGTCCGGGCTCCCGAAGGAAGCGAGCCATCGGGACCCACGTTTTGAAGTACCTTTTTCCGAGTGAGCCTGAGTACGGCGATGCCCGAGAAAATGAACACCATTTTGATGTAGAACAAAGGGTCGATCATTCGCTTGGATGCGCTCGCCATGAGCAGCGCTGTTCCGGTCGCGGCATTGATCCAGAATCCCACCCAAATCACCGGATAGAGGCGCTCCAACGGCGGCACGGCCATCTTCGGCGATACGCCCAGAAGCCGCAGGCTGATCATCGCGCTGATGCCCGCGACCACGCCCATGCCCATGACGTGCAGCCACAGAATCGTGGGATACGCCAGCTTGGACGTGGATTCCGCCACCCACAAGCTAAACGGCAGCTGTTCGATCGATTCCAGAAAGTGCATCGGCTAGGCTCCGTTTTCCTTCGACTTCTGGTCCATGCTGTCCCCGTTCTTGTTCACCAGGTAGCCAAGAACACCGATTAAGACGGATGCGCCGAGTGCAAGCAGAGTGACGATGAGAGCGAGTTGGATATCTTCGTTCATTAGAATGAATGGCCCAGGAACGGCAACATTTGACCGCAGAAAATGACGCCGGTCCACAGCAGGATTCCCGCCGCGGCGGCGAGCCTGGCCGCGAACGGCGGCGCATCGCCCGGTCCCACGATCCAGACTTGTTCGAAGGCGGTGAAATAAAGGGCGTTGGCTCCGGCCACCAGGATCAGGGCCAGCTTCCAGAAGAACGTCGGGTTGGTGACGTAGAAAGTGGTGGGCGCACCCACAAAGAAGAACATGCCGGTGAGCACGTTGATTCCGAACCCGAGAATTCCCCAGGGCAGCAGGCGGTGCAGAGTGGAAAACGAGACGCCACGGAGGAACCCGAGCATGCGCAGGTCGATCAGGAGCACGACGCCGAACAACAGGCAGAGTCCGATGAAGTGGATGGTTTCGCTGGCGGCCCAAGCCCACTTGTAGTTGGCCATGCCGTCGCCGATGGTTCGCGCGAGAGTCGGATTTGCGGCGATGGCTTCCTCGATTGTTAAAACCGGCGATCCGGTAGGTGTGGCATCGAGAATTTCAGGATGGTGGATCTCCCCGCCGATGTTGGCCGCCCGGGACATCAACCCGAAGGTGACGAGCGCGAACAGCAGAACAGCCAGGAGCGTTCCCTGGGGCACGCGAGACAGCCGGCGGAACTGCCACAGGCCGAGCCAAGCGAACGCGCCCGTGAACTCCATAAACCAGAGCGCGATAAAGGCCGCGCCCTCGTGGGCTACCATGGCGGCCTTCGATACTTCGGGAGTCTTCTCCAGTGCCAATTGCGCCGCGGTGCCGGTGGCGAAGGTCGGAAGCGCGAGCAAGGCGATGAAGAAGAAGATCCCCAGGCTGGTGCGCTTCAGATCGTCGCTCTTCATAACGATGGCCGTGAGAAAGACACACAGCGCCACGACCATGCCGACAGTCGGAAAGTGATTCAGTAAAAGATGTAGGTGCGCTAAATTCATGACAGACCGGTCCGATTCCCCAGGCCGGTCTGACACTCAAGCGAGGGGGCTCGCGCTCTTTATTTCGATGTCGATTCTACGCGGAGCCGTTAGTGCCGAAGCTGAGTAGAGACGTTTCCTTCTTCATACACTTCGCAATTGGCGCGCTCATGGATGACCCGCGGTGCGCCAGCGCCTGACCGCAGAATTCTGTCCGGCATCACCCACGGCTCGACGAGGTCCGGGTCCTCAATGGTCACCTGATAGAGAATCTCATCGCCCTTCCTCGTCAGTTTCTCAACCATGTGCATTTCGGCGGAATGGAGCAGGCCGCCGCGTCCGAACCAAGTGGTATCCACGAAGTTGGTGGAATCGATCACCAGCGTGTCGCCCTCCCACTTGGCGTTCGAGAGACCCATGAAGTAGGCCTCGACGGTGGGCCGGGGCGCGGGGCCGCCGATCGGGACGTCGCGGAACTCCATGTTTCCCCCGCCGTAATCGCTGGTGGTGTAGAAGAAGATGATGTCGGTCGGTGTCTGGATAATGCGCGACGGTGTACCCTCCCGAGGGAGTCCCATCGGCTGGCAGGTCATGATGGGATCGTACTTATTGGTCCACTGGTCGAGTTCCTCAATCTTGTCCCAAAACTCGGGCTTGTACATGGGATGGCTCGGCTTCAATGCCGTACCGTCGTTGGTAGTCAAACCGAAGCGCGAGGGCGAGATCCACTCATAATCCACCCAGAAGTTGTCCATGGGGATCTTGCAACCGGTCCCGGGATTGATTCCGCCATCGGGCGTCTGCGTCGGACCACAGCGGCGGTTTCCACCACCTCCGATGGGCCCACCCCCGCCACCATTCCAGCTTCCTGTCATGTCGGGATGTCCGTCGGACAGCCGCGGAGTTGCGGCGGTTGAAACCTGCCTCGCAGGCAGCGGTGTGTCGGCATTCAGGGTCCAGTTGGGGGGCTGAACGGTGGGCTTGATCGCGGCGCGGATGCTTGCGGGAACCGGCACCACGACATACATCTGGGCGGTTTCGGTCAGCGTGGTCGTGATGTCGCGCAGCACCGTGCCGTTTTGCTTCTCGATCATCCTGCCGGCGTAGAACGCCTCGGCCGGGTTGAGCGGATTATTGAAGTCTTTATAGTTGCTGTAGGTGAACTCGTAGGTCTTGGCTCCGTGCTTCACTACGATACTTTCCGGCATGAACTTCGCGTCGAGCGTCGCCGTTGCCATCGCGCTGGGCACTCCGGGAATCGGGAAGGTGATTACGGGCTTCGTGCCTTGCCACACGACGGAGGTTTTCCCGACGGTAGCGACGTCGGCAGGCACCCGTTGCGGACGGGGCGCCATCTCGGGCGGATCGCTGGTTCCGGCCATCGCGGCCTTGAACGCACCCTGCGGACTGGCCCACAGGCGAATCATCCGCTCTTCTACCGCGGCGGCCATCGGCGTCGCCTTGCCTTTCCCAGGGACGAGCTCGGCTCCAGGAATATTCTCGTTCCAGGCGTAGGCTCCGCTGAGGTCCTCGATATTCGAGCAGGACTGGCCGTTGGGAAGCGTACCGGTGTACTGAATCCGTTCGCCGGAATACTGGTAGTTGATGCTGGTTCGATACTTCGTGAGAGTGCAGGGCTGTCCGTTCACCTGCATGGTGCCCTTGCCGGTGTATTCGAGGGTCATGAGCAGGTCGCGCTCATCACTGCTGCGGAGCATGCCCATGTACCAAGCCCAGTTGAAGAGGACCGATTTCAGGTCCTTCGCACCGGCGGCAGGGGTGTAGAGAGCCGCGCCGCCGCCTCGGTTGCCGCCGCCTTTCCCGCCACCACCTTTTCCTCCGCCGCCCTTGGCGCCGCCCCCACCGCCGGCAGGACCCTGGGCAATCGCTGTGGTCAATGCGGCGGCAACGACAAGCGTGCCCATCGCGATGCGTGTAAACAGAGTTCGACTGGTCATCGTGGTCCTCTTTCCTGAATTAGTCGTTGGGGCCGCCGCCGGAAACCACAATCGTGTGTCCGTCAGCATACGTGATCGACTTGAGGAATCCCAGGGGATGGCCGTCCTTCGCCGGGATACACTTCACTTTAATCTCGTCGCCGGTATGGAGGGCGTTCGGTCCAATCTTCCCCACCTGTTTGCCCGCGAGAGCGGTAGCCGAGCCCAGTGTAAACGTCCAGTCGGTAGTGGTCGCATCCGGATTCTTGACCGTGATCGTGAGCGATCCGTGGGGATTGACGAACTGTACTTTTTCGACAGTCCCGCTCAGTTCCTTCTCCGCTTTCATGTCGTAGACGCCCGCGAGTGAATGATGAGCCTGCAAAGCGCCGGCCACCAACGATCCCAACAAGGCCACAGATACAAGAGTCTGCTTAATCATTCGTTCTCCTCCCACAAACAGCCATCGGCATAAGACTTTATCACCATCGAGCGACGACCGCAAGCAACTTATGGCAGTCCGCACCCGATTCCGAAGTATAATTCCTGCATGCGACCTCCGATGCCCCTTCTGGCCCTCTCTCTTGCGGTTCTGTCATCGGCGGCCTCCGTGGACGGCATCGCCATCCACTCGACGGTCCGTGGCAACGGTCCGAAGACAATCGTCTTCGTCCATGGGTGGACCTGTGACGAGTCCTCCTGGCGGGAGCAGGTGCCCGTCTTCGAGAAGAGTTACCGCGTCATCACGCTGGATCTGCCCGGCCATGGTAAGAGCGGATCGCCTAAGAACGGTGCACTGACGATGGAGCTGTTCGCGAAGGCGATCGAAGCCGTCCGCGTGGAGGCGAAGGCCGGAAAGATCGTGCTGGTGGGCCATAGTATGGGAACTCCTGTCATTCGCCAGTATGCGCGGATGTTCCCTGCGAATGTTGCGGGGATGGTCCCCGTGGATGGAGTCCTCCATCTCTCGGGAAGCGCGAATGCCCCGAATCCAGAGCGTATGAAGGGGCCGGAGGGCTTGAAGAATCGGGAGACGATGATTCGTGGGATGTTCGGCAAGTCCGCTACACCCGCCCTTCAAGACCACATTTTGAAGATGATGCTGGCGGCTCCGGAAACGACCGCGTACCAGGCGATGGCCGCTACGTTCGCGCCTTCTAACTGGCCGGACGAGACGTTTGCCGCGCCCGCCCTCGGCATCTACGCTGATCATTCCGCATCGGACGATCCTGCTTACTTCAAGAAGATCTTTCCCCACGGAGGCTCAGTGGAAGTACCCGGCACCGGGCACTTCGTCATGATGGAGAAACCGGCGGAGTTTAACAAACTCTTGGCCGATTTCCTCCCCAAAGCCAGTTTTTGAGCCGCGTTTGAGTTCGCTCAAGCCCGTGCGGCTTGAGCGAAGGAGCGAACCAGAAACTGCGCCGGAGATTCCGCTGGCTTCCCCGCAAGCCGTTCCACGTCACCGGTGACGAGGTCAAAGGCTCCAGCACGCAGGGCCGCCTGGAAGCCAAGTATTGTGTTCACGACAAACGGCGGTAGTCCCGCCGCTTCCAGGCCCGCACGCTGTTGTTGTTCCGTGATCGCGGTGAAGGGAATGGGCTTGCCTGCGGCTTTTGCGATGGCTTCCGCTACTTCGGGCTGGCCGATCGAAACGGGACCCGTGGCGTGGTACGTGATCCCGGCATGCCCGGACGCACAAAGAATGCCCGCCGCCGCAGCAGCCAGGTCGTCCCGGACGATGTAGGCTGCCGGAGCTCCCGGCACCGCCGAGTATGAACCCGACGCGGCGGCCCGTTTGGCGGCATCCAGCAGAGAATCCGCATAGACAGACATGCGGAGGATGGTCCAGTCCGCGCCCGATGCGATCAGCGCCTGCTCAGTGGCGAAGTGCGAATCGAACAGGCTGTTGTTCGGATCGGGCCTGGGGCTTACGGTGGAGATGTAAATGAGGTGTCGAACCCCGCTGGCCGCCGCCGCATCGATCGCGGCCTTGTGCTGCTGAATGCGGACCCCCGGCTGCAACTCCGCGGTAGGAATAATCACCAGCCGCTCGATATCGCGAAAAGCGGGCGCGAGCGAGGAGGGCTGGGTGAAGTCTCCGGCTCGAACTTCAATCCCTTGTTGGGACAGCGATTCCTGCTTTGCAGGATTCCGGGTGATCGCGACGATATTTGCGGGGGAAGTTCGCTTGAGGGCGTGCCAGACGAGTCCAGTACCCAGTTGGCCGCCCGCGCCTGTGATGCCGATTTTCATAGGAGTGCTCCAGCAGCTATCATCTCCTATTTTTTGTACCGGAAGTCACTGCGTCTGGCTATCAGGTAGAAGAGCACCCCCGTCTGGGCGATATTCTTTAGAACTAAGCGGAGGCGTCAGGATTGCCGCCCGGTTGCAATATTACATAATATACGTTATCGGTCAGGCCTAGAACTTAAGGCCATTGGTTGGAGGTCAGTAATGTATTTCCCGGTAGCCACCGACGACTTTCCCTGCCGATTTGGACTTGAGTTGCACTTCCAGCCTTCGTTTGCGGGTCGGCTGGGAGGGGTCCGGGACAAAGCCGACGACGTATTTGGCGAGTTCCGCGTCGCGGGCGCCTTGGAGGATGCCGACGAACTCCTTGCGATCCAGATGGGCGGGAAAATACACGCGGCCGTCGGTCATGTCGCCCAACGAAGCTGCTGGCGGAGCGAACACATATCGGGGCGGGCCGGTGGTGCTCGACGGCGCCTCCGCGCTGTACGGGCCTTGGACATTCGTTACGCCGAAGGGATGCTCCACATACTTGCTGCGATTGAGAAGGACGGGATAAATGGGAACGCCCAGGGCCACTGCGGCCTCGGCGACGTCCCGATGAGGAACGGTGGTGGCACTGTATCCTTCAGAGAAAACGAACATGATGCGCCGGGCCGAGGCTTCTGGCGAGTCCGTCGCGTCCTTGAGGGAAGCAACGATCGACTCCCACAGCCAAGCGGAAGTGTACACGGTTAAGCCCTTGGTGGGAGCGGCGAGATCGAAGCCGCCGGGCAGGAGCGTCAGCCTGCCCTGCCCGGCGGGAATGGGATCGAGCAGCCGGCGGAAGGCCGAGAGCAGTTCCTTCGGATCGCGGGTGGCCTGGGAGAGGCGCTCGAGTTGCCGGTCCGCGTAATGGTAGACCGAGACGCGAATGTCGATCCCGTTCTTTTCGAGGATGGAGTGGATGGCGGGCTCGTCCTCATCCTTGAGGAATTCGTAGGCGGCTTTGGCATCCCAGAAGGAGTGCAGGGCAAGCGCTCTCGATGCCGAGTAGCTTGTGCTGTCGAACAGGAGAATCAACTCCAAGGGAACCACATTTGCTGTGTTGGGCCCCTGAAACACGGTGAATTCCCGGGGATGCCCGTTTTCCCGCAGAATCACGTCGGAGGGCTGGATGTCCGCCGCGAGGAATTTGCCTCGGGCAACCGTGAAGGGGACGAGGACGAGTTTCGAGTTCGCCTTGAAGATAGCGGGGTCCGGCTGTTGCGCCAGAAGCGAGGCTGCAAGGACCGCGACCGGAAGCGCGCGACGCACGAAGGCCAGCATATCATGACGGTTCCTTGAGGAAGGCTGGTAGACGAGCTACCACCTTATGTGGTAGTCTTCCTACTACTCATGTCCGAGAAACTCGACATCCTGCAAGGCACACTCGACTTGCTGATCCTGCGAACTCTTCAATGGGGGCCGGAGCACGGCCATGGGATCGGGCAAGCGATCCGGGCGCGGTCAGACGATTTACTTCAGGTGGAGCACGGGAGCCTGTATCCGGCGCTACACCGGCTCCGGCGCGAGGGATGGATCGAATCCGAGTGGGGTATTACCGAGAATAATCAGCGGGCGAAGTTTTACCGGCTGACGGCGGCGGGGAAGAAACAGCTGACGGCGGAAGAAACGCGGTGGAAGCTTTTCGTGAAGACGATGGGCCGCGTGCTTCGTTCGCAGGAGTGACAGATGGGGAAAAGAATTCTCTGGTGGTGGCGGCGGAAGCAAGATAAAGAGGAGATCGAGGAGGAACTGAGGGCGCACCTCGCGATCGAGGAGCGTGAACGGTCGCTCCGCGGAGCCAGCCCGGAGGAAGCGCGGCTGGGGGCGCGGCGCTTGTTCGGAAACCAGTCCCGCATCGCGGAAGAGACTCGCGACGTGTGGCGCATCGTATGGTTGGAGGAGCTGTGGCAGGACGTGCGCTACGGCGTTCGCGCCCTGCGGCATAATCCCGGATTCACCGCCATCGCGCTGCTGACTCTCGCGATCGGCATTGGAGCCAACACCGCGATCTTCAGCGTGGTGAACCGCGTTCTGATCCAGCCGCTGCCGTACCCCGGCGCGGATCGCCTGACCAGCGTCTGGCAGTTGGCGCCGGGCCTCCCGTCCTTCACGCGCAAGCTGAATTGCGCGCCCACGATGTACTTCACGTACCGTGAGCAGAACCGTACTTTCGAAAAGTTTGGCGTGTGGTCTACGGGCGGGGCGAGCGTTACGGGCGTGGGGGATCCGGAACAACTCCACGCCGTGTTCATGACCTACGGCGTGTTGGACGCTCTGGGGGTACAGCCGGCGGCGGGACGCTGGTTTTCCGAGGCCGACGATACGCCCGGCACAGAAGAGACCGTGATCCTCACCAACTGGTACTGGATGAAGCGGTTCGGGGGCGACGCGTCGGTGGTGGGCCGAACGCTGCAGGTGGACTCGAGGCCGCACCGCGTGATCGGCGTGATGCCGGGGGATTTTGAGTTTCCCGGAAACATGCCGGAACTGCTTTTGCCAGAACGGTTCGAGCGCAGCAAGCTCTTCCTGGGCAACTTCAGCTATACGGGCCTGGCGCGGCTCAAGGCAGGTGTGACGATTGAGCAGGCGGACGCGGATGTCGCCCGGATGCTGCCGATCTGGCGGGACTCCTGGCCTCTGCCTCCCGGATTCAACAAGGCGTTCTTTACCAACGCTCGGATGGCACCGTACGTCCGCAAGCTTAAGGACGACGTGGTCGGCGACATTGGGTCCGTGCTCTGGATCCTGATGGGAACCATCGGACTGGTGCTGCTGATTGCGTGCGCCAACGTGGCGAACCTGCTGCTGGTGCGGGCGGGAGGGCGACAGCAGGAGTTCGCGATTCGCGCCGCTCTGGGTGCGGGCTGGGGCCGCATCGCGCGCGAGTTGCTGATCGAAAGTCTCCTGCTGGGCGTGCTGGGCGGCGCGCTCGGATTGGGGCTTGCTTCCGCATCATTGCGGGTGTTGATGGCCTCGGGGCCGGATACGCTGCCGCGGCAGAGTGAAATCGGCATCGATCCCCTGGCGCTGGTCTTCGCATTGGCGGTGTCAGTGATATCGGGCCTGTTGTTCGGCGTGATTCCCGTGATCAAATATGCCGCGCCTCGCATCGCCACGCGCGGTGAAGCTCTGCGTACCGGCGGCCGCGCGCTAACACAGAGCCGCGAGCGGCATCGCGCGCGCAACACGTTAGTGGTGGTGCAAGTGGCGCTGGCCCTGGTGCTGCTGGTGGGCTCCGGGCTGATGATCCGGACGTTCCAGGCGCTCCGGAACATCGCGCCGGGATTCACGGCGCCGGGTACGATCCAGTTGCTGCACATTTCGATTCCGGAGGCACAGGTGAAGGAGCCGGACCGAGTGATGCGCCTGCAGCAGGAGATGGCCGATAAGCTAGCGGCGATTCCTGGCGTCGAGACGGTCTCATTCGGCGCCGCGGCTCCGCTCGAAGGATTCTATTCGAGCAACGTAGTATATGCGCAGGACAAGGTCTACACCTCCGGCGAGATCGCGCCCATCCGCAGTTTCCGTTTTGTCGCGCCGGGATATCTGAGGTCGGTGGGCACGCCGCTCGTCGCGGGGCGCGACTTAACCTGGACGGATCTGTACGACAAACGCGACGTGGCGATGGTTTCCGAAAACATGGCGCGCGAGATGTGGGGCGGACCGCCGGCGGCGTTGGGCAAGTACATTCGCGAAGGCGCGGGCGAGCCGTGGCGGGAGGTGGTGGGCGTGGCGGCGGACGTCCACTCAGAGGGTGTTTATCGCCCCGCGCCGACGACCGTCTACTGGCCCGCGCTGATGAACAATTTTCGCGGCAATCAGGTGCAGGCCAGCCGCGGCGGAGTGTTCCTGGTCCGGAGCAGCCGGGCGGGCACGGAGAGCTTCCTCAAGGAAGCGCGCGGAGCGATCTGGTCCGTGAATGCGAACCTGCCGATTTTCGAAGTGGAGACAGTGGAGGATCTGGACCGGCAGTCCATGGCGCGGACTTCGTTCACGCTGGTGATGCTCGCGATCGCGGGCGGGATGGCGCTACTGCTGGGCATTATCGGAATCTACGGCGTGATCTCCTATGCGGTGACGCAGCGGACGCGCGAGATCGGCATTCGGATGGCGCTGGGCGCTCGCCCTGGCGCGGTGCAGCGTATGTTCGTACGCTACGCCTTGATTCTGGCGGCAATGGGCGTCGCTCTCGGCGCGGTGGCTGCGGTGGGACTTTCGCGCCTTATGAAATCGCTGCTGTTTGAGGTGAGTCCGCTTGATCCGGTGACGTACGTTGCCGTCGCCGTGGTTCTGGTGATGGCGGCGGTGCTGGCGAGTTATCTGCCGGCGCGCCGCGCCGCGGCGGTGGATCCGCTGGACGCTCTGCGGGCCGAGTGATGCGCGTTAGAAGGCTTTGGGGGCTGGCGTCCGGATCCACGGCTAGCGTGACGGTGGCCGTGAAGCCGCCTTCATCGGAGCCTTGGGACAGGCGATCCAGGCGCATCATCGATTGCGCGCAGCCCTGCCCTTGGAAGACGTGGTCTTCGTTTGCCGCCAGAATATTAGCGGGCCTGCGGATTTCCGAGTTAAACTTGCGTCAAGTTTGTAAAACCCCCGAGTTTGTAAAACCGCTTATTCGCTGCGCAAGGCGACCACCGGATCGACACGCATCGCGCGGCGGGCGGGGATGAGGCAGCCGAGGGCGGCGGCGAGGATCAGGATGCCGGTGGCAGCAGCGAAGGCCGTGGGGTCGGCCGGCGAGACTTGCACGAGCATCGATTGCAGGAGCCGATTGACGGCGAGCGAGGCGGCGAGTCCGAGCGCGAGTCCCAGGGCCAGCGGCGGCGCGCCCTGGCGGAGGATGAGTTGGAGGATGTCGCGGGCGGAGGCTCCGATGGCGATGCGGATTCCAATCTCCTGCGTACGCTGCGTGACGGAGTGGGCGATGACGGCGTAGAGTCCGAGCGAGGCGAGCAGCAAGGCGATGGCGGCGAAAAGGAGGAAGAGGGCTCCGCTGATGCCGCGGTATTGGTACAGAGCGGTGAAGCGTTCGGCGAAGGGCTGCGGTCCGAGGACGATGGGAAGCGAGGGGTCGAGCGCCTGGACCTCGCGGCGGAAGGCGGTGGCGAGGGTGGCGGGGGGCACGAGGGTTCGCGCGAGAATCCATCTTCCGGATCCGGCGGGGTTCTGGCGGGCGGGAAGGTAGACCAGCGGCGGAGTTTGAATCGTTGTGCCTCCGGATCCGGCGATGTTCGGGGCCACGCCGACGATGGTGAGCCAGTCCCCGGAGGTGATTCCGTTCAGCAGCCGGAATCGTTTGCCGACAGGGTTCTCACTGGGCCAAGCCGCGCGTGCGAACTGCTGGTTCACGATGGCCACCGGGATTTGCGAGGCAGTGTCGGCGTCGTTAAACTCCCGGCCCGAGACCATGGGGGCTTCGAGCGTTCGGAAGTAGCCCGCGCTGACGATGAGGCCGGAGACTACGGGGCGCTCGGCGGCAGTAAGGGGAGTTGCGCCCGCGAGTTCGTAGGGATGGCGGTTGAATTGAGAGAAGAGCGCTACCGATTCCACGCCCGGCATGGCGGCGGCTCGCGCTTGCAGTGTTTCGAACAGCGACGCTTGCGCTTCCGGGCGCGGGTAGTTGGCTTGTGGCAGTTCGACGAAGGCTCCCAGAAGGTTGTCGAGCTTAAAGCCGAGGTCGGTGTTGTAGACGTGGAAGAAGCTGCGGGTCATCACGCCTGCTCCGGCGAGGAGCACGACGGCGAGTGCCATTTCGGCGGTGACCAGGACGCCGGACAGGCGAGTTCCCTGCCCGCTTCGCTTTCCACTGGCGGAAGCTCCGCGGGCTCCGTCTTTGAGCGCGGCGTTGACGTCGAGCTTGGAGAGGCGGCGCGCGGGGGCGAGTCCGAAGAGGACTCCGGTGATGAGGGAGATCGCGACCAGGTAGGCGAAGACGCGGTAGTCCATCGAGTAGTTGATCACGTTGTCGAACCAGTTGCCGTTGATTTGATCCGAGAGGCCGGCGCCGTCGGCGTAGAGGGCGTAGACGCGCACGCTGGCGGTGGCGATCCACCAACCGAAAAATCCGCCGAGCGTGGAGAGCATCACGCTTTCAAGAAGGAGTTGACGAATGATGCGCCAGCGTCCTGCGCCGAGGGCGATACGGACGGAGAGTTCGCGGGTGCGGCCCACGGCTCGGGCGAGGAGCAGGTTCGCGAGGTTCGCGCAGGCTATGAGGAGGACGAAGCCGACGGCTCCCCACATGGTTTTGTAGAGGAGCGTGGCATTGGGGCCGATGAAGAAATCGTCGAAGGTGTAGAGGATCGGCTTGCTGTCTTTTTCGGCTTGCGGATAGGCGGCTTCGAGACGGCTCCAGATGGTTTGCATCTCGGCGCGGGCGTTGTCGAACGTGACGCCGTCTTTGAGGCGGCCGAAGACGAACCACGTGTCGGAAACTTCGCGCTGGAGAACTCGGCCGGTGGGGACCAACGGAACCCAGAGGTCGATTTTTTGCGGGAAGGAGAAGCCGGGGGGCATGACTCCGAGGATGGTCATCGGTTCGCCATTCATGCGGACGGTTTGGCCGACGATGGAGGGGTCCTTGGCGTAGCGGCGTTCCCAGAAGGCGTAGCTCAAGATGGCGGTGGGCGGCGCGCCGGGGGCTTCGTCGGCGGCGGTGAAGTCGCGGCCGAGGATGGGACTCGCGCCGGCGACTTTGAAGGTATCGGCGCTGATCTCGGTGGCGTCGTAGCTTTCGGCGAAGCCATTTGCGTCGCTGAGGGTGCGCTTGCTGCCGTGGACGATGGCCATCCCGGAGAAGGATTTCGCTTGAGCGCGCCAATCCTCGAAATCGGGATAGGAGACGCAGCAGCCGGGGTGCGACGTAATGTAGACCAGGCGGTCGTTTTGTTTGGTGCCGGGGAATCCTTTAAAGATGACGGCATTGGTGACGGTGAAGACCGCGGCGTTGATGCCGATTCCGATGGCGAGGGTGGCGATGGCGGTGAGCGCGAAGCTGGGGTTAGTGCGCAGGGCGCGGGCGGCGTAGCGGAGGTCTTGGGGGAGGCCGTCGAACACTTTTGTCTCAAACCAAGCTGTCATCGCTCAGTATGGCATGCGCTCGAGTTCGACGATAGACTGGAACGCATGAAGAAACTGATCTTTTCGATCTCTGTTTTGGTGGGGTCCACGTTGGCTCAACCGGCGCTGGCCCAGCCGGGCGCGGCTCCCGATCCGGTGAATCCGCTTTCCGCTTGGCTGCGTGGGGCGTACACCGGGAATCGGAATAACATCGTGCGCACGGCGGAGAAGATGCCCGAGCTGAATTACGGGATGCGGCCGGGGACGCAACAGAACGTGCGGACGTTCGGGCAACAGGTGGCCCACGTGGCAACGTTCAACTTCCTGTGGTGCTCGCAGGCAAAGGGCGAGAAGAATCCGAGTCCGGGCAATTTGGAAAAGCTGACTTCGAAGGACGAGATCCTCAAGGTGCTGAACGATGCGTTCACGTACTGCGATGGAGTGTACAACGCGCTGACGGACAAATCCGGCGCAGAGGTGGTGGACATCACGCAGGAGAACGGGCGGCAGGCTCGGAATCTACGGATGGGGCTGCTGACGTTGAACTACGGGCACAATAACGAGATCTACGGAAGCATGGTGGTGTATCTGCGGGCGAAGGATATTGTGCCGCCGGCATCGGAGCCTCGCGGGACGCAGCCGCAGAAGAAGTAGCCGGCTACTCGAAGTACCGTTTGAGGCGTAGGAAGGGTTGTTCCAAGAACCTCCAAGACAAGAGTGCGAAGCCGTACGATGTGGCGAAGCCTACGAGAATGGAGACGAGTCCGCGCACGACGAACAGTTGCTGGCCGGGGAGAACTTGCCTCACCAGGGTTACGATGGGCGGAGCGATCATCACGTGAACGATGTAGATTCCGTAGCTGATCTCTCCGATCCGGCACAGCCAAGCGTTGCGCAGCAGCATCGCGTATTGCGACGTTGAGCCGGCGGACTCCGTGGCTTGGAACACCAACGCGAAGCAAAGCAGGGCGATAGCGGAATAGCCAGATTGCGACATGGCCAGGGCGGAGACGCTTCGGTTGGCGAGGAAGACGCAGATGGCGGCGAACGCGGCGGGCCAGATCCAGCGTTGAAGCGGGGCTTTCACCTCCGACATGCGGGCCAGTAAGGGGATACATGCGCCCAGCAACAGACCATCCATATGGAACGGAGTCAGCCGGTACAGGAATGCCGGATACGTGAGTTGCAGCGAGGAGAAGTACGGTACGTTGCGCAGGATCGTTTCCAGGACGAACCCCAGGCCGCAGATCTTCAGAAGGCTTCGGTAATCGGTGGCGCACACGACCAGTGGCCAGAGGAAGTAAAACTGCTCCTCGATCGCCAAGGACCAGAAGTGCGTGATCGGTGAGGTCTTCAGATGACCGAATGCGGTTCTCCAGTTCGAGAGATGGAGCCAGTACCAGATTTGCTCGCCGGATGACGTGGAGTCCCAGGATCCGCGGGGCGAGGGGAGCGTTCCTTTGACGACGGCAGCGTGTTCCATCGGGAGGTACGCCCAGAAGAAGACCATCACGGCCAAGTAATACAGGGGGAGAATTCGAAGCGCGCGGCGCATGTAGAAGAAGGAGAAGTAGTGCTCCGAGCGCTTGGTGTCCAGAAGGATTCGGGTGATCAGGCAGCCGGACAATACGAAGAAGAGATCCACGCCGGGCTCGCCCAGGTCGAACAGCCGGAGAAATATTTTGCTGAGGACGCTGGTTCCGTACGGAGGGTTGTTGCCGTAGTGAAAGACCAGCACCATCAAGACGGCGAGTCCGCGGAGACCGTCCAGCTCCCGCACACGCGGCGGCGACGTGGTCTTTGCGGCGAGCGATAGGTGGGGAGCCGTCGCAATGCGTGTTTGTGTTGTTCCGCCCGTGGAGACTTAGTGGCAGAAGGGGAAAGAGACTCTCAGTCCGATTCGGATCTCGCGGAGCGAAGGTAAAGCGGACCCCGCTTTGAATGGCTGCAACGCGCATCGTCTTTGGAAACTCGCGGGAGAGCTGGGTCTCCAAAGACGATCACTGGCTGAAGCCAGCGGTGCAGCCGACGGGGTCCGTGTCCAACTTCGTTCGGCAGGCTATCGAAATGACTCCGCGGGAACCGAACCGATGGCCACCTCCCCCGAGACTGACTCACCAATCCAGTTCCGCGCAGAAATCTGATATTGGTTTTAGCAAGAACCCGCGCCGCGGCGCTAGAGCGAGTTTGGGGTTTTCAACAGGTCTTTCCGCCTTACTTCTGTTCAGTTACAGAGGGGGGATTGTGGGTATGCTGTGTATAAACCACTTTCGATATGAAATGTACTGGGCAGGATGCGGTATCCGGTGAATCGATAGAGCTGGAGTTTGAGCGCAGCATCACGCATGTCGATGCTGTGGTGGGGCTCGCGGCTTCTGAGGACGTCCTCGCGCCGGGGTTTATCGATCTTCAGGTGAATGGATTCGCGGGGGCGGATTACAACTCGCCGGAGACTTCCCGCGAGGAGATCGCGGGTTCGCTTCGCGCGATGTTTTCGACCGGCGTGACACGATGTTTCCCGACCGTGATCACCGGAGATCCGGAACGAATGGTGGCGGCGCTGCGAAATCTGGTGCGGGCTCGCGAGTCGCTGGTCGAGGGTCCGGCGATGGAGGGGTTCCACGTGGAGGGTCCGCATATTTCGGCGGAGGATGGTCCGCGAGGGGCGCATCCTGCGAGATGGGTGCGAGGGCCGGACCTTGACGAGTTTCATCGATGGCAGGAGGCGACGGAGGGGCATGTTCGGATTGTGACGCTTTCGCCGGAGTGGCCGGAGGCTCCGCGGTACATCGAGAGGATCACGGCGCAGGGAGTGGTAGCGGCGATCGGGCACACGGGGGCGACGCGGCAGCAGATTCTTGATGCCGTGGCGGCGGGGGCGACGCTTTCGACGCATCTCGGCAATGGGAAGCACGCGGCACTGACTCGTGAATCGACCTATTTGTGGGATCAAATGGCGGATGACCGGCTCGCGGCCAGCTTTATCGTGGATGGTCTGCATCTGCACGATTCGTTTCTGAAGGTGGCGCTACGGGCCAAGGGCGTGGAGCGCAGTGTTCTGGTGACGGATGCGGTGGCTCCGGCGATGGGGTTGCCGGGTCCTTATATGTTGGGAGAGGTCGAGGTAGAACTGCTCGCGGATCAGAGGGTGGTGTTGCGCGGAGGGCAGAGGCTGGCGGGGTCGAGCCTGCGGATGGATCACGCCGTGTCGAACGTGATGGAGCGAGGGGGCGTGACGTTGCGGGACGCGGTGACGATGGCGACGCGGAATCCGGCCCAGGTAGGGCGCATTGCGGGGCGGCTGCGAGGGCTCGTACCGGGGGAGCGCGCGGACATCGTGCGGTTCCGGATGGCAGAGGGGCGCGTGAAGGTAACGGAGACGTTTCTGGGCGGCGAGAGGGTCTTCCCCTGTTAGAATCAGGAAAGTCTCGATGAATATCTCCGTGAAGAGCGAGTACGCTCTGCTGGCTCTCTTCGACCTGGCTCTGCAACCGGTGGGCGAGCCGGTGAAGATCGCCGACATTGCGCGGCGGCAGAAGATTCCACAAAAGTTTCTGGAGCTGATTCTTTCGAGCCTCAAGCAAGGTGGGTTTGTGGAATCACGCCGGGGAGCCGAGGGCGGATATAAACTCGCGCGCGGGTCGGATCAGATTACAGTGGGGCAAGTGCTGCGGTTCGTGGAGGAGACGAAGACCCCGAAGCGCGCGGAAGCGTTCGACGATTTGTGGAAGCGTGTGGACTCGGCGATCTCGGGGATTCTGGATCAGACCACGTTTGCGGAGATCGTGCGGCGGTGGAAGGAATCGCAAGCGCGCTACGTTCCGACGTGGGACATCTAACTTCGGGCACGCCGAGACCGTTCCGCAAAAATTCGAATCACATATGGAAGAAGCTGACTGCCCTTGCCGGGCGGGAGGAGGATAGCGGGCGCTTCTTATGGGTGAAAAGGGGTGAGAGCGCCCGCTGTCGTAACGGGGATTAGTTATATGTAATAACGACTCTGGGCCGCCGGGGGTTACTGGTTCCGAAAAAATTTTCTTTGTTAATGTTCCTTTAATGAAATGACCGCTTACACTAGATGGGAATGAGCTCGGCAACAGCGCTGCGCCGCGTGGTCAAGTCCCGATCTAACCGGGAGTTAGTGGATGAGGGCCGAAAGTTTGCCGCTCAATACCCGGAAGTAAATGTGGTGATTCCCAGCCGTTTGGCAGGGGAGGGTCTGGCGAATGGAGACCGCGGGTCGCTGGGGCTGCATCGGGCCACGCTTACGCAATGGGCCGCAACGTTGGCCAGACCGGCGATGGCAGAGCGGGGACTGGTCCCTTTAAGCGGGCTGGGGCTCGAAGCAGTGGCGGCTCGGGTGGTGCATCGCGTGAACCTCGGGCGGCAGTTGAAGTACTATTCGCCGGTATCCTCTCTACCGGGTTTCGCAAGGGCGCTGGCGAGAACGCTCGGCGATTTGCGCATGGCGGGCGTGACTCCGGAGGCTGTCTCACGATGCGGGGCGGCGGGCGCTGATCTGGGACTGCTGCTGAGGGAGTACCAAGGCGAGTTGATGGAGCGCTCCTTCGCGGACACGGCGGCGGTGTTCCGGCTTGCTTGTGAGGCTGAACCGCCGAGCCTTCCGTTGTTGTGGTTCGACGCTCCGCGAGAGACGGAGGCGCATCGCGATTTGTTCGAACGATTAACGGCGGCGGCTTCGGCAGTGCTGATTGCATTGAGTTCCACGCAAAATTTCCAGTATGACGGCGGAATTGAGGATTTGGATGCGGGCGCTCCCTCGACGTCGTTGGAACGATTGCGGCGGTATTTGTTTTTGCAGGATCCGCCGGCTCCGGATGCGGAGGACGACGCTTTCGATATTTTTTCCGCTCCGGGGGAAGGATTGGAGGCGGCGGAGATCGCTCGGCGGATTCTTCGGTTGACGGACCAGGGATTCGCGTTCGATCAGATGGCGATTCTGTTACGGAATCCGGACCGGTATCAGCCTGTCATCGAGGAGGCCTTGCGGCGGGCGCAGATCCCGGGCTATTTCAGCCACGGCAGCTCCCGGCCGGATGCCGCGGGACGGGCGTTCCTGGCGCTGCTTCAATGCGCGGTGGAGAAGTGTTCCGCGTCACGGTTCGCCGAGTATCTTTCGCTGGGGCAGGTTCCCCAAGAGGAAGCGAAGCCGCGATGGGTTGCGCCGCAAGGGGAGTTGTTCGGTTTGCCGGAGGTGGGGGCGGATTCTCCGGGGGGCGCCGGGCCGGAACGGCAGTTGCAGGCTCCGCATGGTTGGGAAAAACTACTGGTGGACGCGGCCGTGATCGGCGGACGGGACCGATGGGCTCGGCGGCTGGCGGGCTTGGAGCGAGAGTTCGAGCTGCGGTTGGAAGACCTGGGTGAGGACGACGAGGCGGGTCGCGAGCATTTGACGCGGCAACTGCAACGGCTGCACAACCTGGGGGCGTTCGCGCTGCCGCTGATCGAGACGCTGGATGGGCTGCCGCGATCCGCGCCGTGGGAAGAATGGCTGGATTCGTTGGAGCGGCTGGCCACGATGGCACTGCGGAATCCGGACGGCGTGGTGGCAACGCTGGCGGAGTTTGCGCCGATGGGCGAGGTTGGTCCTGTGACGGTAGAGGAAGTAGCGGAGGTGCTGAGCGACCGGTTGCGGTTCCTGCGCGCGGAGCCCCCGCAGCGGCGGTGGGGGCGGGTGTTTGTCGGGTCGATTGAAGAGTCTCGCGGGGGGAGTTTTCGCGCGGTTTTCCTGCCGGGGCTGGCGGAGGGATTGTTTCCGCAGCGCATGTTGGAAGATCCTCTGTTACTGGATGCGGATCGCGCCCAGGTGTCGGCGGCTTTGCCGCAACGGTCACACCGGGTGAGTGAAGAACGCGAGCGGCTGCACTTGGCGGTGGCGGCCGCGGGCGAGCGCTTCATCGTTTCGTACCCGCGGATGGATGTGGCGGAGGCGCGTCCGCGGGTGCCTTCGTTCTATGCGCTGGAATTGCCCAAGGCGCGCGAGGGTGCACTGCCGAAGTTGAAGGAATTCGAGCGGCGGACTCGGGAGGCGGCGGCTGCTCGATTGAATTGGCCGGCTCCGAAGACGACGGCGGATGCGATCGACGACGCCGAATACGATCTGGTGAAGCTGAGCAGCGCGGAGGGCGCGCGGTACCTGGTGGAGGCGAATGCGAACCTGGCTCGCACCCTGCGGTCGCGCTGGGCGCGGTGGCGCGGCGCGTGGAAGGAAGTGGACGGACTGATCACGCACAATGCGGAGGCGCTGAAGGTGCTGGGAGAGGCGCGGCTGGCGGCGCGCGTGTGGTCGCCCTCGTCGCTAGAGCAATTCGCGGTGTGTCCGTATAAATTCGCGTTGAACGGGATTCACAGACTGAGGCCGCGGGAAGAAGCGGCTCCGATTGAGAATTTGGATCCGCTGACGAGGGGGGCGTTGTTTCACGAAGTGCAGTTCACGCTGTTGAGCGAATTGCGGGAGGCAGAGTCGCTTCCGGTGACGGCCGAGAATCTTCCTGGTGCGCTTAGGGCAATGGACCGGACGCTGGAGCGCATCGCGGCGAAGTATCAGGAAGAGCTGGCGCCGGCGATTTTTCGCGTGTGGAAGGCGGACATCGAGGATCTGCGGACGGATCTTCGAGGCTGGCTGCAACAGGTGGCGCAGAATGACGGGGACTGGCAGCCGCTGTATTTCGAGTTCGCGTTCGGACTTGCGGCGGGGCTGCGGGAGCGGGATCCGGCCAGCACGGAGGAGGAAGCGTCGCTGGCTGAGGGAGTGCGGCTGCGGGGCTCGATCGATTTGGTGGAGAAGCACGTTCGCACGGGCGCGCTACGGGTGACGGATCACAAGACGGGCAGGGCTCCGGAGCGCATTCCTGCATATGTGGGCGGCGGTCGAGTGTTGCAACCTCTGCTCTACGCGCTGGTCGCGGAGCAGAAGCTTCACGCGAGAGTGGAGAGCGGCCGGCTGTTCTATGCGACGCAGCGCGGCAGCTACCAGCAGGTCGGCATTCCGGTGAGCGACCGGTCACGAGCGTTCCTGGCGAAGCTGCTGGCGAATGTGGATGACGCGATTGGCTCCGGATTTCTTCCTCCGGTTCCCGAAAAGGGCGCGTGCGCGTTGTGCGACTATCGAGCGGTGTGCGGGCCGTACGAGGAGCAGCGGGCCTCTCAGTACAAGAACCGGCGCGAGGACCGGCTTGAGGGCCTGACCGAGATTCGGGGGTTCCTGTGAGGGCGGCGCGTGCCACCTCAGACGCGGAGGCGCGGGAACGCATCCTCACGTCGCTTGACGAGAGCCTCATCGTGGAGGCGTCGGCGGGCACGGGCAAGACCACGATGCTGGTGCGGCGCATTGTTGAGGTGCTCGCGACCGGGCGGGCGAAGATCGACCAGATTGCGGCGGTGACGTTTACACACAAGGCCGCCGGAGAGATGAAACTTCGGCTGCGGCAGGAACTGGACGATCAGCGGCACGCGGCGGAGATCGATCGGAAGCGCCGGCTCGAAGACGCGCTGGAGCGGCTGGAAGAAGCCTCGATCGGGACCATCCACAGTTTCTGTGCGCAGATTCTGCGGGAGCGTCCGGTGGAGGCCAAGGTGGATCCGGCGTTTGAGGAAGCGAGCGAACAGGAGGCGGATCGGATCTTTCAGAGCGCATTTCGCGCATGGCTGGAGCGGCGGTTGAACGACGATTCTCCGGGGCTTCGGCGCGCGTTTGCGAGGCTCGCATGGCGCGATTCGTGGGATGACGGTCCCGCGTTGGAGCAGTTGCAATGGGCGGGCCGCAAGCTAATCGAGTGGCGCGACTACCCTGCCCCTTGGCGGCGCGATGCGGAGTTCGCCCGGAATGAAGAACTCGACACGCTGGTTCGTTTGACTCGGGATGTGGCGGCGCTGAGTTCTCGGCCGCGGCGCGTCACGGACACCTTGTACCGCGGGCTGGAACCGGCACGCGCGGTGGCGGGACGGATCGAGCGGACGGAAGGTTCGGGGAGCGGGGACCACGACGCGATGGAGGGCTTGCTGCTCAAGCTGGGGCGCGATCTTCGTCGCGATACCCGGAAGGGCTCCGGCGAATACGGCGGCGGCGTGGCGCGCGAGAAGCTGGTGGAGGATCGCGACGAACTGATCCGATGGATTGAGGAGTTCCGAATCAAGGCGGACGCTGATCTGGCGGCGTTGCTGCGCGAGGAGATGCGCGGGCTGCTGGACGAATACCAGGAGCGTAAGCGGCGGCTGGGCAAGCTGGACTTCGTAGATTTGTTGAGCTTCGTACGGAATCTTCTGCGCGAGCACGAGGAGGTCCGGCGCTATTTGCAGAGCCGGTTCACGCGGATCTTCGTGGATGAATTCCAGGATACCGATCCGCTTCAAGTGGAGATCCTGCGGCTGCTGACGGACGACGATTCCGGAGGCAAGCTGTTTCTGGTGGGCGATCCCAAGCAGTCGATTTACAAGTTTCGGAGGGCGGATTTAGCGCTGTACCGGCAGGTTCGGGAGGATCTGGAGAGTCGCGGTGTGGGGCACCTGACGCTCACGCGGAGCTTTCGCTCCGTTCCGAACATTCAACACTTCATCAACACCGCGTTTGAAACAGAGATGACCGGTGATGTGGAAGAGGGGCACGCGGAGTGGGCGGCGCTGGAGCGGGATCGAAACGAGATTCCGGACCGGCCGAGCGTGGTGGTGCTTCCGGTGCCGAAGCCGTACAAGAAGCGGTTGTCCAAGGAGGCGGTAAACGAATCCCTTCCGGACGCGATCGCCGCTTTTGTGGATTGGCTGGTGCGGGAAAGCAAGTGGGAGTGCGAGGTGGAAGGCGAGATGCGGCCGGTGCGCGCGCGCGATATCGCCGTGTTGTTCCGCCGGCGGACGCAAGGCGGTGTGGATCTGACTCGCGATTACGCTCGGGCGCTGGAGGCTCGGGGATTGCCGCATTTGCTGGCGGGGTCCAAATCGTTTCATCGACGCGAAGAGGTGGAGACGCTGCGGTCGGCCCTGACGGCGGTGGAGTGGCCAGAGGACGAACTGAGCGTATTCGCCACACTAAAGGGGTCACTGTTTGCGATTCCGGACGAGGCGCTGCTGTTGTATCGACATACGCACGGGCGGCTGTATCCGTTCGCCAAGCACGAACGCGACGCGCGGTTTACGGAGATTGAGCAGGCGCTCCAACTCCTGGCCGATCTGCATCGCGAGCGCAATCAGCGTCCGTTTGCGGCTACGGTGAATGCGCTGCTGGAAGCGGTGCGCGCACACGCGGGGTTCCTGTTGCGGCCGGGAGGTCAACAGATCCGCGCGAACGTCGCGCGGGTGGCGGAGTTGGCGAGAACCTTCGAGATGACGGGCGGAATCTCCTTCCGCGGATTCGTGGAAGAGCTGGCTGCGCACGCCGAGAAGGGCGAAGCGTCCGAGGCGCCGGTGCTCGAAGAAGATTCGGATGGCGTGCGGCTGATGACCGTGCACGGCGCGAAAGGATTGGAGTTTCCGGTGGTGATTCTGGCGGACATGACGGCCAACATCTCCTCGCGGGAGCCGGATCAGTTTGTCGACACGAGCAAAGGCTTGAGTGCGACACGGCTGCTTCGGTGTGCTCCGTGGGAGTTGATGGAGCATGCGCCAGACGAGGCTCGGAGGGAGCGGGCTGAAGGCGTGCGAGTGGCTTACGTGGCCGCGACTCGCGCTCGCGATTTGCTAGTGGTGCCCGCTGTGGGCGACGAGCCGTTTCCTGTGGAAGGATGGCTGAGTCCGCTACACAAGGCGATTTTTCCGGCGCGGGTGAACTGGCGAAAATCACAGCGTCCGGTGGGCTGTCCGCCGTTCGGAGAGGCGAGCGTGGTCGCTCGTCCGCTTGAATACGATCAGGGCGACGAGTATTCGGTGCGGCCGGGATTGATCCAACCCGAGAATGGATTGCACGAAGTGGTGTGGTGGGATCCGTTCAAGCTGAAGCTGGGTGAAGAGACGACGCAGACGGTGTGGCAGGACCAAGTGTTGGCCAAGACTCTACAGGAGGACGGCGGAGCCAGTTTCGGCGAGTATCGCGCATGGCAGGAGGCTCGCGCGGCGCAGTTGGGCCGGGGTGCGAAGCCTGAAGTGGAGGTCTTCCTCGCCAGCCAGGCGGTGGAGGTTCCGCCGGGTGCTCCGGTCGCAGTGGAGTATCTTTCCGCCGTGGGACCGGCGCGCAAGGTTAGCGGCAAACGGTTCGGCACACTGGTTCACTCCTTGCTGCGCGATGCAGCGCTCCACGCTGATTCGTTGGTAGTGCGCCGACTTGCGGATTTGAATGCGCGAATCCTGGGCGCACCTTCGAAGGAGGCGAAAGCCGCGCACACGGCCGTAGTTGCGGCGCTGGAGCATCCGGTGCTCGCGCGGGCTCGCGCCGCCGCGCGTTGTCATCGCGAGTACCCTCTGACGTTACGGCTGGCCGACGGACGCTTGTTGGAGGGCGTGATCGATCTCGCATTCGTGGAGGAAGGTCGCTGGGTGGTGGTGGATTTCAAGACCGACGCGAACTCGCCCGAGCGCCTCGCGCAGTATGAACGTCAACTTCAGTGGTACGCCTACGCGCTGGCCGAACTGACGGGGATTCCGGCGCGGGGAATCCTGTTGGGCGTGTAGTTCAGTAGAGCAGGAACGGTTTTCGCCGAGCGACAAACGCATCCAGATCGTCCTGCATGTGGAGCTCGATTGTGCTTGGGTCGGTACCCGCTTTCATGGCGTCCATTACTTTGCGATTTCCGATGGAGAGGCGGCACTTTTCGATGTCCAGCTTGCCGGGATAGAGCCGCTGGATGGCGAACGCCAGTTCCAGGCCCAAGCGGATGGAGCTGAACGTTTCGCGATTCAAGATCACGAAGCGCACGCCCTCGATGGACTTGCCTTTGAATACGGAATCCGTTGGTGTGAACCGAGTCGCGTAGACACGGACCCCTGGGATCGACCGCATATTCAAGGCTTGGGCGAGTTCCGGGCCGTGAATCCAGTCCGCTCCGATTTGTTCGAAGGGCGAATCCGTGCCGCGGCCCACGGAAAAGCTGGGTGCCGATTCCAGCATGGCGACTCCGGGATAGAGCGTCGCCGCGTTGAGGCTGCGCATGTTGGGGGACGGGTCCACCCAGGTGAGATCCGTCGAATCGAGCCAATCGCCCCGCTCCCAGTTCTTCATCTTGATCACGTGCAGGTCCGCGCCGAGCTTCTTCTCTGCGTTCGCCATGGTGGCCAACTCGCCATACGTGAGGCCGTGACGGATCGGGAGCGCGTAACAGCCGACGGCGGGGTTTTGAAAGCTCTCCTCCAGCATGGGGCCTTCGACGTGAACACCGGTAATCGGATTGGGACGATCTAAAACATAAAGCGGGATATGCGATTTGGCCGCTTGCTCCATGACGAGCAGCATTCCGCAGCCGTAGGTGTAGAAGCGGGCGCCCGCGTCCTGAATATCGAAGACCAGGGTATCGACGTTGTGCAGCATTTCCGGCGTGATGCGTAGCCCGCTGTTCCGATACAAGCTGAACACTGGAATTCCGGTAGCGGAGTCCTTCGAGTCCGGGATGTCGGGGACATCTTTATCGCCGGATATACCGTGTTCGGGACTGAACAACGCCGTTACGTTCACGCCCGCAGCGCGCATCGCGTCGATGTCTCTGCGTCCCTCGCGATCGAGGCCGGTCTGGTTCGTCATGACGCCGACTCGCTTGCCTTGCAGCGAGGCGAACTTCTGCTCTTCCAAGACGTCCAGTCCCGTGAGTACGCGATGATTCGGCGCAATCATCCGCCGCGCACCCGCGCTTTCGAGCGCTTCGTTGTAGCCGACCACATTCACCTTGGACGTCACGCCGAGGGATGCGGCGGCGATGGTCCCGATGCTGCGCCGCAAGGGCGAGAGATTTTTGCCGCTCTTGGGATGCACATAGTTGGTGAGCAGAATCACGTAGCTCTTGCTCGACGGATCGATCCACAGCGATGTTCCGGTGTAGCCGAGATGTCCGTAGGACCCAATGGGGAAAAGCTCGCCCCGAGCCGAAGAATAGGAAGTATCGATGTCCCAGCCCAGCCCGCGCAGAGCCGGTTGATCCGGCGGCGATGAGGGCGCGGTGAACTTTTGCACGGTGAGGGGAGAGAACACTCGCATGCCCGCTCGTTCGCCCAGACCGAGCCACATCTCGGCGTACTTGGCCAGATCCGAGGCTGTCGAGAACACTCCCGCATGCCCGGCGACTCCGCCCATGTACCGTGTCGTCGGATCGTGCACGACGCCGCGGAGGGGCTGCCCGGTGGACGCATCGATTTCCGTGGGAGCGATTCGCGCACGGAGCGAAGCAGGCGGGCGGTACATGGTCTCCGTCATGCCGAGCGGACCAAACACTTCGTCGCGAGCGAACTCATCCAGGGGTTTGCCGCTCACGCGCCGCACGATCTCGCCGAGCAGTTCGAAATTGATATCGCTGTAGACGAAGCGTTGACCGGGAGGATACGTCGGCTTGTCGCTTAATGCCTTGCGGATCCCGGTCTCGTAGCCGCTCCACGCAGGCTCCAGATCGAGGTCCGGGCGCAGACCGGAGTAGTGAGTCAAGAGATCGCGGACGGTGATGTCACTCTTGCCCCCCTGGAACTCGGGAAGATAGGTCGTCACGGGATCGATCAAGCGAATCTTGCCCTGCTCGAAGAGCCTCATGATGGACGGTGTGGTACCCACGACTTTGCTGAGCGACGCGAGATCGAAAATGGTGTCGACGGTCATCGCTTCCCGCGCGGGGATCAGCGCGCGCTGCCCGTAGGCTTTGCGATGCACAATTTTGCCGTCGTGCCCCACCACCAACACGCCACCGGGGATCAAACCATCTTTGACCGCCTGCTCCATCTGTGCATCCAGGGCGGCGGATCCGGAGAACGTCTCCTGCGCGAAGCCCAAAGACACGATTCCGAGCAAGAGCAGGAGCTTCATGCGAGTTTCTTGGCGATCCGCTCCAGTACAGCCGCCAGATCCACGTCTTTCTGCGTGATGCCGCCGGCGTCGTGCGTGGTCAAATCCACGGTGACGCGGTTGTAGACGTTGGCCCACTCGGGATGGTGGCCCATCTTCTCAATCAGGGGAGCGGCTGTCGCCATAAAGCCGAACGCGTGCGCGAAATCGGAGAACTTGTATTCGCGATGGAGCTTGGCATTGGCCACGGTCCACCCGGGAGCTTGCGCGACAGCCGCGGCGATTTCCGCTTCGGTTAGCTTGTTCATGGCGCCCTCTTTCAGGTCCATCTTCGCACGCACAAGCTATACATCCAACCCCACAGCCCGCATCAGGGCAAGGGCATTACTCCGCATCACCACTCCGCTTCGCAGCTTGTAGTCGAAGTGGATTTCGTCCCCTTCGAGCTGATCCTCGAAATGAACGTTGATCGCCGCTCCGTTAAACGACGGCACGATCTCCGCGAGCGCCAGGTCGTGCGTGGTCACGACTCCGATGGCGCCGCGGTCGACCAGTCCGCGAATCAAGCCCTCTGCTCCAATGCGGCGATCGTGGGAGTTGGTGCCGCTCAGCAATTCGTCCAGCAGGAACAGTGTCGGCTTCCCCGCCCTGGCCAGATCGACGATCTCGCGCAGGCGGCTGATCTCGGCGTAGAACCTGGAGCGATGGTCCGCTAACGAATCCGTGGTGCGCATCGACGCGCCAATCGACAGCCGGGATAAACGCAAGCGCGACGCGGTCACAGGCGCGCCCGCCCACGCCAGCACGCAGGTTAAACCCACGGCGCGCATCAGCGTGCTCTTGCCCGACATGTTTGATCCGCTGACGATCCAGAGGCGCGTTCCACCGCCCAGCGCGACGTCGTTCGCCACCGCATCGCGAGCGGGAATCAACGGATGCGCCAGCCCCTCGGCTGCGACAACGGGATCGCTCTCTTCCGTGAGTTCGGGAAAAACAGCGGCAGGATGTTCGTACGCGAAGGACGCCAGGGAGCACAGCGCTTCAAACTCGCTCACCGCAGCCACCCAAGTGCCGATCCGCGGACCCCGCCGCATCCGCCACGCTTCGATCGCCATGGCGAACTGTTTGGTCCACAGCAGAGGACTGACGATGATGCCGAGGAATTGGTTGCGCGCCGAATCGAGATACTCCACCAGCTTGCTCAGGCGCGCGATACTGCGCGAGGCCGCCTCGCCGTCCACTTCCAGCGATGCCCTCAACGAAACCAATGCGGGCGAGGTGAATTGTTCGCGTTCCAGCCGCTCCAGCATGAGCCCGAGCAGTTCCAGTTCGCGTGCCGGGGTGGCGGTCGCCGCCATCACCCGGTCCATGGGAGCGCTGACCGACATTCCGAAGGCGACTTCCGCCAGGATTACGACCAGGAATGGGATCACGCCGGTGGTCATCGTGATCATCAAACCGAAGGTGATGACTGCCGCGGCCGCCAAGCCGAATGCCACGATCCGAGCCCCGGGAAAGAATCGCACCGGGGGATGCTCGCCCCATTTTTGAAGCGCTTCGTGCTCCACGGCCGCACGCACGTCATCTCCCAGGAGTGCGATGTCCTGGCGCAAATCGAGTCGCGGGGCAAGCTCGGCCACTGCTGCCTGACGCGCCAGCACTTCTTTCCGAGACCCCGGCTGAAGCAGCCATCCCGCGAGTACACGTTCTCCGCCTGCTGTTCGAGTGGTGGAAAGGAGCTCGAACAGCGAGCCTCGCCCGAATAAATCCAAGTCTTCCGCGAATAAATGTTGTGGGTCGCGAAACCGCTCGCCCTGATTTCCGGTTCCGATCCATTTGTTCTGTACCCGCGCCAGCGCCCGCTGATAGAACGCCACGCCGCGCGTGGCCGCGGTGAGAGCACGCTCGATGCGATCCTGCTTCCATGCCAGAAAGACGAACAGTGCGAGCGGCGCCAGCAGCCACCAAGGAGGAATCCATCCCGCACCGAGCGAGGCGGCCGCCGCAAGCAGGGCGGCCAGGCCGGTACCCAGCCGCGCGTTGCCCATCTGCCGGAAGTGCCGCTGGCCCTGCTCCCGCGCTTGCTCAAAGCGCGCCAGGCGAGAACGGTATTCTTCGTGCGGCTCGGAAGTCACTCCTGATTTTAACCCGCTCGCTCTAAACCGTTATGCTCAAACCATGCTCGCCCGCCTTCGCCCGACACTCGACTTCATGCCGTCGCCGGTCGAAGACCGTCCTGGACTTGTGATCCGCGATCCGTTTCATTTCTCGGACGCCACGTTGATCATTCCACCCGGCCTTGTGCCCTGCCTCGAATTCTTCGACGGCGTCCAAAGCGAGCTGGACCTGCGAGCCTTCCTGGTCCGCATCACCGGCGATCTCGACGTCAGCGGACTGGTGCAGCACTTGCAGGACACGCTCAGCCAGGCGGGCTTCCTGGAGGACGAAACTTTCGCCCGCCTGAAGCAGCAAGCGGAACGCGCCTTCGCTGAGGCCCCCGTGCGCGAACCGGTTCACGCCGGCGCTGGCTATCCCGACCAACCGGCGGAGCTGACGCGGGTCCTTGCCGAATATATGAGCGACGCTGCTCCGCCAACAGAGAAGGTATTGGCGATCGCCGCGCCGCACGTCAGTCCGTTCGGCGGTGTGGAGTCCTACCGGGCTGCTTACTCGGCGCTGTCACCCTCGGATGCGGACCGCACCTTCGTGATCCTCGGGACTTCGCATTACGGCGAGCCGGATCGCCTCGGCCTGACGCGCAAGCCATTCGCGACGCCCTTCGGCCAAGCGCGGACGGACCTCGACCTCGTGAACCGGCTGGAGGCGGAGGCCGGGCGCGGAGCCTTCATGGAAGACTACTGCCATTCGGTCGAGCATTCCATTGAATTTCAGGTCATCTTTCTGCAACACCTCTTCGGACCGGACATCCGGATTCTGCCGGTGCTGTGCGGTTCCTACGCGCGCAGTCTTTACCAGGGTGGAATGCCGGAAGACAACGAAAATGTCCGCCGGGCTCTGGGCGCGCTCGGCGAGTTGGCCGCGAAGGAAGGCGACCGCCTGCTCTGGGTCCTTGGCGTCGACATGGCCCATCGGGGACGCCGCTACGGCGACGCCCTTGACGCCCGTGCCGGCCAAGATGAAATGACCGAGGTCACGCGCCGCGACCGCCAGCGCATCGAACGGATGGAACATGGCGATGCTCAGGGTTTCTGGGACCTGGTGCAACAGAATCATGACGACTTGAACTGGTGCGGCTCCGCCCCCATCTACGCCTTTCTCAAGGCTATGCCGCACGCCCGGGCGCGCTTGCGCCACTACCAGCAGTGGAATATAGACCCGCAGAGCGTCGTAAGTTTCGCGGGGCTCGACTTTCGCTCACACTGACCGCCACTGAGCCGATATGGTTCATCGGAGGGACCTTCCCCTTGATTTCGATCCGGCAGTCTATGAGCGATCTGGAGCGTCTTGCGGACCTCCAAAAAACCACCGCATCTTGTTATCAACAAGCCATCCGGGCTTCGGCGGAATATGCGGTTGACCTCAACCCCGGCCAGACCGCGGAATTCCGCCAGCATCTCCTCGCGCTTCAACAAACCGTAGAGAAGGCCGAAGCCGCCGAACACTTCCAGGCATTGCAATCCTCATTTCGCGGAGAGCTGCGGGAGTACCGCGACCGGTCGAGGGAGTGGCTCGAAAAGACGCGCGCCGATCTCAAAGCCGCGGCGGAAGCCATGCAGGTCCTGGCGCAGAATGTCGCGTCCAACGGGGCCGACCATGGGCAGCAGCTCAAGGACGATCTCCGGAGGCTGGTTTCGATCACCGACACCAGCGATCTCGGCAAAATCCGCACGGCAGTCCGCGAAACCGCCCTCAGCATCACGCGAAGTTTCGAAAACATGCAGCGCGAAACCCAGCTGCTGGTGGTGCAGTTAAACGATGAGATCCGCTCCCTGCACCGCGAGATGAACAATGAGCGCAAGGCGCTTTACACGGACCCGGTTTCCGGGGCCTGGAATCGGGACAAAATCAATCTCCGAATGGAGGAGTTGCTCACGAGGGGCGAAGGCTTCAGCGTGGTCATCCTCTGGATCAGCAACTTGAAGCGGCTGGAATGCTCCTGCTCCCCCTTGGTGATCGAAGGGGCGCTGAAGGCGATGGTAAAACGCCTCGCGGGACTTCTGGGTACGGATGCCACGGTCGGCCGCTGGAGCCATGACGAATTTATCGTGCTTCTGGATCTGGCTCCCTCGGCGACCACGACGCTCTGTGCGGAAATGGCGCAAGCGCTTTCTTCGCGCTACTCCGTGCAGGAGAACGGAATCGCACAGCACCTGACGCTGCGGCTCGCTACCGCCATTGCGGACCATCCTCCGGCGAGTAATCCGGAAAAGTTCCGGGCGAAGCTTCAACTGCTGGCCGGCGCGATGCAAGGTTCCTGACGGCTACACTTGTAGGTATGAGTTGGATCTCCGCAGGCGCCGCCGCACTGGCGCTCGCCGTCATGCTGGGTGCTTTCGGAGCCCACGGCCTTCAAGGCAGACTCGACGCCTATTCTCTGGGTGTCTACGAAAAAGCGGTGTTCTATCATTTTGTTCACGCGCTGGGATTGTTGATCGTCGCGGGAATGCGCGCCGCGGGCCTAGTGCACCGGAGTACGTCCCAGTGGGTGTGTATCCTGCTCACGGTGGGGATCGTTTTCTTCTCCGGCAGCCTGTACACGCTGGCGGTCACGGGGAACCGCATGCTGGGCGCGATCACGCCGATCGGCGGCGTGGCATTCATCGCGGCATGGATCACGCTGGCTATTTGCTCGGCGAAATCGCGTCCGGTGATTTAGCGTGCGCCTTAAAGTACGCGACGGTCTCTCGCAGCCCGTCCTCGAGCGACACCTTCGGCTCCCATCCTAATACTCGCCTGGCCTTCGAGATATCCGGTCGCCGCTTCTTCGGATCGTCGGAGGGCAGAGGCTCCTGGAGAAGGGGTAGATCCGATCCCATCACCTTCTGAATGCGGGCGGCGAATTCCAGAATCGTCAGCTCCAGGGGATTTCCCAAGTTCACCGGCAGCCGCTCCTCGGAGGCCGCCAGCCGCACCAGTCCTTCTACCAGGTCCGAGACGTAGCAGAAGCTGCGCGTCTGCGATCCATCGCCGAACACCGTGAGCGGCTTTCCTTGCAGCGCCTGATCCAGAAACGCCGGCACGACCCGCCCGTCGTCGAGGGCCATCCGAGGGCCGTAGGTGTTAAAAATTCGTGCGATGTTGGTGCGGATTCCATGCGTGCGATGGTACGCCATCGTGATCGCTTCGGCGTAGCGCTTGCTCTCGTCATAGCACGAGCGCACCCCCACAGGATTCACATTGCCCCAATACGTCTCTACCTGCGGATGTTCCAGCGGATCGCCGTAGCACTCCGAGGTCGAGGTTACCAGGAACCGCGCGCCGTCGCGCCGCGCGATCTCCAACATGTTGCGCGTACCGGTAGATCCGCTCTCCAGCGTCTCTAGAGGCTTCGCCAAATAATGCCGAGGGCTGGCCAGCGACGCCAGATGCCACACGCCGTCGAACTTGGCGGCGATCGTCACCGGCTCCGTCACATCATACTCTTCGAAATAGAATCGAGGGTTCCCGGCGAGATGCGCGATGTTTTCAGGCGAGCCGGTGACGAAGTTATCCAGGCCCACGACGTCATGGCCGGCTTTCAGTAGGTAGTCACAAAGATGTGAGCCGATGAATCCGGCGGCTCCGGAAATAAGATGACGCAAGAAATCTCCCTTTAAAACATTTTAGCCGGAACATGCGAGCAAGACGGGGCGGCGTGCTACAGTGCTGTTGTTACCATGCGTTTCTCTTCCGCCGAGATGCTGGCGTTCGCGGCACTGCTGGCCGCTTCCGGGGCGATGTTCTGGATCCGGTTCCACCGGGTGATCCGTGCGATTCGCGAGGCCAAACCGGACCCCTCTTTTCATCTCGCGCCGCTTGGTCCGCGTGTCCGCGACTTTTTCTGGGAAGTGATGCTGCAAGGGAAGGTCATCCGCCAGCGTCCTCTGCCCGGCCTCGCGCACGCCTTGGTGTTCTGGGGGTTCTGCGTATTCGCCCTGGTGACGATCAACCATTTCGCCACCGGTTTCGGCTTCCCGTTTCTCTCCTATCGCGGATTCTACGGCAACTTCGCCGCGTTGTTCGCGGTTTGCGTCGCGGTATCCATCGCCGGACTATTCGTCCGCCGCTTCGTCGCTCGTCCGCGGTGGCTCGGCGAAATTTCGCCCGAATCCGGAGTGATCGCGCTGCTGATCTTCCTTTTGATGGCGACGTATCTCGCCGCTTGGGGACAATCGAATTCGGCGTTTGAGAAACCTCTGTGGTGGGCGCACACGCTGGCGCTGCTGCTCTTCCTCCCGCTTCTGCCCCATACCAAGCATCTTCATTTGGTGCTGAGTCCCGTGACCGTGTTCCTTTCGCGCGGAGGCTTCGCCAACATTCCGCCGCTGGCGGGCGATGAAGACTTTGGCTTGGATACGGGCAAGGACCTAACGCAGATCGTGGCGCTGCAAGCGTATAGCTGCGTGGAATGCGGACGCTGCACGGAACACTGCCCTGCGGCGAACACCGGCAAGGTGCTCGACCCGAAACAAATCGCGCTGGGCATGCGCGGCTATCTGAACGAATTCGGCGCCGCCGGCGAAGAACCCTTGCTCGGCAAGTTCCTTTCCCAGGAAGCCGCGTTCCAATGCACCACCTGCGGCGCCTGCGAATTCCAGTGTCCAGTGGGCGTGGAACATCTGCCGATGATTGTAGGCTTGCGCCGCGGAGCCGTGAACACGGGCAAGTGGGAAGACGAATACGGCACGAAACTCTTCCTGGCGCTGGAGCGCAACGGCAACTCGCTCGGCTTCGCGCCGTCCGAGCGGACCAAGTTCATCGAGAAGCAACAGCTCCCGATCTTCGACGGCACGCAGGAGTACTGCCTGTGGCTGGGCTGCATGGGAGGCTACGATCCGAAGGGCCGCGAAATCATCGCGTCTTTCGCGCAAGTGATGCAGTACCTGGGCACGAGCTTCGGCGTTCTACGCAAGGAGCGCTGCACGGGAGACCCCGCCCGGCGGCTGGGAAACGATCTGCTGTTCCAGCAACTGGCGGAAGAGAATCTGAAGACTCTGGCGGATTCGAAGGTGACCAGGATCGTTTCGATCTGCCCGCACTGCGTCCGGACCATTTCGACCGATTGGAAAGAGCACGGCGAGGCCCCTCCCATCGAGCATCACACTGAATTCATGGCGAGACACCCGCTGCCCGCCGCAAAGGCCACGCAGAAGATTGTCTACCACGACCCCTGTTATCTGGGCCGCTATCGCGACGTCTACGATCAACCCCGCGAAACTGTCTCCGCCTACGGCCAACTGGTCGAGCCGGAACGCTCCCGCGAACGCAGCTTCTGCTGCGGAGCCGGCGGCGGTCTCACGTTTCTGGGCGAAGAGTCGGGCACCCGCGTAAGCCACGTCCGCGCGAAAGAACTCGCCGACACGGGAGCCGAAGTGGTCGCCGCCGCGTGTCCCTTCTGCAACTCGATGTTCCGCGATGCCCTACCCGCAGTCTCCGCCACGCCTCCGCAGTTGCTCGACGTCGCGCAAATTGTAGCGGCGTCGCTTCCACAAAAGCCACTATCCTAAGATCAATGCGACTACGCCGCGCCGGATTCGTTCTCTTCCTCGCCGCGGTTGCCTTCGCCGCCAAGCCAGCCCCGAAACCCAAGGGCCCACCGCTCACTTCCGAACAGAAGGCCGCCCTCGCGATCGTCAAGAGGCTGAGCCTGTCCGATCAGGTCGCGCAGCTCGTGATTGCCGTCTGCTACGGCGATACTTACAGCACCAAGTCCCCCGAATATCAGCGCTACCGCCACTTGGTTGCCGACCTTCACATCGGCGGTCTCATCGTCAACAACACCACGCAATACGGGCTGGTTCGTTACGCCGAGCCGCACGCCATGGTGGTCTTCTTGAATCAAATGCAGAAGCTGGCGAAGACGCCCCTGATTGTCGCGGGCGATTTTGAGCGCTCCGCCTCGATGCGGGTTTCCGGCAGCGCCCGCTTCCCCTACGCCATGGCCTTCGGCGCCGCGCGCGATCCCGATAATGCGAGATTCGAAGGAGCCGTAGCCGCCCGCGAGGCCCGAGCCCTCGGTGTGCAATGGCTCTTCGCTCCTGTGGCAGACGTGAACGTCAACCCCGACAATCCCGTGATCAACGTGCGTTCCTTCGGCGAAGATCCCGATCAGGTTTCGCGTCTGGTCACGGCGTTTATCGACGGCGCGCACTCCGATCCCAATAATCGAATCCTGGTTACGGTGAAACATTTCCCTGGCCACGGCGACACGGCGTCGAACAGCCATGTCGATTTGCCTGAACTCGCCGCCTCGCGCGAACGCATCGAAAGCGTGGAGTTCAAGCCGTTCCGGGCCGCGATCGAACATCACGTCGACTCCGTCATGATCGCGCACATGACGGTTCCGGCGATTGACCAGGAAGGCCTCCCCGCGACTCTGTCCCCCGCGGTTCTCACCACGCTTCGCCAGGGTCTAAAGTTCGAGGATCTGATCGTGACCGACGCTATGGACATGGCCGGCGTTCTGAAACAATTCAGCCCCGCCGAGGGAGCCGTCCGCGCTATCGCCGCCGGCGAAGATGTCCTTCTTATGCCGCCCGATCCCGAGCGCGCCATCCGGGCCGTCGTTGCCGCCGTCAACGGCGGCCGCATTCCGCGGGCCCGCATCGAACAAAGCGCCATGCGAATGATCGCGGCCAAGCTGCGCGTGGGCGTGATGAAGAAGAAGCCCACGGACCTGGATGCAATCACCGATGCGCTCGATGTTCCCGAAATCAACCAGCGCGTCCAAAAGATCTCGGATCAGGCCGTCACGCTGGTCAAGAACGACAACAATCTGCTGCCTCTGGCAAAATCCAGCAACCCTTGCGTCGTCATTATGCGCGAGGCGAGAGCCTCCACTACTGGACTCCGCCTGGCGCAAGAGGTTCAGACCCGAGCCGCTGCCGCCAGGGTGCTTGTGGTCGACTCGGGTCTGCCGCTCGCGGCGTTAGATGCCGCGGCCGGTGACACCGGCGCTTGCTCCGCCATGATCGTCGAAACGTCCATCACGGGATCCGACAGCCGCACCAGCATGACGCTTGCCGGCGACTTGGGGCCATTTGTCGAGCACCTGACAAACGGCCCTGTCCCGGTGGTGCTTGTGTCGCTCGGAAGTCCGTACGTGATCACTTCGTTTCCGAAGTCCGCCGCGTATCTCGCCACGATGAGCCCAACGGTCCCGTCCGAAATCTCGGCCGCGAAAGCACTCTTCGGCGACATTCCGATTCAGGGCCATCTCCCGGTGACCATTTCCGGCGTCGCGATGTTCGGTGATGGCATCCAACTCAATCCAGGGAATTCGCGACGGTAAGAGCGAAATTCATTGACCCGCGAACTCCCAGCGAATAGAGCCGTCCCTCGTTGATCCATACAATGGAGCTTCTGGGAGTGCCGTCTGCCGCGGCACCTTCGAGCAGCGCCGCAGGCGCGCTCCCGACCTTCCCTTCCCTCAATCCGCCGGAGATCTGCGACGTCAGGAAAACCATCGGCAGGACGTTCTTCATCGTGGCCGAGTACTGCGCGGCGTCGAAAGCCCTCACGCCGGCGGAAACGGCGATTGCAGGCGCCGCCGTCCGGGTCAAGAACTTCGCAGTGCTGCTAGAACGGGATGTCAGCGGAATCGCGACTTCTTGATTGGCGCGCACATTCATATAACGGCACCGAACCCATTATTCTGACAGGGGCTCGACGTCTCCACTAAAATCAAACTATGCTCGAAATTACCTGGCTCGGCCATGGGACGTACCAGCTCAAACTCGACACCGGCGAAGTCATCCTGATCGATCCGTGGATTCAGGGCAACCCCGCCTATCCCGCGAACCATTCCCTCGATCGCGTGGATACCATCCTGGTCTCGCACGGCCATTTCGATCACATTCACGACGTGTTGCCGCTGGCCGAGAAGTTTTCGCCGCAGATCGTCGCGATTTACGAAACCGCGTTCTGGCTGGAAAAGAAGGGCGCAAAAAACACCATCGGCATGAACAAGGGCGGCAGCGTGACTGTCGGACCGATTAAAGTCACCATGACCCACGCCGTCCACAGCTGCGGCATTTTAGATGGCGATCAGATCATCTACGGGGGAGAAGCCGCTGGGTACGTCGTGCGCCTGCCCGATCGCCGCCGCATCTACTGCGCCGGCGACACCAACGTCTTCACCGACATGCAATTGATCGAGCGCTTGTATCATCCCGAACTTGCGTTCCTGCCCATCGGCGATCTCTATACGATGAGCCCCAAGGAAGCCGCGCTCGCCTGCCGCATGCTCAACGTGCGGCGGGTGATTCCGCTGCACTTCGGCACTTTCCCTCCGCTCACGGGCCGGCCCGAACAACTTGCGGAGCTCTTGCAGGACCACCCCGAAACCCAAGTGTGGACCCTGGAGCCCGGTAAGCCCGTTCAGTGGTGAAGCAGGCGCTTCTCATCGTGGCGCTGGTTCTGGCCGTGCGCCTGCCGTTCCTCCATCAAGCGATTCAAGGCGACGAAGTCGATTATCTCTACGGTGCGGAGCACGCGCAGATTGAGCCGCTGCACCCGTATCACACCAGCTATGTGTTCAAGGGCAACGTCGTCGACATGCGGGGCCACCCGCACCCGCCGCTCAATACCTGGATTCTCGGCGCGCTGCTCGCCGCCGTCGGGGACATCCGCGAAGCCCCGTTCCATCTCGGCTATATCGCGTTCTCGCTGATCGCCGCGCTGTCGATGCTCGCGCTCGCCCGGCGATTCTCGCAGCGGCCTCTTCTCGCCACACTGCTGTTCTGCGCCGTACCCGCGTTTGTGATTAACGGAGGCTCTCTCGAAGCGGACCTCCCGCTGCTGGCGTTTTGGATGGCAACGATGGCCCTCTTTATCGCGGCCGTCGACCGCCGGGCATACTCGTTGCTGGTGGCGAGCGCGGTTTGCGCGGCTTTCGCGGGTCTGGCCGCGTATCAGGCAGTCTTCCTGGTCCCGATCCTCGCGCTCTATCTCTGGCAGAACCGGCCCGAGTGGAAACCGGCGTGGCTCGCCACGCTTGCCGCACCCGCGGCGCTGGCCACCTGGCAGCTCTTCGAGCGCCTCACCAGCGGAGCCGTCCCGGCCGCGATGTTAGCCGGCTACCTCACCAGCTATCACTTCTCCGGATTGCTGCAAAACCTGCGCGGAGCGGCGACTCTCCTTGTGCATCTCGCGTGGAGCGTCTGCCCCCTGGCGATCTTTCCGGTACTCCCACAAGCAAAACCGTGGCAATGGATGGTGGCCATCGTCGCTGGTTTAGGAGCCGCGATCTACGATCACAATCCTTTCTTCTGGATCTCCTTCGCTCTGGGCGTGTGGCTTCTCGCGTGGTCCTGGGACCAAGGGTTCCTCGGACGCTGGATTCTCATCTTCTTCGCGCTGGGAACGCTGGTTTTCTTCGCCGGGTCTGCACGCTACCTGCTGCCGCTCGCGGCCCCCGTGGCGATCCTGCTCGCGAACGCAGCTCCGCAACGCATTCTGATCCCCGCATTCGCGTTGCAACTCGGCCTTGGACTAACTCTCGCCGAAGTCAATGCCCAACACTGGCAAGCTTACCGGGACTTCGCCGCCGCCTTCCCCAAGGATCACCATCGAATCTGGGTGTCCGGAGAATGGGGGCTGCGGTTCTACCTGGAATCCATCGGGGCCCTGCCGCTTCGGAACGATCAGCAGGTCCAACCCGGAGACACGATCGTCAGCGAAGCTCTCGCGAGCCCGCCTCCGCTGCCGGGATCCACTGCGACCGTGGGCGAGACGGAAGTACGCCCTTCGATTCCCCTGCGTATCGTCTCGCTCACCGGCCGTTCCGCATATTCGACTGGTTCCACCGGGATGCTGCCGTTCGAAATCGCCACCGCGCCTATCGACCGAATCACCACAGCGCTGGTGATTGAGCCGAAACTTAGCTACCTGGACCCCAAAAACCCAGCCGCTGCGGCGCAGTTTGTCCGCGGCCTTTACCCCGATGGCTGGACCTCAGACGAAGCGTCAGTGATCCTGAAGGTTCCCGAGTCTGCATTAACTTTGGAGGCAAGTTTCTGGAAGGCCCCCAACGCACAGGCCCGCCACGTAATCCTGTCCGCTAACGGTCGACGCTTGGCGGAGCGTGACATCCCCGCCCCTGGCACCTACACCATCAGCGTACCCGCGCCGGCCGCAGGCGCGAGCATCAATGTCGCGTTGTCGGTGGACAAGACCTTCGAAGCGCCCGGCGACGCGAGATCTTTGGGGATCGTAGTAACCGGAATCGGCTACCGTTAGGCCGTTAATCCCGAAAACTGGTATCGAGGAACGCGCGCAGCCGGTGACTCCGGCTGGGATGCCGAAGCTTCCGCAGCGCCTTCGCCTCAATCTGCCGAATTCGCTCGCGGGTGACCGCAAAGTGTTGCCCGACCTCTTCGAGAGTATGTTCGCTCCCGTCCTGCAAGCCGAACCGCATCTTGATGATCTTCTCTTCGCGCGGGCTGAGCGTTTTCAAAACCTCCGCCGTCTGCTCGCGCAAATTGAGATTGATCACCGCCTCTGATGGCGATACCACCCGCCGGTCGATGATGAAATCGCCCAAGTGCGATTCTTCCTCTTCGCCCACCGGAGTCTCCAGCGAAATCGGCTCCTGCGCGATGCGCAATACTTTGCGAACCTTGCCAACGGGAAGCTCCATCTTGACCGCCAGCTCTTCCGTGGTCGGCTCGCGACCGAGATCCTGTTGCAGTTGCCGCTGCATCCGCACCAGTTTATTAATCGTCTCGATCATGTGCACCGGAATCCGGATGGTCCGTGCCTGATCCGCGATCGCGCGCGTGATCGCCTGTCGCACCCACCACGTCGCATACGTGGAGAACTTATACCCGCGCAGGTAATCGAACTTATCCACGGCCTTCATCAAGCCGATGTTGCCTTCCTGGATCAAATCCAGGAACTGCAGCCCGCGATTCGTATACCGCTTGGCGATGGAAACCACCAGCCGGAGGTTCGCCTCCACCAGATCCTTCTTCGCACTTTCGGCTTCCTGCTCGCCGCGCTCGACGATTTGCAGCGTCCGCCGCAGCTCGCTCGATGTGGCGCCCGAATCTTCTTCCAGTTGCTGGATGCGCTGGCTGTGCGACCGCATCTCCTTGCGCAGCGCCGCCGCCCCGCCGTGCGCGCCGTTCGAAGGGCTCTCCAGCTTCCGCTGGATCTTCGCGATCTCCCGCTCCACCGGCCGCAGCTCTTCGACAGCCGCGCGCAGCCGCCCGGCGAGCTCCCGCCGCGTGGTCGAACTGAAATGGATGCTCCGGATCAGCCGGGAAATACTCACCATCGCCCGCGCCAGATTCCAGCGCTGGCTCCGGTGCAGCTTCGGCTTCATATTGCGGGAAATCGCCTGTAGCTTCTGCCGGAACTGCTGCGCCTTTTTGTAGTGCTTTTCCATCTCTTCGATGGTTTTCAGCAACTCCGCGCATTGTTCCGCGACGGTCTCATCCGTGACCACCAAGTCCGGCATGATCAGGATGTCGCGCACCGCGGTGGGGTCCGCGTGCATTGTCTCGCCGATCGCCAGGATATCCCGGATCACCAGAGCCGACCGGGACAGCGCCTTGCGCACCGCCGCCTGTCCGCGCTCCATCCGTTTCGCCAACTCAATCTCGCCCTCGCGCGTGAGCAGCGGAACCGTACCCATTTCGCGGAGGTACATCCGCACCGGATCGTTGGTCTTGTCGCTGAAGTCCTGCGGGAGTTCGAGCTCGCCGAGCTCCTCGTTCTCATCCAACTTCTTCTCGAAGTCGATCTTCGGTTCTTCCAGGATTTCAACGCCGGCCGTATCCAGCTCGCTCAACAGATCGTCCAGCTGGCGCGTGCCCGGATACTCTTCGGTCAACAGCTCGTTGACTTCGTCGTACAGGACGTAGCCTTTCTCTTTGCCGTTATCCATGAGCTGTTTAAACCGGCCGAATTTTTCTTCGCTCGCCACTTTACCCCATCAGCTCCAGCGCCAATTTCCTCGCCCGCGTCATCGTTCGCGGATTGCGTACCAGTGCGCGGTAGCCAACCAATGCCCTTAAGTTTACAACACAAGCCATTGCAATTCGGTTGAGCTCAAGCCTGCGCGACGCCCGCGCCGCGCTTGATTTCTTTCTCCAACTGGTGTAGCTCCGCGGCCCATCGCAGCGCTTCTTCCAGGCGCCCTTCGCGCTCCGCGGCTTTGATACGAACACGGATCTCATCGCCGCGCCGCTTGCGGACTCCCTCCTGCAGCCGGCGCAAACATGCCTGCGCCTGCTCCCAGCCGGAGTCCTCATCACTCGTATCATCGGCAGCCAGAAGCTCATGCAATAGGGCCTGCCGCGGCGCGGACAAACGCCCCTCCAGAGCGGAAAATCCTGCATCCCCTTCACTGTGACGCAAAGCGTCCAGGATTTCCTGTGTGACGAATCCCTCGGTGAGCTCCGGCGTGAGGAAAGGCATCACTTCCACCCGAGCCCTCTCGCTCCCCAGCAGCGCGCTCAGCAGCAATCTCTCGATCGCCGGAAGCGCATTCTTCGGAGCCGCCGGTGGTGGAGCGGGACTCTTCGAAGCCGGTCCCGTCCGTCCCACCGCGGATCGCTTGAATTGATCCAGCACCAAACTTTGATCCACACCCAAGTACGATGCGATGTCTTGAGCCACCACGGCCCGCTCCAGCTTGTCCGTAATCTTCTGCACCGACGGGAGCAGAAACTTCAACGCATCCATCCGGCCATCGGAAGTACCCATGTCATGCTTCGCCCGAGCCCGGTCCGCCAGCCAGTGGAAATAAGTAGGCGCATTGTCCAATTTTGCGCGATACACGTCCGCGCCATTTTGTTTCACGTACTCGTCCGGATCGAGTCCGCCCTCCAGCGTCAATACCTTCACCTTCAGGTGTTCGTCCAGCAAAAGTTGGATCGCCTTCTCCGCCGCGTTGGTGCCGGCGTTGTCGGGGTCGAAATTCACCACCACCGTATCGGCGTCTCTCCGAATCACCGAAACCTGATCGGCCGTCAGCGCCGTACCGCAGCTGGCCACCACTTCCTGCACGCCTGCCGAATACGCGCCGATCACGTCCATGTAGCCTTCCACCAGGACCGCCCGGTTCGATTTGCGCATCGTATCGCGTGCGCGGTGAAGGTTGTAAAGAACGGATGTCTTCCGGTAGATGGATGTTTCAGGCGAGTTCATATATTTCGGCTGACCGGGCTCATCCTTCATCAGCCGTCCGCCGAAGCCGATCACCTGCCCGGTTCGATCGTGAATCGGAAACATCAACCGCCCTCGGAAATAATCGTAATACCCTCCGCTGTCTCTCTTACGCACCAACCCCGAAGCGTCCAACTGCGCGGCGGGGATGCCGCCTTCCGCAAACCGCCGCGTCAGCGCATCCCAGGAGGAATCGGCATACCCCAGTCCAAATGTTTCCACGATCGCCGGCGGCACGCCGCGCTGGGCCAGGTAAGTCCGCGCCTCCGCACCTAAGGATCCGCGTAAATTCTCCTGAAACAGGCTCAACGCAACTTGATGCATCTCCAGCAGCCCGCCGCGCATGCGAGACTCGGCGTCGGCAAACTCGCTGCGCTTGGGCATCGGAATCCCATTGCGCTCGGCCAGTTGCTTCAGCGTCTCCGGAAACGTCAGACCGTCCATCTCCATCACGAACTTCAGCACATCGCCCGACACGCCGCAGCCGAAGCACTTATAAAATTGCCGGGACTGATTCACGCTGAACGACGGAGTCTTCTCCTGATGAAAGGGACACAGCCCCGAATACCGGCCGGTGGTCCCCATCCTGCGGAGGCGCACGTACTCCCCCACCACCTTGACGATGTCGATCGAAGACTTCAACTGCTGCGCGAAATCCATGCCCTGCTCTTAGACTAACTCCTGTGGAACAGCCCCAAGTGTAAGCGCGGGGAGACCGTCCAAAGGCTGCCTATCGTTTCAACGCCAGAGTAGCCCCGTCCCCAATCGACAGCATGCTCAACGTCACCCGGGTATCCCCCAGCAGCTTCTGGTTGAACGTTCGAAGAGCCACCGTATTCGCCGTTTGATCCTCTTCATCGCATACCCGTCCGGACCACAACACGTTATCGATCATTACCACTCCGCCCGGCCGCAGCAACTCCAGCGCGCACTCGTAGTAGCCCTCATAGCTAGGCTTATCCGCGTCGATGAACGCAAAGTCGAAAGTACCCCGCTGCCCCTCCCTCATCAGTTCCTTCAAGGTCTCCATCGCGGGCCGAAGCTGCAGGTCGATCATGTGATCGACGCCCGCCTCTTTCCAATACCGCCGCGCCACCGCCGTGAACTCTTCGCTCACATCGCAGGCCACGATCCGTCCTTCCGGAGGCAGCGCCAGCGCCACCGCCAGGGAGCTGTATCCCGTGAAGACGCCTACCTCCAGCGTCCGCCGAGCCCCCATCAACTGGATCAGCAGAGCCATGAACTGCCCGTACTCCGGCGCGATCTGCATTTGTGAGTTCGGCATCGCCGCCGTCTCCAGCCGCAGCTTCTTCAGCAGCGGCGGCTCGCGCAAGCTCACCGCGAGCAGGTACTCGTGAATCTTCTCAGGCATCATCAGTAAGTCAGGCATAAAAACAATCCTATGATAAAATGATTTTGTGCTTCCGGCAGCCACTGATCCCGTTCAGCAATTCCGTGAGAGCACCCAACGCAAACTCCGCGACGTCCGCTGCCCCGACCATCGCCAGCCCCCACGCATCAAGTTCCAAGGCTCCACCCTCCGCGACGTTACGATTCAAATGACCGCGTGCTGTAACAAACTCGCCGGCCTGGCGAACCGCGCCATCGCCAATCGCTAGCTGACCAACAATCGAGCCAGTTCCGCCGCCCGAGCCTCAAACCTCTCCCCCGCCGCAAACGCCCGAGCCGCCTCCCCCATCTTCTTCCTGCCTTCATCGTCCGCGATCACACGAGCCAACGCCCCGCGCAACTCGCCCGCCTGGACAAGAGCGCCAAACTCCGGTCGCATCACACTCCGAGCCCCATGATGATCCAAGCATACTGCCGGCAGCCCCGCCGCCAACGCCTCCAGCAAGGTAAGCCCGTAGCTCTCATACCGAGATGGGAACACGAATAAATCCGCCAGCGCGAAAAACGCTCGTTTCCGGCCGCCCGTAACGTACCCGGGAAACACGACGCGGGTCTTTCGCAACTTCGCGGCCAGCTTCTTCAGCCGCTCCAGATATCGAGCTCCCTGCATATACGCCGCCTCGCCGCACACAAACAACCACAGGGGCCGATCCGGAAAATCGCTTCGACTCTCCCACTCGATCAACGATTCCAGCAGCACATCTTGCCCCTTCTCCGGCGAGATCCTGCTCAACGTTAACAATACACGAGCGTCCGGAGCCACTCCGAACTCCGCTCGCAAAGCGTCTGCATCACCGCCGCCGTCCTCATTCCAATTCCCCCAAGGCAACACATGAATCCGCTCCGGCGGACACCAGGGATAACACCGCAGCATCACCTCGCGCATCCCTTCAGACGGCAAGATCACTCGCCGAGAATGCCGCACGCTCGCTTCCTGCTTCGCCCAAACCAGCCCTGCCATGTCCGGCAGCAGCGCCTTCAGCCGCGGATACCAGCGAGCCGTCGTCTCCGGCCGAATCCACCCGTGCAGATAAATCTCCGCGATGTATCCCACCACGTCCACGTGATAAACCGTGAATACGCGGTATCCGCCAGCCCCCAACGCCGCGAAATCAGGCCCCTCAGACACATCGTTCGCCAGCACTACCGTGTCCTTCGGATCGTGCCGCAGAATCTCTTCCGTCGACGCCTTCTCAAAGGCGCGCGAAAACTTCGCGTACGCCGACTCGCCGAACCGCACCAGTTCCCCGCCCGTTGGCGCGCCCGCGCCCAGAATCTTTGGCGAGATCAATTCGAACTCGAACGGCCTCGTGCGATTCCATTCCGCTACCAGATGCTCGCACACCGCCGCTCCGCCACCCAACGGAACTGCTTGTCCCGCGAAGCCTCCGTGAGCCGCTGTGTAGAGTACTCTCACGGGGGCGGCGTTCAAAGCGAAGCCGCATATTCCAGAACCAGCATCGTAATGTCGTCTCTCACCACGCCGCCCTCGCTGAATTTGTCCACCGCAACCTTCAACGCCCGATGCATCCCCGCAGCTCCATCGCGAGCATGATCCCGCACACAAAACCGCAACCCTTCGGTGCCAAAGAATTGTCCCTCCGCATCTTCCATATCCGTCAAGCCGTCGCTATAAATCACGACTTTGTCGCCGGGCTCCAGTTGAATCTCTACCCTCTCTACACGTCCGTCTTCCAGCATCCCCACCGGCATCCCCGTGGTGTTCAACTTCCGCAGCCGCCCATCGCGGCCCACCAGAAATGGCGCGCAGTGTCCCGCGTTCGCGTAGCTGAATCGACCCGCCTCATCCATCGTGCAGTAGAATACCGTCGCGTACTTCTCTCCGCGAGTCCGCTCCAGCAAATAGCTGTTGAGCTGCGCCATCATCCCTTCGATCGACGCCGGTTCTCCCGAGGCCATCAGGAAGGCCCCCTGCAACAGCCCGGCCAGCAGCGCCGAGCTCACTCCCTTGCCCGAAACATCCGCCACCACCGCCGCCCACAGATTCGGCGACACCTGCCGCACGTCGAAATAATCGCCGCCCACCTGCGTCGCCGGCATGCTTGAGCCCGCCGCGCGGAACCAGCCCTCCGACGGCGTCACCGCCGGCAGTAGTCCCTGCTGAATCTGCCGCGCCACGCTCAGCTCATTCTCCATCCGCTCCTTGCCGCGCTGATCCTCCATCAACCGGGCATTCTCTAGAATCGTCGACGCCTCAATCGCCAGGGTCTGTAACAGCTCCCGATTTCCGGCCGATAAATCCGCGGGCGCAAACTTCGAATCCATGTACAACAGCCCGACCGTCGCCTCCGCTGCGCTGCTCATGCGGGTCTCTTCATTGCTCCCACTCCGCACCTGCACCAGCGGCAGGCAGACCACGCTGCGCAGCTCCAGCGCCGCTACGCTCATCTCCGGCCGCACGCCCGCCTGCTCCAGAGGATCGAAGCTCATCGACAACAACTCGCGCCGCGAATTGAGCGCCTTCTGGATCACCGACGTCGGCACGCGCAATTCTTCGGGCGGAAGAGGCCGCCCGTCTCGATCGCGCGCCACCGCGACGTCCAGCTCTCCGTTCTTCCGCAGCAGCAGAAATCCGCGCTCGCACGCCGTTACAGCCAGCGCCGCGTCCACCACCGCCGTGAGCACTTCCTGCGTCGAGAGCGAATTCTGCAGCGCGCGAGCCACCTCCATCAGGCTGCGCAGCTTCACCAAATTGTTCGACGCTCCGGCGCCGGTACCCGACGTCGAGCCGAAATGATCCAGAATCCGGTTGATCTCGCCCGGCTCGATCGCGAAGGTGATCTGGTACGACTCGCGCACACCGAACCCGATGTTGTCCGAGTTCCGAAGCACGTGCCGCGCCACCTGCTGCCCGTTCACCCATGTGCCGTGGCGGCTGTTCAGGTCCTCGATAACATACTGGCCGCCCTCGGCGAAGATCCGCGCGTGATTCCGCGACACCCGATTGTCGCGCAGCACCAGATGATTGTCGGTATGGCGCCCCACCAGAAACGGCAGTGTATCGAGAGGGACTCGTGACCGCTGCCCCGAAGGATTCAACACCAACAGCGCCGCGGGCGGCATTCCGGAATGCGAACTCGCGCTCACTCTGCCTAACTCGACGTTTCTTGGGATCGCGGGGTTTCCTGCGCTCGCAGAGCCTGGCAATGCGAACAATATCCGCCCACTTCCGTCCGCGCGAAAACGATCTCAAAGCCGAACTGGCTTTGCACCTGCTCCCGCAGTTGTTGCAGCTCGCCGCCAAAAAATTCTTCCACGCGGCCGCAGCGCAGGCAGATAATGTGCGCGTGCTCCTGCTTCATCCGCGTTTCGTAGTAATGTTTCTCGCCGTCGATGTGCGCCAAGTCGAGCTCATCCACCAGGCCGCCCTCTTTGAGCAACTTGAGCGTGCGGTAAACGGTGACGCGATTCAGCCTGGAGTCCTTCTCCTTGGCCATCTTGTAGAGGCTCTCGGCGTCAAGGTGAAGACCCGATGAATCGATCAGACCGAGCAGCAGCAGCCGTTGGCGCGTCATGCGCACACCCCGCTGCCGCAATGAATCCTGAATTCCGGCAGACATGCCTAACAGCAATGTAGCAGATCGCGACGCTTCGGATTTCTAAGGAGCGCGAATACGTCACCTCTTGCCGGCCCCAATCCCAAACGATCACGGTAGGTTTAGCATCGGAGACTCTCCGGCGGAGATCACCTGGACCGCCGCGAAGTCGAGCCCTTGCTTCCCGTCGCGAGACTCCACCAGATCGTTCATCAATTTCCAGATCACCTGAATTTCCGCCGGAGCCGCATCGGGGATCGACGCATCACGCCATGTGAAGATCTCGACAAAGTACGTCTTGTCACCGTCCTCGGCGCCCTTCAGCGTCACGTGCGGAGCATCGGAAACCATCTTCAACCTCCGCACCGCGTCCCAATGCTGCGCGATGACTCGAGCAAGCTCCGCCTCCGCGCCGGACTTAGCGTGCAGCGTTACCATCACCGTCTCCGGCTCGGCGGCCTGTCCGAAACCTGCGCCGCACAACGAAAGCAGGGTCACCATCCAAAGCGATGTCATGGATTCGTCACCCCCGTCACCGCATTGATCTTCCCCTCCGGACCCATCGAGAACACGCTGGTTCCCGTCACGAGTTCCTTGCCGTCCTGCCCCAGCGCCACCCAATCCGACAGTACCGTTCCTTGGCAGTGACGAACCGAGCCGCGGCGCTCCAACCGCACGCCCGGCACGAACCGTTGCGACGCTCCCATGTGTGCGTTCACTTCCTCCAGGCCGTCCAACAAACTGAAGCGATCGCGGAAGCGAACCCGTGCCGAGGCTATCCCCTCCAATGCCCGCATCCGTTCCCCGCTATCGGCGACGACCCACGCACCGTACCACGCATCCACTACTCCCGCCGCCCCGGCCTGGACCTCATTCGCCACAACGTTTCCGAACAGAGAAAGTTGAAAGCGCCACCCTTGCACATATAAGTCGCGTACCGATTCCTCCGCGAACTCATGCGTGAGGGACAACCGCGTCCCACCCTCGATCGCCTCCAGCCGGATCGTTACCAGTGACCCGTCCCTCGGTATCGGACTCCCGCCCGCGTCGCCGTACGTGAACACGATCTTCTCCGGAACCGTGATCTCTTGCACCACTCCCAAGAACTCCACGCGATTGGGATGCCGCACCTTCACCTCGCCCCCCACCCGGGCATCGATGCTCGACCCCGTTCCCCACCACGATGCCCATCGCGCCGAATCGGTGAAGAACCGGAACACCGTTTCGCGCGACGCTCCGATGGTAACCGTTCTCTCCAGACACTGCGAAAAAACGTGCATCGTTATCCTCCCTTCGCCTTCGAGACTTTCGCTTTCGACTTCCGCCGCGGGCGGGGACCGCGCCGCGAGTCCTCCAATTCCGCCGCCAGCTTCAAATCCCACAGCGCGTCGCCCCACATCTCTTCCAGCATCTGCCCCACGGGACCTAAGGCTTCTGGTTTCGCGCGGTAATACCGGAACCGCGATTCCGTACGCGCCTCCAGCAGCCCGGCCTCCAGGAGCGTCTGTAGCTGCAGGGACACGGCGCCGAACGTAACGTCCGGCATCGCCTGGTGGATGGCCCCCGCGCTCAGCTCGTGTTTCCACACCAGCCGCAGGATTGCGCGCCGCCGGGGCGACGCCACCGCTTCCAGAACTTCCGGCGCCGGATTCATGGAGATAGTTTAGTAATAACTAAACTATCTGTCAAGACCCGCTCCCTCTAGTCACGCCCCGCGCAAGAGAATATCTCGTGTGAAATCTGGATCCTCCGTCAAGCAACCACCGATCTTGCCCAAACCCTCCGCTACAATCTCGCCAGAACCGTATGCCTCACACCTTCCGGTTATTCTGGCTGCGCGAAACCGGCTGCGACGCCGGTACGCTGCTGCGAGCCGATGAGCTCGTCCCTGAAATTCAAGAGACCGTGCTCTCGCTCGCCCGCGCGAAGGAGCACGAGTGCGAAGAAACCGTTCTGCGCCTTCCCTTCCTCGACAAGATCGAATGGCGCCGGCGTGGAGAGATTCTCGGCGGCCTTTCCTGGCAGCGGGAAGGCGATGAGATCCACGCCGAGCTCTCCTCTCACGCCGCCGTCCGCGATCTGGCCGCGCAGCTCGCTCTCGGAGACCCCGCATGGTCTTCCGTTCCCGCGGAATCCAATCCCGACCACTTCCGCGTTTGGCAGAGTGTCTCCCTCGCATTGCAACGCGCCCTGCGGACCTGGATCGCCGAGGCGTACTTTGCGGACATCGGCCACTTCGACGACCGCGCCGCGGCCTACGCCATGCTCGTCTATGAATCCGCGCGCCTCTACCACGGCAGAGCCCCCATCGACTTCACCTACGACCTGCGCGACTACCCGCATTGCCTCCTCACCGTCGCCCTGGCGATGAAGATGTCCGGCCGAACGTTGCAGACTAACCTGGCGCGTTCGCAGCGTCGTCTGGAAGAAGCCGGCAGTCCGACGCTCGCACGGCGCTACGCTCCGCGCTGGTACGAGGATATCCTGCGGGGAGTGCGGTCCAGGCCCCGCAGCTTCATCGAGCTGCTGGCGGCCGAACGCCGCTTCGTTAACGCCGTGATCGACCTAGGCACCAGCCGCTCTGCCTCCGGCGTCAACCACTTCGCCAAAGCCTCCACCCAGGCCCTGCGCAACGTCTGGGGCATGGATCTTCGCGCCCTCGCCTTGCGCGCCCTGCACCTGACCACGAATGTCTTGGAGCAGCAGCGGGATGGTATGGTTGAGGTGAACCCGCATGAGTGCCTCCGCACCCCCTAAAGGCTACGGCCCGGAATGGAATAAGCTTCTTAAGCAAACGGGCTGGTGGCATAGTTTTGAACTGCCCGACGGCTCCGTGGTCCGCGGCGTCAATACGCTCGAATCGCTGAAGGACCGAGTCGCGGCGTACCCCGTGCCCCAGGACCTGCGTGGGCGCCGTGTGCTCGATATCGGCGCCTGGGACGGCTGGTTCAGCTTCGAGATGGAACGCCGCGGCGCCGAAGTCATGGCCGTCGATTGCTTCGACAACCCGCGCTTCCGCGAGATTCATGCGATCTACAAATCGCGCGTCGACTACCGGCAGATGGACGTCTACGAGATCACTCCCCAGAGCGTCGGCCGCTTCGATTACGTGCTGTTCCTGGGCGTTCTGTATCACCTGAAACACCCTCTCCTTGCGCTGGAACGAGTCTGCGCCGTCACGAAGGAAATGGCGATCGTCGATTCCTTCGTGCAACGTGAAAACTTCGACCAGAACGCCGCTCCCTCGATGGCGTTCTATGAAAACGACGAAATGGAGGGCCAGACCGACAACTGGTGCGCTCCCAACCTCGCATGCCTCATGGCGATGAGCCGCACCGCTGGCTTCGCGCGCGTCGAGTTCCGCAAGATCTTCCCGTATAGCGCCGCTGTCGCGTGCTACCGCCAATGGGAGTCCCCGAACCCCAAGGGACCTGCCGTCGATCTCAAGAGCGCCGTCCACAACGGCAACAACGGCGTGAACTTCGATACTTGGCGCGACGACTACGTCACCGCGGGCTTCGTGACATCCGCGCAGGATCTAAATCGACCCGCTGTCCAACCCACAGTGAGCGGCTACGGAGTCCGTCCGCTCAGCGTGAATCATCTCAGCGGCGACTTGTGGCAGGCAAACTTCAAGCTTCCTCCGGGACTCCCCGCCGGATGGCACGAAGTACGGATGGCGGTCCGGGGCGGCCCTGCGAGCAATTCCCACCGCATCGCGGTCGACATACCGCTAGCGGAAGCCTCACCCGCGATCGAGTCCGCCCTGGACGGAACCACCTGGGCCAAGAACTCTCTTAGTCTCGGCAAAGGCCGCGTACTTTCCGTGTGGTGCGCCGGCCTTCCGGAAAACGCAGACCGCCACAACACGCAAGTCTTCCTGAACGACGCCACGTGCCGCGTAGATTACGTGGAGGCGAGCCCCGGGTCAAAACAGATCAACGCCATTGTCCCCGACGACCTGGCTGCCGGTCCAGCGCAAATCATCGTGAAGCTTGGTACCCACGCGAGCCCTCCGGTCACCGTCGAAATTCAAGGGTAAGGCGCACGGCCGTAACTACTTCTTCAACGCGGGGACACTCCAGCACTCGTACCCGCTCCCCCCTCGGGGCCCACACCTGGGGATCGCTCGCCTGAAAAATCGCCACGACCGGAGTCCCCACCGCCGCCGCCAGATGCGCGATCCCCGAATCGTTGCCGACGAACGCCCGAGCCCGCGCAATCCAGCAACCCAGTTCGTAGAGATCATCGAACCGCACCGCATCATCAAGAGCCTCTTCCGGCCCCGCGATCCACCTCACCGGCACGTTCAGTTGCGCCGCAACCGCCCGAAAGTTTTCAGTTGGCCACCGCTTCGCCACACTGCTCGCGAACGGATGCATCGCGACCAAGTCTTGGACTGGCGCCTCCGGCACCGCGATTCGAGGCACCCCGTCCGCCGGAGGAGGCAGCGCCCGAAAAAATCGCACGGGCAGATGCGCCACCGCCTCTCGAAATTCTGGCCGCGCCGCGCCGTACCACGAATAAATCGAGTCGAACCCTTCGAGCGCCGCGAGGCTGGCGTCCTCGCGCACCCCAATCCAATCCAGCCCCGTATCCGCGGTCGCCCGGGTCCGGTCGGCGAACCGGATCAACGGCAGCACATTCCGTGGAGCCCACACCTCTGTATATTCGGCGCGAGCCGCCTCCAGCGCCGGCAGCGACAAGATCACGTCGCCGATCGCTCCCGGCCGGATTAGCAGTCTCCTCACCAGCCCCCTACTTCAACCCGTACAATGCCCGAGCATTGTCCCGCATCACCATATGGGCCAGTTCCACCGCCCGAACCCGCGTCACCACACCATCCCGCAGCATCCCCGTGAGCGCGATCCCCAGGGCTTCCCTTCCCGACACCGCCCCGATGTATCCCACCTCTTCCCAGCCCGATTCCTTCGAGTACGGATAAGCGTCGGTCGCGAACATCACCTTTTCCGGTACGTATTCCAGCCACGCCCGAACATTCTTCGCCGCCTCCGCCGGATACAGCAGATACGTCTGAGAGGAAAAATCCAGATACGCGTTCGGCTTCGTCAGCAACGCCGTGACCTGACCGGAATACGGCCAGCCGCCGTGAATCAGAACAAAGTTCGTCTTCCTCAGCGCGGGATCGTTCAGCAGAGGCTCCAGCAGCATCGGATTCACGCCCGTGACGTTGAAATACCCGCCGCCTCCGGCATCCGAGTGAAAATGCACCGCCATTCCCAGCCGGCCGCACTCGCTCGCGATGAACCGCAGGATGTAATCCTGCAAATCTTTGTAATTCCCGCGCCCACTCCACGCGAGGTCCGCCTTCGCCTTCGACGGATTCCCCACCTCCAGTGAGCGCAGGTACGCCATCTCAAACTTCTCCGCCACCGCGCCACCCTGCTTGTGCCGCTCTAGCGTCGCGCGGACAATCTTGCTCAAGTACTCATCGAGCGTCGACGGCCTCGACGCCACGCCGGACTCCGCGTAGTACCGCTTCAGCAGCTTCTCCTCCAGCGCGAAGAACGCCTTGCGATCCGGATTCACCGCCATCGAATCGTTCGCCAGAGGGTACAGTAGCGCGTCCGCGTAGGGTACCCATAGGAAGCGTTCCCGCGGCAGACCCGGCCCCATCGCTACCCGATTCGCGAGCATCACGTCGATCCCCATCGCATCCAACACGGCGGTCGCGGACTTTTTATCGACATGCGCGAACGCCGCTTGCGCATCCTTCAACTCCGGAGTTCCACTGCGCAGCCGCACCGGATCGGACTGCGCCTCCAGATTGTCTACCGGCAGTGCATCGTACTCGGTATCCGGAGCTTCGCCTGGGGGCAACGGACGCAGCGGATGCGCATGATTGTCGACCGCCTTGATGCTCGCGATCTCCGCCCGCAATTCGGGATCGACGTCCGCGCTCGATCGAACCTGCGTAGCCGGAACGCGCGTGCAAGCGGCGCCGAAAAGGAAAAGAGGAACAGCTGCCAGCCCGCGGAGCACGTTACCGGATGACGTCCACTTGCAGCGCGACATCGAGATTCTTCGGCTGTAAACACATCACGTTATTGCATGCCTGGTAGCGAAGCTTGCCCGTGATCGTCGTCGGACCCTGCTTGGCATCCGCCGGCACTTTAAACTTGCTCACCACTTCAAACTTGCCCGTGAACACGGAAATCGTCGTTGCGGGCGTCCCCGGAGCCTGATATTTCTCCACCACCGGCTTCGGAAACTCCACGCCTACCGGCTCCAGCACGCCCTTGTCCCACGTCAGCCGCAGCGGAATCAAGTACTGGTCCAGCGGCATGTTGCTGTTCACGTGATAGCCGGCCTGCATCTCTATCGGCAGCCGAGCCTCCACCGTAGTCCCCGCCTTCGCCTTGAACGGAGGCGGCGGTGTCACGGTCAGAACGTTAGCGGGTTGTGCGAAGGAAAGCGAGCAGGCCGTTAGCAGGAACGCGGCCGTTAGTCTGCGAAACATGAGTCGGAGTCTCCAACAGTCCTAGGATTTCCTCGCGGTACGTCTTCTTGCTCACCAGCCCGATGTGATGGCTGGCGATACGGCCCTGCGCGTCGATCACGAAGTTGGTCGGCAGGTTTTCCACGTTCCCGTACAACATCTCCGTATGATCGTCCGCCAGCACCACCGGATAGTTCAAATCGTTCTTGGCCAGAAATGGTTTGATCGCTTTCCAGCCATCGTCGTCCACCGATAAACCGAGAACCGTGAAGTTGCGATCTTTGTAATCGTGCTGGAACGTCTTGAACCACGGCAGCTCTTCCTGGCAGGGACCGCACCAAGTGGCCCAGAAATTCACCAGCACCACCTTGCCTCGATAGTCGGAAAGCTTCACGACCTTGCCGTCGCCGTCTTTCAGCGAAAAGTCAGGAGCCGTCTTGCGTTCCTTCTCCGGATAAAGGTGCGCTTCATCGGGTATGAACGCACACGACGCGATTAGTGCCACAGCGGACACTCTCGCGATCCAGGTCAGGCTCTTCTTCATCGTCATGGCAATTTTGCAAACGCGAACGGACCCGCGGGCGCACCCTGCATCAGCGTAATCTGCCGGGACTTGAGCTGTTCCTGGATCTCGCCCTCGTAAATTTCCTTGCTCACCAGGCCCACGTGTTTCACGGCGACATGCCCGCTACGATCCAAAATGAACGTCGTCGGCAAATCTTCCACGCCGCCGAACTGTTTGCCGGTCATGTCGTCGCCGATCACCACACGGTAGTTGAACTTGTGCTCATTGATGTACTTGCGAACGCCGTCCCAGCCGTCGTCATCCATGGAGACTCCCAGCACCGCGAACTTCTGATCCTTGTATTTACGCTGGAATTCCATGAACCAGGGGATCTCCACCTTGCAAGGACCGCACCAGGTCGCCCAGAAGTTCAGCAGCACCACCTGTCCGCGATACTCGGAGAGTTTGACGTTCTGGCCGTTCGAATCCTTCAACGAAAAGTCGGGCCCTGGTTTCACCGCTTCCCGATGCGCACACCCCGCCAAGGTCGCTACCAACCCCGTGGCGAGCGCGGCCACAGCGAGCATTTTCAGGCTACTCATACGGCTCTTCATATGGATGTCGCACCCTAATCTCAATTATACCGGCAATTCCCCGGATTCTAGATTCCGGCGAAACCACGTTGCGCGACTAAGACGGAAGCGTTCCCCCAATGTAAATTCCTCATGCCCGGCGAGCCCGGCGAACCGCCACGCCGCCGTATCGCAGAAAGCCTCGCAAGCATAACGACGCCACGCGGGCGTTCGGTCCCGGACGTCCGGCTCCGACAGCTTATTCTTGCGCCACTCCGCGCTCCATCCCAGTTCACCGCTCGCCCGCCTCGACAGCTCGTTCGCAAGAATCCCTTCCCAGTCCCGGCGAACCGCATTCGAAAGCCGCACCCACACGAAGTGGAAAACCTCGTGGACCAAAATCCGCTCAAACTCCCCCCGCGTGCGGAGCACTTCGCGGTCCAGCAGAATCACACGCCCCGGAATCGAAGTCGCCGCCAGATGCGGCCCCAGAGACCGCCGCACCGCCACTCGAATCGGCTTCCCCGTGAGTGGAGGCACTTATCGCAGCGCCGGCGCCGGAGCGAAAAACTCCGGACGGATCAACTTCGGCGTGAATCGCACGCTCAGCTGGTCCAGCCACGCCGTCCGATGATTCGTCTTCAGCTCCTGCGCGATGCTCGCCGTCACTTCCTTGAGCGGCTGAACCTTCCTGTCTTCCAGGCGGATGATGTACAAACCCGTGGGCTGCTTCACCGGATTGCTGATTTCGCCGGGTTTCAGCGCGAAAATGGCGCTCTTGAAGTCCTCCGGCATCTTGCTGGTGCTCTTGATCGGAACCCCGAAATCCCCGCCATCGTCCTTCGATTCTTTGTCGTCCGAGTACTGCTTCGCCAGCTTGCCGAAGTCCGCCCCCGCGCGAAGCTGCGCTACCAGATCCGCGGCGAGCTTTGTAGCCTCAGCCTGGCTGCGATCGTTGAGCGCGTGGGCCGCGTTCAGCGCCAGTTCCGCTGCGCGCTTCACCTCTTCTTCTGTCGTACCCTTCGGAATATCCGGCTTGAACCCCAGCAGAATCACCTTGATGTTGGCCTGGGACCACCGCGATTCATTCGCCGCGTAATAATCCGCGATCTCTTTCTCCGTGGGCTGATACGTCTCTTGCTCCTGGGCCACTCGCGCCGTTGCGACTTCGTACTTCCGCTGCCATTCGAACTGCTCCTTCAGCGGACTCTTCTCGCCCAGCTTCAACTTATCCGCCTCGCCCGCTAAAAACTTTAAGAAGAACATCTGTTGCAGGAACGAATCCGGCTTGCTGCCCAACTGCTGGAGAAAAACAGTGGGAGCCTGCTGCACCAGTTCCTGAAATTGTTGCACCGTCACGTCGGACCCGTCCACCGTCGCGATCACCGCGTCAGGTTTGAACGTCATGCCTCCGACCGTCACACCGGTGCCGGGCTTCGCATTCGGATTCACCGGCTGTGCGAAAAATTCCGGCTTCACCAGCTTCGGCAGCAATCGCGCGTTCTGATCTTTAATCCAGCCATTCGCGCGCGTCCCCTTCAGATCCTGGGTGATGCTTTCGATCACGTCCTTGAGCGGCTGCGCCGTCATTTCCTCCAGCCGGACAATATAAAACCCGTTGGGCTGACGCACCGGATCGCTCACCTGCCCCGGCATCAGCGAAAAGATCGCCTTCTTCAAATCGTCCGGCAAGTTGCCGTTCGGTTTCACGGGCACGCCGAAGTCCCCGCCCGCTGCCTTCGATTCCTTGTCGTCCGAATGCTGCTCCGCCAGCTTTGCGAAATCCGCCCCGGACCGCAGTTGCAGCACCAGATCGGTAGAAAGCTTTGCCGCTTCCGCCAGCGACCGATTGTTTAAGGCGTTCGCCGGAGCGGGCATTCCCGGGGTCGGATCGGGCCTGAAGCCAATCAGGATGACCTTGATCTTCGCCGTCGACCACTTGACCTGGTTCGCAAGATAGTAATCGTTGATCTCCTGCTCGGACGGCGCATAAGAGTCCTGCTCAATGTTGATGCGCGCTTGCGCCACGCCCAGCATGCGCTCCGCTTCGATGCGATCTTTGGTCGGGCTGACGTCGCCCAGCTTCAGCTTGTCGCCTTCCGCCGCCAGGAATTTCAGGCGAAACATCTCTCGAAGGAAGATTTCCGGCTTACCGCCCAGCTGCTGCGTGAACTGGGGAGGTGCGTCCGCGAACAGATTCTGCATATCCGCCACCGTGACATCGGTGCCGTCGACATTCGCCACCACTGTCGCCGGATCGGGCTTGGCCGGAGCCGGTACGCCGGGCGACGGAAGCTGGGCCAACAGAGTCGCGGCACAGGCCAGCGTCATCAGGCAGATCTTCATGAGTTTCAATTTATCATGACGCGCCGGAGCGGCCTTCGTTTGGAAATGGCCGGGAACTAGTTCTCCGACGGCAGTTCGGCGTGCTCCACCACCAGCAGTTCCACGGGATCCTTGGCGGGTTCCAGCCTTAGCCCCAGTTGCTCCTGGACGGCGTCGATAATCCCGCGATTCTGGTCGGCAGCACTGTGCAGGTCCTGCGAACCCACCACGATCTCATAATCGATATATCCCGTCACGCCGCTCTTGTTGACCACCGGCCGGTCCGTCGAGATCGCTACCAACTGGACAAAATCGCCCATCCATTCCTTGGTCGCTTTGCTGTGCATCGCGCCGTTTTTATCGCTCGTGACCTTCCAACCGAACGTTTCATCCGGACCGGCCGGCGTCAGCCCGACGCCCTTCTTGGTTGGCACCAGGTGATAAACCGGCAGTTCCTTCGTCTCATGGCGGATCTTCAACTGAAACCGTTCCTCCAACAGCGCCTGGAGCATCGGTCTCACTTCGTCCTGCGTAGGTACCGCGTCCCCCTCCGTCTTGGCTGTGACCGCGAAGATGGCGGTATCGGCCCAGCCCGGTGCGCCCGTGATCTGGTAATCCTTAAGGTCATACGCCGCCCCGATCAGGAACCGCAGAGTATTGGTGATCGTCACCCGGTTGCCGTTGATCTTGATCAGCTTCCCCGCCGCGCCCAGGAACGTCATGTTGTACTCGCCGGGTCGGACCACTTGGTCGAGCGGCTTCACCGTCGCGACCTCAAACTCCGGAGTTGCAGCAAACAGCGTCACCGTGCACGCGAGCGTAGCGACCGCAGGAATGGCAAGCCTCATCAGTTTCACTCCTTCTTATACTACGACGCTGACACCTTTTGGTAACGGCCGCGTAGGTTACGATAAAAGACGCCTCCCGATGCGAGTTCCTCCCCCAGAAGTCGCCCGTTCCTCCGGCGTCCCCGTGGCGGAAGGAGCGCTTGGCGCCTCCGGTGCCCGCCGAGCCTTAGCGGGTTTCTTCATCTCCGGCGTCCTCATCTCCTTCCTGGGCGCGATTTTGCCTGCATGGCAGCATCATCTCTCCTCCGAATACGGCATCGTCGGCTTCTACTTCGTCGGACTCATCGTGGGTCTCGTGGCCTCCGTCGGCGTCGCCCCGCGTCTGCTCGAAAGCAAGGGCGTCGGTTGGACCCTGGCGCTGGCCTGCGCTGTCGCCGGCATCGGATTCCTCTACCTGGCGTTCGTCTCACCGCCTTCCTCGCCCTGGTGGCGAGTCGCCGGAATGGCGATCATCGGCTTCTCCGCCGGCCTGCTCCACACCGCCGTTTTTCACGCCGTCTCGCCGATGTACCGTCACGATCCCGTGGCAACCGTAAATCTCGCCGGAATCCTGTTCGGACTCGGATGCCTCACCGTAGCCCTCCTCATCTCCGGGACCTTCTACATGTACTCCGCCCCGGCATTACAGGCATGGATCGCGGTAATCCCCGCCGCGTTCGGATGGTTTTACTTCAAGACACCCTTCTCGCCCCTGCCCGTGCCGCACCACCCTCCCCTCCGCGCGATTTTTTCCGAACTCCGGACCCCCGCCGCCGTCCTGCTGGCCCTGCTGCTGTTCTTCCAGCTTGGCAATGAGTGGGCGCTCGCCGGATGGCTGTCGCTCTTCCTCACGCAGCGCCTCGGAATCAGCCCCGCGACATCGCTCTCGATGCTGGCCCTCTACTGGCTCGCGCTCCTGGTCGGACGCGTCTCCGCCCAGTGGATCTTGCCGAAGGTCCGCCACAGCCGCCTGCTCATGGTAAGCGCCGCCGCCTCGATTCTCGGGTGCGTCATCCTCCTCCTGACCGACAATCGCTTCGGAGCTGTCACCGGAATCCTCCTCCTCGGCGGAGCCTTCGCCCCCATTTACCCTCTGGTCATCGAAAAAATCGGCCACCGCTTCCCTTACTTCCATCCGGGTTTCTACAACGGCATCTTCTCCTGCGCCCTTGCCGGAGGCCTGCTCTCGCCCTGCTTAGTCGGATACCTGGCCTCCGAATGGGGAGTCCTGACCGTCATCGGGCTCCCCCTGGTCGGCACCGTCGTGGTCTTCGTCCTTCTGCTCCTGATCGGCCTGGAAGCGCGCCTCAACAGCTTCAAACCGGCGGCGTGACGCGTGCAAAGGTACCGCAAACTCGCAGTACCCCTCAATTGGGGCATCGGGAACCCCCCTCAAACCCCTTGGTTAAAGCCGGGTCCCAAGAGATAATCGCAGTTCAAGCTTATGGACACGCGAATTCCGGAAGAGTGTAGAGCCGTCGGACTGACCTGCGAGGGATGTACCGAAAGCAGCGCCCGGGAACTCGCGAAAGTTTGCCCCGGATTGCGCGGAAAGATGGTAGGCCAGCTCTTCGTTCAGATCCACACCCACGCCGCCTGTGCCCGAATGCACGCCCACTTCGCCAGAGCCTACGCCGCCGCCGGATTCGCCCCACTGCAAGCTGTTGCCGCCACCGCCTGAGACCCTTGAGATTTCGAGCGCCTGCTCGACTCTTCACCAGCTTCGATCAACGCGGCAGCAGCCCGACCTTTTTGATCCCCACTCCGTTCGCGAGGTCGATGACCTCGGCTACCTGCCCGAAGTCGGCGTCCTTGTCCGCCTGGATGAACACCGCGATCTGGGCCGCGCGCTTGTAAAAATCTCGCAGCCGGCTCTCCAGCGACTCGACGGCGACCGCTTCTTCGTTCAGCAGCACTGTCCCGTCACCGTGCACCAGAATCAGCACGTCGCCGGAGTCACTCGCGACGCTCCCCGGAGGAGCAGGCTTTGGCACAGCGGTATCGAGCCCGGTGGAATACTCGGGCTGAATCACCATGAAGATGATGATCAGCACCAGCAGGATGTCGATCATCGGCGTGATATTGATCTCGCCCTTGCGATAGCCCACGGACATCGCCATATTTTGTTCCCCGGGTGATTAGAACCTTGAGAGGAGTGAGAAGTTCCCGTCAGAACTGGAAATACACAAATGGAATCGGCTTATCCGTCACCGCGAGTAGTTCCACCGAAAACAACAGCACCACCACCGCCGCCGCGTAAGCCCACGCCGGCCCCCGAGAAGCACGATCGATCCACGCCCCGCGCTCCTCAGCGATCGCAAGCACCAGCGAGATCCCCACGAAGCATATCAACCAAAGCGGAACTATCGATGCCCCGGCATACCCCCACGAAAACATCTGCCCCAGCACGTAAACCGCATCGGCAAACGTGGCCGCCCGAAAGAAGACCCATCCGATGCAAACCAGCCCGAACGTCAACGCCGCCCGCAACGGATACGTGAAGCGATTCGGCTGCGTCAGGAACCGTCTCTTTCCTCCGATTCGCTCGAGGCTTAGCAGCGCTCCGTGATATCCGCCCCAGATCACGAAATTCCAGCTCGCCCCATGCCATAGGCCGCCCAGCAGCATGGTCAGCATCAGATTCCGGTACGTCTTCAACTCGCCCTCGCGATTTCCGCCGAACGTGATGTAGACGTAATCGCGCAGCCATCGCGAAAGGGTCATGTGCCAGCGCCGCCAGAAATCCGTGATGGAGTACGCCAGATACGGCCGCCGAAAGTTCACCGGAAAATGGAAGCCCAGCAGCAGAGCCATTCCGATCGCCATGTCGGTGTATCCCGAAAAATCGAAAAAGATCTGCATCGCGAAAGCGAACGTGCCGCTCCACGCCGCCAGTGCGCCCGGATGCGACGGGGCGTTTTGGAAATACGCGTCCGCAAGCGGCGAGAACTGGTCCGCGAGCGCCATCTTCTTCACCAAGCCCAGCAACAGCAGCAGTCCTCCTCGCAGGATTTCTTCGTTCGACGGCGCGACCCAAGCGTAAAGATCCGCGAAGAACTCCCGCGCCCGCACGATCGGCCCCGCCACCAGTTGAGGGAAGAACGCGATGAACAGCGCGTAATCGAGTGGATTCCGCACCGGCTCCTGCTCGCGCCGGTAAACGTCCACAACGTACGACATGCTCTGGAACGTGTGGAAACTGATGCCGAGCGGCAGGATGATCGACAGCGCAAAGTGGTGCGGAGGCAGCCTCAGTAGCGTGGCCAGATTCTCCGCCAGGAAGTTGTAATACTTGAAAAAACCCAGAAATCCGAGATTGCCCGCCAGACTCGCGATCAGGAACGCCTTGCGATACCGCGTCGCCCGCGCAATCAGCAGCGCCGCCGTATAATCAAGCACGGTGAGCGTCAACAGCAGCACGATGAACTTCGGATTCCAGCTCATGTAGAAGAAGTAACTGGCCGCGAGCAGAATCGGCCGCCGCCAACGCGGAGTCGCCGCGTAGAACGACGCCAAAACCACGGCGAAGAAGGCGAAGAATTGCGGAGTGCTGAAGAGCATACTCGTCTTCTCTAACCGCGCCCCAGCAGCACGCTCACTTCGCGGGCCACTTCTATCGAGAACCGTTCATTCCCTGGACCGTTCAGATGTACCTCATCGTGAAACAACTCCGGATGTTCCAAATCGTCGAAGAAATGTTCCGGAACAAGCTTGACGCCGGGACGCCGCGACAAAACCCGTACGGACGAACTCGAATTGAGCGGCGGCTGATCCGGCCGCACGAACCCTCCGCGAGGAAGCCGCAGGAAAACAACCTGCGTCCCGGAACCCTGATAGTAGTCGCAAATCTTCGTAAGCCAGTAATGAAGGTACTCGGCTTCCAGACCCCGATTCGCGGGCGCGGTGTTGAAGAATCGAGCCCGCAGTGCGTCTCCATGCGCAGCAAGAACCTCCGGCGGACCGGCGACGGCCCCCGTCTTCGCATCGATGTGGACGTCTTTCAAGCTCGCGTCAGTCTCCTGAAACCCAAAGCGCCACGTCGCCTCGTTCGGCCCGAGATCCTTCACTTCATGCCAGCGCCGGCCGGGCGACGCAAGTAAATCCTCGAAATCGCGTTTGTAAACCAGACCCTTGAGGAACAGCCCGCGCAGTGCTTGCAGCTTGAGTTGCGGATCGCGGAAGGAACTCGCGAATTCCCACGCGTCGCGCCAGCTCAGCACGCCGGCCAGATAGTTGAGATCCACAATGCGGTTGGCGTAGTCTTCGCTGATCTCCGCGTCGTCGTAGTTCTCCAGCGGAATCAGAACGGCGGAATAACGCCGCCTCGTCGGATCCACTTCGCGGAGCAAATAATACCAGCATCGCGGAGAGCTTCCCGCGACGCCGATCGTGCGGAAGGTGTAGCCGAGCTCCGGCAGCAACGGATCCGTGAACCGCGGATAAAACCCCATGCGCGAGTCGCCTACCATGATTACTTGCTTGCGGTCGTGCACCGGACGCGTAATCTCCGCCGTCAGAATGGACTCCACCAAGCCCGCTGTCGAATCGGGCTTCAGCACGGCTCGGTAAAAACGCGTGTGGAACACCGCGGCATCGAGCGCCAGGAAGCCGAGAAGGCAGAGGAGTAAAGTTCGGGCGGCGCGCACGGTGTCCTCCCCACTCTACCGTAAGCTTTCCTATAATTGATGTGGTCCGCGAACGTCATAACGGACCGTAAGGCAACCTCATGCTCACTTCGCTCACCCTTCGCTGGTCCTTGGGATTCGGCTCCGCCGTGTTTGCTGGCGCCCTCGCCCTCCACGCCTTCGATGCCGCGCCGCCCGTGCAACTCACCGCTCAGCAGGATCATCAGCGTCTGATGGATCTGCTCGGCCTGAAATCGCTTCGCCAAGGTGCGAACGGCAACGATCCGAAGGCTCCCAACGCCGCGAATTACGACGAGTCAAAAGCCAACCCGTATTCGCACCAGCCCGATCCTCTGGTGTTGAAGGATGGCAAGAAGGTGACGTCCGCCAAGATGTGGTGGAACCAGCGGCGACCCGAAATCGTTGAGGACTTCGATCGCGAAGTCTACGGCCGCGTCCCCAAAGACGTCCCGAAAGTGAAGTGGGAAGTGACCGGCACCACCATGGGGATGAACGGCGACGTACCCATCGTCACCAAGGCGCTGGTCGGCCATGTGGACAACTCCTCATACCCCGCGATCACCGTCGATATTCAGGTCTCCCTCACCACGCCCGCGAACGCAAAGGGCAAGGTTCCCGTGATGATGCAGTTCGGCGGCGCGCCTCCGGGCGCAGGCCGCGGAGGCTTCGGCCGTGGACCCGCCGCCGGAAAGGATGGCAAGGCTCCCGCGGTAGCCGCCGGTAAAGCGCCCCCCGCCCCGCCCCGTGCCCCGCAAGGGCCCACCTGGCAGCAGCAGGTTCTCGCGAAAGGCTGGGGCTATGCGGTTCTCTACACCAGTACGGTGCAAGCCGACAACGGCGGCGGACTCACTGCCGGCATCATCGGCCTGAGCAACAAAGGCCAGCCCCGCAAAGTTGACGATTGGGGCGCCCTTCGCGCCTGGGCCTGGGGCGCGAGCCGCGCTCTCGATTATTTCGAAACCGACAAGAACGTCGACGCGAAGCAGGTGGGCCTCGAAGGCCACTCGCGCTACGGCAAAGCGACCATCGTCGCCATGGCCTACGATCCTCGCTTCGCCATCTCTTACGTGAGCAGCTCCGGCGCGGGCGGCGCAAAGATGCATCGCCGCGCGTGGGGCGAACTCGTAGAAAACGTCGCCGCCACCAGCGAGTATCACTGGATGGCCGGCAATTATCTCAAGTACGCCGCCGACCCTCTGACGTGGGACGATCTTCCGGTCGACGCCCATGAGCTCGTAGCCCTCTGCGCCCCGCGCCCCGTCTTCATCAGCGGCGGGGCCACGCAAGGCGACGGATGGGTGGACGCCAAAGGCATGTTCCTCGCCGCCGCCGGCGCGGGTCCGGTCTACAAGCTGCTCGGGAAGAAGGATATGGGCACCACCGAATTCCCGCCCATCGAAACCGCCCTCATCGATGGCGATGTCGCGTTTCGCCAACACAGCTCCGGTCACACGGACGGTCCCAACTGGCCGACGTTCTTAACGTTCGCCAACCGGTACATCAAGTCGAAGTAGCAGCTTAGTTTTCCACTGGAACTTTTTCTCCGCTGTCGATGACGACCACGTCCAGAGACGTCTTCCTCGCTTCCATCTTCAGCCCGAGGTCTTCGATCAACGTGAAGATGGACGGAGCCGTCACTGCCGGATTGTTCACTCCTCCCGCCTCTTCCAGAGAAGGCTCCAACGAGAAATCGTAGCCTCCCTGAAGACCCGTCTCATCCAGGACAGGCGCACGCAACATCTGCGACAGCAGCCCCGCGAGAGCTGCCGTACTCTTGTCCTTGAATTGTCGCCGTCCACGGACAACCGCAGCGGAGTCTTTCCCCTGATTCGCGTCCTGCGCCGGCCGCAGCGCAAGGGGCTTTTTCCCCAGCGCCAAGGCGTAGCTGGGGAAGTCTCGAGTTTCGTGATGGAGCACCGGCTTGAATCGCTCCATCAACAGGGTTCGCAGCATCGCCGCAATCTGATCCTTCGGAGTATTCGCCGGCGCCCGAGCGACGATGTCGTACCTTTCGGTGAATATCCAGGACGGTCCCTCGACTTGGTTCGGGAACTTGAGTTGGAAGGCTCGTACCAAAATGTTCAGAAGCGTAGTATTTCGAAAGGACACCGTATCGCCGCTCGTGGACGCCTGACCGCCCGCTCCGCTGGATGGCACCGCGGGCTTAATGGTCGCCACTTCAAACGAAGGCTGCGCCCATGCAGCAACAGTCGTTAACCCGATTGCCAGAAGCGCCAAGAAATACCTCATCGGATGTCTGACGCAGGAGGAGAGCGCCCCGTGCAATGAGATGGGGCTCTGGGCAATGACCGATGACACCTGGAGTTGACCCCTCGGCAAACCGTATAAGGAATCAAACACAAATGGGGCTGTTTATCCGAGATACTCTTGTATTTCCAGCCGCACGCGCTCCCGAACCATCGGTCGTGCTAACGCTAGTCCGGAAGACCCGGGTCTGATCAGCCGAGCCAACCTGAAAGTCGAAGCGTTTTCTAAGCAGGCCAGTCTGTCTGGTGTGATTACTGCCACAGGAGGGCGGCGCTGGCGGGAGCCAAGGTTGAGCGGGCTCTTTCAATCCTGCCTTAGAACATTCAGAAAGACCCTACGGTAAAGCGGCGGCCTGTTATCCTAGCGGGTGGGCTGCTTATGCAACAAATCTTACGATTCGCCGGCTTGATGGCGGCTTTTTGCCTATGCGTGAAGGGGCAGGAGCCCGCCAAGGACGCGTTGGCCGCTCCGGCAAACGAGACGAAGGGCTTTGCTCCGCGGGCGACTCCGGCGGATTATCCATCGCAAGGTAAGGCAGGCTCGGTGACGATTGCGGCGGACTTCCGGCAGCACTCCATCCCTTTGCTAGAAGGAATCCTCACTACAGAGAACTTCATCGTGGTGGAGGCGGCGTTCTTCGGAGCGCCAGACGCGCGGCTGAAGTTGTCGCTCGAAGATTTTTCGCTCCGCATCAATGGGAAGAAGACTCCGGTGATGAGCCAGCCGGTGGATTTCATCGCGGGGAATGTCAAGGATCCGGAGTGGGAGCCGCCTGCTGCTCCTGAATCGAAGGGATCGAAGACGAAACTGAACGCGGGGGGAGGAGGCGGCAATGACGATGCCCCGCCCCCGCCGCCGAAGATGCCGCTGGAATTGCGGCGTGCGATGGTCAAGCGGGTGCAGGCGGCGGCAATGCCTCTGGGCGATCGTCCGCTTCCGCAGGCGGGTTTTTTGTTTTTCGATTATGGGAGCTCGGCGAAGAACATTAAGACGATTGAGCTGATCTATAGCGGACCGGCCGGCAAGACGACCATCGCGCTGCAGCCGTAGGCGCTCTTACTGCAGCAAGACCTACACCAGCAAGGCCTACACCAACAAGACCAGAAATCCGGTTTCCACCCGGGCTTCGGAGATGCGGTTCCAGATGACTCGCGCGCGGCCTTCGGCTTCGGGGTGAGAAAACTCCACCACTTGACCGGCGGGGAGCGCGGCGAACTCATGGGCCATGCGGAATCCGCTGGAGCTTACATCCATCAAGCGTCCTTCTATTTCCTGGCGCTGGGGGTTCGGGAACCAGACGCGGACGGCTCCGTCGGCGATGCGGCGAGGCTCGCGGCGATTTTCGCGGGTGGCGGGGCTCGTCATCCCTTGATCCTCACGATACCGCACTCTCGCGTTCGGATTCGTAGGTCTTCAACTTGCGCGTGAGCGTGCGGCGCGAGATGCCCAGGCGCGCGGCGGCTTTCTGCTGATGGCCTCCGGTGGCGGCCAGCGCGTCGAAGATCATGCGCTGCTCCATGACTTCCAGGCTACCGGACGGCCCGGCGTTTGTCTTTCCGTTGGTGCTGGTGGAGGAGATGCAAGGCGGAAGATCCGCGGCGTCGATCTCGTCGGCAGGCGCCATGACCGCGGCTTTGATCACCGCATTCCGCAACTCGCGCACGTTGCCTTGCCAGGGACGCATTTCGAGAGCTTGAATCGCGCGGCGGCTAAACGTCTTGCCGGGGTCGTGCTGGGCCAGGACGTAGTGCGCGAGCGGAGAGATGTCCTCGCGGCGCTCGCGCAAGGGCGGCACTTGCAGCGTAAACTGCCCGAGGCGATGGTAGAGATCGTTGCGGAAGCGGCCTTCCTGGACGGCTCGCTCCAGGTCTTGATTCGTCGCGGCTACGACACGGACATCGGCGGAAACCTTCTTCACGCCTCCGAGGCGATAGTAGGGGACTCCGTCCAGCACGCGCAGCAGCTTCACCTGCATTTTCGGATCCAGCTCGCCGATTTCGTCGAGGAAGAGCGTGCCTTGGTGCGCCAGTTCGAACAGGCCCTGTTTATGGGAATCAGCGCCACTGAAGGCGCCTTTGTCGTAGCCGAAGAGTTCGCTTTCGAGCAGATGTTCGGGAAGCGCGGCGCAGCTCAGATCGACCCAGGGGCGCGAAGAGCGGGCGGAATAGTGGTGAACGGCGCGGGCGATCAGTTCCTTGCCCGATCCGCTCTCGCCGGTGATCAGGACGCTGGCATTGGCTCGTGCGACTCGTTCCACCGTGTCGAGCAGCCGTAGCATGGCAGGGCTGGCGAGCACGGCGGTCATGCCCAGGAAGACTCGAGTCTCGGAGTGCGCTTCGACAGTCATTGAACCTCGACGGTCACCGGTATACTCCCTATCATCAAGGAGAGCACCCAGAGAAAGCCGTCCGGTGAACACCCTAGTGGGGGATGATAAACCTCCGCGCATGCTGAGACAGTTTGTCGCATGACGAAGCGCGGCAAAGTGCCATTGTGTCTCAAAACGAGTGGTTTAGGCCGCGCCGGAGACTGGTAAGTCATTGAAACATACGCAGTTTTTCCGCTGAGCTAAACGGACCCAGACGTGCATTTAACTGTAGTCCGACGCCATGTCTGCCGCTGCCGAGATCGAGTACCCGCAGGAGACAACTTCCCACCCTGCCCTGCCCCAAAAGGCGATGCTATACGTGCAGGCCACGGCCCTGATGGGGTTTACGGTTCTGATCCTGGCACTGGCGAACTGGGAATCGACCGACGTGCTGAAGTACGCCGGGTTCCTGACCATCGGACTGTTCTCTTCGGGCATGAAGATTTCGGTGCCGGGCGTCACGGGCACCCTCTCCCTGACGTTTCTGTTCGTGCTGTTCGGCATCGTAGATCTGACGGGGCAGGAAACCATCTGGCTCGGCGCGGTGATGACGGTGGTGCAGTGTTACTGGGACCAGCCGAAGCGGCCCCGTCCGGCGCAGGTGGTGTTCAACGTGGCGTCGATGTCGATTGCGATCGCGGCGGCGCAGGCGGCGTATCATTCCGGCTGGCTGGCCTCGCATCACGCGGATCAGGCGGTGTGCCTGGCGGCCGCGACTCTGGTCCTGTTTGTGATGAACACGGCTCCGGTGGCGATGGCCGTGGCGCTGGCGGAAGAGCGGAATCTGCTGGTGGTGTGGCGCGAGTGCTATTTCTGGTCCATGCCGTACTATCTGGGCGGCGCCGCGGTGGCCCAAGTGGCCAGCTTGGCGGAGCGGAGCGTGAGCTGGCAGCCGGTGCTGCTGACGGGTCCCGTGGTTTATCTGGTGTATCGCACGTATCGCCTGTATCTGGCTCGGCTGGAAGGCGAGAAGAAGATGGCGGAGGAGATGTCGGCTCTGCACCTCCGGACGATTGAGGCCTTGGCGCTGGCGATCGAGGCGAAGGACAATACCACCAGCGACCACATCCAGCGCGTGCAGGTCTACGCGATGGAGTTGGCCCGGGAATTGGATCTGACGCAGCCGGAAAGGGACGCCCTGCGAGCGGCGGCGCTGCTGCACGACATCGGGAAACTGGCAGTGCCGGAACACATCATCTCAAAGCCGGGACGGCTGACTCCGGAAGAATTCGAAAAGATGAAGATCCATCCGGTGGTAGGCGCCGAGATCCTGGAGCGGGTCCAGTTTCCGTATCCGGTGGTGCCGATTGTGCGGGCGCATCACGAGAAATGGGACGGCGCGGGCTACCCGGCGGGCTTGTCGGGCGAGGACATTCCCATCGGAGCGCGGATTATTTCGGCCGTGGATTGCCTGGATGCTCTCGCGAGCGACCGGCAGTATCGACGCGCGCTGCCGCTGGACGACGCGATGAAAGTGGTGGTTTCGGAGTCCGGCAAGGCCTTCGACCCGAGGATCGTGGAGCTGCTGCACAAACACTACATTCAATGGGAGAGGATGGCCCAGGACAAGAGCGCGCAAGTGGAAAAGCTCTCCATGAACGTGAAGATCGAGCGCGGCGCGGCCCCGGGGGCGGGCTTCGAATCGTCATCGGGCAAGACGGGGGATGGAAAGCCAGCAGCGATGGACTTCCTCAGCTCGATTGCTTCCGCGCGGCAGGAAGTACAGGCGCTGTTCGAAATTTCGCAGGACCTGGGCAATTCCCTGAGCCTGGACGAGACGCTGTCGGTTTTGGCGGTGAGGCTGCGCAAGATTATTCCGCACCACTCGCTTGCCATCTGGATCCGGCGGGAAGCGGTGCTGATTCCCGAGTACGTGACGGGCGAGGATTACCGGCTGTTCTCCTCCTTGGAGATTCCGGTGGGACACGGACTGTCCGGCTGGGTGGCGGAAAACGGCAAGCCGATCGTGAACGGGAATCCTTCGGTGGAACCGGGGTACTTGAACGATCCGTCGAAGTTCTCCGCCCTGCGGGCGGCGGTGGCGGTTCCGCTCGAAGGAATGAATGGGACGCTGGGTGTGCTGACGCTGTATCACATGGATCGGGACGCTTTTAACAAAGATCACTTGAGGGTGCTGCTGGGGATTAGCTCAAAGATCGGGATGTCGATCGAGAACGCTCTGCGGTTCCGCCAGGTGGAATCCTCGGCGACGACGGATTTCCTGACGTCTCTGCCGAACGCGCGGTCTCTGTTCCTGCAACTGGACGCCGAAGTCTCCCGGGCGAGCCGGTCAAATCAGCCGATGGCGGTGCTGGTGGCGGATCTGGACGGGTTCAAGCAGATCAACGACCGGTTCGGACATCTGGAAGGCAACAAGGTGCTCAAAGCGGTGGCGGCGGGGTTTAAATCGGCGTGCCGGGAGTACGATTACGTGGCTCGGATGGGCGGCGACGAATTTGTGGTGCTGCTGCCGGGGGTCCGGCCGGTGGACGCGGATATCAAGGCCCATCAATTCCAGAGTGTGGTGGCGAATGTCTGCCAGAACTTGTTCGGCGAGAAGCTGCTCACGGTGAGCACGGGAGTGGCGCATTTCCCGGTGGACGGAGAGGACGCGGAGCAATTGCTGGCGGAAGCAGACCGCAGGATGTATAAGGAAAAGCGCGACCGGAAACTGCCTCCCAGCGAGCGTCGCAAGAGCTGGGAATCCACGTTCAGCGTGACGACCCTTCAATGAGAATCACGGTTCCACAACATCCAGAAATCGCCAGAGAGAATCCGACGCCGCAACGCACTACAGTTCACCGTGCGGCAGAAAAAGGATACTCGACCCCGTCCCCGTTCCTGGATCAAACGGCTCTGGATCAGGCTGTTGACTCTGGTCGAGAGTAGCACCGCGTTTGTAGCCGAGCCGAAACCCTAAAACTTTCCCCTTGCTTCTTCGCCCCTTCTTCGCTATTATCAATTAGCGAACAAACGACGAATACGGAGCTTTTCCATGTCCTCCCTTTACATCGGAACTGCAGGTTGGGCCTATCCACACTGGAATGGGGTGGTTTATCCGCGAACACAATCCGCGGCGAGCCACCCCCTCGACCTGATCGCGAAATATCAATCCACGGTTGAAATTAATAGCTCGTTTTATCAATGCCTTAAGCCGGAGGTAACGAAGTTGTGGATGAAGAAGGTAGAAGATCATCCTGGCTTCCAATTTACGGCGAAGCTGCATCAACGCTTTACTCATGATCGCGTCCTGGAAGGCGCTGAAATCGCGGGCTTTAAAGAGGGTCTGTGGCCGATGCTGCGGGCGAAAAAGCTCGGGGCGTTGCTGATGCAGTTTCCCTGGAGCTTCCGCTTCACGCCGGAGAATCAGGACTTCTTTATCCGGCTGCGCCGTGCGTTCCATGAGTTTCCCCTGGTGGCGGAAATGCGGCATAGCAGCTGGCTGGCGGAGGAGGCGATCGGGACTTTTCTCGATTACCGGGTGGGGTTCGTGAATATCGACCAGCCGGCTTATACGCGGGCGATGCCTCCCACGCAAATGCTGACTTCGGACGTCGGGTACGTGCGCCTGCATGGGCGGAATCCTAAGAACTCGCTAGGGGCCTTCGATCGCAGCGCCGCGCGGGTCCGGCAGCATGACTACCTTTACTCGGAAGCCGAGCTCACGGAGTGGGCCAAGCGGATCGAGCATGTCCAGCGATTCTCGGAACGTACGTTCGTCGTTTTCAACAACGATGCGGCCGGAAAGAGTTTCGTCAATGCGCTGCAATTGAGCGCGATGGTGACGGGAGTGCGCGGGTCCGCTCCCAAGGACTTGCGCCGCCGGTATCCAACGGAACTGGCTCCTTTCGATCCCGCTTACGCGGAGCAACAGTGCTTGTTTTCAGCGGCCTGAGTTAAAGAGCCGGGGGTCCAGCCGCTGGACGGTCTGGCCCTGCTCCTCTGTATTCTCCATAAGGATTCGGAACGGCTGTGGGGGTGCCATGACCGTTCCCGAATAGCGGCCCGGTCCGGCGGGCAGAAGGTCGAGCGGCTGGAGAGGATCTCCGGTCTCCGTGACCAGACGGAATCGAGGCGCGGTGGCGCTCGTCAAGGCGGTGATGTTTTGGTTGGAGAACTTCGCACTAAAGTTAAGATTTGTCTTGGCTTGGACGACCAGAGAATAGCTGCCTGTGCCGAGGACCCGAATGGTCCAAATGCCGGGGGCTGGTTTAGGGATGATCGAGATCCGCACGGCTCGGAAGACGTGGTCTTCTCCGCCGATTTGTTGGGGGAGCACCTCGATGATCTGCGGGTCCCACAGGATTACCCGCTGGAGGCACTGGACGGTGGTGGAAACATAGAGGCTTTCGATGGATGGGTCGATCGGGACGCGGATGTCGAGGTAGTTCTCCAGTCTGCCGACGGACCGGGCGATGGTCGCGGGATGCTTGGGGGTCTGAATGGCGATGGTAGTGAAGCCGCTCGTCTCGGATTTGTCGAAGAGGAACAGCTGGCCTCCGGTAGCTTCGGCGGTGTGGAGATAAACGGGGTCGAAGGTACGTTCCTTCCCCGTGCAGGGCCAGTTGGACTGGTAATTGGCCCGCTGTTCGGAGGATTGGGCGAGGAGGCAGCTCGCGGCGGCGGAAAGGAGGATCCAAGTCCGCATAATCCGCATAAGCGGTGATCGGCCGAGGGAGGCCGAAGGATCAGGCTTTAGGGATCAGACCTCGTAGAGGAAACCGGGGTAGCGGGTGACAGGAAGATCGGAGCGCTTGCGGGCGATGACGTAAAGCTGCTCGCCACGGTATTCGGAGGAGTACTGGTTGCGTTCGAGGAACGCTTTCATGCGGACGTCGGTACCGTAGCCGGGGATCAAGTCGGTGAAGAGGCTTTCGACTTCGAAGCCGGCGGATTCGACGGCTTCGCGGAGTTCTTTGGGCGTGTACTCGCGCATGTGGCCCACCTCGGTGTCGGCGTATTCGCCTCGAGGGTCGGTGTATTTGGAGTAGAGCTGAGGGTTGCCGCTCTGCTCAAGGATGCGGGCGACGGCGGTAAAACTCGCCACGTTGGGGGTGGTGAGGACGAGGGTGCCGCCCTCTTCGAGGACCCGGTGTATTTCGAGGAGCATGTGCAGGGGGTCATGCAGCATGTGCTCAAAGATCTCGCAGGCGATGACGGTTTCGAAGTGGTTGTCGGGGTAGGGGTAGGGATCTTTTTCGGCGTCGAAGAGGTCGACGAAGCAACGGAACACTTCCTTGCCGTTGACGGAGGCGCATTTTTCGTCAGTGCGGCCGAGGGGCCCGAAGTAGGCTCCGCGAACTTCTTTGTATCCGAGCACGCATTGGAGCGCGGGCGTCATTTGCATGTACGCGCCCATTTCAAGGATGCGGCCGGAATGTCCGAGGTCGCTATCGGAGGGGGCGGGCGGTGGGACGAGTCCTAGTGTCCGCCCGATGCGGGGGATGTGGATCTCGAGATAGCGGCGTGCTCCATCATCTGGCTGGTCCATTGACCGGACAAAGGAGACGATTTCGTCGTAGCGAAGGCGAGGAGGGATTTGCTCCTCGCCCATCGATTCTGTATCAAGGCGCGATAGCCTGGCATCCAGGTTCTGGAGCCAGCCGCGCAGACGCGCCACCCAAGCCATGGGTTTGCCGATGGCCTGAGGCTACTCGGGCAGCGCTTCCTCGACGACGGGCGTCTCGCCTTCGGAGAGGCCTCCGGCGTAGAGCGCGCGGGTTTCTTCGTCGTAACCCGGGATGGCGTCGAGAGGCACACCCTCTTGCTCGGTGACCATCTCTTCCTCGACGTCCTCGCCCGCGATCTTGACGCCGCGATAGTAGTCCATGCCGGTTCCGGCAGGGATGAGGCGGCCCATGATGACGTTCTCCTTGAGACCGCGGAGGTGGTCCACCTTGCCGTTGATGGCGGCTTCGGTGAGCACTCGCGTGGTTTCCTGGAAACTGGCCGCGGAGATGAAGGAATCCGTCGAAAGCGATGCTTTGGTGATGCCGAGTAGCACGGTTTTGCCGGCCGCGGGGCGGCCTCCGGTCTCGACGACACGGGCGTTCTCTTCGCGGAATCTGAACTTGTCGACGATTTCCTCGGGCAGGAATTCGGTGTCGCCGATGTCCTCGATGCGGACCCAGCGCATCATCTGGCGCGAGATCACTTCAAGGTGCTTGTCGTTGATGTTGACGCCCTGCAGACGGTAGACTTCCTGGATTTCGTTGACCAGGTACTTCTGCAACGCGGTTTCGCCGAGCACGGCCATAATGTCGTGCGGATTGCGGGGACCGTCCATGAGCGGGTCGCCGTGATGCACGCGCTCACCTTCCTGGACGTTGATGTGGACGCCGCGCGGGATGGCGTATTCTCGCTGCTCACCATCGTCGCCGATGATGTAGATCTTGCGGACGCCCTTCGAAATTTCGCCGTACTTCACGATACCGTCGATTTCCGTGATGACCGCCGTTTCGCGCGGCTTGCGGGCTTCGAACAGTTCGACAACGCGCGGCAGACCGCCGGTGATGTCCTTGGTCTTGGTGGTGGCGCGGGGGATCTTCGCGAGCACGTCGCCGGCGTGAACTTCGTCACCGTCGGCGATGGTCAAGTGAGCGTGCATCGGCATGAGGTAGCGTTTTTCCTCATGCTTGGTGCCGCCGACCGGGCGGACGTAAAGAGCGGGGACACGTTTCTCGTCGGTGGAATCCATCACGACCCACTGCGAACGGCCGGTGATTTCGTCCACCTGCTCCTGCATGGTGACGCCTTCCATCAGATCCTTGAAATGCACCACACCGGTGACTTCGGTCAGGATCGAGAACGTGTACGGATCCCATTCGAGCAGTACCGAGTTGGCCTTGATCTTTTCGCCATCGGCGAAGAGGATCTTGGCGCCGTAAACGACTTGGTAGCGTTCCTTTTCGCGGCCCTTGTCGTCGAGGATGGCGATGATGCCATTGCGGTTCATGGCGATCAGTTCGCCCTTCGCGCTTTTCACGGTGGCGATGTTGATGAACTTCACGAAGCCGTCGGATTTGGAATCCTGCTTCGATTGTTCGGCCGAGCCGGTCGCCGCGCCGCCGATGTGGAAGGTACGCATGGTGAGCTGCGTGCCCGGTTCACCGATGGACTGCGCGGAGATGATGCCGACCGCTTCGCCGCGTTCCACCAGGCGTCCGGTGGCGAGGTTGCGTCCGTAGCAGAGCTGGCAGACGCCACGCTTCGATTCGCAGGTCAGCACGGAGCGGATTTTGACGCGCTCAATACCGGCCGCTTGAATCTGAGCGGCGAGGTCTTCGGTGATCTCGCTGTTCACTTCGACGATGACGTTGCCCTCGTAATCGCGCTGATCTTCGAGAGCCACGCGGCCGACGATACGGTCACGCAAGGGCTCGATGATTTCGCCCGATTCGATGATGGGCTCGACGTAGATACCGTCGCTGGTGCCGCAATCGCTTTCGGTCACGATTACGTCCTGGGCGACGTCGCAGAGGCGGCGGGTGAGGTAGCCGGAATCGGCGGTTTTGAGCGCTGTGTCGGCCAGACCTTTCCGGGCACCGTGCGTGGAGATGAAGTACTCGAGCACATCGAGGCCTTCGCGGAAGTTGGCGGTGATCGGGGTTTCGAGAATCTCGCCCGACGGCTTGGCCATCAGTCCGCGCATGCCGGAGAGCTGGCGGATCTGCTGTTTCGATCCGCGGGCGCCGGAGTCGGCCATGATGTAAATCGGGTTGAGGTAACGGCCGGTGCGGTCATCGTCCTCCATGGCCTTGAACATTTCTTCCGAAACGCGTTCGGTGACCTTGGACCAGATTTCGATGATCTTGTTGTAGCGTTCGCCCTGAGTGATGGCACCCTCTTGATACTGAGAGCGGACTTCAATCACGGCTTTTTCGGCGTCCTTGACGAGGCCGACTTTTTCGCTCGGCACCGTCATGTCGTCGATGCCGATGGAGATGCCGGCGCGGGTGGCGTAAAGGAACCCGAGCGACTTCACTTGGTCAAGCATGTTGACCGTGATGGGCAGACCGAATTTGAGATAGCAGTAATGCACCATCTGCGACAAGCCCTTTTTCTTGAGCAAGCCGTTGATGAAGGGCATGTCATCGGGCAGGACGTCGTTGAGGATGACGCGGCCGACGGTGGTGTCCATGTACTGCTTGTTGAACTCGATCGGCTCCGTATGCATCAGGTTCTGGTTGTCGAAGGCCTTGACCAGATCGATGACCTTGCCGGTGTGGCGGAGCTTGATGGGCGTGAGGGTTTCGACCTCGCCCATTTCGAGCGCGATGAGCACGTCGTCAATCGAGGCGAACGTACGGCCCTCGCCCTTGGTTCCCGGGCGGGCTTTGGTCAGGTAATAGAGACCCAGCACCATGTCCTGAGTGGGGACGGCGATCGGAGCGCCGTGCGCGGGGGACAGGATATTGTTCGCCGAGAGCATGAGGGTGGCGGCTTCGATCTGCGCTTCCGGAGAAAGCGGGATGTGGACAGCCATCTGGTCGCCATCGAAATCGGCGTTGAAGGCGGTACAGGTCAGCGGATGGAGCTTGATGGCCTTGCCTTCGACCAGCACCGGCTCAAAGGCCTGGATGCCGAGACGGTGAAGCGTCGGAGCGCGGTTCAAGAGGATGGGGTGATCCTTGATGACTTCTTCGAGGATGTCCCAGACCACGCCGTCTTGCTGCTCGACCAATTCCTTGGCCTGCTTGATGGTGGTGCAATGGCCGCGCTGTTCCAGGCGATGGTAGATGAAGGGCTTGAACAACTCCAGCGCCATCTTCTTGGGAAGACCGCACTGGTGGAGCTTGAGCTCCGGGCCGACGACGATGACGGAGCGGCCGGAGTAATCGACGCGCTTGCCGAGCAGATTCTGGCGGAAGCGGCCCTGCTTGCCTTTGAGGGTATCGGAAAGCGACTTCAGCGGGCGGTTGTTGGCTCCACGTAGCACGCGTCCACGGCGGCCGTTGTCGAACAGAGCGTCGACGGCTTCCTGGAGCATGCGCTTCTCGTTGCGCACGATGACGTCGGGAGCATGGAGCTCGATCAGCTTCTTGAGCCGGTTGTTGCGGTTGATGACGCGGCGATAGAGATCGTTGAGATCGGAGGTCGCAAACCGGCCGCCATCCAGGGGCACCAGCGGGCGCAGTTCGGGCGGGATCACCGGGAGAACGTCCAGGATCATCCACTCCGGCTTGTTGCCCGACTTGCGGAAACTCTCGGCGACGCGCAGGCGCTTGGCGTACTTCAGCTTCTTCTGTTGAGACGCTTCGGTCTTCATGCGCTCGCGAATTTCAAGGCTGAGCGATTCGACATCGACCTTTTTAAGGAGTTCCTTGATGCCTTCGGCGCCCATCATGGCGACGAATTTTCCGGGGAATTCCTGATCCAGCTGGCGCTTGCGCTCGTCGGAGATGACTTCGGCGACACCGAGTCCGGTGCCCTCACCGGGATCGACAATGACGAAGGCTTCGAAGTAGAGGACGCGCTCCAGCTCACGCAGAGTGATGTCAAGCAGGTAGCCGATGCGCGAGGGCAGTCCTTTGAAGAACCACACATGCGAGCAGGGGCTGGCAAGTTCAATGTGACCAAGGCGCTCGCGGCGGACGCGAGAGAGAGTGACTTCGACGCCGCACTTATCGCAGATGACTCCGCGATGCTTCATGCGCTTGTATTTGCCGCAGAGACATTCCCAATCCGCGGTGGGTCCGAAGATGCGGGCGCAGAAGAGGCCGTCGCGTTCCGGCTTGAAGGTGCGGTAATTGATGGTCTCGGGCTTGGTGACCTCGCCATGGGACCAGCTCCGGATTTTTTCCGGAGAGGCCAGCGAGATGCGGATGGAATCGAAATCCGCGATCATATTCGCGCGGTCGTACGGAGAAGAACGATACATGATGTCTCCTGTTTCCTTCCCTAAAATTAGTCGGCGGCCAATGCGGTCTCGTGCGAATCGGGCTGCTCCTCATGGGTGCGCATCAATTCGACGTCGAGACAGAGCGACTGCAATTCGCGGATCAGCACGTTGAAGCTTTCCGGGACTCCCGGTTCCGCGGCGGCCTCGCCTTTGACGATTGCTTCGTAAATCTTGGCGCGGCCGTAAACGTCGTCGGACTTGGCGGTGAGCAGCTCTTGCAGAACGTAGGCGGCTCCGTAGGCTTCGAGGGCCCACACTTCCATTTCGCCGAAGCGCTGTCCGCCAAACTGGGCCTTGCCGCCCAAGGGCTGCTGCGTGATCAGCGAATAGGGTCCGATAGAGCGGGCGTGGATCTTGTCGTCCACCAAGTGGCTCAGCTTCAGCATGTAGATGTAGCCGACGGTAACCGGCTGCTCAAACACCTGACCGCTAATGCCGTCGTGGAGACGGACCTTACCGGAGCCGTCGTAGAGCCGCTTATCGAGGCTTAACTCCTTGGCGGCGGCGAGTTGCTTCTTGATGTCTTTCTCGGTCGCGCCGTCGAAGACGGGGGTCGCGAACCGAACGCCCAAGGCGCGCGCGGCCCAACCCAGGTGGGTTTCGAGAATCTGACCGACGTTCATACGGCTGGGAACGCCGAGCGGATTGAGTACGATCTCGACGGGGGTTCCATCGGGAAGGTAAGGCATGTCCTCTTCCGGAACGATGCGGGCGATGACGCCCTTGTTGCCGTGGCGGCCGGCCATCTTATCGCCGACCGAAAGCTTGCGCTTCATGGCGATGTAGCACTTGACCTGTTTGATCACGCCCGGAGGCAGCTCATCGCCCTTGCGAAGCTTGGCGATTTTTTCGTCGGTGATCTTTTCGAGAACGGCGATCTGACGCGAGGTCATTTCTTCGATCTCGTCGATCTGTTCGTTGACTCGCGGATCCTTGTCCTTCAGCTTCATGCGCTTCAGGTCGCGGGCGCGGAGCTTCTCGATGAGGTCACGCGACATGTCGGTGCCTTTGGCGAGCAGCTTCTTGTTGGTTTTTTCGTCGTGCAGGTCGGCCAGGAGTTCCTTGCCTTCCAGCAGTTTCGCGAGGCGCTTGGCGCGCTCGTCGTTCAGGATGCGCTTTTCGTCTTCGAGATTGCGGCGCAGGCGCTCTTCGGAGCCTTCGAGGATGAGCTTGGAGCGCTCATCGAGTTCCGCGCCTTTGCGCGAGAAAACCTTGCAATCGACGACGGTGCCTTCGATGCCCGGAGGGCAGTAAAGCGAAGCGTCCTTCACGTCTCCGGCCTTTTCGCCGAAGATCGCGCGGAGGAGTTTTTCTTCCGGCGTGAGCTGGGTTTCGCCCTTGGGCGTGACCTTGCCGACCAGGATGTCTCCGGGGCGGACGGTTGCGCCGATGCGGATCACGCCACTCTCATCGAGATTGCGCAAGAAGTTCTCGCTGATGTTGGGGATGTCTCGCGTGATTTCTTCGGGGCCGAGCTTGGTGTCGCGAGCCTCGATTTCGAATTCCTCGATGTGGATGGAGGTGTAGTAATCCTCTTTGACCAGCTTTTCGCTGACCAGGATGGCGTCTTCGAAGTTGTAACCGCGCCAGGGTACGAAGGCAACCAGGACGTTCCGGCCCAGGGCCAGTTCCCCCTTGAAGGTCGCGGCGCCGTCGGCCAGGATATCGCCCTTCTTGACCTCCTGGCCGGGGGAAACCACCGGCTTCTGGTTCAGGCAGGTCCTCTCGTTCAGGCCGACGTACTTCCGGAGCTTGTAGATGATGTTGT